>CAVWKS010000037.1:0-90591 GCA_963755635.1 uncultured Actinomycetes bacterium | reverse complement strand
ACCCGCAGCTGCCGCCCGAGCGGATCGACGACGTCGTCATGGCGGCGACGGCGCAGGTCGGCGACCAGGGGCTGACGCTCGGTCGGGACGTGGCGCTGCTCGCGGGGCTGCCGCAGTCGGTGCCGGGCTTCGCGGTCGACCGAATGTGCGCGGGCTCGCTCACGGCGGTGACGGCCGGCGCCGGCGAGATCGCGATGGGCGCGGCCGACGTCGTGCTCGCCGGCGGCGTCGAGCACATGGGCCACCACCCGATGGGCGAGGACGTCGACTTCAACCCGCGCTTCGTCGCGGAGCGGCTCGTCGACCCCTCCGCGGTGACGATGGGCGCGACGGCCGAGAATCTGCACGACCGCTTCCCGGGGCTGACCAAGCAAGACGCCGACGCGTTCGCGGTGCGCTCGCAGCAGCGGGCGTCGGCAGCGTGGCAGAACGGCGTCATGCGCGACACCGTCGTGCCGATGTCCGTCTTCACCGACGACGGCTGGCGCGTGGCCGAGCGCGACGAGTTCCTGCGGCCGGACACGAGCATGGACGGCCTTGCCGGCCTGCCGACGCCGTTCCGCCCGGGCGGGCGCGTCACCGCGGGGAATTCCGCAGGGCTGACCGACGGGGCGACGGTCTGCCTGCTCGCCAGCGAGGCCGGGGCCGCCGAGCTCGGCCTGGAAGCGCGGATGCGCCTGGTCTCCTACGCCTTTGCCGGAGTCGAGCCGGAGCTGATGGGGCTCGGGCCGGTGCCCGCGACGCGCAAGGCGCTCGAGCGCGCCGGCCTGGCGCTCGACGAGATCGGCCTCTTCGAGCTGAACGAACCGTTCGCGGTGCAGGTGCTCAGCTGGTGCGACGGGCTCGGCGTCGACCCGGAGGACGCGCGGCTCAACCCGTACGGCGGCGCGATCGCGTGCGGCCACCCGCTTGCGGCGACGGGGGTGCGGCTGCTGGCCCAGCTCGCGTACGGCTTCCGCGAGCGGCCGGAGGTTCGGTACGGCCTGACCGCGCTCTGCGTCGGCATGGGCATGGGCGCCGCGCTCGTCTGGGAGAACCTCGCTGTCCGAGACTGAGTTCAAGCTCGCGCGCGCCGGCGACGTCGCGCTCGTCACGATCGACAACGGCGAGGACTACACCAAGCCGACCTTCTTCGGGCGTGCCGCGCTCGAGTCGCTCGAGCGGCTGCTGCCCGAGCTGGAGGACGGCGACTGGGCGGCGCTCGTCGTCACCGGTAAGCCGTTCGTCTTCGCGGCGGGCGCGGATGTCACCCAGTTCCCCGGCGCCACGCGCGAGCTCGCGCTCGAGGGCAGCCGCGCCGGCCACGACCTGTTCGGGCGGATCCGCGCGCTGCCCTACCCGACGGTCGCGGCGATCAACGGCGCGTGCCTCGGCGGCGGCGTCGAGCTAGCGCTCCACTGCGACGCGCGGACGATCTCGACCGGTGTCAGACACTTCGCGGCACCTGAGTGCTTCCTCGGAATCGTCCCGGCCTGGGGCGGGACGCAGCTCGTGCCGCGCCTCGCCGGCGCCGAGACCGCCGTGAAGTTCATCGTCGAGAACGCAATGCGCCAGAACCGCATGCTCACGGGCCCGAAGGCGTTCGAGCTCGGTTTCGCCGACCGCCTGCTCGAGCCGGCCGAGTTCCTCGACGACTCGCTCGCGTTCGCCCGCGAGCTCGCAGCGTCACAGTCCCGTGACGGTGCCAGACACCGTGACGAAAGCGATACGGCAGAGGTGATCCGCAAAGCCCGGTCGCGGCTCGACGGGGAGGTGCACGGCGCGGCGCCCGCTCCCTACCGCGCGCTTGACCTGATCGAGGGCGCGCTCTCCGGCTGGTCGCTCGAGGAGGGCTACCGCGCGGAGGAAGAGGCCGTCGCCGACCTGCTGCCCGGCCGCGAGGCGCAGGCGTCCCTCTACGCGTTCGACCTCGTGGAGCGGCGCGCGAAGAATCCGCCCGGCAAGCCCCAAGCCGACCCGCGCCCGCTCAAGAAGATTGGACTCGTCGGCGCCGGCCTGATGGCCGCCCAGCTGGCAACGCTCTTTCTGCGCCGCCTGGAGCTGCCGATCGCGATCCGCGACGTCAGCGAAGAAGCGCTCGCGACCGCCCGCGCGAGCATCGAGGCGGACCTCGCCGAGCAGGTCGCGAAGGGCCGCTACGACGAGGGCAAGGCGCGCTTCCTCGCCTCGCTGGTCTCGACCTCGATGACGTACGACGACTTCGCCGACTGCGACCTCGTGCTCGAGGCCGTCTTCGAAGAGCTCGACGTCAAGCGCGAGGTCTTCCGCGAGCTGCGAGCGCGCGTCCAACCCGGCTGCGTCCTCGCGACCAACACGTCGAGCCTCTCCGTCCGCGAGATGGGCGCGGACGTCGGCATTCACTTCTTCAACCCGGTCGCGCTGCTGCCGCTGGTCGAGCTCGTCCGCACCGACGAGACGACCGACGAAGCGCTCGCCACCGCCTGGGCCTTCGCCGAGCGCCTGCGCAAGCGGCCCGTGCTCGTCCGCGACGCCCCCGCGTTCGTCGTCAACCGGGTGCTCACCCGCCTGATGGCGGTCGTCCTCGACGCGCTCGAGCACGGCAACACGCCGGACGAAGCCGACGAGGCGATCCTGCGGCTCGGCCTCCCGATGGCGCCGTCCGTGCTGCTCCAGATGGTCGGCCCGCGCGTCGCGAACCACGTGCTCGAGACCCTCAACGCCGCCTATCCCGACCGCTTCCCGCTCTCGCAGACTCTGCAGAACTACGCCGACGGCAACGACGAGGTCGCGGTCACCGACAACGACCCACGCACGCAAGAGCAGATCCTCGACCAGGCCCTCGACGCCGTCGCCGACGAGATCCACCACCTGCTCGAGGAAGGCGTCGTCGCAGAGGCCGCGGACGTCGACACCGCGCTCCTGCTCGGCGCCGGCTGGCCGTTCTGGCTCGGCGGGATCACCAAGTACCTCGATCAGACCGGCAGATCGGAGAGGATGCTCGGGAGAGCCTTCGCATGAGCGACGACTGGCGCATCCGCATCCAGCTCCCGGAGGAGCACCACGCCGAAAACCTGCTCGGCCGGTTCGGCCTGGAGCTGACCAGCGACGAGGGCCGCAAGCTCGCCGAAGAGCTCGAGGGCCGCCGCCTGGCCGTCTCGCAGGACGAGAACGACCTCTTCGTCTACGCGTCCACGCAGGCCGAGGCCCGGCAGGCGCGCGCGATCGTCGAGGCCGAGCTCGCCGACGAAGGAATGCTGGCCCAGGTCTCCGAGCCCGAGCGCTGGCTGCGCGACGAGGAGCGCTGGTCGAACGAGCCGCCCCAGGACACCTGGGAGGAGGAAGAGGTCGAGCGCGGCAACGCGCCGTGGGAAGTCCGCGTCGAACGCCCTTCCCACGACGAAGCCGACAAGCTGGCGGACCAGCTCGAGCAGGAGGGCTACCGCGTGATCCGCCGCTTCCGCTACGTGATCGTCGGGACGGCGTCGAAGGAGGAGGCGGAGGAGCTGGCAAAGCGCCTCCACGGCGAGGCCGAGCCGGGCGGCGAGCTCGTCTGGGAGGTCGCGCCGCAGAACCCGTTCGTCATCTTCGGCGGCCTGGGCTCGAGCGGAACACCGCTCTAACCTTCCAATCGGCTATCATTCGCGGTGCGACGCTCGCCAGGGGATTAACCGCGAGCGCGCTCTCTTCCTGAGACTTTGGCAGCACTGGACGTGCTGCCGGACATGCACGAAGCGACCGAGCAGCCGACGCTAGCGCCGGAGGCAACGGATGGCCTGTCCGCCGCCGCCCTCCAGGCCGAAGCCTGGGCCGGGGAGCCTCTCCTCCATCCGGACGAGGACCCGGCGGTCGTGCTCGCGCCCGGGACCGCCCGCCGCCGCGCGCTCGACGATGCGCTCGCGGAGATGGAGAAGGGCGAGGACGAGCCCTCGTACGGCTGGAAGATCCGCTACGCCCTGATGCTCGGCCTCGAGCGCGTGCTGAGCGAGTCGCCGCCGCGCCTCGCGTCGGGCACCGAGCTACGCCGGCACCAGGTCGACGCGCTCGCCGGGATGCTGACCGAGCTGATCGCGGCCACGCAGGTCGAGCCGGAGCAGAACGGCAACGGCGCGGTCCCCGCGGAAGAGCTGGAGCCCGAAGAGGACGAGGACGAAGGCGTCCACCTCGAGGCGGTCGCCGAGGAGCTCGTGCTCCCAGAGGAGCACACGGGCAAGGACCCGGGCGCGGGTCGGCGCTACCGCTTCCGTCACCCGACCGCGTCGGGCAAGACGATCGCGGCGGCGGGCTTCGTCGAGGCGGCCCGCACGCTCGGCGTCCTGATCCTCACGCACCGGCGCCTGCTCGTCACACAGTTCCACCGCGAGCTGACCGCCGAGGGCTACGGCGAGCGGTTCGTGGACGCGATCCTCAAAGGCCAGTCGCTCCCGCGCGCCAACCCGGTCACCGTGCAGACCTACGCCTGGTTCGCGCGCCACTGGGGCGATCTCGATCCGAACGCGTACCAGCTCGTCATCTGCGACGAGGCGCACACAGCCCTCGGCGAGAAGACGAGCCTGGCGATCCGCAGCTTCTCGGAGCCGATCTATATCGGCATGACGGCGACCGAGCAGCTGATCGCAAAGCAGGTTTCGGACGTCTTCCCGGCCTCGATCGACGAGCTGCCGCTCGGCGATGCGGCCCGCCGCGGGCTGATCGCACCGCTCCGCTGCCTGCGCGTTCCCCCTGCCGCCGCGATCTCGTCGGTGCCGATCGTCGGCGGCGACTTCGAGGAGCGCGCCCTCGCGGCCGTCCTCGACCACCACGCGCTCAACCAGGCCGCCGCGAGCCTCTACCGCGACCGCTTCGACCAGACGCCCGGAATCGTCTACGCGGCCGGCGTCGAGCACGCGTACAACCTCGCCAAGGAGTTCCGCGCCGCCGGCATCAAGGCCGAGGCCGTCAGCGGGAAGACGCCCCCGGTGCAGCTGGCCGAGACGCTGGCCGCCTACGAGCGCGGCGAGATCAACGTCCTGATCAACGCGATGCTGCTCGCCGAGGGCTGGAACTCACCGCGCGCGACCGTGGTCATGCACCTGGCGCCGACCGCCTCGAGACGCGTCTACCAGCAGCGCATCGGCCGGATCATGCGCACGCACGCGCGCAAGGAGGCCGGCGTGGTCGTCGACTTCGTCCCGAAGGGCGCGACCCACAACGAGCGGGCCGTCTCGCTGCACAGCCTGCTGGACGCCGACTTCTACCGCGAGGGCGCGCGCGTGACGCCCGCCCCGCGCCGCCGCGTGCAGCGCCGCGCACGCCGCAAGCTCTCGCCGGCGCCGTGGCTCGTGCCGGTGACCCCGGACGTCAAGCGCCGGCTCGCCGTGATCACGCGCGAGTGGCAGCGGATCGACCCGCGCTTCCTCGACGACGACGAGCAGCTCTTCTGGGCGACGATCGCAGGCCGCAACGTGCGCTTCGACGAGCGCGTCGAGTTCGTCAAGAAGTTCACAGAGGGCAAGGCCAACCGGGGAGCGCTCGAGCAGTTCCTGATGGCGTGCGCGGCCGAGAACCCGAACCGGCGGCTGCGCCTGACCGCGCTCGCCGACCGCGTCTCGATGATGGTCGACCGCGCGAGCTTCGACGACCTGGTCACGCTCGTCACGCAGGCGCCGACCTGGGACAAGGACCGTGTCCAGGGCGTACGCACGCTGTTGCGGGCGCTCGGCGACAGCAAGGTCGACGCGCCGGAGCAGATCCTCGCCCGCTGGACCTGGCGGCTCGCCCGCGCGACGCGCAAGGTGCAGGACCGGCGGGCGAGCGGCGAGTTCCCGGAGGCGAAGCGGCTGCTCGGCGCGCTCGCGAACTCCCGCGGCCACCGCCACGAGGAGAACGCCGCGAAGCTCGTCAACGCAGCGCTCGCCCAGTCGCGAGAAGTCGGAGCGGCGCTGCTCGCGTCCGCCGAGGGCTACACGCCGCGCGCGAACAAGCTGATCGACGCCGCACGCGAGCGGCTCGGCACGATCCAGGAGGTCGCGAACGCGCTCGCGGACAACCTGCCCGCGCCGAAGACCTCGTCCGGCCGCTCACGCCGCAGGCGGCGCAAGCGCAAGAAGAAGGGACAGGGCCAGAACCAGAGCAAGGCACAGGCGCAGGGAGCCCAGCAGGCGCAGGCCGACAACGGTGCAGCGCCAGAGGCGAAGCCGGAGCCGGAAACCGCCCCGGCCGCCGAGGCGTAACGCCTCATGCCCAGCCGAGACTAGGCACCAAGCGAAATGCTGATCTACGGAATCGCCCTCCTCGCCGGGATCGTGACCGCGATCTCGCCCTGCGCCTACCCGGTGCTGCCGATCGTGTTCGCCGGCGGCGCCAGCGGCAGCCAGCGGCGGCCCTTCGCGATCATCGCGGGCCTCGTCACGACCTTCCTCGTCTCGCTGCTCGCGCTGACCTGGATCGTCGACCAGCTCGGCCTGCCGAAAGACCTGCTGCGCAACATCTCGATCGGCTTGCTCTTCCTGGTCGCGGCCACGCTGATCATCCCGCAGCTCGGGCGCGCGCTCGAGCGGCCGCTCGCGCGGCTCAGCCGGCGCCGCGGGGGCGACCTCGGCGGTGGCTTCCTGCTCGGCGCCGCGCTCGGGCTCGTCTTCGCCCCTTGCGCAGGCGTCGTCCTCACGGCGGTCGTCGGCGAGACGGCAAGCCTGTCCGGCCTCCGCCGCTTCGGCGTCGCGCTGGCCTACGCGATCGGAGCCGGCGGGACGCTGCTCCTGATCGCGATCCTCGCCCGCAACGGGATCCAGCGCCTGCGGGCCGTGAACGTGAACCGGCTCCGGGTCGCCCTCGGCGTCGTGGTCGGCCTGGCCACGCTCGGGATCGCGTTCAACCTCGACACGACGCTGCAGACGCACTTCCCCGACTACACGACCGCTCGCTCCAGCGCGCGTTCGGCGAGAAGAGCTGTTACGCGCGCAAGCGGCTCGGCCAGCGCTGCCTCACCTCGCAGCACAGCTCAGGCGCGGCCGCGTCGTCGCTCCCCGACTACGGGGCGGCACCGAACTTCACGGGGATCTCCGACTGGATCAACTCGAAGCCGCTGACGACACAGAAGCTGCGCGGCAAGGTCGTCCTCGTCGATTTCTGGACGTACTCGTGCATCAACTGCCTGCGCACGCTGCCGCACCTGAAGGCCTGGTACGCCGCCTACCACAAGGCCGGCCTCGAGATCGTCGGCGTGCACACCCCCGAGTTCACCTTCGAGCACGTCCCCTCGAACGTGCGCAAGGCCGTGAAGGACCTCGGCGTGCGCTACCCGGTCGCGATCGACAACGACGCGGCCACCTGGAAGGCGTACAAGAACTCCGCCTGGCCGACCGAGTACCTGATCGACCGGAAGGGCCATGTCCGCGAGATCGCCGAGGGCGAGGGCAACTACGACGGCACCGAGATGTCGATCCGCGAGCTGCTCGGCGAGTCCTCGAACATGCTCGTCGCGTCGGTCCCGGACAAGACGCCGAGCCACCTGCGCATGACGCCGGAGTCGTACCTCGGCTGGCTGCGCCTCGACCGCTACGCGGGCGCCCACATCGAGCCGAGCAAGTTCGCGACGTACCACTTCCCGCTCTCGATGCCGCCGGACTCGCTCGCCTACGCGGGCCGCTGGCGCGTCGACCCGGAGCGGATCATCGCCGGCCCCGACGCGAAGCTTCGGCTGCTGTTCACCGCACAGAACGTCTACCTCGTCCTCGCCGGCCACGGCAAGCTCGGAGTCTTCGTCGACGGCCGGCACGTGAAGACGATCCCGGTCTCGGGCCTGAGCCGGCTCTACACGCTGCTCAGCTACCCGCAGGAGCGGGAGAACCATCTGCTGGAGCTGCACTTCACGCCGGGCGTCTCGGCGTACTCGTTCACCTTCGGCTAGCGGGCACAGCGGCCGTCTGCCCGCGCGAGCGCCGGAGCGCAGCGGAGGCGTCCCTTGGAACTCGCGACCTGCTCGATCGCGCGTGCGACCAGCGCCGGCTGGTCGACCTCGATCACATGGCGGCTCCCCAGGGCGATCACGCGAACCGTGTTCGACGAGTCGGTCGTGAGCCGGCGCTGCATCGCCGTCCAGCTGCGCTCGGCGGCGAGCGTCGAGAACGCCCGCCTGCCGTGACTGAGGACGAGGATCGGCAGGTCGCCCAGCCCGCCTGCCCGGCGGAGCTCCTTCATGCCCGAAGCGAAGTCGAGCTGCGTGTTCCCGTCGGCGAGAGCGGTGGGAGGCGCCGGAGCGGATTCGCTCGGCGAGTCGACGAGCACCAGCCCGGACACGTCCGAGCGGTAGCGGCGGGCGTAGAGCAGCGCATCGAGCCCGCCCGTCGAGTGCCCGACGAGGATGACCGGCCGCTTCAGGTGCGCGGCGCGGATGAGCGCGTGCTCGTCCTCGACGTTGCGCCCGAGGCTCCCACAGCGACAGGCGCGAACGTCGCTCCGGCCGACGCCGGCGCGATCGAACGCGCAGAAGCGGACGCCGCGGACGTCTCGCCGTACGTCGGCCCAGGCCTGCGTCGGGATCCCAAGGCCGCCGTCGGCCAGGACGAGCGGGCCGTTACCGCTGCACGACAGCCAGAGACGCACATGCGGCGCGACCTTGACCGCCCTCGCAAAATCGGATGTGTCTTTCCTGCCCGAGCCCGAAGAGCACCCGGCGAGCGCGAGCGCGCAGACGCCGACGCAGGCGGCCTTCACTCGGTCGCGGGGAGCGTCACGCTGCCGTCTTCGAGGAGCCCGAAGCCCGGGTTGTGGGCGATCTCCCACGCGTGCCCGTCAGGATCGCGGAACGCGCCCGCGTAGCCGCCGTAGAACGTCTCCGACGGCTCTCGCGTGACCTCTGCGCCGTTGCTCCTCGCCAGCTCGACGATCTCGTGCACCTCCTCGCGCGAGCCGACGTTGTGCGCCAGCGCGATCCCGCCCCAGCCCACCGCGTCGTCGCCGATGCCCATGTCGCCGGCGAGCTTCTCCCGGCTCCAGAGCACGAGGACGACGCCGTTCGCCTGGAAGAAGCTCGTCTCCTGCGCCTCCCAGGTGACCGACCAGCCGAGCGCCTCGTAGAACTCCCTGGCCTGCCCATAATCGGAGACGCCGAGCGTGACCAGGCTGACGCTCTGCCGCACAGGCGGCTTACTGCTCGCGCGCGGCGTCGCCGCCGTCGTCGTCCTCTTCGCGCTCGCGCAGGAAGCGCGTCAGCTCGGCCGCGAGGGCGTCGCCGGAGGGCAGGTCCGGCTGCTCCTCTTCGAGCTCGTCCACGCGGCGCTCGAGCTCCTCGACGTACGAGGCCGTGTCCTCGTCCGACGCGACCGCCTCGCTGACCTGCTCCTCGTAGCTGCGCGCCGCTTCCTCGAGCTCGTCGACGTCGACCTCGACGCCGATCAGAGTGCCGAGCCGCTCGCAGAGCGCGACCGCAGCCCGCGGGCTCGGCGTCAGCGAGACGTAGTGCGGCACCGCCGCCCAGAGGCTCGCGGAAGGGATGTCGGCGCGCTTGCACGCGTCGTGCAGGACGCCGACGATCCCGGTCGGGCCCTCGTAGCGCGACGACGAGAGGCCGAGCTGCCGGACGAGCTCCGGATCGCTCGCGCTGCCGGTGACCGGCGAGGGCCGCGTGTGCGGGACGTCGGCCAGGAGCGCGCCGAGCGTGATCATCAGCTCGACGCCGAGCTCGCGCACGAGGCCCATCACGAGCTCCGTGAAGGTCCGCCAGCGCAGGTTCGGCTCGATTCCGAGCAGCAGGACGACGTCGCGGTCGAGGCCCTCCGGCCTCGTGTAGTAGAAGGCTGTCTCGGGCCAGTCGATCTTGCGGGTGATGCCGTCTTCCAGCGAGACGTGCGGGCGGGCGGCCTGAAAGTCGAAGAACTCCTCGGGGTCGACGTCGGCGAAACGCTCCGCCTGCCACGTCTTCGCGAGGTACCCGGCGGCGAGCGAGGCGGCCTGCGCACCGTCGTTCCAGCCGCGGAAAGCCGCGACCAGCACGGGCCGGGTGAGCTCCGGCCGCCGGTGGACTCGAAGCTCGCCGGCCATCGTTTTCAGTCTACGTGCGGCCCGGAACGAGTGGCTGCGGCGGGCGCCACAGAACCGTGACGAAAGCGACGAGCAGCGCCCAGACGGCCGCGGCGAGGCCGACATGTGCGAGCACCAGGCCCCACGGCAGGTGCGTCCGGTACTGGATCTCGCCGAGGATCATCTGGACGCCGAGCAGGCCGAGCACGGCCAGGCCGAGCCGGAAGAGACGCGGAGAGCGCTCTCGCCGCGCGGCGAGATAGCCGAGCACGAACACGAGCCCGACGCCGAAGACGGCGACCGCGCCCGCGTGGATGAAGATCACCGGCTGGAAACGCCAGAGCCGGGAGACGTGCGTGGTGCCACCGCCCGAGTGCGGTCCTGCGGCGGTCGCGAGCGTCCCCGTCACCAGCAGGGCGAGCGCTGCAGCCCCGACGACCAGGCCGAGCCGGCGTAGCTCGAGCGGCACGAGCGGCTCGGCTCGCCCGCGCACCGTCGAGTAGGTGTCGAGCGCGAGCACGACCGCGCCGGCGAGCACGATCGCCGAAAGCAACAGGTGCGCCGCGACGACCGGCCAGCGCAGGTCGGTCTTGACGGCGAGGTAGCCGAGCGGCGCCTGCGCGAGCGTCCCGGCGAACACGGCCCAGGCGAGCCGGCGCGCGCCCCGCGAGAGCTCAGGCGTCCGGAGCGCCGCGAGCGCCGTCAGCAGCACGATCACGATCGTCACGCCGCCGACCACGCGGTTCCCGAACTCGATGAACGCGTGGTAGTCCTTCGCCGGCAACGGGTGCCCGCGCTCGCAGCCGGGCCAGTGCCGGCAGCCGAGCCCCGAGTCGGTCAAGCGGACCGCAGCGCCCGTCACCATGATCAGCCAGAGCGCGCCGACAGAAGCGAGCGCCGCCCAGAGGAACTGCGCTGCCGAGAGCTCGAAGCGCCGGGCGTGCGCGATCGTTGATTCGACAGCCATCAGAGGAGGGGCTCCAACAGCGCAGGGTAGCCGTCTGCTCCGTCGAAGGGCGTCGGCCGCGAGCCGAGGAACAGGGGCCGGTCGGCGGCGTTCAGCAGCACGGGCATCAGGTCGGGCCCGCGCAGCTGGCCGAGGATCCCCGCCGCGCAGTCGAGCTCGCCGAAGCGCTCGACCGAATCCGCCCGAACGCCCGGCCCGGCGACGAGGAGCGGCACCGGATCGCCCGAGTGGATCACGTCCGGCGAGGCCGGAGTGGCGTGGTCGCCCGTCAGGCAGACGATCGCGCGATCGGTCGGCAGCGAGCCGAGTGCCGCGTCGAGCTGCGAGATCGTCTCGCGCTTGACCTGCGGGTCCTTCGTGTGCCCGGCAGCGTCGGTCGTCTTCTGGTGTACGAAGACGAACGTCTCCCCCGCGTCGAGCCGCTCGCCGACGAGCTCGAGCCGCCCACGCAGGTCGCCGACCGGGTCGTCCGTCTCCGGCGCGTCGACGGGAGCCAGGCCGAGCGCGACCCCGAGGCCGCGCAGGAACGCCGAGTCCGCGGCAAACGTCCCGCTCACGCCGTGCCGCTCGAGGAACGACGGCACCGCACGCGGCCGCCCGAACCACTTGAGCGTGATCACGTTGAAGCGCTCGCCGTCGAGCCGGCGCATCACCTCGCGCGTCCACTCCTCGCAGGCACGCGCCGTCCGCTCGGCCTCGGGGACGAGCGCCTGCGGCCGGAGCATGGGATGCCACGCGCGGAAGAACGCGTCGGTGTCGGTTACCCGCTCGTCCGCGCCCCCGGAGATCCGCAGGACCGCCTCGCCGCGCCAGACGTGCGAGAGCGAGAACGTCAGCCCGTCGAGCTCGATGCCGTCGCAGCGCTCGACCAGCCGCTCGGCCTCCTCGGCGTCACGCTCCGGGTCGGGCCGGCCGGTCAGCCACCAGCCGTCGTCCCGCCGCTCCGCCGGCCTGAGCGCCGCGTACGCGAAGACGTGCTCGGCGCTGACCTCCTGCCCGCGCCCGAGCGCCTCGAAGACCGCGCGACCCGGGAACTCGTCGGGCCGGTAGCCGAGCATCGACCAGTGCGCGACCTCGCTCGACGGCGCGCGTCCCGGACCGACCGCGTAGAGCACGCCGCAGGACCCCGCGACCGCGAGCCGGTCGAGGTTCGGCGTCGTGGCCGCCTCGTTCCCGGTCCGCCCGCCGAGCGCCTGGTGAGCTCGGTCGCCGAGCCCGTCGAGCAGGATGACGACGATCGGGTACACAGGGGCGCAGGCTAACCCGCGCCCCTGTGTAGGAGCGTTACCTCACGCGGTAAAAGCGAGCGCGGCTGATCCCGTCCAGGTAGCCCGGGCCTGCCTGGTTGACGGTCATGTAGGCCCGCAGGACGTAGCGGCCGCGCGGCAGCCGCATCCGGAAGGACCGGGCCGAGCTGCTGCCGAGAATCACGCGCCTGATCTTGATCCACTCGCCGAAGCGGGTGCGCCGCTGGATGTAGACCTTCTTGCCGGCCATCGACCGCGCCGCTCTGACGCGCACGACGCCGTGCCCGCGACGCAACGTGAACAGCACCTGCGGATGGACGGCCACCATCACGGTCGAGCTGAGCGTGGCCTTCCAGTGCGCCTGGTAGGTGGTCAGGAGCGACGGCTGGACGACCGTGTCCCAGACCCCGTTGGTGCCGGTAATCAGCGTGGCGACCAGCGTGGGCGACGGCTCGAGGTACGGCTGGGCGTAGACGGTCACGGTCTCGCCCGCCTGTGCGCTCGAGATCTGACCTGAGACGTGTATCTTGGCGCCGTAGATGATGATCGGTTTGCCGGCGCCGATCGTGACTGCCGGCGGCGGCCCGCTCACGACGACCTTGCCGGTCAAGCTCGGATGCAAGGCGTCGTGGTAGCGGTAGGTGCCCGCAGTGTCGAACCTGTGCGAATAGCTCTTCCCGGGGCCGAGGATCGTGGAGGCGAAGGCGCCGCTGTTGGAGACGACCTGGTGCGTCTTCGTGTCCTTGTTCGTCCATTTGACCGAGTCGCCCGTGGCGATCTTGACGGTCGCCGGCTTGAACGCGGTCGAGGTGATGTTGACGGCCTTGGTGACTGCGGTCGTGGCCGGTTGGGACGCGCCCGCGAGCACGAGCGCGGCGGCCGCGACCATTGTGAGAACGATGCTGCGCATTTGAATCGGAACCCCCTGACTGGACGGCGAGTCTCTCCTTTCCACTGAAACGCCGCCGCAACCGGAAAGTTCCTGGCGCTTACAGCACTTTTACACCGGGGTCCGTTGCATCTCGCGCAGAAGCGAGGCAACACCGGGCGGTACGAGCCGTTCCCAGCCGTCCCCGTTTCGCATCGCGTCCCGCACGTCGGCACCGGAGATCTCCTTCGAGCTGCCCTTCGTCGAGCACGACGACCTCGTAGCCGGCCTCGCGCAGGCGCTCGAGCTTCGTCCCGCCCCAGTCGGAGAAGAGCCGGATGAATTGGACGACGCCGGCCGGCACGTAGACGGGCCAGAGCTCGGGCTCGTTGACCGGGAACGGGACGATGTGCAGCCGCTCGGCACCGATCCCCGCGTCTGCGGCCGCAGCCCTGACCATCAGCATGCGCTCGACGTACGTGTACGGATTCGACTCGGGCAGGTGCCGGAGCGGGTCGGACTCCTCCGGCAGGACGTGCGCCGGGTCAGGGTTCGTGATCCCGACGAACAGCTCGCGGCAGTGCCTCGCGGCGCCGGCCAGATACTCGAGATGACCGTTGTGGAAGGGCTGGAACCGCCCGTGGACCATGCCGCGGGCGATCATGCGACGGCGACGCCGGCGCCCTCCTCGACCCAGCCCACGCGGCGGATGAAGAGCTTGCGCGCCTCGAACTCGGCCTCGAGCGCCGCCGCCCGCTCACGCGGGAGCGAGACGAGCAGCCCGCCGGCGGTCTGCGGGTCGTAGCCGAGCGCGACCAGCGTTTCCGGCACGCCGTCCAACTGGAGGTGCGGGGCGGCGAAATCGCGGTTCCGGGGATCGCCGCTCGTGCGGATTCCCCGGCGGGCGACGTCGAGGGCCCCGTCGATCGCGGGGAAACGCTCCGACTCGAGCAGGATGCGCACGCCGCTCCGCTCGGCGACCTCGTGCGCGTGGCCGAAGAGCCCGAAGCCCGTCACGTCGGTGACGGCGTTCGGCGCCTGCCCACGCAGGACCTCGGCCGCCCGGTCGTTCAGCGTCCGCATCCAGCGAATCGCGCGCTCGAGCTGCTGCGTGCCGACGGCGCCGCGCTTGAAGCCGGTCATGATCAGGCCCGTCCCGAGCGGCTTCGTCACGAATAGCGCGTCACCGGGCTTCGCGCCGTTCTTCGGCCAGATCCCGTTCGGATGCACGGTGCCGATGACCGCGAGCCCGTACTTCGGCTCCGCGTCGCGGATCGTGTGCCCGCCCGCGAGCAGCCCGCCCGCCGCGCGCACCTGCTCGTCCGCGGCCGCGAAGATCTCCGCGAGCATCTCCATCGGCAGCTCCTCGGGGAAGGCCGCGATCGAGAGCGCGAGCAGCGGGGTGCCGCCCATCGCGAAGACGTCGTTGAGCGCGTTGGTCGCGGCGATCGCGCCGTAGTCGGCCGGGTTGTCGACGACCGGCGGGAAGAAGTCGAGCGTGAAGATCAGTGCGCGCTCGTCGTCGAGCAGGTAGACGGCCGCGTCGTCGGCCGGCGAGAGGCCCACCAGCAGGTTCTCGGCCTCGGCCGGAACGAACCCCGCGAGCAGCTGCTCGAGCCGGGCTGCGGAGTACTTCGAGGCACAGCCCCCGCACGAGGCGAGGTCGGTCAATTTGATCGTGTCGGTGTCCAGATTCACGCGCTCTCCAGAAAGCGTTCGGGGAACTGTAGGGATCAAGGACGGTTTCGTCTACAGACGAACGAAGTGCCCCGAATATTCCCCGGTTAAAGCAGCGGCGGCTCGAGTGGGAGCCGCCGCTGTCAGGGGAGAGGAGGAGCTTCTGTGCGCGCCCAGTTCGCGGCGCGCAGGGGCGCTCCTCCTACAACTCACCGGGCGTCTTGATGATGCGCCAGATCATGTAGAGGCCGATCACCGCGGAAAGGCAGAAGCCGACGAGCGCGACGACGTGGTTCACGCGCGCCATCAGGGCCGACGAGACGAGCAGGCCGACCACGATGATCGAGGCGCCGACGCGGTTCGCGACCGAGCGGAGCATCTGCTCGGTGTCGTCGAGGTTCGCCGGGACCACTCCCACCTTGAGCGTGCCCGCCTCGAGCTGGTCGGCGATCTGCCCGAGGCGGCGCGGGAGCCGCGAGAGCGTGCCGACCTGGGCGTAGAGGTTGCTGAAGAAGCGAGTCGGCTCGAGCTGCGCCTCGGCCTCCTTGAGCACCAGCTCGTAGGACTCGCGCTCGATCAGCTGCACCGGGTCGAGCTCGGGGTCGAGCGTCCGCGCGATCGAGTCGGCCTGCGAGAGCGTCTTGCCGACCAGGGCGAAGCTGGTCGGCAGGCGCACGCCGTGGCGCAGCGCGATGCGCTGCAGGTCGGCGAGCGCCTCGCCCGTCGGGATTCCCGCCAGCGGGCGCCAGTGGTAGCGCGGCAGCTTGCGCCGCAGCTCGTGGACGAAGCCCGGCTCGTCCGAGTCGAGCGTCGTCACCGAGAGCGAGAGCAGCAGCGCCGCGACGTCGTCCGCCTGGTTCTGGGCAACCGCGAGCAGGAGCGCCGAGAGCCGGGCGCGCGTCTCCTCGTCGAGCCGCCCGAGCAGTCCGAAATCGAGCAGCCCGATCCGGCCGTCGTCGGTCAGGATCACGTTGCCGCGGTGAGGATCTGCGTGGTAGACGCCTTCGAGCGTCACCTGGCGGATGTAGGCGCGGAAGAAGTCCCGCGCGAGCTCGGCCGCCCGTTCCTGCGGCAGGCCGTGGCCGGCCTCGACCTTCTTGCCGCGGAGCCGCTCGAGCACCAGCAGCCGCTCGGTCACGTACGGCCGGATCACCTGCGGCACGACGAGGTTCTCGTAGTCGGCGACGAATCCGCGGATCAGCTCCGTGTTGCTCGCCTCCTCGACGAAGTTGAGCTCGGCCCGCAGGTGGACCTCGAGCTCCTCCTCGAGCGCCCGCAGCTGCAGCATCTGGGCCGTCTCGGAGCGCTTGTCGAGAAAGCCGACGGCGCTGCGGATCACGTCCAGGTCGAGCTCGACCTGCTCGCGGATCCCCGGGCGGCGCACCTTGAGCACGACGTCGCGCCCGTCGGCGAGCACCGCCTCGTGGATCTGCGCGATCGACGCCGCGGCGAGCGGCTCCGGCTCCAGCCGCGCGACCACGCCCTCGCCGAGGTCCTCGCGAACGACCTGCTCGACCTCGGCGAACGGAAACGGCGGCACCTCGTCCACGAGCTTCCCGAGCTCCTCGATGTAGACGTCGGGCAGGAGGTCAGGCCGCGAGGAGAGCAGCTGGCCGAGCTTCAGGTAGGTGGTGCCGAGCTCCTCCAGCGCGCGGCGGAACTCGACCGCGCCCTCACGCGTGGCCGGCCTGTCGCCGACGACGCCCACTTCGCGCAGGACGCGGAGCAGGCTCTGCCGCCGTGCAGTGCGCGCGACCTCGAGGGTGCGCTTGGTTCGTTGCATGCGTGCGCCCACAGAAGGTTCTTCTCCGCGGAGGCGGCCGCACGAAACTCCAAAGGAGCCGCACGGATCGCCGCTAGAAGGACGAACCGCAGGCAGAAGCTACGCCGGCCGCAAGAGAAAAACCGCCAGAACGTGGCCCACCGGCCGGGTCTAGCGACGTGACGTGCGCCGCCGGTCGTTGAGCAGGAGTGCGACCGGCGAGCCCGCCGTGCGCCTCAGGCGTCCGATGTGAGACCCCAGGCCCGGGCGCAGCGAAAAACCTACGCCCGGCCTAGAGCCCGTCGAACCAGCTGATCACGCCGCCGTCGTCGGTGTGGCCGTGGCTGTGCGAGTTGCCCCGAGCCATACCCTGGAACGAGAACGCCAGCAGACACAGCGCCGCGACCACAGAGATCATGCGTGCCTTTTTCATAGTCACCTCCTTCATCGGCTTAGAAGCGGACATCCTGTAGGGCTTCCGCGGCCTTGCGGTACAGCCGTGCAGCCGTCGCGTCCTCGCCGCGACGCACTGCCAGGTCGCCCTGTGCCAGCCAGGCCGCTGCGCGGTGGCTGATCGATTCGAGTTGATCTGCGCTTGCCTCCGCCGCGCCCAGCATCTCCTGAGCATCGTCGAGGCGTCCCTGCTCGAGCAACGCGCGGCCCAGCACGAGCTGGGTCGGAGCGATGTCGACCAGGAAATCTTCGCGGCCATCGAGGAGATCGAGCGCGTGCCGCGCCTCCTCCTCGGCCGACTGCACCTGACCGGTCATCAGGTGCACGTGCGCGAGCGACGAGACGACGTTGGCCGCCTCGGCCTCGCTGCCCTTGTCGAGCAGCACGCGATACGCGTCCTTGAGCTGCTCGATCGCCTGCTCGGGCTTGCCGAGCTGGAAGTTGAGACCGCCGAGGTTGTTCAGCAGCCGGCCGACATTGCGCTCGTCGTTCAGCTGCTCGCAGTAAGCCTTGGCGCGCTCCGCGTAGCTGCGGGCAAGCACCCAGTGGCCCATCCGCTCGGCGACCATCGAGGCCTGGAAGTACGTGCTGGCCATCGTCTGCTCGTCGCCGAGCGCCTGCGCCAGCTCGAGCGCGCGCTCGACGTCCTCGCGCGCTGCTTCCAGGTCGCGCTGCCGGCGTCGGCAACGGGAGCGCCAGCCGAGGATCTCGGATCGCAGCAGGTCACACGGCAGATTCGATCCCTCGGCGAGCCCCAGCGCTTCGCTGAACAGCGAGACGGCCGACGCAATGCTCGAAAGGTGGTAGCGGCAGACGCCCATCCGGAAGAGCACCTGCGCGCGGTCGACGTCCGAGAAGCCGGGCCCCTCGGCGATCGCGCGGCAGCGCTCGAGCAGCTGGATCGCGGGCCTGACCTCGCCGCGCTCCATCCGCGCCCATGCCTCCGACATCAGCGAGCGCTGCTCGAGCTCGGCGGCACCGGTCGCGAGGACCGCGGTGCGTGAGTTCTCGAGCTCTTCGACCGCTTCGTCGTAGCGGTGCGCGTTGGTCAGCGCCTCGGCGCGGGCGAGCAGCGCTTCGACGCGGCTCCGCTCGTCGGCGGAGACGCCCTTCTCGAGGAAGGTCGGGTCGACGCCCAGCTTCGCCGCCAGCCATTCGACCGTGTCGTGAGTGGGCCGGGTCTTGCCACGCTCGATCTGGCTGATGTATTCCTTGGAGAACCTGTCACCGGCCAGATCGGTCTGGGTCAGACCGGCCGCAACGCGCAGCTGCCGCAGACGCTCACCGAGTCGAGTTCCGGCGGCGTGGAGCGGGGTGCGGGTCTGAGCAGTGAGAGGGGTACGCGGCATTAGCGGCATGTGTAAGTGAAACGCATACTTGACGTCGGCGCAAGTGGCCCTTTGACCAAATCCCTCGAAAAGGTCATAACCAAGCGGAAATCGAGTCAAGTGACATGTCTGAAAATCACTTGACCGAGGCACTTGACTCTTGGGGGAACCGCCTCTATAGTCAGTCCACCTTGCACCGAGCCGGACGCCAGGCTCGTGATGCAAGGGGCGCGCCAGAGAGATGGCGACGAAGGCCCGGAGGCGTGGCTGGGCCGCAGAGCCAAGGCCTCCGGGTCGTCGCCTCTCAAAGAAAAGGCGCACAAAATCACATAAAGGCCCCCGAGCCGCAGCGGGGGCCTTTTCTTTCACGGGGGAACCCCTGGTTCCCCCGCGAGCCCCCTCCTTTCGAGAAGTGGACAGGGCTCTCGCGCTTGACATGCCGGCCGCTGTCGCGCTCGGCGAGTGTTCTTTGTCGTCGTGGGCCTCCCGGCCGGCAAAGCCGGCCTCCGGCGGCGGATCGATGCGACCCGATCTACGGCCAGAGCTGCGGGGACCCTGGGTCTAGCCCAAACTGATCACGGTCGGACTGCCGAGCCGAGACATTGCGGCAGGGAGGCGGCGGCTAAGTCCGAAGTCGGTGCCTCCCTCTGTTCGCGACCAGATGTCCGTCGCGATCGTCCCGCGGGGAGCATTCGCCTCCTGACGGAACCGAGCATGAGTGGCAGACGAAGTGGCCACGGACGACGATCAGGTAGAAGCCCGTCCGCTCTCGAGCAGTTGTGCGCTCCCAGGCATCGGATGAAGCCTTGACGAGCACGAGTCCGTGACCGCGGCCCATATACCGCCGCCGTCTTCACGGACGAATCGCCGAGCCCCCTGGTCAGCCTCCGAGCCTCCGCAGCGATCCGCCTCACTAGTGGCCGAGGCAGATGATTCTCGCTGTACACGCGCTGGGACACGACATACGGGCCGGGTCGTGCGATCGTCGACGTGGTCTGCGATCCGCCAGTCGCACGGTGGCCGCTCGCGCAGGCAGCCAGCGCGGGCGCGATCGCGAGTAGGGCAGCGGCGCCCATCAAGAGCCTCATCTCACGAAAGATACGGCGGAGCAGGCCCGAAACGTCACATCGTGTCGGACCTATCCGCCGAAGAGGGGACTTAGTAGGCGAACGTCAGGCCGTCGTTCGGCAGCGTGAACGCATAGAACCAGTAGCCGATCAGGTTGACGCCGGGGATCAGCAGAACCAGCGTCCACCATCGGGAGCGATCGTGACGACCGGGCATCTCCACTGCCGTCCAGACCGCCGCCACCAGCGGGCCGACGGTCGGGATGAAGACCATCAGTGACAACCAGCCGCTGCGCCCGATCGATTCGAAGAGCACGATCCAGGGACCGAGCAGCGGGATGAAGGCCGCCCACGAATTCTTGAGGCCACGCCGCTTCCCGATGACGAAGACCGGAAAGACGAGGAGGAGGAAGACGCCTACGACGAGTGCGAAGATTGCCCAGTTCAAAGTCACACGCTCCTTGTTTGTGGGACGGCCACTAAGCCCGTAATCGGCCTGTCCAGTTGGAACTTGAGCCTTGAGCCTCTAGGCAGCGAGAAGGAACGCTCGCTGGGCCAGCGCGCACGCTGTCACGGAATCCAAGGCCCCGGGACCCAATTCGCATCGTCGCCCGGAAGGTAGGTGAGCGAATCGGCGAGCCGGGAGCGGGCAACCGTCTTCCCACGCCGCGTGTGGAGCGCAAGGGCGCGGATGCGATAGCTGCGCTTGGGCTGGAGTGGCCCGAGCTTTCGACGGGTGTTGCAGTGGATCGTCCGCGACACGCCGGCCACCGTGAAGCGGACGGCGCTGACGTGGTTGATGCAGGCTCTGGGCTCGGGCGCGAAGTAGTACTGGTAGGAACCGGGTCGGCCGTAGCGGTAGGGCAGCACGTCGTAGAAGGCGCCACCCGCCCGACCCGCGGCCGAGGGACGGCTCGCGACCGCCTTCCAGCGGTAATGCTGGCTGCAGGGGACGATCGTTCCGTTCAGGTCCTGGGAGCGCGACGAGTCGATCGTGCCGGTCGCGCTCTTGCCGATGATCCGCCCGGCCACGACGACGTGGGTGACGACGCTGTACTCGTCGAGCACGTCGGCGACGATGCGAAAGCGGCCGCCGTTGACCTGGATCGGGTCGAGGTGGTAGGCGGTCGAGTAGAGACGAGCGTCCATCTCCGACCGGCCGCACATCGTGCTCGCGCGGGCGCTGAAATGCGTGATGACGCCGTGGCGGAAGTCGAAGTTCACGTCGGGCGCGATCTGTCCCGAGCTCGGCGGAGTCGCGTCGACGAAGGTGGTCTGTTGCGGCGGGAGGGCGCTGCTCGGCGGAATGATCGCGGCAACCCGGAAGGTGCGCGAGCAGGTGCCGGAGCCGACCGGCGGCGGTCCCGAAAGCGAGACCGTCCCTGAGATCGTCCGGCTGACCGAGATCGTCGCGTCGAGCGACCAGGCGATCGCGTGGCGGTAGTCGTCCAGCGCCGTTCCCTCGGCATGGAACTTGCCGTCGACGACCGGGACCGGTGAGGACAAGCTGAAGTTCACCGGGTTGATCTGGGTGCCACCACCACAGGGGATGCCGCCGCTGTGCCCTTGGAGAGCTGTCACCTGGTTGTTGTCGATGCTGACCTTCAGCGCGCCCCAGTAGTCGACATCGCCCGTGTAGTCGGTGCTCGAAGCTGTGGCGACGAAGACGAGGGCAACCAGAAGCGCGAGCAAGAAGAGCGGGCGGCGACTCATCTCACGAATGATCGGATGGCAACGCCGTCCACTTGAGAGCAAACTGGGCGCTAGAGCAGCACCAGCAGCGACTGCGCGCGGCTTACGTCAAATGTCGCTGCCCGTCATCCAGACGCGCCGGCTGGCCACGATGTCCTCGAACTCGCCGCCGACGAGGTTGCCGAGGCGGTGGTCGATCGTGCTGAGCAGGCCGAGCGAGATGAAGATCCAGGCCTCGGCGTCCGGGTCGCGCTCGGCGACGATCCCGCCCGCTGCCTGGGCGCGCCGGATCACGTCGGCGACGAACTCGTGCACCTCGCGGACCTGGCGACGCAGCGCGCGGCGGATCTCGGGGTCGTCCGCGGCCTCGGTCAGCGCCTGGATCCAGAGGTCGACGAGGACGATGCGCGCGGCGGCACGCGCCTCGAGGTAGGCCTTGCCGATCGACTTGAGCCAGTTGGCCGGGTCCTGCTCGTGTTCGAGCGCGTCCTGCCAGAGCGCCCGCACCTGCTCCCAGACCGTGTCGAGGCAGGCGAGATAGAGCTCGCGCTTCGACGAGAAATGGCGGTAGAGGACCGGCTCGGTGACGCCGGTCTCGCGGGCGATCTGCGCGGTGGTCGAGCCGTGGTAGCTGCCCTTGGCGAAGATCTTGCAGGCCGACTCGACGACCAAGCGCTTCCGCTCGGCGCCGGTGAGCCGACTCACGCAGCAACCTCCATCGGCCGCTGCTCGGCCTCTTCCGCGTGGCGGTAGCGGCGCACGAGCACTGCGGCAGCGATTGCAGCGCCGAAGCAGATCACCGCGCTCACCTTCATCCCGAAGGTCAGGCCGTAGACGAAGCCCTGCGGGCTGCGGAGGCCGCCGTGCGTGGCGGCTCGGTCGGCCACGATCGCCCCCATGATCGCGATGCCGAGCGCCACGCCGACCTGGCGGAAGGTGTTGAGCACGCCCGAGGCGACGCCGGCCTTGGCGACCGGGGCGGCGCCCATCGCGGCGGCCGACATCGGCGTCATCACGAAGGACATCCCCAGGCCGCCGAGGATGAAGGCGGGCAGCAGGTCCCAGAACGTCGAGCCCACCGTGACGGTCGACAGGAGCAGGCAGCAGATCCCGACGACGGTCATCCCACCCGCCATCAGCCAGCGCGAGCCGATCCGGTCGGAGAGCTTGCCGGCGATCGGCGCGAAGATCACGATCATCAGCGTCCATGGGAGCAGAGCGGCGCCGGCCTGGGTTGGCGACCAGCCGAGGAACGTCTGCATGTAGATCGGGAAGAAGACGAAGATCCCGAACATCGCCAGCGTGACCAGGATCGCGACGAGGTTGGCGCCGACGAAGGTGCCGCTGCGGAAGAGCGAGAGTGTCGAGCATCGGCAGCCGCTGGTGGAGCTCGAGCAGGACGAATGCCGTCAGCGAGACGGCTGCGACGACGAAGAGACCGATGATGCGCGCGGACGTCCAGCCGTACTGGTTCGCCTCGATCAGCGCGTAGACGAGCGCCAGCAGCCCGATGCCGGACGTGAGGAGGCCGGGCAGGTCGAGACGCTGCTCGCGCGACGTGTCCCTCGACTCGGGCACGACGAAGATCGCGGCGAGGACGGCGAGCACGCCGATCGGGACGTTGACGAAGAAGATCCAGTTCCAGGAGATGTGCTCGGTGATGATCCCGCCGAGCAGCGGCCCGATCGCCAGCGCCATCGCGGAGACGCCGGCCCAGATGCCGATCGCCATCCCGCGCTCGCGCGCCGCGAAGGTCGCAGAGATGATCGAGAGCGTCGCGGGCATCATCAGCGCCGCGCCGACGCCCTGGACAGCGCGCGCGCCGATCAGCTCCGGAGCGCTCGAGGAGAGCCCACAGGCCAGCGACGAGAGCGTGAAGACCACGAGCCCGATCGTGAAGATCAGCCGGCGCCCGTACAGGTCGCCCAGCTTGCCGCCGGTCAGCAGCACCGACGCGAAGGTGAGGGCGTACGCGGCGACGGTCCACTCGAGCTCGGCCTGGCTGATCCCGAGGTCGGCCTTGATCGCCGGCAGCGCCACGTTCACGACCGTGTTGTCGAGCATGATCATGAACAGGGCGAAGCAGAGCGCTCCCAGCGTCCACCAGCGTTTGTTCTCCTCCGCGAAGATCTTCGCGCGCACCTGACTCCTCTCCGTCTCTAAGTTAGTCTTTACTACGTTAGCGGGCACTAGCCTGAGGCGTCAAGTTAGGGTTCGGCAGTGGACGTGATCTGGCGCCCGAGCGAGGCCGTGCGCGAGGGCTCGAACGCCTTGCGCCTCGCGCGGCGGCTCGGCTTCGACGACTACTGGCAGCTCGTGCGCTTCTCGGCGGAAGAGCCGGAGCGGTTCTGGCCGGAGGCGATCGAGGACATGGGGCTCGAGTTCGCGCGGCCGTGGGAGCAGGTCTGCGACCTCTCGCGCGGGCCGGAGTGGGCGACCTGGTTCGTCGGCGGGAAGCTCAATCTGGCCTGGAACTGCGTGCACCGCTGGGCGCAAGGCGAGCGGGCCGACGCCGCGGCGGCGGTGTGGCAGAGCGAGGACGGGGTGCGGCGCGAGCTCAGTTACCGCGAGCTGTCCGGCGAGGTGACGCGCTTTGCCGAGGCGCTCGCGCGGCTCGGCGTCGAGGCCGGCGACCGGGTCGCGCTCTTCCTGCCGATGTCGCCAGAGGTCGCGATCGCCTCGCACGCCTGCGCGCACCTTGGAGCGATCCAGGTCCCCGTCTTCTCCGGCTTCGCGGCTCCGGCGATCGCGGCGCGGCTGCAGCACTCCGAGGCGAAGGTCGTCGTCACGGCCGACGGCTCGCTCCGCCGCGGGCGCGAGGTGCCGATGAAGTCCCTGGTCGACGAGGCGGTAGAACAGTCGCCGTCGGTCGAGCACGTGGTCGTCTGGCGGCGGCTCGGCAGCAATGTGCCGATGCAGGCGGGCCGCGACGTCTTCTGGGACGAGGCCGTCGCCGACTCGCCCGGCGAGCTCGAGCCGCTCGAGGTCGACTCGGAGCACCCGTATCTGCTGACGTACACCTCCGGGACGACCGGCCCGCCGAAGGGCGTCCTCCACGTGCAGGGCGGCTTCCTGGTCTCGATCACGCGCGAGGTCGCCTACCAGGCGGACGCGCAGCCCGGCGACGTGATCCACTTCGTCACCGACATGGGCTGGATCATGGGCCCGTGGGAGGTGGTCGGCGGGATGGCTTTGGGCTGCACGGTCGTGTTCGCCGAAGGCGCGCCCGACTGGCCGGCCGCGGACCGGCTCTGGGGCCTCGTCGAGCAGGAGCGCGTCTCGATCCTGGGTCTCTCCCCGACGCTCGTGCGCGCGCTGATCCCGCACGGCGCGGAGCTCGTCGAGCGGCACGACCTGTCGTCGCTGCGCGTGCTGGTGACGACCGGCGAGCCGTGGAACCCCGAGCCGTACCGCTGGCTGTTCGAGCACGTCGGCGGCTCGCGCTGCCCGATCATCAACTGCTCGGGCGGAACCGAGGTCGGAGCCTGCTTCCTCTCGCCCATTCCCGCGGTGCCGATCAAGGAGTGCTCGCTGGGCGGGCCGGCGCTGGGGATGGCGATGGACGTGGTCGATGCCGAGGGGCGGCCGGTACGCGGCGAGGTCGGCGAGCTCGTCTGCCGCAAGCCGTTTCCGGGAATGACGCGCGGCTTCTGGCGCGATCCCGAAAGGTACTTGGATTCGTACTGGCGACGGCTGCCGGGCATCTGGGTGCACGGCGACTGGGCGCTCGTCGACGAGGACGGCTTCTGGTTCCTGCAGGGTCGCTCTGACGACACGCTCAACATCGCGGGCAAGCGGCTCGGGCCGGCGGAGCTCGAGTCGGCGGTAGTCGCGCATCCGTCGGTGGCGGAGGCGGCCGCGGTCGGCGTCCCGCACGAGGTGAAGGGCGAGGTGGCCTGGATCTTCTGTGCCTTGGTGCCCGGGGCCGAGCCGTCCGAGGAGCTGGAGCGCGAGCTGCGGGGCCTGGCGGCGGCGGAGCTGGGGAAGGCGTTCACGCCCGAGCGCGTGCTCTTCGTCTCCGCGCTGCCGAAGACGCGGAGTGCGAAGATCGTGCGGCGCGCCGTGCGCGCGAAGGCGCTCGGCAGCGATCCGGGCGACCTCTCGTCGCTGGAAAACCCCGAGACCCTGGAGGAGATCGAACGTGTCGCAACCGGCTGATCGTCTGGATGGACGGATCGCGCTCGTCACCGGCGGCGGGCGCGGGATCGGAGCGGGTATCGCCCGCGAGCTCGCCTCGGCGGGCGCGCGCGTGGCCGTGGCCGCGCGCACCCGCGAGCAGGTCGAGGAGGTCGCGCGGGAGTTCAGCGGGCTCGCGCTCGAGGTCGACGTCACCGACCTTGGGGCCGTCGAGCGGATGGTCGCGAAGACGAAGAACGAGCTCGGCCCGATCGACCTGCTCGCCGCCAACGCGGGGATCGGCAATGTCTCCGGCGACCTTTGGGAGAGCGACCCCGACGAGTGGTGGCGCGTCCTCGAGGTCAACGTGCTCGGCGTCTACAACTGCTGCCGGGCGGTGATCCCGGGGATGCTCGAGCGCAGCGCGGGCCGGATCGTGATCACCGGCAGCGGCGCCGGCTACCTCCCCGGCGCGAGCAGCACCGCCTACACCTCGAGCAAGGCCGCGGTCAACCGGCTCGCCGAGACGCTCGCGAACAGCCTCCGCGACACGCCGATTCGGGTGTTCCTGATCAGCCCGGGTCTCGTACGGACGGAGATGACCGACGGGAACTTCTCGGACGATGCTCCCTGGACGCCGCCGGAGCTGGCGCCGCAGCTCGTACGCGTGCTCGCCTCGGGGCGGGCGGACGCGCTCGCGGGCCGCTACATCCACGCGGAGCACGACGACATCGAGGAGCTGATCGGCCGGGCAGACGAGATCGAGCGCGACGACCTGAACGCAATCCGGCTGCAGCGGTGAGGTTTTCGACTGATAGTCTAAAACTGACGCCATGAGGCTCGCGCTCGCCCAGATCAACACGACCGTCGGTGACCTCGACGGCAACCGGGAGCGGATCCTGGGCGCGATCTCGGAGGCGAAGGCGGCCGGCTGCGACCTCGTCCTCCTTCCCGAGCTCGCGGTCACCGGCTACCCGCCGGAGGACCTGCTGCTCAGACCGGGGTTCATCCGCGCCGCGGAGGAGTCGCTGCGGGAGATCGCGAGCCAGACGAGCGGGATCGTCGCGCTCGTCGGCTTCCCCCATCTCCAGGCCGACCTCCACAACGCGTGCGCCGTGTGCGCCGACGGCGAGGTGAAGGCGATCTACCGCAAGCGTTTCCTGCCGAACTACGGCGTCTTCGACGAGGACCGCTACTTCGCGCCCGCGCGCGACCTGTTGTTGCTGCAGGTGGGCGAGACCCTGATCGGCCCGACGATCTGCGAGGACCTCTGGCAGCCGGGCCCGCCCGCGACCGACCTCGCGCTCGCCGGCGCGCAGCTGATCGCGAACATCTCGGCCTCGCCGTTCCACCTCTGCCGCGACCGCGAGCGCGAGGAGATGTTCGCGACGCGTGCGCGGGACAATTCCTGCTTCATCGCGTTCTGCAACTCGGTCGGCGCGCAGGACGAGCTCGTCTTCGACGGGCACTCGCTGGTGCTCGACGAGGAAGGCAGCGTCCTCGCGCGCGCGCCCGGCTTCGAGGAGGCGCTGCTCGTCGTCGACCTCGAGCCGGCAGAGGCGGTCGGCCGGCGGCTCCGCGACCTGCGCCGGCGCGCGCTCGCGCGCGAGCGGCCGACGCCGCCCGACGCGACGCTCGTCGAGCTCGGCGACCCTCGTGAGCAATCCGACCGGATCGAGGCGGTCGTCGCGCCGGCGCTCGGCGAGCTCGAGCAGATGCGGATCGCGCTCGAGCTCGGGCTCCGCGACTACGTCGACAAGAACGGCTTCGCCGACGTGGTGATCGCGGTCTCCGGCGGGATCGACTCGGCGCTCACGGCCGCGCTCGCGGTCGAGGCGCTGGGGCCGGAGCGCGTCCACTCCGTCTCGATGCCGTCGCAGTTCTCGTCGGAGGAGACTCGCCGCGACGCGCGCCTGCTCGCGGAGGGCCTGGGCATCGACTTCCGCGAGCTCCCGATCGACGACGTCGTGGCCTCGGCCGAGAGCGCGCTCACGGAGAGCTTTGCCGGCCGGGAGCGCGACATCGCCGAGGAGAACCTGCAGGCACGGGTGCGCGGCCTGCTGCTGATGGCGCTCTCGAACAAGTTCGGCTGGCTCGTGGTCGCGACCGGCAACAAGTCGGAGCTGTCGGTCGGCTACGCGACGCTCTACGGCGACATGGCGGGTGGGTTCGCGCTGCTGAAGGACGTCTTCAAGACCGACGTCTTCCGGCTCGCGCGCCACCTGAACGAGCAGGCCGGCAGGGAGTTGATCCCGCAGTCGACCATCGAGCGCGCGCCGAGCGCCGAGCTGCGGGCGGACCAGCGCGACGAAGACTCACTTCCCCCCTACTCGGAGCTCGACCGAGTGCTCGAGGCGTACGTCGAGGAGGACCGCTCGCACGAGGAGCTCTCGGCGGACGGGTTCGATCCGGAGGTGGTCGATCGCGCCGTCGAGCTGATCGACCGGGCCGAGTACAAGCGCCGGCAGGCGCCGCCCGGCGTGCGGTTGACGCCGAAGGCCTTCGGGCGCGACCGGCGCACGCCGATCACGAACCGCTGGCGCGGGTAGCTCTTCGCGCCGAAGCCCGCTGGCCCACACCCCCACCCTTCAGATGGGTGGGGTCGCATCCCGCCGCCCTCGAGGCGAGCTTGCCGGACCCGCGGGCTCGTTTGCCAGGGGTGCGCGCCAATCGGCGCACGATTGTCACGTTCCCGTATCGATTGGCTGCTCGGGCAGGCCGCGTTCGAGCCAGGCCGCCAGCTCGCGGAACCAGCGCAGGCGCTCGGCATACGGCACGGCCGCGTTCGCGGGAGACGTCGACGGCAGGACGAAGAGCCCGACACCGTCAAGCGTCCGCGGCTGCGCACCGAGCTCCGGCCGCTCGCCGAACGTCCCGCGGTACGCCTCCTTGCCGACGAAGGCGAGCGCGCGCGGCCGCAGCTCGAGCGCGAGTCGCCGCAGACGCTCCTCCGAGCCCGCGAAGTCGGCGCGCCGCAGGTCGCCTGATCCCGGCGTCGTCCGGTAGGCCGCGTTCGTCAGCCCGATTCCGAGCCCGAGCAGCTCGAACTGCTCCTCCGGCGCGTACAGCCGGGGCGTGAAGCCGGCGTCGAAGAGCAACCGCCAGAAGTCGTTGCGCGGGTTCGCGAAATGCGCTCCGGCAGCCGCGGAGACCCGACCCGGGTTGATCCCGCAGAAGACGACCTGAAGCCCGGGCCCCAGGACGTCCGGGACGGCGCTAGCAGGCTCGATGCGCCTTGCGCCGCGGCGCGCACCGGCGCCGCTCACCGTAGGGCTGCGGCCTGCGCGGGCCGGCGCGCGGCCTCGGCCTCGTCCGCGCCCAGCGCGGGCACGTCTTCACGCCGCCAGGCCCGCCTCGCGGGCGTCCAGCCGCACCTCGAACAGCCGGCGCAGCTCCTCACCGCTGAGCCGCGCGAGCGAACGCGGGCGGCGCGGCTCCAGCCGAACGAGCCGCACCTGGGAGTCGCCGGCGCCGTAGCAACGGAGGTAGCACTCTGCCTCGCTGAGTGGCCTCAACCGTCGCACGCCCGCAGCCTACGGGCGCACCCGGACAGAGCTGGATCACTCGTATTGCAGTGCCTGCAACACGTTGAGCCTCGCCGCGCGACGCGCCGGGAAGATCGCCGCGAGAAGCCCCACGATCACCGCGACGACGATGAACGCGAGCAGCGACGTGACCGGCCATGCGACGTTGATCTGCTTCACGCGCGCGATCAGGAGCACGGCGAGCACGATCCCGAGCGTGATCCCAAGCAGGGCGCCGATCAGCGCCGTGATCACGCTCTCGTAGCGGATCATCCGGCGCACCTGGCTCCGCGTCATCCCCACCGCGCGCAGCATTCCGAGCTCGCGCGTCCGCTCGAAGACCGTCAGGACGAGCGTGTTCACGATCCCGAACAGGCTCACGACCACCGACAGCGCAAGGAGCACGTAGAGGACGTTCAGGATCGCGCTCAGGCCCGCCGCCTGGTTGTCCTTGAACTGCTGCTGGTCCTGCACCTTGGCGTTCGGGTAATTGGCAAGCGCGTGCTCGAGCTTCCGCGTGTTCTCGGGCGTGACGCCTCCCGCCATGTTGACGAACACGTACAGGTTCGTCGGCTGCGCGTAGAGGCGGTCGAACTCGGCGCTTCCGATCGTGACCGGACCGAACGGTGAACCGCCTGTCGGCGGCTTGAAGATGCCGTCGACGCGGAAGGACGGCTGTGCCCCGCTCGGAACCAGCACCCGGACCGTCGAGCCGACGTGAAGGTGGTGCTTGCCCGCGTAGTCGGAGTCGACGAAGGCGCCTGTCGCTCCGAGGGAGCCGAGCACTGCCTGCGAGCCCTCCTTCCAGCTCAGGGTGAAGACATCCGAGGCGCCGGGATCGACCGCCGTGAGCGAGTGGCGCGCGCCGAGGATCCGCGCGTCGCCCTGGCGCACGCCCACGACCGCCTGCACGCCGGCGACCTTCCGCACCGGAGCCGAGTCGGCCGCCGGGATCGGCGAGAAGTTGTTCTGCGCCGTGACGGCGTAGTCCGTCTGCCAAAGCGCGTCGACTGCGTCGAAGAAGGTGCTGCGGATGCCCTGGGCCAGCATCGCGACCAGGGTCACCAGGGCGAGCCCGATCATGAGCGCCGCTGCCGAGGAACCGGTTCGCTGCGGATTGCGCTGCGTGTTCTCCCGAGCGAGCACACCCGGAGCTCCGCCGAAGCGGGCGCCCGGCGCGCCGAGCCCATGCGCGAGCGGGACGACGAGGTGGGCCGCGAACAGGCCGACGCCGAAGAAGATCAGCAGCGCCCCGATGCCCATGAAGATGAGGATCTGCTTCGTCGAGAGCCCGGGCCCGAAGAGTCCGTAGGCGAGGGCCGCGAAACCCAGGAGCGCGAGCGCGGCCGAGCCGAAGCCTCGGTAGCGCTCGAAGCGGCCGGGCGGCAGCTCGGCACCCTCGCGAACGGCCGCGATCGGCGGCACGCGGGTCGCGCGCATGGCGGGCCGGAGGCTCGCGAGGATCGTGACCACGATCCCGACCAGCAGCGCGACGACGACCGTGCGCGGCTTCAGCAGGAGGCCGCTGTTCGGGAGCGTGAAGCCGAGCGTGTCGAACAGCCCGAAGAGTCCCTTCGCCAGCGCAAAGCCGAGCCCGAGCCCGACAACCGAGGCGATCACGCCGGTCACCGTCGACTCGACGAGCACGCTCCAGAGCACCTGCCGGCGCGACGCGCCGATCGTCCGCAGGGTCGCGAACTCGCGCGTCCGCTGCGCGATCGTGATCGAGATCGAGTTCGCGATCACGAACGCGCCGACGAAGAGCGCCACTCCGCCGAACGACAGCAGGAACGTCTGCAGGAACGAGAGGAACGACTTCGTGTCGCTCGCGTCCGAGGCGGCCTGCGCCTCGCCGGTCTTCACCTGCGTGTGCGGCGGCAGGATCGCGCGGACCTGGCTGAGCAGGGCCGCCTCGGAGACTCCCGGCTTCGACGCGATCCGGATCTGGTCGAGCTTGCCTTGCTCGCGGAAGAGCCGCTGCGCGGTTTGCAGGTCGAAACCGGCGAGCGTGGCGCCGCCGATCGAAGCCGCGGCGCCGAAGTTCACGAGCCCGGAGACGCGAAACGGCAGTGCGCGGCCCTGCCCCTGCACGCCGATCGTCATGCCGACCGTGATGTGCTTCTTCGACGCGGTCGAGCGGTCGACGACGACCTCGTTCGCACGCGGCCAGTTCCCCTCGACGAGCGTCAGCGAGCTGAAGCGCGGCTGGGAGGCGTCGATCGAGAAGCCGAGGTTGGGGGCGCCGCCGAACGAGATCACCTTGCCGTTCGAGCCGATCAGCTGGGCCTCGCCACCGACGCCACCGACCGCGGCCGCGACGCCCGGCAGCCGCCGCACTTTGGGGAGCAGCGACTGGTCGAACGACGGCACCTCGGTCTGTCCCGACGTCGACGAGGTGATCGCGGAGCGGCCGGTGATCGCGGCGTCCGTCCCGCGGTAGATGCCGGTGAAGATCGAGTCGAACGCGTTCGAGATCGAGTCGGTCAGGATGTACGTGCCGGCGACCGTCGCTACGCCGAGCACGATCGCGAACGCGGTCAGCGCGGCCCGGAGCTTGCGCCCGGCGAGGCCCCGGAGCGCGACGAGGATCACGTCGGCGTGAGCTCTTCCATCGCCTCGAGCACCACATGCGGCTCGGAGCGCGGCAGGTCCTTGACGATCGAACCGTCGTTGAGGAAGAGGATCCGGTCGGCGATCGAGGCGGCGCGCGGGTCGTGCGTGACCATCACCATCGTCTGGCCGTAGGCGTCGACCGAGTGCCGCATCAGCTCGAGGATCTCGCCACTCGTCCTCGAGTCGAGGTTGCCGGTCGGCTCGTCGGCGAAGACGACCGTCGGCCGCGAGACGAGGGCGCGAGCTATGGCGACCCGCTGCTGCTCGCCGCCCGAGAGCTCGGCAGGGCGGTGGCTCATCCGGGCTGCGAGCCCGACGTCCTTGACCAGCGACTCGTACCAGCCGCGGTCCGGCTTCTCGCCCGCGATCGTCAGCGGGAGCCGGATGTTCTCGTCGGCCGTGAGCATCGGCAGCAGGTTGAAGAACTGGAAGACGAAGCCGATGTGCTCGCGCCGCACTTTCGTCACCTCGTTGTCGCTCAGCTCGCCTAGGCGCGTACCGGCGATGACGACGTAGCCCGACGTCGGCCTGTCGAGCGCAGCCAGCAGGTGCATCAGCGTCGACTTGCCCGAGCCTGAGGGGCCCATCACGGTCGTCAGCTTTCCGCGCGCGACCTCGAGGTCGATCCCCCGCAGCGCGTCGACGGCTGTCTCGCCTTCGCCGTAGCGACGTGTCAGTGCGTGCGCCTCGACGACGGCGCCGTTCGCCCGATCAGAGCCCTCCACGCCTCCAGTGTGCCATTCCCGGCTGCGCTAGCGTGAGCCCGTGAGCACCGTCGCCTTCGATCCCGCCGTCCATCCGCGCGCGCTTCCCGGCGCTGGCGCAGCCGCTCGCGTTCTTCGACGGGCCTGGCGGGACGCAGGTGCCCGACGAAGTGATCGACGCGATCGACGGCTACCTGCGCGAGTCGAACGCGAATCTAGGCGGCGCCTTCGCGACGAGCCGCCGGAGCGGCGAGGTCGTCGACGGCGCGCGGGCCGCCGCCGCGCGCTTCCTCGGCTTGCTCGGCGGAGGAGGTCGTCTTCGGCGCGAACATGACGACGCTCAACTTCGCGCTCTCGCGCGCGCTCGGCCGTGAGCTCGCGCCCGGCGACGAGATCGTCGTGACCAAGCTCGACCACGACGCCAACGTCGCCCCCTGGCTCGAGCTCGCGCACGACCTCGGGCTGCGCGTGCTCTTCGCGGAGATCCACGACGACACCACGCTCGACTACGGGCAGCTCGAGTCGCTGCTCTCGGAGCGGACGCGCGTGGTCGCGTTCCCGTGGGCGTCGAACGCGGTCGGAACGCTGGTCGACGCGGCTCGCGTGGCGGAGCTGGCGCACTCGGCGGGCGCGCTCGCCTGGGTCGACGCCGTCCACTACGCCCCGCACGGGCCGATCGACGTGAACGCCGCCGGGGTCGACGTCCTGCTCTGCTCGCCGTACAAGTTCTTCGGGCCCCACCTGGGCCTCGCGTACGCGCGCAGGGAGCTGCTCGAGCGCTGGCGGCCCTACAAGGTCCGCCCCGCGCCGGAGCGGCCGGCGGGGGCGCGCTTCGAGACCGGGACGCTCCCGCACGAGCTGCTCGCAGGCCTCGACGCGGCGGTCGGCTACGTCGAGTCGGTCGGCTTCGAGGCGATCGTCCCGTACGAGCGGGAGCTCGGCGAGCGCTTCCTCGCGGGCCTGCCCGACACGTTCCGCCTCTACGGACTGCCCACGATGGACGGCCGTGTCCCCACCTTCTGCGGCCACGTCCGGGGTCTGACCCCGGACATGGCCGCCGAGCGGCTCGCCGAGCGCGGCTTCGCGACGTGGAGCGGCAACTACTACGCGGTCGAGGTGATGGAGCGCCTCGGCCTCCCGGACGGCGCGCTGCGGATCGGCATCGTCCACTACAACACCGCGGACGAGGTCGACGGTCTGCTGGACGCGCTGCGCGACCTCTAGTCGTACGCCGCCCGCGCCCGCTTCCAGCGCGGATCGTCGGTTCGGATCGGGTCAGGGTCGACGCCGCGCGCCTCGGCGAGGTCGAGCGTCAGGAGCTGGAAGCGGACGATGTCCACGACCGGATGCACCGTCGGCACGAGGGTCGTCTCGCAGCCCAGCTCCCTGAGCGCCGCGACTGCTCCGGCGGCGCGCTCGGCCGCCCGACCCTCGCCTTCGAGCACGAACGCGCGCACCGACTCGTCGATCGCTGCGAGGTGCCCGTGCAGGAGCTGCTCGGTCTCGTGCGCCTCGGCAGCGACGTGCGCGCCTTCGCGCAGCTTCAGAACGGCCTCCTGCGCCGTCGGCCAGTCGCGTCCGGCGCCCGGCGACGAGAAAGCGCTCGTGCCCGGAGACGGGCTCGCGCTGCTCGAGCGCTCGCTCCACGGCTTCGGGCAGCCAGGCGATGTCGGCGCCGTGCAGCGCGGCGAGCGCGGCGACCGCGCACGTGTAGCTCACGGTGTGGCACCAGCTCTGCTCGACCTCCGGCGTCGCGACGACGACCTCGTCGGCCAGCTCGCCGAGCGGGCTCTCGGGCTTGCCGGTGATCAGCCAGACCGGTCCGTCGAAAGCGCGCGCCGCCTCGAGCGTGAGCGGCGTGTCGCCCTCGTGGCTGACGACGACGAGCGCATCCGCGCGGCGAGGCCTGAGCACGAGCTCCAGCGCCTGCTCGGACCACCCGCCGGTCTGCGCAGCGTGGAACGAGGTGCCGCAGCCTGTGTGCAGCACATGCCCCTCGGGCAGCCGCCGCTCGGCCGGCACGGCGCGCAGCCAGTCGGGCTGAGCGAAGATCGCGCGCCTCGTCTTTTCACCGGCCATGCGGGCAGCATCTCACCGCGTTTGCAGTTTCGGCAAGCCGGGAATCTGACGGCCTCCAGAAAGGAGGTCTCCCCAAAGATGCTTCTACTGATTCTGCTTGCACTCCTCGCGCTGATCCTGTTCGGCGTCGGCTTCACCGTGCACTTTCTCTTCATCCTCGCGGTGATCGCCGCCCTGCTGTTCGTGATCATGTTCTTCGTGGGCGCAGCCGGCGGCCGCAGTCGCGGCGCCTGGTGGTAACCGCCTGAGTCCAGCGAGGCCGGGCCGCTAGCATCACGTCCGTGAGCGGTCCGGCCTTCGTCCATCGTGAGCGGGTGCGCTTCCGCGACCTCGACGCGATGGGCCACGTCAACAACGCGGTCTTCCTGACCTACATCGAGTCGGCCCGCTTCGCGTTCCTGGAGCACGTCGGCGCGACGACGCGCGACTCGATGCCGATCATCGTCGCGCGGATCGAGATCGACTTCCGTGAGCCGGTCGGCCTCGACGACGAGGTCGACGTGGAGGTGCGCGCGAGCCGCTTCGGCGAGAAGAGCTTCGATCTCGACTACGTGCTTCGAGTCGACGGCCAGGTCGTCGCCGAGGCCAAGAGCGTCCTGGTCGGCTACGACTACGGCACCGGCAGCACAATCGCCATCCCGGACGGCTGGCGAGAGAGAATGGCGGCATGAACGTTTTTGAGCGGAACCGTCTCGACAACGGCCTGCGGGTGCTGAGCGCGAACATGCCGCAGGTGCAGTCGGTCACCTGCATGATCATGCTCGCCGCCGGCTCGCGCTACGAGACCCCCGAGACGAACGGAATCGCGCACTTCGCCGAGCACATGTTCTTCAAGGGCACCGAGCGCCGCCCGACCGCGCGGGACATCGGCATGGAGGTGGACAGCCTCGGCGGCGAGTTCAACGCCTTCACGGGCAAGGAGTACACGGGCTACTACGTCCGCTGCGCCGCCGACTACCGCGACCAGGCGCTCGACGTCCTCGTCGACATGCTGCGCAACTCGAAGTTCGAGCCCGAGGAGATCGAGCGCGAGAAGGGCGTGATCGTCGAGGAGATGAACATGTACTTCGACACGCCGCGCGACTTCATCAGCGGCGTCTACGAGGAGCTGCTCTACGGCGACCAGCCGCTCGGCTGGGACATCATCGGGCGCAAGGAGACGGTGCGCGGCGCGAAACAGGAGACGTTCCTCGACTACATCGACCGCTGGTACAAGCCAGAGCGGATGGTCGTCGGCCTCGCGGGGAATCTCGAGGGCGACTACCTGGGCTCGGTCGAGCGCCTGCTCGGCGACCTCGAGCCCGCGGAGACCGGCGAGCCGCCCGCGGCCTCGGCGAACGGCGCCGGGGACTCTCGGGTGAAGATCCACCGCAAGGACTCCGACCAGGCGCACCTCTGCCTCGGCGTGCCGAGCTATCCGATGGTCCACCCGGACCGCTGGGCGCTCCAGCTGCTCGTCGCAGTGCTCGGGACGGGGATGTCGTCCCGTCTCTTCACCGAGGTCCGCGAGCGGCGCGGCCTCGCCTACTACGTCTACGCGTACAACCAGGGCTACACCGACGTCGGCTCGCTCTACTCGCAGGCAGGCGTCGACATCGCCCGCGCCGAGGAGGCGGTCGAGACGATCGCCGAGCAGTTCCGCAAGATCGCCGAGGAGCCCGTGCCTACCGACGAGCTCGAGAAGGCGCGAGCGCTCGCCAAGGGCCGCTTCGTGCTGAGGCTCGAGAGCCCGCAGGGGATGATCGTCTACGGGCTCGGACGCGAGGTGCTGAACGACCCGGCGCTCGAGCCGGAGGACGTGCTCGCCGGGCTCGACGCCGTCACCGCGGAGGACGTCCAGCGGGTCGCGCAGGACGTGATCGCCTCGAACGCGCTCAATCTGGCCTTGATCGGGCCGTTCGACGACGCGAAGCCGTTCGAGGCAATCGTCGCGGGCTGACCGCGGCGCTACCGCTCAAGGCCGCCGCGACCGGCCGCGCGCGGTAACTCTCACGCGTCGTCCGACTTCTCGGTCTCGGCGCGTTCCTTGATCTCCTCGACGACCGCCGGGTCGGCGAGCGTGGTGGTGTCACCCAGCTCGCGGTGCTCAGCGACACCCGAGGACGTCGAGCGCGTCGCGGGCGACATGATCGCCTCGCAGGGGCTCAACCTCGCCCTGATCGGCCCGTTCGAGGACGAGGAGCGCTTCGAGGCGCTCCTCGTCCCCTAGGCTCCGCGCCTACTCCGCGTGGCCGAAGGCCTTGATCTCCGCGAGCTCCTGCTCCGAGAGCTCCCGCGGAACGTCGCCCCGCGCCACCTTCTCGGCCCGGACGTGCTCGTTGATCTCGTCGACGATCTCCGGGTTCGCGAGCGTCGTCACGTCGCCGACATCGGCGAAGTTCGAGATGCTCGCGATCACGCGCCGCATGATCTTCCCGGAGCGCGTCTTCGGCATGTCCGCCACGATCCACACGTTCTTCGGGCGGGCGATCTTGCCGATGTCCTTCTCGATCTGGGCCGAGACCTTCTGGGCAACCTCGTCACCGGCATCGACGCCCGGCTTGAGCGCGATGTACATCTCGACCGCCCTCCCGCGGATTTCGTCGATGACGGGAACCGCGGCCGCCTCGGCGACCTCCTCGACCTCGATCGCGGCCGACTCCAGCTCCTTCGTGCCGAGCCGGTGGCCGGCGATGTTGATCACGTCGTCGACTCGGCCGAGGATGCGGAAGTAGCCGTCGGCGGCCTGCATCGCGCCGTCGTTGGCGAAGTACGGCCAGTCGTGCCAGTCGGTGCTCGTCTTGTCACGGCAGTACTTCTCGTAGTAGGTCTGCACATACCGGTCGGGGTCGCCCCAGACGGTCTGGAAGGAGCCCGGCCACGGGTTGCGGATGCAGATGTTGCCCGCCTTGCCGGAGCCGGCCGGGACCTCGTTGCCCTCCTCGTCGTAGATGACGGGATAGATGCCGAGGACACCCGGGCCGCAGCTGCCCGGCTTCATCTTCTCGAGCCCCGGGCAGCGTCGAGCCGAGGAAACCGCCGTTCTCGGTCTGCCACCACGTGTCGGTGATCGACGCCTCGTCCTTGCCGACGGTGTGGAAGTACCAGCGCCAGACGTCGGGCTCGATCGGCTCGCCGACCGTGGTCATGGTCTTGAAGTGGCAGTCGTACTTCGCCGGCTCGTCCGGGCCGAGCTTGCGCAGCATCCGGATCGTCGTCGGCGCGGTGTGGAAGATGTCCACGCCGAGCTTCTCGGCGATCCGCCACGGCCTCCCGGCGTCCGGATACGTCGGGACGCCTTCGTACATGACGCTCGTCGTCCCGAGCGAGAGCGGACCGTAGACGATGTACGAGTGCCCGGTGATCCAGCCGATGTCGGCGAAGCACCAGTACGTGTCGTCCGGGTGGATGTCCTGGTAGTACTTCGACGTGCCGGTGACGTAGGAGAGGTAGCCGCCGATCGAGTGCTGGGCACCCTTCGGGCGGCCGGTCGTGCCGCTCGTGTACATCAGGAACAGCGTCCCCTCGGCCGGCATCGAGACCGGCTTCACCTCCTTGCCTTTGTACTGCTCGAGCAGCTCGTCGACAAAGAAGTCGCGGCCCTCGACCATGGGGCTCTCGGAGTGGTACTCGCCGGGCAGGCGCCGGAAGACGAGCACCTTCTCGATCTCGGTCCCCTCCTTGCGGGCGGCCTCGATCGCCTCGTCGGCCTTCACCTTGTGGTCGATCAGCTCGCCGTTCCGGTAGTAGGCGTCCATGGTGACGAGGATCGTGCTGTCCGCGTCGGCCATCCGGTGGCCGCAGGCCGTGCCGGAGAAGCCGCCGAAGACCTCGGAGTGGATGACGCCGAGGCGTGCGCAGGCCAGCATCGCGACCGGCAGCTCCGGAACCATCGGCAGATGGAACGTCACCCGGTCGCCGGTCTTGGCGCCGGCGGAGTCCTGCAGGAGCGCCGCGAACTCGTTCACCCGCCGGTGCAGCTCGGCGTAGGTGATCGTCCTGCGTCTCGTCCTCCTCGGGCTCCGGCACCCAGATGATCGCGTTTCGGTCGCCCCGCGTCTCGAGATGCCGGTCGACGCAGTTGACGCACGCGTTCAGCTTGCCGCCGACCCACCACTTCCAGAACGGCGGGTCCGACGTGTCGAGGATCGTGTCCCACTTCTTGTCCCAGGTCAGCATCTCCGCATACTCCACGAAGCATTCCGGGTAGTGCTCCTCGGAGAAGCGGTCGCGGATTGCCGGGTCGTTCGCGTTCGCCTCCTTGACGATCCGGGGCGGCGGGTCGTAGTACTCCTCCTCCCGCCAGTGGACGGCGATCTGCGCCTCTGAAACCTGCACTTCGTCAGTGGATGCCACTAGCTCACCTCCTTCTCAGGACGACGCTCGCGCCGACGCGGGCCCGCGGACGGGATGCGGGCCCGCGATCGAGCCGGCCTCCTCTTCGATGCGCATACGTCTCCATCCTAGGTCAGGCCATGAGCGGCCTGCCGACCGGGAGCACGGACTTGCCGGAGACGCCGTTCCACACGCCCGCCGCAGACGCGTACCAGGCGACCGCAGCGGTGAGGATGCCCACCCAACCGCCGGCGTGCAGCCACCAATCGGTCCCGCCGTGCGACAGGTTGAAGAACCCGATGACGAGCAGAATCTCGGTCGCCTCGAGCGTCAGGAAGACGAGGAAGATCGCCACGTTCACGCGCATGCTTCCGATCAGCATGTACGTGTTGAAGACGGCGAACGCGAAGAGGAACCACGCGAGCGAGTTCGTCAGGTCGCCTCCCTGATAGCCGGCCAACCAACCTTTGGTCGTCTCCGCGAGGATGATGAAGAGACCGAGTCCCATCCAGAAGCCGCCGTACGTCGAGAACGCCGTCGCACCGAAGACGTTCCGGTTCCGGAACTCCCACATGCCGGCGGCGAACTGCGCGAGGCCGCCGTAGAAGATCGCGGGCCCGACCCAGATCAGGTCCGGGATCCACGAGGCGTTGTGACCACTGAGCAGGAACGTGGTCAGCGCGAAGCCTGCGAGCCCGAGTGGAGCGGGGTCTGCCGCCGGAACGCTCTCGATGAGCATCGGCCCGCCGCGTTCCTCAGCGCCAACAGCCATAGGAACCTCCTTTTGTGCCGATCCCCACGCCTGCCGTGCGTGGAACCGGCACTGGCCAGTGCAACCCGACTGGATCGGGTTGCGATCATGTGCGCGCGAGTATAAACGCTTCGCGCGTCTTGCCTACTAGGCTCAGGGCCGGAGATCGTACGGGTAGTTCGTCAGCACCTCGGCGCCGTCGTCGGTGACGAGCACGAGGTCCTCGAGGCGGCAGCCGCCGTAGCCGTGGCGGTAGAGCCCGGGCTCGACCGCGATCACGTCCCCCGCGACGAGCTCCCCCGGGCCGCGTCCGAGCCCCGGCTCCTCGTGCACCTCGAGCCCGACTCCGTGGCCGAGCGAGTGGTAGAAGCCGTCCTGGAGCACCTCGCCGGGCTTCTTCGAAAGGAGCGTCGGGTAGCCGTGCTCCTCGAAGACCGCGCAGGAGATCCGGTGCAGCTCGCTGCCGGCGACGCCGGGCTTGACCGCGGCGACCGACTGCTCGAGTGCCTCCCGGCAGAGCCGGTGGTACTCGGCGAGCTCCTCGGAGGGCTCGCCGACGACGAAGACGCGCGTCATGTCTGCGAAGCAGCCCGACTCGCGATCGCGTGGGAAGAGATCGAGGCAGACCGGCTCGTCGGGCGCGATCGGGCCCGAGCCCATGTCGTGGCCAACTGCCGTCTGGGCGCCGTGGGAGACGATGAACTCGTCCGCGAAGGCGCCGCTTGCGGTGAACGCCTGCTCGACCGCCGCCTTCAGGAGCTCGCAGGTGAGCGGCTTGGCGTCCACGACGAGGTCACCGTTGCGTCGTTCGGCCTGCTGGAGGATCTCGCGGGCTGCAGTCATGCCGGCCTCGGCCGCCCGCTGGGCGCGCCGGATCCCCGCGAGCTCGGAGTCGTTCTTCGCGCGCCGGCGGGAGACGAAACGGTCGCGATCCGCGGTCACCTCGATCCCGTTCTTGCGCAGGTGATCCGCGAGGCCGAGGGGAAAGGTCGACGGGACGACGGCCTGTTCGATCCCGAAGCGGCGCGCGGCACGAACGACGATCTCCTGCTCGATCTCTTCACGCGACAGGCCTTGCTTGTACAGCTCGTCGATGCCGAGCTCCTCCGGCGGCAGCAGAGCGAGCTCCGGCGCGACTGCCTTGATCCGGTCGACCTCGAAGGAGGTCACGACGACGTGCCGCTCGCCGTCCCGCTCCGCGTAGAGAAATGCATCCGGGATCGCGATCGGGACCTCGTGCCGCATCTCGGGCGAGCGGAGCGAGTCTGCGTAGATGAGGACGTCTGCCACGGCGGCCCGGATCGTACATCTAGACTCGCAAACGGTGGACGAGGTGCTCCAGAAGGCGCAGGCGATCCTCTCCGGCTACGACGAAGAGCTCGCCCGGGAGCTGCCGGCAGGAGCGGAGATCTTCGACGCGCACGTCCACCTCGGGCACGACATCGACGGCTTTGTCGGGAGCTACGACGATCTCGAGCGGATCAACGACCGCTACGGGATCTCGCGCTGCTTCATGTTCTGCATGGACGAGCGCGACCGCCATCCCGCCTTCCAGGCGGCGAACGACCGCACGCTGGATTACGCGCGCCGCTCCGGCGGCCGGCTGATCCCGTTTGCCCGACTCGACCTCGGCGAGCGGCCGATCGTGGAGGCGACGCGCTGCCTCGACGCCGGCGCTCGCGGGATCAAGCTCCACCCGCGGGCGCAGCGGTTCCTGCTGAACGACGACCGGCTCGCGCCGGTGTTCGCGCTGGCCGCGGAGCGGCGCGTCCCGATCCTGATCCACGGCGGGCGCGGCCTGCCGCCGATCGCCGACCACCTCGCGCGGCTGATCGAGCGCTACCCGGAGGCGCAGCTGATCATCGCCCACGCCGGGATCGCCGACCTCGCCGAGCTGGCGGGCCACTTCGGCGGCAAGGCGGGCGTCTTCTTCGACACCTCCGTCTGGAGCCCGATCGACCTGCTCAGCCTCTTCCACCTGGTCTCGCCGGAGCAGGTCGTCTATGCCTCCGACTACCCCTACGGACAGCAGCCGTCATCGCTCCTGATCGCGGTGCGAACCGCGAAGCTCGCGGGCTTCGAGGAGGACCGGCTGCGCGGGATGCTCTCGGGCAACGCGAGCCGGATCGCCGACGGCGAGGAGCCGCTCGAGCCGACCCAGCCGCGCGGCGGAGGTACGTTTTCCCAGCCGATGGCCTTCGCGCGGATCCACCAGTACCTCTCGATGGCGACGCCGCTCCTCTGGACGCGGCAGCCGGACACGATCGGCGTGCTCGGGCTCGCGCTGAACGCCTGCGCCGATCGCGACGGGCACGCCGAGGAACGCGAACGGATCCGCGAGCTGCTCGAGTCCGCGCGGGAGCTCTGGCGCGTGCTGCCGGAGCTCGACGACGAGGCGGAGCAGCGCGCCGTCAGCCGGACGACGTTTCGGCTCGTACACCTGGCGGACATCCTGGCGGTGACAAGTGGCGCTTGAGCTGAAGGTCAACGGGGGCGTCTACCGGGTGGACGTCCCGGTCGGGGTGGGGCTCGCCCGGGTCCTGCGCGACGAGCTCGGCCTGACCGGCACGAAGGTCGCCTGCAACGAGGGCCACTGCGGCGCGTGCACGGTCCAGCTCGACGGCGTGCCGGTGCTCTCGTGCATCACGCTCGTCCACACCGTCGGCGAGCGCGAGGTGACGACGATCGAGGGCCTGCGCGAGCACCCGCTCGTCGAGGCGTTCGTCGAGGCCGACGCGACCCAGTGCGGGTTCTGTACGCCCGGCCAGATCGTCTCGGCGGCGGCGCTGCTCGAGGCGACGCCGCAGCCGAGCCACGACGAGATCGCGCACGCGATGTCCGGGAATCTCTGCCGCTGCGGCACGTATCCGAAGATCGAACGGGCGATCGACGCGGTCGCCACCGGGAACCGAGGAGGCTGATGGCTCGTCTGATCCGCACCGAGAAGGAAGTCGAAGGCCGCTACACCGAGCAGTGGGTCGTCGTCGAGGAGGACGTTCTCGAGCAGTGGCCGGAGGGGCCGCTGCAGACGGTCGGCCGCCCGGCGACCCGGGTCGATGGGCTGGCCCGCGCGCGCGGCGAGGCCCGCTACACGCAGGACCTGCGCTTGCCCGGGATGCTGCATGCCGCCGTGCTCCGCTCGCCGCACGCTCGCGCGCGTGTGAGCAAGCTCGACCTCGAGCCGGCCCGTGGGATGGCCGGGGTGCGAGCAGTCATCGGGCCGGAGGATCTCGACCCGCTGACCAAGGAGCCGAACTACGAGGGCGAAGCGATCGCCGCTGTCGCCGCCGACACGATCGGCCAGGCGCGCTCAGCCGTCAACGCGATTGACGTCGAGTGGGAGGTGCTCGAGCCGCTGCTCGACTGGGAGCAGGCGCTCGCCGAGAAATCCTTCGTCGCCGACCCACGCGACTACGAGCGCGGGGACGTCGACCGCGGCCTGGCCGAGGCCGACGCCGTCGTCGAGGCCGAGTACCGCACCCAGAGCGTCCTCCACAACGCGCTCGAGACGCACCAGTCCGCGTGCGAGTGGGAGGGCGACACGCTCGTCGTCTACACGTCGACGCAGTTCCTCTGGGGCGTCCGGGACCAGGTCGCCAAGGCGTTCTCGCTTCCCAAGGACAAGGTCCGCGTGATCTGCCGCTTCATGGGCGGCGGCTTCGGCGCCAAGGGCGCGGCCGGCGACTACACGCTGATCGCCGCCGAGCTGGCGAAGCGGGCCGGCCGGCCCGTCCACTGCCGGCTCGACCGCCGCGAGGAGAACGTCAACTCCGGCAACCGCAACCCGACGATCCAGAAGCTGCGTCTCGGCGCGCGCGCCGACGGGACGCTGACCGCGATCGACGCCGAGTACGAGTGCCTGCTCGGCTGGGACGGCTGGCTCCCGCCGACGGCCGGCCCGGCCCAGATGCTCTACGCCTGCGAGAACGTCCGGACGGTCGAGCGCGGGGTCCGGCTGAACACGCCTCCGATGGACGCGTTCCGCGCGCCCGGCTTCGTCGAGGGCACGTTCGGGCTCGAGTGCGCTCTCGACGAGCTCGCCGCGAAGCTCGACCTCGATCCGCTCGAGGTCCGGCGCCGCAACCACGCCGACCACGATCCGATGGACGAGCGCCCCTTCTCGGCCAAGGAGCTGATGGAGTGCTACCGCCGCGCGGAGCCGCAGTGGGAGCGCCGGCACGAGGTGCGGGCGCGCAGCGAGGGGCCGTGGAAGCGCGGCGTCGGGCTCGCGACTCAGCTCTGGTACGGCGGCGGCGGCCCGCCCTCGTACGCGTGGGTTCGTCTCGGCGGGGACGGGACCGTGACGGTCGTGACCGCGATGCAGGACATCGGCACGGGCACGCGGACGGCGATGGCGCAGATCGCGGCCGAGGAGCTGGGAATCCCGCTCGAGCGCGTGACCGTCGAGCTCGGCGACACGGCGCACGGCCCGTATGCGGTCGTCTCCGGCGGCTCGTCGACGACGCCGTCGATGGGCCCGGCCGTCCGCTCGGCCGCGGCCGACGTCGGCCGCCAGCTGATCGAGATCGCGGCGCAGCGCTTCGAGACCGAGGAGCGTGTGCTCAGGCTCGAGAACGGCAAGATCGTCAGCGACCTCGGAGGCTCGTGGGCGATCGAGGACATCACGGGGCTGCTCGAGGACGGCCAGATCCTCGGCAAGGGCGCCCGCGGGCCGAACCCGACCGGGATGCGCGTGCTGACCTTCGGGATCCAGGTGGCGGAGGTCGCGGTCGACGTCGAGACCGGTGAGGTCGTCGTCGACCGGATCTACGCCGTCCACGACGTCGGCCGTGTGATCAACCCGCTCGGCGCCGAGAGCCAGATCGAGGGCGGTGTCATCCAGGCGATCGGCCACACGCTCTCCGAGAAGCGGCTGCTCGACCCACAGACGGGAAAGGTGCTGACCCGGACGCTCGACTCGTACAAGCTGCCGACGTTCGCCGACGTGCCGGAGATCGTCGCGGAGCTCGTCGACAAGCCGGACGCGCACCTGACGAACCTAGGCGCGAAGGGGCTCGGCGAGCCGCCGATCGTCCCCACCGCGGCGGCGATCGTCAACGCGATCCGGGATGCGACCGGCGCAGACGTCCGCGAGATCCCGGTCGACCGCGAGACGATGCTGCGCGCCCTCGCCGAGGCGCGCGAGCGGGAGAAGCGTGGAGCTCCGGCAGCCGTCTAGCCTCGCGGAGGCCGAAGTCGACGGCGGCCTGCCGCTGGCGGGCGGGACCGAGGTCGTGCCGCTGCTGCGGGACGGGCTCGTCGAGGCCGAGACGCTCGTCGACATCCGCGCGGTCGTCCCGAAGGGCGTCCAGGGCACGACGATCGGCGCAGGCACTTCGCTCGCCGAGCTCGAGGCCGACCCGGAGATCCCGGCAGCCCTGCGCGAGGCCTGCCGCCTGGCCGCGTCGCCCCAGCTCCGCTCGATGGGCACGATCGGCGGGAACCTGCTGCAGGCGACGCGCTGCTGGTACTGGCGGCTCAAGTACCCGTGCTTCCTGCACGGCGGCTCGACCTGCCACGCCCGCGAAGGCGAGCACCGGGAGCACGCGATCTTCGGCAACGAGCGTTGCGCGTCGGCCCATCCGTCCGACCCGGCCGCGGCCCTGCTTGCGCTCGGCGCGACGCTACGCACCGACCGGCGCGAGCTTCCGATCGCCGAGCTCTACCGCCTGCCGACCGAGGACGACCGCGACGTGACGGCGCTCGAGCCCGGCGAGCTGATCCTCGAGCTCGACGTGCCGCGCCCGGAAGCGAGCGTCTACCTGAAGGCGATGGACCGCAAGCGCTGGGCGTTCCCGCTCGTCGGCGTGGCTGCGGCCCGCTTCGGCGACGGCGTCCGTCTCGGCCTGGCCGGCGTGGCGCCGATTCCGTGGGCGCTCGAGTCCGCGGACGACCTCGAGCGCGCGACGCCGCTCGCCGGCACCGCGTACAAGGTCGAGCTCGCGCGAACGCTGATTCGCCGGGCGCTCGAAGCTGTCGGCTAGCGACCAAGCCTGGGCGGTCGTGCTCGCCGCGGGGGCGGCGACGCGGTTCGGCTCGCCGAAGCAGGAGGTCTTGCTCGAGCCGGTGCTAGAGCGGGTTCGTGCGAGCTCGGTCGACGGCATGATCGTCGTCCTCGGCGCGCACGAGGTGGAGACGGGCGCCCGCACGGTTCACTGCCCCGACTGGGAGCGCGGGCCTGGCGCCTCGCTGCGCTGCGGGCTGCAGGCGCTGCCGGCAGAGGTGGAGGCGGCGGTCGTAATCCTCGGCGACGGGCCGAACCTCTCGCCACACGCTGTCGACCGCGTCCTCGCGGCCTGGCGTGACACGCGCGCGCCCGTCGTCGCGGCCACGTACGGCGGCATACGCCTGCACCCCGTCGTGCTCGCGCGGGAAGCCTGGAGCCGGATTCCGGACGAAGGCGCGCGCAGCCTCGACGCCGTCCTCGTTCCATGCGACGATCTAGGACCTCCGGGCGACATCGATTTCGCCGATCAAGTGCCCCGGAGCAGATCGCAGTGGAGCTCGCCGGACACCTAGACACATCACCCGCCCAGCAGCCGTCACCCCTCGCCGGCCTGCGCTTGCAGCGCAAGCTGACCGTCGAGGAAGCGGCGAAGCGGGCTGCACTCTGGCCGGACCAGGTCGAGTGGCTCGAGGACGGACGGCTCTACCGCTTCCCCTCGAGCGATGCCGCGATTCTGGCGCTCCTCCGCTACTCGACGTCGCTCGACATCGACCACCGCGAGGCGCGGCGGCTGGCCGGCCTGCCGGTCGAGCCTCCCCCGCGCCGCCGGCACGGGCGCTGGTTCGCCACAGTCGCAGCCGGAGTGCTCCTCGGCGTGCTCGTGAGCGCTTTCTTTGTCGGCTTCGGCCACGGCCCGACACAGGCGAGCAAGGCTGCCGCCTCACTACCGCCGCCGTGGAAGTTCACGACCGACATCCTCAATGGCAGCGGCGACATCAACTACACACGGCAGCTGGCGAGCCGAGTCGGCTCCTTCGGCTACCGGATCGGGCACGTCACAAAGGCGAACCGGTTCGGCTACCGGCATACGGTGATCTACTTCGAGCCGGGCGGCGAGGCAGCTGCTCGGCGGCTGGCGTCACAACTCGGCTGCGGCGCGGTCAGCCCGCTTCCGGGAGGGAACAACCCGCGCCGGCTAGTGGTGATCGCAGGCCCCCCCAGCGCAACCTGTTAACAGGCGCAACCTGCTAGAGCGGCGTGCGCAAAGCCGCCAGCTTCGCCTTGAGGCCGGGAGACATCTCCTCGACCACGGCCTGGCGGACGAACATCCTGATCCGCTCCTCGAACACATAGCGCTTGCGGCAGTAGCCGCACGCATCGAGGTGCCGCTCCGCCTCGGCGCGCTCGTCCTCGTCGAGCTGACGGTCGAGAAACGGTTGGAGAACCTCCTCGCACTTCGCACAGGGGTCCTCCCAGCCGAGCATCAAACAGTGCTCCCGACTGCCCGCTCGGCGAGCTCGCGCTTGAGGATCCGGCGCCCGCGGTGGAGCCGCGACATCACCGTCCCGATCGGGATCTCGAGGATCTGCGCAGCGTCCGCGTAGCTGAAGTCGCCGATGTCGACGAGCACGATCACGTCGCGGAAGTCGTGCGGCACCGCCGACAGCGCCACGACGGCGTCGTCCTGCGAGAGCCGCTCGTCGACGCGGTCCTCGGCCGAGCCGCCGTCCTCCTCGAGCTTGTTGTAGAGGAAGTAGTCGCCTTCCTCGAGCGGCTGCATGTCGGGCGAGCGCTGCACGCGCCGGCCGCGGTCGATGTTCAGGTTGGTCAGGATCCGGAGCAGCCAGGCGCGCAGGTTCGTTCCCGGTGTGTAGGAGCGCCACGAGCGGAAAGCCCGCGCGTACGTCTCCTGCATCAAGTCCTCCGCTTCCTCCCGCGTGGACACGAGCCTCCTTGCGACACGGTACACCTGGTCGGCCAGCCCGAGCGCTTCCTCCTCGAAGCGAACGCGGTCGCGCGCCTCTTCGGCGAGCTTCCTCGCATCCGCCTCGGGCGTCACGTCGCTCATCGCGGCCACCCTAGCTGACGGTTTCTTCATGCAACGAGGTTTGCGGCCTGTCCATTCCCGGGTAGCCCAAGGGGATGGAAGGCTACGAAGTAATTTCGAGCGACGACCAGAAGGTCGGCCAGGTAGTCGAGGTCAAGGGCGACAACCTGATCGTCGAGCGCGGGCTCCTGATCAAGCACAAGCACGCGGTCCCGAAGGTGTTCGCCGAGACCGACGAGTCGGACAAGGTCGTCCGCTTGACGGTCTCCGAGACCGTCGTCGACCGCTCGCCCAAGCTCGACGACGGGAAAGTCGACGAGCAGGCTGTGGCCGAGCACTACGGCCTCGCGGCCGGCGACCCGGCGCCCGAGACGGAGGGCTACGGCGAGCTGCTCCCCGACGACCCGGCCCGAACCGCTGAGGAGCAGGAGCTCCGTAGCGGCCTCGAGCCGGCCGCCCAGGAGCGGGCTCGAAGGCTCGAGGAACAGAGCAGCCAGACCGGCGCGCACGACGAGCCGCCCGCCGAGCGCCAGCGCGGCCCCGACCGCCTCTCGCGGCCCTAAACGGGAGCTACTTCGCGGAAGCCGGCTCGCGAGAGCGCGGCGAGGATCTCCTCGCGGCTCGTGCGCTCGTCGTCCCAGGTGAGCTGAACCTGGCCCATCAGGTTCGCGATCGCCTGCTCGATGCCCTCGTGGCCCTGCAGCGCGCCGGCGAGGCGACCGACGCAGCGCTCGCAGCGGATCCCGCTGACCTGGATCGTCTCGGACTGCGTCATCGGCTCGATCCTAGCGTTCGTTCCGCGACGTCCGCGACGACCGCCTCGAGGCTGCGGCCGCGGCGGACCTCGAGCTGCCGGTCGCCTTCGCAGCTGGTCGGGTCGAGCGCCTGCAGCAGGTCCTCGCTGCCGAGCTCCCGGGCGGCCGGAGCGACCAGTTCGAGCAGCTCCTGCCCGAGCTCCGCGGCGGTGGCCGTCCGTTCGCCGTCGGGATGGATCAGCTCGGCGCGCGGCCCGAAGCGAAGCGCGGCCCAGCGGTTCTGGGCATAGTCGCCGCGTCGCGCGGGCTGGGGCGAAGGCCCTTCGACGACCGTTGCGCAGAGCGCCTGCAGCAACGCCGCGAACGCCCCGGTCAGCTCGACGGAGGTCGGCTGGTCCGGCGCGCGGATCTCGAGCGTCCCGAAGCGCGGGTGCGGACGGATGTCCCACCAGAAGCGCGTGTAGCCGTCGGCGAGGCCGAGCCGGACGAAGCGCTCGACGAACGCCTCCCACTCCGCATACGAGCCGAAGACCGGCGGCGCCGACGCGCGTGGCAGCTCCGCGAGGACCTCGGCGCGGCTCGACATCAGGCCGGTCTCCTCGCCGGCGAGGAACGGTGAGTTCCCCGACAGGGCGAGCACGACGGGAAGCCAGGCGAGCACTCCTTCGAGCGCGGCCATGCAGGCCTCCGGGCTCGGCATCCCGACGTGAACGTGCAGGCCGCACACCGCCTGCCGCCGCGCCGAGACGCCCGCGTACTTGACGAACTCGAGGTAGCGCGGGTCAGGCGCGATCTGCTGCGCCGTCGGCAGGCTGAACGCGTGCGTCCCGGCCGCCGCAAGCGCGAGCCCGTTCTCGCGCGCCGCCTCCGCCGCACCGGCCCGCAGCGCCGCCATGGCCTCGAGTGCCTCGTGCGCCGTCTCGCACACACCGGTTGCCAGCTCGACCATCGAGGCGAGCAGCTCCATCTTCAGCACACCCGGCAGCTCGTGCCCCTCGGCCCAGTCCACGAGGGCCTTGACGCCCGGCGAGAGCGCGAGCGTCTCCGCGTCGAGGATCATCACCTCCTCCTCGACTCCGAGGGACCAGGGGCTGCTCTCTCCGAAGTGCTGCTCGATCAGAAGGCGGGTAACGCTACCCGCCGGCCGGCGTCTCTGGCCCTTTCAGGAAGTTGACCGCGTACACGGCGATCCCGAGCCCCAACGCCGCAGTGATCGCGAGGATCACCCAGGTGAGATCCGACCCGCCGCCTGGACCCTCGACATGCGGCGGACGGAACACCCCGGGGCCCCCGGTGCGCTTGGGCGTAGAGCGCTTCGCGATCGCACCCGAGATCCCGCCCTTGTCCGAAGGCGGAGCTGTGCCGATCAGGACCGCGGGCAGGCGAGGGCCGCTGGAGGAAGGGCGCGCAGGGCGCCGGCACAGGCGCCGAGGTTCGCGTCACACGGCGTCCGGGTGGAACGACCTCGACGCCGATCTTCCCGATCCGCGTGCGTGAGCCGCGGCGCACGACCACCACGGCGATCGAATACCTGCCTGTCCGCAGGGGGCGGCCGCGGACGCGACCCGAGAAGCGGACACGGTTCATGCCCTTACGGCCCCGCACCCACTTGCGGCCGACGACGCTGCAGCTCGGGCTCGGGCCGGTCACGACGAGCACGACCGTCCCCGGCCGTCCCAGCCGGAAGCCGATCGTCGTGCCGCGGTTGCGGCCGCGTGAGGGGAAGCGCGTCCGCGAGACGCGCACGCTACGCGTCGTCGACCCGCGCGGCGACGCTGAGACGAAGCCCTGCCCGCCGGCCGCTGGAACTGCTCCGCTCCCGTTGCTGTCGCCGCCGCCGGGCGCAGGCGGAGGCGCCGGCGGGAGCGTCACCGGCGGTGGCGGTGCGCCGGGCGGCAACGGAGGCGGCGGAGGAAGCGGCGGCGGTGGCGGAAGCGGGGGCAGTGGCGGTGGCGGAAGTGGGGGCGGTGGCGGAAGTGGGGGCGGTGGCGGAAGTGGGGCGGTGGCGGTCGGTCACCGTCGGAAGCGTCACCGTCGGAAGCGTCAACGACGGAATCAGGTCGCCGAGCGCTCGATTGTCGAAGGAGATTCCCGCTGCCAGGCCTGCTACGCCGGTGAGCGCAAGCAGGAGCAATCGCTGCCGCATTTCTGCACCTCCACTAGTGAAACGCAGGCGAGCGACTCGCGGATACGGCTAATCGAGGAGTATCTGCGTCGTCCCGGTGGGGATCTTGTGGGGTCTTCCGTTGACGGAGACGTCGACGTTGCCCGCGGCTCCGAGCTCGAGCCAAATGCGTTGGGCGCGGAGGCTGAGCGTGTTCCCTGCGGTGAGCACGCTGTCGGCGAGCACCGGCCCGGTCTTCGACCCGCGGCGTGCTGAGACCCAGCAGTCACCGCGTGCAGCGACGATGCGCACGCTCAGCATCTGCGGCGCGCTCCCAGCCGGAGGCTTCCGGGCAACGGGCTTCTTCACCGGGGGAGGCTCGGGCGCCGGCGGCAGCTGCGTCCGCGTGGTCGCCGGACTTGCCGACTGCGTCTGGTCTTCCGCGACGAAATGGCCGGTCAGGACACCCACAGCGAAGACGGCGACTCCGAGAACCACCACAGCCAGGAGGGCGAACGCGATTCCAGACGCAAATCGGCGCATGGAACCGACTTTCGGCCAAGAGAGCGCTGATCCTCTCGCGCGTTACCCGGCTGCGGAGCGCCAGCCGCGGAAAGCATCGAGGAGCTCGCGCTCGGCCTCCGGGCTGAGCGCGTCCTCGGGCAGGTGCCCGAGCAACGAGATCGTCTGGCGGATCTGCTCGAGGTAGATCGTGCAGGCGGCGCAGCGGGAGATGTGGTCCTCGAAGCGCAGGCGCTCCTCCTCCGGGAGCGCGCCCTCGAGGTAGTCGGTGACGAGCTCCACGAGCTCCTGGCAGCTCAGCTGTTCGGCGTAGGTGGTGTTCATGTGCCGGCCTCGTTCAGGTACTCCTCGAGCGCCGCCCGAACCTTCGAGCGAGCACGGTGGAGGAGCACTCGCTGATTTGTCTCGCTCAGGTCGAGAGCGTTACGGACCTCCTCGCTCGACCACCCCTCGACGTCGCGCAGCGAGATGACCGCGCGCTGGGTCGCCGGCAGGGCCTCGATCGCCTCGGCCAGGCGCCCGCGGGTCTCCGCCGCGAGGAGCGCGTCCTCTGGCCAGGCCACGGGCTTGACGGCCCAGTGGCCAGGCCAGCGCGGGTGCTCGGGGTCAAGGAAGCGATCGGCGTCGACCGCCGACTCGGGCACGCGCCCCGGTTCGGCCAGCGCGGAGAACGGCAGCGTGCGGCCGTCGCGAACGGCGCGCGTCTTGGCGATGTTGGTCAGGATCCGGAAGATCCAGGTGCGGAGCGTTGAGCGCCCTTCGAAGCGGTCGAGCCCCTTGAGCACGCCGAGCCAGGTCTCGGCGGCGACGTCCTCGGCGGCCGCCTGTGTCGGCACGTAGATGCGCGCCACGCGCACGAGCGAGGGCTGGTACTCGCGCACGAGCTCGCGGAAGGCCGACTCGTCGCCGGCCCGCAGAGCCGCGAGCAGCTTCTCCTCGCCGACGGTCTGCTCCACCAGCCGACTGTAACGCGACCTCGAAACGCGAGACAATCGCAGGGCGATGCCTCCAGTCGCCTACCCGCCCATCGCCGACTACGCGCTCCTCTCCGACTGCCACTCGGGCGCGCTCGTCTCGAAGGACGGCTCGATCGACTGGTGCACGTTCCACCGCTTCGAGGCGCGGCCCGTCTTCGCCCGGATTCTCGACTGGGCCAAGGCCGGCTTCTTCCGGATCGCGCCGCTCGACGACGACTACGAGGCGACCCGGCGCTACCTACCCGGGACGAACGTGCTCGAGACGACCTTCCGCACGGACGGTGGGACGCTCGTGCTGACCGACTTCTTCGCCTACCGCGAGGACCTGGACATGGCGCACCCGGACCACCAGCTGATCCGGATCGTGCGCTGCAGCGACGGCGAGGTCGCGGTCAAGGTCAAGTACGTGCCGCGCTTCGACTACGGGCTGACGACCCCGAGGCTCGAGACGCTCGCCGACGACCTCGTGGTCACCTACGGCGGCGCCGACGCGCTCGTCCTGCAGAGCGAGCTGCCGTTCGGGCACGCGGAGCTCTCGGCGACCGAGGGCAACCGCACGCTCGCCGCGGGCGAGGAGGCGTTCGTCGTCCTTACCTACCAGCTCCCGCACGAGCTCGAGCCGCGCCGGCTGACGCGCGACGAGGTGCACGCCAAATTCGACGGAACGTGTGCGAGCTGGGCCGCGTGGGCCGAGCGCTGCATGTACGAGGGCCCGTACCGCGACGAGGTCGTGCGCAGCGCGCTCGTGCTCAAGGGGCTGACGAACGCGCCGACCGGCGCGATCGTCGCTGCGGCGACCACCTCGCTGCCCGAAGAGATCGGCGGCGAGCGGAACTGGGACTACCGCTTCTGCTGGCTGCGCGACTCGGCGCTGACGCTGAACGCGCTCTTCGCGCTCGGCTACGTGGACGAGGCGAACGCGTACATGAACTGGCTCCGGCGAACGACCGCGGGCCGCGCCGGCGAGCTGCAGATCATGTACGGCGTCGGCGGCGAGCGCCTGCTGCCGGAGGTCGAGCTGGACTGGCTCGAGGGGTACCGCGGCTCGCGGCCGGTGCGGATCGGCAACGGCGCGTACTCGCAGTTCCAGCTCGACGTCTTCGGCGAGCTCATGGACACGGTCTGGGTCTACCGGCAGCACGGCGGCGAGATCGACGACGTCTTCTGGGAGTTCCTCGGCCGCGTCGCGGGCGCCGTGATCGACCGCTGGCGCCTGCCCGACCAGGGCATCTGGGAGATCCGCGGCGAGCCGCGGCACTTCGTCTACTCCAAGGTGATGGCGTGGGTCGCGCTCGACCGCGTCGTCCGGATCGCCGAGCTCGACGGCCGCGAGGGCACCCTCGACGAGTGGCGCGCGAACCGCGACGAGCTACGGGAGCTGATCGAGCGCGAGGGTGTCGACGCCGAGAGCGGCGCCTTCCTGCAGTCGTTCGGCGACGGCGGCAAGCTCGACGCGTCGAACCTGATGATCCCGCTCGTGGGCTTCGTCGAGCACAGCGACCCGCGGGCCCTCGCGACCTCCGAGCGGATCGCGGCCGAGCTCTCTGCGGACGGTTTCGTCTTCCGCTACGTCACGGACGGCGTGGACGGCCTCTCCGGCGACGAGGCGACCTTCGCGATCTGCTCGTTCTGGCTGGTCGAGTGCCTCGCCCGCGCGGGCGACGGCGAGCGTGCGCGTGAGCTGTTCGAGCGGCTGCTCGGCTTCTGCAACGACGTCGGGCTCCTCGCCGAGGAGATCGACGCGCGCTCAGGCGAGCTGGTCGGGAACTTCCCGCAGGCGTTCTCCCACGTCGGGCTGATCCAGGCCGCGCTCGCCCTGGAGCACGCGGCCGTCGGGGCTGCCGTATGAGCGAGCAGTTCGACCTGATCGTGCTCGGCGGCGGCTCGGCGGCGCGCGACGCGGCGAACACGGCCGCGCGCAAGCACGGCGCGAAGGTCGCGCTGGTCGAGCGCGAGCGCTGGGGCGGCAGCTGCCCGAACGTCGCCTGCAAGCCGACGAAGGCCTACCTGGTCGCCGCGGAGCTCGTCCGCGACGTGAACACGCTCGCCGAGCGGATCGGCGTCGACACGGGCGAGGCGCAGGTCGACCTCGCGCGGGTCCGTGCCTGGAAGGAGACGCTCAAGAAGACGCAGGACCAGTGGGTCGCCGACCTGATGGGCATGGGCTTCGCGACCTACACCGGCGAGGCGTCGTTCGTCGACGCACGCACGGTCAGGGTCGGCGACCTCGAGCTCGAGTCGGACCGGATCCTGATCGCGACCGGGTCGCGCACCGCGGTGCCGCCGGTCGAGGGAATCGAGGACGTGCCCTGGCTCGACCACGTCTCCGCGCTCGACCTGGACGAGCTGCCCGCTTCGTTGCTCGTCGTGGGCGCAGGAGCCGTCGGGCTCGAGTTCGGCCAGATCTTCGCCCGCTTCGGTACGCACGTCACGATCGTCGACGCGGCTGACCGGATCGCGCCGCTCGCAGATTCCGAGGCCTCGGCGAAGCTCGCGGGCGCGCTCCACGACGAGGGGATCGAGATCGCGGAGTCCGTCTTCGTCAAGAGCGCGCGGCGGGACGGCGCGGAGATCGTCGCGACGATCGCGCCCCGCGACGGATCGGACCCGTACGAGGTGCGGGCCGAAGCGCTCATGCTCGCGTCCGGCCGCGTGCCGAACGTCGAAGGACTGAACCTCGAGGCGATCGGCGTCGAGACGACACGCACCGGGATCACCGTCGACGAGCGGCTCCGCACCTCGATCGACGGGATCTGGGCGGCCGGCGACGTGAACGCCGTCGCGCAGTTCACGCCCGTCGCGCAGTACCAGGCGCGGATCGCGGTCGCGGACATGTTCGGCGAGAAGCCCGAGCCGGCCGACTACTCCGTGCTGCCGACGTCGATCTTCACCGACCCGGAGCTGGCGGGCGTCGGCCTGACCGAGGAGCAGGCGCGCGAGCAGGGCCACGAGGTCGGAGTCGGGTCGCAACGAGTACGTCACGCGCTTCTCGTACATCGAGGAGGAGCACGGCCTCTTCAAGATCGTCTTCGACCGCGGAACCCGCAAGGTGCTCGGCCTGCACGTCGTCTCCCGCAACGGGGCCGACGTCGTCCAGGGCCTCTCGCTCGCGATCAAGCTCGGCGCGACGGTCGACGACCTCGCCGGGATGCACCACATCTACCCGAGCTTCGGCGAGGGCGTGAAAGCGGCGGCCGAACGCGCCTAGAAAAGAACTAAGGAAGGAGGCCCGGGCAGGCGGCGGGCCTCCTTCCTGATCCCGGCCGGCCGCGCTGGCGTGCGGCCGGGCCGGGAACCGGGCCCCAGGGGGTCGGGGCCGGAGGTTGGACGACAACGTTCATGGGGAGGGTTGCCGTCCAAGCTTCACGTCGAGGGTTTGCCTGCTGTCCCCGCGCCAGACCTCGAGCGAGAGCGATTCGCCGGGCTGCTTGCGCGAGATCTGGTCGCGGAGCTGGTCGAGGGACGAAAGGGGTACGCCGTCGGCGGCGACGATCAGGTCGCCGCCGAGCGGGTACGTCTCCCCCGAGACAGTCACTTGCTGCGTGCCCGCCCGGAGACCCGCCTGCGCGGCTGAGCTGCCTGGCTCGACGCTCGCGACGAGGAGCCCGCGCGAGGCAGGCAGGCGGAAGAGCCGGGCGATCTGAGGAGTGACGGGCTGCACGCGGATTTCCAGGAACGCATGCTCCGCGTGCCCGGTCTTGAGGATCTGCGCCGCGATCGTCTTGACGGTGTCGATCGGAATCGCGAAGCCGAGCCCGATGTTGCTACCGGTGTCGCTCTGGATCTGCGAGTTGACGCCGATCACCTGGCCGTCCGCGTTCAGCAGCGGGCCGCCCGAGTTGCCGTGGTTGAGCGCGGCGTCGGTCTGGATCACGTGGTCGATCGAGTACTGGCCGCCGGGCGAGGCGATCACGCGCTGGAGCGCGCTGACGATCCCGGAGGTCACGGTTCGGTCGAGGCCCAGCGGGTTGCCGATCGCGACGACCGAGTCGCCGACGTGCACGTCGTCCGAGTTCCCGAGCGGGAGAGGAGTGAGTGCGCGGGAGTGAACGTCGACCTGCAGCACGGCGACGTCGGTCGAAGGATCGGAGCCGACGATGCGGGCCCTCATGCTCTCGTTGTTCGAGAAGCTGACCTTGACCGAGCGGGCGCCCTGGACCACGTGGTAGTTCGTGACGATGTGGCCGGCCTTGTCGATCACGAAGCCGGAGCCGAGCGCCTGCTCCCGTTGGTTATGGGGCACCGGGAAGCCGAAGAACGGGTCGACCGCCGGCCGGCTGACGATCTGCGTCGCGGTCACCTGGACGACGCCGGGCGCCGCGCTGCGATAGATCTCGTTGATCGAGAGCGATTTCCCGGTGTGGAACGCCGCCGCGCTCGCGGGCGCCGCGACCGGCTGGACCTCCACTGTCGTCGTCGACCCGCCCGAGAAGACATCGAGCGACGCGGCTGCTGCGAGAGCGAGCGCCGCACCTCCTGCGGCGGCCGCGGCGAAGCCGGCGCCAACCAGAATCCGCTCTCTTCCTGCCACTGTCGTCGTTATAGCGGCGGGGTGTTGAGCGCCTGTTGCGCTGGATTAAGCCTCGGTTAAGAGTTTCGATGCGTAACCCGGCGGGGATCTCGTTCGTTGTCACTCAAACGACGAAAGGGGTTTCCGTGGGGATCCTCTGGATCATCTTGATCATCGTGTTGGTGCTCCTGCTGCTCGGCTTCTTCAGCCGGGGGCGCTGGTAGGCCTGAAGTTCTGATGAAGTAGGCCGCCTGGCCCTTGCCGGGCGGCCTACTTCGCGCGATCCTGTTCTTTGTGGATCGCGCCGCCGCCCTCACTGTTCTCCTCCGCGCGGACCAGACCGCGGAACTGCCGCGCATGGGCGGCATGGCGCGCGCAGACGGCGTGGTGATTGCAAGCGAGAACTTCTGGGCGTTCGCGCGTCGCGACGGATCGCTGTCCGAGGGCTCGATGCCGTCACCGCCGGCCTTGGTCAGGCGCGTGCCGCTGCTGCGCGGGCTCGTCCGTCTGGGCCTTTCGCTCGCGCCGCTCGCCCGCGGCGCCGGCGTCGCACGTGCCCGCGAGCGGCTGTTCCTGCTGGTGGCGGTGCTCGCCCCGCTCTCGCTCGTCTTCCTGCCGCACTCGGCATCGATGCCGCTCGGGATTGCGACCGCTGTACTGCTGCTCGCCTGGCTCCTGCGCGGCCGCACGCTCTTCCTGCACGGCGCCGAGCACCGCGCGATCGCAGCCGCGGAATCGCGCGAGCTCGTCGACACCTGGCTCGCGGCGGCGAAGCCGACGCGCTTCTCACCGCGCTGCGGGACGAACTTCGCGGCGCTCGTCGTTCCCGTCTCCGTGCTCGCCGGCCGCGTCTGGCCGCTGCCGGCCGAGGCGTACACGCCGTTCGCGGTCTCGCTGCTCTCCCTCGCGCTGACGATGGAGCTGTGGCAGCTCGTCCAGGCCTCGCGCTACCGGGTCGCGCGGGCCTTCCTCCTGCCGGGGCTTGCGCTCCAGCGCCTGACCACGCGCGAGCCCGCGGACGAGGAGACGCGCATCGCGCTCACCGCCGTGGCTTCCGTGCTGCGGCGAGAGCTCGCTTAGGGTTCGTTCGCTGCAGGGCACTCTGGCGCGAGAACGCTCGCCCACTCGACCGCCGTCACGCCGAGCGTTCAGTCGAGCAGTCTGAGGTACCTGACGCCTGGCAGTGCCGTGTAGTTGAGCGTTTCGTACAGAGCGCGCGCGGGGCCGTGTCCGAGGTCGCCGCCGGTTCCGACAGCTGCGATGTCCATGCCCTTCGCGCGCATATGCTCGGACGAGCGTTCCATCAGCTGCCTCGCGATGCCGCGCCGCTGGTAGACCGGATCGACAGCGATGATGTCGACGACGCCCATTCGCTCGTGGAACGCGTTGAGTGCGACAGCGGCGAACCCCACGGGCTGGCCATCGGCAACCGCAACGAAGACGTCCCGCTCATCGCTCGTGCAACTCGACCGGACGGCCTCCGCCTGAACCGCTGTCCAGTCCGGTTGGTGGAGGCGCGCGAAGATCGCGTCGCCCAGTACCTGCCGAAGCGACTCGAACACCGGCTGCCACGCCCGCAAGGAGAACTCAACGATCGGTTCCAGGTCCGACTCTTCGTATGGGCGGATCTCGACGTTCGCGCTCACAGCGTGCAACCTAGCGCCGAGCGACCACTCGGTTCGAGTATCTCGTCGTGCCGCTCAAGGAGGCGAAGGGCGTCAAGAAGGAAGAAGACGTCTTCGCCCCCGAGCAGTTGAACGAGCTCGGACAGCAGGGCTGGGAGGCGGTTGGCCTGTCGCTGAAGTACGGCGACCTCATGGCTTGGCCCGTTGTGTTGCTGAAGCGGCCGCTGGACTAGGCACTGCCACGGTTAGCGCGCAAGGGTACCGCCCACGTCTGCGGTGCCTTTGGGTGACGTTCCCGCACACTCGCCCATGCGAGACACGCGCGGCTATTGGACTGCGAGTATCCGGCTCGTGGACGAAGCGAGACTTGAGGACGCTGGCTCCGGGCTTGCCCCCGTCACGGAGGGTTGGTTCGTCGTCAACGTGCGCGATGCCGAATGGTTCTCGTCGGAGACGAGGGGTGCGGCGTGTTGGTTCGCGAACGAGTACGGCGAACCTCCGATCGAGTTCCCGCAGCTCGGGATCAATGTGACCGTGCTCGAGCCGGGCCAGAGCGGCGTCTACCACGCCGAGGCGAATCAGGAGGCGTTCCTCGTTCTGGCAGGTGAGTGCAGGCTGCTCGTCGAAGGCGAGGAGCGACGGCTCCGAGCCTGGGATTTTTTCCATTCGCCACCCTGGACGAATCACGCGTTCGTCGGAGCCGGCGACGGGCCGTGCGTCGTCCTGATGGTTGGGGCACACGTAAGCCCGGAAGTGCGGTATCCGGTGTCGGACCTCGCAGCGCGCTACGGCGCGAGCGTGGAGAAGGAGACGTCGGACCCGGGGCAGGTCTATGCGACCGCCGAGAGGTTCCGGCGAGAGCGGCCGCCGTACTGGTCACGCCTGCCCTGGGGCTAGAGTCGCTCGCTCGGAACTCTGGCGCAGACGAGATTGCTGTCGTCCGTCGGTGGAGAAGGGGCGCCTCGCTCACGACGGGCCTCGACTTGACCATTCGCCGCGTATCTGCTCACGATCGCTCTACCCAGCCGGCGTGCGCCAGCACGTCCTGCGAGACCTCGCGCACCGGGCGGTCGCCGTCGATGATGAAGTCGAAGAGGTCGTCGGCGAGGGCGTTGCTCCGGATTTCCTCGGCGCGGCGGAGATGCCAATCGAGTCCGCTGCCCACCTCGCGGGCGGCCAGACGCTCGCCGATCGTCTCCGGCGGCACGTCGAGCCATGCGATTTGGAACCGCGCTCCGGGCACTGCCGCACGGACGATGTCGAGATGCCGGGGTCGCTCGATTACCCGCGGCAACAGGAGGCGCTCGATGCCGGCGGCCGCGTAGACCGGTGCGACAGCCGCGAGTGCCTGTTCGGCGACGCGTGTGCCCTGGGGGTCGTCGTCCGGTTTCGGATGGAAGTACGCGAGCTCAGCGTCGATCATCGCTGCGGCGACGCCGCCCGCCTCGAGCAGTTCAAGGCACTCGAAACCGACCGTCGACTTGCCGGCGCCGCAGGGACCTGAGATGACCAGCACATCGCGCACAATCGGACCCGAATCTTGCACGGAAAGCCGGCCGAGGTACCCGGATCGGGGACATTCGCGAACGCTGGCCCAGCCGAGCGTTCTTTGCCTTCCTACTACAACACCAGCGGAAGGAGCCGCTCGAGGAGTAGGCGGTTGCTGAGCTCGTGGGCGTCGCGGCGGCGGAAGTTCGTCGTCGTGATCACGGCAACCGCGTCGAGGTCAGGGAACAGGTGGACGCGGTTGCCGCCCATGCCCGTCATGAACACGGAGCGGTGCCCGCCGAACTCGCGGAGCCACCAGAGGTAGCCGTACTCCGTCTCCGCGTCGATTCGCGCGTGCGGGGTCATCGCGTCGTCGAGCCAGGCAGACGGAACGAGCCGGCGCTCCAGGTGCGCCCGGCCGAGGTCGTGCAGCGCGCGGCTCGTCAGCTCCAGCCCGCCGGCCGCTGAGGACTCGCCGCGCGGCGTCTGCGGCCAGTGCCAGCGGTCGATCCCGAGCGGCGCGAACAGCTCGCGCCCGGCGAAGTCCGGCAGCGGCTCCCCGAGCGCGCGCTCGAGCGCCACGCCGAGACAGACGACGCCCGCGGTGCAGTAGCTGAAGTCGCGCTCCTCGCGCACCGGCAGGCCGAGCGCGAACCCGACCCAGTCGCCGGTCGGGTACATCAGCTCCTCGTTGCCGGGCGACTCGTCGTCCCAGTCGTTGCAGTCGAGGCAGGAGCTCATGGTCAGCACGTCGCGCAGCGTGATCGCGTCCTTCCGCGCGTCGCCGGTCTCCCGACCGAGCAGCTGCGTCAACCGCGCGTCGACCCCGGCTACGACGCCACGCTCGATCGCGATCCCGAGCAGCGACCCGGCGATCGTCTTCGTGCAGGAACGCGTGTTGCGCAGGTCGTCCGCGCCGCCCTCGACGTATTGCTCGAGCGCGATCTCGCCGCCGCGCGAGACGACGACGCTCGTGATCTCGCCGAACTCCGCGAGCTCCATGCTGAGAGGCTATTCAGCCCGCGCGTCGAAGCCCCGATAACCGGACCATGCCGCCTGTTTACCGTGGACCTTTCGGCAAGCCGCAGGCCGAGCGTCTCCTCTGGCGCGCGGGTTTCGGTCCACGCCCAGGCGAGGCCGAGCGCCTGGCCAGGCGCGGGCTCGAGCACGCCGTCCACTCGTTGACGCACCCCGGTCGCGAGCGCCTGCGCGGGCCGAAGCCGCACGACGACCACGGGCGGCCGCTGGCGCCCTACGACGCGTGGGGGCACGACGAGCTCTGGTGGCTCGACCGGATGGTGCGCACGAGCCGGCCGCTGGTCGAGCGGATGACGCTCGTCTGGCACGACTGGTTCGCGACCTCGGCCGAGACCAGCAACGCGCGGCTGATCATCCGCCAGAACAACCTCTTCCGAAAGCACGCGCTCGGCTCGTTCTCGACCCTGCTCCAGGACGTCACCCACGACCCGGCGATGCTGCTCTGGCTCTCCGGGACCGACAACACCAAGGACTCGCCCAATGAGAACTACGGGCGCGAGCTGATGGAGCTCTTCACCATCGGCGCCGACCGCGGCGGCTACACCGAGCGCGACGTGCGGGAGCAGGCACGGGCGCTGACCGGCTGGCGCAACGACTGGAACGACAACCTCGGCCCGGTCAAGTTCCGCTTTGACAAGCGCCGCCACGACCCCGGCGTGAAGGTGATCTTCGGCAAGCGCGGCCGCTTCGACTGGCGCGACTCGTGCCGCCTGTGCGTCCAGCACCGCCTGCACCCGTCCTTCTTCGTGACGAAGCTCTGGAGCTACTTCGTCCCCACGCGGCCGCCCGCCGCGACGAAGCGCGAGCTCGAGCACCTGTACGTCCACAGCGGCCACTCCGTGCGCCCAGTCGTCGAGGCGATCCTGAAGCACCCGGCTCTGTACAACGGGCCGCGCATGGTGAAGCCGCCCGCGGTCTACCTCGCGGGTCTCCTGCGCGCGGTCAGGCGCGGGATCGACACCGAGGACTGGGTCTGGCTGATGAACCTCGCCGGCCAGCAGCTCTTCTATCCGCCGAACGTGGCCGGCTGGGACGACACGCGCTGGCTGGACACCTCGACCTTTCGCGCCCGCTGGATGATCGCCTCGCGGGTAATCGAGCCGCATGTCCTCAAGGACAAGGCGCAGCTTCCCGACGACGCGGCGAAGCTGCTGAGCCGTGCAGAGACGTTCTTCGGCAGCCCCGTCCTCACCGGCCGGACGCACAGCGAGCTGAAGCGCTTCGCGAGACGGGCGCTCGGCGACGCCAACGCCAAGTGGAAGAAGGAGCAGTACCCGCCGCTGATCGAGAACGCGCTCCGGCAGCTGCTCGCCTCGTCCCCCGACCTCCAGACCTCATGAGCCGCTGCCACCACTGCGACGAGTTCTCCCGGGCCTCGTTCGTGCGCAGGACCGCCGCCGAAGCGGGGCGCGGGCTGCCGGCGATCGAGCCGGGCATGCCGCGGCCGGCCGGCACTGGGCTCGACCGGCGCGCGTTCGTGACGCGCACGTTCGGCCTCGCGCTCGCGGTCTACGGCGCCGGCAAGCTCAAGCTCTTCGAGGAAGGCATCGCGCGTGCGGCGAGTGGGCCGGCACAGCCCGTGCTCGTCTCGGTCTTCCTGCCCGGCGGCACCGACGCGCTCTCGGTTCTCTACCCGGCCCTCGACGGGCGCTACCGGCAGCTTCGGCCCTCGCTCGCGCTCGATGCAAAGGACGGGACGCCGTTCGCCGAGGACAACCGGCTCTACTGGCACCCGTCGCTGCAGCCGTTCGCGACCCTCCACGGCGAGGGCAAGGTCAGCGTCATGCCGGCGGTCGGCTACACGCATCCCGACCAATCGCACTTCACCTCGCGCCACTTCTGGGAGGTCGGCGCGACCCAGGCCCAGCTCGTCACCGGCTGGATGGGCCGCTACCTCGACCACGCGGGCACCCGCGACAACCCGCTGCAGGGGCTCTCGCTCGACTACCAGCTGCAGCCGTCGCTCGCCTCGAGCAAGGTGCCGGTGGCGGCTCTCGCCTCGCCCGACGACTACACGTTCGGGGCGCACGGCGTCTGGGGCGACGTCGAGACCCGCATGCTCGATGCTCTCCAGCCGCTCGGCGCGCGCCGCTCGGACCCGTTCCTGAATCAGGCCGCACAGGCCACGGCCCAGGCCGACCGGCTACGGCAACAGCTCGCGCCCTTCACCGGCAACGGCTACGGAACTCCGGTTCCCTACCCGGACGGCGACGAGTTCCCGAAGCAGCTCGCCGGACTGGCGGCGATGCTCGCGGCAAACCTGCCGCTGCGCTGCGTCGCCATCACGGCGCCCGGCGAGTACGACACGCACTCGGATCAGCCCAAGGCCCTCGCCGACGGGCTCGACCTCACCGCCCGCAGCCTGCTCGCCTTCCAGCGCGACCTCGAGGCCCGCGGGCTCGCCGACCGCGTGCTGACGCTTGTCTGGTCGGAGTTCGGCCGCCGCGCCGAGGAGAACGGGAGCGACGGGACCGACCACGGCGCGGCGGGGACCGCCTTCCTGATCGGCACCCGCGCGCGCGGCCAGATGATCGGCGAGTTCGCCGGCGTGGCCAACCTCGACGACGACGGAAACCTGCGCGCGACCAGCGACTTCCGCGGCGTCTACTGCTCGCTGCTCGAGCAGTGGCTCGGCGAGGACGCGGCCGCGGTCATTCCAGGCGCGTCTTCGTTCCAGCGGCCGGTGCTCGTCAAGTGATCCGCGCCGCCCTCGTAGCCGTCACCGCGTACGCAGTGCTCTTCGCGCACTCGGCGAGCTCCGCGCATTCGACGCCCGCGCGGCTCGGCGTGGGCGCGAGCGAGTTCCACCTCGTGCTCTCGCGCGGGTCGGTGAAGGCCGGCAGGGTCATCGTGGAGCTCCAGAACGACGGCCAGGACCCGCACGATCTGCGCCTGCGCCGGATCGGCGGCACGCGAACCTATGCGATCCCCCAGACGGCGCCCGGGAAGCACACGGACGTCGCACTCAAGCTGCTGCCCGGCCGCTACCGGCTCTGGTGCTCGGTCGCGGACCATGCACAGCTCGGCATGCGCGCGGTCCTGCGCGTCCGGCGCTGACCGAGCTACGATCGCCGCGTGGACCGAGCCGTGCACGACCGGGGCGGGTTGCCGACCGACGCGCCGATCGACCGGAGCGAGCACACGCTCGCCGACTGGGAGCTCTTGACTGACGCGCTCGTGGGTGCGCTCGGCCGCCAGGGCGTGATGAACGTCGACGAGCTGAGGCGCGGGATCGAGAGCATGCCGCCTGACGAGTACGAGCGCGCGTCGTACTACGAGCGCTGGCTCTACTCGGTCGAGACGATCCTCAGCGAGAAAGGCGTCCTCGCTCCCGGTGAGCTCGACGCGAGGCTCGCCGGATGACGTATCGCGTCGGGGACCGAGTGCGGGTCGCGGCTCGCCACCACGAGGGCCATCACCGAACCCCCGGTTACTGCAAGGGCAAGATCGGCTGCATCGAACGCGACCACGGATCGTTCACGAATCCCGAGACGCGCGCCTACGGCGGCGACGGGCTCCCCGAGGTGCGTCTCTACTCCGTCGGATTCACCCGCGGCGATTACCGCGTGTACGTCGACATCTTCGAGCACTGGCTGGAGTCAGCGGAATGAGCGAGCACGACCACGACCATGACCATGACCACGCCCCGATCACGAACGGCGACGAGCCGGCGGCCGCAGCGCGTGTCCGGGCGCTGGAAGAGCTCCTCTTCGAGAAGGGCGCGATCCGCCGCGAGGACGTGCGCGCGAGGATCGACGCGCTCGTCTCGCGCACGCCGGCTGACGGCGCACGCGTTGTCGCGCGCGCCTGGGTCGATCCGGAGTTCAAGCAGCGCCTGCTCGCCGACGCCCGCGCGGCGGCATTCGAGCTCGGGCTCGAGCCCGGACCGTCGCCCGTGGTCGTGGCAGTCGAGAACACCGAGACCGTGCACCACATGGTCGTCTGCACGCTTTGCTCCTGCTATCCCCGCGCGCTGCTCGGGCCGCCGCCGGACTGGTACAAGAGCCTCCCATACCGCTCGCGGGCCGTCTCCGACCCGCGTGGAGTGCTCACGGAGTTCGGGGTCGAGCTCGACGACGGGGTCGAGCTGCGCGTGCTCGACTCCACCGCGGATATCCGCTACCTCGTGATCCCTCGCCGCCCGCCCGGCAGCGAGGCGCTGACCGAAGAAGAGCTCGCTGCGCTCGTGACTCGCGACTCGATGATCGGCGTCGCTCACGCGGCGCCCGCGCCGGCACCCGCCTAGGCTTCGATGCTGACCGGATCCTGCCCCGCCTGCGCCCCTTCGGGCTGCAGGTAGCGGCCGAACCACTCGAGGATCACCTCGAAGCGCATCACCCGGTGGGCGGGCGAGCCCGCGCGCGTCAGCTCGTGCGATTCCGCCGGGAAGCGGACGAGCTCGACCTCGCGGCGCAGCAGGCGCAGGATCGAGAACAGCTCCTCGGCGTGCGCGACCGGGCAGCGCAGGTCCTCCTCCGAATGGAGGATCAGGAGCGGCGTCGTGATGTTCTCGGCGTAGGTCGAGGGCGACGCCTTCAGGTAGGCGTCCGGCGCCTCGAACCAGTGGGCGCCGACCTGGCCCTTGAAGGCCCAGCCGATGTCGGCGGAGCTCTCGATGATGAAGTTGTTGACGGAGCGCTCGGAGCAGGCCGCCCGGAAGCGGTCGGTGTGGCCGACGATCCAGGACGTCATGTAGCCGCCGTAGGAGCCGCCGATCACGCCGAGCCGCTCCGGATCGCAGAAGTCGAACCGCTCGAGCGCCGTGTCGACAACCGCCATCAGGTCCTCGTAGTCGCGCGTCCCCCAGCCCGGCCCGCCCTCGACGGGGCCGTTGATCGCCCGGCCCCACTCCTCGCTGTAGCCGGACGAGCCGCGCGGATTGGCGAAGAGGACGACGTAGCCGGCGCCCGCGTAGACCTGGAACTCGTCGAAGAACTTGTTCCCGTACTGGGTGAACGGGCCGCCGTGGATGTTGAGCAGGACGGGGTACCGCTCTCCCTCCTCGAAGCCGAGCGGCCGCATGATCCAGGCGTCGACCTCCGATCCGTCCGCCGAGGTCGCGGTGAAGCGCTCCGGCTCGGCGCCCGAGGACGAGCCGACCTGCGTCAGGCGCCGCTCGCCCGAGAAGAGCTCGGCGGTCTCGGTCGGCGTCGTGGCGCAGTGGACGAGCTGCCCGCCCGCGGAGTCGAAGCCCGTCAGCCAGAGCTCTCCGCCGAGCACGACCTCCGGCGGCGCAGGAGCCGTCGGCGCGACGCGGTAGAGGTGGTTGTTGCCGCCGTCCTCGACCACGAAGAGCAGAGTCTCTCCGTCCCAGACCGGCTCGCGGATCTCCGGGTAGGGCGAGCAGTTGAGGTCGAGCGAGGTCGTCAGCAGCCGGTGCGGACCGCCGGCCGCGGGCAGCACGGCGATCTGGCCGTGCCGCGGATAGTTGAAGCCGCCGGGGCTGAAGCGGCAGGCGATCTGCGAGCCGTCCGGCGACCAGGCGGGCGCGGCGTACGAGACCTCGCCCTCCGTCAGCTGAACGGGCTCGCCGCCCTCCGCGTCGACGACGTAGAGGTGGCGGACGAGCTCGATGTCCCAGTCCTCCTGGCGGGCCGAGACGAACGCGAGCTTCTTCCCGTCCGGCGACCAGGCCGCGTAGCGGTCCTCGTAGTCGCCGTCGGTGACCTGGCTCGGGGGGGCCGAGCCGTCTGCCGGGACGGTGAAGAGGTGCCGCCTCCGGTCGCCGATCCAGCCTTCGCTGTCGAGCTTGAACTGCAGCCGGGAGAACCGGCGTGGCTTGCGCAGCTTGTCGTCCTCTTCGTCGTACTCCGGGTCGCGCACGCGGGAGCTGAAGGCGAGCCGGCTGCCGTCGGGCGACCAGGTCACCTCGCCGACGTCCTCGTCGAGCTCGGTCAGCCGCAGCGGCTCCCCGCCCTCGACGGGAATCACGAAGAGCTGCTTGGACTCACCTTCGCGGTTGGAGACGAAGGCGAGGCGCGTGCCGTCCGGCGACCAGCGCGGAGCGAGATCGAGCTTCTTGCCGGCGGTGAACTGCCGCGGCTGGGCGTCGCCGTCCAGCTGGACGAGCCAGATCGCGGCGGCGTACTCGTTCTCGTCGCGCTCGAGCCGCCACGCGGTGAACGCGGCCGTGCGCCCGTCCGGGGAGATGCGCGGATCGTCCGCCCACGTGAGCCGGTAGAGATCGTCAGGCTTCATACCCGGAACTAAATCAGTCCTCACGGCGAGAGCCCGCTCGAGGCAGGCTCTCGTCGGGAGTGACCTCAGTTCGGATCTCTTATATCGCAATACGAAGCGTTTAAACGTCCCGTGCCCGGAAACCATTGGCAGCGATGAGCGTTGGTGAGGCGATCGGCCGCTGGCCGGTGCTTCGGCAGCTGCGAGAGGGCGACCCGCTCGGTCTCGGGCGGGCGGCCCGGTCGCAGCGATCGAAGACGCTGAAGCCGCGGACCGACGAGGCGGAGCACGTGGTCCAGTCGATCTGCCCCTACTGCGCCGTCGGCTGCGGCCAGCTGATCTACGTCAAGGACGGCGAGGTCTCGCACATCGAGGGCGACCCGGCGAGCCCGATCTCGCGCGGCCGGCTCTGCCCGAAGGGCCAGGCCTCGAAGTCGTACGTGCACAGCCCGCTGCGCGAGTACAAGGTCAAGTACCGCCGCCCCTACGGCACCCGCTGGGAGGAGCTCTCGCTCGACGAGGCGATGGAGCTGATCGCCCAGCGCGTGATCGACACCCGCTCGGAGAACTGGCAGGAGGAGACAGAGGACGGCGACCCCGCCAACCGCACGCTGGCGATCGGCAACCTCGGCGGCGCGACGCTCGACAACGAAGAGAACTACCTGATCAAGAAGCTCTGCTTCGCGCTCGGCATCGTCCAGGTCGAGAACCAGGCGCGCATATGACACAGCTCCACGGTCCCCAGTCTGGGGACCTCGTTCGGACGAGGCGGCGCCACGACGTTCCAGCAGGATCTCCAGAACGCGGACGTGATCACGATCATGGGCTCGAACATGGCCGAGAACCACCCGGTCGGGTTCCAGTGGGTGATGGAGGCCAGAGAGCGCGGCGCGCGGATCTTCCACGTCGATCCGCGCTTCACGCGCACGAGCGCGATGGCCACCGACTGGATCCGCATCCGCGCGGGCTCCGACATCGCCTTCCTCGGCGGCGTCGTCAACTACATCCTCGAGAACGACCGCTACTTCGACGAGTACGTCAAGCACTACACCAACGCGCCCGTCCTGATCGACGAGGGCTTCCAGGACACCGAGGACCTGGACGGGCTCTTCTCCGGCTGGGACCCCGAGGAGGGCGAGTACGACGTCGAGACGTGGCAGTACTCCGGGATGGAGGCGCACGGCGCGGCGGGCCAGCGTGAGCAGGGCTTCAAGGCGACCAAGGGCGAGGGGTCGGGCCACGGCGGCCACGGCGGGGGCCTGTCGCACGGCGAGCCGCCGGACGAGGACCCGACCCTCCAGCACCCTCGCTGCGTCTTCCAGCTGCTGAAGAAGCACTACCGGCGCTACACGCCCGAGTTCGTCTCCGAGACCTGCGGCTGCTCGGTCGAGCAGTTCCTCGACTACTGCGAGGCGATCTGCGCCGCGTCCGGCCGCGAGCGCACCGGCGCGTTCTGCTACGCCGTCGGCTGGACGCAGCACACCGTCGGCGTCCAGTACATCCGCACGGCGGCGATCATCCAACAGCTGCTCGGGAACATGGGCCGCCCGGGCGGCGGCGTGCTGGCGCTGCGAGGGCACGCGTCGATCCAGGGCTCGACCGACATCCCGACGCTCTACAACATCCTGCCCGGCTACCTGCCGATGCCGCACACGGAGTCGTACGGCGACTTCGAGAACTACATGGAGGCGAACACGTCGCCGACCGGCTTCTGGGGCAACTTCAAGTCGTACTGGGTCAGCCTGATGAAGGCGTACTTCGGCGACCACGCGAACGCGGACAACGACTGGCTGTTCAAGCACCTGCCCCGCATCGACGACGACAACTCGGCGTACTGGACGGCGCTGCAGATGCTCGACGGCAAGGTGAAGGGCTACCTGATCGCCGGCGAGAACCCGGCCGTCGGCAACGCGAACTCGAAGCTGCACCGGCTCGCGCTCGCGAAGCTCGACTGGCTGGTCGTGCGCGACCTCGTCGAGATCGAGTCGGCGGCCTTCTGGTACGACAGCCCGGAGATCGAGTCGGGCGAGCTGCGCACCGAGGAGATCCCGACCGAGATCTTCTTCCTGCCGGCCGCGGCGCACACCGAGAAGGACGGCTCGTTCACGAACACGCAGCGCCTGCTGCAGTGGCACTGGCAGGCGGTCGAGCCGAAGGGCGACTGCCGCTCCGACCTCTGGTTCTACTTCCACCTCGGCCGGCTGATCAAGCAGAAGCTGGCCGACTCGGAGGAGGAGCGCGACACGCTGATCAAGGCGCTCCGCTGGGACTACCCGACGCACTCGTCGCAGCAGGAGCCCGACGCCGAGTCGGTGCTGCAGGAGGTCAGTGGCTGGGACTCGAACGGGCAGTTCCTCCCCGGCTACACGGAGCTGAAGGACGACGGCTCGACCGTCTGCGGCTGCTGGATCTACTGCGGCTGCTTCAAGGACGGGATCAACCAGACCGCCCGCAAGAAGCCGCACTGGGAGCAGAACTACGTCGCGGCCGAGTGGGCGTGGGCGTGGCCCGACAACCGCCGCCTGCTCTACAACCGGGCCTCAGCCGACCCCGAGGGCCGGCCGTGGTCCGAGCGGAAGAAGTACGTCTGGTGGGACGCGGAGGCAGAGGAGTGGACGGGCCTCGACACGCCGGACTTCGAGAAGGACAAGGCGCCGAGCTACGTCCCGCCTGACGACGCCGAGGCCCAGGACGCGATCGCCGGCGACCACCCGTTCATCATGCAGGCCGACGGGCGCGCCTGGCTCTTCGTCCCGCAGGGGCTCGAGGACGGGCCGATGCCCACGCACTACGAGCCGCACGAGTCGCCGTTCGACAATTCCCTGTACTCGCAGCGCGCGAACCCGCGGCGCCAGCAGTTCGAGCGGCCCGAGAACCCGTACAACCCGGTCGCCGACGAGCCGGGCGCCGAGCTCTACCCGTACGTCGCGACGACCTACCGCCTGACCGAGCACCACACCGCGGGCGGGATGTCACGCACGGTGCCGTACCTCTCCGAGCTGCAGCCGGCGATGTTCTGCGAGGTCAGCCCGGAGCTCGCGGAGGAGGTCGGCCTGGAGCACGGCGGCTGGGCGACGATCTACTCGACCCGGAGCGCGATCGAGGCCCGCGTGCTCGTCACCGACCGGATCCCGCCGATCGAGATCCAGGGCCGCAAGACGCACCAGATCGGCTTGCCATACCACTGGGGCACGCGCGGGCTCACGACCGGCGGCTCCGCGAACGACCTCACCTCGATCGCGCTCGACCCGAACGTGCACATCCAGGAGGTCAAGGCGCTCTCGGTCGGGATCAAGCCGGGGCGCCGGCCGCGCGGCGAGGCGCTGCCGAGGTTCGTCGACGAGATCCGCAGCCGGGCGCACGCCGAGCGCGAGGGCGCCGGCGCAAGGAGCCAGAGTCGGAGCGGCAGACGTGAGCACTCTCGCGGAGCCCACCGGCAAGCCCGCCGCCTGGCCGGACACATACGGCGACGAGGCGAACGAGCGTGTGGGCTTCTTCACCGACACGTCGGTCTGCATCGGCTGCAAGGCCTGCGAGGTCGCCTGCAAGGAGTGGAACCTCGTGCCCGAGGACGGGATGGTCTGGACCGGCGAGTCGTACGACAACACCTCGGAGCTCGGCGCGAACACCTGGCGCCACGTCGCGTTCATCGAGCAGAAGGAGCCGCTGCACAGCGACGGCGATGGCGACGGCGAGTTCGACGCGCTGCGCTGGCTGATGTCCTCCGATGTCTGCAAGCACTGCACGCACGCGGCCTGCCTGGACGTCTGCCCGACCGGCGCGCTCTTCCGCACCGAGTACTCGACCGTCGTCGTACAGGAGGACGTCTGCAACGGCTGCGGCTACTGCGTCCCGGCCTGTCCGTTCGGCGTGCTCGACAAGCGGCACCTCCCGCGGCACTCGAACGACCCGCCGGCCGAGATCCTCGGCCTGCAGCTCGGCAAGAAGGAGGACGGTCGCGTCTGGAAGTGCACGCTTTGCTACGACCGGCTCAAGGGCGGACACGAGCCCGCGTGCGCGAAGGCCTGTCCGACCGACTCCATCCAGTTCGGGCCCTTGGACGAGCTGCGCGAGCGCGCCGACCAGCGGCTCGAGAAGCTGCAGGACGAGAAGTGGAACGGCGCGCGGCTGTACGGCCGCGACCCGGATGACGGCGTCGGCGGCTTCGGCGCGTTCTTCCTGCTGCTCGACGAGCCGGAGGTCTACGGGCTGCCGCCCGACCCGGTCGTGACCACGCGCGATCTGCCTGAGATGTGGCGTTCGGCCGCGATCGCGGCGGGCGCAGTTGTGGCGGGCGTGCTCGCGGCGTTCATCGGAGGCTCGCGGTGACGCAGGACGGATCGGTCACCCGCGAAGGGCACGGAGATGCGCTCGTACTACGGCCGGCCGGTGCTCAAGGAACCGGTCTGGCAGCCGGAGATCCCCTGGTACTTCTTCACGGGCGGGCTCGGGCGGAGCCTCGGCGGTGCTCAGTCTCGTCGCGCGGCTCGCGGGGAACGAGCCGCTCGCGAAGCGGAGCCTCTACATCGGCGCCGCGGCGGACCTGGTCAGCCCGGTGCTGCTGATCTCCGATCTCGGCCGGCCGGAGCGGGCCCTGAACATGTTCCGCGTCTTCAAGGTGACCTCGCCGATGAGCGTCGGCAGCTGGATCCTGGCCGTCTCCGGCGGAGCGTCGGCCACAGGCGCGCTGCTCGAGACGACGGGGCGGCTCAAACCGGTGAAGTACCTCGCAGAGCTCGTCGCGGCGCTGAGCGGCGGGCCGCTCTCGGTCTACACCGCGACGCTGGTGTCGGACACCGCGATTCCCGTCTGGCACGAGGCGCGGCACGAGCTTCCGTTCGTCTTCGGCTCGAGCGCGCTCGCGAGCGCAGGCGCGGCTGCGTGCATGTTCGTCGCGCCGGAGGACGCGGGCCCCGCACGGCGGCTGGCCATCGGCGGCGTCATGGCCGAGGGCGTCTTCACCCAGGTGATGGAGCGGAGGCTGGGGATGCTCGCCGAGCCGTACCGCGAAGGCGAGGCCGGCAAGTACTCGAAACTCGCGAAGACCTGCGCGGTCGGCGGCGCAGCGCTCCTAGCGCTCGGCGGAAAGCGCAGCCGCCTCGCCGCAGTCGCGGGGGGCGCGCTGATGCTCGCCGGCGAAGCCGCCCTGCGCTGGTCGGTCTTCAAGGCCGGCTTCCAGTCGGCGCGCGACCCGAAGTACACGGTCGTCCCGCAGCGCGAGCGCGTTACTCAGAGCTAGCGTCGCAGCCCTGTCCGAAACGGACACGGCAGGGGTCAGACCCCGGACGTGGCGCGGACTAGCCGCGCGGGCCGTGCTCGCGGACTTCGCCGGGCTCGGCTGAGGCATCCGTGTAGGCGTCGCCGCCGGGCGGGAGGTCGCTCTCCGCGCGGGGGCTCTCCTCGGCGGGGCTCGGCCACTCGGGCTGGACCGGGGCGAGCTCCTCGCCGACCTCGTCGAGCGAGCCGTACTCGCGGTCGGGCAGGCGCTCGAGCAAGCCCGCCAGCCCCTCGTGCTCCTGACGGCGCGCGTACTCGATCAGCTCGGCCCTCGCCGCCGGCAGCGGCACGCCCTCGAGCAGCACCTGGAGCTCGGCCGCCTCACGCGTCGTCACGCTCCGGCTCCTACCCGAGGAAGCGCGGCTCAATCGCCTCTTCGCCTTCCGCCGTGACGCGGTAGGCGCGCGAGCCCGCCCGCGCGCTGACTGCCTCGGCGAGCTCGGTGCCGTCGAAACGCAACGCGACGCAGTCGTCGGCGGCGAGCCCGGGCGGGAAGCCCTCGCCGACGAGCCGCTGGTAGACGGGCCGGCGCCGGCTTTCGCCGTCGTAGTGCGGGCACGCGCTGCCGGACAGGAAGCCGAGGCCGTCCCGCATTCCGTCGAGCTGCGGGCCGAACGAGTCGGTCACTCCGGCCTCGAACCAGCAGATCATCCCGGCGCTCCAACCTGTCAGCACGACGCCTGCCTCCCACGCCTCACGCAGCACCGCGTCGAAGCCGTGCACGCGCCAGATCGCGAGCGCGTTCGCCGTGTTCCCGCCCGAGACGTAGATCGCGTCCTGGGCGAGCGCGAGCTCACGCAGGCCCTCCGGCGGCCACGGGAAGAACGACAAGCGCGAGCACTCCGCCCGGTCCGCGAGCTGATCGAAGATCGCCAGCGTCGTCTGCGCGTCGTCCGCGGCCGCGGTCGGGACGAACAGCACGCGCGGCCGCTCGCGGCCCGTCAGGCCGAGCCAGTAATCCTCGAGCCTGCGGCGCTCCTCGTCCTCCGACGAGAACCCGCCCATGGCGACGATCGTCCCGGCCACTCGGCGAGTTTACGGCGCGCCGAACGCGGTACGGGAGCGACGTGCCGATCGAGCTCGGATACACACTTTCCTCCGAGGAGCACCTCCCGAACGACCTCGTGCGCAACGCGCGCGCGGCCGAGGAGGCCGGCTTCGAGTTCCTGTCGATCTCCGACCACTTCCATCCGTGGACCGACAACCAGGGGCAGAGCGCGTTCGTCTGGAGCGTGATCGGCGCGGTCGCGAACGCCACGGAGCGGATCCGCCTCGGCACAGGCGTGACCTGTCCGACGATCCGGATCCACCCGGCGATCATCGCCCAGGCCGCTGCGACCTCGCAGGTGCTGATGGAAGGGCGCTTCTACCTCGGCCTCGGCACCGGCGAGGAGTTGAACGAGCACGTCGTCGGAGCCCGCTGGCCCGGGCCGCAGGAGCGGCTGGAGATGCTCGAGGAGGCGATCGAGGTCCTGCGCCTGCTCTGGGAAGGCGGCTACCAGTCGCACTACGGCAAGCACTACACCGTCGAGCAGGCGCGGATCTACACGCTGCCCGACGAACCGCCGCCGCTCGCGATCGCGGCAGCGCAACCAACGGCGGCGCGGCTGGCCGGCCGGCTCGGCGACGCCTTCATCACCACCTCGCCCGACGAGGACCTACGCGGGGAGTTCGAGAGCGCCGGCGGCAAGGGCAAGCCCTGCTACGGCCAGCTTGACGTCTGCTACGCGGAGAGCGAAGAGCAGGGACGCAAGACCGCGCACGAGATCTGGCCCAACGCGGGCATGGGCGGCCCGATCGGCCAGGAGCTCGCGATCCCCGAGCACTACGAGGCCGTCGCCGAGCTCGTCACGGAGGACGACGTCGCCGAATCGGTCGTCTGCGGCCCCGACCCGGATAAGCACCTCGAGGCGATCCGCGAGTACGAGCAGGCCGGCTTCACGCACGTCTTCGTGCACCAGATCGGGCCGGACCAGGAGACCTTCCTCCGCTTCTACGCGGAGCAGATACTCCCGAAGCTCTAACCCCAGCGCGGATCGCCGGGGCGAAACGCCTCGGCGAGCGTCACCGTGCCGGCGAGCGCGTCGGCGAGGTGCCGCTCCTGCACCGGCAGCGCCCACTCGGCCAATGCGACGAGCCGCGGGTCGCCCTCGCGCCGCGCGAGCGAGTCGAGCGCGCGCCACGTCGCGACCTCCCCGGCCTCGCCCATCGCGAGAAAGCTCCACGCCTCGAGCGGCCCCGTGCCCGCCTTGAACCACACGACCGCGAGGTCCGAGGCCTTCTCGCTGACCGTGTTCGCCCGGGCGAGGATCTCGTCCGCCGCCTCGCCGCCGAGCAGGTCCTCGAGCTCGAGGCAGCGGGCGCGCGTCTCGTTCGCCTCGAGCCTCATCGTCCCGAGCAGCAGCCGCAGGTCGCGATTCGCGACCCGCTCCTCGACCCTGTCCGTCACCACCGCGGCTGCGATCGCGAGCCCGTGCGCCTCGGCGAGCTTCTCGTGCAAGACCGTCAGCATCAGGCCACGGCCTGCTTCTCGGCTCGCTCGCGCCGGCGCTCGGCGACCTCCCCCTCTTGCAGCTGGCGGCAGACCCAGAACGCGATCAGCCCCGCCAGTGGCGGCGCGACGAACGCGAGCACGCGATACGCCCAGATCTGCGGGATGTAGGGCACGTTGAAGAGCACGTACACGCGGTCGGAGCTGCCCGCGACGAAGATCAGGAAGACCCACGTCAGGAGCGACCACCCGACCGCGGTCCGTCCCGGTGCGTTGCGCGGCCTGTCCAGCAGGTTGTGGAACGCCCTGTCGCCGGTCAGCTTGCGCTCGATCCACGGCCAGAGGTAGAGGAACATGAAGACGACCAACGGGAAAGCAGCGCCGCCCCAGAACGGGTTCGGCACGAGCGTGTAGTTGCCGATCGTGAGGTCGAAGCCGGGCACGAGCCGCAGGCCGCCGATCAGCCAGCCGAGGTACCAGTCGGGCTGGGCGCCGTTCGTCGCGAGGTACGTGTGGTACGGCCCCCAGAGCCAGATCGGGTTGATCTGAACGAGCCCGCCGAGCAGGAAGAGGATCCCCGCCACCGCGAAGAAGAGGCCGAGCGAGCGGGGCGTCTGCGCCGGGAAGGTCGGCAGGCCGACGATCTTCCGCTCGGACTGGCGCGGCCCGCTGCGGAACTGCGTGTGGTGCTTGAGCGCGACGAGCGCGAGGTGCGCGGTGAGCAGGACGGCGATCAGCGCCGGGAACAGAAAGACGTGCGCGATGTACATCCGCGGGAAGAAGTCGTGCTTGCCCGGGAACGGGCCGTCCCAGATCAGCGAGGCGACGTTGGCGCCGACGATCGGCAGCGACAGCGCGACGCCGTACGCGATCGCGAGGCCCATCCCGGACAGCAGGTCGTCGGCGAGCGAGTAGCCGAGGAAGCCCTCGAGCAACGAGACGAGCAGAATCGTCAGGCCGAGCCAGTAGGTCAGCTCGCGCGGCTTGCGGTAGGCGCCGGTGAAGAAGATCCGGAGGAGGTGGAGGACGATCGCGGCGATGAAGACGTCCGCCGCCCAGTGGTGCGTCTGGCGCATCAGCAGGCCGGCCTTGACCGTCGTCGAGAGGTCGAGCACCGAGCGGTACGCGTGGGTCATCGGCTCGCCGCGCAGCGGCTCGTACGGCCCGTGGTACACGACCTTCGCGGTGCTGTCCTCGTAGAAGAGCGTCAGGTAGACGCCGGTCGCAACGAGCACGACGAACGAGTAGAGGGCGACCTCGCCGAGCAGGAACGACCAGTGGTCCGGGAAGAGGTAGCGCAGCGTCTTGCGCAGGAACGGCGCGGTGCCGCTCCGCTGGTCGACGAACCGGACGAGCTTGCGGATCACGGTCTCGGCTTCCTCTCGCGCACCGCCCACCACGAGGGGCCGACCGGCCCGTCGAAGTTGCCCGCCGCACGCAGCTCACCGTTCGGGGCGATCGTGAGCGGGAGCATCGGCAGCTTCCGCCCGGCCGGCCCGAAGGTCACGTCGCCGCCCGTTGCGGGGTTGAAGGTCGAGTAGTGGCACGGGCAGACGAGGGCCGGGGTGGGCTCGTCGGGCTGGAAGAGCGGCGCGCGGTAGATCGCGATCGCGCAGCCCGCATGCGTGCAGATCTTCGAGTAGGCGACGATCCCGTCGGCCGCGTAGTGGGCGTTCTCAGGCGGCAGGTGGAGCTGGCTCTGCGGCAGCCGCACGAGCACGACCGACGACGGCAGCGCCTCCTTGTCCGAGCCCTCGGCGAACGCGGTGTAGAAGTTGTCCTCCCGGATGTCCGAGGCGCGGTAGGGACGGCCGTGCTCGTCGACCAGCCGCTTGCCGCGCCGCCACGGGGTCGTGTAGAAGCGGACGAGGTCGATCGCCGGGCCGAGCGAGGCGACGGGCGTGATCAGCGCGGCCCCGAGCGCGCCGCCGGCCGCGAGCAGCGAGAGCTTGAAGAAACGCCTCCGCGTGAGCCCGCTCTCGTCGACGACCTGGGCGATCAGCTCCTGCTCCTCGGGATGCTCGTTCACCGGGTAGTCGTCCTCGAGCTCCTCGCTGACGATCAACCGGTGGGCGGTGACGATCAGCGCGGCCGCGATGCAGAGACAGGAGAGCCCGAGAGCGAGGCCGAGCAGCTGCGTGTGCGCGGGCAGGCTGTCGAGCACGTAGACGACGACGAAGGCGACCGCGCACGCGGCGCCCGCGAGCAGCAACCCGATCGCGAGGAGCTCGGCCCCGGGGTTGCCGGGCGCCGGCGGGACGACCTGCTCCCGCTCGCCGCGCCGGAGCGGCCGAGGTTTGCGCCGGCGGACGAGCAGCGCGAACGCGGCGATCAGCGCGTCCTTGGCCCTAGCCACGCTGCAGCCTCTTGCCGATCACGATGCAGACCCCCACGAGCGCCGTGGCCGCCAGGAACCAGGTGACGAGACCTTCCGGGATCGGGCCGAGGTGCCCGATCGCCCAGCCGCCGCGGTCGTCCGGGTGCTTCGCGTAGTCGACGTAGCGGATGATCGAGTCGAGCTGGCTGTCCGAGATGTCCTGCTTCGTGAAGGTGGGCATCACGTAGGGCCCGATCCGCACGGCCTCGGCGATCTGCGTCGGCGTGTCGCCCTCCAGCGGAGGCGGGACGGCACCCGTGACGTAGCCGCCTTCGCCGACCACCTGGTGGCAGCCGGCGCAGTGATCGGTGAACAGGTGGTAGCCGTCGGAGAGGCTGCCGCGCTCGGGGTGCGGGGTCGGGATCGCCGGCCCCGGGCCGAGCGAGGCGATGTAGGCGGTCAGCGCGCGGATCTGCGGCTCGCTCAGCAGGACGCGCCGGCGGCGAGGCTGCATCCCGAGGTGCGGCAGCGGCATGTAGCCCGTGCGCAGGTAGAAGTCGGCCGCGAGCGCACCCACGCCCTGCAGCGAGGGCGCCTTCGCCGGTGACGCGTGGCACGAGAGGCAGTACTGCCCGTAGAGGTGGTGCCCCTCCTGCACCTGGCTCGACGGCCCCGAGGCGGCGGCGCCGAACGGCAGCGCCAGGGCCGCGAAGGCGAGCAGGACGGTGAGCCGGACGCCGTTCATCCCTGGCGGCAGGCGACGTTGACGAGCGCGGCGAGCCCGTCCATCAGGATGACCATCAGGAAGATCAGGTTGGCGGCGGCCGCGGCGATTGCGAAGAAGCGGATACGGCCGGGCGGAGGCGGGCTCTCGTAGCTCGAGCCGCGGGTGGCCCGGATGACCGCGAGCGATGCGAGCTCGGCCGCGAGCACACAGACCAGCGCGGCGCCCATCAGCGCCCCTTCCCAGACGTCGTTGCTGATTCCCCAGTGGAGGCCACCGGCGCCGCACTCGGCTTCGGTGATCCCGTAGCCGACGACGTGCTGCGCCGCCCAGACGAGCGCTCCGGCGAGAAGGCCGAACCACTGCAGGATCTCCAGCCGCCTCAGGCTCATGCGCGCGCCGAGAGCAGGGTCCCGATCACGACGATCGTGATCACGTTGACGGCGTGGACGTAGACGGTGATCGCCTGCACCGCGTTCACCCGGTAGGTGGTGAAGCCGCGGGCGAGCTTCGCGAGCAGCCAGAGGCTGAAGATCGCTCCGATGAGGACGTGCGCGTGGTCGGCGCCGAGCAGCGTGTAGTAGATCGAGCTGTAGGCGTCGCGGGTGATATCCGTGCGGTGGAGCTGGTCGACGTAGTCGTGCACCTCGTAGGCGACGTAGCCGGCCTGGACGACCAGCACGACGAGGACGAGGAGGCGGGTCGCGCCGAGGCGCCCGGCCCGTGCGGCCTTCGAGGCGAGGCTCATCGGGAAGCTGGTCGCGACCAGGCAGGCGAGCAGGATCAGCGGCACGACGAGAGCCGGCTTCTGGATCCCGTCGGGCGGCCAGGTGGGCGTCTTGAAGCGCAGGTAGTAGTAGGTGCCGACGAATGCGCCGAAGAGGGTCGCCTCGCTCGCGACGAAGACGACCATCCCCCACCAGCCGGCCGGGCGGTCGAGCGGCGTTGCGGACGGCCGGCGGTCGTCGACGACGTAGTCGGTCACGTCATGCCTCCTGCGGCTCCTGCGAGTGCCAGCCGACAAGTGCCAGCAAACAGAGGATCCCCATCAGCCCGGCGACCTCGTAGCGGCCGATCACGAGCATCAGGAAGACGAGCGCGAGCGCGAGGGCCAGCACCGGCGGCCACGGCGACTCGTGCGGCAACTGGACGACCTCTGAGAACCACCCGTCGACGGGAGTGATCTCCGGCTGCTCGTGGCCGTGGTCGAGCACGAGCACCCCGTCGGCGAGGTTGCGCCGGTCCTCCTCGCGGTCGACCGGGTCCCAGTTCGGGTACGCGCTCGTCACGCGCGGGATGACCGCGTAGTCGTAGTCCGGCGGCGGGCTGCTCGTCGTCCACTCGAGCGTCGGGCCGTGCCAGGGATCCGGGCCGGAGGGCGGGCCGCGGAAGTAGCTGTAGAAGAGGTTCCCGAGCAGGAGGAGGATCCCGGCCAGCGTGACGAAGCCGCCGATCGTCTCGGCCAGGTTGTACGCCGCCCAGCCAAGACCAGAGGGATAGGTGTAGACGCGGCGCGTCATGCCGAGCAGGCCGACGATGTGCATCGGGAAGAAGAGGAGGTTCGTCCCGACGAAGATCAGCCAGAAGCTGATCTGGCCCGGCAGCTCGAAGTAGAGCTTCCCCGTGACCTTCGGGAACCAGTAGTACATCCCGCCGAAGATCGGGAAGACGGCGGCCCCGAAGATGATGTAGTGGAAGTGGGCGATCACGAAGTAGGTGTCAGTCACCTGCTGGTCGAACGGGATCGCCACGAACATGATCCCGGTCAGCCCGCCCATCACGAACATGAAGATGAAGCCGGCGATGAAGAGCAGCGGCGTCTTGAAGCGCGCCAGGCCGGTCACGAACGACATGCACCAGGCGAAGACCTGGATCGTGCTCGGGATCACCACCATCGCGGTCGCGGCGGCGAAGAAGACCATCGAGATCGTGCTCAGCCCGACCGTGTACATGTGGTGAGCCCAGACGCCGAAGCCGACGAAGACGACGAGCAGCTCCGCGACGGCCACGAGCGGGAAGGCGACGAGCTTCCGCTGCGTGAACGCCGGGATGATCGAGGTCGCGATCCCGAACGCGGGGACGATCAGGATGTAGACCTCCGGGTGCCCGAAGATCCAGAAGAGGTGCTGCCAGAGCAGGGCCGAGCCGCCGTGCGCCGCGTCGAAGAAATGCGTGCCGACGTTGCGGTCGAGGAAGAGGAAGATCGTGTCCACGGTCAGGGCCGGCAGCGCGAACAGCAGCCCGAACGACGCCGCCAGGAAGGCGAAGCAGAAGAGCGGCATCCGGTTGAACGACATCCCGGGCGCGCGCGACTTGAACATGGTGACGATGAACTGCGCGGCCGTGAGCGTCGACGAGATCCCGTTGAAGATGATCCCGAGCGCGTAGAAGTCGATGTTCCGGCCGGGGCTGAACTGCTTGCTCGCGAGCGGCACGTAGTCGAACCAGCCCGCGTTCGGCGCGCTGCCCATGAACAGGCTCGTGTAGATGAACAGCGCCGACGCGAGGAAGATCCAGTAGCTGAGCGCGTTCATGCGCGGGAAGGCCATGTCCCGCGCGCCGATCATGAGCGGGATCAGGTAGTTCCCGAACGCGCCCGTCGTCATCGGGATGATGAAGAAGAAGATCATCGTGATGCCGTGCATCGAGAAGAGCTGGTCGTAGGTCTCGGGCGAGACGACGTGCTGGTTCGGCTGCGCGAGCTGGGTGCGGATGATCAGCGCCTCGGCGCCGCCGGCCCCGAAGAGCGCGAGCGTCGTCCAGAAGTAGAGAAGGCCGATCCGCTTGTGGTCGGTCGTCGTGAGCCAGCCGAGCAGGCCGGGACGGCTCTCCCAGATCACCTCGAGCCGGTCCATGCGCTCGGCGGCGGCGAGGTTCGGCGGCGTCGCGATCGCCACTACTTCAGCCCCTCGAGATAGGCGACGACCGCGTCGAGCTGCGAGCCCGGCAAGCCGATGTCGGGCATCTGGTTCCCGGGCTTGATGTGCTGGTTGTCGGTGATCCAGTCCCGGAGGGTCGCGTCGCCGTTCGGGATCGTCACCGCGGCGAGCGTCGTCCGGCTCGCGACGTGGGTGAGGTCGGGCCCGACATCGCTGTTCGCGTCCGTCCCTCGGATCGCGTGGCAGCTCGAGCAGGTCCCGTCCGCGAACACGCGCGCCCCCGCGGCGGCGAGCCCGCCGGCCGGCTGCGTCGCGGGCCGGCTCTCGCGCGTGAGCCACCGACGGAAGTCCGCGGCCGGCTGCGCGAAGACATAGAGCGCCATGTGCGCGTGTTGGAGCCCGCAGAACTCGGCGCACGCCCCGCGGTAGCGGCCGGGCGTGTCGGCGTTGAGCTCGACCACGTTCGTCCGGCCCGGGATCGCGTCGACCTTCCGGTTCAGCTGCGGCACCCAGAAGCTGTGGATCACGTCCGCCGTGCGCACCTCGACGCGCACGGGCGTGCGCACCGGGATGTGCAGCTCGTTCGCGGTGACCGCGCTCGTCCCGGGGTAGCGGATCTCCCACCACCACTGGTGGCCGGTGACCACGACCGTCATCCGCGTCGCGGTGGCGGCCGGCGCCTGGGTCGTCTTGATCACGAACAGGTCGGAGACGGCAAAGAGCGCGGCGATCACGATGACCGGCATCGCGATCCCCAGCCCGACGACGACGTACCAGCCCTCCCGCTCGCCCGGCTTCGGGCCTTCGGTGTCGGTGCCGGAAGCCGCGGCGGTTACGCCGCTTCCACGACCAGAACAGGAGCCCGACGACGAGCGCGAGCCCGAGCCAGGCGCCGCCCATCATCCACCAGAAGAGGCTGGCGATGTCGCGCGCCTGGTGGCTCTTCGGCGCGAGCGAGTCCTGGGTCTCGCGGCAGCCCGAGAGCAGCAGGACCAGGGCAAGCAGAAGCAGCGCGCACAGCAGGTACTTCCGGGGGGTTTTCACTTCTGACGCCGTCGTACCCGCTTGCAATGGGCCTAATCGCGATACTCTTCGCCTAGGCGATGCCTAGGCAAGACCACACGATCGGCGAGGCCGCGCGACTGCTCGGCGTGAGCGTCGACACGCTGCGGCGCTGGGACCAGCAGGGCCGTCTGCGCACGCGCCGCGACTCCGCGAACCGCCGGCGAGTGCCCGCGTCGGAGATCGAGCGCCTGCGCGCCTCGACTGCCGATCACGGGCTTTCGGCTCGGAATCGGCTGACCGGAATCGTGCGCGAGCTGAAGCTCGAGGGGCTGCTCGCCCAGGTCGAGCTCGAGGCCGGGCCCTACCGCGTGGTCGCCGTGATCACGCGCGAGGCGGCCGAGGCGCTCGAGCTGGCGCCTGGCATGCCGGCGACGGCGGTCGTCAAGGCGACCTCGGTGCTGATCGAGCGGTGAAGCGCGCCGCGCTGCTTCTACCGCTCGCGCTGCTCGCGGGCTGCGGCGGCGGCTCCGGCGGGCAACTGCGCGTGGACGCGGCTGCGTCGCTGACCGACGTCTTCCGGCAACTCGACCCGAAGGCCAGCTTCGAGTTCGCCGGCTCCGACCAGCTCGCGTTCCAGCTCGAGCAGGGCGCCAAGGCCGACGTCTACGCGAGCGCGAGCCCGAAGTACCCGGAGAAGCTCTACGCGGAGAAGCTCGTCGACAAGCCAAGGGCGTTCGCGACGAACTCGCTCGTCCTGATCGTTCCGCGCGCCAACCCGGGGCACGTGACCGGGCTCAGCTCTTTGATGAACCCGGACGTGAAGCTGGTCGAGGGAGCGAAAGGCGTCCCGGTCGGCGACTACACCCGGAAGGTCGTGGCGAAGTTCTGTCACTCGCTGGACGCCGTCGGGAAGTGCCCGCGCGCGCGAGTCGTGAGCGAGGAACAGGACGTCAAGGGCGTGGTCGCCAAGATCGCGCTCGGCGAGGCGGACGCGGGTTTCGCCTACGTGACCGACGTGAAAGCGGCGGGCGGCAAGGTCAGGGCGATCGCGCTCGATCCGAGCCTCCAGCCGACGGTCTCCTACGAGCTGGCGGTGGTGCGCGGCGCGAAGCACCGCGCTGCGGCCGAGCGCTTCGTCGCGCTCGTCACCGGCCCGCGCGGCCGGGCAGCGCTCGAGGCCGCCGGCTTCGGGCTGCCGTGAAGGCGCGCGCTTTCGAGCTCAGCCTCGCGATCGCGGCCGCCGTCGCGCTGGCCTTCCTGCTGCTCCCCCTGCTCGCGCTCTTCCTGCGCGTCTCCCCCGCCCGGCTGATCTCGGCGCTCGGCAGCCCCGCCGCCCGCGACGCGCTCGTCGTCAGCCTCGAGACGAGTGCGGTCGCGCACTTCTTCATCCTCGCGTTCGGGACGCCCGCCGCCTACCTCCTGGCGAGGAGGCGCTTCCGCGGGCGCTCGCTCGTGCTTGCGGCGATCGACCTCCCGCTCGTGCTCCCGCCCGCCGTCGCGGGGATCGCCCTGCTCGCCGCGTTCGGGCGGCACGGGCTGCTCGGCGACACGTTCTCGGCGCTCGGCGTCGAGATCCCGTTCACGAAGGCCGCGGTCGTGCTCGCCGTGATCTTCGTCGCCAGCCCGTTCTATCTGCGCCAAGCGGTCGCCGCGTTCTCGACGATCGACCCCGATCTGTTCGCGGCCGCGCGCACGCTCGGCGCCGGTCCGCTGCGCTCGTTCGCACGGGTCGCGCTGCCGCTGGCGATGCCGGGCCTCGGCGTCGGCTCGTCGCTGGCCTTCGCGCGCGGCCTCGGCGAGTTCGGGGCGACGATCATGTTCGCGGGCAGCGTGCAGGGCGTCACGCAGACGCTGCCGCTCGCGATCTACGCGCAGCTCGACACGGACTTCGAGGCGGCGCTCGCGATCGGCGCGCTGCTCGTCCTCGTCAGCCTCGCCGTCCTGCTCACCGTCCGGCTGCTCCCGTCATGGACCCGCTTCGAGTCGACCTCACCCATCGCCTTCGCTCCTTCGCGCTCGAGCTGAATCTCGAGGTCGACGGCGTGCTCGCGCTCGTCGGCCCGTCGGGGGCCGGCAAGACGACGCTGCTGCACGCGATCGCGGGGCTCGTCCGGCCGGACCGTGGGCGAATCTCGTGCGGCGAGGCCTGGCTCGACACCGAGCGTGGGGTCGACCTGCCGCCCGAGGAGCGTTCCGTCGGGCTCGTCTTCCAGGACTACGCGCTCTTTCCGCATCTCACGGTCGAGGGAAACGTCGGCTTCGGCGGGCGCGTCGGCGACCTGCTCGAGCGGCTCGGGATCGCCGAGCTTGCGAGTGCGCGCCCGCGTGAGCTCTCGGGCGGCGAGCGCCAGCGGGTCGCCCTCGCGCGGGCGCTCGCGCGCGAGCCGAAGGCGCTGTTGCTCGACGAGCCGTTGTCCGCCCTCGACGTGCCCACGCGCGCAGGCGTCCGCGCGTACCTGCGCGGGTTGCTGCGCGAGCTCGGCCTGCCGACGCTGCTGGTCACGCACGACTACGCGGACGCGGTCGCGCTCGCCGAGCGGGTCGGCGTGCTCGTCGAGGGCAAGCTCGTCCAGCTGGGCACACCCGCGGAGCTCCTGACGGCGCCGGCGACGCCGTTCGTCGCGGAGCTGGTCGGCGGGAACCTGCTCTTCGGCCGCGCCTCGCCTCGCGCGGACGGCCTGACGGACGTCGAGCTGGAGGACGGCACGCGTGTGCTCTCAACAGACGCGGGCACCGGCGAGGTCGCGCTGCTCGTCTATCCGTGGGAGATCACGCTCGCGCGAGCGGCCGGCGATGACTCGAGCCGCAACCACGTCCGTGGCCGGGTCGAGGAGCTCGTCCCGCTGCAGAATCGCGTTCGGGTGCGCGTCGGCCCGCTGACCGCGGAGGTGACGGCAGCGTCCGCGGAACGGCTCGGCCTGCGCGTCGGCGAACCGGTCGTCGCAAGCTTCAAGGCGACCGGCGCCCGGCTGCTGGACGCTCGCTAACCTGCGCGCACCGGGGTGCCGCCGCAGGCGGCTGAGATCACACCCGTGAACCTGATCCGGGTAATGCCGGCGGAGGGAGTGCAGTTGGACGAGAGAACGCCTTCTTGGGGGATCACGCCCGTTCCGGAGCGGCTGCGCGTCCTCGGTCTCGTCGACCTGACGCTCCTCTGGGGCAACCTCTCGATCAGCCTGCTCGTGATCGTCGCGGCCGCCGGGCTGGTCCCGATGCTGTCGTTCAAGCAGGCGCTGCTGGCGATCCTCATCGGTGCACTCGCGGGCAACCTGCTGCTCGGCCTCGCCGCCGCGATCGGCGCCGACGCGCGCGTGCCCGGGATGGTCGTGCTGCGAGCGCCGCTCGGCCAGCGCGGCTCGTACCTGCCGACGGTGATGAACGTGGCGCAGAACCTCGGCTGGTCGACCTTCGAGCTGATCATCATCTCGACCGCGGCCGCGGCGCTCTCGGAGCGCGTCTTCGGGTTCAGCGCGCGCTGGCTCTGGGCGCTCGTCTTCGGGGCGGTCTCGCTCGCGCTCGGGCTGCTCGGGCCGATCGGGTTCGTGCGGCGCTACGTGCGCAAGTTCGCGATCTGGGCGGTCGCAGCGTCGATCGTCTACCTGACCTGGTGGGCGCTCGACAAGGCGAACCTGCACTCGCTCTGGCACACGCAGGGCACCGGCGGCCTCTCGCTCGGCCAGGGGATCGATCTCGTGATGGCGAGCGTGATCTCGTGGACGCCGCTCGCGGCCGACTACACACGGTTCGCGCGCGATCGCCGAAGCGCGTTCCTCGGGGCCGGCGTCGGCTACTTCTTCCCGACCCTCTGGTGCTTCGCGCTCGGCGCCGTGCTCGTGCTGGCGCGCGACCTGAGCGACCCGGCGCAGATCCCGAGCGCGGTCGCGAGTGGGAGCGTGATCGCGGTGGTCGCGCTGCTGATGCTCACCGTGGACGAGAGCGACGAGGCCTTCGCGGACGTCTACTCGACCGCCGTCTCGCTGCAGAACCTGCTCCCGCGCGCGCCGCAGCGGTTGCTGATCGCGGTGGTCGCCGCGGTTGCGACCGGCGGGGCGATCGCGATCGACCTCGGCAACTACCTGACGTTCCTGTTCCTGCTCGGCTCGGTCTTCGTGCCGCTCTTCGGCGTGCTGCTCGCCGACTGGCTGGCGCGCGGGGCCCACTACTCGGAGCGCGACATCTTCGCGGGGCCGGCAGTGCGCTGGGCGCCGATCGCGGCGTGGATCGCGGGCTTCGTGCTCTACCAGTGGCTCTCCCCGGTCGGGCCGAGCTGGTGGACGAGCGTGGTCGAGCATCTCTCGCCCGGCCACGCGCGGCTGACGGCGTCGCTGCCGAGCTTCGCGGTCGCCTTCGGCCTGACGCTGCTCGCAGCCTGGATAGATTCGACCCGTGCCGCGGCTCGCCGTAGTCGGGAACCTCTCGCTCGACAGGGTTGACGGCGGGCCGCCGCGGGCCGGCGGCGCTCCGTTCTGGGCGGCCCGGGCGCTGCGGGTGCTGGGTGTGCAGGCCCTGGTTGCGGTCAAGTGCGCGAACGAGGACCGCGGCGTGCTCGCGCCGCCGCTCATCGCGCTGGGCCTGCCCGTGCTCTGGTTGACGGGAAGCTCGACGGCGACCTTCTCGTTCCGCTATTCGGGCGACCAGCGGGAGATGGTCGTCGATGCGCTCGGCGATCCCTGGACGCCGGACGACGTGCGCGGGCTCACTGAGCGCTGGGTGCACGTGGGCGCGCTGGCCCGGTCCGACTTTCCGGCGGAAACGATGGCGGAGCTGGCGCGCGGGCGGCGAGTCTTGCTCGACGGGCAGGGGCTCGTGCGGCCGGCGCAGACGGGGCCGCTGAAGCTCGGCGGCGCCGCGGATCCCGCGATTCTTCGCCACGTCTCGATCCTGAAGCTCGACGACGACGAGGCGCGGGCGCTCCTCGGCGAGCCTGACGAGCCGTCGCTGCGCGCGCTCGGGGTTCCCGAGGTCGTGGTCACGCGCGGATCCCGCGGATCGCTGGTCTTCTCCGGCGGGCGCCTCGCGGAAATTCCCGCGCAAGTGGTGGCCGGGGCGATCGACCCCACCGGCGCAGGCGACGCCTTCGCGGTGGGCTACCTCGTTGCCCGCTCGTCCGGCCACGCGCCGCTCGCTGCCGCGCGCCAGGCGACCGCGCTGGTGGCCGGATTGCTGGCGCGGCGCTTGCGGTGAGGGCGCTCGTCCGCACCGTCGACGGCGTCTTCGAGGTCGATCTCGACGAGGAGGTCGTGCTGGGCCTCGCCGACGTGGCGGTGGTTCCGGAGCCGGTCGACGTCGGCCTGCCGCGCGTCGTCGGGGCCGCGCGCTGCGGCTCCACCGTGATCGCGGTCCTCGACCGCCGCCCGCCGCTCGCTGTCTCGAACGACGCCGGCCGCACCTGGCGAGAGGCCGGCGGCGGCCTCCCGGCCGGCTTCGCCGTCGCAATCGCAGACGACAACCCCGACTACGTGGTCTACGCGGCCCGCAACCGCCTCTACCTCTCCGAAGACGGCGGCCGCTTCTGGCGAAGCCTCTCGCCCGAGCTCCCCGAGATCCAAGCCGTGGCCGTGTCCTGAGGAAAGAAAGTCACACTTTCGGCACGATTTACTCTTGACGAAAACCGGGGTCCGACACCGGGTTTTGTCAAGCCAAGCGCGGGCGTTGGTGCTGAATCGTTACGCGTCGCGTAGGCGGAACTCGCCGTGGGCAACGGTGACGGCGCTGCCGCCGACTTCGACCCGCTCGATCTCGTCGACCGAGCCCTCGACGCGGGCGTAGAGCGTCGACGGGCGGCCGATCTCGGCTCCCTGGGAGATCTCGATCTCCTCGCCGAAGCTGATCCGGCCGTGGCGCGCGAGGTGAACGGCGAGCGGCCCCGCTGCCGAGCCGGTGGCCGGGTCCTCGGCTACGCCGCCGGCAGGTGCGAACATCCGCGTCTTCCAGCGCGCGCCCGAGCCGGCGAAGCAGCTGATCCCGAGCACCGCCGGCAGGTCGAGCAGTGCGCCCAGATCGGGTCGCAGCCCGGCGACCTCGTCCTCGGACCCGAGCGCCACGTAGACGTGCCGCGCGCCGTTGTCGTAGAGCTCGACCGGCAGCTCGCTGCCCTCGACCCCGACCGCGCGAAGCAAGGCAGCCTCCTCGGCGTACGGCTCCCAGGAAGGAATCGGCTGCGCCATCCGCCCGAAGACGATCCGCGAATCCTCGCGCTCCAGGACGACGGGCACGATCCCGGCGCCCGTCTCGAGCCTGATCTCGACCAGCTGCATCGGCGCGCCGAGCACGAAGGCCGTCCCGAGCGTCGGGTGCCCCGCGAACTTCATCTCGACCGCCGGCGTGAAGATCCGGATCTTCGCGTGCCCGCCCGCCTCGGCGGGGAACACGAAGACCGACTCGGACAGGTTCAGCTCGCGCGCGAGCCGCTGCATCTCGTCGGCTTCCAGCCCGCGGGCGTCGGTGAACACGGCAACGGGGTTGCCGGCGAGCGGCGTGTCGGTGAACACGTCCGCGACCACGTAGCGGAACACGCGCATGTCGGTGACTATTCTCCCACCAGTGCAGCTCTACCTCGTTCGCCATGCAGAGGCTGCGGACGGAGAGCCGGACGAGCTGAGGCCGTTGACCGCCGAGGGCCGCCGCGCGGCGCGCGAGCTCGGCGAGCGGTTGGCAGCCGACGGGATCCGGCCCGACGCCGTGCTGACCAGCCCGCTCCTGCGCGCCCGCGAGACCGGCGCCGAGCTGGCGCGCCCCGCGGGGCTCGAGCCCGAGGCCGACGACCGGCTGGCCCCGGGGGCGACCGCCGAGGACGTCAGAGCCGCCGCGGGCGAACGCGGCGAAGCCGTGGTCGTCGTCGGCCACCAGCCGGACTGCGGCAAGATCGCGGCTGCGCTGACCGGCGGCGAGGAGCCGCCCTTCGCCCCGGCGGCGATGCTCGCGATCGAGCTTTCATGAGCGAAGCTGCCATTGCCGTCCGCGGCCTGCGCAAGTCCTACGGCGAGCTCGAGGCTGTCGCCGGGATCGACTTCGACGTCCAGCGCGGCGAGGTCTTCGGCCTGCTCGGCCCGAACGGCGCCGGCAAGACGACGACGGTCGAGATCCTCGAGGGCTACCGGCGACGTGACGCGGGCGAGGTCGAGGTGCTCGGCGTCGACCCCGCCGCGGCCGGCGGCGACTGGCGCGAGCGGATCGGCGTCGTCCTCCAGTCGTCCGCGATGTACGAGACGCTCACCGTCGCCGAGAGCCTGCGCCTGTTCGCCGGCTACTACGAAAAGGCGCGGCCGGTCGACGAGGTGGTCGAGCTCGTCGGCCTGCAGGAGAAGCGCGACGAACGCGTTCGCCGTCTCTCCGGCGGCCAGCGGCGCCGGCTCGACCTCGGCCTTGCGCTGGTCGGCGACCCGGAGCTGATCTTCCTGGACGAGCCCACCACCGGCTTCGACCCGCATGCGCGCCGCCAGGCGTGGGAGACCCTGCGCTCCCTGCGCAGCCTCGGGACGACGATCCTGCTGACGACGCACTACCTGGACGAGGCGGAGCGGCTGGCCGACCGCGTCGCCGTCATCCGCCGCGGCGAGATCGTCGCCGCCGGTCCGCCGTCACAGCTGATGGGCGCCCTTCCGGCGACGGAGATCCGCTACCGCGAGAACGGCCGCGAGGTCGTCGTCGAGACCGACGAGCCCACGCGCGCGCTCCACGAGCTGACCGAGCGGGCCCTGGCCGAGAACCGCGAGCTGGAGGGCCTGCTCGTCACGCGGCCCACCCTCGAGGACGTCTACCTCTCGCTGACCGAGGAGAAGGCCGAGTGAGGCTCTTCCGGCACGAGCTGCGCGGCGAGCTACTGCTGTACGTGCGCAGCCGCGAGCTCGCGTTCTTCACGTTCCTCCTGCCGATGGTCTTCTTCGTCCTGCTCGGCTCGACCTACGGGAAGGACACGGTCGACGGCGTCAAGGGCTCGCACTTCCTCGAAGCCGGGATGATCGGCTACGGCGCGATCTCGATCGCGTTCGCCGGCCTCGCGATCGTGCTCGTGATCCGTCGCGAGTCGGGCGTGCTGAAGCGGCTCCGCGCGACGCCGTTGCCGGCGCCCGCGTACATCGCCGCGCTGCTCACGGCCTTCATGGCCGCCTTCGCCGTCGAGGTGGCCGCATTGATTCTGCTCGGCCGGGTTCTGTTCTCGATCCCCCCGCCGCACCAGATCGGCTCGCTCGTGCTGGCGCTGCTGCTCGGCGCGCTCTCGTTCTGCGCGCTCGGAGTCGCCGTCGCCGCGTTGATTCGGAGCGCGGAGGGCGCCTCCGCGGTCGTCAACGCGGTCTACCTTCCGGCCGCGTTCCTCGCCGGCGCGTTCTTCTCGCCGCACCACTTCCCGAGGTTTCTGCGCGACATCGCCGCCGTTCTGCCGCTCACGTACTTCATCCGCCTCGTGCGGAACGTGATGCTGCACGGGCACGACATCTGGTCGCAGGGCACGAACGTCGCCGTCGTGGCGGCTTGGGGGATCCTGGGGCTGATCGTCGCCCTGCGATATTTCCGCTGGGAGCCGTCGGAGGGTTAGGTCCAGGGCGCGGCGGTTATAGGCTTTGCAAATGGTAGGTCAGCCAGAGCTCGCCTTCTGCGTCCGCGACGTCGAGCCGCCGGGTGTCGAGGTGCGCATCAACTTCGGCGTGTTCGCGGGACGCGCGGCGACCTCGGCGGAGATCGATGACCTCGCGGCCGCGCTCCTGCCGAAGGTCGGAGAGGTCTCGATCGTCGCGGAAAGGCGCCACGAGATCGGCCCCGACGCCGAGGCGGCGCTCAATCAAGTGCGGATCGAAGTCGCGCCGGAGCAGCTGCCCGACGACGAGCACGAGCTCGACATCCTCTGCGGGCGCCTCGTCGAGGCCGCGGAGTCGTGGGCGCAGACCTGCATCGCCGAGCGCCACGCGGAAGTCTCCGAGCCCTAGGAGGTTCCGAACCAGCGCGCGCGGCGAGTGGAGGCGAAGGCGGCCTTGTCCTCGGCGAGCTCCCGGGACGGCCCCACCAGCCGCGCCGTCGGCTGCGGCCCGCCGAGGAAGTTCGCCTCGACCTTCGCGACCGCGCCTCCGCCGAACTCGAGGTAGCACATGCCCGAGCCCTCGTACGGGCGCTCGAGCTCCTCGCCGTGGAGCCGCGCCGCGATGTCGTCGGCCACCACCTGAGCGGCGGACTCCGCGAACACGCCGGCCTTCGCCATCGGCAGCGCGGTGATGTCACCGAGGGCGTAGACATCGGGGAACCGGGTCGCGAGATTGGTCTTCTCGACCGGCACCCAGCCGTCCGGGGCGAGCCCGGAGTCCAGGACAACCTGCGGCGGCCGGTGGACGGGGATCCCGACGAACAGGTCGTAGGGAATGCTCCCGCCGTCTGCCAGCCGCGCCTCGTTCTCCTGCGTGTCGATCTCCACGATCTGCTGATTCGGGACGTACTCGATGTCGCGCTCGGTCAGCGCGTCGAGGAAGCTCTGGGAGACGTCCTTCGTGATCGGTACCGGAGCCGACAACGGCCCGGCGACGCGAATTTCGACCGCATCCCTGAGGCCGCGCTCGACGAACTGGTCGTGGAGCAGAAACGCACCCTCGAACGGCGCCGG
>CAVWKS010000036.1:0-652411 GCA_963755635.1 uncultured Actinomycetes bacterium | reverse complement strand
CGAGGCGGAGCCGCCCCGCTTCTCGCCTGACGAGGCGGCCGAGCTCTCCGCCCGGCTCTTCGGGGTGGCGGGCAACGCGACGCCTTTGGGGAGCGAGCGCGACCAGGCGTTCCTGATCGACGGCGGCAACGGGGCGGCGGCGTCCTCAAGATCTCCAACAGCGGCGAGGACCCGGCCATCCTCGACCTCGAGCGCGAGGCGATCCTGCACGTCGCGCGAGTCGATCCGGAGCTGCCGGTGGCTCAACCCGGGCCGGCGGTCGAGGCAGACGGTCATCTCATCCGGCTCTTCGAGCGCATGCCCGGAGAGCACCGCGGACCCGGACCTCGCCGACGCGGCCGTCTTCGACTTCGCGGCAACGCACGCAAGGCTGAGCCTCGCGCTGCGCGGCTTCTTCCACCCGGCGGCCGGGCGGTACCTGCTCTGGGACCTGAAGAACGTGCCTGCGCTGCGGCCGCTGCTGGACTCGGTTGCAGACGCGGGCCGGCGCCGGCTGCTCGAGCGGGTGATCGACCGCTACGAGAGCCGCGTCCTGCCCCGCTGGCCGCGCCTGCGCGCGCAGGTCGTCCACGGGGACTTCAATCTCGACAACATCCTGCTCGACGAGCGCGGGCTCGTCTCCGGGATCGTCGACTTCGGCGACATCGCGCACTCGGCGCAAGTGGGCGACTTCGCCGTGGGACTCGCTTCTCTGCTGCGCGGGCGGCCGGAGGACGATCTCTTCCGCGTGGCGCGAATCGCGGTCGACGGCTACGCGTCGGTCAGCCCGTTGGAGCCGGACGAGCTCGAGGTGCTCGGCGATCTCGTGGCGGCGCGGCTGGCGACCATCGTCTCGATCAGCGCCTGGCGCTCCTCGCGCTACCCGGACAACGCGGAGTACATCGAAGCCTGGGATGCAGATTCGTGGGAGTTGCTGCAGCTGTTCGACCGGCTCGGCGCGGACGAGGTCTCGTGGCGGCTCGGAGCCGAGCGCCCGGGCAGGCCGAAGGCGGAGCTGGCGCGGCGACGCGGCGAGGTGCTCGGGCCGGCGCTGACCGGGCTGACCTACCGGCGGCCCGTTCACGTCGTTCGCGGCGAAGGCGTCTGGCTATACGAAGCCGACGGGACGCGGCTGCTGGACGCCTACAACAACGTCCCCGTCGTCGGGCACTGCCATCCGCGTGTGACCGAAGCGGTCGTCCGGCAGACGCGGCTCCTCAACACTCATGCGCGCTACCTCTCCGAGCCGCTGGTCGAGCTCGGCGAGCGCCTCGTCGCGACGATGCCGCCGGGCTCCGGGCTCGACACGGTGATGCTCGTAAACTCCGGCAGCGAGGCGAACGAGCTCGCGTGGCGGCTCGCGCTGGCGAGCACCGGGCAGCGAGGGGCGATCGTCACCGAGCATGCGTACCACGGCGTCACGAGCGCGATCGCCGAGCTCTCGCCGGAGGAGTGGCCGCGCAGCTACCGGCCGGAGCACGTCGAGACCTTCGAGCCGGGCGCCGCGTTGACCGAGGGGATCGCGGCGCTCGGGGCGCGCGGCTTCGGTCTCGCCGCGACGTTCCTCGACTGCGGCTTCACGAGCGACGGGATCCGCGTCCCCGAGCCGAGCGAGCTGCAGGCGGTGCTGGACGAGACGCACCGGGCGGGTGGCGTGTTCGTCGCGGACGAGGTGCAGGCGGGGCACGGCCGGCTCGGCGGCGGGCTCTGGGCGTTCGCGCGTTACGGGCTCGAGCCCGACGTCGTCACGCTGGGCAAGCCGATGGGGAACGGCTATCCGGTGGCCGCGGTGATCGCGCGGCGCGAGCTGTTCGAGGCGCTGGCCGCGCAGACGAGCGTCTTCAGCACGTTCGGCGGCAATCCGGTAGCCGCGCGCGCGGCGCTCGCCGTGCTCGAGGTGATCGAAGACGAGCAACTCGTCGAGCGGGTGGCGACTGTCGGCGCGAGGATGCTGGACGCGCTCGGTCAGCTTCCGGCCGCCCGCGTGCGCGGCGTGGGGCTCCTGGTCGGGGTGGAGCTCGAGTCCGGCGAGCGCGCGGAGCAGGCCGTGGACGGAATGCGCGAGCTGGGTGTCCTGATCGGCCGGACCGGCCGCGCGGGGAACGTGCTCAAGATCCGCCCGCCGCTCGTCTTCGGCGACGAGCACGCCGATCTGCTCGTCACGGCGCTGTCGGCGGCGCTCGCCTGAGCGATGGGCGCCGCGCTCGGCGTCGACGTGGGCGGAACCTTCACGGATGCGGTGCTGCTCGCCGACGGCGAGGTGCGGACCGCGAAAGTGCCCACCGCGGCGCGTCAGGAGGAGTCGGTGCTGGCCGCCGCCGAGGCGGTCGGCGCGGCCGGGCTCGATCGCTTCACCCACGGGACGACGGTGGCGACGAACGCGCTGCTCGAGCGCAAGGGGGCACGCACGGCCTTCGTCGCGACGGAGGGCTTCGAGCACCTGCTCCACCTGCGGCGCCAGAACCGCGCGCACCTCTACCGGCTCTGCGCCGCCCATCCCGAGCCCTTGGTTCCACTCGAGCGCTGCCACGGTGTGCGAGGGCGCATCGGGCCGGAGGGAGTCGTCTCGCCGATCGAGCTCGGCTCCCTGCCGGAGCTCGGGCCAGAGGTGGAATCGGTGGCCGTGTGCTTGCTGTTCGCCTTCCGCGACGCTTCCCACGAGCGTGCTGTCGCGGACGAGCTTCGCCGGCGGCTGCCTGACGCACGCGTCGTCGCGTCGCACGAGGTGGCGCCCGAGTTCCGCGAGTACGAGCGTGCGTCGACGACCGTCGTCGACGCGTACCTCGGGCCGGCGGTCTCGCGCTATCTCGAGAGGCTCGGGGCGGCGTGCGCGCGGGCGGGCCTGCCGGAGCCGCTCGTGATGCGCTCGTCTGGCGGGGTCGCGACGCTTGCCGAGGCGGCGGCGCACCCTGCCGTGGCGCTCGTCTCCGGGCCGGCGGCGGGAGCGGTCGGTGCGGCGCGGATCGCTGCGCTCGGAGGCGTCGAGAACGCGCTCTCGCTCGACATGGGCGGCACTTCGACGGACGTCTGCCTGATCCGCAACGGCGAGGCCGGGCGGGCGTCCGAGCGGGAGGTCGCGGGGCTGCCGCTGCGGTTGCCGACGGTCGACCTGCAGACGGTCGGCGCGGGCGGCGGTTCGATCGTCTGGCGGGACGCGGGCGGCGCGCTGCGCGTCGGGCCCGAGAGCGCGGGCGCGGATCCGGGGCCGGCGTGCTACGGGCGCGGCAGCTCGCGGCCGACGGTCACCGACGCGAACCTGCTGCTCGGACGATTGCCCGAGCGGCTGGCGGGCGGGCTCGAGCTCGACACGGCCGCGGCCGAGCGCGCGCTGGGGGAGATCGATCCGGCCGAGGCGGTCGAGGTGGTGAACGCCGAGATGCTGCGCGCGCTCCGGCTTGTCTCGGTCGAGCGCGGGCACGACCCGCGGGACTTCGCGCTCGTCGCCTTCGGTGGCGCCGGGCCGCTGCACGCGTGCGCGCTGGCCGAGGAGCTCGGGATCGCGACCGTGCTCGTGCCGGCGGAGGCGGGGGTGCTGTCGGCGCTCGGGCTCGCGGTCGGCGACGAACGGCGTGACCGGGTTCGGTCGTACGTGTGCCCGCTGGAGGAGGCGGGAGAGCTGCCGGCGGCCGGGGAGGCCGACCTCCGCTACCGCGGGCAGTCGTTCGAGCTGACGGTGCCGCTCTCGCCCGATCTCGCCGCCGCGTTCCACCGCGCGCACGAGGAGCGCTACGGCTACGCCGACGAGAGCCGCGGGATCGAGCTCGTGGCGGTCCGCACCGCCGAGGTGACCCCCGGCCCGGCCCTGCAACTCCCGCCGGCGGAGGCGCTCGACGCGGAAGGCCCGACCCGAATCGACCTCGACGGCGCCACCTGCTGGATTCCCCCGGGGTGGGTGGGGGTTAGGGATGGAACCAGTAGCACGCTGCGGCTCACGGATGTGTCACGAGAGCGTGAAAAAAGTGGAAATTGAGCTTCAGCTGATCGGCGCGGCCCTTCGCTCGATCGCCGACGAGATGGGCGCCGTCCTGATGCGCTCCGCGTTCTCCGCGAACATCAAGGAGCGCCGCGACTGCTCGACCGCGCTCTTCGACGCGCGCGGACGCATGATCGCGCAGGCCGAGCACATACCGGTCCACCTCGGCGCCATGCCCGATGCCGTCGCGGCAGTGCGCGCGCAGGATCCCGCACCCGACGACGTCTTCATCCTCAACGACCCGTTCACGGGCGGCACGCATCTCCCGGACATCACGCTCGTCACACGCACCGCGCTCGGGTTCGCCGTCACGCGCGCGCACCACGCCGACGTCGGCGCCCGCGAGCCCGGGAGCCTGCCCGCCGACTCGCGCACGCTCGACGAGGAGGGCGTCGTGATCCCGCCGACCCGGCTCGACGAAGACGTCCTCGACGCGCTCGTCTCGCGCATGCGCAACCCGGACGAGCGCCGAGGCGACCTCCGCGCCCAGCTCGCGGCGCATGCACTCGCGCGCCGGCGCGTCGCCGAGCTCTGCGAGCGGCGCGGCGCTCAGCGCGTCGAGGCCGGAATGGACGAGCTCTATGCGTACTCGGAGCGAATCGTCCGGACGGCGATCGCCGAGCTCCCGGACGGCCGCTTCGAAGCAGCGGATGTGCTCGAGCCTGCCGCCGGCGGCGAACTCGAGATCCACGCGGCCGTGACCGTGGCCGGAGACGAGCTCGAGATCGATTTCGCGGGAACCTCGCCGCAGCACGACGGCAACCTCAACTGCCCGCTCGCGGTCACCCGCTCGGCCTGCTACTTCGTCGTCCGCTGCCTGACGAGCCCTGACGTACCGGCCTCGGGCGGGGCGTTCGCTCCTGTTCAGGTGCGCGCTCCCGAGGGGTGCCTCGTCAACGCGCTCCGGCCGGCCGCAGTCGCAGCCGGGAACGTCGAGACATCGAGCCGGATCGTGGACGTCGTCTTCGCCGCGTTCGGCCGGGCGGTCGACGTTCCCGCGCAGGGCCAGGGGACGATGAACAACCTGACGCTCGGGAACGACCGGTTCACGTACTACGAGACGGTCGGCGGCGGGCAGGGCGCGTGTCCGGACGGCGACGGCCCCTCGGGGGTCCACGTCGCGATGTCGAACACGCTCTCGACACCGGCCGAGGCGCTCGAGCTCGCGTATCCGTTGCGAGTCGAACGGCATGCGCTCCGGCTGGGGTCGGGAGGGGGCGGGCGGCGACGGGGTGGGGATGGCGTCGTCCGCGAGCTGCGCGTGCTCGAGCCGTGCCGGCTGTCGCTTGTCGCCGAGCGCCGCCGCCGCGCACCGCAGGGCGCGCAGGGCGGCGAGCCGGGAGCTCCCGGCCGGAGCCTCCTCAACGGGACTGACGTGCCGGCGAAGGTCACGTGCGACCTGGCCGCGGACGACGTCGTCAGGGTCGAGACACCCGGCGGCGGCGGCTTCGGACCTGTCCGAAAAAGCCACTAGGCAAGCCGTTCTCAGACCGGTAGGACCTGCGCTGGCAGATGTTCCACTTTCGTCACAGTCTCGTGACAGACACGTGCGCCGGACACGCCTATCTTCGACGGGAGTCGATCAGACACGCATCGCCCCGGAGAGGAGTAGGAGATGTCCAGTCACACCTGTCGAAGAACCTCGACGCTGCTCACGGCGGCTGTCGCCCTCGTCCTGCTGGCGGCTGTCCTGCTCGGTCCGAGCCACGCGACCGCCGGGACGGACTGCTGGTACGGGCAGATCATGCTGGGGGCGAGTCCGGTGCTGAGCGCGCCGAACCCCGCCCACCCGGGCGACACGATCACGTCGACGGGCGGTGCCTGGTCCTCGTGCGGAGGCGTTCCGTTCACGGGCTTCGACAAGGAGTGGCTGCGCGACGGGGCGGTGGTCAGCGGGCCGGACTGGGTGGAAGGCTCGCCGGCCAGTTTCACGTACACGATCCAGGAGGCAGACGTGGGCCATGAGCTCCGCTCCGCCGTGGCGCCGTGCAACGACGAGTACGGCTGCTACTCACCGCCGGCTCAGAGCTCGAACGCGGTCGTTCCGGTCAGCACTCCGCCTCCGCCGCCACCACCAGCAGACCCGATCGTCGCCGAGGGGCACGTGACGGACGTCAAGGGATCTGACGTCTCGGGAGCGATCGTCGAGCTTTACTTGGACCTCGGCAGCAACGGCACGCAGAGCAGCCCTCTCGACGTCACCACGACGGACGAAGCCGGTCACTACGTACTTCGTGCCCCCTACGCAGGGGCTGTCGCCGACGTTGGTAACGCGAACGACGGCTGGGTCAATTTCGATGTGCTGGGGACGAGCGGCGACGTGCCGTACAACAATGTCGCCGCGCGCAGATGGGACGGCGTGGACGGAAGATGGCTCACCCCCGAGGAGGATTCGGCCGGGGATGGGGCGGACTACCCGGTTCTTCCGGAGGACATCGACCTCGAGGCCTATCCTGGCGCCTCGATCGCGAACGGCGACTGGCCGAACGTCGCCGGCCCCTGTCGCTACCCGTACGGCGAGTCGACGCAGTTGGTCAGCGAGGAGACGCGTCCGACGGTGATCGGCGAGCTGCATGTCGCTCGAGACGCAACGGGACGGTTCTACTACGGGCAGACGCAGAGGGCGGACAGCCACATCACGATCGCCGTCAGCTCAGGCGGCTGGCACCTCGGCGGCTTCAGACACGTGACAGCGAGCGAGGGCTCGGGTGTCTCGATCGCAAACCCGTCGCCGGACTGGGCGAAGCAGATCGTGACGTACATGGAGTACGGGCTGTTGGCGCATACTCGCTGGGCGCTCGATAATCAGGGGCGACCGGTGAACTGCGGCACCTCGCACACGATCGAGCCGATCGAATGGGCTGGGGCCGGAATCACGGCCGGCGCCGACGAGTCTCAGTGGCTCCACAAGTGTCGGACCTGGCCGTACAGCCAGTGGGCCGTGCCTTTCGGTCCGACCGGGCACTGGGACCGAACGCGCAACAAGCTCAGGGTCTGGGGAGGGGCTGCGACGGTCGACCTAGGATCGGGCGGTATGGCGCTGAGGGCCTGGTCGGGTGCCTCCCAGCGCGTCAGGTACCACTACGAATTCGGGAAGGCGTACCAGACGCACTGGCTGTGCGGGAGCGACGCGCCGCTGTCCCGGTCGACGAGGATCTTCGCGGGTGGCTAGTCAAGAGCGGCGCTCCGGATCGCGGCGGTCTCGTGCTGCAGCATCGGTTGGCACGCTGCTCGGGGCGGCGGTGGCCGCGCTCGCTCTTGTCGCTTGTGACAGCGGGCCGCATGAGGGCGGCCCGCTGTCCTGTGGGGAATGCCTGAATCAGGGCGCCTCAATCACGATGAACGTCGGCAGGCGCGGGACGAATGGGCTTACGGTGCTGGAGAACTTCGGCACTGAACCAGCCGTGCTGGATCGCATCTCGTTCCGCAAGCGGACCCCTGGGCTCAAGATCCTCGGGCCTCTCGTCGTCCGCGTCGGGGACCTGCCCGGCCCCGGCTTGGCGGCCGGAGTGATCGACGGGTTCCCCCCGCGGGTCACGCGGGGCATTCTCCACCGGGTGCGAGGCTTCGAGGTGCGGCCGCACCGCGGGCGAAGCGACGCGGTGGAGCTCATCGTCGGATTTGGGCCCACGCGAAAGGGCGTCCTTTCGTACGAAGGGGTGGACGTCTACTACCACGTCGGGAAGAAGAGGTATGTCGCGTTCCGCCCGGACGCATTCGCGGTATGCGCGCCCCGCAGCCCGCCACCGTCGCGCTGCAACGCTCCGGGACACTGAGCCACTCGCCGGGTCGCACTCAGTGCCTTAAACTGCCGCCGGTGGTCTGGGAGTTCATCTTCATGATGCTGATCCTGAAGATCCCGATCGTCTATCTCGGGCTCGTCGTCTACTGGGCCATCAAGGCCGAGCCGAATCCACCTGAGCACGCGCTGCTCCCGGCTGAACTGCCGGAACCGCGTGATCCCTGGCGCTCGCCGGCCGGCAGGCGGCCCCGGAGCGGCCCGCATGGCTCGCCGACTCGCCGCTACGCGCGCTCCCGGCGCAGGGTGCAGCCGGCTTGAATGCGTCGCCCGTACGCGAGAACACGGCTGCCGAGTCGATCGCCGGCCTGCTGGCCGCGCTCTCGCTGTTCGCGAGCCTGATCGGTCTCGCCTACCGGCCCGTTCGCGTGATCCCGTTCGCGATCGTGCTCGCCCTCGTCGCAACCGCGATGGGAGGCCGCCACAACCGGCTTGCCGCCACCGCTGTGTTCGTCGGCGGCCTCTGCTTCATCGTCGGGCTCGCCCTCGCGGTGCTCACGAACAACCCGATCTTCTAGCCGTCCCGGCAGGGAACACGGCTGCTAGAACAAAGGTGTGAGCATGCAAGACGTGGATGGCCTGAATGCCGGCTTCGCGAGCGCGTTGCTGGAGCAGTACCTGGAGAACCCCGAGGCTGTCCCGGCCGAGTGGCGGTCGCTCTTCGAGAGCGGCTCGAGCGAGGTCGTGGCGACCCATCCGGGGCTCACGCGCCTGCTCGAGCTCGCGCAGGCCGACGGCAACGGCCACGCGGCAACTGCGCCGTCGGCTCCGCCCGTCGTCGAGGCGCCACCGCCGCCTGCACCTGCCCCGCCCAAAGCCGAGCCGGAGCCGGAGCCCGAGCCCGAGCCCGAGCCCAGAGCCGCAGCCAGAGCCGAAAGCCGACGAGGAGCTCCTCGGTGCCGTTGCGTCCGCCGTCTCGCTCGTCGAGGCGATCCGCACCCATGGTCATCTCGCCGCGCGGCTCGACCCGCTCGGCTCCGAGCCCGTCGGCGACCCCTCCCTCGAGCCCGAGCGCCTCCAGCCGCCGCTGACGCCCGAGCTCCAAGAGCGGATCCCGGCAGCGCTCCTCGGCGTCAACGTCCCCGGCGAGACCGCGGCCGACGTGCTCCCGCGTCTGCAGGAGATCTACTGCGGCACGAGCGCCTACGAGATCGAGCACATCTCCGATCACGAGCAGCGCACGTGGCTGCGAGCCGCGATCGAGTCCGGCCGTTACCGCGAGCCCTTGAGCACCGACGAGCAGCGTGAGCTCCTGTCCCGTCTCACCGAGGTCGAGGGCTTCGAGCACTACCTGCGCCGCGCCTTCCTCGGTCAGAAGCAGTTCTCGATCGAGGGCCTCGACGTGATGGTGCCCATGCTCGACGAGGTGATCGAGCTCGCCGCCGAGGAAGGTGCGCACGAGGTCGTGCTCGGCATGGCCCATCGCGGCCGGCTCAACGTCCTTGCGCACGTGCTCGGCCGGCCCTACGAGTCGATCCTCCGCGAGTTCGAAGGCGAGCGAACGCTCGAGGCGGTCGCCTCCGACCCCGAGGGCGGCACGGGGGACGTCAAGTACCACCTCGGCGCGGAAGGGACTCGCGCGACGCCGTCGGGCGAGATAAACGTGACGCTCGCCTCGAACCCGAGCCACCTGGAGGCCGTCGACCCGGTCGTCGAAGGCCGCACGCGCGCCGAGCAGACCGACCGCTCCAGCAAGACGGGCTACAACGACACCTCGGTCGCGATGCCGATCCTGATCCACGGCGACGCCTCGTTCCCCGCTCAGGGTGTCGTCGCGGAGACGCTCAACCTCTCGGAGCTGACCGGCTACTCGACCGGCGGCACGCTCCACCTGATCGCGAACAACCAGGTCGGCTTCACCACCGATCCCGCCGACGGGCGCTCGACCCGCTACTCGAGCGACCTGGCGAAGGGCTTCGACGTGCCGATCCTCCACGTCAACGCCGACGACGCGGAGGCGGCCCTCGCCACGAGCCGCCTGGCGATGGCGTTTCGCCGCCGCTTCTGCACGGATGTCGTGATCGACCTGGTCGGGTACCGGCGGCACGGCCACAACGAGCAGGACGAGGCCGCGTACACGCAGCCGCTGATGGCCGCGCGGATCGACGCGCAGCCGAGCGTGCGCGACCAGTACGCGCAGCAGCTCGTCGGAGGCGGCGTGATCAGCGAGGACGAGGCCGCGGCGACGGCCGCCAAGGTCCAGCAGACGCTGAAAGACGCCCACGAGCGGCTGAAGGCGACCTTCGGCGAGGGCGTGCCGGCCGTCGCCTACGAGGGCCGGATTCCGACGACCGCGGCCGCCGACGTCATGACCGCGGTCCCGGCGGAGCGCTTGGCCAAGCTGAACGACGAGCTGCTCGAGGTCCCCGAGGGTTTCACGGTCAACCCGAAGCTCGCGCGCCAGCTCCAGCGCCGCCGCACGACTCTCAATGACGGCGGGATCGACTGGGGCCAGGCCGAGGAGCTCGCGTTCGCGAGCCTGCTCGTCGAGGGCATCCCGGTCCGCTTGACCGGCCAGGACACCGAGCGCGGCACCTTCTCGCACCGGCACCTCGTCCTCCACGACGTCCAGACCGGTGAGGCGTACACGCCGGTCCAGAGCCTCAAAGACGCCGCCGCGTCGTTCGAGGTGCACAACTCGCCGCTCTCGGAGTTCGCCTGCCTCGGCTTCGAGTACGGCTACTCGGTCGCCGCGCCCGAGACGCTCGTCTGCTGGGAGGCCCAGTTCGGCGACTTCGTCAACGGCGCGCAGGTCGCCGTCGACCAGTTCATCGTCTCGGGCCTCTCGAAGTGGGGCCAGACCTCGCGCCTGACGCTCCTGCTGCCGCACGGCTACGAGGGCAACGGGCCCGAGCACTCGAGCGCGCGCCTCGAGCGCTTCCTGCAGCTGGCCGCGCAGGAGAACATCCGCATCGCCAACTGCACGACCGCCGCGCAGTACTTCCACCTGCTGCGGCGGCAGGCACTCGACCCGAGCGCCCGGCCGCTCATCGTGATGACGCCGAAAGGGCTGCTGCGGCTGAAGGAGGCGGCATCGACGCTCGCCGACCTGGCCGAAGGCTCGTTCCGCAGAGTGATTCCGGACAGCGAGGTCGCGCCCGAGAACGTCCGCCGGCTCGTCCTCTGCTCGGGCAAGTTCTACTACGACCTCGCCGGCCACGAGCTGCGCCGCGAGGCACCGTGGCTCGCGATCGGCCGGATCGAGCAGCTCTACCCGTTCCCGGTTGCCGCCGCGGGCAAGCTGGTCCGCTCGTTCCCGAACCTCGAGGAGATCGTCTGGGCCCAAGAGGAGCCGCAGAACATGGGCGCGTGGCGCGCGATCCGGCACCGCCTCGAGGAGACGCTCCAGCCGGGCGTGACCCTGCGCTACGCGGGCCGCCCCTGGCGCGCCAGCCCGAGCGAGGGCTATCCGACCGCCCACCTGCGCGAGCAGGAGCGCATCGTCCGCGAGGCGCTCTCCGGCTCGCCCGGCCCGTGATCGAGACCTGGAAGCGCGTGCTCGTGCTCGCGCCGCACACCGACGACGGCGAGTTCGGTTGCGGCGGCACGATCGCGCGGCTCGTCGACGGCGGCGTCGACGTGCGCTACATCGCGTTCTCGGTCGCGACGAAGTCTCTGCCGGAGGGCTTTCCGCCCGACACGCTGGCGCGCGAGGTCCGCGCAGCGACGAAGGAGATCGGAATCCCGCAGGACAACCTCACCGTCCACGACTTCGAGGTGCGCACGTTCCCCGAGCGGCGCCAGGACATCCTCGAGCTCCTGATCGAGCTCATGGAGTCGTGGCGGCCGGACGCGGTCATGCTCCCGAGCGTCCACGACATCCACCAGGACCACCAGGTCGTCGCCGCCGAGGGCCTGCGCGCGTTCAAGCGGACGACGGTGCTCGGCTACGAGATTCCCTGGAACAACCTCAACTTCTCCTACCAGGCCTACGTCACGCTCGACAAGGCCCATGTCGAGCGGAAGGTCGCTGCGCTCGCCTGCTACGCCTCGCAGCAGCACCGCAACTACGCCGATCCCGACCACATCTGGACGCGGGCGCGAACGCACGGCATCAACGTCGGCCGGGACTACGCCGAGGTCTTCGAGGTCTACCGCGTCGTGGAGTGATCGAGCGTAGGCTCGACGGAGCTCGTCAAAGAGCGGAGGTGGCGGCTTTGCCGCCGCCGGGAGCGGGAAGGGCGCTCACGCGGGGTCGTCCCACTCGAGCTGGTCGAAGTAGCGCAGCGCCCGGCGGGTCGGGCGGACACGAGCTGAGAGGCCGGCAAGCTCCTCGTCGGAGATCTCGCCGAGCGCGCGCTTGACGCCGAGGTACGGGAGGTTCAGGTCCTCCTGGTAGACGATCGTCGAGATGCGCGGGTTGACCTCGATCACGAGCTCGCCGACGAGCTGGATGTTGAAGAAGTGCTCGATCTGCAGGGCCGCCGCGATCCGCGAGGCGCGCTCCAGCAGCTCGGGGTCGACCAGCGTCTGAAAGAACATCGCGAGGCCGGCGCGCATCGCCTCCCGCGTCTTCGGGTGCCCGAGGACGACCCGCTCGCCGTCGGCAATCCCGTCGATCGTCCGCTCGCCGCCCTGGGCCAGCTCCATCACGAGCAGCTCTTCGTCGCCGTCCCCGAGCACCTCGACCGCCTCCTCGAGTCGCATCGCAAGGCTGCCCGGCCGCTCGCGCAGGAGCTGGTGCCGCCGGTCGACGGCGGGATCGAGGACGCGGTAGCCCCGGGAGCCGGAGCTCATCACCGGCTTGAAGCAGACGGGCCGCTCCGGGTAGCCGAGCTCGCGGGCGGCCTCTTCGAAGGCGGCGGTGCCGAGGACGCGCCGCCACTCGGGAGTCGCGACCCCCGCCTCCTGCAGGCGGCCGTAGCACTCGGCCTTGTCGTTCGCGAGCCGCACGGTCTCGGGCCCGCTCACCAGCACCGCGATCCCCTCGGCCGAGAAGCGCTCGCGCGCGCCGGCGAGGCCGGCGAGGTCGTGGGAGGACTGCGGCAGGACGGCATCGACGTGCTCGCGCCCGGCCAGCTCGAGCACCGCGTCCGCGAACCCGGCCTCGGCTCCGGGCGGGACTACGTCGAATGCGTCGCAGAGGAAGCGCCCGACCGAGCGCGGGCTCATGTCGCAACCGACGAGTCGCAGCTCGCGCTCGCCGTTCTCGCGCAAGGCGTGGAGGAGCGCCGCCGTCCCGGGAGCCCCCGAGGCGGTGACCAGGACGGTGACGGGGCGCACGACGGGCGAGGATAACCGCGTTGGGCAAGTCACCCTTCGCCAGAATGGCCTCCCCGTGAAGATCCTGATCGTCTCGCTCTACTTCCCGCCGGCGGGCGGCCCCGGCGTCCTGCGCCCGCTCAAGACCGCGGCGCACCTGACCGAGCTCGGCTTCGATGTCCACGTGCTCGCTCCGGACGACCCGAAATGGGTGCACCGCGACGAGTCGCTGAGCCCGCCGGAGGGCGTGACGGTTCACCGGGCGCGCAACCTCGGCCCGCGCGCCCGGGTTCCGCGCGACGAGCTCTACGGCCGCCGCGGAATCGAGCGCGCGCGCCGGCGGGCGGCGCTCGGGCTACGCGCGCTGCTCGCGCCGGACGCGAGCGTCCTCTGGAATGCGACCGCCGTCCCGGCCGCGCTGCGAATCGTGCGCCGCGAGGGGATCGACGTCGTCCTGACGACCTCGCCGCCGGGCTCCGTGCACTTCGTCGGGGCGGCCGTCCGCCGCGCTACCTCGGCGCGCTGGGTCGCCGATCTCCGGGACCCGCTCGTCGGCTTCGCCCACCGGCAGCGCGAGATCCGGGGCGAGGGGCTGCTCGCCCGGCTGGTCGCACGGCGGGCGGACGCGGTCGTCGCCGCTTCCCGAGCGATCGCGGACGAGATGGCGGCGATCGCGCCCGGGCTGGAGGTGCACGTCGTCGAGAACGGCTGCGACTTCGACGAGTTCGAGGGGCTCGAGTACACGCCTGCCGACCGCTTCCGGATCACGCATACCGGCAGCTTCTTCGGGCGCCGGAACCCGCGGCCGTTTCTCGAGGCGCTCGGGCGGATGGACGGCGACGCCGTCGCCCGTTTCGTCGGCGGGCTGCCGCAGGGAGATCTCGACTGGGCGCGGGAGAACGGGCTCGCCGGCCGGGTCGAAGTGAGGCCGTTCGTGACGCGGCGGGAGGCGTTGGCGCTCGAGCGCGATTCCGACGCGCTCCTGCTCCTGATCCCCGACGCCGGCGGCCGGGGCCGGGGCGTGCTGACGGCGAAGATCTTCGAGTACCTCGCCGCCGAGCGGCCGATCCTCGCCGCGGTCCCGCCCGACGGAGATGCTGCGGCGCTCATCCGCGAGGCCGGCGCGGGCCCGGTCGTCGGCCCCGACGACGCCGAGGGAATGGCTGCGGCCCTCGCCGAGCTCCAGCAGCGCTGGCGCGACGGCCGTCTCGACAGCTCGCCGCTCTCTCCCGAGCTCCGCGCGCGGCTCGATCGCCGAACGCGCGTCGAGCAGCTCGCAGCGATCCTGCGGAAGCTTTCTTAGGAGGGCTTGCGGCGGCGCGACTGCGCCTGCACGACGCGGGCGGCCAGTCTCGGGCCGTGCTTGCGGGCGTGCTTGATGAGCTGCTTGCGGTGACGCGGCGGGATCCGCTGCCAGACGTCCCAGATGGTCAGTGCGAGCCCGACGGTTCCTGCGCGGCGGCTAAGGCGTGGCATGGACTGGATGCTAGTGCTTCGACCCGTGGCCGTGCGGCTTGTCGCCCGGCCCGTGCCCGTGGTCGCCGTGACCGTGCTCGTGCCCCGGCCCCGGGCCATGGCCCTGGTCGCCGTGACCGTGACCCTGATCGTGACCCTGACCGTGACCCTGGCGGCCTGGCCCTGCGGCCGGGCGGCGGCGCCTTCGGCGGCTTCGGCTGTCCGGCGCCGTGCTCGTGCTTCGGCTCGTGGCCCTGAGCCTTCGGCCCGTGGTGCCCGTGCTTCGGCTTGGGGGCGGGGGCAGCGGGCGGCGCGGGAGGGGGAGCCCCCTCCGACCCGGGCGCGGCAGGCTGTGGCGGCGGCCTGCTGGCTGGACCCGCGACCGCATTGGCTCGCCCAGGATGGCGGACGTGCCGAACGGTCACGACAGGCCGCGCCGGGCGCCGGCGAGCGACCGGAGTGGCAGGAACCGCGTTCACCGGCCGGGCGGCGATCGCCGGCGGCGCGAGCGACGACCTGAAGGGCCGGGGTCTCGACTCGCCGCGAGGCGCGTGGCAGCGCCCTGGCCGGCACCACCGTGCGCTCGGCGCCGGGCGCGATCACGAGCCGCTGCGCGGGAGAACTGCCGTTGACGACCAGCGCAGGGAGCTTCAGCGCGGCCGTCACGACAGCCGCGAAGGCAAGCGCGACCACGACCATTACGAAAATTTTGCTCATCTGCTCCCCTGCATCTGTCGATTCACTGTATCCGTGGTATCGGCAAACGGACGATTCTCCATAGTGGTGCTTGTATGAGTTTCAAGCTAAAGCTCGTCGCGTACTTCCTGCTCCTCTCGCTGCTGCCGCTCGGCGCGGCGGCGTGGGGCCTTCACTCGGTCGTGCACCGGAGCGAGACGCGCCGCGTCGACGCGCGCCTCGAGGCCGGCCTGCGCGCGGTTGCCGGCTCGTACAAGGCGGAGCTCGACCGGGCGAACGCCCGAGCAGTCGCGCTCGCAGCGAGTCCGCGTTTCCAGCAGGCCCTGGCGCGCCGGGACCGCGAGCTGCTCCGGACGATGCTGGCGGACAAGGCCGGCGTCTGGCTGCACTCGCAGCGTGCTGACGACAAGCCCGGTGAGGACGATCGGAGCTCCGTCGCGGACCACGGTCGTTTCCGGAGGCCGCGCGCTCGGCACGCTCTTCGCGGGGGTGCCGCTGACCGATCGCACGTTGCTCGTCCGGCGGGCGGGGTTGACGGAAGGCGACACGCTCGTGGTCGTGCAGCACGGCAGCGTCGTCTCCGGCCCGAGGAAGCTCGCGCAAGCGCGCCTGATCCCACCGGCAGGCGTGCGCACGCTGCACGTGGGCGGGAAGGGTTACCGGGCGCTCGCGACGAGCCCGCAGCGGGATTCGACCGCGATGTCGCTCGCGGTCATCTCGCCGCAGAGCCGGATCGACGCGGCCGTCAGCGACGCTCGGACCATCGCCTGCTGCTCGGCGTGCTCGGCTCGCTCATCCTGATCGGGCTCGTCGCCTACGCGGTCGGCGGCTCGATCGTCGTCTCGCTCGCCCGCCTTTCCGACGCGGCCAACGCGATCGCCCGCGGGCGCCTCGACCGCCGCGTCCCGGTGACCGGCCGGGACGAGTTCGGGCGGCTCGGGCTCGCGTTCAACGAGATGGCCGACCAGCTGCAGGCTCGACTCGACGAGCTCGAGGCCGAGCGCGCGCGCCTGCGGGACTCGACCGTCCGCTTCGGTGAGGCGCTCGCCGCGACGCACGACGTCGACCAGCTCCTACGCGTGATCGTCGAGACGGTCGTCGAGGCGACCGGCGCGACCGGGGGCCTGGTCGTCGGGCTCGGCGGAGAAGTCGTCCAGGTCGGCGTGCTCTCCGACCGTGGTGAGCGCTTCGAGCTGCCGCTGACGGCTGGTCGCCAGAGCTTCGGCACGCTCACGCTCGCGGGCCGCGGCTTCACGGTCGAGCAGCGGAGGGTGGCCGCGTCGCTCGTCGCGCATGCTGCGGTCGCCCTGGAGAACGCGCGCCTGCACCGGATCGTCACGCGGCAGGCCCTCGTCGACATGCTCACCGGCCTTGCGAACCGCCGCCAGTGCGAGGACACGCTCGCCGGCGAGCTGCTCCGCGCCGAGCGCTTCGGCGGCACCGTCGCGTTCGTCCTGGCCGATCTCGACAGCTTCAAGTCGATCAACGACCGTTTCGGCCATCCGGTCGGAGACAGCGTCCTGGTCGAATTCGCAGAGACGCTGCGTGAGTGCGTCCGCGAGATCGACCTGCCTGCCCGCTGGGGCGGCGAGGAGTTCGCGATCGTCCTGCCCGGCACGGATCTCGAAGGCGCGGCGAGGCTCGCCGAGCGGACGCGCGCTCGCGCTGGAGAGCCGCACGATCCTCGCGCCGGATGGGACGAAGATCCACGTCACCGTCAGCCTCGGCGTCGCCGCGTACCCCGAGGGAGCCGGCTCGGACAACCTCGTCGCGGCCGCCGACGGCGCGCTCTACGAGGCCAAACGTGCCGGAAAGAACAAGGTGATGAGCGCCGGCGTCTCCGAGAGGCGGTAGACTGCCACGCCGTCTGACGAGACCAGGGGAGGTCTATCCCGTTGGAATCTTCTTCGCTGTTTGCACAAGTGATCCAGGACCATCTCGCGCTCAAGGAGCGGAACTCCGAGCTCGAGTCCGAGAAACCGCTCGACCACTACAAGAGCGACGATCCGTTCGAGAACCATCCGCTCTTCAAGACCGAGGAGCAGGCGAGGATCGAGGAGACGATGGACGGCGAGGAGCCGGCGATCGTCCCCGAGGCCCTCAACGACGCCTGGCCCGAGGAGGAGCCCCCGACGCAGGAGCAAGGGCTCTGGAGCAAGTCGCGCGACTTCGACTGGGGCGACTGAGGTGCCGCGTCGGCCGGGCCGCCTCCGGCTGATCGCACTCGGAGCCGCACTCAGTTATTTCTTCGACCCGCAGAACGGCCGTCGTCGCCGCAAGGTGACCTCGGACCGGCTTGCCGCGCTGATGCGCCGCCACGGCAAGCAGGCGATCAAGGGAACCGCCGCCAAGGCCAACGCGCTCAGCAAGCAGGCGACGCACCTGAAGGAGGAGCCGAAGCCTCAGCCGGACGACGTCACGCTGGCGCGCAAGGTCGAGACCGAGATCTTCCGCGAGCCCGACGTGCCGAAGGGCAAGATCAACGTCAACGCCGAGAACGGCAAGGTCGTCCTCCGCGGCGAGGTCGACTCGGCGGAGCTGATCGACGACCTGGTCGCGAAGGCGCGCAAGGTTCAGGGCGTCGAGGAGGTCGAGAGCCTCCTCCACACGCCTGGCCAAGCCTCGTAACGTCGGCGACGCGCGCTAGCTTGAGCCGCGTGGAAGCGCGGTCGGAGCCCGTGGAACGCTGCCTGCGCTGCGCAGCGCAGATGGAGTGGCGCCACGGCACGTGGCAGTGCCCGCGCTGCCGATTCAAGCTTGGCTGCTGTGAAGGCGAGCCCCAGTCGTGCCCGCCGGCTGACGCCGACAGGCGATAATCGTCGCGCCGGTGTCAGTCCAGGAGCGAACCTCCGAAGCCCGGGCGGTCGATGCCTTGTCGAAGGCGCCGGCCGTTCGACTCGTTGGCGCGCGCAAGTCCTACGGGGACGTGGTCGCGGTCGACGGCGTCGACCTGGAGATCAACGCCGGTGAGTTCTTCACGCTGCTCGGCCCCTCCGGCTCGGGGAAGACGACGACGCTGCGCCTGATCGCGGGCTTCGAGCGGCCGGACGACGGTCGCGTCGAGCTCGACGGCAGTGACGTCACCAGGCAGCCCCCGTACCTCCGCGACGTGAACACGGTCTTCCAGGACTACGCGCTCTTCCCGCACATGACGATCGCGGAGAACGTCGCCTACGGGCTCCGCGTGAAGCGGGTCGGCCGCAGCGAGCGTAAGGCGCGTGTCGACGAAGTGCTCCGGACGATGCGGCTCCCGGGAGTAGGCGGCCGCAAGCCGAGCCAGCTGTCGGGCGGGCAGCGCCAGCGGGTCGCGCTCGCTCGCGCGCTCGTCAACCGGCCCCAGGTCCTGCTGCTCGACGAGCCGCTCGGAGCGCTCGACCTCAAGCTGCGCCAGGAGATGCAGCTCTTCCTGAAGAGCCTGCAGCAGGACCTGGGGATCACGTTCGTCTACGTCACGCACGACCAGGACGAGGCCCTCACGATGAGCGACCGCCTGGCCGTCTTCAACCAGGGCCGGATCGAGCAGCTCGGCGAGCCCGCCGAGGTCTACGAGCGGCCGGGCAGTGCGTTCGTCGCCGGCTTCGTCGGCGTCTCGAACGAGATCGAACGCGACGGCCGGCACTTCGCCGTGCGGCCGGAGAAGATCCACATGAGCGACGCGGGTGCGACGCCGGCGAGCGGCGTGCACGCCGAGACCGGCCGGATCCGCGACGTCGTCTATGCCGGCATGGTGACCCGCTTCGTGGTCGAGCTCGACCGCGGCGGCGAGCTCCAGGTCGTCCGGCAGAACCTCGAGACCTCGTCGGCCGAGGCACTCGACGCCAAAGGCCGCGAGGTCCTCCTCGAGTGGCGCCCAGAACACCAGCTCGAGATCGACAGACCGGGGGAAACGGAAGGAGCGAGATGACCAAGCACCACCAGCGCGTTGCCGGCTGGGCCGCGGCGGCCCTCGTCGTGGGAGCGCTCGCGTTCGTCGCCGCGGGCTGCGGCGGGAGCAGCGGGTCGAGCAACGGCGGCACCACGAGCGCGTCGAACCTGCCGAGCTCGATCGGCAAGGGCGAGGGCAAGCTCAGCCTCGTCGCCTGGGAGGGCTACACCCAGCCGCAATGGGTGAAGCCGTTCGAGCAGAAGACCGGCTGCCAGGTCACGAGCAAGTACGCCGGCTCGTCGGACGAGATGGTCACGCTGATGCGCCAGGGCGGCTCGCAGTACGACATGGTCTCGGCTTCGGGCGACGCCTCTCTGCGCCTGATCGAGGGCAAGAACGTCCAGCCCGTCAACCCGGCGCTGATTCCGGACTTCAAGAACTTCATCCCGGCGCTGAAGTCGCCGCCGCACAACACGGTCGACGGAGTCCACTACGGAATCTCGCTGCAGTGGGGGCCGAACACGCTCCTCTACAACACGACCAAGGTGACCCCGGCGCCGACGAGCTGGGAGGCGATCTACGACCCGAAGTACAAGGGCCAGATCACCGTCCCCGACAACCCGATCCAGATCGCCGACGCGGCGCTGTACCTCTCGAAGACGCAGCCGAGCCTCGGCATCACCGACCCGTACGAGCTGAACCAGAAGCAGTTCGACGCGGCCGTCGCCCTGATGAAGCAGCAGCGGCCGCTGCTGAAGAAGTACTGGGCGCTGGCGTCGGACGAGATCGACCTGTTCAAGAACGGCGATGCCGTGATCGGCGCCTCCTGGCCGTACCAGACCAACACGCTCAAGGCCGACAAGGTGCCCGTCAAGGACCTGATCCCCAAGGAGGGCGCGACCGGCTGGGCCGACACGTGGATGCTCTCGTCCAAGTCGAAGCACCCGAACTGCGCCTACATGTGGATGAAGTGGGTCTCGACCCCGAAGGTGCAGGCGCAGCAGGCGATCTACTTCGGCGAGACGCCGGCGAACACGAAGGCCTGTCCGATCATGGACCAGCTGAGCCCCGGCTCGTGCGAGCAGTACCACGCCAACGCGCCGGCGTCGTATTTCGACAGCATCAAGTTCTGGAAGACGCCGTCGGCCGACTGCGGGAACGGCAAGACCAACTGCATCGACTACAGCAAGTGGCAGCAGGCCTGGACCGAGATCAAGGGCTAGTGCCCCGTCCAGCAATACATGCCGGCCTCTGGCCCGCGATCACGCGGCGCCAGAGCCCACCCTTGCCCTTAGCAAGGCAATCTAGCCTTGCTGCGGGCAAGTGCGAACTCTGGCTTGGTGCTCGCGACCCAGAGACTCGACGGCATTACTGCACGGGGCACCGCGCTTGACGGAAGTTGCGGCAGGGGCGGGCGGCCGGACGAGGGCGGCCCGCCTCCGTCTCTCCGCCGCGTTCTGGCGGCGGCCCTGGCTGCGCGCGGGCTCGCTGCTCGTTCCGCCGGCGGGCGCGTACATCCTGGTCTACGTCACCGCTCTCGCGGTTCTCTTCGTGTCGGCGTTCTGGACGCTGAACACGTTCACCGGGACGATCGAGCACACCTGGAACCTGGACAACTTCCGCACGCTCTGGAACGACCACACGTATTGGCGGATCGCGGGGCGCACGATCGGGCTGGCCGCCGCCGTCACCGGCACCGACATCGTGCTCGCCTTTCCGCTCGCCTACTTCATGGCGCGGCTCGCCGGTCCGAGGCTGCGGACCGTGCTGTTCGTGATGGTGCTGCTCCCGCTCTGGTCGAGCTACCTCGCCCGCATCTACTCCTGGCGGCTGATCCTCTCGAGTGAGGGCGCTCTCAACTGGTGGCTCGGCAAGCTCGGGCTGCCTGACCAGCACCTCGCCTACACCAACTGGGCCGTGTGGATCGTCTTCTCGTACATCTGGCTTCCGTTCATGATCCTGCCGATCTACGCGGCGCTCGAGCGGATCCCGACCTCGTACGTCGAGGCCTCCGCCGACCTGGGCGCCCGTGGCAGGACGACCTTCCGCCGGGTGATCTTGCCGCTGGCGCTGCCCGGGGTCGTCGCCGGCTCGATCTTCACCTTCTCGCTGACGCTCGGCGACTACATCACGCCGATCCTCGTCGGCAACACCCAGTTCATCGGCAACGTCATCTACCGCAACGTCCTCGGCCTGAGCTACAACCTGCCGTTCGCTGCCGCCTACGCGTGCGTCCCGCTCGCCGTGATGGCGATCTACCTGATCCTCGCGCGGCGCGCCGGCGCCTTCGAGGCGCTCTGATGCGAGCGGGACGAGCCGCGCTCGCCCTCTGGTCGCTTCTCGTCGTCCTCTTCCTCTGGGTCCCGCTCGCGATCATCCTCGTCTACGCCTTCAACACCTCGAACATCCAGAGCTGGCCGATCCCGGGCTTCACGTTGCGGTGGTTCCGGGTCGCGTGGCACGACCCCGACGTTCGCTCGGCGCTGCTGCTCTCGCTCAAATGCGCGCTGGCCGCGACGGGCATCGCGCTCGTGCTCGGGACGATGGCCGCCGCCGCCGTCTCGCGCTTCCGCTTCTTCGGACGCGAGGCGCTGTCGTTCTTGCTCGTGCTGCCGATCGCGCTGCCAGGCGTGATCACCGGGATCGCCCTCTCCTCCTTCTATGCCTTCTGGGGTGTGCAGTTCTCGTTCTGGACGATCGTGATCGGGCACGCGACCTTCTGCGTCGTGATCGTCTACAACAACGCCGTCGCCCGGATGCGGCGCACGTCGCCGTCGCTGGTCGAGGCGTCGATGGACCTGGGCGCCGATGCGTTCCAGACCTTCCGCTGGGTGATCCTGCCCGTGCTCTCGACGGCGCTCGTCTCGGGGGCGCTGCTCGCCTTCGCGCTCTCCTTCGACGAAGTGATCGTCACCCTCTTCACCGCCGGTGCCCAGAACACGCTGCCGATCTGGATCCTCGGCAAGATCCGGCTCGGGCAGCAGCTCCCCGAGGTGAACGCCGTCGTCTTCGTCGTCATCGCGCTGACGGTGATCCCGGTCGTGATCTCGCAGCGTCTTGCTCGCGAGTCCGGGCTACTCAAGTAGGCTGATTCGCGGATCTCGACCGGGAGGTTTTCGATGAGCGTGACGGTTTCCCAGCAGAAGAACTTCGTCGGCGGGGAGTGGGTCGACGCGGTCGAAGGCGGGACGATGGAGGTGCTGAACCCCGCGACCGGCGAGACGATCGCCGAGGTGCCGCGCGGCAGCGAGGCCGACGTCGATCGTGCCGTCGAGGCCGCGAAGAAGGCGCTGCCCGAGTGGCTCGAGACGACTCCAGGCGAGCGCGCCGAGGCGCTGCTCAAGCTCGCAGACGCGATCGAGGACAACGCCGAGGAGCTCGCCGAGCTCGAGTCGAAGAACGTCGGCAAGCCGCTCTCCTACGCGCGCGACGAGATGCCGGTCTCGGCCGACAACCTCCGCTTCTTCGCAGGCGCGGCTCGGCTGCTCGAGGGCAAGTCGGCAGGCGAGTACATGCGCGGCTACACCTCGATGATCCGCCGCGAGCCGCTTGGGATCGTGGGCGGGATCGCGCCGTGGAACTACCCGCTGATGATGGCCGTCTGGAAGATGGGCCCGGCGCTCGCGGCCGGCAACGTCCAGATCGTCAAGCCCTCCGAGCAGACGCCGCTGACGACGCTGCGCTTCGCCGAGCTCGCCGCGGACATCCTTCCGGCCGGGGTGCTCAACGTGATCACCGGCGACGGCGAGCCGGTCGGCGCCGGGATCGTCCGGCACCGCGACGTGCGCATGGTCTCGCTCACCGGCGACGTGGCAACGGGCAAGGAGATCGCGCGAACGGCAGCGGACACGCTCAAGCGCGTCCACCTCGAGCTGGGCGGCAAGGCGCCGGTCATCGTCTTCGACGACGCCGACCCCGCAGCGGTCGCCGAGGGGATCAAGATCGCCGGCTACTGGAACTCCGGCCAGGACTGCACGGCCGCCTCGCGTGTCGTCGCCGCCCCCGGGATCTACGACAAGCTGCTCGACGAGCTCGTGCCCGCGGTCGAGTCGCTGCACGTCGGCGATCCTGCCGAGGGGGACGAGATCGAGATGGGCCCGGTGATCTCGAAATCGCAGCAGGAGCGCGTGCTCGGGTTCCTCGACCGCGCCAAGGGCGCCAAGGTGCTGACCGGCGGCGGGACGAACGGCGACCGCGGCTTCTTCGTCAAGCCGACGGTGGTCGCCGAGGTCGCGCAGGACGACGAGATCGTCCAGCGCGAGGTCTTCGGCCCGGTTGTGACGGTGCAGCGCTTCGCCGACGACGACGAGGCGCTCGCGTGGGCCAACGACGTCGACTACGGGCTCGCGGCCTCGGTCTGGACGCGGGACATCGGCCGCGCCCTGAACGCCGCGCGCAGGCTCCAGTTCGGGACGGTCTGGATCAACGATCACATCCCGCTGGTCTCGGAGATGCCGCACGGCGGCTACAAGCAGTCCGGCTACGGCAAGGATCTGAGCGCGTACTCCCTCGAGGACTACACGCAGATCAAGCACGTCATGGCGAAGATCGACTAGGAAGTGGGCGGCCGAGCGAGCTGCGTTAGGCGCTCGGCCTCCTCGACCGGATCGCCGCTCAGCTCGAGAACGTCCGCGTCCACGTTCGCCTTTGAGGCGCCGGCGCCGCCCAGGCAGAGGCGCGTCGTGCCCGCGAGCTGCCGAAGCTCCGCGGCGTGCCGGCGAAGCGCGCGGGGATCGACCGCGCTGACGACCACGAAAGCGGCGTCGAAAGCGTGGGCCGCGTCGGCCACGCTCTCGATCGGCATATCCGCGCCGAGGTAGACGATCCGCCAGCCACGACCTCGCAGCGCGAGCCCGAAGGCGAGAAGTCCGAGATCGTGCTGCTCGCCCGGGGCGCACGCGAGAACCGCGAGCGGGCCCAGGCCGCGGCCCCAGCCGCGCGCGAGACCGAGGAGGCGGCCGCGCAGCAGCGACGACGCGAAGTGCTCCTGGGCGACCGAGGCCTCGCCTCGCCGCCACTGCTCGCCGAGCTCATGTAGGTAGGGGATGACGACTTCCCGCAGCAGTGCGTCGAGCGAGAGCCGCGCGAGCAGCGAGTCGAAGGCGGTGTGGACCGCACCCTCGTCGAAGCTCGACAGCGCGGCGGCAAGCTCGTCCTTCGCGCCGGCCGTCGGCGCCTCGTCGCCGGTTGCCGTGCTCGTCGCCAGCGCGGCCGCCTCGGCGGCGGCCAGACCCTCTGCGAGGTGCTGCTGCATGGCCTGTACGCGCGTCAGATCGTCAGGCGTGTAGAGGCGTAGCCCACCCGGCGAGCGGGTCGGCTCCAGCAGCCCGTAGCGCCGCTCCCAGGCGCGCAGCAGCTCGGGGCTCACGCCCGAGCGCCGGCTCAGCTCTCCGATCCGCAAGGTGCCTGCTTCCGTCATGGGCTCAATATACAGGATCTGTACAGAAGTTTGACAAAGCCCGAGAACGGCGATATGGTGCCTGCACAAACTCTCTACAGGAGGTGGACAGCATGAAGAAGCTCGATCTACTTGCAGCGACGCTGGTGCTCGTCGGAGGGCTCAACTGGGGCCTCGTCGGGCTGGCGAAGTTCGACCTCGTCGCCTGGATCTTCGGCGGGATGGAATTCGGCGAGACGAACGCCGCCACGCGCGTCGTGTACAGCCTCGTCGGGCTTGCGGCGGTGTACGGAATCGGCGCGCTGGTCGCGCGCCGGCGCTCGCCGGTCGGCCATCCCGCTACCGCGGGCGCCCGCTGAGGGCCCTGCACAAACTCGAGTCGAAAGGGAGACACACAATGAAGCGAATGATCACCTTGCTCGTCCTCGCGGCGCTCGGCACCTCGCTGCTGGCCGCTGCGGCGACCGCCCGCACGACCGCACCTGCAAGCAAGGCCGGCACCGAGGCCGACATCGTCCAGACCGCGGTCGCCAACGGGCACTTCAAGACGCTGACGAAGCTGCTGAAGCGGGCCGGCCTCGTCTCCGCGCTCCAGCAGCCCGGTCCGTACACGGTGTTCGCACCGACGGACGCAGCGTTCAAGAAGGTGCCGAAGAAGACCCTGAACACGCTGCTCCACAACAAGGCGAAGCTGAAGGCAGTGCTGCTCTACCACGTCGTCGCCGGCAAGGTCACGGCGGCCGACGTCGTCAAGCTCAAGTCGGCGAAGACGCTGAACGGCAAGAGCGTGCGGATCCGCGTGTCGGGCTCGAACGTCTTCGTCAACAAGTCGAAGGTGACGAAGGTGGACGTGATGGCCTCGAACGGCGTCATCCACGTCATCAACCGCGTCCTCATCCCCACGGCGCGGTAGTGAGAGTGAGGGGCGCGGCTGCAGGCGCAATCGCTGCCGCCGCGTGGGCTGCGGGCGAGCCGGTGCTGCAACGGCTCGTCCGCACCCCATACTCCGACGTCCGCCTGCTCGGCCGGCTCGTCACGCGTGGTCGCGGCTGGCCGGCCGCAGGCGTCGTCCTGCACGTGGCCAACGGCGCCGTCTTCGGCGCGGCCTTCGAGCGGGCGGGACTTCGGGGCGCGAAGGCCGGCATCCTCGCGGCGGAGGCCGAGAACGCCGCGCTGTGGCCGGTGCTGGCGCTCGTCGACCGGGTTCATCCCGACCGGCGGGACGGCATCTGGCCGCCGCTCGCTCGCAGCCCGCGCGTCGCCGTCTACGAGCTCCTGGCCCACGCGCTCTTCGGCGCCGTGCTGGGCGCGCTCGTCCGGCGGTGACGCGCGCGGTCGTCCTCTTCACGCGCGACCTGCGCGTGCATGACCAGGCTGCCCTCAGCGCTGCGGTGGAGGCCTCCGCCGAGGTCGTGCCGCTGTTCGTCCTCGACGACGCTCTCCGCCGTTCGGCCGCCCGCGACTGCTTCCTGCGCCAAGCGCTGGCAGACCTGCGCAGCTCTCTACGCGGGTTCGGCGGCGACCTCTTCGTGCGCCGGGCCGAGTACCCGGAGCGGTACCCGATTGACGCAATGCGAGCCGCCATGCTCTAATCGCCTCGCGTTGCGCAGCGTCCAGGACCGGGTTCGACGCGGGGCAGTAAGCCGGCCCAGGCACGTCGACGCGGTCGACAAGAGCATCATCGAGGCGCTGCAGAAGAACGGCCGCGAGGCGTTCCGCCGGATCGCCGCGCGCGTCGGCGTCTCCGAGGCGACGATCCGCGCCCGCTACGCCAGGCTCTGCGACGACGACATCGTCCAGGTCACGGCCGTCACGAACCCGCTCGGTCTCGGCTTCGACGCGCAGGCGATGGTTGGGATCCGCACCGCGGGCGCTCCCGGGCCCGTCGCCGACGAGATCGCGGGGTGGGAGGAGGCCGGCTACGTCGTCGTCACCGCCGGCCAGTTCGACATCCTGGTCGAGCTCGTCTGCGCCGACCGTCGCCAGCTGCTCGACCTGACGAACCGCATCCGCGCGCTCGAAGGCGTGGTCACGACCGAGAGCTTCCTCTACCTCGAGCTCTGGAAGCAGCTCTACGACTGGGGCGCGCGCGTGCGGGACGGCGAGCGGGCGAGGACCGCGTGATGGCGGTCGAGAGCCGCGAGCGCGTCGACCAGGGTCAGACCCCGGGTGAGGCGCCCGACGTCCGCCTCGACCACGTGACCAAGCGCTTCGAGGACGTGGTCGCGGTCGACGACGTCTCTTTGGAGATCCCGCACGGCAGCTTTTTCGCCCTGCTCGGCCCGTCGGGCTGCGGCAAGACGACGACACTGCGGATGATCGGCGGCTTCGAGGAGCCGTCGGAGGGCTCGATCTACCTCGGCGAGGAGCCGGTCACCGGCCGCCCGCCCTACAAGCGCGACGTCAACACCGTCTTCCAGTCGTACGCGCTGTTCCCACATCTCTCGACCTTCGAGAACGTCGCGTTCGGGCTGCGCCGCAAGGGCGTGCGCGGCCGGGACGTGCGCGGGCGCGTGCTCGAGATCCTCAACCTCGTCGGGCTCTCCGGCCTCGAGAAGCGCAAGCCGGCCCAGCTCTCGGGCGGCCAGCAGCAGCGCGTCGCGCTCGCCCGGGCGCTCGTCAACCGCCCGCGCGTGCTGCTGCTCGACGAGCCGCTCGGCGCGCTCGACCTCAAGTTCCGCAAGCAGATGCAGCTCGAGCTGAAGGCGATCCAGCACGACGTCGCCATCAGTTTCGTCCACGTCACGCACGACCAGGAGGAGGCGATGACGATGGCGGACCAGATCGCGATCATGAACGGAGGGCGGATCGAGCAGCGCGGCACGCCAGCGGATCTCTACGAGCATCCCCAGACCGCGTTCGTCGCTGGTTTCCTCGGCATCTCGAACCTGCTGCCCGGCTCGATCGCCTCGGCCGACACGGTCACGCTCGACGACGGCACGACGGTCCGCGTGCCGCCCGAGGCGCTCCAGGGCCGCACTGGCCGGATCGCGCTCGGCGTCCGCCCGGAGAAGATCCGCCTCGGCCACGGCGAGGAGAACAAGCTCACCGGCCGCTTGCTCGAGACCGCGTACGTCGGCGTCGCGACCCAATATGTGCTCGAGACCAAGGCCGGCAACGTCAGCGTGTATGTCCAGAACAGCGAGCCCGGCGCGAACCAAGTCGCGCCGAGCCAGATCTCGTGGAGTCCAGATTCCACGTTTGTCGTCGACTCGATGGAGGGAGCCGAATGAACGACCAGTTCACTCGCAGGCAACTGATCGAGCGGGCCGCGCTCGGAGGCGCGGCGCTCACGGTCCCGGGCCTGCTCGCCGCCTGCGGCGGCACTGCGACCAAGGCCGGCGGAGGCACGACCACCGTCCAGCACAAGCTCGCGAAGACGCTGCACTTCTCGAACTGGACGCTCTACATCGACAAGAAGGGCAACAAGCACCCGTCGCTCGACCAGTTCCAGAAGAAGACCGGCGTCCACGTCGCCTACAGCGAGGACATCAACGACAACCCGAGCTTCTTCTCGAAGATCGAGCCGGATCTGCAGAGCGGCCAGTCGACGGGCCGCGATCTGATCGTGATGACCGACAACTCGCGCTACCCGAGCCTCCTGATCAGCAAGGGCTGGGTCGAGAAGATCGACAAGAGCGCGATGCCGAACTTCAAGAACCTGATCCCGCAGCAGCGCCACCCGAACTGGGACCCGCACCGCGACTACAGCCTGCCCTGGCAGTCGGGCATGACGGGCATCGGCTGGAACGAAAAGCTGACCGACCCGGTCACCACGATGGACCAGCTGCTCGGCGACAAGAAGCTCAAGGGCAAGGTCGCGCTGCTCACCGAGTTCGCCGACACGCTCGTCCTCATCATGGCCGCGAACGGCGACGACCCCGGCCACATCACCGACAAGACGTTCAACAAGGCGATCTCGACGATCAAGAAGGCCGTCGACTCGGGCCAGATCCGCCAGTTCTACGGCAACGACTACAGCGGCGCGCTCGCGAAAGGCGACCTCGTCGCGACGATGGCCTGGTCGGGCGACATCGTCCAGCTCCAGGCCGACAACTCGCACCTGAAATGGAACCTGCCGGACACGGGCGGCGACATCTGGACCGACAACATGCTGATCCCGAAGGGCGGCAACGTCTACACCGCGAGCACCTACATGAACTTCGTCTACGACCCCAAGATCGCCGCGGAGATCGAGGACTACGTGAACTACATCTGCCCGGTGCGCGGAGCGAAGGCTGTGCTCCTCAAGCAGGACCCGTCGATTGCGAAGAACACCTTGATCTTCCCGACGGAGGCGATGCTCAACAACGTCCACACGATCGACCCGACCGCGCTCAACAACGAGAAGTACCAGACCACCTGGCAAAACCTGATCTCGGCGTAGAAAGGGGCACGTGGGCTTCTTCCATCGCCACCGCGGGCTGACCCCGTACCTGCTGCTCGCGCCGGGGATGCTCTGGCTGACCTTCTTCTTCCTGGTCCCGCTGGGCTTCCTCGCGTACCAGTCGCTCCAGTCCGGCTCGATCGACTTCGGCTACTCCTTCACGTGGGCGTGGAGCAATTACGGCGACGCGATCCGCAACTACCGGGGACAGTTCGAGAGATCCTTCCTGTACGCGGGGATCGCGACGGTGGTCGCGCTGGTGGTCAGCTACCCGGTCGCGTACTGGATCGCTTTCCGCGGCGGCCGCTGGAAGAACCTGTTGCTGCTCTTCATCGTCGCGCCGTTCTTCGTCACCTACCTGATCCGAACGCTTGCCTGGCAGACGATCCTGGCCGACAACGGGCTCGTCGTCCGCACGCTCGACCATCTGCACCTGCTCGGCGTGCTCGGCACCAACGGGCGCATCCTCAGCACGGGGACAGCCGTGGTCGCGGGCATCACCTACAACTTCCTGCCCTTCATGGCGCTGCCGCTCTACGTCTCGCTCGAGCAGATCGACCCGCGCCTGATCGAGGCGGCCGAGGATCTTTACGCCAGCCGCCCGAAGGCGTTCTTGCGGGTGACGCTGCCGCTTTCCATGCCCGGTGTCGTCGCGGGGACGCTGCTCACGTTCATCCCCGCCGCGGGTGACTTCATCAACGCCCAGCTGCTCGGCTCGCCGACGAACCACATGATCGGGAACGTGATCGAGTCGAAGTACAAAGAGCTGCTCGACTACCCGGCGGCGGCTGCGATGTCGTTCGTGCTGATGGCCGTAATCCTGTTGATGGTGCTCGCCTACGCCCGAGCAGTGGGCACGGAGAAGTTGACCGGATGACCTCGATCGCGGTCCCGGCTCGAGAGCGGCGCAACGTCGCCCGCGATGCGCTGGCGTTCGTGCGGCGACACATCCTGACCGCGTATTCGCTCCTCTTCTTCGCCTACCTGATGCTCCCCATCGGCGTCGTGATCGCGTTCTCGTTCAACAACCCGAAGGGGCGTTTCAACTACACCTGGCAGGGGTTCACCTGGAAGAACTGGTCGCAGTGGGACGCGATCCCCGGCATCCGCGACGCGCTCGTGCTCTCGCTCGAGATCGCACTGGTCGCCAGCATCGTCGCGACGGCGCTCGGGACGTTTGTCGCGCTCGCGCTCGTCCGCTACAACTTCCGCGGCCGAGCCGGCACGAACCTGCTCGTCTTTCTGCCGCTCTCGACCCCGGAGATCGTCCTCGGTGCGTCGCTCCTGACGCTCTTCCTGAACCTGAACAACGCGATTCCAATCGGCTTCTGGACGGTCCTGATCGCGCACGTCATGTTCTGCATCAGCTTCGCGGTCGTGACCGTGAAGGCGAGGCTGATCGGCTTCGACCGCCACCTCGAAGAGGCCGCGATGGACCTCGGCGCGAACGAATGGAAGACCTTCCAGAAGGTGACGCTGCCCCTGATCGCGCCCGCGATTCTGGCCGCGCTGCTCCTTTGCTTCGCGATCTCGATCGACGACTTCGTCGTGACCTACTTCAACGCGGGCAATCGCGTCACGTTCCCGATCTTCGTCTGGGGCGCGGCGCGCGTCGCCACCCCGCCGCAGATCAACGTGATCGGCACGGCGATCTTCGCGATCGCCGTCACCCTGATGCTCGCCAACATCCTCGTTCAGCGCGTCCGTGCCTCGAAAGGAGTCGTATGACCGACCGTTTCCCCCGGCCTCTCGCCCGCCGAGCTGCAGCAGGCAGCCCGTGACCACCTCTGGCTGCACTTCACGCGTATGGGCGGCTACGCCGAGGGCGAGGTGCCGATCATCGTGCGCGGCGAGGGCTGCTACCTGGAGGACTCGAACGGCAAGCGCTACCTCGACGCGCTCGCAGGCCTCTTCGCGGTCCAGATCGGCTACTCGTACGGCGAGGAGATCGGGGAGGCGGCCGCGGCCCAGATGCGCGAGCTGCCGTTCTACACCAACTGGTCCTACGCGCACCCGCGCGCGATCGAGCTCGCCGCCGAGGTGGCTAGCCTCGCGCCGGGCGACCTCAACCGTGTCTTCTTCGTCTCAGGCGGCTCGGAGGCCGTCGAGTCGGCGTGGAAGCTCGCGCGGCAGTACTACTCTGCTCGCGGCGAGCACCGCGCCGCCATGGCCGTGGTCCCGCCGGGCGGCGAGCCGCACATGCGGGTCGACGCGGAGCACGCAGCGCGTCTTGCAGGCGAGCGTCGCTGGAAGGCGGTCTCCCGCAACGTCGCCTACCACGGCACGACGATGGGCGCGCTCTCGATCAACGGCATTCCCGCGCTGCGGACGCCGTTCGAACCGCTCGTGCCAGAGGTGCTGCACGTCCGCAACACCAACCGCTACCACCGCCCGCCGGAGGAGACCGAGGCCGAGTTCACGAGCTTCCTGCTCGACGAGCTCGAGCAGACGATCGAGGCGACCGGGCCCGAGACCGTGGCGATGGTAATCATGGAGCCGGTCCAGAACGCGGGCGGCGCGTTCACTCCGCCCGAGGGCTATTGGCGCGGCGTCCGCGAGCTCTGCGACCGCTACGAGATCCTGCTCTGCGCCGACGAGGTGATCACCGGCTTCGGCCGCCTGGGTTCCTGGTTCGGCTCGGAGCGCTACGACATCCGGCCCGACCTCGTCACCTGCGCGAAGGGCCTCTCGTCCGCGTACGCCTCGATCGGCGCGGTGATCGCGACCGACAAGGTGATGGAGCCGTTCCTCGCGGGCCAGCGGATGTACTCGCACGGGATCACGTTCGGCGGTCACCCGGTGCAGGCGGCGATCGCGCTCAAGAACATCGAGATCATGCGTCGCGAGAAGATCGTCGAGCACGTCGCGGAGCAGCAGGGCGCGGTGCGCGAGCAGCTCGCGCAGCTGCTCGAGCTGCCGATCGTCGGCGACCTGCGCGGGACGGGCTACTTCTACGCGCTCGAGCTCGTCAAGGACAAGGAGACGCGCGAGACGTTCTCGGACGAGGAGTGCGAGCGGCTGCTGCGCGGGTTCCTGACGCCGCGGATGTTCGAGGCCGGACTGATCTGCCGCGCTGACGACCGCGGCGACCCGGTGATCCAGATCTCGCCGCCGCTGATCGCGGGCAAGGCCGAGTTCGACGAGCTCGTCGGGATTCTCGGCGAGGTGCTGACGGAGGCCTGGCAGCGGATCTAGGGCAGGTCTGGTGGCTCGAAGAGGCGCTCGCCGCCGGCTTCGGCGGGGAGCCGGCCGCGCCGCTCGCGGGTGACTCGGAGGCCGACGTCGCGATCGTCGGCGGCGGCTACACCGGCCTCTGGACCGCGCTAGCGCTGCGGGAGCTCGACCCGTCGCTCGACATCGTCGTGCTCGAGGCCGAGGAGTGCGGCCGCGGACCGAGCGGGAGAAACGGCGGCTTCCTGCACGGCTACTGGAGCCACCTGCCGCGGCTGCGCGAGCGTTTCGGCGACGAGGGGGCGCTCGCGGTGGCACGGGCGGGCGAGGAGATCGTCCGCGGAGTGCGTGCGTTCTGCGAGAGGACCGGCGCCGACGTCTGGTTGCGCGAGGCCGGGATGCTGCGCATCTCCGCGGCGCCGGCGCAGGACCGCTCGATCGGCGACGAGGTCGAGGCGGCGCAAGCGCTCGGCGTGGCGGACGAGGCCGTGCCGCTCTCGGAGGAGGCGCTCGCCGGGCGGATCCGCTCGCCGGTCTTCCGCAGCGGCGTCTTCCTGCGCGACGGCGCGACGATCCAGCCCGCCAGGCTGGCGCTGGCGCTGCGCAAGCGCCGCGCTCGAGTCAGTGCGCCTGCACGAGCACACGCGCGTCATGCGAATCGACGACGGCCGCCTCGAGACCGAGCGAGGAGTCGTGCGTGCGAAGCAGATCGTCGTCGCGACAAACGCCGCCGCTGCGGGGTGGCGGCCGCTCAGCCGCCGCCTGACCGTGTTCGGCAGCTACGTCGTCCTGACCGAGCCGGTCCCGGAGCTGCTCGAGCAGATCGGCTGGACCGGGGGCGAGGCGGTCTTCGACGGGCGCATGTTCCTGCACTACTTCCGCACGACGAGCGACGGGCGCGTGCTGATGGGCAGCGGCTCCGGCCCGATCGGCTTCGGCGGCCGGCTCGACCGGCGCTTCACGCACGACCAGCCGACCGTCGCGCGCGCCGAGCACGGCCTGCGGCACCTCCTGCCCGGGCTTGCCGGCGCGAAGGTGACGCACGCCTGGGGCGGCCCGATCGACGTCTCGTCCGACCACCTGCCGTTCTTCGGAACCGTCCCCGGCACGCGGATCCACTACGGCGCCGGCTACTCGGGCCACGGCGCTGGCCCGAGCTGGCTCGGCGGCCAGATCCTGGCGCGGCTCGTCCTCGGCGTCGACGACGAGCTGACCCGCCTGCCGCTCGTCACGCGCCGGGTGCCGAAGCTCCCGCCGGAGCCGATCCGGCGCCTTGGCGGGGGCCTCGTCCGCGCCGCGATCCTCGCCTGCGAGGAGGCCGAGGAGCAGGGCCGCCCCCCGCCGCTGCCGGCACGGGCAGGCGCGTCGCTGCCACGCCTCCTCGGCCTGCGGGTCGGGACGCGCTGATGGAGATCGTCCTTGGGATGTTCCGCCTGCGCGGCCCCGGGGGCACCGAGCACTACACGCTCGTGGTTGCCGAGCACCTCCAGCGGCTCGGGCACCAGGTGACGATCTTCACGGAGGAGACCGGCTCGATGGCCGAGCTAGCGCGCAGCCGAGGCCTGAGGCTGACGACGCACGAGGACGAGCTACCCGCAGAGGTCGACGTCGTCTACGCGCAGGAGAGCATCACGGCCTACCGGCTCGCCGCGCGCTACCGAAAGGCGCCGCTCGTCGTCGCCGTTCACGCCGTCGACTACGACCTGTCGGTGCCGCCGCAGCTCCCGGAGCTGGTGTCGGCCGTGGTGGTCACGCACGAACGCGCCGCGCGCCGCGCCCGAGCCTTCGCCGTGGCCGCGGAGCTCGTCCGGCTGCGGCAGCCGGTCGACATCGCCCGCCTCACGCCCCGGGCGAGCCTGCGCGAGCCGCCCCGGCGGCTGCTCGCCCTCGGGAACTACCTCCAGGGCGATCGCGCCCGCGTCATCGACGACGCCTGCGCCGGACTGGGGATCGAGGTCGTGCACGTCGGAGCGCACAACGAAGGTGGACCGGTACTGGAGCCCGCGGGCGTGCTCAACGACGCGGACATTGTGGTCGGCAAGGCGCGGGTGATCGTCGAGGCGATGGCGTGCGGCCGGGCGGCCTACGTCTACGACACCTTCGGCAGCGACGGCTGGATCACGCCCGATTCCTACGAGCGCCTGGAGGCGGACAACTTCAGCGGCCAGACGGGGTCGCCGCCGGTCGGCGTCGCGCGCCTGCGCCGCGACCTCGAGCTCTACCGGCCGGACATGGGTGCGGCCAACCGCGAGCTCGCCGTCGTCAACCACAGCGCGAACAAGCACGCGGTCGAGCTCGTCGAGCTCTTCGAGCGCCTCGCGCCCCGGACGGCAGCGTCGGCGACGACCCCGCTGCGAGAGCTCGGGCGCCTCGTCCGTGTCCAGTGGCAGAACGAGGAGCGCGCGCTGAGCCTCGCGTCGGAGTCGCGCCGCCTCCGCGAAGAGAACGAGCGGCTTGCGCGCCGCGCACTGGAGCTCGAGCACGTGGAAAGCGAGAACGCCGAGCTGCGCGGCGCGGCTCGACAGGCCCAGGCGGCGCTCCAGGCGGTCCTCGCGCAGCGGCGCGTCCGGCTCGGCCTCGCGCTCGCGAAGCCGCTCGACCTCCTCCGGCGGCTGCGACGATGAGCGAGCCGGTCCTGGGGCAGAACGTCGTGCTGCACGAGCCGCTCGTGATCGGCTCCGGCTGCCGGATCGAGGACGGCGCGATCGTCGGGCGGTCGCCGGTGCTGGCGAGCACGTCCAGCGCCCCTCGCGACGATCCCGGCCCGACCGTGCTCGAGGACGACTGCGTCGTCTGCGCGGGGGCGATCGTCTTCGCAGGCGCACGCATCTGCGCAGGCGCGATCGTCGGCGACCAGGCGCACGTGCGGGAGCGGGCGACGCTCGGGCCGGGCTCGGTGCTCGGCCGCGGCAGCGCGCTCGGCAGCGACGCGCATGTGGGCGCGCGCGTCCGGATCCAGACGAACGTCTGGTTGACGTCTCACACGGTCGTCGAGGACGACGTCTTCGTTGGACCGGGCGTCGTGACGACGAACGACGACGAGATGGGCCGCGGGCGGCCGGCGTCCGAGCTCGAGGCGCCCGTGCTGCGGCGCGGCTGCAAGGTCGGCGGCGGCGCGATCCTGACTCCGGGCGTCGAGATCGGCGAGGAGGCGTTCGTCGCGGCGGGCGCGGTCGTCACGAAGGACGTTGCACCGCGGACGCTCGTGCTGGGCGTGCCCGCCAGAAGAGTTCCCCCGTTCGAGGGATAACCGTTCCGTCACACACCCCGATGTGACTTGCAAGCCGCATCGTGACCCCGAGACCCGGCGGCAGGGCCTCGCTCACACACTGATGAACGCAGACCGCCGACTCCTCACAGCTGCTTTTCTCGCAATCGCCTTCTTCACGGCAGGGCCTGCACGCGCTGCTGTGGGCTCCCCGGTGCAGACCGCGCCCGCCGCCGGCGCGGTTGTCGAGTTCCTGCCGGCCTTCGCGTGGACGCCCGTCTCCGCGGCCGACAAGTACGAGTTTCAGATCGCCGCCGACCCCGGGATGAACTCGGGCGTGCTCGGCGGCGGCAAGGACGACTTCTTCACCAAGAACACGCGCGCGACGCTGCTGCAGACGGTTCCGAACGGGACCTACTACTGGCGTGTGCGCGCCGTCGGCGTCGACGGCGCGATCTCGCAGTGGAGCTCGGTGCGCCCGTTCACCAAGCAGTGGGACTTGCAGCCGGCCAAGCAGACGCCCGGCGACGGCCAGGCGCTGACCTTCCCGTCGAACCCGGTCGTGCTCAAGTGGTCCGGCATCGCGGGTGCCGCGCAGTACCTGGTCCCCGTCGCCTCCGACCCGACGCTCTCCTCGATCGTCTTCAGGTACGACAACCAGGACGACCCGAACGGCCCGCCGAACGTCGCAGCGACGTCAGCCGCGATCGCCGCGCCGCTCGCGAACGGCGTCTACTACTGGGGCGTCGTCCCCGTCGACGCCGAGGGCAACCGCGGCGTGGCCACACCGGTGACGAGCTTCAGCTGGGTCTGGCCCTCCGTCACGACGCCGACAGTCACCGACCAGGACGCCGCGCCTGAGGTTTACGACCCGAAGTTCTCCTGGGACCCGGTTCCCGGCGCGGCGAAGTACGAGGTCGAGGTGAACCCATCCGCAGACTTCGCGGCCGGCTCGAAGGTCTGCTGCACGGGCACGACGATCGCCACGTCGCTCTCACCGACGAAGGTCTTCAAGAACGACACGTACCACTGGCGCGTGCGCGCGATCGACCCGGACGGCAACGCGGGCGTCTGGAACGTTGGCCCGGTCTTCCAGAAGACGTTCGACAACGTCCCGCCCGTCACCGCGCCGAGCGTCAAGAACCTGCACATGCGCGACAACCAGAATGACCCGGGCCTGGATCAGGACGGCGGTACGGCGGGGTACCAGACGAGCGTCCCCATCATCACCTGGAACCCGGTCCACGGGGCCTCGAGCTACGAGGTCGACGTCGCGCCGTACGAGGTGGGCAACTGCAACTGGTCGGCCTCGTCGTTCGACCACCACTGGGATGTCTTCACCGCGGTGAACGCCTGGACGCCGCTCGGCGACGGCTGGAACGGCGTCCAGCCCTACCCGGACAACCTCAGCGTCGCAAACGAGTCCATCAACCTTGCCGCCGGCACGTACTGCGCGCGTGTGCACGCGCGCACCGACCGGGACACCGCGAACGGCGACGTCTACGGCGACTGGACGTACCTCGACGACGGCACAGGGCGCGGCACCGCCTTCGAGTTCACCGGCTACCCCGCGGCCCAGTCGGCAGGCTGCTCCGGGTACCCGTGCTCCGACGACTACGTGACGCCCGCGCGGACGGCGAACTTGACGCGCACGCCGTATTTCACCTGGAACGCGATCGCCGGCGCGCAGAGCTACTTCGTGATCGTCTCGAAGGACGCGAACTTCACCTCGATCGTCGACTACGGCTTTACTCACGTCCCGGCGTACGCGCCGCGTACCTCGCTCGGGATGCGCGCCTACACCGACGAGTCGACCTCCTACTACTGGGTCGTGCTGCCGTCGCCGAACTACAACGGCAACAACGCCGTCGGCAACCCGCTGCTCGCGAACGAGGCCGACTTCAAGAAGCAGTCGGTTTCCCCGAGCCTGCTCTATCCGGCCGCCGGTCAGACGTTCTCCGACCAGCCCACGTTCCGCTGGTCGCCGGCCGAGGGCGCGCGCAGCTACAAGCTTCAGGTGGCTTCCGACCCGACGTTCAGCAACCCGCTCGACGACGTGGCGGTCGATTCGACCTCGTACACGAGCAACACGACGTACCCGGCCGACACCGTCCTCTACTGGCGCGTTCGCGCCAACGACGAGATCCTGAACGGCCTCACCTGGTCGGCGACGGGCACGTTCCAGAAGACGCTCGCCGCGCCGGTGCCGAGCCCGTCCAACCCGACGTCCGGAGACATGCTGCCGGTCTGGTCGTGGTCCCCCGTTCAGGGCGCCTCCTCCTATGACGTCGTGATCGACCAGCCGAACGGCCAGTCGAAGAGCTTCAACGTTCGCTCGCCGCTGGTCTCGTTCATCAAGATGAGCGGCACGGGAATCTGGCACTGGCGCGTCCGCGCAGAGTTCCCGAAGACTGGCTCCGGCCAAACACCTGGACCGTATTCCGCGTCGCAGACGTTCACGCGCACGATCAGCCAGCCGGCGAACGCGCGTACCGACGCGAACACCGATCATGTCCTGCTGGCCTGGGACCCGAAGCTGGGCGTGAGGCAGTACAAGGTGCAGATCAGCTCGACGCCCGACTTCGCGAGCACGGTCGACTCGGTCACGACCGACAACTCGAGTTTCGCGCCGACGATGAGCTCGTACGGCTACACGCAGGGTGGAACGCTGTACTGGCGAGTCGCGGGCGTCGACGAGGATCGCAACCAGGGCGACTGGAGCCCGATGCAGGTGATCCGCCTGCTGCCGAAGCTCCGCCTGAGCGTGTTCGGCGTCGTCCGGCACGGGCACATGAGCCGGGTGACGGCGACAGTACTCACTAACAAGGGCAAGCGCCTCTACCACGCGGTCGTGCGCGTCAGCGGCCCAGGCATCAAGGCCCGCAACGTCAAGACGAACAAGCAGGGCGTCGCGACCTTCAAGCTCAAGCCGCGCAAGCGCGGCAAGCTCACCTTCCGCGCAACGAAGGCCGGCTTCCAGCCCGCGTACGGGACGATCAAGGTCAAGTGAAGCAGCGCTCGACCGACAAGCCGCAGCCCCGGCGCACAGCGAAAACGGAGCTCCGCCGCGTCTGGCGCGTCTTCGAGTACCGCCGTCCCGTTCCGGCACGCCCGCGCTTCACGATCTAGAGCAGCGCGGCGAGGGAGTCGTGCTCGACAAGCGGCCGGGCGCGGTCACCGAGCTCGAGGCCACGTCGGTTGTGCCAGTACACCGGCATTCCGACACGATCGGCGCCGGCGATGTCATCTGGAGAGCCCGCGACGAACAGCGTGCGCGCGGCATCGATGCCCAAGGCTTCGAGCGCGAGCCGGTACGGCTCTGGCCGCGGCTTGTAGGCGCCGGCGGCTTCGGCTGTGGCGACTACGTCGAAGGCAACGCCAACCTGGGCAGCAGCCCGCCGCCCGAGCTCGTCGGAGCAGTTCGTGACGACACCGATCCTCACGGTCGCGCGCAGCCGGGCCAAGACGGCGGGCGCTTCCGGCCAGGGCCTGAGCTCACCCAAATGCGCCAGAAGCGCCGGCGCGCGATCCGGGGAAAGACCGACGCGCTCGGCCGCCTCGGCCACGAGCTCGTCGTGCGGCCGATAGTCGCCGGCCGAGTAGCAAAGGCGGCTGTGCTCGCTCCGCCAGCGACTGCCGAGCGCTGCGCTCCCGGCGACCTCCTCGTAGCCCGGCTGCGAGTCGAGCAGCCCGCTGAACAGGTCGAACAAGACGGCTTCCGCGTCTGCGTGCGGCACGGCTAGCGCGGGCCGGTGAGACGCACGAGCCCGCGCGGCGTCCGCACGAACACCTGGCGGCTGTAGAGCACGTAGAACGCGTGCGAGTCCGAGCGGACCAGCCGCGCGTAGCGGAGTACCGCGTCGACGTAGAACGACGAGGGGTTGTAGCGGAAGAGCGCCCGCGGGTAGTTGCTAGGCGCGCCGTTCGCGTGGAGGTAGTTCGCCGCGCCGAGGATCGCGTCGTGCGGGTCGTGGACGTTCCCGCCGAGCCCGTAAGCGCGCCAGGTAGCGGGGATGAACTGCATCGGTCCCTGGGCGCCGGCGGAGCTCGCGTTGCGGAGCTTGTTGAACGCGGACTCGACGAAGTTGACTGCGGCGAGGACGTTCCAGGCGACCCCGAACCGCCGCTCGGCGGCGCGGTAGTAGCCGAGCAACTTGGCCGCGGGCGCCGCGGGTCCAGTCCGGAATGCGCTCAACGGCTGAGCCTTCGAGAGCCGCCCGAGCTCGCGACGGGCCGCGAGCTCGCTGCGTAGCGGCTTTGCCTCCTGCCGCGGCAGGCGTGCGAGGACGGCGCGCGAGAGGGAGCGCTTCTCGGTCAGCAGGATCAGGATCCGCTGCTGGTAGAGCGAGTAGAGCGTGACGTCCATCGGCGGACGCGCGGTCGCGCTCGTGCGCCAGCGGTCGACCGCTGCGTCGAGGTCATGCGTCGTCGCCTGCACCCGAGCCGCGAGCGCCGCAGGATCGCGCGGGATCGGAGCTCCCGGCGGCGGCGCGCCGACTGCCAGCGCCGCGGTGGCGAGAAGCACTGCGAACACGACTTGAACGCTAGCGAGCCGTCGTTAGGAGCGCATGGACTCGAGGGCCCGTTCCAGGGCCCTCCGGCGTGCTCGGAGCGCTGGAAGCGCCAGGCCCTGCTGCCAAGCGGCCTCGAGCTTCGGTGAGACGCTGAGGAGCTCTGCCCTCCGGTCCGCGTCCGGCACGCGTTCACACAGCTGCGCAAAGAGCGCCAAGACGTCGCTTCCGCTGGCGCGACCGCCGTCGGCTCGACCCTGGGACAGCCGCGGGTAAGGCTCACCTGCGCGCTGAGCAAGCGCATGCGTCCTGTGAGCTCTCTTGAAGCGCGAGGGCATGGATCACAGCTTAGGCTTACCGATCCTCTGCTCGAGGAGGCGTGGGAGACGAAGTCCGGCCGCCGTCTTCGAGGAAGGCGCCGAGAACGTCGTTGAACGCTTCTGGGCCGTCGAGGTTGGCGACGTGGCCGGCCCCGGGGATGACTGAGAAGGTGGCGTCGGGAAGCGACTCCGCGAGCGCGCCCGAGATCCGGCGGTTCGCGCGGTCACGCTCGCCCACGAGCACGAGGACGGGCATCGTCAGCCGCTCGAGCTCGGCCTGCACGTCGAACCGGCGCGCTTCACGGAAGACATGCCGAACCGTGCGGCCGTCGAGCCCTGCGGTCTCTCGGCTCGCATCCGCTCGCTGGGGCTCGGGCACGCCTGCGACGAGCTGACCGCGCAGCGTCTTGTCGGGAACGAGCACCGTCGCGGCGCCGAGGACCGCCTGCAGGAGCCGGAGCGAGCTCGGCAGCCTCGCGAACCCCGCGCAGAGCACGAGCCGCCGCACCTGCTCGGGCCGGTCCAGCGCGGCCCGCAACGCGACGAGCGCCCCGAGCGAGAGCCCGCAGAGAGCCACCGGCGCCATCTCGACGTCGCGCCAAACCGCCTTCGCCTCGCGCCGGACGGTGAACGACGGGTCGAGCCGAAGCCGCGGAGTCAGCACCCTCCGCGTCCGCTCGAAGGCCTCGACCTGCGGCTCCCAACCGGCCGGCCCGGTCCCGAGCCCGTGCAGAAAGACGAGCGTCGTCGCACTCACGTCCATGACCGTAAACGACGCGTCTTGGCGGGCCGACCGCGCCGCGGCGCCGACTGATCTCGCTCGCGCCGACCAGACGTGGTTGACTCAGCTATCGAGTCCCCGCGTCTCGCCGATGATGAAGTTGCTTTACAAGCCGTTCGCAATCCTTGCCGGTGTGGTTGCCAGCCGAGCGGCGGGGGCGATCTTCAAGAGGCTGTGGGCGTTTCTCGCCAAGGAGACGGAGATGCCGCAGGCCATGGAGCAGTCCCGAGGCTGGAGTGAAGTCGTCGTGGCCGCGATGCTCAAGGGCGCCGTCTTCGGTGGCGTGAAAGCCCTTGTGGATCGGACGTTCGCAACCGGCTACTTTCGCCGGACCGGCGTTTGGCCCGGGAAGGTCAGTAAGCCTCAGGACTAAGGCCGATCGACGAGCGTGCCTGAGGCCCGCGGCCACTCCGACCGTTCGCCGCGCAGGAGGTTCGGTGCAAGCGCAGAACGCAGCCTGGGGTTCGACGAAAGGAGTGAGATGTCTACCGCAGCAAGCAGTGCCGGCACGGCGCGAACGACCGCCTGGACGGGCTGGATCGCCTTCGCCGGCTGGATGATGTTGATCATCGCCGGGATCGACTTCATCGAAGGCCTGATCGCGGTGATCAGAGATCAGTACTACGTCCTGACCCCGAATCAGATCATCGTCTTCGACCTGACCACCTGGGGCTGGATCATGATGATCCTGGGAGTGCTCCTCGGCTTCGCCGGGTTCGGACTGCTCTCGGGGGCAAGTTGGGCGCGCTGGTTCACGATCGTCGTCTGCAGCCTGAACGTCCTGCTTCAGCTCGGCTTCGTCGGCAACTCCCAGTACCCGCTCTGGGCGCTGACCGTGCTGACGCTGAACATCGTCGTCCTCTACGCGCTGATCGTGCGCTGGAGCGACGCGCCGCAGCCCGGCTACTAGGAAGCGATCCTTCAGGAGACTCCGGCGACGTCTGGTCGCCGGAGTCGCCGTGGCCGCTCGAGCCGAACTACGCGCACGCAAGCATCCGCCGCCGCGACCGACATGGCGGGCGCGGCTTACAGCGGTGGGGATCGACGGACGAGGGGGCGCACGGGGGAAACCGGGTTTCCCCCGTGAAGCGAGAAGCGGCGCCGAAGGCGCCGCTGCAAAGCGGAGTGGAGCGTACCGGGATCGAACCGGTGACCTCCGGCTTGCAAAGCCGGCGCTCTCCCAGCTGAGCTAACGCCCCGGGCGAGTCACAGTGTAGAGCTAGTAGAACTTGGCCAGCTTCTCCGGCGCGGTCTTCTGCAGCTCCTTCATGAACTCGGTCTGGATCGACAGGTAGTCGTGCTGCAGGTCGGTGAGCTGGGTCTTCGCTGCGGCTCGGGCGTTGGCGCCGAGGGTCAGTTGCTCGTGCGTCGCGTCCTTGCGGATCGCGTCGATCTTGGTGGCCAGCGGCCGGTAGAGCTCCGGGGTCTCCGGTGGGCGCGGCTTCGGCTCCGTCAGCAGGACGCCGAGGTGCTGCGCATTGCTGACCCGCTTGCCCATGTTCGGGATCGTGTTTCCCTTGCGGGCGAAGCGCAGCAGGATCGTCTTGATGATCGACGTGTGGTCGAAGACCACGTGCGAGAAGCTGCGACGGGTAACCAGCGGCGAGACGACGATCGCCGGGACGCGGACGCCGTAACGGCTGAAGACCTTCGGGTCGTCGTCGGGCGGGTTCGCCGGCGGGACGACGTGGTCGAAGAAGCCGCCGTGCTCGTCGTAGGTGATCACGAACAGCGTCTTCGCCCACTGCTTGCTCGACGCGAGCGCGTCGTAGACCTTGAGCACGAGCGCCTGGCCGGCGGCGACGTCGGACGGCGGGTGGTCGTCGTTCGACGGCGGCGAGATCAGCCGCGTCAGCCCGGTGCGCAGGTCGGCGAAGCTCGGGTCGATCCAGGAGACGCTCGGCAGCTTCCCCGCGCCCGCGCGCTGGATGAACGTGTCGCCGAAGTGCGGCGGGCGGAAGTGGCCGTCGAACCAGGCCACGTGCTCGTCCAGGAGATTGTGGATCGGGTAGTCGTTGTCGATCGCCCACAGGAGCGGAGTCACGTCGTGGACGAAATTGGCCCACGAGACGCCCTTGACCCCGTCGAGGTGCCGTACGAACGAATGGAGGTGGTAGATCGGCGGATCGATGTTCTCCCGCTTGCCCGCCGCGCGGCCGGCCATCGCGTAGAGCCGGTTCGGGAAGGTCGAGCCCGCCACCGAGCTGAACCAGCGGTCGCAGACGCAGAACTTCTCGGTCAGGTGGTCGTAGACCGGCAGGTGCTTGCCGGTGTGGTAGCCCATCACGTCCGCGGGGTGCACCTCAGGCGGCCCGCCGCGCTCGTCCATGTACGTCTGCACGAAGCCGGCGTTCTTGTTCTTCAGCTGCTTGTCGACCGACGAGCCGCCGTGCGGCGGGTCCTGCGCCTTCGTCATCCGCGTGTCGAGCAGCTCGTGGATGCCGAAGCTGAGCCCGTCGTAGCGCGGAAACTTCCCGCTGCGGTCGTGGTAGACGTTGGCCATGCCCGCGTCGAGGCCGTCCAGCTCCGGGCGGCGGCCGGTCAGCCGCAGGTAGCCGAGCATGTGGTCGAACGACCGGTTCTCCATCATCAGGACGACGATGTGGTCGATCTTCTGAAGAGCTTTGACCGCGGCGTCGACCTCGACCTCGACCCGGTCGCCCTTCGCTCCGGCCTTCGCGCTCATGGCCTTCCCCCTCACTTCGACGGCACTCCGAGCCTAGCTCAGCGCGAGCGCCGGAGAAGAAAGAGCCGGCGGCTCTTCAAAGGCCGCCGGCTCTGTCCGTTCACGGAAAGGACTTGGGTCAGGCTGCGCGCGCGAGCCGCTCTTCGTGGCGGGCGCGCTTGATGATCTCGTCGCGGTCGCCGAAGCGTGCGCGGGCCTTGAGCGAGCGCTGCTCGTCCCAGAGCGCGGCGATGCGCTCCTCGAGCTGGTGCAGCTCGGCCGCGAGCTCGGCGTCGTGGCCCTCGGAGAGCAAGTGCCAGAGCTCCGTGCGCCGCTCGGTCGCGAGGTCGATCTCGTCTCGAATTTGGTCGATGTTGGTCATGCCTCTCAAAACGAAATAACCATCCCGGCCATTCCTCAATCCCCGGAAAACAGGTAGATCAGAACGACGAGCAGCCCGACCGCGCCCGCCGCGAGCGCGATGTCCGTGAGCAGCCCGGAGCTCACCAGGTCGGCCGTAACGGTCTGCGCACGGCGACGAGCAGAACGGTCGCCGCCCCGAAGGCAAAGCCGCCGATGTGCGCGAAGAACGCGACGCCGCCGCCCGATTGCGGATGCAGGATGGCGAAGCCGCCGTCCCAGAGCTGGAACAGGAACCAGACGCCGAGAAAGACCACCGCAGGGATCTCGCGGAGGAAGATCAAGATGATCCAGAAGGCGGTCAGCACCTTCGCGTTCGGCAGCAGCACCAGGTACGCGCCGAGCACGCCGGCGATCGCGCCCGACGCGCCGACGTTCGGGATGCTCGCGCCGGAGGCCGTCGAGAACCAGACCGTGACGGCGGTTTGAGCGGCAATCGCCGCGACCCCGGCCGCGAGGTACCAGAGCAGGAAGCGCATCCTGCCGAGCGCGTCCTCGATGTTGTTGCCGAAGATCCAGAGGAAGAGCATGTTCCCGCCGATGTGGATCCAGCTGCCGTGCATGAACATCGCCGTGAAGACGGCGAAATACCACCCGATGTGGTGGAAGAGCGTCGCGGGCTGCACGCAGGGCCCGTGCAGCGCGCACGGGTAGTAGCCGTAGCGGAAGACGTCGTGATTCACGCCGGTCCGCCACTCCCAGAGCCAGACGATCGTGTTGGCAGCGATCAGCGCGACCGTGACGACCGGGAACGTCCGCGTCGGGACGTTGTCCTTGAGCGGGAGCACCTAGTGCCCCGTCCAGCGATACATGCCGGCTTCGGCCCGCGATCACGCGGCGCCACGAGCCACCCTCGCCCTTGCCAAGGCAACCAGCCTTGGCCGCGGACGAGTGCGGCTCCTGGCTTGGTGCTCGCGACCCAGAAACTCGGCGGCATCACTGGGCGGGGCACGGCGCTGAGGCTACGGCATGACGAGCGCCAGCGGGTCGCCGCGGTCGCGGGCGTCAGAAGAAGTGTGGCGCGAGGTCCAGGGCGCCAAGCGCGTACCAGGCGCCGAAGGCGAGGCTCACGAGCGCGAGCCCGGGCGCCAGCCGGTCGAACGAGGCGCGCAGCCGCGCCGAGGCGAGGACGCGGCCGAAGCCGGTCGACATGATCGCCATCGAGAGTGCGGTGCAGAAGGCGAAGATCGCGAGCGCGGCGAGTGCCAGCGCGCGATCGTCGATCGAGCCGAGGAGGAGCACGCCGACCCCGGCGCTGCCAGCCATGCCGTGGACGAGCCCGATCCCGTAGGCCTGCAGCGGGCTGCGCGCACGGGCGGTTGCGTGCGGATGCTTCGAGCAGGCGCGGACGTGTACGTGAAAGAGGCCGCGTCGCCAGCGTACGAGCAGCCAGAGCGCGAGCCCTACGATCAGGATCCGACCGTCGTCTCCGCGCCTTGCTCGACCCGGTCCGGCAGGTACGCCTTGAAGCAGACGATCGGCACGCCGAACAGGAAGAGACTGGTCGCGTGCCCCGAGCCCCAGGCCGCGCCGAGGCGGGCCGCCGCCTTCGCGGCGCGCTCCTCGGTTCCCGCGATCAGCGTGGTGACCGCGGCCAGGTGGTCGGGGTCGGTGGCATGGCGCAACCCGAGAAGCGTCGCGACCAGTGCGACGACGAGCAGCGTCGTTCCGTCGGAGAAGCCGGCGAGCCAGGTGTCGAGGCCGAACACTCAGCTCACCTTAAGACGGCGGGCAGCGTCATGGCGAGGCCAGCCGCGAAAACTACGAGCCGGGACGGATTCGCGTACCGGCTGAGCCCGCCAGCGCGTCCGCCAGGGCGGCCGGCGAGGTGACGAGCGCCTCGTGCCCGGTCTCCCGCGCGAAGTCGGCGGCGGCCTCGAGCTTCGGCCGCATCGAGCCGGCCTCGAGCTCCCTCGCGAGCCCGCTAGCTTCGCCGTCCGAGAGCTCGCGCACCTCCTCCTGGCTGCCCTCGCCGAAGTCGCGGTAGACCGCCGGCACCTCGGTGAGGATCACCAGCCGCTCGGCCCCGAGCGCCCGCGCGAGCACCGAGGACGCGCGGTCCTTGTCGATCACCGCGTCCACTCCCGCCAGCCGGCCGTCGCGCCGAGCCACCGGGATCCCGCCCCCGCCGCACGCGATCGCGATCGTTCCTCCGTCGAGCAGCGAGCGGAGCGCGTCGAGCTCGACCACCTCCAGCGGCTGCGGCGAGGGCACGACCCGTCGCCAGCCGCGGCCCGCGTCGTGCACGACCTGCCAGCCACGCTCCCGCTCGAGCTCGTGCGCCCGGGCCTCGTCGTAGAAGGGCCCGACCGGCTTCGTCGGCTCGGCGAAAGCGGGATCGTCCTCCGCGACGACGACGTGCGTCAGCAGGCACGCGACCGGCCGTCCTGCGACGGGCGCGAGCTCGCTCTCGAGCAGCGCGCCGATCTCGGCCTGGGTCTGGGCCACGGCGAGGTAGAGCGGCAGCGGCGGCGCCTCGTCGGCGGCCCGCTCGTGGCGCAGCAGCTCGTTGCCGACCTGCGGGCCGTTCCCGTGCGTGATCACCAGCCGGTCTTCGTCAAGCAGCGGCCTGAGCGCCGCGCAGGCCTCGCGCAGGTTCGCGCGCTGCTCGGCCGCGGTGCCCCGCTCGCCCGGCCGCATCAGCGCGTTGCCGCCGAGCGCGACGACCGCCGTCAAACCAGCGCTTCGTCGCCGATCAAGCCTTGCTCGCGGAGGACGTCCTTGAGCGTCGGCTCGCCGACCTCCTGCAAGCGGTAGGTGATCCGCAGCGCGGGCACCTGGAAGTCGATCAGCCGTCGCAGGTCGATCGGGGTTCCGATCAGGACGAGCTCGGCGCCGGAGGCCTCGATCGTCGCGCGCAGGTCGTCCATCTGCTGCTTCCCGTAGCCCATCGCGGGGAGCAGCGCGCCGACGTGCGGGTACTGCCTGAACGTCTCGGCGATCGAGCCGACGGCGGCCCCGCGTGGGTCGATCAGCTCAGCGGCGCCGTTCGCCTTCGCGGCGAGCACCGCAGCGCCGTAGGTCATCTCGCCGTGCGTCAGCGTCGGGCCGTCCTCGATCGCGAGCACCCGTTTGCCGGCGATCTCGGCCGCGTCGCCCTCGACGACGAACGGCGAAGCCGCCAGCACGATCCGCGCGTCGGGATTGTTCGCCCGAATCGAGTCGAGCACCGCGTCGACGCCCTCCTGCGGCGCGCTGTCGACCTTGTTCACGACGCAGACGTCGGCCATCCGAAGGTTCGTCTCGCCCGGGTGGTAGCGCAGCTCGTGGCCGGGCCGGTGCGGGTCGACGACCACGACGTCCAGGTTCGGCTTGATGAACGGCGTGTCGTTGTTGCCGCCGTCCCAGAGGATCACGTCGGCCTCCTGCTCGGCGCGGTCGAGGATCGCCGCGTAGTCGATCCCCGCGAAGACGAGGTTGCCCTCGGCGATGTGCGGCTCGTACTCCTCGCGCTCCTCGATCGTCGCATCGGCGGCGTCGAGATCCTCGTAGCGCTCGAAGCGCTGGACGGCCTGCGCGGCGAGGTCGCCGTACGGCATCGGGTGCCGCAGGACCGCGACGCGGTTGCCCGCCTCGCGCAGAATCGCGGCGATGTGGCGGGTCGTCTGGCTCTTGCCGGAGCCCGTGCGCACGGCGCAGACCGCGACGACCGGCTTCGATGAGGCCAGCATCGTCTCGCGCGGCGAGATCAGCCGGAAGGCCGCGCCGGCGGCAAGCGCCCGCGAGGCGATGTGCATCACGTGCTCGTGTGTGACGTCGGAGTAGGCGAAGACGACCTCGTCGATCTGGCGCTCTTCGATCAGCTCCGAGAGCTCGCTCTCCGGCGCGATCGGGATCCCGTTCGGATACAGCTCGCCCGCCAGCTCGCGCGGATAGACGCGCCCGTCGATGTTCGGGATCTGCGTCGCCGTGAACGCGACCACCTCGTACTCCTCGCGGCCGCGGAAGACGAGGTTGAAGTTGTGGAAGTCGCGGCCGGCCGCGCCCGCGATCAGCACCCGTGTCCTTGTCATATACGAAGCTTATGCAGGCGAACCGGCCAGCACCTCGGCGAGCCAGGCGCGGGCCTCACGGACGAGCAGCGGGTTCGTCTCGTCCGTGTAGTACGTCAGCGCGTTGACGGCCGTCGTGAGCGCCCATCCCTTCGCGCGGGCCCACGTCGCGTCGTCGGCGCCGAGCTCACGACGGAAGCGCTCGCGGGCCTCGCCGCCCACCAGCTTCCACGCGACCATCACGTCGCAGGCCGGGTCGCCGACGCCGAGCCCGCCGAAGTCGACGACGCCGCTGATTCGGCCACCCGCGACCAGAACGTTGCGCGCGTCGAGGTCGCCATGGATCCAGACCGGCGCCGCGTCCCACCTCGGCGCGGCGAGCGCCGCCTCCCAGATGGGCAGCGCCTCGCGCTCGAGCCCGAGCTGCGCGATCGACTCGCGCGTGAGCCGGTCTCGGGGCGCGAGCGGCTCGCCTCGGAAGAAGTTGTGCTCACCGGGAGGCGGCCCACCTGTTGGGTCGATCCGCTGCAGCGCCAGCAGGAAGGCGGCAAGCTCCCGCTCCGGCTTGTCGGGCGGCGTCTCGTAGGCCGCCTCGCCCGGGAGCCAGCGGTACACCGCCCACTCGAGCGGGTAGCCCTCGCCCGGCTCGCCCTTCGCCACCGGCTCGGGGATCGCCAGCGGCAGGCGCGGCGCGAGCCCCGGCAACCAGCGGAGCTCCTTGTGCAGCTGCAGGACGTTCTGCTCCCGACGTGGCAGTCGCACCGAGAGCTCGTCCCCGAGCCGGTAGATCGCGTTGTCGGTACCGAAGAAGCGCACCGGCTCGAGCGGCAGACCGGCCCACTGCGGGAACTGCGCGGCCAGCAGTCGCCGCGCGAGCTTCGAGCCGGTGTTGACTTCGTCCGCGTGCATCATGGTCGCCTCGGCTGCTCTCCGGCGACCGGCTCGTACCGGTTGAAGACGAGCTCGACCACGCCCTCTCCGCGCGTGAGCGCCCGCAGCCGCTGCTGCAGCTCGTTCATGCGGGCGGCCGGAACGTCGCCCTCCACCGTCGCCCAGGAGCCCCGCACCGCCGGCGCCTCCGGTAGAGCGCGCAGGGCGCCGAGGGCGGGGAGGACCGTTCCGAGCGTGTCCGCGGGTAGCCCGGCGTGGAAGCGGTGGATCGGCTCGCAGACGACCGTCCCGGCGTCCTTGAGCGCGTCCAGCAGCACCAGCGGGGTCAGCTTGCGGTAGTCCACGCTGGTGCTGAGCGGCCCGCGGCGAGACGGCGGCCCGTCCGGGACCGAGTAAGCGCACTTCGTGAGCGTCACGACGCAGTCGGTCACCTCCCAGCCGGACAGACCCGCGCGCAGCGTGTCGCGGACGTAGGCGTCCATGTGCTCGACGAAGCTGTCGAACGTCTTGAACAGGTAGAGCGGGATCGTGCGCGTGTCGATCTCCGTCCGGAACTCGACGCCCGAGCCGGCCGGCGCCGGGTCGACCCGCAGCCCGATCGTCGCCCGGTACGGGTTCGACTCCGTGTTCAGCACCTCGAGCGCCTCGCCGCTGCCGCGCGGTCGCTCGACGCAGATGATCGTCGTCTCGTTGAACTCGGCCTCGACGCCGAAGTCGCGCTCGAGCGTCGCCTGGATCACCTCTTTCTGCACCTCGCCGTAGAGCGAGACGAAGAGCTCCTGGCGGTCGCCGCCCTGGCGCAGGTTGATCAGCGGGTCCTGCTCCTCGAGCTGGGCGAGGGCGGCGGCGAGCGCGCCCTTCTCCTCGGGGCGCACCGGGGCGACGACCGACTCCAGCGTCGGCGGGGCGAAGCTGTGCCGAGCGGCGCCGGCGCGCTCGCCGATCGCGTCGCCGATCCGGACGGCGGCGAGGCCCCAGAGCTGGGCAATCTGGCCCGCCGCCGCGGCCTGGGCCGGGACGGCGCCGCCGTCTTCGAACACGCTCAGCGCAGTCACCTTCTGGTCCTCGCCCAGCCGGTCGCGCACGCGCACGGTGCCCGAGAAGAGCCGCGCGTACGCGATCTTCTCGCCGGAGCGGCCGCGCTCGATCTTGAAGACGGTCCCCGAGAGCGGGCCGTCGGCGTCGCCCTCCCGCGCCGGGAGCAGGTCCGCGATTCCCGAGCTGAGCGCGTCGACGCCGGCGCCCGTCCTCGCCGAGCCGAAGAAGACCGGGTACACGAGCCCGGCGGCCGTCTGCGCGGCGAGCTCCTGCCGCAACCTCTCCGGCGCGAGGCCGTCGCCGTCCACGTAGGCCGCCAGCAATGCGTCGTCGTGCTCGGCGAGCGCCGCGGCCACGCTCTCGGCCGAGTCGACCCGCGCGACGGCCGGCGTCAGGCGCTCAGCGATCTCGCCGAGCACTCGCTCCGGCTCGGCGCCGCGGCGGTCGGTCTTGTTCACGAAGAGCAGCGTCGGCACGGCCAGGCGCTGCAGCGCGCGCATCAGGAGCGGCGTCTGCGCCTGAACGCCTTCCACCGCCGAGATGACGAGCACCGCGCCGTCGAGCACGCCGAGCACGCGCTCGACCTCCGCGATGAAGTCCGGATGGCCGGGCGTGTCGATCAGGTTGACGGTCACGCCCTCGAGCTCGAACGAGACCACGGCGGAGCGGATCGTGATCCCGCGCTCCTGCTCGAGCGCGAGCGTGTCGGTCTGCGTCGTGCCGTCGTCGACGCGGCCGAGCTCGCGAATCACGCCGGCCGAGTACAGCAGCCGTTCGGTGAGAGTTGTCTTACCGGCGTCTACATGCGCCAGGATCCCCAGGTTGAGCGTTCTTCGAAGCAAGCGTCATACCCTCCGAGTAGGTCACAAAGGCCTCTGCGATGGACATGAACGCTGCGCGCATCTCCGCTCCTGGGGTCGCTTGGCGGTTCGTGAAGTAAAGCAGGACTAGAGCTCGCGCGCCCATTCGCCGCCTTCGTCGGCGACGCGACCGGTCCGCGAGAAGCCGCGCGTGGTGTAGAGACTGTGCGCGCGACTGTTGTCTTCCGCCGCCCAGAGATGGATCCGCGTGCAGCGACGCCGCCGCGCGTCCGTGAGCACGGCGTCGAGGAGGGCTCCGCCGATCCCTTCGCCCCATCGCTCGGGGAGGACGAAGAGCGCATTGAGGAAGGAGCCGCCCGGAATCGGTGGTCCGGCGCCGTCGTCGCCGCGCAACGGCGAGATCAGCGCCATCGCGACGAGCTCCCGCCCGTCTTCGGCGACCAACAAGCGGGAGGACGGGTCGTGCAGCCTCGCTCTCACCTCGTCGACCTGCGACTCGCGGGTCGGCCAGTCGCCCTTTCGGCGAGCCAGGGCGGACCGCTCGTAGACGGAGAGCGCGGCCTCGAGGTCCGCCGCGCCGCCGGCCCGGAGGCGAACGGTCAGCGCAGGTGCTCGCGGACGCGGTCGGCGACCGCTTCCAGGTCGAGCTGGGTGCCCGCCACGTCTTCGAGCAGCTCGTCGGCGGTCGGGCGCTGGCCCAGCGACCAGAGCTCGCGGAGCAGCGAGCCGGCCTCACGCGAGCCGAACCACTCCGTCCCGAACTTCGTGCGCAGGTGGTCCCGCATCTGCGCCTCGAGCGCCCAGGAGCGCAGGTACGACTGGACGTAGAAGCCCTCGTCGATGTCGCCGAGGTAGTTCGTCGCGCTCGGCTCGATCTTGAGCGCGTCGCCGAGCAGCTCGACGTAGCGCTTCGGCATCTCCTCGAAGCTCCCGCCGCCGTGGAACTCGAGCTCGTAGAGGAGCTTCGCCGAGTAGCGCCGCACGTAGAACAGCAGCCAGAGCATCCCCTCCGCGGCGAAGTCCTCCGGCCGCGAGAAGTCGAGCCGGCCGGTCAGCCAGGCGGGCTCGTCCGTCCAGTGCTGGAGCAGCATCGCCCAGCCCTCGGTGACCGCCGAGTCGCCGAGGCGCCTGTACTCCATCTCGAGGTCGGCGGCGGTGTTCGCGAAATGCTCGGCGTGGCCGGCCTCGTGGAAGAACGCGCGCCAGTCGTCGGCGCCGCCGATGGGCTGGATCACGAGCATGACCTTGCCGGGCACCTCGATCGGCGCGCAGAACGCGCGTGGCGTCTTCTGCGGGCGCTGCTCGATGTCGAGGTGGACGTTCGACTGGGCGTCGAGGTCGATCCCGAGATCGGCGAGCGTCGCGCGCAGCGCCGGCACCATCTTGTCGGCGGGGAAGCCTTCGTCCCACTGGGCCGAGCGGATCATTCGCTGGACGTCCCAGCGCTTCGCCTCGTCGAGCCCGAAGCCGAGGACGTCGCGCAGCGAGCGGTCGAGCTGCCGCTCGTACAGCTCCTCGGTCGAGTCGAGGAAGGAGCGGCACTGGCCGGCGAGGCCCTGCAGGTCGAGGCCGAACCGCTCGTAGAGCTCGAGGTAGGTCGACGCGCCGAGCCCGGGCAGCGCCCCGCGGACGGTCTCGACCGTCTCCTCGTAGACCGGGTTGAGGTGCTCCTCGGTCGCCTCCCACATCGCGGCATCGAGCCGTTGCCGCCGGTCGCGGTCGGGCTCGTTCGCGATCTCGGGGCGGAGCATCCGGAACGGGACGGTCTCACCGTCGACGGTCACCTCGAGCTCGGCCTCCAGCCCGGCGAGCTTCTCCGCGTGCTCGCGCGTCAGGCGGCCGAAGTAGCCCTCGCAGGAGAAGCGCCAGAGCTCGCGGATCCGCCGGTCGCCGTCCACCGCAGCGCCGAGCGCCTGCGCGCGCTCGAGCTCCGTCAGGCCGGCGTGGCGCTCGTAGATCGACTCCAGCTCGAGGCTGTCCTTGAGCCCGGCGAAGTGGAGGTAGTACTCCTCGTCGAGCTCGGCGATGAAGCGGTCTGCGCCCTCGCGGTAGGCGTCGAGCTCCTGCGTTGACGGCGGCACGCTCGGCATCGGCCGTAGGATATCCGGGTGCAGGAGATCGCCATCAAGACGGAGCGGAAGACACAGCTCGTCGAGATCACACCGCAGGTCGTCGAGGCGCTGAACGGCGCGGACGGCGCCTCCGCCGCCCTCGTCTACGTCCCGCACACAACCGCCGGGGTCACGATCAACGAGGGCCTCGACCCCGAGCTCGCGCGCGACATCGAGGCGGCGATGGAGAAGATCGTCGAGGACGGCTGGAACTGGAAGCACGAGGATCAGGACGGGCCGAACGCGCCGTCGCACATGCGCGCGTCGCTGATGAGCCCCGAGGTGCTCGTCCCGCTCGCCGAGGGCAAGCTCAAGCTCGGCCGCTACCAGGGGATCTTCTTCTGCGAGTTCGACGGGCCGCGCGAGCGGACCGTCTACGTGACGGCTTTGCGCTAGCGCAACCTGCGCTTCATCCAATCTCAACAGGACCGTTCTATATGTTCGAGGCGTGAGTCGGCGGCTGTGGATGATCATCGCGCTGACCGGCGCCGCCGCGTCCTCGACGCTGCTGTTCGTCCCGCACTCGCACGCCCGTCCGACACTGGTGCGGCACAGGCGGTCGCGCGTGGCCGCACTCCTCGGCATCCACAAGATCAAGCACGTCGTGATCGTGATGCAGGAGAACCGCTCGTTCGACTCCTACTTCGGGACCTACCCGGGCGCAGACGGGCTTCCCCGGCGCGGCGGACGCTTCGCCGTCTGCGTCCCGGACCCCGTCAGGCGCCTCTGCAGGCGTCCGTACCACGACACATCCGACCGGAACTTCGGCGGCCCGCACGAGCTGATCGACGCGAACCGCGACATCCACGGCGGCCGGATGAACGGCTTCATCCAGGAGGCGCGGCGCGGCGTGCGGAACGGCTGCTTCAAGCATCCGACCCTGCCGATCTGCTCGCTCGCGGCCGGGCACCCGGACGTGATGGGTTACCACGACTGGCACGAGATCCCGAACTACTGGCAGTACGCACGCCACTTCGTGCTCCAGGACCGCATGTTCGAGCCCGTCAGGTCATGGAGCCTGCCGCAGCACCTGTACATGGTCTCGGAGTGGTCGGCGCGCTGCGACCGCGGCTCCGACCCGATGGCCTGCGTGAATGCGCCCGAGGCCCCGGTCGCGCCGCCGCACGAGGCGCAGAACCCAACGAACCGCAAGCCCGACTACGCCTGGACCGACCTCACCTACCTCCTGCACCGCTACCACGTCTCGTGGCGCTACTACGTCTTCGCGGGCTCGGAGCCCGACTGCAAGTCGGGCGGGATGATCTGCCCGAACTTCCCGCAGCGTGCGAAGACGCCCGGGATCTGGAACCCGCTGCCCTGGTTCGCGACGGTGCATCGCGACCATCAGCTGCGCGACGTCGCGCCGATCTCGGGCTTCTTCTGGGCCGCGCGGCACGGAGACCTGCCGGCGGTCTCGTGGCTGACGCCGAACAACCAGGTGAGCGAGCACCCGCCGAGTCGCGTCTCGAACGGGCAGGCGTACGTGACGCGCGTGATCAACGCGGTCATGCGCAGCCCGGACTGGAGCTCGACCGCGATCTTCCTCGCCTGGGACGACTGGGGCGGCTTCTACGACCACGTAGTCCCGCCGCGCGTGGACGGCAACGGCTTCGGCCTGCGCGTGCCGGCGCTGGTGATCTCGCCCTACGCGCGGCCGGGGTTCATCGACCACCAGACGGCGAGCCTCGACGCCTACGTCAAGTTCATCGAGGACGACTTCCTGCACGGCGCGCGGCTCGACCCGCTGACCGACGGCCGGCCGGACTCGCGCCCGGACGTGCGCGAGACGATGCCGGGCGTGGGAGACATGTCGTCGGCCTTCGACTTCGCCCAGAAGCCGCTGCCGCCGCTCTTGCTGAGGCCGCGCCCGGCTAGGCTCACCTCATGGCCGCCCCGGTCACCCGCGACCAGGAGCTCGAGCTCTCGGTCGAGTCGCTCGCGTACGGCGGCAACGGCGTCGCGCGGCTGAACGGGTTCGTCGTCTTCGTCCGGCGCGGCCTGCCGGGCGACCGCGTGCTTGCGCGGGTGACGAAGGTGAAGCGGAACCACGCGGAGGCGCTCGCGGTCGAGGTGCTCGAGCCCGGGCCGGAGCGGGTCGATGCGCCCTGCGCGCACTACCCGGCCTGCGGCGGCTGCCGGTTCCAGGACCTCGCCTACGAGGCGCAGGTCGCGGCGAAGGCGGAGCAGGTCGCCGACGCGCTGCGGCGGATCGGCGGGATCGCGGAGCCGCCTTTGGAGCCGATCGTCCCGGCCGAGGAGGTCTTCCACTACCGCAACAAGCTCGAGTACTCGTTCACGGCGACGCCGTCCGGGCCTGCGCTCGGCTTCCACAAGGCCGGCCGCTGGGACGAGGTGCTCGACATCCGGAAGTGCTGGCTGACGACCGACCTCGGCAACGCGGTGCGCGACGCCGTGCGCGACTGGGCGCGGGCCGAGCGGCTCGAGCCGTACGACCAGGCCGAGCACACCGGCTACCTGCGCCATCTCGTCCTGCGCGAGGGCCGGAACACGGGCCAGCTGCTCGTCCAGCTCGTGACCGCCGAGGGCGAGCGGTTCGACCGCGACGAGCTCGTCGAGGTCCTGCGGCGCTTCCCGGAGGTGCGCTCGATCCACTGGTCGGAGAACGACTCGCAGGCCGAGGTGACGAACCTGCCGACGACGCTGCTCTGGGGCGAGGACGCGATCGAGGAGGAGCTGTGCGGCCTGCGCTTCCGCGTACGTCCGAACGCCTTCCTGCAGACGAACACGAAGATGGCGGAGCGGCTCTACGAGCTCGCCGGCGAGTACGCCGCGCTGACCGGCAACGAGACCGTCTATGACCTCTACTGCGGGATCGGCACGATCGGGCTGACGCTGGCGTCGAGCGCGCTGACGGTGTGGGGCGTGGAGGTGTCCGAGGAGTCGGTTGCCTGCGCGCTCGAGAACGCCGACCTGAACGGGATCACGAACGCGGCCTTCTTCGCGGGCGAGGTCGGCGCGTCGATCGAGGAGCTGCGGGACCGGGCGGGCTCGCCGGACGTCGCGGTCGTCGACCCGCCGCGGGCCGGGCTCTCAGGGAAAGCGCTGCGCCGGCTCGCGCGACTGGAGGCGAGCCGCATCGTCTACGTCTCGTGCAACCCGACGACCCTGGCCGCCAACGTCAAGGAGCTCGAGCGGGACTGGGGCTACCGCCTCGAGCGGGCCCGCCCGGTGGACATGTTCCCGCACACGCCGCACGTGGAGACGGTCGCCCTGCTCAGCCGGAACTGAGCTCGGCCTCGATCGCCTCGCGCAGGTCGCCCAACGCGCCCCGAAGCTCGCTGACCTGCGCCCCCAGGCGAGCCTCGACCGCCTCTGCAGATGCCCGGAAGCGCGGCCGCGCGGCGCGAAGGAGCTTCTGCCCCTCGGCCGTGAGCGCGAGCAGGTAGGAACGGCGGTCGTCCGGGTTCGGCTTGCGTTCGGCGTGGCCCCGGCGCTCGAGCCGGGCCGTCCGGTAGAGGACCGTCGAGAGCGGCATCTGCGTCCGGTCCGCGAGCGCCGTCGGCGTCAGCGGCCCCTCGGCGCCGATCAGGACGTAGAACGGATAGTCGTCGGGCGGGAGCGGCAGGCCGTCCAGCGCAGCCGCGATGAGGCGCTCCCGGACCTGGTTCGTCTGGAAGAGGTCGAGCAGAATCGTGTCCGGGCCGGTGTCTGGAATTAGCGCAACCTTGTGGTAATGTAATTCAACATTGTGGTAAGTCTACGCAAGGGGTTGCTGGGCCTGGCAGTGCTTCTCGCCGCGTGCGGCTCGGCTCCGGCCGCGTCGCCGCCGGCGAAGCTGCACGTCGGGCTGTCCGCCTCGTTTGTGCGCGCGGGTGGGGACACGCTTTGGGTGACGGACCGCTCCGGCGGGCGCCTCGTCCGGATCGACCCTGCGACGGGCCGGATCAAGGCGAAGATCGGGATCCGCGACGAGCCGTTCGGCATCGCGCTCGGCGCGGGCAGCGTCTGGGTCGGCTCGCGCTTCGGCTCGAAGGTGACCCGGCTGAGCGCGCGCACGAACCGGCGACAGGCCACGATCCCGGTCGGGATCCACCCATATGCGCTTGCGTACGGCGCCGGTGCCCTTTGGGTCACGAACGAAGTGTCCGGCACCGTCAGCCGGATCAGTGCGCGCAAGAACAAGGTCGTGAAGACGATTCGCGTGGGCGGCCAGCCGAACGGCATTGCGGTTGCCTTCGGCAAGGTCTGGGTCGCCGACTACGGTCGCGGCCGGCTGCTCCGTCTCGACCCCGCGAGGAACCGGGTCGAGCTCGCCGTCGGCATCCCCTCCGCCGACTGGATCACCGCCCACGCGGGCTCGCTCTGGGTCTCGAGCGAGACGGGCAACGTCTACCGCGTCGACCCCGCCACGATGGCCGTGCAGGCCACAGTGACCGTCGGCGACAACCCGCTCGCCGGCGCCTGGGTCGGCGACGAATACTGGGTGCCGAACATCGATTCCGGCACGGTCTCCGTCGTCGATCCGGCTGGAAACTCCGTCACGCGCACGGTCACCGTCGGGCCCAGCCCGATCGCAGTGGCCGGCGCGGCCGGTTCCGTCTGGGTCACGTCGGAAGACGACGGCGACCTCTGGCGGCTCGACCCGGCGGGCTAGCGGACACGTCCGGGGTCAGACCCCGGACGTGGCTCCGAGGGCCGCGGCCGTTCGCGTACGGCGCGCCAGAGTAGGTCTGCGTTCGGCAGCAGGAAGCCGGCCGAAAGCAACGGCAGCGCGGGGAGGCCGCCGACGTCCCACCACGTCGCGAGCGCCATCGTCCCGCCGATGGACAGCGTCAGACCGACCCAGGTCCAGCCGACCCGTAGCCGGAAGCGCGCGGCCGCGCCCAGGAAGAGCGCGAAGAACATCAGGTCGGGCAGCCCGAGCTTCGCGGCGCCGTTCTCGCCGGGAACCGGGAACGAGAACGAGAGCAGCGTGAAGACGTGCTCGTGGTGCGTGACGATGTGCTGCGTCGGCCCGCGCCAGACCGAATAGGCGTCGACCCACGGGATGATCACCGCGACGAGGACGACCCAGCTCACGTCCTCGAAGTAGTTCAGGAAGACCCAGGCGAAGGCCGTCATCGCCCCGAGCTTGGCGAAGTTCGCCGGCACGCCGGCGCCCGCGGCCTGCAGCACGACCGCCAGCACGGCGAACGCCAGTGCGGCAACGAAGAGCTGCAGGACAGGCGAGCGCCAGAACGGCAGCACGAGCCAGACGAGCCCGAACACGGCCGGGATCAACACGAACGCCAGGAAGGCGATGTCCCACCAGAGCGACGCGTTCCAGAGCTGGTCGTGGACGCCGTAGTAGACGCCGAGCGCCGCGGCGAGAGCGATCAGTCCGGCGACACGAGCCCGCGTCAGTACGGGGGCTGCTCCGCCCACCACGGCCCTAGTGTCTTGAAGGCGTTCCAGAACCGCGTCTTGGCGGGCTGCTCGTCGAGCGAGGCGTCGATGTCCGGCACGAACAGCGCCTCGATCGTCGGCGTGAACGGCTGCCGCTCGCCGGGCTTCCCCTCGACCGGCGCCGACAGCGGGAACTCGAGCGCGTTCAGGAACTCCAGCGCGTCCTCGCCCATCACGACGATCAGCTTCGGCTGGACGATGTGCAGCTCGCGCACGAGCCAGGGCCTGGCTTCGTCCGGGTCGCCGTCGGCGAACTTGAGGCAGTTCGTCCCGTAGACCGCCATCGGGTCGACCCGTAGCCGCTGCAGCGACTTGAGGATCGCCTGGCCCGCGCGCCCGTAGAACGCAACTCCCTCCTGCACCTCCGACGCCTGCGGCGCGAACTTGAGCAGCATCACGTCGGCGAGCGGGTGGCCGGAGCCGACCACCGGGACACGGCCCTCGCCGGCGGCGTGCGAGATCTCATCGCCGAGCTCGTTGCTCTCGGCGATCGCTTTCTGCAGGTACTTCTCGAAGATCTCGTCGCTCACGGCGGGCATTAGGGCAACGGGACCTTTCTCGGCTACCGAACTCTTTCCTTGGCCTGGGCCGCCCACTTGAGCGACTGCAGGTAGAGCAGCGAGCGCGGGCGGCGCTGGATCTGCCCCAGCCGGAGGGCCGCGAGGAACTCCTCCGGGCCGTCGAATGACGGCATGCGCACGCCGCCTGTGCCGACGCCCTGGAGGACGTGCGCATCGGAGCCGGCGCCCATAGCGAGGCCGTACTTGCGCGCGAAGCGGAGTGCCTCGTCGTTGTAGCCCTCGAACAAGAGGCGCGCGTTGTAGACCTCGAGCACGTCGATCGCGGCGAGGTTCCGGTGCAGCGTCGCCGGGTCCGGGATCGCGTGCAGGCGGTCGAACGGGTGGGGGACGTAGACAATCCCGCCCTGGGCCTTGATCTCCGCGACCGTCTCGTCGAACGACATGCCGCGGGGGATCTCCTCGCGCAGGAAGAGGCCGATCACCTCGCCCTGGCCGTCGGTCTTGACCTCCTCGCCGGGGATCACGACCAGATCGCGGCCGCGCGCGAGCTCGACCGCCTCGAGCGCGCCGCCGAAGACGTTGTGGTCGGTGACCGCGATCGCGCCGAGGCCCTGCTCCTCGGCGTGGTCGAGCAGCTCCTCGGCCGGGATCTGGCAGTCGTGCGACCAGGACGTGTGCAGGTGCAGGTCGGCGGTGAGCCAGTCGCGCTCGGCCGGGATCGAAGGGACGCGGGCGCGCGGCTTGCGCTTGGCCGCGAGCTCGCGGTAGACGGCGTCGACCTCGTGCGCGAGTGCCTCGAAGCTGTGGTGCTCGGCCTCGGCGCGGGCGCGTGTGCCCGAGCGCTCGCGGAAGGCGGCGTCCTCGGCGAGCCGCGCGAGCGCGGCGGCTGCGAGCTCGGGCTGCTCGCGCACGCCGGGGGGCGAGACGATCGCCGCGCCGGCCGCGGCCGCCTCGAGCGAGACCCGGTCGAGCCCCTCGAACGCCGGCACGAACGCGGCGGCCTCGTTCAGGAGCGGCGCCCGGGCCGAGCCCGCGCGCAGCGTGCGCACGTACGCCCGCCCACGCAGCGCCCGCGAGACCGACGGCCGGCCGGTCAGCGGCTTCGTCCTGAGCAGCACGAGCTCCCAGCCCGGCATGCCGCGCAACGCGCGCGAGACCGACCGCGCGAGCACACGCTCCGTCGGGCGCCATTCGTAGACGACGAGCTTCCGCTTCCGCCCGGGGTGGAAGAGCTCCGTGTCGACGCCGCCGCTGACGACGCGGTAGTCGCCGGGCAGCCGCTCGGCCGCAGCCTCGGCGACCTCCTCGGAGGTCGCAAGCAGCGCGTCGATCCTCCCAAGCAGCCGTTCGCGCTGGGCGCGGCCCGGCGGATACCCGAGCCGCTCGGGCGAGAGGAAGGTCGCGACGGCGAGCGCCTGCGCGTCGCGGAGCGCCAGGTACGAGAGGCTCGGCAGGCCGGGCTCGAAGCCGTGGACGACGTCGTAGGCGCCGCGCGCGAGCGCGAGCGACAGGTTCGCGCGCGCGCCCACGGGCACGCCGATCCGGCTGCGCCGCGAGACCGGCACCGCCGGCCCGAGCGCAATCACCTCCGCGCCGCCTCCGTCGAGCAGCGCGCGCCGCCCCGCGATCAGATCCGCGGCGCGGGTCGACGGCGCGAGCACCGTGACCTCGTGCCCGAGCTTTCGCAGCTCCGTGGCCAGGCCGGCCACGTGCTCGTTGACATCGTGGGGCCGCGACCAGGCGAACGGCGTGACCAGGCAGACGCGCAGGCCCATCAGGCCCCGAGTCTAGCCTCGGCCTGGTCGCGGCCCCACGAGGATCAGGCGGTCTTGGCCGTCTCCTTGACCTGCTTGCGCGTGTGCTTGCGGATGAAGTCCTCGGTCGCGTCGCGCGCGTCCTCGTCCTTCATCTGCTTGGGCGGCGACTTCATCAGGTAGGCGCTCGGCCCGCCGAGCGTGCCGGAGATGCCGTTGTCGAGCGCGAGCTTCGCCAGCCGCACCGCGTCGATCACGACGCCGGCCGAGTTCGGCGAGTCCCAGACCTCGATCTTCAGCTCAGCGTTCAGCGGCACGTCGCCGAAGGCCGTGCCCTCGACGCGGATGTACGCCCACTTGCGGTCCTCGAGCCACGGCACGTGGTCCGACGGCCCGACGTGAATGTTCTTCTCCTCGAGCTCGTAGGGCAGCGTCGACTTGATCGAGTAGGTCTTCGAGATCTTCTTCGACTCGAGCCGCTCCCGCTCCAGCATGTTCATGAAGTCGGCGTTGCCGCCGAAGTTGAGCTGGTAGGTGCGGTCGACCCGCACGCCGCGGTCGCGGAAGATGCTCGTCAGGACGCGGTGCGTGATCGTCGCGCCGACCTGCGACTTGATGTCGTCGCCGATGATCGGCAGGCCCTTCTCCTCGAAGCGCCGCTGCCAGTAGCTCTCGCGCGCGATGAACTGCGGGATGCAGTTCACCATCGCGCAGCCCGCGCTCAGGATCTGCTCCGTGTACCACTTGGTCGCCTCCTCGGAGCCGACCGGGAGGTAGTTGATCACGATGTCGGTACCGGTCTCCTTGAGGATCCCGACCACGTCGTCGGTCTCGCCGGGCGCCTTCGTGACGACCTCGGAGAGGTACTTGCCGAGCCCGTCGTGGGTCATGCCACGGTGGACGGTGATGCCGGTCTTGGGGACGTCCGCGAACTTGATCGTGTTGTTCGGGTGCGCCCAGATGGCGTCAGCCACGTCCTTGCCGACCTTGTCGGTCGTCACGTCGAACGCGGCCGTGAACTCGACGTCGCTGACGTGGTAGCCGCCGAGGTCGACGTGCATCAGGCCGGGCACGAACGTGCCGGGCTCCGCGTCCTTGTAGTACTCGACGCCCTGCACGAGCGAGCACGCGCAGTTGCCGACGCCGATGATCGCGACGCGGACTTTTCCGTCCCGCCGCGCCTTGCCGTTCTTGCTGCCGTTTTTGGAAGCCATTGGTTCCTTTCCGAGCCGCTCGGAGAGCGTCTCGACGATGAGGTCGTTGAGCTTTCGCTTGCGCTGTGCCGCGCGCGCGGAGAGGGTCTCCTTCAGCTCCGCGGGCATGCGCAGGAGCACCGCGCCGCTTCGTCCCGGAGTCTTGCCCGGCCGGCCGCTGGGCTCGAACGGGACGGCGAAGCGGGAGGCGAGGATGCCGACGGCGACGTCGTTGAGGCTGCGGCCCGAGCGCCGAACCTCATCGGAGAGAAGCCGCTTGAGCTCGCCCGGCATTCGGACGAGCACGTCTTTGCGCGATGCTGCTAGCACAGAACTGCTAGCAGACTATCAAGCGTGGCTTACGCCGGTCGCTTGGCGATTCCCTTTCGCTCGAGCTCAGCCCACCCGCGATCGACTAGCTCGTACAGACGCTTCAGGTTGGCCTTCGAGCGGCGTTCCCAGGCAGCGAACTCTGCTTGCTCTTCAGGTGTTCTCGTCCGCCGCTTCTTCTTCATCGTCGCCTCCGAGTAGACGCCGGATCTCCTCCAGCTCGGCTCGTTGGTCACCGAGCAACATCATGATAGTGAGCACCTCTTCCCGGTAGATGACGGGCTCCTCCGGCACAACCCGATCGTGCCGGCCTCGCGGTGGAGGCGCAAGATGTCGCTACGGGCGCTGGCGCAACTGGCGACGGACGCTCAGGACCCGTTGCAGCACCGTGAACCAGGCCGCGACGGCGAGGAGGTAGATCGCCCACTGCAGCCCGCCCCAGGGCGCGAGCACCAGCCCGGCCGTGATCACGACCACGCGCTCCGCCCGGCTGCCGAGGCCGACGTCGCCCTTCAGGCCGAGCAGCTCCGCCTTCGCGCGCGCGTACGAGACGAGGAACGAGCCCCCCATCGCGGCCATCGCGGACGCGAGCGCGACCTCGTTCCCGTGCCGCGAGAAGACGAGCGCGATCGCCGTCAGGACGAAGCCCTCGCTGACGCGGTCGGAGATCGAGTCGACGAACGCTCCGAACGGCGTCGCCTTTCCGCCCTGGCGGGCGAGCGCGCCGTCGAGTACGTCCAGCACGGAGCCGGCGACGAAGACGACGGCCGCGGCCCAGTAGATCAGCCATTGGTTGTGATCGCCGAACCAGATGAGCACCGCCGACACTGCGCAGAGGCTGATCCCGGCCGCGGTGAGCGCGTTCGGGGTCACGCGCGTGCGCGCGAGGCCGGCGATCGAGCGCGCGGCCAGTCGGCGCGTGCCGTCGGTGTAGCCGCGCTTGACCCCCGCTAGGCCTGTCACGGACCTAAGCCGTCGCGGGACGCCGGCGGCGGAGGAGGAACCGGTGGGGCCGCCCGTAGACCACCGCGAGGGCGATCGAGGCCACGACGATGCCGCCGAGGACGTCGAGCCAGAAGTGGTTGCCGGTCGCCATCACGCTGAACCAGACCCAGCCTGGCCAGAGCAGCCAGAGAGCCTTCCAGAGCCGCCTCCGGCAGACGGTGAAGAGCACGACTCCGACGATCAGCGCGTCGGCCGCGTGCAGGCTCGGCATCGCCGCGTACGGGTTCGCGACCACCTCGACGAGCCCGCTGCCGTGGTTCAGCCCGCTGAAGTTGGAGAGCGTGTCGACGAAGCCGAAGTCCGGGAACATCCGCGGCGGCGCGGTCGGCAGCGCGATGTAGCCGATCAGGCCGAGGACGTTCGCGAGCAGGATCGAGTTCCGGAAGTTGACGAACGCATCGTTCCGGCGCAGGTAGACCCAGAGCAGCGCGAGCCCGACGACGGTGAACTCGGAGTTCCAGTACGTCCACGAGGCAAGCGTGGCGAGGAGCTGCGAGCCGTCGACCACGCGCTGGAGCGTGAGCTCGATCAAGGCGTGAGCGTTCTGCTCGATCCCGATCACGTGCAGCCCGTTCTGGAAGGCACGCGGCGGGTTGCGGTCAGCGAGGCCGCGGGCGAGCTGGTACGCGGCGAGGAAGCCGAACCAGATCGCCAATTGGCGCCCGAAGTCCGCCCACCCTCTCGGCAGGACGCGTCGACCAGCTGCCACAAATGCACTCACCCGGACACGCTGATTGTAACGGGCCGGTCAGCCGCCGATCTGGCTCATGGAGCGCGAAGCCCGTACGAAACCGGGTTCGTTGATCTTGTGCTTCAGCTCTTTGTGACGAACTGCCCACCGGAGCAGCTGCTCGATCTCGGTGTCGGAAGCGCCTGCTCGTAGCGGGGTTTTGAGGTCCCACTCGCGGCGTGAGAACAGGCAGGTCCGGAGCTGTCCGTCGGCGGTCAGCCGGATCCGGTCGCAGCTCGAGCAGAAGGGCTCCGACACAGGGTTGACGAAGCCGATCTCGCCCGCGCCGTCGGCGAAGCGGAAGCGGCGCGCGGTGGACGAGGGCTTCGCGGGGATCTCCACGAGCGGCCAGCGCTCCTCGATCAGCGCGCGGATCTCGGCGCCGGTCAGGACGTCGTCGCCGCGCCAGGACTCGTCGGCGTCGAGCGGCATGAACTCGATGAAGCGGACGACGTAGGGCTTCGTCCGGGCGAGCTCGGCCAGCGCGGGCACCTCCTCCTCGGTGAAGCCGCGCATCGCGACGCAGTTGACCTTGATCGGGCGCAGCTCCGGGTAGCGCTCGGCCTCCTCGAGCCCGGCCAGCACCCGGTCGAGCGCGTCGCGGCGGGTGATCTCGGAGAAGCGCACATGCGAGAGCGAGTCCAGCGAGACGTTCAGGCGCGTCAGGCCGGCGTCGACGAGCGGGCCGGCGAGCCGGTCGAGGAGGACGCCGTTCGTCGTCAGCGAGAGGTCGTTCACGCCCGGGATCGCGCCCAGTTGCTCGACGAGCACGGGCAGGTCGCGGCGGACGAGCGGCTCGCCGCCGGTCAGCCGCACCTCGTCGACGCCCATCGCGGCGAGCACGCGCACGAGCCGCGCGATCTCCTCGAAGGTCAGGAGCTCGTCGCGCTCGAGCCACTCGAGGCCCTCCGCCGGCATGCAGTAGCGGCAGCGGAAGTTGCACTTGTCCGTGACGGACACGCGCAGGCTGCGGATCTCCCGGCCCCAGCCGTCGACGAGCGGTTCCATCGTCCAAGGGTAACGAAGGTTTCGCGCCTCGACGGGGGCGGAATGCTCGGGCCACCAACCTCGAAGGAGGCATGAATGTCCGAGTGGGAGCAGGAAGGCCAGGAAAGCCAGGAAGGCCAGGAGTCCGGCGGCGACGTGGGCGGCGGCTCCGAGGGTGGAGAGTCCGGGAGCGACATGGGCGGCGAGGAGTCCAGCGGCGGCTCGGGCAGTGAGGACGACGAGCCCGCCCAGGGCGAACAGGGCCAGGACGTTGTCTAGCGCGTAGCCCGAACGGCGTCGGCGATCAGAGCGGCAAACCGGTCTGCGGCGCCGTCGCCGTGCAGGAGGTAGAGCGAGGGCTCGACGAGCTCGACCTCGAGCACGAGCGGATCGGGGTCGTGGACGAGGTCGATGCGCCCGTAGAGGAGCTCCGCAGGCTCGAACGGAAGCGCGGCGAGCACCGCGCCGGCTACCTCGGCGTCGGCGTCCGACGGCCCTGCCGGCTCGACCGCCTCCTCCAGGTAGAGCTCGTCCGCGCCGTGTGCGCCTCGCCGGAGCGCAACGCGCTTGCGCACGGCGTGCGACAGGTGGCCGCCGAGGTAAACGAGGGCGATCTCGCCCGCCTCGTCGACGCCTGCGACGTGCGGCTGCACCAGCACGTCGCGCTCCTCGGCGTGGAGCGCCTGAACGTGGGCGGCAGCCGCCCGTGCCTCCTCCGGCAGGTAACGCGCCGAGCTCCGTCCGCCGGCCGACACGACCGGCTTGACGACGAACTCGCCACTCGGCGGATCGAACGGCGCGCCGGGCTCGAGCACGAGCGTCGGCACGATCGGCACCCCCGCCTGCTCGAGCTCGGTCAGGTAGCGCTTGTCCGAGCTCCAGCGCAGGACCGGGAGCGGATTGAGGACGCGCGGCAGCGCCGCCGCCCAGTCCAGGAACTCAGCCCGTCGCTCCGCGTAGTCCCAGGTGGAGCGGAGCACCACGAGGTCGAACCCGTCCCAATCGATCCCCGGCTCGTCCCAGACCGCCGGGAACCCGGCGACGCCGCGCCGCTTCAGAGCGTCGAGCAGCGCCGGCCCGTCCTCGTCGAGCTCCGGCACCTCCGCGCACGTGGCCAGCGCCACCCGGGGAAGACTTGATATCATTCGGCTTAGATTTTCTCAGCCAAGAACGCAAGCAAAGGAGAATTCGACTATGGCAAAGACTATCGGCATCGACCTCGGCACGACCAACTCCTGTGTGGCCGTGATCGAGGGCGGCGAGCCGTCCGTCATCCCGAACGCCGAAGGCGGGCGCACAACCCCGTCCGTCGTCGCGTTCACGAACGACGGCCAGCGGCTCGTCGGCGCGCCCGCGAAGCGCCAGCAGGTCACGAACTCGCAGAACACGATCTTCTCGATCAAGCGCTTCATGGGCCGCAAGTACGGCGAGGTCTCGGAAGAGATGAAGATCGTCCCGTACGAGGTCGTCGAAGGCCCGAACGGCGACGTGCGCGTCAAGGCGGAGGGCAAGGACTACGCCCCGCCGGAGATCAGCGCGATGATCCTCCAGAAGCTGAAGGCCGACTCCGAGGCCTACCTCGGCGAGACGGTCACCGACGCGGTGATCACCGTCCCGGCCTACTTCAACAACGCGCAGCGCGAGGCGACCAAGGACGCCGGCAAGATCGCCGGGCTCAACGTCCTGCGGATCATCAACGAGCCGACCGCCGCGGCGCTCGCGTACGGCCTCGACAAGGAGGCCTCCGACCACACGATCCTCGTCTTCGACCTCGGCGGCGGGACGTTCGACGTCTCGATCCTCGAGCTCGGCGAGGGCGTCTTCGAGGTGAAGGCCACGAACGGCGACAACCACCTCGGCGGCGACAACTTCGACAAGGCGATCGTCGACTGGATGGCCGCGGAGTTCAAGCGTGACCAGGGGATCGACCTGGCGCAGGACCGGATGGCCCTGCAGCGCCTGTACGAGGCGGCCGAGAAGGCGAAGATCGAGCTCTCCTCGACGATGACGACGCAGATCAACCTGCCGTTCGTCACCGCGACGCCTGAGGGCCCGAAGCACCTCGACCTGCAGCTCACCCGCGCGAAGCTGAACGAGCTGACCGCCGAGCTGCTCGACCGGACCGTCGAGCCGACCAAGAAGTGCCTGGCCGACGCCGGCCTCGACGCGTCGAAGATCGACCACGTCATCCTCGTCGGCGGCATGACCCGCATGCCGGCGGTCGTCGACAAGGTCAAGGAGCTGATCGGCAAGGACCCGCACAAGGGCGTCAACCCGGACGAGGTCGTCGCCGTCGGCGCGGCCATCCAGGGCGGCGTGCTCAAGGGCGAGGTCAAGGACATCCTGCTCCTCGACGTCACGCCTCTGAGCCTCGGGATCGAGACCAAGGGCGGCGTCTTCAACCCGCTGATCGAGCGCAACACGACCATCCCGACGAAGAAGTCCCAGACGTACACGACGGCCGACGACAACCAGCCGTCGGTCGAGATCCACGTGCTCCAGGGCGAGTCGGAGATGGTGGTCTACAACAAGACGCTCGGCAAGTTCCAGCTCGTCGGCATCCCGCCGGCGCCTCGGGGCATGCCGCAGATCGAGGTCACATTCGACATCGACGCAAACGGGATCATCAACGTCTCGGCCAAGGATCTCGGCACCGGGAACGAGCAGCAGATCAAGATCGAAGGCGGCTCGGGCCTGAAGCCGGAGGAGGTCGAGCAGATGATCTCCGAGGCGGAGGCGCACGCCGACGAGGCACACCGCCTGCGCGAGCTGGCCGACGCGAAGAACCAGGCCGAGGCGCTCGCGTACGCGACCGAGAAGTCGCTCAAGGAGCACCGCGACAAGCTCGACGAGAACGAGGCCTCGACGATCGAGGGCCGCGTGATGGAGCTGAAGCAGGCGCTGGAGACCGACGACCTGGCCGAGATCCGGTCGAAGTCGGAGGCGCTCCAGGAGGCCTCGCAGAAGCTCGCCGAGGCGGTCTACGCGCAGGCTTCTGCGCAGGCCGCGTCGGGCGGGAACGGCGAAGCGTCCGAGCCGGAGCCCGATGACGAGGTGATCGAGGACGCCGAGGTCGTCGACGAAGAGGCCAAGACCTCGTGACGGAGGAGCGTGAGCTCACGCTCGAGGAGCAGGTGGCGGCGCTCGAGGCCGAGCGTGACGAGCACCTGAACGACCTCAAGCGGGTCGCGGCCGAGTTCGAGAACTACCGCAAGCGGGTCGCGCGCGATCAGGAGAGCCTGGTCGCGCGCGCCCACGAGCGGCTCGTCAAGGAGCTCTTGCCCGTGCTCGACGATCTCGAGCGCGCGCTCGCGGCCGCGGAAGAGCACGAGGAGGCGAAGCTCGAAGAGGGCGTTCGTTTGGTGCAGCGGTCCCTGCGCGATGCTTTGACGCGCGAGGGTCTCGCGGAGATCGAGACGAACGGCCGCTTCGACCCGCACGTCCACGAGGCGCTCCTCTCGCAGCCGTCCGACGCGGAGGAAGGCTCCGTGCTCGAGGTGCTGCAGAAGGGCTACCGCCTCGGCGACCGCGTGATCCGGCCGGCGCGGGTCGTTGTCGCGGCGCCGCCGGAGGCCGGCGATGGCAGCGGTTAAAGACTTCTACGAGACCCTTGGAGTCGCGAAGAACGCGAGCCAGGACGAGATCAAGAAGGCGTACCGCAAGCTCGCGCGGCAGCACCACCCCGACGCGAACCCGGGTGACGACGCTGCCGAGGAGCGCTTCAAGGAAGTGCAGCACGCCTACGACGTCCTCTCCGACCCGGAGAAGCGCAAGCAGTACGACAACTTCGGCTCGGCGAACGGCCGCGGCGGCCCGGGCGGCTTCAACTTCACGACCGAGGGGTTCGACTTCGGCGACCTCGGCGATCTGAGCGACATCTTCGGCGGGCTCTTCGGAGGCGGCCGCGGTCGCCAGCAGCAGCAGCAGCGCGGCCAGCGCGGCAGCGATCTCGAGGTGGAGGTCAACCTCTCGTTCGAGGATTCGCTGCACGGCGTCGAGACGACGATCCCCGTCCAGCTCGAGACCGCCTGCCGCGAGTGCCACGGCTCGGGGGCGAAGCCCGGGACCGCGCCGACGCTCTGCCCCGAGTGTCAGGGCCGCGGCGTCGTCTCGCAGAGCCAGGGCCTGTTCGCCCTCTCCCAGCCGTGCCCGCGCTGCCGCGGGAACGGGACCGTGATCGAGGACCCGTGCCCGAAGTGCCGCGGCACCGGCCGCGAGCGGCGGACGAAGCGCTACACGGTCAAGATCCCGGCCGGCGTCAAGGACGGCTCGCGGATCCGCCTGCGCGGCAAGGGCGAGGCCGGCTACGGCGGCGCCGAGGCGGGCGATCTCTACGTGATAACTCGCGTCGAGCCCTCGAAGACGTTCACGCGGCGCGGCAACGACCTCGTCGTCGACGTGCCGGTCGAGTTCTCGCTGGCGGCGCTCGGCGGGCAGGTCTCGGTACCGACCCCCGACGGGCCCGTGACCGTGAAGGTCAAGGCCGGCACGACCGACGGGACGCTCCTGCGCGTCAAGGGCAAGGGCGCCCCGAAGCTGAAGGGCCACGGCCGCGGCGACGTCCTCGCGCGCGTGAAGCTGACCGTGCCGAAGAAGCTGACGAAGAAGCAGCGCGAGCTGATGGAAGAGCTGCAGAAAGCGGGCGGCTGATGGCCAAGCACGACGACCTGCTCGAGCAGGGCCCTCGCGAGGCGCCGGAGCCGGAGACGGCCGAGCAGCGGACCAGGCGGGTCGGCCTGGGCACGGCCGCCGGCGGGGCCGCTGCAGGTGCCGCGGCCCTCGCGAAGCTCGGCTTCCTCGCCAAGTTCTTGATCTGGATCTTCGCCTGGCACGGCATCGCCAGTCTCTGGCGGATCGGCGGCTGGATCGCGATCGTCGCCCTCGCCGGAGTCGTCACGACGTATCTCGTGCTCCGCTCTCGGAGGGCTGCGTGATCGACGACCGCCCGCGTTACATGATCTCCGTCGCGGCCGAGCTCGTCGGGATGCACCCGCAGACGCTGCGCATGTACGAGCAGAAGGGCCTCGTCCGGCCACAGCGCACCGCCGGGAACACGCGCCTCTACTCGGAGGCCGACCTCGCGCGGCTGCGCCTGATCCAGAAGCTGACGACACAGCTCGGCCTCAACCTCGCGGGCGTCGAGGCCGTGCTCGAGCTCGAAGAGCAGCTCCAGCACATGCGGGCGCGGATGGAGCGGCTCGAGCGCCAGATGCGCGAGGCGATCGAGCAGGTGCACAGGCAGTACCGCCGCGACCTCGTTCTCTACGACCCAACTCAACTACCGGAGCGAAAGTGGACTTCAACAAACTGACCCTGAAATCCCAGGAAGCGGTCGCCGCCGCCCAGGAGCTGGCGCGCCGCATGGGCAACCCCGAGCTCTACCCCGAGCATCTGCTGCTCGCGCTGCTCGACCAGGAGCTGCCGCAGCAGCTGGTCCCCGACGCCGCCGGGCTGCGCGCCCAGGCCGAGGCGACGCTGCGCACGAAGCCTTCGATCGAGGGCAGCGCGCAGCAGCCGAACGTCTCGCGCGCCGTCAGCGACCTGCTCGACAAGGCCTTCGACGAGGCGCGCCGGATGGAGGACGAGTACGTCTCGACCGAGCACCTGCTGCTCGCGCTCGACGTCGTTCCCCGCGACCAGCTCGAGGCGAAGATCAAGGCGGTCCGCGGCGGCCAGCGCGTCACCTCGCAGGACCCGGAGGGCACCTACCAGGCGCTCGAGAAGTTCGGCCGCGACCTGACCGCGCTCGCCGAGGACGGCAAGCTCGACCCGGTCATCGGCCGCGACGAGGAGATTCGCCGAGTCATCCAGGTGCTTTCGCGGCGCACGAAGAACAACCCGGTGCTGATCGGCGACCCGGGCGTCGGGAAGACGGCGATCGTCGAAGGTCTCGCGCAGCGGATCGTCGCCGGCGACGTCCCCGAGGGCCTGAAGGGCAAGCGCGTCTGGGCGCTCGACATCGGCGCGATGCTCGCCGGCTCGAAGTACCGCGGCGAGTTCGAGGAGCGGCTCAAGGCCGTCCTCACCGAGGTGCGCAATGCCGAGGGCGAGCTGATCCTCTTCATCGACGAGCTGCACACGATCGTGGGCGCAGGCGCGGCCGAGGGCGCGGTCGACGCGGGGAACATGATGAAGCCGATGCTGGCGCGCGGCGAGCTGCGCGCGATCGGCGCGACCACGCTCGACGAGTACCGCAAGCACATCGAGAAGGACGCGGCGCTCGAACGCCGGTTCCAGCCGATCTTCGTCGGCGAGCCCTCGGTCGCGGACTCGATCGCGATCCTGCGCGGCCTGAAGGAGCGCTACGAGGCGCACCACGGCGTCCGCATCCGCGACGCTGCGCTGGTCGCCGCCGCCGTGCTCTCCGACCGCTACATCTCCGACCGCTTCCTGCCCGACAAGGCGATCGACCTCGTCGACGAGGCCGCCTCGCGCCTGCGGATGGAGATCGACTCCTCGCCGCTCGAGCTCGACGAGGCCGAGCGCCGCGTGCGCCAGCTCGAGATCGAGCTCGCCGCGATGGGCAAGGAGTCGAAGGAGGTCCGCGAGCCGCTCGAGCGCGACCTCGCCGAGGCGCAGGAGCGCCGCAACGAGCTCGCCGCCCGCTGGAACACCGAGAAGGAGCAGCTCGAGCGCGTCAAGGAGATCACCCGCAAGATCGACGAGCTGCGCGGCGAGGCCGAGCGCGCCGAGCGAAACGGCGAGCTCCAGCGCGTCGCCGAGATCCGCTACGGCGAGCTGCCGGCTCTGGAGAAGGAGCTCGAGGAGCGCGAGTCCGAGGACGGGGCCGAGCCGATGGTCAAGGAAGAGGTCGACGAGGACGACGTCGCCGCGGTTGTCGCGCGCTGGACAGGCATCCCGGTCGACCGCCTGCTCGAGGGTGAGACCGAGAAGCTGATCCACATGGAGGAGCGCCTGCACGAGCGCGTCGTCGGCCAGGACGAGGCGGTCGAGGCGGTCGCGAACGCGCTCCGCCGCGCCCGCTCGGGCCTGCAGGACCCGAACCGCCCGATCGGCTCGTTCGTCTTCCTCGGCCCGACCGGCGTCGGCAAGACCGAGCTCGCCCGGGCGCTGGCGGAGTTCATGTTCGACGACGAGCGCGCGCTCGTCCGGCTCGACATGTCGGAGTACATGGAGAAGCACACGGTCTCGCGGCTCGTCGGCGCGCCGCCCGGCTACGTCGGCTACGACGAGGGCGGCCAGCTGACCGAGGCGGTCCGGCGCCGGCCCTACTCGGTGGTGCTCCTCGACGAGATCGAGAAGGCCCACCCCGACGTCTTCAACGTTCTGCTGCAGATCCTCGACGACGGCCGCCTGACCGACGGCCAGGGCCGCACGGTCGACTTCCGCAACACCGTTCTGATCATGACCTCGAACGTCCGCTCCGCCGAGGCGATGACGGAGCACTTCCGGCCCGAGTTCCTGAACCGGATCGACGAGATCGTCGAATTCCAGCCGCTGAGCAAAGAGCAGATCGGCGAGATCGTCGAGCTGCAGCTCCGGCGCGTGGAGGCGCGGCTCGCCGAGCGCGGCCTGCGGCTCGAGCTGACGGACGCCGCGAAGGAGACGCTGGCCGAGGCCGGCTGGGACCCCACCTACGGCGCGCGGCCCCTGAAGCGCGCGATCCAGCGCCTGCTCGAGAACCCGCTCGCGCTGCGGCTGCTCGAGGGCGACTTCGCCGAGGGCGATCTGATCCGGGTCGACACGCAAGACGGCGAGCTCGTCTTCGAGAAGGCTCGAGCCGCCGAGCCCGCAGCGGCCTGATGGCGCGCAGAGGGCGGCCGAAGGAGCCGCTGCCGCCGCCGCTGCCGCACGAGACTCGACCGATCGGGCAGGTGATCGCAGAGGCGATTCGGCTCTATGGCCGGCGCTTCTGGCCCTCGCTCGCGCTCGGTGTGGGCCCGGCGGTCACCCTTGTCGGAGTCGTGTTCATCCCCGGCTGGTGGGACCTGGCCTTCGCGCTGATCGTCGGCGCACCGCTGATGACCGCCTCGTACATCGGCGGCGTGCTGCTCGCGTCAGGAGAACGCCCTCCGCGCAAGCGAGTGGCAGTTGCCTTCGCGGTCGGTGTCGTGCTGTTCGTGCCCGCGCTCTTCCTCTACAGCTTCTTCATCCTGCCCGCGGTCGTCTGGCTGGGCGCCTTCGGCCTCGCGGTGCCGGCGGCCTTGCTCGAGGGTCGCGGGTACTTGGGCTCGCTGCGCCGCGGCTTCGAGCTCTGCCGCGCCGATCCGATGCACGCGATCGGCTCGCTTGGCCGCGCTCGTGATCGTCTCGTTCCTGACGGCGACGGTGCTGTTCGTGCTCCTGCTCGGCGCCAGCAAGATCGCGCGCTCGTCGGCGGCGTTCGTGTCGCTCGTCTTCATCTCGCCGCTGCTCTTCCTCGGCGCCGGCCAGCTCTACTTCGATCAGGCAGCCCGGTTAGCATCGAGCACCCGAAACAGGAGGAGCGATGCCGACCTACATCATGCTCTCGAGCCTGACGGCACAGGGCGTGCAGACCCTGAAGGCCAACCCTGACCGGCTCCGGGAGGTCAACCGCGACGTCGAGGAGCTCGGCGCGAAGGTCGTCCACCAGTGGGCGACGCTCGGGCCGTTCGACTTCGTGAACGTCGTCGAGGCACCGGACACGGAGACGATCGCTCGCGTCTCGGTGGCCTTGGGCGCGCGCGGGAGCGCGAAGCTGCAGACGCTGACGGCCCTCTCCGTCGACGAGTTTCTCGCGACGTTCAGCTAGCCCGCGGCTGCGACTGCCACTCGGGCCGCCAGGCCGGCGTTGGCGACGATCAGCTCGCGGTTGACCTCCAATGTCCGGCCGCCGCTGTGGTCGTGGAGGTAGGAGAGGACGAACGGCGTGACGGCGCCGCCGCTGACTCCCTGCTCGGCGGCCTGCTCCAGCGCGTCGGCGATCAGCGGCTCGACGTCGACCGGGTTCGCCGGCGGGTTGCCCAGCAGCAGGCCCGCGCCGCCTAGCTGCCAGTGGGCGCTCGCGATCCGCGCAGCTTCTGCAGGCTCTTCGACTCGGGCCGATACCGGTGGCCCGCCCGCGGCGGCGTAGAAGAGCGGCAGCTCGTTCGTGCGGAAGCCGAGCACCGGGACGCCGAGCGTCTCGAGCGCCTCGGCGGTGGCCTGGACGTCGAGCAGCGACTTGGCGCCGGAGGAGACGACCAGCGTCTGCGTTCGCGCCAGCTCCGTCAGGTCGGCGGAGATGTCGGGCCGCTCGGCGAAGCCGCGGTGGACGCCGCCGATCCCGCCTGTGCCGAGGAAGCGGATCCCGGCGGCGCGGCAGACCGCGAGCGTGCCGCCGACGGTGGTTGCGCCGAGCCCGCCCTGGGCGGCCACGGCGGCGAGGTCGCGCGGGCCTGTCTTGCGGGCCTCGGCTCCGGCCTCGCCGAACAGCTCGAGCTCCTCGTCCGAGAGCCCGGCGGCGACCGCCCCATCGAGCACGCCGACCGTCGCGGGCACGGCCCCTTCGGCGCGAACCGCCGCCTCCGCGGCGCGCCCCACCTCCACCCCCACCCTGGGAGGGAAACCGTGTGCGATCAGGGTAGTCTCGAGCGCGACCACCGGGCCGCCGTTGTGGAGAGCTTGTTGCACTTCCGGCGCGATTCGGAGCAGTTCCGTCACACCTGCTCCATCAGACCGGCACTGCCCCGAGCTGCCCGACGCAGCGTCCGGCAGCCTCCAGCCCCAGCTCGATCCCGCCGACGATGAAGCCTGCCGCGAGCGCGTCCCCGGCACCCGTGGTATCGACGACCGCGCCGCCGTCGACGGCCGCGTGCTCCTCGCTCCCGTCCGGCCCGTGCACGACGACGCCGCGCGGGCCGCGCTTCAACACGGCCGTCTCCGCGAGGGCGTAGGCAGCGCCGACGAGCTCCCACTCGGGCTCATTCGCGAAGACGACGTCGGGGCCGAGCTGCTCGAGCCTCGCCCGGAACTCGGCCGGGCCGTACGCGCGGATCGCGCTCCACGACGAGAGGTCGACGCTCACGCGCGCGCCCTCGCTGCGCGCAAGAGCGGCCGCCGCGAGCGCCGCCTCCGCAATCGGCTCCGCGAGCAGCGAGTAGCCGGAGAGGTGCAGCCAGCGGCAGCCGTCGAGCCAGGCCGGCTCGAGCTCGTCAGCCCGGAGCTCCGGCGAGACACCGCGGTCGGTCGCCATCGAACGCTCGCCGTCCGGCCCGACCAGGGCGACGACGACGCCGGTCCGGCCGTCCACGTGCGGCCCCACGACCTCGACCCCGCGCTGTTCGAGCAGCGTGCGGGCCAGCTCGCCGGCCGCGTCGTCCGCCAGCTTGCCGACGAAGCGCGCCTGCTCGCCGAGCGCGGCGGCCCACGCCGCCACGTTCGCCGCCTGCCCGCCGGAGGCGAGGCGCGTCTCGGCCGGCGTGTCGGCTCCCGCCGCCAGCTGGGACGGCGCGCGCACGATCACGTCCAGGAGCAGGTCGCCCAGCGTGCAGATCACTGCGACAATCGTGGCATGGACGGCGAAGGGAGGACGGAGCGGCTGCGCTCGTTCCTGCTCGGCGGGCTCGTGGGCGCCTCGGCCGTGCTCGCCGCCGCGCGCCGCAGGCGCCCCCGCGCACGCTCGACGCCGCCGGGCCTCGCCGCCTTCGAGGACGCGCCCTGCTTCCGCGAGACGCTCGAGCGCGAGGCCGGTCGCAGCAGAAGCCCCGACTATCCTTAGTCGAGATGCCGATCTACGAGTACCGCTGCCCGAACGGGCACCTGTTCGAGCTGTTTCAGCGGATGGACGACCCCCAGCCGACGGTCTGCGAGGAGTGCGGCGAGGGCCCGGTCGAGCGCGTGCTCTATCCGGTGGCAGTCCACTTCAAGGGGTCGGGCTTCTACTCGACCGACTACGGGCGCGGCGGCAAGCGCAAGCGTGACGATTCGAAGGACACGGACGGCGCCAAGCCCGACTCCGACAAGAAGGAATCGAAACCCGAGAAGAAAGAGAAAGCCGCGGAGACTTAGCGGCTTCCGGGCGCGCGCGTCCCGTAGACGCAGCCCGGTGGATAGGTGTCACCCGACGGCGCGGGCGGCTGCACGGCCGACTTGCCGAGCACCATCAGGATCACCTTCGCGTTGTCCTCGCTCGGCGTGATGTCGCCACCGGTCGAGGTTCCGCCGAGCCGGCAGTGGATCGGATGCCCGCGGAACTTGCCCCAGCCGAGCTCGACGAACTGGCTCGCCGAGAGGTCGGTCGCGAGCGGCTTCAGCAGGTCTCCGCCGATGAACGGCATCTTCACGAACGTCGAGAAGCTCGCGAGCTTGCTCATCACGGCCTGCAGCACCTGCTGGTTGCGCTCGCCGCGCGTGATGTCGCTCTCGGACGGGTCGAGCAGGTTCTCGCGGATGCGCGAGTAGATCAGCGCCCGCCGCCCGTTCAGGTGCTGCTTGCCGGCCTTGAAGCGCCAGCCGCGCCAGCGCGAGCAGCGCACCGGCGAGCGGAACGGGCAGTCGAACTTCGAGACGATCGGCTTCGGCACGACGATCGTGATTCCGCCGACCTTGTCGATCAGCGTCTTGAAGTCGTTGAAATTGACGACGATCACGTGGTTGACGGGAATGTCGGTGTAGCTCGCGACGGTTCGGATCGCGAGCCGGGGCCCGCCGATCTGGAAGGCCGCGTTGATCTTCGACGGCCCGTAGCCCGGAATCTCGACGCGCAGATCGCGCGGGATCGAGAGGTAGTAGAGGCGGTGGTGCGCGGGGTCGGTGCGCAGGAGCGTGATCGAGTCGGAGTGCCGGTCGCCCGAGCGTGAGGTCGCAAGCGAGTGGTCGGTCCCCAGCAGCAGGATCGAGCTCGGGGTCGAGAGCATCGATCCCTTGTCCGGCGTGAGGGCGGTGCGGGCGGTCTGCGGCAGGCGCTTGTTCGCGTCCGAGACGCCGCCGCGGAAGACGACGTAGCCGAGCACGCCCCAGACGAGGAAGAAGAGAACGACGAGGACGACCGCGATCCCGATCTCCCGGCCCCAGCGGATCTTGCGCGCAGCGCGCGCGCTCGGTTTCGGCCCCGGGCCGCGGTAGCGGCGTCTCCCGTCTCCGTCTCGCTCGGTGGGCGGTGTGCGCGGCGGCCTCCTCGGCGGGGCCGCAGTCGGAACCCGGCCCTTGACTCGCCCGCCGCGGTAAAGACGATATGGCTTCTGTCCGCGGGGCGACGCCATCCGGCGGCGTATGGTACCCAGCGCCTTGGAGCAGCGGGTCATCGGCGTCGACGTGGGCGGGACGAAGACGCTCGCCGCTGTGATCGCGCCGGACGGCTCGATCGAGGAGCGTCTGCTGTCTGAGACCGAGACCTCTTCGGCAGAGGCGCTGCTCGACCAGCTCGACCGGGTGGTCGAGCAGGTGCGGGGCGAGGCGGAAGTCGCGGCGCTCGGCTTCGGGCTGCCGTCGCGGATCGACCAGCGCTCGGGCCGCGCCGTCGCGTCGGTGAACATCCCGCTCGAAGGCGTCGACTTCCGCGACCGGATGCGGAAGCGGCACGGCTTGCCGGTCGGGATCGACAACGACGGCAACGCGGCAACGATCGGCGAGTGGCATGCGGGCGCCGCGCGGGGCGCGCGGTACGTGGTGATGCTCACGCTCGGCACCGGCGTCGGCGGCGGCCTGATCCTCGACGGCCGGCCGTACCGCGGGGCGACCGGGAGCGGGGCCGAGCTCGGCCACATCGTGATCGAGCGCGACGGGCTGCCTTGCGGCTGCGGCGGGCACGGGCATCTCGAGTCGTACGCGGCCGGGCCGGCGTCCGACAAGCGGGCCGTCGAGCTCCTCGGCCCGGGCTCCAAGGGAGCCGACCTCGTCGTCGCCGCGCAGGACGGGAACGCGGAGGCGATCGCGGCGCTCGCCGAGATCGGGCGCGCGCTGGGCGCGGGGATCGCCAGCTTCGTCAACGTCTTCGAGCCCGAGCTGGTCGTGATCGGCGGCGGCTTCGGCACGGCTGCGGGAGAGCTCCTGCTCGCGCCCGCCCGCGAAGTCCTGGCAGTGGAGGGCCTGGCTCCGGCCCGCGACACCGTTCCCGTCGTCCCTGCCGCGCTCGGCATGGAGGCGGGCGTGATCGGCGCCGGGATGATCGGGTTCGAGGCCTTGCGCGAGTAATGCCGCTCGCGGTCTGCGCGACCCCGATCGGGAACCTCGAGGACGTGACGCTCCGCGTCCTGCGCGAGCTCGCGGAGGCGGACGTGGTGCTCTGCGAGGACACGCGGCACACGCGCAAGCTGCTCGAGCGGCACGGCGTGCGTGCGCGGCTGCTCTCGTACCACCAGCACAACGAGGCGGCGCGCACCGCTGCGCTGCTGCCGCGCCTCCAGGCCGGGGAGCGGATCGCGCTGGTCAGCGACGCCGGCCTGCCGGGGATCTCCGACCCGGGGGCTCGCCTGATCGGGGCGGCACGCGAGGCCGGGGTGGAGGTGACGGTCCTGCCCGGCCCATCCGCGGTCGAGACCGCGCTGGTCGCGTCCGGCTTCGAGGCCGAGCGCTACCAGTTCGTCGGCTACCTGCCTCGGGGCGAGAGGGCACTCGGCGCGCTGGCCGAGGAGCTGCGGGCCTGGCCCTGGCCGGTCGTCGCATTCGAGTCGCCGCAGCGGCTGGCGGCGTCGCTTCGCGCTCTCGCTCGGGTCAGCCCCGAGCGCCCGGCGGCGGTCTGCCGGGAGCTGACGAAGCGGTTCGAGGAGGTCGCGGTCGGGACGCTTGTCGAGCTGGCGAGCCGGTTCCGGGACGGAGCCAAGGGCGAGATCACGCTGGTGCTCGGCCCGGCAGAGGCGCCGGTCGTCGACGAGGATGCCGCCGCGGCAGCGGTGGGCGAGCTCACAGGCCTGGGCGTGCCGCGCCGGCGGGCGGCCGAGATCGTCTCCGGCCTGACAGGCGCGTCGCGGAATCGTCTCTACCGCGGCTCGCTGTAGCCCGATTTGACAACGATGGACAGGCCTTGCTACCGTGGTCGTCGTTGCCATGTCCGACAACGAAGGTTCATGCAAGTGCGTGTCTTGATTCCGGTAGTCGTCGTCGCTGCGCTCGTTGCACCGGCCTCCGCGCTGGGCTGGAGCTGGCCCGTCAACGGGCCGGTGCTGACGGTCTTCTCCTTCGATCGCGCCCATCCCTACGCCGCCGGCGCTCACCGCGGGATCGACATCGGCGCGCCCGGCGGGACGCCCGTCGAGGCGCCGGTGTCGGGCTCGGTCACGTTCGCGGGCTCGGTGCCGAGTGCCGGGAAGACGGTCTCGATCCTGAGCGCCGACGGCTACTCCGTGACGCTCGTGCACCTCGGCGCCTACTCGGTGCGGCGCGGAGACGCGGTCTCGGAAGGAGAGGTCGTGGGGGCCGTCGGCCCGAGTGGCGATCCCGAGCTCGCGCAGCCGTACGTCCATCTCGGCGTCCGGCTCGCGTCCGATCCGCAGGGCTACCTCGATCCGCTCGGCTACCTGCCTGGAACGCAGCCCGCGCCGGCGCCGCTGCCGCCGCCGGATCCCAGCCCTGTTCCACAGCCACCGCCGGATCCCGCGCCGGCCGGCGATCCCGCTCCGCCCGCCGCGGTCCCGCCGCCGCCCGTGGGTGATCCGGCCGGTCCCCCGCAGGCGCCGGCGATCGGGCAGCGCGTTCAGGTGCCGAGGTCTCGGCGGCAAGAGGTCAAGACTGCCGCGCAGGTTGCGCACCCCACGCGCTCGCACGTGAGCCGCAACGTTCGTCGCGTTCGCCCGAGCCCGACGCGCTCGACTCACGCCGTGCGTCACGGCAGCCGCTTCGCGCCCTCCCGGCAACCGGCCCGGGTGCCCGCTCGGCGGATGGCAATCCACGCTCCGCGCGCGCCCGACGTGGTCGCGCCCGGTGTCCCGACCGCGGCACGAGCGCGCCACTCGAGCGCTCCGCGACTGCTCGCCATAGCTCTCCTGTTCGCCGTGCTCCTCACCGTGCGGGAGCTCAGGCGTGCCCGGCGCGCCAACAGGGCCGGGCGCAAGGCGGCTCGTATCATTGAGAGCGATGCGCTTCTACCTGACGACACCCATCTACTACGTGAACGCGACGCCGAGCATCGGCAACGCGTACACGACCATCGCCTCGGACATCGTCGTCCGGCATCACCGCCAGCGCGGCGACGAGACCTTCTTCCTGACCGGAACCGACGAGCATGCGTCGAGGGTCTACCGCGTGGCCGAAGAGGCGGGGGTCGATCCCAAGGCGTTCGTCGACGACATCGTCGAGAGGCACTGGCGTGAGCTGCCGAAGCAGGTCAACGCCGAGTACGACTTCTTCATCCGCACGACGGACGAGGGCCACAAGCGCTTCGTGCAGGAGTTCCTGCAGCGCATCTACGACAACGGCGACATCTACCAGGACGTCTACGCCGGCCTCTACTGCGTCGGCTGCGAGGAGTTCAAGAGCGAGGCCGACCTGGTCGACGGCCTCTGTCCCGATCACGGCACCCGGCCCGAGTACATCGAGGAGAAGAACTACTTCTTCCGGCTCTCGGCCTACCAGGACCGCCTGCTCGCCCTGTACGACGAGCGGCCTGATTTCGTCCTGCCGAAGTTCCGCTACAACGAGGCCCGGAGCTTCATCGAGGGTGGTCTCCAGGATTTCAGCGTCAGCCGCGCCGGCCAGCCGTGGGGCGTACCGATCCCCTGGGATGAGGAGCAGGTCACCTATGTCTGGGTAGACGCGCTCATCAACTACCTCAGCGCGCTCACGTACGCGCGGGACGGGGAGGACCTCCGCGAGGCCTTCTGGCCGCACGCGCACCACGTGCTCGGCAAGGACATCCTGCGCTTCCACTGCGTCTTCTGGCCGGCGCTGCTCCTGTCCGCCGGCTACGAGGTGCCGCAGCAGCTGTTCGTCCACGGCTGGCTGCTGGGGCTGGACAAGCAGAAGCTCTCCAAGTCGGCGGGCAATGCGGTCGACCCGCTGGAGCTCACCGAGATCTACGGTCCGGACGCGGTTCGCTTCTGGGTGCTGCGCTCGGTCTCGTTCGGCCAGGACGGGAACGCGTCGCTGGACGGTTTGCACGAGCGCTACGAGCGCGAGCTCGCGAATGACCTCGGCAACCTCGTCTCGAGGACGACCGCGATGATCGCCCGCTACCGCGAGGGGCGAATCGCCCCGGGACAACCGAACGCGGAGCTCCGCGACCTGCTCGACCGGCTGCGCGGGAAGCTCGTCGAGCGCTTCGACGCATGGGAGCTGACGGCCGCGCTCGAGGACGTCTGGGAGCTCGTCCGCTGGCTCAACCGGCACGTCGAGCAGACGGCTCCGTGGGAGCTGGCGAAGGACGAGGCGAAGGCCGCGCAGCTCGACGCGGTCCTCTACGACCTCGCCGACGGTCTGCGCGCGGTAGCCGTTGCCCTCTCGCCGTACCTGCCGGAGACGGCGCCCCGGATCCTCGGCGCGATCCGCCAGCCGCTCGACCTCTCCCTGGAGCAGATCGCGTACGGCAAGACGGACGCGACCGAAGGGATCGAGGCGGCTGCTCCGCTCTTCCCGCGCGTCGACCTGCCGACCGCCGCGGCGTGACCGACACGCACGCGCACCTCGACGCGTGCGCGGATCCGCCCGAAGCGGTTCTCGCGCGGGCACGAGAGGCTGGCGTCGGGCGGGTGATCTCGATCGGCTCCGGGCTCGACTCGTGCCGGGCGACCCTCGAGCTCGCGCGGCAGCACGCCGGCGTCTGGGCCGCGCTGGGGATCCACCCACATCAGGCGGCGGACGACGACGCCGAGCGGCTCGACGAGCTCCGCGAGCTCCTTGGCGACGAGCGGGCGGTCGCCGTGGGCGAGACAGGGCTCGACTTCTACCGCGACTACGCGCCGCGCGAGCGTCAGCGCGACCTCTTCGCGCGGGAGCTCGAACTCGCAGCCGAGCTCGGCAAGCCGGTCGTCGTCCACACGCGGGAGGCCGACGAAGACACCGCGGCTGCGCTCGCCGGCTTCCCTGGCACCGTCGTCCTGCACTGCTTCTCGAGCCCCGCACTGCTGCCCGTCGCGCTGGAGCGCGGCTACTACGTCTCGTTCGCGGGCAACGTCACGTACCCCAAGGCCGAGGAGCTGCGCGAAGCCGCGCGCCGGGTCCCTGCGGAGCGCCTCCTCGCCGAGACCGACAGCCCGTACCTCAGCCCGCAGCCGCGGCGCGGACGTCCGAACGAGCCGGCGAACGTCGTCCACACGGTCGCCGCGCTCGCGGAGGCACGCGGCGAGGAGCCGGGCCTCCTCGCCGAGCGGCTCGATGCGAACGCCGCGGCGGCGTTCGGCCTCTCGTGATCCCGAGGGCCAAGAAGAGGCTCGGCCAGCACTTCCTCGCCGACGAGAACATCCTCGGAGTGATCGGCCGCCTGGCCGATCTCGGCCCCGAAGACGTCGTGTTGGAGGTCGGGCCGGGCCTCGGCGTCCTCACCGCCTACCTCGCGGACCGCGTAGGCCACGTCCATGCAATCGAGCTCGACCGTTCGTTCGAGCCCGAGCTCACCGAGCGGCTGGCGGGTCACGCGAACGTGGAGCTTGGGTTCGGTGATGCGCTCCAGCTCGACCTGGGGGCGCTCCAGCCGGCGCCGGGAAAGCTCGTCTCCAACCTGCCGTACAACATCGCGACGCCGCTCGTGGTCGAGAGCCTCGACAGCCTGCCGAGCGTCCAGCTCTGGTGCGTGATGGTCCAGCGCGAGGTCGCCGACCGCTTCTTCGCGGAGCCCTCGACGAAGGCCTACGGCGCGGTCTCCGTGCTGGTTCAGCTCGCGGCTGAGCGCACGGGCTTCCACCCGGTCTCGCGGAACGTCTTCAGGCCGCGACCGAACGTCGACTCGGCGCTCGTCGCGTTCCGCCGCCGCTCCCTGCCTCCGTCCTTCGCGCAGATCAAGCGGACGGTCACGGCGGCCTTCGCGCACCGCCGGAAGCGCCTTGCGAACTCGCTCGAGCTTGCCGGCCTGACCACGCGCGAGCGAGCGGCGGCAGCTCTTGAGGCGATCGGCCGCGAACCCGCGGTGCGGGCCGAGGAGCTGAGCCCCCCGGAGTTCGCCGCGCTTACAGAGGAGCTGGCCAGATGAGGCGAGCGCCGGCCACCGCGAAGTTGAACCTCGCGCTCGTCGTCGGGCCGCAGCGCGAGGACGGGCGCCATGAGGTCGCGACGGTCATGCAGCGGCTCGACCTCGCCGACCGGATCGCGCTCGAGGACGCACCTGCCCTCGGCGTCGAGGGCTTTCCCGAGGACACGCTCGTCCGGCGCGCGCTCGAGAGCCTCGCCGCCGCGGCCGGGGTCGACCCGCGCTGGCGTGCCCGCATCTGGAAGTGGATCCCCGTTGCCGGCGGCCTCGGCGGCGGCAGCTCAGACGCCGCGACCGCGCTCCGCCTCGCCAACGAGACGCTGCCGAGCCTCTACCGCCGGCGGCGCTGCACAAGCTGGCGGCCGAGCTGGGCGCCGACGTGCCCTTCTTCCTCACCTCGGGCCCGCAGCTGGCCGAAGGCACGGGCACCGAGCTGACGCAGCTCGACCTCCCCCAGGACTACTGGGTCGTGCTGCTCCTCCCGAGCGGCGCGCACAAGGAATCGACCGAGTCCGTCTACGCCGCCTTCGACGCGCGCGCCGGCGCAGACGGCTACGACGAGCGGCGCGCAGCCTTCGACGAGGCGCTCGCTGCGGTGCGGCGGCCACGCGACCTCGCGGCCCTGCCGCCGAACGACCTTTCCTCGTCCCCGCTGACGGACGCGCTGCTCGGCCAGGGCGCGTTTCGCGCGGACGTCAGCGGCGCGGGCCCTGTCGTCTACGGGCTCTTCACCCACCGCGAGCAGGCTCGGGCTGCGGCAGCGTGAGCTCCGCGCGCGGGCCGCACATGGCTGACCGTTCCCGCTTGGTACGGTTGATGCATGGCGACCGACAGGCCGCTCGAGGCGGGCACGATCGAGCACCGCACCACGCGCTTTGGCCGGTGGTTGCGCGTGCGGCGAATCCGGCTTGCGCTCTGGATCGCGGTGATCGAGGGGATCATCGTCGCCTTCCTGCACGACGTCTCGCGCTGGACGGTGATCGCGATCTCGATCCCGCTGCTCGCCCTCTACCTGTTCTGGGGCCGGGACGCCCGCTCCGACACGGCCCGCCAGGTCACGTGGATCGCCGGCGCCTCGCAGGCCCTTGCCGTCGTCGTCGTGATCTTCTCCTTCCTCCTCAGCTGGCTTGCGCTCGTCCTGGCAGGAATCTTCGCCGTGATCGCCGTCCTGTTCCTGCTCTCCGACCGGCATTAACTCTGGACCGTCATTGGGGCGTAGCCAAGTGGTAAGGCAGCGGGTTTTGGTCCCGCGATCCCAGGTTCGAATCCTGGCGCCCCAGCCTTGTGACCGAGAGACGCCGCTTCGCAGCTGTGGTGCTTCGCCGCCGGCCTTGGCACACGCATGCACTCGCAGACGCCGAAGCACCTGCACCCGTTGCTCGGCAGGCGGCTCGTCGACTGGGTGATCGAGGCGGCGCGGGCGCTCGCGCCGGATCCGCTGGTCGTCGTCACGTCACCCGGGACGGAGGGCGAGTTCGCGGGAGTGACGTCGCGGTGCAGCAGGAGCCGCGCGGCACCGGCGACGCGGCGGCGGCGCGCGCGAGGCGCTCGACGGCTTCGACGGCGACGTGCTCGTGATCAGCGGCGACGCCGCGGCGATCAGGCCCGAGACCTCGAGCGGCTGCTCGCGACCCATCGCAGCGAGCAGGCCGCAGCGACCGTCCTCTCGTTCGAGCGCCAGAGCCCGGGCAACTACGGCCGCGTCGTCCGCGGACCGGATGGCGAGCTCAAGGCGATCGTCGAGGCGAAGGACGCGAGCGAGGCCGAGCTTGCCCTGACGGAGATCAACTCCTCGATCTACGTCTTCGACGCGCCCAAGCTCTGGCCGGCGCTGGAGCGGCTCGAGCCCCAGAACAAGCAGGGCGAGCTCTACCTGACCGACACGATCCGCGACCTCGTCGCGGGCGGCGAGCGCGTGGCCGTCTACCAGGACGACGACGACGCCGAGGTCGGCGTCAACACGCGCGTCGAGCTCGCGGCGACCGCCGCCGTTCTGCGCGACCGGATCAACGAGGCGCACATGCTCGCGGGCGCGACGATCGTCGACCCGCAGACGACGTGGATCGATCCCACGGTGGAGCTCGAGCCGGACACGACGATCCAGCCGTTCACGGTCCTGCGCGGCTCCACGAAGGTCGCGACGGACGCCGAGATCGGCCCGCATGCGGTCGTCGTCGACGCGGAGGTCGGCCCGGGTGCGCTGGTCGGCCCGTTCTGTTACCTTCGCCCTGGAACGGTGCTGGAGGCCGGCGCCAAGGCGGGTGCGTTCGTGGAGATCAAGAACTCACGCATCGGCGAGCGCACGAAAGTGCCCCACCAGTCGTACATCGGAGACGCGGAGATCGGCGCAGACACGAACGTCGCGGCCGGGAACATCACGGTCAACTTCCCGCACGAGGAGGGCAAGCCGAAGGGACGGACGAAGATCGGGCGCAACGTCAGGACCGGCGTCCACAATGCGTTTGTTGCGCCGGTCGAGGTTGGCGACGATGCTTGGATCGGGGCGGGCTCGGTCATCACCGAGGACGTCCCGGCGGAAGCTCTCGCGATCGCGCGCCAGCGGCAGGAGAACAAGGAAGGCTACGTCCGAAAGAAGCGAGAAGAGGATGGCTGAGGCGACACTCCCGGGTCTCGAGACCGTCGAGCCGCCGGCGGCAATGCCGGAGTCCGAGCGCAAGCCGTGGATCGAGCACGGGCCGCAGAAGCGGCTGATGCTCTTCTCCGGCCGCTCGAACCCCGAGCTGGCCGAGCAGATCGCCGACAGCCTGGCGTCGTGCTCGGCGAGGTCGAGCTGAAGACCTTCGCAAACGACGAGACCTACGTCCGCTACCGCGAGTCGATCCGTGGTGCAGACGTCTTCATCATCCAGTCCGGCAGCCCGCCGGTGAACAACAACCTGGTCGAGCTCCTGATCATGGTCCAGGCCGCGAAGCTCGCTTCCGCGAAGCGGATCACGGCCGTGATCCCGTGGTTCCCCTACACGCGGCAGGACAAGAAGTCGGCGCCGCGCGAGCCGATCACCGCCAAGCTCGTCGCCGACATGCTCGAGGTCTCCGGCGTCGACCGAGTCGTCTCGATGGACCTCCATGCCGGCCAGATCCAGGGCTTCTTCAACGTTCCGGTCGACCACATGACCGCGATCCAGCTGTTCGCGCAGCACTACCGCGACCTGGGCTTCCACGGCGAGAACGTCGTTGCGGTCTCACCCGACGCGGGGCGCGTGAAGCTGGCGCGGCGCTTCGGGCAGATGCTCGACGGCGACCTGGCGATCATGAACAAGGCTCGGCCCGAGCATGACATGGCCGAGGTGACCGAGGTGATCGGCGACGTGAAGGGCAAGGTCGCGATCCTGAGCGACGACATGATCCTCACCGGCGGCACGCTGTGCGCCGGCGCGACCGCGCTGCGCGAAGCCGGGGCGACAGAGGTCTACGCCTGCGCGACCCACGGGCTCTTCTCCGGCAACGCCTTCGAGCGGCTCGCCGACAGCGAGCTCACTCGCGTCACGGTCACGAACACCGTCGCGATCGACCCGATCAACCGGCCTGCGAAGGTGGAAGTGCTGCCGGTCTCCGGCCTGCTCGCGGAGACGATCATGAACATCTTCGCCGACGACTCGGTCTCGGCGATCTTCGCGGGCGAGAACCAGCTCTTCTAGAAAGATCGGCTCAACCAAACGGTTGGGCCGTTCTTCCTACTGCCACTTTCTACGCCCACGCCTCAAAGCGATCAATGCTGAAATCGCGATACGTGCTGCCTCAGCTCAGCCACTTCCCCTTCTAGCCTTGTCAGCGCTGCGAGAATCGCCTCAGTCTCATTGCCCCGATCGCTCTTGACGAAGTACGAGGCGACCGTTGCAGTCAGCACCGACAGGAAGCCGATCCCGAAGAGCATCACCACCATGGCCACGATCCGCCCTTGAACCGATTCCGGGTGCAGGCCGCCGTACCCGACCGTCGTGACCGTCTCCATCGCCCACCAGATGCCGTCCCAGGTGGAGTGGAAATCGCCGCTGTCGACGAGCGCCTCGACCGAGCCGGCAAGGACCACGATTGCGACTGTGAGCACTGCGACCAAGCGGAAGGTCGCGCCGCTCGAGACCCGCCGCTCCCGCTGGACTGCGCGCGAGACGATCGCCGTGAGCGGTGCGAGGCGGATGAGGCGGACAAGCCGCACGAGTCGTAGGGACGCGAGGAATCCAACGAAGAGCGGCGCAGTCACCACGATGATCAGCTCATCGACCCAGTGCGCCTTCAGCGCCGCTTTCTTCCTGGGCGCCACCGTAATAATGAAGCTCAGTTCCCCGACGAAGATGGCCCAGATCACCCAGTTGGCTACGAAGGCAACCCTGCGTGACCCGCTCGAGGAGGCCTCAACTTCGACCACCATCACGGGTATGACGGCGAGCGTCGCGACGAGTACCACCCACTCGAAGCGATGGGTGACTCGCCCGGCTCAAGCTGCTTCCACATCCCGGCTCAGTTCTCGCGAAGAGCTACCTGCCACTGGGGGCGGCGCGTCTTGTGCTCTGGGGGAGGGCGGAATCGCCATATCCGGCGACCAGAGCGAGGCTGGACACGAACATCCACCGGAGAGATGATGGCCTGCGCGAAGTCGTCGGTCAGAAGACGCAAGAGGGGGAGCCATGAACAACGGGAACCAAGAGTCGCCCTGGTGGGCGTCCGCAATTGCGGCCGCTTCGGGCGTGATCGTCGTCATCACCGCCTTGATCGTGCTTTCGATCATGACCGGCTATCTCGTCAGCGCTGTGAACAAGGACGATGCGAAACTCGCGATCGCGACGACCGCGCTGGGAGTGATTGGCACCGTCGTGGGTTCTTTCTTTGGGATCAAGAGCGCAACCGACTCGAGACGGGACGCGCAAAGCAACGCAGAAGCGACACAGGACAAGCTGAACAAGGTGTTAAGTGCCACCGACAAGAACGATCCCGGGATCAAGGAGGCCGTGGGCGGCTAAGCGGCCTGTTTTCAACCGCCAGTTCCGACCAAGATCCCTGGTCTGCTCGAGGTTCTACGAGCCTTTATGGATTCCCCGCGCCCGATTGCGGGATCAACGGCTTACCGAGCTGTCCAAGATGGTTGTTCCAGGCTGCGATGCATTCGGCACTGGCGCCAGCTGCCAAGATCGTCTCAATGCGGCCAATCTCTCCGTTGGAAGCATGGCCTATCCAGGTCCCAATCTCGCGGCCGCTCTCGCCACAGTACTTCTGAGTGTCTGACGAGGAAGAGCCGCGGAAGATCTGGACGACGAAGACCGCCCCGATAACTATTGCGACGACCCACCAAAATGCCTTCCAGCCCTCGGACATTCAACGCCCTTCTCGCAAACACCTAAAGAGCCAGAATCGATCCTGACACCTCGCGCCCGTTGTTGCTAGTCCCCGGGGCGGGTTCTTCCTTCAGGAAGCGGCATGGACGAAGCGTTACCTCAAGCTCGCAGGCGCCGTCTTCCGTGACGAAGCCGAGGCGCTCGAGCGCCGCTTGCTCGGCGCACCTTCTATCGGTTCGTCTACCGATCTGAGCCAACCTCGGGCGACTGAGGGAACTCGCAGCATGGAGCGAGGCCGAATCCGCCACCACGGATCGGTAGTCGACGAACGAGCTCTTCGGACGCGAGTCGGGCCGGCTAGTCGTGCGAGCGACCCGTCCAGGACCCCGGCTTCCTCTAGGGGAGGGGAATATGCGCAAGGTCGGACAGGCCGCTCACCTATCTACTACGCCGAAACCACCCAGTTGGTTTGTGAAATCGGCGCTCGGCCTTTGACGCGGTTCCCCGGCTAAGATTGCTCCGTGAGCATGCGAAGCGACCATGATCAAGATCTCCTCCTGATCGAGAGCATGCTGGCGCCCCCGCCGATCGACGACGCGCGCAGGTCCCTCGAGTCCTGGCGCGGCCGCGGCAAGGCGCTGCCGGTCTACCGGCGCGCGGCCCGGCGCGAGGGCGCGAGAGATGGCGACCCGCTGGGAGGAGCGGGTCAGAGCCGCCGAGCTGGCCCGGTTCGAGGCGACTCCCTTCGGAAGGCTGATCACGGCTCTCGGCATTCCCGCGCGCTGGTTGCGGCCCGCGCGACTCGCCAAGCAGGCGGTGCTCGTCTTCGCCTGGACGCTCGTCCCCTGGCGGCTGAAGCTCTTCGCGTTCGGGTTCGCCGCGGCCGGTCTCCTGGTCGTGCTCGGCGGCATCACGGTGCTCGCCGTGACAATAGGCCACCTGGCCTAGCGACGCGCGCCGCGCTTCCGGGCTGCGGAAGTCCACAGACCTTCAGCCATGCACATCGTTGGAGGAATCTCGTAGTACCCGATCGGGCAGACGTCCGCGACCTCGACCGGGCCGACCGACGTGAAGACGGTCACCCCGCCTCAGGGGACGGACGCGATGGCGCTCTCGCTCGAGAGCCCAGCTATCCGCGTGACGTTCGACGGTAAGAAGCCGACGCCGCGGCACGGTCTCAAGCTCGTCGGCCACGACCGCTTCCCAGCGATCGGGAGCCCTTTCAGAACGTCGCCTCGGTCGAGCACGGGCGTGGCGCCACCGTGAACGTCCTCTGGCTGCGCGCGCGAGCCGCGAAGCGCGGTCCAGTCAAGCTGAGCTGAAGAGCTCCTCGAGCGCCGCCGAGGCGGGCGGTCGCGTCGACGCTGCCGTAGAAGTTGCGCGCCGCTGCGACCTGCGCTTCCGCCGCGTCCGCCTCGTCCTCGGCGAGAAGGAGCCGCGCCGCGCGGAGGTGCGCGTAGGCCGCGTCGGGCCGCGAACCGATCTGCGTGTAGAGCCCCGCGGCGGCCACGGGCTCACTCGCCGCGAACGCGAGCGAGGCCGCCTCGATCCAGGCGCTCGACCGCTCGAACTGCGGGAATGGAAGGTCGAGCTCGGCGAGCCACGACGCCAAGGTCCGCCCAGGCGGAGCTCGCCCGGACCTCGTTGCCGCGGATCCGAGCGAGCGCGTCCGAGACGTCTGCCTCGGCTTCGGGGGATCCCGCGCCGCAGTCGCGCCCGGAGCGCGAGCGCCGGTACGACGACCTGCACCTCGTCGATCTCGAGCGCCTGCGCGAGCGCGTGCTCGACGTCGTCCAGCGCAGAGTTCTCGTCACCCGCGGTCGAACGTGATCCTGGCGCGCGTAAAGGCGGGACGGGATCGCCATGTAGGCTGCCGCGCCGCCGGCCGCTGCGCCGACGATCTCACCCGCGAGCCGGAGTGCCTCGTCCCAGTGGCCCCGCCAGTAGTTCTCCGTCACCTGCTTGGCGTGGAGCCAGGCGGTATAGCGCCCCCTCGCCCAGCTCCCGCGCCAGCTCGCGACCGCGGGCCTGGCGCTCGAAGGCGCCTTTGGAGGTCGCCGAAGGCGATCAGCGAGCCGGCGTAGTTGATCAGGTTGAGGATCGCGTTCGGCGACTTGAGCTTCGTCGCGATCTCGATGCTCAGCTTCGTAGTCGTCGAACCCGGACCAGTCGCCGGTCTGGGTACGCGCGTTCGCGAGCGCTCCGAGCGCGCGGGCGCGCACGTCGTCGGAGCCGACCTGCTCGGCGAGCTCGAGCGCTCCGTGGCGAGCCCGATCGCCTCCTCGGCCTGGTCCTGGACGCTGCGCAGGCTGGCGAAGCGGCTGAGCACCTTGGCCTTCGTCAGGACGGAGGAGGTCCGAGACCAGCTCCGCGGCGCGGTTCAGCCAGCGGTTCGCCGGCTCGGTGTCGCCACGCGGACCAGAGGACAGGCCGAGCTCGGATGCGACCTCGGCCGCAGTCTCGTGGTCTCCGGCGGCCTCGAACGCCTGATACGCCGGCTCGCTCGTCGATCCCGCCTCCTTCCGCGTGGGAGCGGGCCCGGCCGAGGCCGAGCAGCGCTTGGGGGCGTTGGGTCATTCGCGTCGAAGCTCGAGCTCGGCGGTGAAGAAGCGACGCGCCGCCTCGAAGGCGTTCGCGCCGAGCGCGCGCTCCGCCGCCTGGTGGAAAGCCTCGACCGCCTGCGGCGCGATGTCGGTCGTGTCCTCGCCGAGAACGCGCCGCAGCTCGACGACGCACGTGTAGTGATGGGCGAGCTGCTCCGCGAGCTCCTCGGCGCCCGATACCGACTCGAGCCAGGCCGCCGTGCGGAGGTGCGACTCGGCCCTGCGTGCGCGCGGAAGCTGCCCGTAGGCGACGTCGCGGACGAGCACGTGGCGGAAGGCGTACTGCGTCGTCGGCGACTGACGAGCGCGCGCTCGCGGCGGACGAACTCCTTGCGCTCGAGCGCGTGTAACGGCGCTCCGCGGAGTCACGCTCGGCGCCGCCGAGCGTCGTGACCGCGCCGAGCCAGAAGACCTTCCCGACGACGGCGGCGTGCTGGAGCACCGCTTTCTCGTCGGCCGGCAGCGCGTCGACTCGGGCGGCGATCGTCCCCTGGACCGACTCGGGCAGGGGCAGCTCGGGCTGCGCCAGCCGCCACGAGCCGTTCTCGCGGACGAGGAAGCCGCGGTCGACCAGCATCCGCGCGTACTCCTCGGCGTAGAGCGGGTTGCCGCCCGCGCGGGCGAGGAGACGCTCCGCTCACTCCGTCCGGCAGCTCCGTTGCCGAGCAGCGCTGCCACGCTTCTCTCGGTCTCCTCGTTCGAGAGCGGCGAGAGCGTGATCGTGATCGCGTTGCGTTTGCCGCCGGCCCATCCCGGCCGGCGCTCGAGCAGCTCCGGCCCAGCGGTGCAGAGCAACGAGCAGCGGCACGCCGCTGGCCCAGTCGACGAGGTGGTCGACGAAGTCGAGCACGCCCGGATCCGCCCAGTGCATGTCCGAACACGAGCACGAGCGGACGCGCGCTCCGCGAGCGCCTCGAAGAAGCGCCGCCAGGCCCCGAACGAGTCCTCTCCGTCCTCCGGCGGTCTCGCCTCGAGCCCGACCAGCGGACGCAGGTGGGCCTCGAGCCAGCGGGTGTCGAGGTCGCCGGGGAGCGCTTCGACCGCCCGCGCGAGCTTCGCGCCGGCCTCGTCGTGCGAGTCGCTCGTCAGGATCCCGCGGCCGAGCGCGCCATCTCCGCCAGCGCGATGAACGAGACGCCGTCGCCGTAGGGAAGGCAGCGCCCGAGCAGCCACGTGCCGTTCCGGGGTCGGCCTGGATCGCGAGCACGAGCTCGCGCGCGAGCCGCGTCTTGCCGATCCCGGGCACGCCGACGAGGAGACGAGCTGCGGCCCCCGCTCCTCGCGCACGCGCGCGAGGGCGTCCAGCAGCTGGATCAGCTCCGGCCCCCGGCCCACGAGCGGCGTCGCGGCTCGACCTGCCTGCTCGCTTAGGCCGACGACCTCCCAGGCGGCACCGGCTCGCGCTTCCCTTGCCTCGACCGGGGCGATGCTCGCGGTACTCGAACGCGCCCGCGGTGGCTCGGTAGGTCGTCTCACCGACGAGGATGCCGCCGACCGGCGCGGCGGTCTCAGGCGCGAGGCGGTGTTGACGACGTCGCCGGAGACCATGCCTTCGCCGCGCCCGCGTCGGCGCCGAGCGCGACGAGCGCCTCGCCGGTGTTGACGGCCATCCGCACCTGGAGCTCGTCCTGGGCGCTCGCCCACTCGCGAATTTCGAGCGCGGCACGGACGGCGCGCTCAGGGTCGTCCTCGTGCGCGGTCGGGGCGCCGAAAGCGGCCATCACCGCATCGCCGATGAACTTCTCCACCGCCCCGCCGTAGCGCTCGAGCTCCTCGCGCACGCGCGCGAATAGGCGAGAGCAGCCCGCGCATGTCCTCGGGGTCGAGCCGCTCGGCCTGGGCGGTCGAGTCGACGAGGTCGACGAACAGGACGGTGACGACCTTCCGCTCTTCGCCTGCGGGTGTCTGCCGCGCCGCGACCGGCGCCCGCAGGCCGGACAGAAGCCGCTCCCGGCGGGATCTCCTCGCCGCACTCGCTGCAGGCAGACACGAGCGCCGCGCCGCAGGAGACGCAGAACCGGGCGCTTCCGCGTTCTCCCGGCGACAGGAAGGACACGTCCTCACGTGGCGAGGATAGGCCGTACAAAGACGCTTAGCTACAATCCGCCGCCGTGGCCGGCGAGCGAATCAAGCTGACGGTGCAGGACCGCGAGAGCCGCGGCTCCGCGGAGTCGCGCCGCCTGCGCAAGCAGGGGCTGATTCCGGGCGTCCTCTACGGGCGCGGCCAGGAGCCGCAGGCGTTCTGCGTCGCCGAGCGCGAGCTGCGGCGCGTGCTCACCGGCGGCGCCGGGCTGCACGCGATCCTCGACGTGGTCGTCGACGGCGGCAGACGCACGGCGCCCCGTCGATCCTCAAGTCGTACCAGCAGGATCCCGTCCGCGGGACGCTGACGCACATCGACCTGCAGGAGGTCCGGCTCGACCAGCCGATCCAGGCGCGCGTCGTCGTGGAGCTGGTCGGCGAGCCGGTCGGCGTCACCGAGGGCGGCGTGCTCTCGCAGGTCGACCGCGAGGTGACCGTCGAGGCGCTGCCGCTCGAGGTTCCCGAGCACCTCGACCTCGACGTCAGCGGGATGGCGATCGGCGACACGGTCCGGCTCGCCGAGCTGCCGGTCCAGGAGGGCGTCAAGTTCCTGGACGATCCGGACGAGACGGTGCTCGCGACGGTGACGATGCCGACGCGCTTCGTCGAGCCCGAGCCCGAAGAGGTCGAGGGCGAGGAGCTCGAAGAGGGCGAGCTGCCCGAGGGCGCGAGGTGCCGGAGGGCGAGGAGGCTCCGCGAGGGCGAGGCCGCTGCCGAGGGCGAGGCCGACGCGGGCTCCGAAGGCGAGCCCGGCACCGCCGAAGGCTAGGCCGTGCGCTTCTTTCGTCGGGGCGAGCGCGCCTCGACGCTTGACCTGCTCGTCGCCGGCCTCGGCAACCCCGGCCGCCAGTACGAGCGCACGCGCCACAACCTCGGCTGGCTCGTCGTCGACGAGCTCGCGCGGAGGCACGGCGGCTCCTGGCGCTCGAAGTTCTCCGGCTCGCTGGCCGAGACGCGGCTCGACGGCTCGCGGATCGCGCTGCTCAAGCCCGAGACGTACATGAACGAGTCCGGCCGCTCGGTCGGCGGCCGCCATGCGCTTCTTCAAGGTCGAGCCCGAGTCGCTGCTGGTCGTCCACGACGACGTCGACCTCGAGGCCGGTCGCCTGCAGGCGCGGCGAGGCGGAGGGCTCGCCGGCCACAACGGCCTCCGCTCGCTCGCGCAGAGCTCGGCACGCAGGACTTCCTGCGCCTGCGCATCGGCGTGGGCCGGCCCGGCCGCGGCGACCCGCGCTCGGTCTCGGACTGGGTGCTCTCGGGCTTCGAGCCGGAGGACGACGTCGAGGCGCTGGTCTCCCGCTCCGCCGACGCGGCCGAGACCATCGTCCGCGAGGGCCTCGACGCGGCGCAGGCCCGCTTCAACTGAGAGCTACGATAAGGGGGCGGAACCGCGGGTTCCGTCTTTCGTCATGGACCTGACCGAGACCACACGCCCCGTGCTCCACCCGCTCGTCGAGGAGCTGCTCGCCGACGAGCGCCTCGCGGCCTACGCGGAGGCCCTGCCCGCGCCGGCGCGCGTTTCGGAGCCGGCCCTCCCGCTCGTTCTGGCCGCGCTGTACGAGCACCTCGGGCGGGCGCTTGTCGTGCTGCTGCCCGAGGACGCCGACGCCCGCGACGCCGCCGAGGCCGCGCGCTGGCTGCTCGGCGAGGAACGGGTGGCGCTGCTGCCGAGCCGCGGCGTTCGGTTCGGTTCCGGCCTCGAGCCACCGCCTCACCTCGTGGGCGAGCGGGCTCGCGCGCTCGAGGTGCTCGCCGCGGGAGGGCTCGTCTGCGCGTCCGCGACCGCGATCGCCGAGCGGTTGCCGCCGCCCGAGGCGCGGCCCGAGCCGATCGTGCTCGACCGCGAGGGAGCGCCCGGCCTCGACGCGCTCGCGGAGCTGCTCGCGCTCGCCGGCTACGAGCGGGTCGACCGCGTCCAGGAGCGCGGCCAGTTCGCGGTCCGCGGCGGGCTCGTCGACGTCTTCCCGACGACCGGCCGCGATCCGCTCCGCGTCGAGCTGTTCGGCGACGAGATCGAGGCGCTGCGGGCCTTCTCGCCGTTCACGCAGCGGACGCTGCACGACGTCGAGCGCGCGGTTGTCTACCCGGCCGCCGAGCGGCGCGCCGACCTGATCGAGCCGACGCTGCCCGACGACGACGAGCCGCCGGCGATCCCGGACGACCTCGTCCCGGCCGCTCGACCGGCCTCCCGACCTGGTCTGGCAGCCAGACGAGGTCCGCGAGCTCTGGGCCGAAGAGGGACTTGGTAACAGTCTGTTACTAGGCAGTGTGGAGGGCGCTGCTCAGATCGAGCCGCTGCCCAGAGGGCAGGAGCATTCGTTCGAGGCGCAGCGGCCCGCGATCGCGGCGCGAGGGCTCGCCGAGGCGGAGAACGAGCTCGCCGCCCTGCTGCGCGCCGAGAACCGAGTCGTGGTCGCCTTCCCGCACCGAGGCGAGGCGCTGCGCACGATGAACCTGCTCCGCCGGGTCGAGGCGCGCCTGCTCGAGCCGGGCGAGCCGCTGCCGGACGCACCGGAGCTCCTGTTCGCCGTCTCGCCGGCGCGGCGCGGCTTCGTCTGGCGCGACCTACGTCTCGCGCTGCTGCCCGACACGCAGGTCTTCCGGCGCCGCACCCGCACGCGCGTCACCGCCCCGGGCCGTGCGCTCCAGTCGTTCGCCGACCTGCGCACCGGCGACTACGTCGTCCACGAGGACCACGGGATCGGCAAGCTGCTCGGCTTCGAGACGAAGACCGTCGCCGGGGTCACGCGCGACTACCTCTTCCTCGGCTTCCGCGGCGACGACCGGCTCTACGTCCCGCACGAGCAGATCGGGCGCGTCTCGAAGTACATCGGCGCCGACGCCGGCTCGCCCGCGCTCAGCAAGCTCGGCGGCAAGGCCTGGCAGAACCTGAAGGCCCGCGCACGCGTCGGGGTGCGCGAGCTGGCCGGCGACCTGCTCGCGCTCTACGCGCGCCGCCAGCAGGCGGAGGGAATCTCGTACGACCTCTCCGGCGACTGGCTCGAGCGGCTCGAGGCCGAGTTCCCCTACCGCGAGACGGACGACCAGCGCAGCGCGATCGAGGCGGTCAAGGAGGACCTCGAGGCGACGCGCCCGATGGACCGGCTCGTCTGCGGAGACGTCGGCTTCGGCAAGACCGAGGTGGCGGTGCGCGCGGCCTTCGCGGTCGTCCTGAACGGCAAGCAGGCGCTGATGCTCGTCCCGACGACCGTGCTCGCCGAGCAGCACTGGAACACCTTCCGCGAGCGCTACCGCGACTTCCCGGTACGCGTCGAGATGATCTCCCGCTTCCGCTCGCCGAAGGAGCAGAAGCAGGTCGTCGCCGACTTCGCCGCGGGCAAGGTCGACGTGCTGATCGGGACGCATCGCGTGCTCAGCCGCGACGTGATCCCGCAGGAGCTCGGGCTCGTGATCGTCGACGAGGAGCAGCGCTTCGGCGTCGCGCAGAAGGAGCTGCTGCGGGCGCTGCGGCTCGAGGTCGACGTGCTCGCGCTGAGCGCCACGCCGATCCCGCGCACGCTGCACATGTCGCTCTCGGGCCTGCGCGACATCTCCGTGATCGAGACGCCGCCCGAGGGCCGGCGCCCGATCCGCACGTACGTCGGCGAGTACGACGAGGACGTCGTCCGGCTCGCGCTCGACCGCGAGCAGGCGCGCGGCGGCCAGAGCTTCTACCTGCACAACCGCGTCGAGTCGATCGAGGAGGCGGCTGCGAAGGTGCAGCAGCTCTGCCCGAAACTGCGCGTGACCGTCGCCCACGGCCAGATGCGGGAGCGCGAGCTGGAGGAGAAGATGCATGCCTTCCTGCGCGGCGATGCGGACGTGCTGGTCTCGACGACGATCATCGAGTCGGGTCTCGACATCCCGCAGGCGAACACGCTGATCGTCGAGCGGGCCGACGCGCTCGGCCTCGCCCAGCTCTACCAGATCCGCGGCCGGGTCGGCCGCTCGGACGTGCTCGCGCACGCCTACCTGTTCTATCCCGACACGCGCGAGCTGACGGCGGAGGCGCGGGCGCGGCTGGCGACGCTCGCCGACCACACCGAGCTCGGCGCCGGCTTCGCGATCGCGATGCGCGACCTGGAGATCCGCGGCGCCGGCGACCTGCTGGGCGCGGAGCAGCACGGGCACATCGCCGCGCTCGGGTTCGAGCTCTACGTCGAGCTGCTCGGCGAGGCGGTGGCCGAGCTCTCCGGCGAGCGCCGGCCGGTCGCGCGCCCGGTGCGGGTCGACGCGCGCGTGGACGCCTACGTGCCCGCCGACTACATCGCCGCCGAGGCGCTCAAGATCGACCTCCACCGCCGGCTCGCGCTCGCGGACACCGACGACGAGCTACGCGAGCTGCGCGCGGCCACCGAGGACCGCTACGGCCCGCTGCCGGAGCCGGTAGAGAACCTGTTCGCGATCCAGGAGGCGAAGGTCAAGCTCGCCCGCCTCGGCGCGGACTACCTCGTCTTCAAGGCCGGCCGCGCGACCGTCGGGCCGCTCGAGCTCGCATCCGCTGAGCTGCGCGCGCTGCGTCGGGACGTCTCGACCGCCGTCTACACGACCGCCCGCCGTGAGGTTTCCGTCCGCCAGCAGGATTTCGGGGAGGCAGTGCGGCTGGTCGATGCTATACTCGGTGCGCGCCAGGCAGCATGAGCAAAATGGCTGTGCGGGCGTTTTTTGCATGAAACGGGTCATTGCAGTCCTCTCAGGGTTCGCCCTCGTTCTCGTCGTCGCCGCCTGTGGCGGGGGCGGGCCGCGCAGCGTCCCTAGCGACGCCGTCGCTGTCGTCGGCGACCAGACGGTCACCAAGGCGGACTGGGACGCACTGATGCAGCAGACGAAGCAGAACTACCAGGCGACGAACCACCCGTTCCCGAAGGCCGGCTCCGTCGAGCTCGCGAACCTGCGCTCGAACGTGACCCAGTTCCTGATCTCCTCGAGCGAGTACGAGCAGGAGGCGAACCAGCTCGGGATCAAGGTCACGGACGCGGATGTAACCGCCCGGCTCGACCAGATCAAGCAGCAGTACTACGGCAGCACGCCGGGCCAGCCGCCGCCGTCGAAGGCCGAGATCCAGAAGCGTTACGAGGCCGCGCTCAAGCAGCAGGGCTTCACCGACGAGCAGGTGCGCTCCGGGATCAAGCTCACGCTCATCCGCGAGAAGGTGCAGGCAAAGGTGACCGGGAACGTCAAGGTCAGCGACAGCCAGATCGCGGACTACTACAACACGCACAAGTCGCAGTACGCGACGCCCGCGCAGCCCGCGACCCGGCCGGTCGCCCACATCCTCGTCAAGAGCAAGGCGCTGGCCGACCGGCTCTACGCGCAGCTGCAGGCGAACCCGAAGCAGTTCGGCAAGCTCGCGAAGCAGTACTCGAAGGATCCGTCGTCCGCGAAGGCCGGCGGCGTGCTCGCGGGCGGTGACGTCAAGGGCCGCTTCGTGAAGCCGTTCGAGAACGTCGCCTTCAAGCTCAAGACCCACGAGATCTCGAAGCCGGTGCACTCGAAGTTCGGCTGGCACATCATCGAGGCGCTCGGGCCGGTCAAGCCGCCGACGAAGGCAAAGCCGACGCCGCTCTCGCAGGTCAAGGAAGCGATCAGGCAGACGCTGGTCCAGGACAAGCGCAACACGCAGATCCAGAGCTGGCAGACGGGCCTGACGAAGCGCTACTGCGGGAAGATCGGCTACCAGGCCGGCTACGCGCCGCCGCCCGGCCAGGATCCCTGCAAGCAGAAGTCGACGACGTCGACTAGCACCACCGGTTGAGCCTCTCCGAGGCGCTGCTCGAGCTACAGCAGCTGACGGAGCGGCTGCGGCGGGAGTGCCCGTGGGACCGCGAGCAGACCGCGCGCTCGATCGTGCCGCACACGGTCGAAGAGGCGTACGAGGTCGCCGATGCTGCGCTCGCCGGTTCGCCCGAGAAGCTGCTCGACGAGCTCGGCGACCTGCTCTTCCAGGTGTACTTCCTCGCGCTCCTGCTCTCCGAAGACGGGCAGGGCGACCTCGAGCAGGTGGCGCGCGCGGTGCACGAGAAGCTCGTCCGGCGCCATCCGCACGTGTTCGGCGAGGTCGAGGCGCGCACCGCCGGCCGCGTGCGCGCGAACTGGGAGCGGATCAAGTCGGACGAGGAGGGGCGGGAGGGGATCTTCCACCACATCCCGGAAGGGCTACCCGCGCTGCTCTACGCTCGCAAGGTGCAGCGGCGCGCGGCAGCGATCGGGTTCGAGTACCCGGACACGGCGGGCGCGCTGGCGGATCTCGACGACGAGGTGCGCGAGCTGAAGGAGGCGCTCGCCGCAGCGCCTGTCGAGGAGGAGACCGAGCCGGACGCGCACGTGTTCGAGGAGCTCGGCGACGTCCTGTTCGCGGCGGTCAACGTCGCCCGCCGGCTGAACGTCGATCCCGAGCTCGCGCTGCGGACGATGACGCGGCGCTTCGTCGCGCGGGTCGAGCGGGCGGAGGAGTACGCGGCGGACGAGGGTCATGCGTTCGCCGGGCTCGGGCTCGAGGAGCAGGACCGGTACTTCGACCGCGCCAAGGAGGCGTTCCGGTTCGAATGAGCGGGATCGCCGGCGTTCGCGGCCGCTGGATCCTCGACTCGCGGGGCAACCCGACGGTCGAGGCCGATGTGCGGTTGGAGTCGGGCGCTTCGGGCCGGGCGGCGGTTCCGTCGGGCGCGTCGACCGGCGCGCACGAGGCGCTCGAGCTGCGCGACAAGGCGGCCGAGTGGGGCGGCAAGGGCGTCTCGCAGGCGGTCTCGAACGTGAACGGCGAGATCGCGGCGGCGGTGCGGGGGCTCGATCCGTCCGATCAGCGCGCGCTCGACGAGCGGATGATCGAGCTCGACGGCACGCCGAACAAGGGGCGGCTCGGCGCGAACGCGATCCTGGCGGTCTCGCTGGCCGCGGCGAAGGCGGCTGCAGCGGAGGCGGGAGTCTCGCTGTTCCGGTGGCTCGGCGGGGACGGGGCTCGGACGCTCCCGGTGCCGCTGATGAACGTGATCAACGGCGGCATGCACGCGCAGAACTCGATCGACCTGCAGGAGTTCATGCTGGTGCCGGCGGGTGCCTCGAGCTTCTCCGAGGCATTGCGGATCGGCTCCGAGACCTTCCACGCGCTCGGCGCCTTGTTGCACGAGCGCGGCCTCTCGACGGGCGTGGGCGACGAGGGCGGCTTCGCGCCCGACCTCGGCTCGAGCGAGGAGGCGATCGAGGCGTCTGCTGGAGGCGACGGAACGCGCAGGGCATCGCGAGCGCATCGCAGTCGCTCTGGATCCGGCGGCGAGCGAGCTCTTCCGGGACGGCCGCTACGTGTTCGAGGGGCGAGACGTCGACGGCGCGGGGATGGTCTCGTACCTCGAGGAGCTGGCCTCGCGGTACCCCATCGTCTCGATCGAGGATGGGTTGGCGGAGGACGACTGGGACACCTGGCAGGCGCTGACCGGGCAGATCGGCAGCAGCGTGCAGCTGGTGGGCGACGACATCTTCGTGACGAGCGCCGACCGGCTGCAGCGCGGAATCGACGAGGGAGTCGGCAACGCGATCCTCGTCAAGGTCAACCAGATCGGCACGCTGACCGAGTCGCTGGACGTGATCGAGCTCGCGCGGGCAAACGGCTACCGCGTGGTCGTCTCGCACCGCTCCGGCGAGACGGAGGACACGACGATCGCCGACATCGTGGTCGCGACGAACGCGGGTCAGATCAAGACCGGCTCTTTGTCGCGCACGGACCGCGTGGCGAAGTACAACCAGCTGCTGCGGATCGAGGAAGAGCTCGGCGGGGAGGCGTCCTATCCCGGCTGGGACGCGTTCGCGGCTCGTTCCTCCGCGGTCTCCAGGAACTCCGCGTAGCGGGCGCGCCAGCCCGGGCGGCCGCCCAGGGCCGCGCGCAACGGCTCGTCGTCGAGCGGGATCCTCGGACGTTCCAGGCCCGCGTTCGCGCGTGCGCCGCCCCAGCGCCATGCGAGCGGATGGGGCGCGAGGCCGGCTTCGACCGGGTTGTAGGCGACGTAGCGGCAGGCTCCGAGCAGGTCCTCGTCGCTCAGCACCTGGCGGGCGAAGAAATGCGCGCGAAAGAGGTGGGCCTCGCGCGTCCAGCGCTTGTTGTGGCGCCAGGAGTACCAGGTGTGCAGGCGCTGCATCGCTCGAGAGAAACGGCCATCCGGAATCGAGACGATCAGGTGATAGTGGTTCGTCATCAACGTGTAGGTCACGAGTCCGAGCTCGTAGCGGTCGCAGATCGAGGCGAGGCCCTCTTCGAAGATCCCGCGGTCCAGGTCGTCGAGGAAGAGGAAGCGCGTGTCGCTCGCCTGGCACGCGACGTGGTAGATGCCCTCGACGAAGTTCCGCGGCCGACGCGCCATCTCGTCGAGCGTACGAGCGGGCCACGCGGCGCACCATCGTCTGTGGAAGAAAGGTCACACTTTCGGCACACCTTCCGCTTGACGAAACCCGGGGTCCGACACCGGGTTTCGTCAACCCACAGCGCTCGCATTGGGACAGTTCGGTTTCGCTTCCGTCACTAGCTGCACTGGTCGCTACTCTCAACGCGTGGCGGCAGCCACGCCCAGACGCACGAAGATCGTGGCCACGATCGGCCCGGCCTCCTGCACGCCGGACCTCCTGAGGCAGCTCGTCGAGGCGGGCATGGACGGCGCGCGCCTGAACCTCTCGCACGGCACGCACGACGAGCACCGCGAGCGCGCCCGCCTGGTGCGCGCGACCGAAGCCGAGCTGGGCCGGCCGATCGCGCTGATCGCAGATCTGCAGGGCCCGAAGCTCCGAATCGGCGAGCTCGATGCGCCGGTCACCCTCACCCGAGGCGAGGACGTCAACGTCGCCGGCGGCGAGACCGCGAACGACGGCGAGCTCCCTGTCAGCCCGGCCGTGATCGGCGAGGTGCTCCAGCCCGGTCACGAGGTGCTGATCGACGATGGCCTCGTGCGCCTGCGCGTCGAGGAGGTGCATGCAGGCAGGGCGCGCTGCGCGGTCGTCGCCGGCGGCGTCGTCACGTCGAACAAGGGCGTCAACCTCCCGGGCGTCCCGGTCCCGATCCCCTCGCTCACGCGCAAGGACATGGACGACCTGGAGCTCGCGCTCGAGCTCGGCGTCGACTTCGTCGCACTCTCGTTCGTCCGCTCCGCTGCCGACGTCCGCGATCTGCGTGCGCTGCTCGAGCAGGCCGGCTCTCAGGCGCACGTGATCGCGAAGATCGAGAAGGCCGAAGCGGTCGACGCACTCGTGCCGATCCTGCGCGAGACCGACGCGGTGATGGTCGCCCGCGGCGACCTCGGCGTCGAGATCGGCGTCGCGATGGTGCCCCTGATCCAGAAGCGGATCATCATCGCGGCGCTCGAACGCGGAAAGCCGGTCATCACCGCGACGCAGATGCTCGAGTCGATGGTGCACCAGATGGAGCCGACCCGCGCCGAGGCCAGCGACGTCGCGAACGCGATTCTCGACGGCAGCTCCGCTCTGATGCTCTCCGGCGAGACGGCGATCGGCGAGTTCCCGGTCGAGTCGCTCGCGTACATGGACCGGATCGCGAGGGCGGTCGAGCCGAGCCTCGGCTACCGGCACCAGCTGCCGGAGGCAAGCGAGGACCCGACCGTCGGCCAGGCGATGTCGAACGCGGCCTGCGATGTGGCCGAGGTGCTCGGCGCGCAGGCGATCCTCGTGCCGACGTACACCGGCCGCACGGCCTCGGCGGTTGCGCGGCTGCGCCCGCGGCGTCCGATCCTGGGGCTCACGCACCACGACTACGTGCGGCGCCAGATGGCGCTCGAGTGGGGCGTGACCCCGCTCCTGATCCCCGAGAGCACCGACGTCGAAGATCTCTGGGCACAGGCGCTGGAGACTGCGCGCGCCCGCGGGCTGGTCACCGAGGGCGATCGCGTCGTGATCACGGCCGGCACGGCGGTCAACCAGCCGGGCTCGACCGATCTGATCAAGGTCGCGGTCGCGTAGGAGGAAGCCCGCCGGCGCCGAACCCGCTGGCGTGGCCCGCCGACGACCTTCCCGCTCGCGAGTCCTGATGCGCCGGCTGGCGGTCGGCGCGATCCTGCTGGTCGCGCTGCTCTACGCGCGTCCGCTGCGCAGCTACCTGAGCACGAAGCACGAGCTCGCCAACCGAGCCGCCGATGTGCGCGCGCTCAAGGCCGAGAAGCGGGGCCTCCAGCGGCAGCTGGCGGAGGCGAGCACGCCCCAGGCGCTCGAGCGCGAGGCACGCCGCGTCGGGCTCGTGCGCCCCGGCGAGCGCCTCTTCATCGTCAAGGGGATCTCGAGGTGGGTGCACTCGCGGGCTACGATCCACCCGGGTGGATGACCGGGAGATCGTCGAGCGGCAGCTGGGCAGGAAGCCGCGGGCGTTCAGGCGCGTAGCCGTCCGCTGTCCCTTCGGCCGTCCGGCCGTGACCGAGCAGTCGCCGTTCGACGAGACCGGCGAGCCCTTTCCGACGACCTTCTGGCTGACGTGCCCGCAGCTCGTCGCCAAGATCGCGCGGCTCGAGGCAGCCGGGGGCGTCGAACGTTGGAGCCGGCTCGCGCAGGAAGACCCTGAGCTCCGCGAGAGCGTCCAGCGCGCGCACGAGGAGCAGCGGCGGCTGCGACCGGAGCTCCCTGCCGGGATCGGCGGGCAGACGAGGACTGGCGGGCTCAAGTGCCTGCACGCGCACGCGGCTTTCGCGCTCGCACGTCCCGGCTATGCGCTCGGCGAGCGGATCCTCGCCGAAGCCGAGCCGCTCTGGCCGGCGACGGGGTGCTGCACGCCCGGCTAGCATCGGCCGCCATGGCGTTGGCGGCGCTCGATGCGACGAGACGGGAGTGGGAGGAGGGCCACAGGCGCCTGGAGGCCGCGTCCTCCGACCGGCGACGCTACGCGCTCCTGATCGAGGAGCTCGAGCTCGTGCTGGACGGCCTGCGCCGCCGGATCGGCCAGACGTTCACGCTGGAGCAGCTCGCCGACGCTTATCGCGACGCCGACCGCTGGGTGCAGGACACGCTCGCCGAGCGCGAGCGCGAGGCCGGCTGGCCCGCCCGCATGACCACCGTCCAGGACGCGGCGTTCCACGTGTACTCGCGCGGCGCCGTCGACTACCGGCCGTGATGACGACCGACCGGCGGCGGCGCAGGCAGCGGCGCCCCCTGCGACCGGTCCTACTCGGTCTCGTCGTGCTGCTCGTCTTCGCGATCGGGATCGCGCTCGGCGAGGCGCTCAACGACAACCCGAGCCCGGGCCACTCGACCACCCAGAGCCGCACGTTCACGCTCCGGCCTGAATCCGGGACCGTGACGGTGACCGCTCCGTAGGCAGCGAAAGCTTGTTCGGTTAGGAAAACGGAGATTTGGGTAGATTCGCTCCGCATGGCCCGCGGCGAGCTCCTCTCAGCGCCTGGCACCGACAGGCGAGCCTGACTGGCTGACGCTCGGCCAGGCGGCGAAGTACCTGGGCGTCGCGCAGAGCACGATCCGGAAGTGGTCCGACCAGGGCCGCGTTCCGGCCTTCTACACGCCGGGCGGCCACCGGCGCTACAAGCGGGCCGACCTCGACTCGTTCCTCGAGCGCTCCGGGCCGAGCGGCACGACGAGCCCCGGGCCGGTCGTGCTGATCGTCGACGACGACGAGCGGCTGCGTGAGTACGTCCGCGTGAACCTCGAGATGGAGGGCTACTCGGTCCGCGAAGCGGGCAACGCCGAGGAGGGTCTGACCGTCCTCGAGGAGTCGACGCCCGACCTCGTCCTGCTCGACGTGATGATGCCCGAGGTCGACGGCTGGGAGATGCTCCGGCGGGTGCAGGAGCGGCACGGCGTTGGCGCGATCCCGGTGATCATGTACAGCGGCCAGGTCGACGAGCAGGCGATCACCGAGGCGGCTTCCCGCGGCGCGCACGGCTTCATCGGGAAGCCGTTCAACCCACAGCAGCTGATCGACCAGACGAAGCAGCTCCTCCCGACCTGATCCGCCTCGACCGGCATCTCGAGCGCTGGGTCGTCCACCATCGCGTCGGCTGGCTGAACTGGTTCTTCGTCGATCTCTCCCGGATCGGCGTCGAAGGGCTCGTCTTTCTCGTCGTCGCTCTCGTGCTCGCGATCCTCTGGCGCCGGCCCTGGATCTTCGTGCTGGTGTTCGCCGCCGACGCGGCCGCGGACCTGATCTCCCTTGGCCTACGCGACTGGATCGATCGGCGGCGGCCGCCGCTCGTCTACCCGGAGCCGAAGCCGCTCGTGGGCGTGCCGCACTCCGGCGCCTTCCCGTCCGGGCACGCGTCGACGGCGTTCGCGTGCGCGACGGTGCTCGCCTGGGTATCGCCGCGCCTGGCGGCGCCTCTGTTCGTGCTCGCGGCCCTGATCGCGTTCTCGCGCGTCTACGTCGGCGTGCACTGGCCGCTCGACGTCCTCGGCGGCGCGGCGCTCGGGGTGCTGGTCGGCGGAGCCCTCGTGTTCCTGAGCCGCCGCTGGCGGTTCGGGGCCGGAGGGGACAGTGCTGAGTAGCACGGCCCCGGAGAGCACCGGGCCGTCAGCGGCGGCAGGCGCGGCCGGAGCCGGGCTCCGCCCGGCGCAGGTCGGGCCGGTCAGGGGCGCGAGGCTACAGCTCTTCTGATGCTCGTAGAAGCCCGGCGACGATCACGGCCAGCGAAGCAAGCAGGCTGATCCAGATGCCGATCCCCCGTCCGGCGCCCGGCTCGATCGAGTCGGGGATCGAGATCAGCCTGATCAGCACGAAGATCGTCGCCAGCGAGCCAAGCGCGATCACCACGAGGCTCTCGGGAATGCTCGGCGGGAGCTCGTAGCCGAACTCACGCGCGATCGCGAGCGCGAGCAGCACGAGCCCGATGAAGAAGATCAGCTTGCCGAGCGTGCCGGTGTGCCAGGCGATCACCGAGATCGTCGGCCCCGGGGAGTCCGACCCCGAGTACCAGTCCGTGAACGCCGAGACCGTGAGCACGAGCGCGGCGACCCAGGTGAGCCGGCCGCCGAGCGCCCAGAACCCCCCCGCGGGCCGCAGGAAGACCTCTTCCTCGGGCTCGTAGAACGGCTCCTCCTGCTCCACCGAGTACGGCTCGGGCGTTTCCACGCGCGGGAGTATCCCCTAGAGGCCGAAGAGGCGGTGGATCTGGTGCCAGATCACGATTGCCAGGCCGATGCTGCCGGCGATGACGATGAAGACGACGAGCCAGAAGCGGAACGCCGCGAGACGGCGCTCGAGAGCGCGCTCCTCGCGCACGCGCCGGCGCACCCGCTGCCGCCGGTAGGCGCGCGCGACCGCGGTCGGGTCGAGCAGCTCTTCCTCGACCTCCTTCCGCTCAGGCAGGGCCACGGGAGGAAGTCTAAATGGCGATACTTCGTGCAGGGCCAGCATGGCTGTAGCCAGGCAGCAGACCGGAACCGTAGAGCTCGACGAGGCGCTCAGCGCGATCGCCGGACGCGCGGCGGATCTCGCGCAGGCTGACGTCGTCGTGGTCCGGCTCGCGGACGAGCAGGGCGTGCTCGTCGCGCACGCCGTGCACTCGGTTTCCGAGTCGGTGCGCGCCGAGCTCGAGAGCTCGCGGATCGAGCTGGATGCCCTCTCTACCGAGGAGGCGCCGGAGCTCGAGACGCTGGCCGGGCCGCTGCGGCTTGCGGCAGAGCGCCTCTCGGCGGTCGGCGTGCTCCAGTTGCCGGTGCGCGAGAACGGCGATGTCGTCGGGGCGGTCGAGCTGATGCGGCGGCGTTCCGGCTTCGACGAGCGGCAGCGCGAGCTGGCCCGGGCGATCGCGGACGAGGTCGCGCTCGTCCGGCGCGCCTTCTCGCTCTCGCGCGCGGCCGGGCTCGCACCCGATCCGCTCGAGCTCGCCGGCGACGCGCTCGCGGCGGCGGCCGACGAGACACAGGCGGCCGAGCAGGTCGCCGTGCTGGCGGCCGAGGCGACCGGCGCGCGCTCCGCGCTCCTCTGGCGCTACGACGGGGACGAGGAGGCGCTCGCGGCGACCGCCGGCCCGGCGGCTCTGGACACCGCCGGCCGCCTCGCCGCCGCCGTGCACGAGGCTCGGCGCGCCCGCGATCCGGTCACGGTGGAAACGATCTCGGACGGCGCCGTCGCGACCCTGCAGCTCGGCGAGCCGCCGGTCGGCGCGCTCCAGCTCGTTCTCCCGGAGGCGCCCTCCCCGTCGGACCCGATGCTGCCGCGCCTTGCGACGTTCGCGGTGCGCGCGGCCCACATGCTGCGCGTCGCCGAGCGGCGCCGCGTCCTCGTCGAGGAGCTCGAGCGCAGCCGCGCGCTGCTGGCGATCGTCGGCCAGGCGATCTCCGAGCTCTCGCTCGCGCACACCCTGGACACCGCGGTCGCGCGCGTGTGCGAGCTGCTCTCCGCCGATCGGCTCGCCGTCTACCTGCTCGACAACGGAAGCCTCGAGACAGCTGCCGAGTGCGGCCTGACCGGGCCGCACGCGCGGATTGGCGAGCACATGCTGGAGCTCGCGCTCGGCCCGGGCCGCGCCCGCGGGCTCGTGTTCGTCCCGGACGCAGCCGACGAGCGCCTGGACGCCGTCCGCGGCGCGGTCGAGGAGCTCGGTGTCGAGTCCGTCCTGGGCGTTCCGCTCCGCTCGGGAGAGGAGCTCGTCGGCCTGCTCGCCGCCTACCTCGAGCGCGGCCAGACGCTGACCGCGAACGAGGAGTCGCTCCTCCTGGCGCTCGCGTCGCAGCTCGCGGTCGCGGTGCAGAACGCGAGCCTGCACGAGCGCGTCGAGCGGGAGAAGGAAGAGGCGAAACGCGAGCGGGACCGGGCGAAGGACGTCTCCAAGCGGCTCCAGGCCCTCTACGACATCTCGCGCTCCTTCACCGAGAGCCTCTCGGTCAGACGGACGCTCGATGCGATCGTCGAGTCGATGGTGACTGCTCTCGGCGTCGACGCAGCCGTTCTTCGGACCCCGAACGAGCGAGGCGATGCCCTCGTGCCGGTCGCGACTCGCGTGCGCGAGGACCGGCTGGCCGAGCCGATCGCGCAGATGCTCTCGCTGCCGCAGCCCGTCTCGACCCGGCGGCCGAGCGTCTACCGAAGCGGCGAGCCGCTCGTCCTCGATGCCGCCGGCGCCCGCGCGCTCGGGCCTGCGCACGAGCCGCTGATCCCGTTCCTCGAGAAGGGCTCCAGCGCCGCCGTGATCCCGCTCGAGAGCCCGAGCGACGAGGTGCTCGGGACGCTCACGCTGCTCTCGCTCGACAGCGAGCACGAGATCACGGACGAGCTGCTCCAGGACGCGCTCTCGCTCGCAGGGCCGGCCGCGCTCGCCCTCGACAACGCGCGCCTGCACCAGGAGCGCCAGGAGTTCACCGAGACGATGCAGCGCACGCTCCTCCCCCAGACGAGGCCCGAGCTCGAAGGGCTCGACGTCGGCCACGTCTACGCACCCGCGACGCGCGTCGAGGTCGGCGGCGACGTCTACGACTTCCTCGAGCTGGCCGACGGGCGGCTGGCCGTCGTGCTCGGAGACGTCTCGGGCCACGGGATCGACGCCGCGGCGGACATGGCGATGACGAAGTTCGTCTTCCGCTCGCTCGTGCGCGACCACCCGGAGCCGGGCGACCTGCTCGCCGCCGCGAACGAGGTCCTGCTCGGCGAGGTCGTCGCCGGTCGCTTTGTGACCATGCTCTGCCTGACGATCGACCCGCAGAGCGGCGAGCTGGCGTGCGCTTCCGCGGGCCATCCGCCGCCGCGCCTCGTGACGCCGGACGGGGCGTCCGAGCAGGTCTCGGTCTCCGGCCTCGCGCTGGGCGTCGAGAGCGGCCAGAGCTACGAGACGACTCGCCTGCGGCTCGAGCCGGGCACGGCGGCGGTGTTGTACACGGACGGCCTGCTCGAGGCGCGCCGGGACGGCGAGCTCTACGGAGACCAGCGGCTCGACCGCGCGCTCGCACGGCACGCCGGCCTCGCGGCCCCGGAGCTTGCGCGCGCCCTCGTCGAGGACTGCCACGCGTTCGCCGCGGAGCTGCACGACGATCTGGCGGTCGTCGTCCTCAAGCGCCTGTGATCGACCTCCGGCGCCGCGACGGGCGCCTGCTCAGGATCGGCCATCGGGGCGCGGCCGCGCTCGCGCCCGAGAACACAGCCGCGTCTCTCGCGCTCGCGGTCGAGCTCGGCTGCGATCTCGTCGAGTTCGACGTGATCGAGCTCGACGGAGCACTTGTCCTCGCGCACTCGCCGGAGGAGCTGCCGCGCGAGCCGTGCACGTTCGACGAGGCGCTCGCGCTGCTGGCGCCGACCGGCCGCGGCATCCATGTCGACCTGAAGGTGCCGGGCACGGAGACGGCAATCGCCGAAGCGCTGGAGCGGCACGGCGTGATCGGGCGCTCGCTCGTCAGCACGTTCCGTCCCGCGAGCCTGCGCGCGCTCGGCGGGCACGACCTTGCGCGCGGCCTGACCTACCCCGAGGACCGTCACGAGCTCAGCACCCGGCGCGTGCTGTCCGGGCTCGTGCGACCCGGCCTGTCGCTCATGCGAGCGGGGCTCGCGCCGCGGATCGGCCGGATGCTCGCCGGCGCGCAGGCAACCGCCGCGGTGCTGCACCTGCAGGTCGTCGGGCGCTCGGTCGTCGAGCGCTGTCACGGGCTGGGCGTTCCGGTGCTGGCGTGGACGGCGGAATCAGCTGAGCAGGTGGGCGCGCTCGACCGGCTGGGGGTGGACGCGGTGATTGCCGACGATCCGCGGATCTTCGGGAGCTAGACTTTTTCGCGCTGTGAAGCGGGTCCTCCTTGCGGTGTTGTTCGTGCTCGGCCTCGCGGCCGCCGGCGGGGTGTCGGCGGGCGTTGGCTCGACGACGACCTCGACCGGCACGACGACCGATCCGCCGATGATCGCGGCGGGCGTGACGATCGGCGGCGTCGCGGTCGGCGGGCTGACCGCGGACGAGGCGGACACCGCGGTGACCGACGCGTTCGAGCAGCCGCTCCAGCTGCTCGTCCTGAGCCACAAGCTGTTCGTCAAGCCGGAGCGGCTCGGGACGAGGGCGCTCGTGCGGGACGCGATCAACCGGGCGCTCGCCGCTCCGCCGGACACCGCACTCGACCTGGCGGTCAGGCTCAACCTTCCGAAGGCGCGTTCCTACGTCGACTTTCTCGCCGGCCACTTCGACCGCAAGCCCACCGACTCGCGGCTCCTGCTCCGGAACCTGCGGCCGCAGGCCACGCGCGCGAAGCCGGGCTGGGCGCTGCGCCACTACCAGGCGCTCGGCGCGATCTTCGGCGCTTTCAAGACGAACTCGCGCGAACCGCTGCGAATCCGCTTCCGGACACTCAAGCCGACGGTGACGCCGCGCACGATCGGGCCCGTGATCGTGATCCGCCGCGGCTCGAACCGGCTCTACCTCTACAACGGCATGCGCCTCTGGCGCGTCTTCGGCGTGGCGACCGGCCAGTCGGCCTACCCGACGCCGCTCGGGCGCTGGACGGTCGTCGTCAAGTGGCGCAATCCCTGGTGGTACCCGCCGCACTCGCCGTGGGCGCAGGGAGCGAAGCCGATCCCGCCCGGGCCGGGGAACCCGCTCGGCACGCGCTGGATGGGCCTCTCGGCGTCCGGCGTCGGCATCCACGGAACGCCTGACGACGCCTCGATCGGCTACTCGGCCTCGCACGGCTGTATCCGGATGCACATCCCGGACGCGGAGTGGCTCTTCAACCACGTCCGCATCGGGACGACGGTCTTCATCGTCTCGGCATGAGCGTAGGCTTGACGGAGCTCAAAAAGGAGCGGAGGCGCCGGCTACGCCGGCGCCGGGAGCGGGCTTGAGCGCGCGTCTGAGACTGGGTGCGCAGGCTCTCGCGGTGGGGCTCGTGCTCGCGCTGCTCGCGCTGTTGATCTGGAAGGTCGCGCACGACAGCAGCGGCGTGGCGTCGAAGCTCCGATCGGGAAAGATCGTGGCGGCGCCTGATTTCACGCTTCGCCGACTCGACGGGCCCGGCGACCTCAGCCTCGCGTCGCTGCGCGGCAAGCCGGTCGTGCTCAACTTCTGGGCGTCCTGGTGCTACCCGTGCAACAAGGAGGCCGGGACGCTCGAGGCCGCGTCGCGCGACTGGGCAGGCAAGGCGACGATCGTCGGCGTTGACGTCCGCGAGCCCACCGGCGATGCGCGCGGATTCATGCGGAAGTACGGGCTCAGCTACCCGCTCGTACACGACAGCCGCGACACGATGTGGCCGGCGTGGGGCCTCACGGGCCTACCGGAGACGTTCTTCGTCGACCCGCGTGGCCGCGTCGTCGCACATGTGATTGGCCAGGTCTCGACCGCGGATCTGCGGCGCGGGATCGAGAAGGCGCTCAAGACGTGAAGTGGCTCGTGGCGGTGGTGGCGGCGCTGGCGCTGGCCGCGCCGGCGGCGGCCTGTACTCCGAAGACGTCGCTCGCGAGCCTCGAGAACCAGGTGATGTGCCCGGTCTGCCAGGGCGAGACGATTGCGCAGTCCGACTCGGAGGCCGCGGCTCAGGTGAAGCGGTTCATCCAGCGGCGCGTCCGCCAGTGCGCCTCGGCAGCGGAGATCAAGCGCGAGCTCGCCGCGCAGTACGGGCCGCAGATCCTCGCGGCTCCGCCGCGGCACGGCTTCGGCTGGCTCGCGTGGCTCCTGCCGGCGATCGGCCTCATCGTTGCGGCGGGAGCGATGGCGGTGCTCGCACGGCGCTGGAGCCGTCCACGGCCAGAGCTGCCCCAGCGCGCGTCCGCGCTGAACGGGAAGCCGCTGGATCCGGAGGTGGAGCGCCGTCTCGACGAGGAGCTGGCGCGCTTCGATGGCTGAGCGGATCCCGCTCGCGTTCCTCGCCGGGCTCGTCTCGATCGCGTTTCCCTGCGTGCTCCCGCTGGTGCCGGGCTACCTGTCGGCCGTTTCCGCGGTCGAGGTCGGGCGGCTTGGGGAGCGCGGGGTCGCGCGCCGGGTCGTCGTCGCGAGCGTCCCGTTCGCGCTCGGGTTCACGGTCGTCTTCGTCGTGCTGGGCGCGGGGGCCGCGGCGATCGGCGGAGCCCTCTCGAACGAGCGCCAGGCGGAGGTCGCAGGGTTCGTGCTCGTGGTGCTCGGCCTCGCGTTCGCGGGACTCCTGCCGTGGCCGGAGCGGATGTTTGCGCCAACCGCAGCGACCCGCGCGCGGGCGAGCGGCTCGCGTGTCCTCCTGGGCGGCGCGTTCGCCGTCTGCGCCGCGCCGTGCGTCGGAATCACGCTCGCAGCGATCCTCGCGCTGGCCGCCGACTCGCGCACCGTCGTCCGCGGGATCGTCCTGCTCGCGGCCTACTCGCTCGGGATCACCGCCGCGTTCGTCCTGATCGGGATCGCCTTCACCCACGCGATGTCGGCTTTCCGCTGGGTGCGCGACCACTACGTCTGGATCCGGATCGCGAGCGGCCTCACGCTCGTCGTGCTCGGCCTGCTCCTCTTCTTCCATCGCGACTGGTGGCTGAACGTCTTCCTCCACCGCGTGCTGGAAACGGTCGGGTTAGGCCAGCTCTAGCGGAGGCAGCGCCAGGTTGCCGGCCGCCGCGAGGGCCGCTGCGTCCGTGACCTGCCGCAGGATCGACGCGATGTCGACGCCCCGGTGCTCGGGCGAGTACGGGCCGAGCCGCCGCGCCGCCTTCTCCAGCTGGCGCTCGCAGCCGACACGGTTCCCTCGGCCGGCCTGGTACCAGGCGACCGTGACGTGGACGAGGCCCTGGAAGAAATCGCGCTCCTCGGCAGGCGCGGCCCGCCACGCGTTCTCGAGCTCCTCGTGCGCGGTGAAGTACTCGCCTCGGCGCATCAGCTCGAGGCCTCGCGCGAGCTCAGGTTGCGACCCGGACCTCGCCGTCCTCGATTTGCACGGGGTACGTCTCGAGCTTGATCGCGCGGTCGAACTCGTTCTCGCCGGTGCGCACGTCGTACTGCCAGCCGTGCCACGGGCAGCTCAGGACGTGGCCCTCCAGACGCCCCTCGCAGAGCGGCCCTTGCAGGTGGATGCAGTGTCCCTGCACCGCGTAGACGTCGTCCCCGACGCGCGCCAGGGCGAGATCCTCCTCACCCAGCCGCACGCACGCGAGCGATCCTGGCTCGAGCTCGTCCAGCCGGGCAACTGTCTCGAACTGGGTCACGGCCTCGATCCTAGCGGTGGAGGGTGTTACCTTTGACGTGTGGCGACGATCCTGCTGGCGGGGGTCGACGTGTTCTTCCGGGGGAAGCTCGAAGGGTTGCTCCCGGAGCACCGCCTGACGACGACCGACAGCGTCGATCCTCCCGAGCTCGTGATCTGCGACGTCTCGCGCATCGACCCCGACGAGGTCGCGGACGCGTATCCGGACATCCCGCTCCTCGGCTTCACGAACCACACCGACACCGCCGGATTGCGCCGCGCGCACACCGCCGGCTTCGATCAGGTCGTCGCCAAATCGGCCCTGAACGAGCGCGTCGGGGACCTCGTCCGGGAGCTGATCGCGTCAGTAGACTGACCCGCCGTGACGTACATCATCGCCGAGCCCTGCATCGACATCAAAGACCTCTCGTGCGTCGACGTCTGCCCCGTCGACTGCATCCACGAGTTCGAGCGGATCCTGATCATCGATCCGGAGGAGTGCATCGACTGCTTCGCTCCGACCGAGCAGCTCTTCACGAGCTACGGGCTGCGCACCTTCGAGGAGCTCGAGAACCAGGCGGTTCGGGTCCTCACCGACGACGGCTTCCGGCCGGCGGTCGTCAAGCGCTTCCGTCGCAAGCCGCTCGTCAAGCTCGAGCTGGCTCCCGCGTTCGAGGAGCGCGACCGCTACGGCGGGACGCGGCTGACGACGCGGAACGTCTCGCGGTTCCGGCGCTCGATCTGGGCAACGCCAACACATTCGTGGTATCTCGCCGATGGCGACCGGACCGATTGCCTCGGGGTCGGAGATTTCGTCCCGGCGATGAGGCATCAGCCGAAGCGAGAGAACGAGAGTTACCGACTGGGCGTTCTCCATGGTCTCGTCTTCGGGGACGGCAGCTGGAATCGACAGGCAGTCCGGTCGGGCGACCACGTGCATTACGTCGCGCTCTTCGGCGAGCGTGCAGCGAGGTACAAAGACTTCTTCGATGACGTCCACTTCTGGCCCTCGGTCGACATCCATCCTGGCTACGCGGGGACAGGCGTCGTGCGTGCGCCGGTGAACCTGAAGCAGGTGCTTCCCACGGACGGGGACGCCGAATACATCGCGGGCTTCATCGACGGTTGGCTCGCTGCGGACGGCGATCCCGTCAAGGCCGGCTCATGGCGGCTTCGCTCGATCGACCACGAGGCGCTTGCCTGGGTGGAATCCGTCGCCCCTTACGCTGGATTCATCCCGATCGGCTCGGGCGAGGAGGGCAATCGCGAGACGAACTACGGTGTGCGGAGTCGGCCAATTCGGTGGCTCTACCTGGCGACGCGCGAAACGTATTGGCGAGTCATGGATGTCGAACGGCCGGAGCAGGAAGAGCACGACACGTTTTGCGCGGTCGTGCCCGATAAGCACTCGTTCACGCTCGGGGGCGGAATCCTGACTCGGAATTGCGGCGCCTGCGAACCGGAATGCCCGGTCGAGGCGATCTTCCCGGAGGACGCGCTCCCGGCGAAGTGGGAGGCGTTCGTCAAGATCAACTACGCCTACGGCGACGCTGACGTGATCAACAAGCTCACCGACGAGTACGCGACCGAGCACAACGTCCAGAACGAGCCGCTCGAGTAACGCTTAAAAACCGGGCCCGCGGGCACCCCGTTCCTCGAACCTACCGAGGAGGGATTCGAATGCCACAGAAGGCCTGGAGCAACAAGCGCGAACGTCAGTACGAGCACGTCAAGGAGAGCGAGCAGAAGCAGGGCCGCTCGACGAAGCGGGCCAAGGAGATCGCCGCGCGCACCGTCAACAAGGAGCGTGCCCGCACAGGCGAGGCGAAGGAGAGCTCGCGCTCGTCGACCCGAGACATCTCCTCCGGCCGACGCGGAGGCCTCCGCTCGGGCACGCGCCGGGAGCGCGGCCGCACCAAGGAGCAGCTCTACAACGAGGCCAAGCGGATGGGCATCTCGGGCCGCTCGAAGATGAACAAGCAGCAATTGCAGCGCGCAGTCGACCGCAGGAAGTAGCCGATGGATATCCTGGCCGGCGTGACGCCCGAGACGCTCGACCATGTCGCCCTCTGGGTGGCGGACCGGGACACGATGGCGAGCTTCCTGACCGAGCGGGTCGGGATGCACGTGGTCGACCGCACGGACAAGTTCACGCTGGTCGGTTCCGACGCGCGGCGGGGCAAGCTGACGCTCTTCGCGGAGGAGGGGCCGCGTGAACCGGGAGCGCTCAAGCATGTGGCGCTGCGGGTGTCGAGCCTCGAGCAGGCCGAGCGCGACCTCGGCGACGACCTGACCGTCGACCGTTCGCGCGACGGCGAGATCTACTTCGACGTGAGCGAAGGCTTGCGGCTCGGGCTCGTCGAGGCGCCGACCGACGTCGAGTACGACCTCGACCACGTCGCGCTCTGGTCGACCTCGCCCGCCGAGACCGCGGAGGCGTACGCCCGGCTCGGCTTCGAAGCCGCTCCCGCGGGCCCATCCAAGGCACCTCGCGTCGAGGTCGGCGGCGCGTTCGTCGAGTTCCACGACGGTGAGCCGGGCGACCCCGAGCGGCCGCTGCTGAACCACCTCGCGGTCAAGGTCGAGTCGGCCGAGCAGCACATCGCCGAGGCGAAAGAGCTCGGTCTCGAGATCGCGGACATCGTCGACGCGCCCAACACGTACGCCGTCTTCGTCTGGGGCCCGGAGCGCGTCAAGGTCGAGTACGTCGAGCACAAGCCCAGCTTCTCCCTGACTTAGTGCTGATCGCCGGCGCGGGCATGGCCGGCCTCGTCGCTGCCGCACGCGCCCGTGAGCTCGGCGCCGAGCCGGTCGTGCTGGAGAAGGGCAGCCGCCCGGGCGGCTCGATGCTGCTCTCCAGCTGCGTCGTCTGGCGCTACCAGCGGTTCGAGGACTTCCGCCGGGAGTGCCCGGGTGGGGACGAGCACCTGCAGCGGCTGATTCACGACCGCTTCGACGAGGCGCTGGCCTGGCTCGTTTCGCTGGGCCCGGAGATCGTCTGGGAGGACACGCCGAACCCGCGCACGACGGGCAAGCGCTTCGAGCCGCGCGGCCTGACCGACGCGCTCGTGCGCGCGGCCGGCGAGATCCGTCTGAACGAGCCGCTCCCGTCGCAAGCGGAGCCGCCGCTCGTGCTCGCCACGGGCGGTTTCCCGGTGCGCCTCGCACGGGAGCACGGCCTCCTCGTCCGCTCGAACCCGTGGAGCGAGGGCGACGGCCTCGACTTCGCGCGCGCCCGCGGCGCCGAGCTCGCCGGCGACATGGACGAGTTCTACGGCCGCGCGATGCCGGCCCCGCCGGCTCGGATCGACGAGAGCGACTACGTCCGGCTCTCGCAGCTCTGGGGCGGCGAGGCCCGCGTCGTCGACGAGGACGGCGAGGAGTTCTTCCCCGGGCCGCCGGCCTGGCACGAGAGCGACCTCGCGCAGGCGATCGCGCGCCGGCCGGGCGGCACCGCCTGGTTCTGCGTCTCGGACGAGCGGCGCGACGACCCGCGCGTCACCGGCCTGCGCGAGGCGGGCGGGACGATCGTCGAGGAGTACGGCGAGCTCTGCCTGCACGTCGCGGCCGCGGTCACGCACACGCAGGGCGGGCTGCGAGTGGACGAGAACGCGCGCGTCGTGGGAGCCGACGGGCTGTTCGCCGCGGGCGTGGACGCCGGCGGGATCGCGACGGGCGGCTACGCCAGCGGCCTGGCCCAGGCGCTCGTGCTCGGCCTCGTGGCCGCGGAGTCTGCGGTCAGGTGAGCGGCTGCAGGTAGACGCAGCGGCGCGAGTCTCCCGGGAGCGGGGAGGGCGCCACCTTCGTCACGCGCAGGCGGGTCTCGTCCTCGTCGACCTCTTCGCCGAGGCCGGGCGCGTCGCCCTCCCGCTCGCGCAGCTCGTAGCCGTTCGTCGTCCACACGAAGCGGAGATGTGTGCGCTGCTGCAGGTGACCGTCCTCCATCGCGGGCGCGATGCTAGCGCTTCCGCGGGCCCCTGCCGACCACCAGGGCGACCTTGTGCCCGGCCGCAAAGCGCCCGCCGGCCTTCGGGCCCTGCTTCAGCACCCGGTTCCGCTGCCTGCCTGCGCGTCCCAGCTCGTCGCTTTGCCGCTGGAGTCGAGCGCGGCGATGTAGTTGCGGTCCGCACCCCCGATGTGCGTGAACCAGCCCCCGGCGTAGACCTTCCCGTCGGCGGCGACCGCGAGGGTTTGGACTTGGGCGTCGGCGCTCGGATCGAAGCCGGGGTCGACGCTCCCGTCGGCGAGGATGTGGGCGATGTTGGAGCGGGGTACTCCGCCGACCCGATGGAAGTCGCCGCCGAGGTACCAGCCACCCGAGCCGTCGGCCGCCACCGCGTGGACCTGGCCCGCGCCGCCGCTCACCTCGGGAAGCCCCTGGCTCTCGCCGGTGGCCGCATCGATGCCCACGCCCGGGCCCGTCCTCGGCCCGACCTGCTGGAAGAGCCCGCCGACGTAGATCGTGTCGCCGTTCCGGACGATCGTCTTCACCTGGCCGTTGGTGACGAACGTCTGGTCGGGGCGCGAGCCGAGGTTCGAGGTGGCGACCGCCGCGCTCGCGGGGACGGCCGCGGCGGCGGCGAGCACGCCGACGGCCGCGAGTAACCGGATGGTCCGCTTCGTCACCCCTGCCCTCCCCCCGCAAGCCTAGGGTCGGCGGCGGCGCGATCAAGCGCGCGCCCCTCAGCGGCGCGCCACGTAGGGCGGCAGCACCACGCGCACTGCCGTCCCGCCGTCTTCGCCTGCCTCGACATGGAGCCGGCCGCTCAGCGTGCGGGTGCGCTCCTCGATCGCGTCGAAGGTGGCGCGCCGGCGCTCGCCGGTGCCGTCGTCGGCGATCACGGTCTCGACGCTGCCGTCCTCGACTTCGGCCACCCGGATCGAGATCCGGTTGGGCGGCCCGCGCCGGATCGCCTGGTTCACCGCCTCGCGGATGATCTGGTAGAGCCCGACGCGCGCCTGCTCGGTCAGCGCGTCGGCGGCGTCGACGTCGAGGTCGACCTGGATCTCGTTCGCGAGTCCGACCTGCTCGGCGAACGCGTTGACCGCAGGCCCGAAGCCCTGGTCGCGCAGGACGACCGGCTCGATGTTGAACGAGAGGTCCCGCAGCGAGCGGATCGTGTCGCGGTGGCGCCTGAGCGCGGAGTTGAGCACCTGCTCGGCCTCCTCGAGCCGGTGCTCGTGCACCGACTCGGTGACTGCGTCGAGCATCAGGCTGATCCCCGAGAGCGACTGCACGGGACCGTCGTGCAGGAAGAGCGCAAGCCGGCGGCGTTCCTCCTGCTCCGCCGTGATCAGCTGGTCGGAGAGCCGCGCGCGCTCGGCCTCGCGCACCTGGGCCTCGGCGAGCAGGCGCGCGTTCTCGACGGTTCGCGAGGCGAAGTCCGCGAGCAGCGCTGCGCGCGCCTGCTCCTCCCGGTCGAGCGGGCGCGAGCGAATGAGCTGAAGCGCGCCGATCTCCTCGCCGCGGATCCTGAGGGGCACGACGGCGCCGCTCGTGGCGGGCCGCTCACCCGGCGGCAGGATCGCCGCCTTCGCACCGAAGAGCTCCTTGGCCTCGCGCCGCGTGCGCTCCAGCACCTGGTCGGGATCGAGCGTCGCGGCGATCGAGCCCATCGACTCGATCAGCGCCTCGAGGAAGCTCGACTGCGCGGTCAGCTCCTCTTCGGCGACCTCGTGCCGCCGCCGCTCGGTGACGATCAGGTGGAGCGCGAAGCCGGCCGCGCCCACGATCGCCACGGCCAGCCCCGCGAACGCGAGCCAGCTCGAGCTGAGCGCCAGGCCGAGCACCGCAACGATCGCCGCCAGCGCGACGACCGCCACGAGCGCCGCAGCTCTAGTCGATGATCGCTTCGCGAAGCGCAATCGCGACGGCATGCGTGCGCGTGTCCGCCTCGAGCTTGGTCAGGATGTGGCGCACGTGGCTCTTGACGGTCTCCTGGCTGATGAAGAGCCGCCCGGCGACGTCGGCATTCGACATCCCGTCCGCCAGGAGCTGCAGGATCTCGCGCTCGCGCCCGGTCAGCATCTCCTCGCGGTCCCCCGAGAGGAAGGCCGGCATCAGCGCCGGGTCGACGAAGCCTTCGCCGGAGACGACCTTGTCGATCGCCTTGAGCAGGGTCTGGTGCGGCGCCTCCTTGAGGATGTAGCCCTTCGCGCCGGACTCGAGACCGCGGCCGAGGAGGCTGCGCTCGCTGTAGGCGGTGAAGATCAGGACGGCGGCGCCGGGGACCTTCTCGGTGAGGATCTTCGTCGCCTCGAGGCCGTCCATCCCGGGCATCCGCACGTCCATGATCACGACGTCGGGCTTGCGCCGCTCGGCGAGGGCGACCGCGGTCGCGCCGTCGGACGCTTCGCCGACGACCCGGATATGCGGGGCACGCGAAAGCGAGAGACGGAGCCCTTCGCGAACAACCTCGTGGTCGTCCACGATCAGGCAGGTGATCTCTCCGTTGGCGCGCTCTGGCGTGGCCTTGTCGGTCACGTGCGGAGGATTGTACGGCGCGCACCGGAAACCGCCTAGAAACTCAAGCTTTTCGGGCACGGGCCGATGGGGTTTTCGTGGGACGTTCCGTGATCGGGCTGGGCGCGTTTGTCGGCATGACCCTGGGTGGGTTCCTGCCCTTGCTCTGGGGTGCCTCGTCGTTCTCGCTCGCCTCCGTGCTGTTCAGCGTGCTCGGCGGCGTGACCGGCGTGGTGCTGGGCGCGCAGCTCGCGGACTCCTGACGTTCCTCTAGACGGACAGCGCCAGCTGTTCGGCGATCACCGGCCGCTCGGGCTCGAGCCTGACGCGCCGGCGGTCGCGTACGCCGTGGCGCCGCGCGAGCTCGGAGACGCGCGAGCGGACAGGCTTCGTCTTCTCCGCTCCGAGATACGCGCGCCGCGCGTACAACTGCTCGTAGTGGTCGAGCTGCTCGGGGTAGTCGCGCGCGACCGCCTCGAGGAAGTGCTCGCGGGTGCCCGGTCGCAGGAAGAGCAGGTTCGACCAGACGCCGCAGGCGCCGGCCTCGCGCGCCGCGCGGACGACTTGCTCGAGCTGCTCGGGCCGGTCGGAGATGCCGGGCAGGATCGGCGCCATCCCAACGCTCGCCTTGATGCCCGCGTCGACCAGCCTCTTGAGTGCCCGCAACCGCTGCCGTGGGTGGGCGGTGCCGGGCTCGGTGCGCCGCCAGACCTCCTCGTCCAGCGTCGGGATCGAAAACGTGACCGACACGGGCGCACGGGCAGCCGCCTCGGCGAGCACGTCGACGTCGCGGACGATCAGCGGCCCGCGCGTGATGATGCTGAAAGGGTTCGTCGCGTCCCGCAGCGCCTCGAGGCAGCCGCGTGTCAGCCGGAAGCGCCCTTCGGCCGGCTGGTAGGGGTCGGTGGCCGCGCCGATCGCAATCGACTCGTGCTCCCACGAGGGCCTGGCCAGCTCGCTTCGCAGCACCTCGACCACGTTCGTCTTGACCCGGATCGAGGTCCCGTAGCGGTCGTCGAAGGGCCGGTCGGCGCGCAGCTCGAACGCGCGCACGTAGCAGAACGTGCACCGGTGGACACAGCCCATGTACGGGTTGAGCGACCAGTCGAAGGCCATCCCCTTGACCCGGTTGAGCGCGACCTTGCAGGGCTCTTCGCGGTACTCGGCACGCACGACGCGGATCATAGAACATACGTTCGTATTCAGGAATCTCATGCAACTCTCACGCGCTGCGGTAAGGATGGCGGCGTCGCTCTGGTGCCGCACGCCGACGTCGTCCTGTTTCTCTCGGTCTGGCATCACCTGGTCCTGCGGGACGGCCTGGACGCGGCGACCGATCAGCTCCGGGCGATCTGGGACAGGACGGAACGAGTGCTGTTCTTCGAGGCCGGTGACGAGGAACTGGAAGCCGGATCGGTCTGGCCGGCGATGGAGCCCGATCCGAAAGCCTGGCTGACCCAGTACCTCTCGGAGGCGTGTCCCGGCGGCGAGATCCGCCACCTCGGCTCGCACACGGCGTCCGACGCAGAAGCGTATTTGCGACACCTGTTCGCCGTGCTCCGCTAAACGCGGAGAATTCCCGAATGGAGGACCTGCCCGGCGGGATCCGGCGCCTGACCTTTCCGCTGCCGCTCGGGATCCGGCACGTGCACTGCTACCTGCTGCCCGGCGAGGATGGCTGGACGCTGGTCGACACCGGGCTCGGGCTGCCCGACGCGGAGTCGCGCTGGGCGCCCGTGCTGGAGGAAGCCGAGATCGCACGCATCGTCGTCACGCACTTCCACCCGGACCACCTGGGCGGCGGCGAGGACGCCCAGGCGCTGACGGGCGCACGTGTGCTGCAGGGCGCGCTCGACTACGAGCAGTGCCTCCGCGTCTGGGGGAGCGACGACTGGTCGGAGCGGCTGGCCGACTACCTGCTGGCGAACGGCCTCCCGGAGACGGGAGCGGCGGAGCTGCGACACGAGTCGACCGTTCTTCGGCCGTTCATCCGCTTCGCGCGCGATCCAGAGCCACTGCGCGAGGGCGATCGCGTCGACGGCTGGGAGGTGCTCGAGCTTCCGGGCCACGCCGACGGCCACATCTGCCTGCTCAAAGGCGGCGTGCTCGTCGCCGGCGACCACCTGCTCGGCGCGATCACGCCGACGGTCGGGCTCTACCCCGACTCGCGGCCCGACCCGCTCGGCGACTACCTCGCGTCGCTCGAGCGGACGATCGAGCTCGCGCCGCGCCTCGCGCTCCCCGGGCACGGCGAGCCGATCACGGACCCGGTCACGCGCGCCCGCGAGATCGTCGAGCACCACCACCGGAGACTCGACGAGACCGCTGCAGCGCTCGGCCGGGAGCCCCGGACGGGCCACGAAGTCTCGGTCGCGCTCTTCGGCGAAAACCTCGACGCGAGCGGCCGCCGCTTCGCCCTCGCCGAGACGCTCGCGCACCTCGAACGGCTCGTTTTCGAAGGCCGGGCCGCGCGGACGGGGGACGGCGGGACCCTCGCCTATACTGATTTGTAGAGCCTGTTGGACGACGACATTCCTCCAAGTTCCCGCGCCCCGGAGAGCGGGGCGTGACTCTCTTCTTGGAACTACTCGCCGTCGCGGCGCTGATTCTGCTGAACGGGTATTTCGTGGCGGCCGAGTACGGGCTCGTCACGGCGCGCCGGACGCGTATCCGCGAGCTCGAGGAGCAGGGCAACCGGCGCGCGCGGTCGGTGATGCAGATCACGGCGGACCCGCCGCGGTTCATCGCGGCGATGCAGCTCGGCGTGACGGCCACCAGCCTGGCGATCGGTGCTCTCGGCGAGCAGGCGCTCGCGAAGGTCTTCGATCCGATCCTCGCCTCGGTGATCGCGTTGGCGCTCTCGTTTCTGATCATCACCTTCCTGCACGTCGTGATCGGCGAGCTCGTGCCGAAGGGCGTCGCACTGCGCTACTCCGAGAGGACGGCACTGGCGGTCTCGACCCCGGTCCGCACCTTCTTCGTCGTCTTCAAGCCGCTGATCTGGGTGCTGCAGGAAGCGAGCGAGCTCGTGCTGCGCGCCTTCGGGATCGAGCCGCCGGGTGCCGAGGACGACGTCCTCTCCGAGGCCGAGCTGAAGATGGTGCTCGACCGCTCGACCGCCCACGGCGAGATCGAGCAGCAGGAGCAGGAGATGCTCTACAAGGTCTTCGACTTCGCCGACAAGGAGGTCTCGGCCGTGATGGTGCCGCGGCCGGAGGTAGTCGCGCTTTCGGTGGAGCTGCCGCCCGAGGAGGCGCTCGCGGCGATGATCGAATCGCCGTACACGCGCTACCCGGTCTACCGCGGCTCGCTCGACCAGATCGTCGGCGTCCTGCACGTGCGTGACCTGATCTCGGCGCTGACCGACCGCGGGATCGCAGGCGTCCAGGTCGAGGAGCTCGTCCGGCCGGCGCACATCGTCCCCGAGACGAAGGACCTGGCCGCGCTGCTCGGCGAGTTCCGCCGCACGAACCAGCACATGGCGATCGTCGTCGACGAGTACGGCGAGCTCGAGGGGATCGTCACGCTCGAGGACCTGCTCGAGGAGATCGTCGGCGAGATCGAGGACGAGTTCGACCTGCCGGACGAGTCGATCGAGCGGCTGCCGAACGGGAAGATGCGGATCGACGGCACGTTCCCGATCGACGACTTCAACGAGCAATTCGACCGGCAGCTGCCGATCGAGGACTACCACACGGTCGGAGGCTTCGTCTTCGGCCTGATCGGCCGGGCGCCCGAGCCGGGGGACGAGGTCGCGCACGACGGCACGCGCTTCACCGTGCTGGAGGTCGAGGGCTCGCGGATCGAGCGAATCGAGGTCGAGCTCGTGCCTCACGACACGCAAGGCGAGCAGTTGAAGGAGGTATCCTGATCGCGGACGGGGTCAATCAACCTGTGAGGAGATCCATGAAGCGCACGCTTTCCGCACTCGCGGCGACCGCTGTTGCGGTGACCGCCTTCGTCGTCCTCGCGCCGTTCGCCGGTGCCCGCACGACGGCCACGACCGTCACCGTGAAGGCCAAGGAGTTCAAGTTCATCCTCTCCAAGAAGAAGGCGCGGCACGGCAAGGTCACGTTCAAGATCACGAACACCGGCACCGTCGCGCACGACTTCAAGATCGCCGGCAAGAAGACGAAGCTGATTCGGCCCCGGAAGAGCGCGACGCTCATCGTCACGCTCAAGAAGGGCAAGCATCCGTACACCTGCACCGTGCCCGGTCACGCCGCGGCCGGCATGAAGGGCGTCTTCACGTCGACTTGATCTCGAGCGGCTCGGGCTCGCCGTCTGCGATTCGCCAGGCGGCGAGCTCGTCCGTTTCCAGCGACAGGATCAGGTAGGGCCGTCCGGCCCAGAGGCCGACGTTCGCCACGTCGGTGCGCGACGGTCGTGGCGGCGACGAGAGGTGCGAGTGGAAGACCGCGAGCTCGTAGCCCTCGTCCTCGAGGAACCAGTTCTCGGGCTCGGTGTCGAGCTCGAAGCGGTAGGGGCTCGCGGCGGCGTTGCGGCCCGGGATGTAGCGCTCGGCCTTGCCGTCGCGGAAGGCGATCAGGCCGCAGGCCTCGTTGGGCGCCTCGACACGCGCGTGCTCGACGAGCTCCGCGCGGATCGCCGCCGGGATGCGCAGCTCAGTGCGCGACGCCCTGGCAGAACTCGACGTAGTCGATGTACTCCGTGATCGTGGGCGACTCGCCGCAGACGGGGCAGTCCGGGTCGCGGCGGAGCTTCATCTCTGAGAACTCGCCCGAGAGCGCGTCGTAGAGGAGCAGCCGGCCGACGAGCGGCTGGCCGATCCCGAGCGCGAGCTTGAGCGCTTCGGCGGCCTGGATCGAGCCGATCACGCCCGGCAGCACGCCCAGCACGCCGCCCTCGGCGCAGCTCGGCGCAAGGTCCGGCGGTGGGGGCTGGGGGAACAGGCACCGGTAGCAGGGCCCCTCGCCGGGCTTGAAGACGGTCGCCTGGCCCTCGAAGCGGAAGATCGAGCCGTGCACGACGGGGATGTCGTGCCAGACGGACGCGTCGTTCAGGAGGTACCGCGTCGGGAAATTGTCCGCGCCGTCCACGATCACGTCCCAGCCGGGCTCGAGGATCCGGTCGACGCTGTCGGAGGTCAGCCGCTCGCGGAAGGCCACGACGTCGACGTCAGGGTTGAGCGACTCGATCCGCCGGCGCGCCGAGTCGGTCTTGGGCTCGCCGAGCGAGTTGGTCGAATGCGCGATCTGGCGCTGCAGGTTCGTCTCGTCGACGACGTCCGCGTCGACGATCCCGAGCCGCCCGACGCCCGCAGCCGCCAGGTACAGAGCCGCCGGAGAGCCGAGCCCGCCCGCGCCGATCAGCAGGATTCGCGAGTCGAGCAGCCGCAGCTGGCCCTCCTCGCCGACCTCGGGAATCAGCAGGTGCCGGCTGTAGCGCGCGAGCCGCTCGGGCCCGAGCGTGCGCGGCAGCTCGGTCGGCAGGCCGTCGCGCTGCCAGGCCGTGTAGCCGCCCTCGAGCGAGACGGGCCGCTCGTAACCGAGCTCGGCGAGCGTCTTCGCGGCGAATGCCGAGCGGTTCCCCTGCGCGCAGTAGATGACGACCGGTCGCGAGCGGTCCGGCGCCGCCTGCTCGACACGCGACTCGAGGTTGCCGCGCGGGATGTGGACCGCGCCCGGGATCCGGCCCTGCTGCCACTCGTCGTGCTCGCGCACGTCGAGGAGCAGCGCGCCCTCGTCGACCAGTGCCTGGGCGCCCTTCGGCCCGGCCTCTTCGATCTCGGCTTTGACCGTCTTGAGCAGGTCTCTGTACGACGGCATCCCGCTTTCGATTGTATGGAGCGGTGAGCCCTCGCGCGCGAATTTTCCTGCTGGTCGGCCTGGCCGCCGCGGCGGCCTCGGGGGTCGTCGTGATCGGCGTGCTCGCGACCCGCAGCAACGTGCCGACGGTCAAGCCGCGCCGCGGCTCGCCGCCGCTCGCGCTCGACCTGGGCACCCGGACGGATCCCGAGGCGCAGGCGCTGCGGAAAGCCGAGACGCTGTACGACCAGGACCGGCAGGCCGCCCGCGCCGAGGCGATCTTCGCCCGTTACCACTCGCCCGAGGCCGAGGTCGGCGCCGCGCTCGCCGCCTGGCCGAGCGGAACCGTCGGGCGGCTGCAGCAGCTCGCCGCCGAGGATCCGCGCAGTGCGCTGATTGCCCTCCATCTGGGGCTCGCGCTCTACTGGTCGCGCCACGACGCCGAGGCCGTGCAGGCCTGGCGCACCGCCGAGAAGCTCGACCCCGATTCGCTCTACGCGGTGCGTGCTGCCGACTTCCTGCACCCGAGCTTTGCACCCGGGCTGCCGACCTTCGTGCCGTCCTTCCAGCCGCCGCTTCGCATCCGCGTGCTCCCGCCGGCGCGGGAGCTCGAGGCGCTCGCCCGCGCCGCCGCCGCCGGCGACCCGCACGCGAAGATCCTCTACGGCGTCGCCCTCCAGCGGCTCAACCGGCCCGTCTCGGCGGAGCGGCAGTTCGCGGCGGCTGCACGCGCCGATCCGCGCGATCCCGAGGCTCAGGTCGCGGCGGCAGTCGGCCGGTTCGACAAGAACAACCCATCCGCTGCGTTCTCACGGCTCGGCCCGCTGGTCAGGGTCTACCCGCATGCGCAGACGGTGCGCTTCCACCTCGGCCTGCTCCTGCTCTGGATCGGCCAGGTGGGCAAGGCCCGCGACGAGCTCCAGCAAGCCCGGCGGGAGGGCCCGAGCACCGCGCTGGGGCGCCAGGCCGCAGCCTATCTGGCCGTGCTGGCGAAAGCTGGGACCCGTTGAGCGAAAAATGAGCCGTTCGGCCTATGGCGTCCGTCCGGGTCACGTGTTTTAGTGCCGCAGCCGCTAGAGGGGAGCGGAATAACGGGAGCCCAGAGAGGAGCCGCATGAGCGAGGTGGCGCAGGGGGAGCGGGTCAGGGTCACGAGCATCGGGGAGGTGCTCGAGACCGAGGAGGCGAAAGGCCTTCTGGAGAGCGCGCGTCAGACGGGAACGCTGAGCACCGAGGAGATCTCGGTCGCCCTCGGCGAGCTGGAGCTCGACGCGGGGCAGATCGACGAGTTCTATGCCGCGCTCGAGGAGCTGCACATCGAGGTCGTCGACAGCGGGGACGGGGAGAAGGAGCAGGAAGCCGTGGCAGAAGCGCGCGAGGTCAGCACCGACTCGCTGCAGCTCTTCCTCAAGGACATCGGCAAGGTCGACCTGCTGACGGCCGCGCAGGAAGTCGAGCTCGCGAAGCGGATCGAGCGTGGCGAGCACCGGGCGAAGCAGGAGATGGTCGAGGCGAACCTGCGCCTCGTCGTCTCGATCGCCAAGCGTTACCGCAACCAGGGGCTGCCGTTCCTCGATCTGATCCAGGAGGGGACGATCGGGCTCGTGCGGGCCGCGGAGAAGTTCGACCACCGCAAGGGCTTCAAGTTCTCGACCTACGCGACGTGGTGGATCCGGCAGGCCGTCGCGCGGGCGCTCGCCGACAAGGGCCGCACGATCCGCATGCCGGTCCACATCGTCGAGAAGCTGAACAAGATCGTGCGCTCGGAGCGCAAGCTGCGCGCCGAGCTGGGCAGGGAGCCGACCGCCGCGGAGATCGCTCGTGACGTCGAGCTCGCGCCCGACGAGGTCGAGCAGATCCGCCGCAGCTCGCAGGCGCCTGTCTCTCTCGAGAAGCCCGTCGGTGACGAGGAGGAGTCGGAGTTCGGGCACTTCCTGACCGACGAGAGCGAGCCGCTGCCGGAGGAGGCCGCCGAGGTGGAGCTGCGCAAGGCGACCTTGCTGCGCGTGCTCGGGACGCTGAGCCTGCGCGAGCGCCGCGTGCTCGAGCTGCGCTACGGGCTCAACGGCGAGCACCCCTGCACGCTCGACGAGGTCGGTCGCACGTTCAACGTCACCCGCGAGCGCATCCGCCAGATCGAGAACCAGAGCCTGAAGAAGCTGCGCGCGCTGTCCGAGTCGGTCGCGTTGCGCGACGTCGCCTGAGCGCGGCGTAGTCGGTTCGAGAGGGTGAGGCCCCGGGCAACCGGGGCCTCTTTCGTTCAGGCGCTACCGTTGACGTATGGATCTCGAAGTCCTCGAACGGACGCTGGCCGAGCGCGGCGAGCCGCGCTACCGAGCGGGCCAGGTGTGGGCATGGGCCGCCCGCGGGGCCTCGGGCTACGACGAGATGAGCAACGTCCCGCTTTCGCTCCGCACTGTCTTGGAGGAGCAGGTTCCATTCTCGACGCTCGAGACCGCCGCTCAGGCGGAGTCGCGCGACGGCACCGTCAAGACCCTCTTCCGCACGCACGACGGTCATCCGGTCGAAGCCGTGCTGATGCGCTACCGCGACGGACGGCGCTCGATCTGCGTCTCGTCTCAGTCCGGCTGCCCGCTGACGTGCACGTTCTGCGCGACCGGCTCGATGCGCTTCGGCCGCAACCTCACGGCGTCGGAGATCCTCGACCAGGCGCTCCACTTTCGGCGCATCGAGGAGCTCGACCACTGCGTCTTCATGGGGATGGGCGAGCCGATGCTGAACTTCGACAACGTGCTCGAGGCGGCCCGCCGGCTGCCCGACCTCGGGATCACACCCAGGCGCACGACGATCTCGACCGTCGGCTGGCTCCCCGGCCTCAAGCGCTTCGTCGACGAGGTGGAGCAGCCGATCCGTCTCGCGATCTCGCTGCACGCGCCCGAGGACGCGCTGCGGGCCGAGCTGATGCCGGTCAACGAGCGCTACCCGCTGGCGGACGTGCTGGCGGAGTGTCGCCGCTACTTCGCGCTGCGCCGCCGCAAGGTCTTCGTCGAGTACGTGATGCTCGCCGGCGTGAACGACCGCGTCGAGCAGGCGCGCCAGCTGGCGGAGCTGCTCGACCGCCGCGTCTTCAAGGTCAACCTGATCCCGTACAACCCGACCGGCGCGTTCGACGGGTCCTCGCGGCGGGCGATCGACGCGTTCAAGGCAGTGCTCGACCGTGCCGGGCTGCCGGCGACGGTCCGGCTGACGCGCGGCCGCGACATAGAGGCGGCGTGCGGCCAGCTCGCGGCGTCGCGCTCGACCGTCGCGGCATAGACTCGCCGCCGTGGCCGAAGCCTGGTTCGACGAGCTGGCGGAGCTGGTCGCGATCCCGAGCGTCAGCGCCGATCCGGCGCACTCGGACGACGTCGGGCGCGCGGCCGAGTGGCTCGCGGAGTTCGTCCGGCAGGCCGGCGGCTCGGCCGAGGTCGTGCCGACCGACACGCAGCCCCTGATCCTCGGCGACCTGCCCGCTTCGGACGGACACGTCCGGGGTCAGACCCCGGACATGGCTCCGACGATCCTCGTCTACGGGCACGTCGACGTGCAGCCGCCCGACCCGCTCGAGCTCTGGGAGTCGGATCCGTTCACGCTCGAGGAGCGCGACGGCTGGCTCTACGCCCGCGGTGTCGCCGACGACAAGGGCCAGCTCTACATCCTCGTCAAGGCGGCCGCCGAGCTCGCCGCCGCAGGGGAGCTGCCGGTGAACGTCCGCGTGACCTGTGACGCCGAGGAGGAGACGGGCGGCCACCAGATCGTCGACTTCCTCGAGGCGGACGAGCGCGGGGCGGACGCGGCGATCATCTTCGACAGCGGCATGACGACGCGCGGCGTCCCGGAGTTCAGCGTCGCAACGCGCGGGCTCGTCTACTACCACCTCGTCCTGCGCACCGGCACCCGCGATCTCCATTCGGGCCTCTTCGGCGGCGCCGCCCTGAACGCGTTGCACGCGCTGAACGGGCTGCTCGACAAGGTGCTCGCCCGCGACGGGGTGCTGCCCGAACCGCTCCGCGCCGGGATCGCGCCGCCGACAGACGAGGAGGTCGCCGGCTGGGCTGAGCTCGTCCAGGGAGAGGAGCTCTTGCGGGACGCGGGCGCCACGCGGGCGTACGACCGCGCGGCCGAGGAGTTCTACCTGCGCACGACCGCGGAGCCGGCGCTCGACGTGAACGGGATCGCGGGCGGCTCGCCGGTGCTGCAGAAGACGGTGCTGCCGGTCTCCGCCGAGGCGAATCTCTCGATCCGCCTCGCGCCGGGACAGGACGTCGACACGATCGGCGCGGCGCTGGAGCAGCTCCTCCGCGAGGCGGCGCCGGACGGAGCCGAGCTCGAGCTGACGCGGCTCTCGTCGAGCCCGCCCGGCCTCGTGCCGCCGGACGCGGCCGCCGTGCAGCTCGGCCTGGCGGCGTTCGAGAAGACCTTCGGCCGCCGCCCGCTCCTCGTCCGCTCCGGCGGCACGCTCCCGATCGTCCCCGCCCTCGTGGACAAGGGCATTCCGACGATCATCACCGGCTTCGCGCTCCCGGAGAGCAGCATCCATTCGCCGAACGAGCGCCTGCTCGCCGAGTACGTCCCGCTCGGCCTCGAGACGGCGCGCGAGCTCTTCCGCAGCCTCGCCGGCCTGGGCTCCTAGCGGCCGTGTCCGAGATCGACAGAGAACTACGCGATCGGATCGACGAGCCCGCCTCCCCGGAGGCCGAGCGCGAGGCGCGGCTCACGCCGGCCGAGGCCGTCGGGCAGATGCGGATCAACGTGCCCGCGCAGCGCAGCCGGAAGCTGAGGGCGCTCCTCGAGCGCGTCAACGAAGACGAGGCGCTGAAAGCGCTGTGGCACGTCTCGAACGTCAACGCCGTCAAGCGCCTCGGGATCAACGACCACTCGTGGGTGCACATCCAGATCGTGGCCAACATCGCGCTCCGGCTCCTGCGGATCCTGGAGAAGCGCGACATCGAGCCCGCGATGGTCGCGGACTACGACATGAAGCAGGAGGACGCCGAGGTCGTCGTCCTGCTCGGGTCGTTGCTGCACTGCGTCGGGATGGCCGTCCACCGCGACCGGCACGAGGACTGGAGCCTCTTCCTCGCCGAGCCGAGGGCGCGCCACCTGCTGGCCGGGCTCTACGAGGAGCCGGAGCTGACCGTCGTCGTCGCGGAGGTCTTGCAGGCGATCACCGCGCACCGCGAGTCGGGCCATCCGCTGACCCTCGAGGCCGGGATCGTCCGCGTCGCCGACGCGCTCGACATCGAGGAGGGCCGCTCGCGGATCCCGTTCGAGCGCGGCCGGGTCTCGATCCACTCGATCTCCGCCGCGGCGATCGACGAGGTGATCATCTCGGAGGGAAAGGACCGCGCCGTCTCGGTCGAGATCAAGATGAACAACTCGGCCGGGCTCTACCAGGTCGACGAGCTCCTGAAGGCGAAGCTGCACGGCTCCGGCCTGGAGCCGTACGTCGAGGTCGTCGCGCGGATCGACACGGACCGCGAGAAGAGCCTGGTGCCGATCTATCGCCTCGAATAACGGGGGAACCCCTGGTTCCCCCGTTGGCCCCCTCCTTCACGACGGAGACGGCGTCCGTGCGTTTCACATGCCGGCGGCTGCGGCGTTGATGCCAGTGTCTTTGCGTCTGTGAGGCTCCCGCCGGGCAAAGCCCGGCTCCGCCGGCGAGTCTCATCGACCCAAGGACGGGCTCATGCCGTGCCACACGATCGGCTGGAGTAAAGCGCTAAGCAAGCAACTTGCGTAGCACGGCGAGCGGCTCTTCGCGGACTCGGAAGAACGCCCAGCTGCCGCGCTGCTCGCGCTCGACGAGGCCCGCCTGCAGTAGCACCTTCAGGTGGTGGCTCACGGTCGGCTGGCTGAGCCCGAGCGGCTCGGTCAGGTGGCAGACGCAGGCCTCGTGTCCGGGCTGGGCCTGGATCAGGCTCAGGAGACGCAAGCGGGCCGGGTCGGCGACCGCCTTCAGCGCGCCCGCGAGCTGCTCGGCTCCTTCCGCGTCGAGCGGCTCTTGCAGGAGCGGTGGGCATGAGGCTGCGATTGTCGCGATCGGTTGCACGGCTACGATATTGACACACGTCGATGACCTTGTCATCATCCGCGGCGCCTAGAACATCGATCAGCGTCGATCTCGAGGAGGTGCATGATGCCGCAGGCGATTGACCCGGTGACCCAGCACCACATCAATCAGGCGGCCGCGAGGCTGGCCGACGAATTTGACGGCATCTTCTCCAAGGAGACAATCGCGCGCTACATGGCGGAGTCGCAGGATTTGCTCGGGGACGCGCGGATCAACGTCTTCGTGCCGGTGCTTGCGCACCGCTTCGCCCGCGAGCGGCTGAAGGCGCTGGCGCAGGCCGAGGGCAAGCTGGTCAAGGAGCAGCCGGAAGTGCTGTTCGTCTGCACCCACAACGCCGGCCGGAGCCAGATGGCTGCGGGCCTCGTCAAGCTTCGGTCAGAGGGTCGGATCCATGTCCGTTCCGCCGGCTCGACACCCGGGGAGCAGATCAACCCGGCGGCCGTCGAGGCGATGGAAGAGGTCGGCGTCGACATGAGCGAGGAGTTCCCGAAGCCGCTGACGGACGAGGTGGTCCGCGCCGCGGACGTCGTGATCACGATGGGCTGCGGCGACGCGTGCCCGATCTTTCCCGGCAAGCGCTACGAGGACTGGGACCTCGAAGACCCGGACGGCAAGGACCTCGAGACCGTTCGCCGGATCCGCGACGAGATCGACACTCGCGTTCAGGCGCTCGTCGCCGAGCTGCTCCCCACCTGAGCGTGCCGCTCGCCCGGTTGCTCGCGGCCGAGTTCGTCGGCACGTTCACGCTGGTGTTCGCAGGCGCCGGCGCGATCATGGTCGACGCGAAGACTCATGCTCTCGGACACATCGGAGTCGCCTTCACATTCGGGCTCGTGATCATGGCGATGATCTACGCGGTAGGCCACATCTCCGGCGCGCACTTCAACGGTGCGGTCACCTTTGCCTTCGCGCTCAGCCGCCACTTTCCCTGGAGCCGCGCCGCCGCCTACTGGTGCGCTCAGCTGCTCGGGGCGGTTGTCGCCGCCGCAGTGCTGCGTGGGTCGCTCGGCGATATCGCCCACGTGGGGGCAACGCTGCCGTCGGGCTCGCAGGGCCAGTCGTTCCTCTGGGAGCTCCTGCTGACCTTCTTCCTGATGTTCGTGATCATGGCGGTGGCCACCGATACGCGCGCAGTCGGTGAGGCTGCCGCGATCGCGATCGGCGGGACGATCGGGCTCGACGCGCTGTTCGGCGGGCCGATCTCCGGCGCGTCGATGAACCCGATGCGCTCGGCCGGCCCGGCGCTCGTCTCCGGCGACCTGCACGCGCTCTGGCTGTACATCGTCGCGCCGGTTGCGGGCGCCTCGCTCGGCGCGCTGGCCTACCAGCTGATTCGCGGGGAGTCCGCTACTTAGGGACCGGCTCGAGGCTGTAGCCGACGCCGTACCGCGTCTGGATGAACGTGTGCTTCGAGGCTCGCGTGTCGATCTTCTCGCGCAGGCGGCGGACGCAGACGTCCACCGTCCGGTCGCGGTGCGTGGCCCTCCGGCCCCAGATCCGCTGCAGCAGCTCGTCTCGGCTCGCGACCCGGCCGCGGTCCTGGGCAAGCGTGTAGAGCAGCCGGAACTCGGTCGGCGTCAGCTCCGCGTTCTCGCCGTCCACGAAGGCCTGCACCGATCTCGGGTCGATCCGGAGCTCTTCGATCACGAGCTCCTCGCCGCGCTCCTCGTGCAGCCCGCGTACGCCACGCCGCGCAGCCGCCTGGACTCGCGCGACCAGCTCCTTCATCGAGAACGGCTTGACCATGTAGTCGTCGGCGCCGATCTGGAGCGCGTGCACGCGGTCGTGCTCGGTGCCCCGCGCGCTGACGACGACGATCGGCGTGCCGATCCCCTCGGCGCGTGCCCGCTCGATCAGGCTCCAGCCGTCGAGCCCGGGCAGCATCAGGTCGAGCACGAGCACGTCCGGGCGCTCGTAGCGCAGCCGCGCAATCCCGGCTTCGCCGGCTGCGACACGCACCGGCTCGATGCCCGCCGCTGCGAGGTGCTGCGCCATCCCGTCGGCGATCAGCTCGTCGTCTTCGACGATCAGGACCTTGGTCACGCGATACTCACCTTAGTGACGCATCCCGACTACGAAGAGCTTCGCACCGCCTTCACAGCCGCCGTGTCTCATGAGCTCAGGACGCCCCTCGCGCGGCTCGTGGCGTTGCTCGAGACCGCGGAGCTCCCAGGCGCCGACCTTCCGCACCTGCTGCGGCAGGCGCGCGAGGAGGTCGACGAGATGACGGAGCTGGTCGACGACATCCTCTTCCTGAGCGAGCTCGAGCAGGGGAGGGAGGTCGTTTCCCTCGGCGAGACGGAGGCGGCGCCCCTGCTGCGCGACTTGGTCGCCTCCTCGGCGGAGCGCGCCGAGCTGGCCGGTTTGCGGCTCGAGCTGCGGATCGAGGACGAGTCGATCCGGGTGCCTATGCGCCGCCGGATGCTTCGCACGGTCGTCGAGAACCTCGTCGAGAACGCGATCCGGTACGCGGGCGAGGGCGCGACCTGCGTCGTCTCGCTCAGCACCGAGGAAAGCAGGATCGTGCTCGAAGTGTCCGACGACGGCACCGGCGTGCCCGAGGAGGATGCGCCGCGGCTGTTCGAGCGGTTCTTTCGCTCCGACCGCGCCCGCACCACCCGCGGCAGCGGCCTCGGCCTGGCGATCGTCAAGCACGTGGTCGAGACCGCCGGTGGGAACGTCGAAGCCCGCGGCGCGAAAGGCCGCGGGCTCGACGTGCGTTGCGTACTGCCAAGCGCCTAGGTGTGGAGCCTGGCGGTCGTCTTCTTGGCTGCTGTCTGCACGACCTTGGGGATCGGCAGGAAGAGCAGGGGGCGACCGTACTGCTGCCCCTTGGTGACCGCCCAGTTGATGAACGACTTCAGCTGGGGGGCCTTGCCTGTCTTCAACGGCACGATCACCCACGTGAAGGTGCAGATCGGGTAGCCGGCCTTCACGCTCTTCGGCGGGTCGACCACCGAGATGGCGTTGTTCTTCGGCACCTTCTTGACGGTCTTCGAGACCGCGGTCAGCGACTTGACGGACGGCAGGATGAACTTGCCGGCGCGGTTCTTCATCTTCGCGATCTTGAAGCGGTTCTTGTACGAGTAGGCGACGTCGACGTAGGTGATGCCGCCGGCCGTGGAGGTGAGCTTCGCGGAGACTCCGGAGCTGCCGCGGGCGCCGACCCCGACCGGGAAAGCCGGCTGGGTGCCCTTGCCGATCTTGTTCTTCCATTCCTTGCTCACGTGCGACAGGTAGTCGGTGAAGTTGTAGCTCGTGCCGCTTCCGTCGCTGCGGTAGATCGGGACGATGTCCTCGTTGGGCAGGTTGACGCCCTTGTTGATCGCCTTGATCCGCTTGTCGTTCCACTTCGTGATGTGGCCGAGGTAGATGTTGGCCAGGATCGGCCCGGTCAGATGAAGCCCATAGCCCACGCCGCTCACGTTGTACGGGATCGACGTAGCGGCGTAGGCCCAGGGGATCTGGACGCAGCCGTTGCAGGCGTCGGCCTGGTCCTTCGTCAGCGGTGCGTCGCTCGCACCGAAGTCGACAGTGCGAGCCGTGATCTGCGCGATGCCGGCGCCGCTGCCGACCGCTGAGTAGTTGATGTCGGCAGCTGAGTAGTGCGCCGTCCACTGCGCGACGAGCGGCGCGACGAAAGTGCTGCCGGCGCCGGTGAGCGAGTCCTTCTTCGAAGTCGCCCCGGCCAGACCGGTCAGGACGGTGAGCGCGAGCGCGGCCGTGGCAAGCACGGCAAGCGCAGCCGCGAGGCTTCGATTGCGAGTCAAGTTGTTCTCCTCTCCTTGTGCACGGTGTGCGCCACGAGCGTGCCCCGGTAGCGCGCGCATGTGGGCTGAAAGGCGGTAGTGATCCGGTAACGGTCCGGTAACAACGCCCTTTTCAAGCGGCGGCTCGCGTAGCGTGGGCGCCGCGTGGCCACGGTTGCGGCGACAGATCAACTGCGGGGCAGACGTCGGGTACGCGACTGGCTCGGGGACCGCATCCTCGTGCTCGTCACGCTCGGCGCCTCGCTCGTGGCGCTCGGCACGATCGGCTTCATCGCCTACAAGATCGTGCACGGGGCACACCTGGCCTTCAGCACCTTCGGGATCTCGTTCGTCTGGGGAACGGCCTGGGATACGAACAAGAACGTCTTCGGCGCCCTGCCGGGCCTCTACGGGACAGCCGTGACCTCGTTGATGGCCCTGCTCATCGCAACGCCGCTCGCAATCGCGATCGCGCTCTTCCTGAGCGAGCTCGCGCCGAGCGGGCTCCGGGTCGTCGTGGGCTCGCTGGTCGAGATGCTCGCTGCGATCCCGACCGTCGTCCTCGGGCTCTGGGGCATCCTCGTCCTCGGCCCGTTCCTGGCGAACCACGTCGAGCCGTGGCTACACCGCACCCTCGGGTTCATCCCGCTCTTCAGCGGGAAACCGGGTTCGAGCGGGATCTTCGTCGCGGGCGTGATCCTGGCGATCATGGCCGTCCCGATCATCGCCAGCGTCTGCCGTGAGCTGTTCGTCAGCGTCCCGTCGGAGCAAGAGGAAGGCGCGCTTGCGCTCGGCGCGACCCGCTGGGAGATGGTGCGCGGAGTCGTCCTGTCCTCGTCGCGCCCGGGGATCGCCGCGGCGATCATCCTCGGCCTCGGACGCGCGCTCGGCGAGGCCATCGCGGTCACGCAGGTGATCGGCGCCGCGTGGGGGATCCAGTGGTCTCTCTTCGTGCCCGGCGACACGATGGCGAGCCGGATCGCCGGGCAGTACCAGGGGGCGGTCTCGAAGCTGCAGATCGCGTCGCTCTTCTACCTCGCGGCGATCCTGCTCGTGATCGGGGTCGTCACGAACCTCGCCGCTCAGCTGATCGTTCGCCGCTTCGCGTACGTGCGAACGGAGGGCAGCTGATGGCGGCGGTCGAGCCGCGGCCCAGCCTGCAGGGAGGCGGTCGCGTTCGCCGCCGCAAGATCGTCAACCGGATCGCCGAGAGCGCCGCGATGCTCGCGGCCCTCCTGGCCATCTTCGTGCTCGGCATCGTGGTCTGGTCGGTGGCTAAGCGCGGCGCGGGCGAGCTGTCCTGGGGCTTCCTGACGAGCGACTTGCCGATTCCGTTCTCGCCGGAGAAAGGCGGGATCGCGCCGTTGCTCGTCGGCTCGGCTGTGCTCGTCGGGCTCGCGACGGCGATCGCGCTGCCGTTCGGGGTCGCGATCGCGCTCTACATCGAGGAGTTCGCGCCGGCTCGCGTGGCGCCGGCGATCCAGCTCGCCGTCGATCTGATGAACGGGCTCCCCTCGATCGTCATCGGCGTCTTCGTCTTCGGGGTCTTCGTCTACGGGCATCTCCAGAACGCCTGGTCGGGGAGCATCGGCCTCTCGATCGTGATGCTGCCGCTGATCACGCGCGCAACTCAAGAGGTACTGCGTCTCGTGCCGCGCGGCCACCGTGAGGCGGCTCTGGCACTCGGCGCGAGCCGCTGGCGCACGGTGCTCGGGATCATCCTGCCGAGCGCCCTCGGTGGGATCCTCACCGGCACCGTCCTCGCCGTCGCGCGGGCGGTTGGCGAGACGGCCCCGCTCCTGTTCGTGACCTCGATCTACGGCCGGACTGTCACCTGGAATCCGATTCACGCACTGCCCAACGCGCCGGTGCAGATCTTCATCTGGTCCGAATCGCCCGACCCGGCCGACCACAGCCGCGCCTGGGCGACGGCTCTTGTGCTGATGCTGTTCGTGCTGGTCACGAGTCTGGTCGCCCGCCTGGCGCTTGCGCGCACACGAGCCAAATTGGTAGGACGTTGAACGAGGAGGGCGATGTGAGCACGCCCGATACGATGGCGCCGATGAGGCCGGTCGACGTTGCCGCGCGGGAGGAGGAGGCCCGCCCGCAGACGGGCGAGCCGGTCTTCGACATCCAGGGCCTGACCGCCCGCTACGGCTCGAACATCGCGGTCAAGGACGTCGGCCTCGAGGTCTACCGCAACGTGATCACCGCCGTGATCGGCCCTTCAGGCTGCGGCAAGAGCACCTTCATCCGCTGTCTGAACCGCATGAACGACGAGGTGCCGAGCTTCAGGCACGAGGGCAAGATCCTCTACCACGGCACCGATCTCTACGGCCCCGGGGTCGACCAGGTCGAGGTGCGCCGCCGGATCGGGATGGTCTTCCAGAAGCCGAATCCGTTCCCGAAGTCGATCTACGACAACGTCGCCTGGGCGCCGCGCATCCTCGGGCTGAAGAAGGGCCTCGACGAGCGGGTCGAGAAGGCGCTCCAAAGCGCTGCCCTCTGGGACGAGGTCAAGGACCGGCTGAAAAAGAGCGCGCTCTCGCTCTCGGGCGGCCAGCAGCAGCGCCTCTGCATCGCGCGGGCGATCGCGATCGAGCCCGAGGTGCTCCTGCTCGACGAGCCGGCCTCCGCGCTCGACCCGATCGCCACCCAGAGGATCGAGGAGCTGATGCACGATCTCAAGCGCGACTACACCATCGTGATCGTGACGCACAACATGCAGCAGGCGGCGCGCGTGGCCGACCGGACTGCGTTCTTCAGCCTCCAGGTCGAAGGCGCAGAACGCTACGGTGTCCTCGTGGAGTACGACGAGACGCCGAAGATCTTCACCGCACCGGCCGACAAGCGCACCGAGGATTACGTGACGGGCCGGTTCGGGTAGGCCCTGCTGGTGCGAGGCAACTTCCAGGAAGAGCTCGACCAGCTCGAAGCCAGCTTGCAGGAAGAAGGCGCCCTCGTCCTCCGCGTCCTGCGTGGTGCCCTGAACGCGCTCGCGCAGCACGACCTGGAGCTCGCCGACGACGTGATCGCCTTCGACGACGACGTCGACAAGCAGTACCTGCGCATTGAGGAAGGGATCCAGTCGCTGCTCGCGCGGCAGACGCCGGTCGCGACCGACCTGCGCCTCGTCCTGGCGATGCTGCACACGAATCTCCACCTCGAGCGCATGGCCGACTACTCCGTGACGATCGCCAAGCTGACGAAGCTCGTCGCCGACAGCGAGGGCGACCCCACCATGCAGCAGACGCTGCAGGAGATGGGCGAGCGCGCCGAGGAGATGATCAGCGTCGCGCTCAACGCCTTCTCGAACCGCGACCTCGAGGCCGCCGAGTCGCTCGTCGGGCTCGACGAGCTGATCGACCGCTCGAACCGCCGCTTTGTCGAGCGGGTCCTGGAGATCGTCGGCGAGCCGGGATTGCGGGAGTGGGTGCTGCGGATGGTGCTCGTCTCGCGGACGCTCGAGCGGATCGGCGACCACGCCGTCGACATCGGCGAACAGGTCGCGTACCTCCTGACAGCAGAGTTCCGCGAGTTCACCGATGCGTCGCATCCCGAGCAGCGCGCCTAGCCGACTCGCGTTCATCGCTGGCGTCGTGGCTCTGGCCACGGGCTGCGGCGGCGGAGGCGGCAGCAGTGGCGGCGGCAGCGGCAGCAAGGCGATCGTCGGCGCCGGTAGCACGCTCGTCGCGCCACTCGTCGCGAAGTGGTCGGGCGACTACCAGCAGCGCGCCGGCGTCACCGTCACCTACGGCTCGATCGGTTCCGGCGGCGGGATCGCGCAGATCACCGGGCGCACCGTCGACTTCGGCGCAAGCGACGCGCCGCTGACGCCCGACCAGGCCTCGGCGTGCAAGGGCTGCGTGCAGGTGCCGTGGGCGCTGGCCGCGACGCTCGTCGCCTACAACCTCAAGGGCGCGCCGGCGAAGCTCAAGCTCTCGGGGCCCGTTCTCGCCGACATCTACCTCGGCAAGATCACACACTGGAACGATCCCGCGATCGCGCGCCTGAACCCCGGCGCGAAGCTTCCGGCCACCGGGATCACGCCCGTCTATCGCAGCGACGGCAGCGGCGACACCTACGCGTTCACCGACTACCTCTCCAAGGTCAGTCCGGAGTGGAAGAGCAAGCACGGCGTCTCGACGCAGGTCAACTTCCCGGCCGGCACGGGCGGGAAGGGAAACGAGGGCGTCGCGGCCGATCTCCAGCGGACGGACGGCGCGCTCGGCTACCTCGGCATCTCCTACGTCTTCTCGAACAACTTCGACTACGCGCTCGTCGAGAACGCGGCGGGCAAGTTCCCGACGCCGGGCGTGCCGAGCATCCTCGCGGCGGCGAAGACGGTCTCGTCGCTCGGCCCCGACAACACCGTCTCGATCACGAACCCGCCGGCGTCGGCCCCGGATGCGTACCCGATCTCGACGTTCACGTACGCGATCGTGCCGAAGGGCTCGGCGAAGGCGTCGCTGCTCAAGCCCTTCTTGACCTACGCGGTCACGACGGGACAGCAGTTCGCGCAGTCCTTGCAGTTCGCGCCCTTGCCGGCCAAGGTCGTCACGGCCGACAAGCAGGCGATCGCCGGGATCTAGGGCCCTTCGAAGCCGACCTGCTTCGACACCAGCCGGTAACCAGACTGAAGCCCACGGGCACGCCCGGCCGGTTCAACGTACGGCTAGCGCCATGCGCGTTGCCGTCGTCGCACACCGAGCGAGCCAGACGAACGTCTCACTTGCCGCGCGCACCTGGGGCGGATTGCCGGTCGAGCTGCTTTCTCCGCGCGAGGCGCTGCTCGCACTCAAGCCGGGTGACCTGGCGCTCGCGCGGCTCGACGTGCGGGAGGACCTGGTCGGCGCCGAGGAGGGGCTCACCACCCTCGAGCGGCTTGCCGACAACGGCGTCACCGTGCTCAACCCGCCGGCTGCGCTGCTCCGCGCGCACGACAAGCTCCTGACCGCGCGGACGCTGCGCCGCGCGGGCCTCCCGCATCCGCGGACGAAGCTCGTCGAACGGCACGCGGACCTGCCCGACCTCGACTTCCCGGTGGTGGTCAAGCCGCGCTTCGGCAGCTGGGGGCGCGACGTCTGCCTCTGCAAGAACCAGCGCGAGCTCGAGCGGACGCTCGGGCGGCTCTCCGCCAGATCGTGGTTCCGCTCGGGCGGCGCGATCGCACAGGAGCTGATCCCGCCGCTCGGCCACGACCTTCGCGTGATCGTGGCGCGCGGAGAGGTGGTCGGCGCCGCCGTGCGCACTGCTCAGCCGGGCGAGTGGCGCACGAACGCGGCGCTCGGCGCGACCGTCTCGTCCGTCGTGCCGTCTCCGGTCGCCGTGAGCCTGGCCAAGGCCGCAGCGGCCGCGTCGGGGCTCGACCTCGTCGGCATCGACCTCCTGCCGACCGGGCCCGGTGGTTTCTCCGTGCTCGAGCTGAACGGCGCCGTCGATGTCCGGCCGCTCTACGCGCCGCAAGGGCGCGACGTCTACGCCGACGCGCTGAGCGCCCTCGCGGGCTCGCCCGAGCCGGCGGATGCTCTCGTCAGCGCGGCCGCCGACGCGGGCTGAGCCTTCGTAACCAGTTCTTAACCCATGCAGGGCCGCAGGACCGAGAGGATAATCGGCTATGGCTGTGAGTTCTGAGGACCTCCGATCACGCGTTCTCAACCGCGAGCTCTCGCAGCTCGACTTCAACGGGCGCGTGCTGGAGGTGGCCGCCGACGACTCGCTGCCGCTGCTCGACCGCGTCAACTTGTGCGCGATTTTCTCGCACAACATGGACGAGTTCTTCATGGTCCGCGTCGCCGGCCTGATGGACCAGGTGGCGGCGGGCCTCACGGTGCGCTCCCCCGACGGAATGACGCCGCAGGCTGCGCTGCGCGAGATCCGCGAGCGGGCGCTACGGCTCGCGACGGAGCAGGCGAAGCTCTGGAAGCGCCACCTCAAGCCCGCGCTCGCGACCGCCGGGATCGTCGTGGCGGAGATCGAGGATCTCGATCCAGACGAGCTGGAGGAGCTCGAGCGGGTCTTCGACGCCGAGATCTTCCCCGTCCTGACGCCGCTCGCGGTCGGGCCGGGCCAGCCGTTCCCGTACATCTCCGGCCTCTCCCTCAGCCTCGGGCTGTTCGTCCGCGACGACGAGACCGGCGAGGAGCGCTTCGCGCGCGTGAAGGTGCCGGAGCTCTTGCCGCGCTTCCTGCCGATCGGCTCGCGCGGCCTCTACGTGCCGCTCGAGCGGGTGATCAGGCACTTCCTGGGGTGGCTCTTCCCGGCAATGGAAGTCATCGAGTGCACCGTCTTCCGCGTCACGCGTGACGCGGACTTCGCGGTTTCCGACGAGGCCGACGACCTGCTCGAGGCAGTCGAGCTCGAGCTGCGGCGCCGCCGCTTCGGCGAGGCCGTTCGGGTCGAGGTCTCGGGCTCGTGCTCTACGCGGATGCTGAAGCAGATGAAGAGCGGACTGGTCGTGGACGACGACCAGATCTACCTCATTCCGGGCCTACTCGATCTTGCCGAGCTCCACGAGTTCGTCGCGCTCGACCGCCCCGACCTGAAGGACGAGCCCTGGGTGCCGGTCGTGCCCACGCGCTTCGGCTCGACCGACGAGGCGATGTTCGCGGAGCTGCGCAAGGGGCCGCTGCTCGTCCATCACCCCTACGACTCGTTTGCGCGCACGTTCGAGGCGTTTGTGCGAACGGCGGCGACGGACGCCCGGACGGTCGCAGTCAAGACGACCGTCTACCGGACGAGCGAGGACTCGCCGCACGTGCCCGCCCTGATCGAGGCGGCGGAGGACGGCAAGCAGACCGTCTGCCTCGTCGAGCTGAAGGCGCGCTTCGACGAGCGCCGCAACATCGAGTGGTCACGCGCGCTCGAGTCGGCCGGCGTCCACGTGGTCTACGGCTTTCCGTCGCTCAAGATCCATGCCAAGGGCACACTCGTCGTCCGGCGCGAGGAGGACGGGCTCCGCCGCTACGCGCACATCGGCACCGGGAACTACAACGCGGTCACGGCCCGGCTCTACGAGGACTTCAGCTTCTTCACCGCGGACGAGGAGATCACTGCGGACCTCGCCGACCTGTTCAACCATCTGACGGGCTTCGGCCGGCCGCAGGCGTTCCGGAAGCTGCTGGTCGCGCCGTTCACGATGCGCTCCGCGCTCGTCGAGCACATCCGGCGCTGCGCGAGCGCGGCCGAGGAAGGCAAGGACGCGCAGATCCGCATCAAGGTCAACCACCTCGCGGACGAGGAGATCGTGAACGAGCTCTACGCGGCGGCGGATGCGGGCGTCGAGATCGACATCTTCGCGCGCACGACCTGCACGCTCTGCCCGCGCGGAAGCGAGGGCAAGGAAGACATCCGCGTGCGGTCGCTGCTCGGGCGCTTCTTCGAGCACAGCCGCTTCTTCATCTTCGAGGCCGACGGCGAGAGCACGTACCTGCTCGGCAGCGCCGATCTGATGCCGCGCAACCTCGACCATCGGATCGAGATCCTGGTCCCGGTCGAGGACGTCCGCAGCCAGCGCGAGCTGAGCCGGACGTTCGAATCGATCATGGAGGACACGCGCTGGTCGTGGGAGCTCCGCTCGGACGGCCGCTGGGAGCGCGTGCACGGCAAGAAGGGCAAGGCGCCGCAGAGCCTGCACCAGGCGCTGATGAGGCGGGCAAAGGCCCGGGCACGGCGTGCAAGCACCGTTTCCCGATCGCGCTGATTCACCGGCCGACGCGCCGGACACAATGAAACCCGTGCGCGTTGCCATCATCGACGTGGGAGCGAACACGCTCCGGCTCCTCGTCGCCGTGCCCGATGGGCCCGGCGTCCAAGCAGTGCACGAGGAGAAGCAGCAGCTCGGCCTCGGGGAGGAGGTCGAGCGTTGCGGCTACATCTCGGCGGAGAAGTGCGCCGAGGCGGTGGAGGTCGCGCACGCGGAGACCCGGCGGGCACGGCGGCTCGGCTGCGAGCGAATCGAGATCCTCGTCACCTCGCCCGGAAGGCAGAGCGCCAACGGCGTGGAGTTCGCGGAGGCGCTGCGGCGGGGGACCGGCGCGCCGGTCAGGATTCTCAGCTCGGAAGAGGAGGGAGCGCTGGCGTGGTCGGGAGCCGTGGCCGTGCTGGAGGACCCGCCCGAGAGCGTCGCCGTTTGCGACGTCGGCGGCGGCTCCGCGCAGCTGGTCGTCGGCACGATGGCGGCCGGGCCCGCCTGGGTTCGCTCGATCGACCTCGGCTCGCTGCGCCTGACGACGCGGCTGCTCTCGGACGACGACCCGCCGTCGGCAGACGCGGTCTCACGAGCCCGCGACCTCGCTGCCGAGGCGTTCACGGCGGTCGTCCCGCCGGTGGCGCAGCTCGGGCTCGCGGCCGGAGGCACGGCGCGCGCGCTTCGGCGCGTGACCGACGTCTTCGACACCGACGGGCTCGCCGCGGCGATCGAGACGCTCGCGGGCCTGAAGCGCTCGAAGATCTCCAAGCGCTACGGCATCCCGCCGCAGCGCGCGTCGACGCTGCTCGCCGGGACGATCCTGCTGGCGGAGGCGCAGCGGCGGCTCGGGCTTCCGCTCGGCGTCGCCGCGGGCGGCCTGCGCGAGGGCTCGGCGCTCGCGCTCTTCCGCGAGAGCGTCGCCGCCTACGCCTGAGGCTTCAGCTCCTCGAGCACCTCGAGCCCGTCCTGCGTGACGTCGAGCACGGTTGTGGCGCCCTTCTTCATCGGCTTGCCGAGCAGGGCGGCGCAGAGGTCGCCGTGCACGCAGACGAGGAGCGGCGATCCCGCCGCGCTGCGAAAGAGCTCGAGCGCGGGGCCGGGGCCGGCGCCTTCCGCGAGCGCCTCGTCTTCTTCGACCTCCAGGCCGCGGGCAGCAGCGAGCGGGATGACCGTCTCGACGCAGCGCAGGTACGGGCTCGACACGATCCGGTCGATCTCCCGGCCCTCGAGCTGGGAGACGAGCGCCTCGGCCTGGCGTCGCCCACGCTCGTCGAGCGGGCGCAGGCGGTCGTCTCCTGTCCACTTCTCGCTGTCACCCGCCCACGCGTGCCGGGTGAGGAAGACGATCATTCCCAGGCTGCGCGGCCCGCTCGCTTCAGGGCACGCCAGGTCTTCGGCAGCCGGGCCCGCGCCTCGCGGCGCCGTAGCCGCTCGCCTTCGACGAGGCGGCCTGCCGCGAACGCCGCACCGGCGGTCGACGCATCAGCGAGCAGCCCTCGCAGGCGGGCCTCGGCGACGATCGCGTCCTGGTGCGCCCCTAGCACGTCCTGGAACTCCTTCGCGCGCTTGACGAACCTCTCCGCGCGCTTGCCGACTTCGGGCTCGGCCAGCTCGGCCGCGTAGCGGGCGCGCTTGCCGGCGATCCGCGCCCGGTGGAGCTCGTCGTCGCTCGAGTCGGCGTCGAGCCCGTCCGCCTTCTTCCGCAGGCGAGCGAACTCGCGGCCGGCGAGCTCGCGCAGCGAGACGTCGCCGAGTTGCACGCGCGGCCCGCGGGCAGCGTCCTCGAGCTGGTCGAGCAGGGAGAAGTAGCGGTCGCTCGAGAGCGCGTCCACCGCGACCGACTGCGCGGTCTGCCGTTCCGCGCCGAGCAGCTCGAGGAGCGAGGCGGCGGACGTGCGCTCGGGCTGGTCGAGCTTTTCGATCTGGCGCCCCAGCCGGTTGATGAGCACATCGAGGTCGCGCCGCCGCCCGAGCGAGGCGCCCAGCCACTTCAGCTCGTCGCGCAGCGGCTCCGACCAGGCCTGGTCGAGGATCGGCCGCGCAGCGTGGAGCACGGCCCGTGCCCGCCGGGTCGCGACCCGCATCCCGTGCACGGCCTCGGGATCGAGGTCGAGCCGGACGGCGGGATCGTGTCGCAGAAGCTCGGCGTACTGCGCTTCGAGCACCACGCGGAGCCGGCCGATCGCGTCGCCGGGCGGCTGCTCGCGCGGCTCCGCGGTCGGGTCGACGAGCCTCGGGCCGTCCCCGCGCAGGAACGCCGGGAGCGCTCTCCGCACCTCCTTCGGCGGCGTGGCGGGCCCGCCGGCCTCCTCGACCACGAACGGTTTGCCGCTCGGCGTCGGCAGCTCGAGCCTCCAGATGCCCTGGCCGTTCTCGAGCCTGCGCGAGAGCGTCGCCCCGGCGAGCGCAAGCCGGCCTTCGGGGAGCTCGTACTGCGCCGGCTCGGAGGTGCCGTTCTCGCCGTTCACCGTCGAATCGTAGGTCACCACGGAGGCGGGTCGTGGATCCAGGTTCCGCCGAGCATCGTGGCGACAACCTCGACCTCGGCGAGCTCCTCGGGCTCGCACGCGACCGGATCGCGGTCGAGCACGACCAGGTCCGCGTAGAAGCCGGGCAGCAGCCTGCCGCGGCGGTGCTCGTCGCCGGAGAGCCAGGCGGGCGTGCGGCAGGTCGCGACGAGCGCCTGCTCGGCGGTCAGCGCCTGCTCCGGGCGCCACGCGGGCCGCTCGTCGAGCGTTCGCAGCACGCCTGCGCGAATGCCTGCCAGCGGGTCGAGCTCCTCGATCGGCGCATCCGAGCCGTTCGCGACGACCGCGCCGGAGTCGAGCAGCGAGCGGAAGGCGTACGGCTCGCTCTCGAGCTCACCCCAGAAGCGGTCGGCGAGCTCGCGGTCCGATGGGGCGTGCGAGAACTGCACGGAGGCGGCGACGCCGAGCTCGGCGAAGCGTGGAAGGTCCTCCGGGGCGAGGAGCTGTGCGTGCTCGATCCGGGGGCGCAGGCCGGCCCAGGCGTCACGCGTCTCCTCGAAGGCGTCGAGCGCCTCGCGGTTGGCGCGGTCGCCGATCGCGTGGACGGCCATAGGAAAGCCGGCTCGCGCGCCGGCGCGGATCAGCTCGACGAGCTCTTCGCGGCTCGTGATCTCGACGCCGGACCCGTCGAGCATCCGCGCCGTCTGCGAGCCGAGCGTCCCGTCCATGAACGCCTTCAGGTAACCGACGCGCAGGAGCGGACCGCCCAGGCCGCTGCGGATGTCGACCTTCGCGAGCTCCTCCGCGAAATCAGCGGGCAGCGACTGCCAGACCCGCAGCGTCAGCGAGCCGTCCGCCTCCAGCCGCTGCCAGAAGCGCAGGGCGCCGAGCCAGCCGTCCTTGTCGTGGAGGGCGGTGACTCCGCGGGCCGCCGTGAGCTTCAGCCCGGCGCGCATCGCCTCGACGTACTCGTCGTCGGAGATGTCGATGTAGGCGTCGCGGAAGTGCCAGCACGACTCCTCGCGGAGTACGCCCGTCGGCTCGCCGCGCGCGTCCAGCTCGACGACGCCGCCGGGAACCTGGAGGTCGCCGTTCGCCCGCGCGAGCGCGGCCGAGTTGAGCCAGAGCGAATGCGAGTCGCGCGCCATCAGCGCGACCGGCCGGTCGGAGACGATCTCGTCGAGCGCCTCCTTGGTCGGCTCGACCGCGGGCGACCAGTCGCCGCTCCGCCAGCCGCGGCCGCGCAGCCAGCCGCCCTTCGAGCCGGGCAGTGCGTCGCGCACACGCGCGAGCGCCTCGTCGAGCGACCGCGTGTCCTCGAGCCGCACCTCGTCCTGCGCGACGGCCCAGGTCGGAAAGTGGACGTGCGAGTCGGTGAAGCCGGGCACGACGCAGCGCCCGCCGAGATCGACCCGCTCGGGGCCGGGGAGCGCGGTCTCGTGCGTGCCGACGCCGCCGGCGACCCGGTCGCCCGCGATCGCGAGCGAGCGCACGACCGGCAGCGACGGGTCGAGCGTCCGGATGAGGCCGTTCTCGAGGATCATTGGATCCGTGACTCTAGATCCGGAGCGACCAGTCTTCGTCGACCACCTGACCCTGACGGTGTCGAACTTGGCAAAGAGCAGGGCGTTCTACGAGGCCGTGCTCGACCCGTTCGGGATCCGCGTGGTCGACTCCGAAGGGACAGTTTGCTTCGGCCCGCCTCGCGCGGAGGACTTCTGTCTGAAGGAAGGCGAGCCGGGTCCGGCCTCCTGTGCACGTTGCGTTCGCAGCGCGGGACCGCGAGACCGTCGACCGCTTCCATGCCGCGGGCCTCGACGCCGGCGGTGGCGACAACGGCGCGCCGGGCCTGCGGCCCCGCTACCACCCCGGCTACTACGGCGCGTATCTCCTCGACCCGGACGGCAACAACGTCGAGGCCGTCTTCCACGACCGGTGACGAGGCGGTCGCTCGCGCCTGGTGTCTTGCTGCTCGGCGGCGCGCTCGCCGCCTGGATCGTGATGGTCCAGCGCATGCGCGGGATGGACGCCGGCCCGGGCACCGACCTCGGTGGGCTCGGCTGGTTCCTCGGGATCTGGGTGACGATGACCGCGGCGATGATGCTGCCCTCCGCGGCGCCGATGGTGCTCGTCTACGCGCATTTCTCGCGCAGCCGCCGCATCGGGATGTTCGTCGCCGGTTACCTGGTCACGTGGACGCTGTACGGCCTCGCCGCCTACGGCGCCTACCGCCTCGTAGCCGGCGCGGGCTTCGGCTGGCTGCGCTGGCAGCGCGAGGGCCCGTACGTCGCCGGCGCCGCGATCGCGGCCGCGGGGCTCTACCAGCTCACGCCGCTGAAGGAGGCATGCCTCCGCCGCTGCCGCGGGCCGCTCGGCCACCTCGTCCGCGGCTGGCGCGAGGGGCGAGCAGGCGCGCTACAGATGGGCGCCGAGCATGGCCTCGTCTGCGTCGGCTGCTGCTGGGGCCTGATGCTGGCGCTGTTCGCGCTCGGCGTGATGAGCCTCTTCTGGACGGCGCTCGTCGCGGCGGCGATCTTCGCCGAGAAGGCGCTTCCACACGGAAGGCGCGTGGCGCACGTCCTCGCGCTCGGCCTCGTCGTGCTCGGAGTGCTGGTCGCGTTCACCCCGGGCCACGTGCCGCAGCTGACCCAGCCCGCGCCGATGAGGATGGCTCCGTGACCTGGCGGATAGCCGGCTCCTACCTCGAGTCCTGCAACTGCGAGGCGATCTGCCCGTGCCGCCGGATCGACGGCACCATGGGCGGGCGCTCGACCTACGGCGTCTGCCTCGGCGCGCTCTCCTGGCGGATCCTCGAAGGGCACGCCGACGGGGTCGACCTGGCCGGGCTCGGCGTCGTGCTGGCCACGAGCTACAGCGACGACGAGGAGGGCTCACCGTGGAGCTTCGTCATCTACGTCGACGAACGCGCAGACGGGCCGCAGCGGGAGGCGCTGGAGGCGATCTTCACCGGCCGCGTTCCCGGGTCGCAGGTCGAGCACTTCCCGTGGGCCTGGAAGAAGAGCCGGCTGCTCGCCGTGCGGCCGGCGGAGATCGAGATCGAGCACGTGCCGGGCCGCGGCTGGTTCCGCGCGGGCCGCTACGTCGAGGTGCGGATCGCGCATCCGTTCGAGGAGCAGCACGCGGTCACCTGCGTGATCCCGGGCCACGAGCGCACTGGCCGCGAGGTCGTCGCCGAGCGCCTCGAGGTAGGCGACGGTCAGCTCGCGTTCTCGTTCCGCGGCAATACCGGCTACGAGAGCGACTTCGACTACAGCGGCTAGCCGTGACACCGTGGCGCTGAAGTTCCTGCGGCGCTAGACGGCGTGCAGTGCGGCGAGTCGTGCGAGGGTCGCGCGAGCCTCGTTCGGCGCACGCACTGCCGGCAGAGGTTGTTCCTCGAATGACATGTCCGGGCGGAACGAGTCCCGCCCGACGATCCGTCCGCCGTTCACCACGAGCACGGATCCCTCACGCACCTCGCGCTTGCGGAGCTTGACGGACGAATACTCCTCGACCAAGTCCAGCGCGGCGCGCGTCGACGCGAAGAAGAGCTCCTGCGTCGAGGTGCCGATCCACAGCGGCCGGCCCATCCCACGGGCAAGCAGCAGCTCCTCCCGGCCTTCGTCGAGCCAGGCCGTCGCCATCGAGCCGACCAGTCGCTCGAGCGCGTGGGCGGTGCGTCCCCGAAACTGCTCGGCGAGCGCGAAGATCAGCTCGGAGTCGACGGTCATGCTGGGCTCGGCACGCGCGATGCCGTGGGCTGCGAACAGCTCGTCGTCATTGGCGATCGTGCCGTTGTGGATCCCGACGACCGCTCCGTGGCGGATCGGATGGTTGTTGGCCAGGACACGCGGATGACCCTTTGTGTAGTCCCGGACGTGCACGAGGAGCTGTGTAGCGGTTTGGGGCACCTCGATGCGGTCGAGGAACTCGCTTGCGCCCGTGCGCTGCTTGTGCACCGTCACCTTCGAGTCGTCGCCGCGGTAGGCGAAGCCCACTGAGTCCGCCCCGCGCTCGGCGATGCCTGCGAGCAGTGCGCGGGCCGCCACCGTCCGATCGACGGTGCTGTCAAGAGAGAAGCTGTATCCGGCGATCCCGCACACGAGCCGACCTACCGTGTGGGGCTGGCAGGTGGAGGAGCAGAGTCCGACATGCAGTAGGTCGGGCGGTGGAGCGTGCCCTGCCCCGGCCGCGGAAAGGCAACGGCCCAGGAGACAATTTCCCCGGAGGGGAGTGTCACTGGATTCAGTGTCGCGTCAAGGGAGGAGTCATCCTTGCGGAGGGACGCGGTCGTTGTGTTCGCCTTCATCAGATGCCGCTCGCGCCGCAGAGGGGCCCGCGGTTTGCGGGCCCTCTCTGCGTCGAGCCGGTGGCCTTATGCCCGGACGAAACCGTTCTTGTGGACGATCACTTCGCCGTCCGTGATCTTCGGCGGATTCGGAAGTGCCGTCTCGAGCTTCTCGTCGCGCACCCAGTTGGCTGCAACGCGAGTCGACTCGTCGGCGTGCGCCGACGTGTCGAAGAAGCCGATGGAGCTCATGACGCCGTTGCCGGCCTCGATGAGGTAGTAGCCCTCGAAGCCCGGCAACTTGCTCAGGCTCGGAAGCAGGTTGTCGCCGACCTTCTTGGTCAGCTCGTCGGTGCGACTCTGGTCGACACCCTCGTAGCGTCTGACGGTGGCATGCATGTGATGCTCCTAACTGTCACGGTTCAGGGGGGAAAACCCGCTCTTTGAGTCCTCCTGAGCGCACTTAGGCCCGATGTGACAGTCGAAGAGGGAGACCTCGGAGCCTCGACGGCTTCCGCGTGGGACTTCGCGCACCCCGTACTGTAGCAGACTTCTTGACAACGTAGATTTACGGAGCTACGTTTCTCAACGTTATCAATGTAGGAGGCACGGCGGATGTGCCCATTCTCGGTCACCCTGGAGCACGTTCCGGATCGGGAGCTCGGCCCACTGCTGGTCCAGCTTGGACGGGCGGGCTTCCACGATCCGATCATCAAGCCGGCTGGCCGCTCTGAGAAGGCGGCCGCCCCGACCGGCAGGTTGACGGCCGATCTTCCGGACGACTGGCAGCTCATGGGGAGCGGGAAGGCCAGTCGTATCAGTGGCCGGATAGCCGCGAGCACTACTCGCGCTACCGCGTCTTTATCGGCAGCACGTACGCCGAGGGCGCCGTCCACATCGGTCTTGGCGAGACGATTCGCGAGAACAAGTGGGGGCGCGACCGGAAATACGTCGTCGCCTTTCTGAGCAGTGGATCGCCGCAGCAGCCGCTGGCCGAGTTTGTTGCAGCTGACGACTACGAGGAGACACGCGAGCTCGTCGCGGTCATTCGTGGGAGCGACGGGGGCCGGCGTATGTACGGCGCCGGCGACGCCCTTCCCGGCGTCTACGAGGAACGTTTTCGAACTCAGATGTACAGCGAGCGGGTCGTCTTTCCGGGCGTCTGGAACAAGGCTGTCGTGGTCGCAGGCGAGGACGACGAGGCGACGATGCTCAACCACGCGCTGATCCAGGGCCGGCGGCGCTTCCGGAGGTAGGGCCGCCGCGCTTGCCCGCGCCCGAGCGGGCGACCGTCGAGGGTTCACCGCCGCCCTCGGAAGCCGGCTTCCGGGACAACGGCGGCCCGACGAGCCCCGCTACCTCGCCCGGCGACTACGTACGGTGCGGTACTTGATCTGGACGGCAACAGCGTCGAGGCCGTCTGCCACAACCGGTAGGACGGATCAGCAGGGGCAGGCGTGCAGGACGTAGGCGTCCACTGCCTCGTCCTTGCCCTTCACCTTCAGCCCGGACCTCGCCTCGGCCACGGCTCCGTCCGGCAGCTGTTCGTAGGTCTCCGCTCCGATCAGCACTCCTCCGACGGGCGCGAGCCCCTCGAGCCGCGCGCCCATGTTGATCGTGTCGCCGACCAGCGGGTACGCCAGATGTCCCTCACCGCCGATCTCGCGGACGACCGCCTCGCCGCTGTTGACGCCGACGCGCATCCGCGGCCACTCAGGATGCTCCTCCGCGAGCTTGCCGAAGGCGTCCCGGAACGCGAGAGCAGCACAGGCGGCCCGCCGTGCATGGTCGGGCTGGTCGCCGCCGCGGTTGAAGACGGCGACGACGCCGTCGCCGATGAACTTCTCGACCACGCCGCCAAACCGGCGGGTGAGGAGCACGGACGCCGTACGCCAGTACGTCTCCAGCACCGCGGCTGCCTCGGCTGGTGATGAACGGGCGGCGAATGCCGTGTAGCCGGCGAGGTCGCTGAACAGGACGCTCACGTTCTGGCAGCGCTCTCGCGTCGAGGAGAGGTAGAGGTCTCCGAAACGCTCCTCGCGCCATTCGCGCCGAGCTGCAAATCCGATGATCAGGAAGGCGGTCACGATCAGGCCGTGCCACTCCCACCAGCTCGCGTGCCACTTCCGCTCGCCGGTAAGTGCCACTCCGATCAGCGCCTCGGAGAGCAGCACGAAGCAGGCGATGACGGCGGCGGGCAACAGGTTCGGCCGGGCGCGGAAGATCCGCCAGTAGCGCGCGGCGCTGACCGCGTAGGCGACCGTTCCGACGATCGCGAACACGGTGAGGAGGCTTCCTCGCGCGGCCTCGCTGTTCGCCCCGTCCAACGGCGGCAGGTTCGCGACTGTCCAGAAGAACCACGTGCCCATGGCGAGCAGGACGCCGGCTCGCAGGAACCTCTGGCGACGGAACACCAGCGGCGCGAACCTCGGACTCAGGTCGACGAAGGCGGAGGCAACGGCGAAGGCGGCGCTCACGAGCAGCCCGACCGGGATTGCGACCTTGAAGCCGGCGTGGTCGGTGGTGAACAGAACCCCCGGCGTCCCGAGCGCATGGAGGCCCATGAAGCCTCCGGTCGCCATGAAGGCGATCGAGAGCAGCAGCACACGCGCGTCTCCACGGCGCTTCGCCGCCTCCCCGGCTGCGTAGCCGAGCGTGAACGCCAAGGTACCCACGAGCCCGAAGAGAATGAAGTGGAGGCGGTAGTTCTCAAGGTGCGGATCGAGCTGCGACCGCAGAAGCAGCGAGACCAGCCCGATCAGAGGCAGTGCGGCAGCCAGCAGCTCTGCGATTGCGCCTAAGCGGACCCGGTCTCGGGGTAGCTGCTCGCGAAGGTGTGTGAGCTCCATGACCATAAGACGGGTGGCGGGCTGCGCGCCTTCCCGCTCCGACTAGGCTTCTCGTCGTGCCCGCCGACCCGCTGAGCGACGAGCAGCGCGAGATTCGCGACCTCGTGCGCACGCTCGCGCGCGAGCGCGTGGCCCCGCGCGCGGCCGAGATCGACAAGTCGGCCGAGTTCCCCTGGGACATGGTCGAACTGCTCCGGGAGCACGAGCTATTCGGGCTGCCGTTCGAGGAGCAGTACGGCGGGACGGGCACCGGCGCGCTGATGGTGCTCGTCGCGATCGAGGAGCTCTCGAAGGTCTGCGCGACGACGGGCCTCTTGCTCGCGGTCCAGGAGCTCGGCTCCCTTGGGATCAAGCTGGCCGGAACGGATGAGCAGAAGGAGCGCTGGCTGCCGCGGCTCGCGAGCGGGGAATGGCTTCCCGCATACGCGCTGACCGAGCCCGGCTCGGGCTCCGACTCGGCCGCGATGCGGAGCGAGGCGCGGCGGGAAGGCGACGAGTACGTCTTGAACGGCTCGAAGCGCTTCATCACGAACGCCGGTGTCGCAGGCCTCTACGTCGTCTTCGCCAAGACCGACCCGGAGGCGGGCCACTCGGGCATCTCCGCGTTCGTGGTCGAGGCGGAGGCACCCGGGCTCGAGGTCGGGCGAATCGAGCCGAAGATGGGCATCAAGGGGTCGACGACTGGCGAGATCTTCTTCAACGACTGCCGGATCCCGGCGGACAATCTGCTCGACGAGGAGGGCGAAGGCTTCCGGATCGCAATGCAGATCCTCGACCGGTCACGGCCGGGGATCGGCGCGCAGGGCCTCGGGCTCGCGCAGGGCGCGACCGACTACGCGCTCGAGTACTCAAAGTCGCGCGAGACGATGGGTATGCCGATCGCCCAGCACCAGCTGATCGCGGGCATGCTCGCCGACATGGAGACGAAGTGCGAGGCGGCCCGCGGGTTGCTCTACAAGTGCGGCCAGCTGATCGACGAGGGCGCCGATCGCGCGGAGCTGACGAAGATCTCGGCGATGGCGAAGCTCTACTGCACGGACGTCGCGATGGAGGTCACCACCGACGCGGTCCAGATCCTCGGCGGCTACGGCTACATCCAGGAGTACCCGGTCGAGCGGATGATGCGCGACGCCAAGATCACGCAGATCTACGAGGGCACGAACCAGATCCAGCGGCTGGTGATCGCGCGAGAGATGCTCAAGGAGAACAGGGCATTCCTCCTTGCCGGCGTCGCCTGATCGCCGCGAGCTCTGCTTCGACCTCGTCGCCGAGGAGTACGAACGGACCCGGCCGACCTATCCACCGGCGATCCTCGACGCGCTTCCGCTCGGACGAGACGCGTCCGTCCTCGATCTGGGGGCCGGGACTGGAAAGCTGACGCGGCTGCTGACCGCACGGTATCGGGAGGTCACGGCCGTCGAGCCCCTCGCGAACATGCGCGCGGTCCTCGAGCGCGCCGTTCCCGGCGCGAGGGCGCTCGCCGGGTCGGCCGAGCGGATTCCCCTCGGCGACGCCACCGTCGACGGCGCGTTCGCGGCGCAGGCGTTCCACTGGTTCGAGAAACCCGCCGCGCTGCCGGAGATCGCCCGCGTCCTCCGCACGAACGGCGTATTCGCCGTCGTCTGGAACGAGCCTGACGAGAGCAAACCCGACCCACGGCCGGCGGACTTCGTCGCGGAGGTGCATGCGCTGCACGACGCAGTGCCGCATCCGTGGAAGGAGGAGCCCGAGTGGGAGGAGCTCCTCGAGCAGTCCGGCCTCTTCGCAGAGGTCCACGGGCGAACGGCGATCCCGCACGACCACGTGCTCGACCACGCAGCGATGCTCGACAATCTCCGGTCGACCAGCTGGATCGCCAGCCGCGAGGACCGGGAGGACGTGGTCGAGCGACTCGGCGCCATGCTTCCCGAGCGAACGTACGCGGTGCCGAACCTCGCGCACGTCCTCTGGGCGGTGCGCGCGTGACATGGACGATCAGGACGTGATCCTCGGCCAGAGCTTCGGTCGCGTCGCCGAGACGTACCACCGCGTGCGGCCGCCGTACTCCGCGCTGTTGCTCGACCGCGCGCAGGAGGTGCTCGGGCTCGACACCTCCGCGCGCGTGCTCGACCTCGCGGCCGGCACCGGGAGGCTGACGCGAGAGCTCGAGAGCCGCTTTGCCGACGTTGTCGCGGTCGAGCCCGACGAGCGGATGCGCGCTCTCCACGGCACGGCGCTCGCGGGCAGCGCGGAGGCGATCCCGCTAGGCGACGCGAGTGTCGACGCGGTCTTCGTCGGCGAGGCGTTCCACTGGTTCGACAAGCAGCCCGCAATCGCAGAGATCGCCCGCGTGCTCCGGCCGGGCGGCGGCCTCGCCATCGTCTCCACGCACTGGTGGGAGACGGAGCCCCCGCTGCCCGACGCTGCGCTCGAGCCGCTCCGCGAGCCGTGGGAGCGGTTCGCTGCGCAGCGAAACCCGCCCTGGGACGACGAGTTCCACGATTCGCCCTTCGAGCCGTTGCGCTACGAGCGGCACGAGGAGGCGATGGTCGTCGAGCCCGACGAGCTGCTCGAGATGTACTCGACAACGAGCTCGCTCGCCGCAATCTCCCGCGAAGAGCGCGAGGGGCTCTTCGCCACGGTGCGGCCGCTGCTCAGGGGGCCCTACCGGCTGCCGCTCAAGCACGAGCTCACCTGGACGCGCCTTGCCTGAGCTCCAGCTCGAGGTCGGGCGCCGGCGCGTCCGCGTCACGCATCCCGAGCGCGTGCTCTTTCCCGGTGACGGCGTCACGAAGGGCGACCTGGCGCACTACTACGCAGACGTCGCGCCGGCGATCATCCCGCACCTGCGCGACCGGCCCTTCACGCTCAAGCGCTACCCCTACGGCATTCGCGGCCAGGCGTACTTCCACAAGCAGGCGCCCAAGGGCAAGCCTTCCTGGCTGCCCACCCGGCAGTTCCGCACGTGGCCGCGTGAAGGCGGCTCGCGGCTCGTCGACTTCACGCTGGTGAACGAGCCCGCCGCGCTCGTCTGGATGGTGCAGATGAACTGCATCGACATGAACGCGTGGTACTCGCGGGTGGACAAGCCCGAGAGGCCCGACTACGTCGTCTTCGACCTCGACCCGCCGGAGTCGCGGAACGGCTTCGCGCAGGCGATCAAGGTCGCGCACCTCGTCCGCGAGGCGCTCGAGCAGCTCGAGCTGCGCTCGTACGTGAAGACGAGCGGCGCGGACGGGATCCACGTGCTCGTCCCGATCACGCGCCGCTACTCGTTCCCGGAGACCTACGAGGTCGCGGAGCTGGTGTCGCGCAGGCTCGAAGTGGAGAACCCCGGTCTCGTGACCACCGAGTGGCTGAAGAAGAAGCGCCGCGGCGTCCTCGTCGATCACCGACAAAACGGACACGGCAAGACGATTGCGTCCGTCTACTCGGTGCGGCCGAAACCGGGGGCACCGGTCTCGACGCCGCTCCGCTGGGAGGAGCTCTCGGAGAAGGTGCGGCCGCGGGACTTCGGGATGCGCGAGGCGCTCGCGCGGGTCGACAAGCACGGCGACCTGTTCGAGCCGGTGCTCGAGGGCGGCCAGGCGCTCGGCCCGGCTCTTCGCAGCCTGCGCAAGTGAGGGCGGTCGTGATCGGCTCGGGCCCGAACGGGCTCGCGGGAGCGATCGCGCTCGCGCGGGCGGGGCTCGAGGTCGAGGTGCACGAGGCCGAGCCGGAGCCCGGCGGGGGGATGCGCTCGGCCGACCTGACGCTGCCGGGGTTCGTGCACGACGTCTGTGCCTCGATCCTGCCTCTCGGCGCTGGTTCGCCCTTCTTCCGTCAGCTCGAGCTCGACGTCGAGTGGGTCGAGCCGGAGGCGCCGCTCGCTCATCCGTTCGACGACGGCTCGGCGCTGCTGCTCGAGCGCGACCTCGAGACGACCGCCGCGGGGCTCGGCCGCGACGCCGACGCGTACCGGAGGCTGGTCGGTCCGCTGGTCGAATCGTGGCCCCAGATCGAGCGCGTCCTGCTCGGGCCGCTGCCGGTCTCGCCGCGGGCACTGCTCGAGGTTCGGGCCGGGCTCGGCACGCGGGGTCTTTTCGAGGCGCTGCGGGCCTCGCTGTCGGCGGCGCGCCCGCTGGCCGAAAGCTGCTTCGCCGAGGAGCGGACGCGCGGCTGGTTCGCCGGCCACTCAGCGCACTCGATGCTGCCGCTGGAACGCCGCCCGAGCGCGGGCTTCGGGCTCGCGCTGCTGACGCTCGGCCACGCGGTCGGCTGGCCCTGCGCACGCGGCGGCTCGCTGGCGCTGGCGGAGGCGCTCGTCGGGAAGCTCCGGGAGCTCGGGGGCGAGATCCACGTCTCCAGCCCGGTCGACGAGCTACCGCAGGCGGACGTCGTGCTCGCGGACATCTCGCCGCGCGAGCTGTCGCGGATCTGCGGCGGGCGGCTTCCGGACGGCTACCGGCGGCGACTGCTCTCGTACCGCCACGGGCCGGGCGCGTTCAAGGTCGACTGGGCGCTCGACGGCCCGATCCCCTGGACGGCCGGCGAATGCGCGCGCGCCGGGACCGTGCACCTGGGCGGGACGCTCGGCGAGATCTCGGCGTCCGAGTGGGGCGCGTGGAGCGGCCGGCCCGGCGGCAGCCCGTTCGTCCTGCTCGCGCAGACGAGCCTCTTCGACGAGACCAGGGCGCCTGCGGGGAAGCAGACCGCCTGGGCGTACTGCCACGTCCCGAACGGCTCCTCGCTCGACATGACGGAGCGGATCGAGGCGCAGGTCGAGCGCTTCGCGCCCGGGTTCGGCGAGCTGATCCTGGCCCGCCACACGATGGGCCCGGCCGAGCTCGAGGCGCACGACCGCAACCTCGTCGGCGGCGACCTCAACGGCGGCGCGATGGACCTCGGTCAGCTCCTGTTCCGCCCGGTCCGCAAGCTCGTCCCGTACCGGACGCCGCTGAAGGGCGTCTACCTCTGCTCTTCGTCGACTCCGCCGGGTGGCGGCGTGCACGGCATGTGCGGCTACAGCGCGGCACGTGTCGCGCTCGGCGATCTGGGTAGGCAGGCTGCGTGAAGATCGCTGACCACGTCGTCCGACTCGGGAGCCCGCTCGTGAACTGGTACCTGCTCGCCGACGAGGGCGGTCGCATCACCGTCGTCGACGCCGGCGCGCCTGGCTACCGGCGGCAGCTCGCGGGCGGCTGTGCCGAGCTCGGCCGGACCGAGGCAGACGTCGCAGCCGTCGTGCTGACGCACGGGCACGCCGACCACGTCGGGGTCGCGGAGATGCTGCGGACGGAGCTCCGCGTCCAGGTCTACGTCCACGAGGGCGACGAAGAGCTGGCGAAGACGGCGAAGGCCATGGGCAAGAACGAGGGCTCGATGCTCCCGTACCTGCGCCACGGCGCCGCCTGGAAGCTGCTGTTCGAGCTCGCCCGGAACGGGGCGCTCAAGCCGCGGCCGATCAAGGAAGTGCGCACGTTCACGGACGGCGATGAGCTCGCCGCGCCGGGCGGGCTGCGCGTCGTGCACACGCCCGGCCACACGGATGGCCACTGCGCGCTCGTCTCCGAGACGGCGGGAGTCGCGTTCGTGGGCGACGCGATCTGCAGCTACAACCCGCTGACCGGCGAGCCCGGGCCGCAGCTGATGCCGAAGGCGTTCACGCACGATCTGGAGCAGGCCACTGCGTCGCTCGACCGTCTTGCGGGGCTCGGCGTCTCGCAGCTCCTGACCGGCCACGGCGATCCGATCGACTCGCCAGACGACGCCGTCGCCCGGGCGAAGGGACGCGGCCCAACCTGAGCTTCGTTACGGCCGCAGCTTCGAGGTGTCGACCACCTCGAAGTCGGAGCCCTTCACGCGGCCGAGCGTGCGCAGCTGGTCGTTCGACCAGCCTGGGCTTGGTGCTCCGCTGATGTACCAATCCGAGCCGTTGTCGGCGACGATCATCCCGTAGCGCTTCAGCGCGATCAGCACGATCCGCGCCTGCCGCGGGAAGCCGCTCAGGTCGAAGCTCGCCTTCAAGCGGACACGCAGGCCCATCGGCGGCAGATTCGGGTCGGTCAGCGAGCTCGCGTAGTGCCGCGCCGGGTAGATGTAGGCCCGGCGCGTCCGCGAGACGGTGAAGCGGAGCGCGTGGTCGATCACGCCGCGGCGCGCCTCGTCCCAGCGCGCGAGCCCGGGAAAGATCGGCAGGCCGGCCGCGTCGGCCGACGTCCAGCCGGCGGGCCGGACGCGGTTCGAGCGCAGGCTCCAGGTCGCTCCGGCCCAGGCATGCCAGCGGCCGTTCTGCCGCTCGAGCCCGCCGAGCTCGTAGAGCCTGCAGGCGCTCTTGTCCAGCAGCAGCGCGTGGTGGTCGCTGCCCCCCTCGATGTGGACGCGCTTCGGGATCGGGTAGCCGACGTGGTCGCTCTCGTCCGAGTACTCGAAGGTGACGCGCGAGCGCGGTGTCTTGCGCGTGACGACGTCGAATGGGATCCCGATCGGCGAGCCGTTCCAGAGGCCCGAGCCGAAGTCGGCGTGCAGGCCCGTGTCCGAGCCGATCGACGCGATGATCGCCTGCGAGCTCTGCGCCACCGGCAGCCTGTCGACCCGCCGGTTCCATGGATTCGACTTCGGAAAGACCGGGCAGCGGGGCGCGGAGGGGAGACGGAGCGCATGAGCCGCTCCGCCCGCGGATGCGAGCACCGCCACGGCGGCGGAGGCGAGGAGCAGGCGGATCCTCATGACCGCTCTATCGGCGGGCAAGCTCCGTCACAGAAGCCGGTCGAGGAACGCGCCGTGCTCGCCGTAGACGGACATGCCCGCGAGCACCGGGATCCAGCGGCAGCGGAGGGCGCCTTCGTGCACCCACTCGTCCTCCGTCGCGGCTGTCGGGACAGCGTGGACGAAGTGATTCTCGTCCCGGACGCCTGGAACGCGCCAGCTCTCTTGCTCCAGCACTCCGAGCTCCCGCTCGACTCGGATCTCGAGCCCGGTCTCCTCGGCAAGCTCGCGGACAGCCGTCTCGGCGATCGTCTCGCCCGGCTCGACCCGTCCACCGGGTACCACCGCCACAAAGTCGGGCTCGTCGAGGATGTCGAACACGAGCAGCTCGGAGCCGCCGCCGCCGGCTCGCTCGCGCGTGACGTAGACGACGACCCTAGGACGGGCGTTCAGCGCGCATCTTGGCTTTGTGGGCCCGCTTCTTCGCCTGGTACTCCTCGAGTGCCTGCGCCGAGTCCACATCGCCGAGTGTGGGATGGCCCGGATCGAGCTCTTCGGCGGCAGCAACCCCGAAGCGCTTCCAGAGGACGGCGCCCAGGGCCTTGATCTTCATTTCCCCGAAGCCGGGCAGCTCGGAGATCCGTTTGCGGAGATCGGCCCCGTCGGATGCCTCACTCCAGACCCGGCGCGCGTCGCCGCTGTAGTCCTCGGTCACGACCGTTGCCAGATCCTGGACCCGACGTGCCATGTTGCCGGGGAAGCGGTGGATTGCGGGAGTCTCGCGGAAGATCGTCTCCAGCCGGCCGGGGTCGGTGGCAGCGATCTTGCCGGGGTCGAGTGTGCCGAGGCGCTGCTTCAGCTTCAGCGGCCCCTGGAACGCGGTCTGCACAGGCACCTGCTGGTCGAGCGCGAAGCCCATGAGCAGCGCGAACGGGTCGTGCGCGAGCAGCTCGTCGGCCTCGTCGTTCCCGGTGAAATGGAGGCGATCGGGAGCCGAGACGGCCATCGGCGACACCCTACACTTCGGCCCGTGAACGCGGAAACGGATCACCGCCGGCTCGGGGTCGAGCTCTTCAACAAGACGTGGACGCTAATGAGGAAGAGCGACCGGACGCGTGCGGAAGACGACGAGCTGGTGCACTGCGCCCACGCGTCGGCGTACCACTGGCTCCAGGTCGGGACGCAGGCCAATCGCGCGCGTAGCGAGTGGCAGTGCTCTCGGGTCTACACCGTCCTCGGCCTCGCCGAGCCGGCGTTGCGGCACGCGCGCCGCTGCCTCGAGCTAGTCGAATCCGCGCCGGAGGAGATGGACGACTGGGATCTCGCGGCAGCCCACGAGGCGCTCGCGCGCGCATACGCGACGGCAGGTGACGGCGATGAGGCAAGGAGCCACGTCGAGCTGGGCCGCACGGCTCTCGCCCAGATCGCCGACGAAGAGGACCGGGCGCACCTCGAGGCGGACTTCGCCACGATCCCCGCCTGACCCTCCTAGAGCCACTCCGCGGCCCGTTCGGCCAGCGCGATCGTCGTCAGGTTCGTGTTCGCGCTCGGGATCTCCGGGATCGCCGAGGCGTCCACGACGAAGAGGTTCTCGAAGCCGTGCACGCGGCAGTGCTCGTCGAGCACAGGCCCGATCGCGCAGGTCGCGACCGGATGGAAGAAGCCGCGCGCCGTCGCGCGCACGTGCTCCTCGGCGCCGACCTCGCGCCCGGGCCGCACCTCGCGTGCCGCGTACGGGCTGACGGCTTCGCTTCCCGCCAGCTCGCGCAGCCGCTCGAACGCCTCCGTTAGCACCTCGACGTCGCGCTGGTCACGCAGAAAGCCGTGATCGATCGCGAGCGGCGCCTCGGGCTCCGGCGCTGTCAGCCGCACCGACCCGCGCGAGAGCGGCTTCATCGCGAAGGCGGCGCCGCTGATCTCGGGCCCGATGTCGAGTGCCGGGAACATGAACAGATCGCGTACCCCGGGCGGGCATGAGCGGCTGCGGCCGGCGACGGTCACCTGGCCCATGTAGAGCCCGTGCTCCGCCTCGTGCGCCGCGGTCTCGGAGAGCAGCCGTTCCGTCGGTTCCCAGGCGGCGCCCGTGCCCACGTGGTCGACCAGCCCCTCGCCGACGGGCAGCTCCGTGACCTTGCCGTCGGGGCCGATCCCGCTGCGGAGCAGGATTCCCGGCGAGCCGTACGCGCCGGCGGAGACGACGATGGTGTCGGCCTCCAGCTCCTGGCCGCCCGCGACGGCGCCGGTGGCGCGGACGTCGTCCACCAGCACGCGATCGACGAGCGTGTCGCCGAGGATCGTCAGGTTCTCGCGCCCGCGCGCTGGGTCGACGTAGGCGAAGCCGGAGTTCCAGCGAACGCCGTCGACGATGTTGACCGGGTGGACGATCGAGTCCTCGCCGCCCGCATTCCGGAACGCGCGGTGCCAGGGCGTCAGCTCCTCGTCGGCGAGCACGTGTGTCTGCAGCGTCTCGGCGGCGCGCTTCAGGTACGGCGCGAACGACTCGCACGACCAGCCTTCGCCCCACTCGTAGTCCGACGGTGCGCCCTCGAGCACGACGCACGCGTTGTGGGCCGAGCAGCCGCCCAGGACGCGCGCTCGCGACTGCGAGCGGTCCTCCTCGTCGTCGCGCTCCCAGAGGTGCGACTCGAGCGCGAGCCAGCGCGGGTCGAGGATGTCGTCGGGCCAGCGGCCTTCCGAGAAGTGGCCGTAGTCCGGCCCGGCTTCGACGAGGCAGACGCTGCGGTCAGCGTTCTCGCTCAGTCGCCCGGCCAGCGCGCAGCCGGCCGCGCCGGCGCCGAGGATCAGGACGTCGAATCGAGCCATTGGCGAGCCTCCTCAACCGAGCGTAAGCGCACGAAGCGCGGGTCGCCTTCGAAGCGCCGCGGCCACTCCCGCCGGTGCCGCACGTGTGTCTTCAGCATCCACAGGAAGAGGGACTCGCGGCTGAAGAAAGCGTCGCGCCACGTTTCGCGGTTGCTTTCCCAGAGCTCGACCTGGTCGCGGATCCGCACCAGGGTGCGACGCCACAGCCGCCGTAGCTTGACCCGCAGCGGAAGGTCGAGCCAGACGATGGTGTCGGCCTGCCCGAGCACGAGGTCGCCGAGCTTGCTGTCGTAGTTGCCGTCGACGACCCAGCCGTCCGGGTGCTGGTGGAGTGCTTCGCGAACGCTCGCCCGGAAGTCCTCGTCGGTCGGCTCGATCCAGCCCGGCACCTGCCAGTGGAGCGCGTCGAGCTCGATGTACGGCAGGTCGAGGTGCCGGGCCAGCTCCTGCGCGAACGTCGTCTTTCCCGAGCCCGAGGTGCCCTTGACGTTCACGCGCTTCACCCGAGCGCGGCGACGACCTTGGCCAGGCTTGCCCGCCAGACGTCGTCGGGCACGGGCGGGAGAATGTCGTCCCAGATCGCCGCGAAGCTGTCGCTCAGCTGCCGCATGCGGGCAGGGCGTCCCATGAACCACCAGTGCAGGTGCTCGCTGCCCTCCCCCCAGCGCCCGATGTGCACGCGGCCGATGCCGCCCGCCTCCCGGATCGCTCGCTCGATGCGCTGCATCAGCGGGCCCAGCTCGGCCGCGAGCTCGGCCGGGAGCGTCTCGATGTCGTAGTGCTCCTTCGGCTCGAGGATCAAGACGAGCGGCAGCCCCGTCGGCCCGATCGCGATCAGCTGCCAGCGCTCGTCCTCCCAGATCAGGTCGTCCGAGACCCTGCCGCACGCGCGGCAGTCGACACCGCCCTCGCCGTGCCGCGTCTTCTCGTCCTCGGCGGGCGGCTGCAAGGTGCGTGGCCGGTCGGCGCCGTCGAACGGGAAGGTTTCCCACTCCTCGAGAGGCGGCATCCGCAGCCCGTCTTTGGCGCGCTCGTAGAACTGTTCGGGCGTCTCTGGCATCCGCGCGGTCGATGCTAACGTCGGCTGCGTGGAGTGGCCAAAGTCCTTCTACGAGCTGAAGCGTGGCGAGGGCTGCCCGATGTGCGCCCAGGGCCGGCCCGAGGAGACCGAGTACGGCGCGCGCTTCTTCGCCGGCGAGGTCGCCGACGCGTACCTGCAGAGGGAGAACCTGCAGCGCGGCTACACCGTCGTGATCTGGCGCGGGCGGCACGTCGCCGAGCCGACCGAGCTCTCTCGCGAGGAAGCAACGCAGTACTGGGTCGAGCTGCTCGAAGCGGGCCGGCGCCTCGAGCTCCACCTCCAGCCGGTCAAGCTCAATTACGACATCCTGGGCAACTCGCTGCCTCATCTGCACACGCACGTGATGCCGCGTTACGCAGACGACCCGAAGCCCGGCTGGCCGTTCCCGCACCCTGAAGGCGAGCGCGGGCTGCAGGATGACGAGCAGTTCCGGGCCGACCTGGAGGCGCTCCGCTCGTGAGCCCGCTCGACGTCTTCTCGGCCGAGACCCGAGCCTGGTTCGAGGCCGCGTTCGCGGAGCCGACTCCGGCTCAGGCGCTCGGCTGGCCGGCGATCGCTCGCGGCGGGCACACGCTGATTCAGGCGCCGACCGGCTCGGGCAAGACCCTCGCGGCCTTCCTCTACGGGATCGACCGCCTCAACCCGCGGCCGGGCGAGGGGCTGCGCCTGCTGTACATCTCGCCGCTGAAAGCGCTCAACTACGACATCGAGCGCAACCTGCGCGGGCCGCTCGCCGGCCTGCGCTCCGAGCTCAGCGTCGGCGTCCGCACGGGCGACACCTCGCAGAAGGAGCGCGCGGCGATGCTCCGCCGCCCGCCGGACATCCTGATCACGACCCCAGAGTCGCTCTTTCTGCTGCTGACGTCACGGGCGCGCGAGAACCTGAGGTCGGTCGAGACCGTGATCGTCGACGAGGTGCACGCCGTCGCCGGCACCAAGCGCGGCGCACACCTCGCGCTCTCGCTCGAGCGCCTGCAGCACCTGGTCGGCGAGCCGGTTCAGCGCATCGGGCTCTCCGCGACGCAGCGGCCGCTCGAGGAGATCGGCCGTTTCGTCTCCGGCGGGCGCGAGATCGAGCTCGTCGATGCCGGCCGCGCGAAGGAGCTCGACCTGCGCGTGGTCGTCCCGCTCGACGACATGCGCGAGCCTGAGGAGCAGCAGTCGATCTGGCCGTCGATTTACCCGGAGCTGCTCGAGCTCGTCCGCTCCCACCGCTCGACGATCGTGTTCGTCAACAACCGGCGCCTGGCGGAGCGGCTTGCGCTGCGCCTGAACGATCTCGCGGAGGAAGAGATCGCGCGCGCCCACCACGGCTCGCTCGCCCGCGAGCAGCGGGTCGAGGTCGAGGAGCTGCTCAAGAAGGGCGAGATTCCCTGCCTGGTCGCGACCTCGTCGCTGGAGCTCGGGATCGACATGGGCGCCGTCGACCTCGTGGTACAGGTCGAGTCGCCGAAGTCGGTCGCACGCGGGCTGCAGCGGGTCGGCCGAGCCGGCCACGAGCTGGGCGCGGTCTCGAAGGGCCGGATCTTCCCGAAGTTCCGCGCCGACCTGCTCGAGTCGGCTGTCGTGGCGCGGCGGATGCTCGACGGCGCGATCGAGGAGACGCAGATCCCGCGCAACCCGCTCGACGTCCTGGCTCAGCAGATCGTCGCCGTCTGCGCCGACGAGGAGATCTCGGTCGACGAGCTGCATGCTCTCGTCCGCGGCGCGTACCCGTTCGCGGACCTCTCGCGCGTTCAGCTCGAGAACGTGCTCGACATGCTCGACGGCCGCTACCCGTCCGACGAGTTCGCCGAGCTGCGGGCGCGCGTCGTCTGGGATCGCACCGCCGGTGTCGTGCGCGGCAGGCAGGGCTCACGGCGGCTGGCGGTGACGAACGCGGGCACGATCCCCGACCGCGGCCTCTTCGGCGTCCACCTGGTCGACGGCGGCGGCCGGGTCGGCGAGCTCGACGAGGAGATGGTCTACGAGGCGCGGGCCGGGCAGACGTTCCTGCTGGGCGCCTCGACGTGGCGGATCGAGGAGATCACGCGCGACCGCGTGCTCGTCTCGCCGGCGCCGGGCGTGCCGGGCGCGGTGCCGTTCTGGAAGGGCGAGGGCGTGGGGAGGCCCTACGAGCTCGGCGAGGCGATCGGCGTGGCCTCGCGGGAGCTGGTCGCCCTGTCTGACGAGAAGGCGATGGCACGGCTTCAGGCAGAGCACATGCTCGACGAGCGGGCGGCGAAGAACCTCCTGGCCTTCCTGCGCGAGCAAGAAGGCGCCACCACGGCCGTCCCCTCGGATCGCACCATCGTGGTGGAGCGCTTCCGAGACGAGATCGGGGACTGGCGGCTCTGCATCCTGACCCCGTTCGGCGGCCGCGTGCACGCGCCGTGGGCGCTGGCGCTCGGCGCGCGGCTGCGCGAGTCGCTCGGGCTCGAGACGCAGGCGATCTGGTCGGACGACGGGATCGCGATCCACCTGCCCGACGCCGACGCGCCGCCGCCGGTGGACGACGTCCTGCTCGACCCCGAGACCGTCGAGGAGCTGGTCGTCCAGGAACTCGGCGACACCGCGCTCTTCGGCGCGCGCTTCCGCGAGAACGCCGGGCGGGCGCTGCTGATCCCACGACGCCGGCCGGGCGAGCGCACGCCGCTCTGGCAGCAGCGGCTCAAGGCGCAGTCGCTCCTGCAGGTCGCGCGCCGCTACCCGGCGTTCCCGGTCGTGCTCGAGACCTACCGCGAGTGCCTCCAGGACGTCTTCGACCTGCCAGCGCTCAAGCGCCTGCTCTCCGGCTTGCGGACGCGGCAGATCGACCTCGTCGACGTCGAGACGCCGTCCGCCTCGCCCTATGCCGCCTCGCTCCTCTTCGACTACGTCGCGAACTACATGTACGAGGACGACACGCCCGCCGCCGAGCGCCGCGCGCAGGCGCTCTCGCTCGACCGCGACCTGCTCAAGGAGCTGCTCGGGCAGGAAGAGCTGCGCGACCTGATCGACCCCGGCGCGCTCGCCGAGGTCGAGGAGCGGTTGCGCGGCGACGCGCGGACGCCGGACGAGCTGCACGACCTGCTGCGCCGCCGCGGCGACCTGCGCGCCGGCGAGTACCCGGACGACCTCGCCGAGCCGCTGCTCGCTGAGCGGCGCGCGGTGATCGTTCGCGTCGCCGGCGAGGAGCGCCTGATCGCGGCCGAGGACGCGGGCCGCTACCGCGACGCGGTCGGTGCGATGCCGCCGGGCGGCCTCCCGGAGGTGTTCCTCGAGGCCGACGACGCGCCGCTCGAGTCTCTCGTGCGCCGCTTCGCGCGGTCACGCGGGCCGTTCACGACGGCCGAGGCGAACGAGCGCTTCGGCCGCGACGTCGAGCCGGCCCTGCGGGACCTCGAGCGCCGCGACGAGCTCGTCCGCGGCGAGCTGCGCCCGGACGGCACCGAGCGCGAGTGGTGCGATCCCGAGGTGCTGCGACGGCTGCGGCGCGCGTCGCTGGCCGCGTTGCGACGGGAGGTCGAGGCCGTCGAGCAGGCGGCCTTCGGGCGGTTCCTGCCGAGCTGGCACGGGATCGGTCGGCGCGCTTCGCTGCGAGAAGCGCTCGTGCCGCTGCAGGGTCTCGCGTTGCCCGTCTCCCTCTGGGAGTCGGATGTTCTGCCGCGCCGGGTCCCCGGCTACCGGCCGGAGCAGCTCGACGCGCTCTGCGCCTCCGGCGAGGTCGTCTGGGCGGGCGCCGGGCTCGATCGCGTGGCCCTCTACTTCCGCGAGGACGCGCCGGCGCTCGGCCCACCGCCGCACGCCGACCGGCCCGAGCGAGAACTGCACGAGCGGCTGCGCGCCGCGCTCGGCCGGAGCGCGCTCTTCTGGCACGACCTGCTGCTCGACACCGGCCTCGAGGCCGAGGAGGCGCTGCCCGCGCTCTGGGATCTCGTCTGGGCCGGAGAGGTCACGAACGACGCCTGGGCGCCGCTTCGCGCCGGGCGGCGCTACAAGACGCAGTCGCAGCGGACGCGCGCCCGCCGCTTCTCGCGCAGGCGCTCGGGCGAGGTGACCGCGACCCAGGGCCGCTGGTCGCTCGCGAGCCGGCTCTTCGGGACACGTCCGGGGTCTGACCCCGGACATGGCCCCGACCGGCGCGCGCTCGCCGAGCTCCTGCTCGAGCGGCACGGAATCGTCACGCGAGATGCCGTTCGCGGGGAGGGAATCCAGGGCGGGTTCGGCGCGGTCTACGGGGAGCTGCGCTCGCTGGAGACGCTCGGCCTCTGCCGGCGGGGCTACTTCGTCGAGGGACTCGGCGGCGCGCAGTTCGCGCTCGGCGGCGCCGTCGAGCGGCTGCGCGAGCTGCGCCCGAAGGAGGGCGAGGACGCGGAGCCCTTGGTCCTGGCCGCGGCCGATCCCGCACAGCCCTACGGCGCCGCGCTGCCGTGGCCGAAGCGATCGGGCGCGCGGGCTGCCCGAGTCGCGGGCGCGCAGGTCGTGCTGCTCGGCGGCGAGGCGGCGCTCTTCGTCGAGCGCGGCGGCCGCTCGCTCGTCCCGCTACGGGACCCCGAGGAAGGCTGGCTGCGAGAGGCGCTGGCCGCCCTGGTCGAGCACGTCCGCGAAAGAGGCCTGAAACGCCTCGCGGTCGAGCGCTTCGACGGCGAGCCCGTCGGCGACAGCGAGATCATGCCGCTCCTGCTCGAGGCCGGCTTCGTCGCCGGCCCGCGGCGGGCGGTACTGCGCCCGTAAGCGGTTTGACAGCCGCGCCGCGGTCCGGATAGATACCCGGCGATTGGGCTCCGTCCGGAGCCCTTGGGGAGAGGGAGCGCAGATACGGCTCAAGCCGAGTCCTCCCGCCGCCCACAGACCCCTTGGCGGGGGCCTGCAGCCCGCCCACTCGCGAAAGGAGACCGATGAGACGGTTTGTCCTCGCATTGCTCTTGCTCGCCGGGGTGGTCGTCTTCGCCCCGCTCGGCGCCGGGGCGTCGACCGGCCCGACCATCAGTAGCGGATCCGGCGGATCCGGCGACGAATACGGAGTCCGCAACTGCAGCCAGGGCCTCCAGATCTGCACGGAGGTGAAGGACTCGATCGGCCCGAACGGCGCATACACCGGCCACGACGAGCCCTCGCTGCTCTTCTACTCGGACACGCAAGGCTCCGGCAACTCGAATCTCTACCGCCTCAAGCTGCCGAGCGACCCGCACTTCATGCCGCAGCAGGACGGCTCGGGCGCGACCTGGAACTTCCAGCTCCGTCCGGCGTTCTGGTTCGGGATGGCGATGTGCGACAGCCAGTCGTTCCCGGAGTGGACGAACACGTGCGCGCCCGACACGGACGCGAACATCTTCGACGGCACCGACGAGACCGCTGCCGACTACATCGGCAAGCACCCGGGGGCCGCGTACATGGAGATGCAGTTCTATCCGCCGGGCTGGGTCCCCTGGCCGCCGGGAGTGAGCTGTGACGCCACGAAGTGGTGCGCGGCACTCACGATCGACAGCCTCAACCAGAACGGCAACACGGGCGTCCCGAACAACAGCGACTGCCTGAACCAGGTCGGCATCGAGCCGGTCTCGTTCGCGTTCATCACGCACAACGGCGTGCCGCACGCGGCGCCCGACCCACTCTCGGTCTTCGCGCCGCCGTACGACGCGATCACGCCGAACCCGGCGACCGACCTGTGGATGAACTCGGGCGACGTGCTCACCGTCGACATGCACGACACCGCCGCCGGCTTCCAGGTCGCGATCAACGACCTGACGAGCGGCGAGTCGGGCTCGATGACGGCGAGCGTGGCGAACGGGTTCCAGCAGATCCTCTACGAGCCTTCCAGCTCGACCTGCCACGAGGCGCCGTACGCCTACCACCCGATGTACGGGAGCTCGAGCGAGCACACCCGCGTCCCGTGGGCGGCGCACACCTACAACGTCGCCTTCTCGGACGAGATCGGCCACTTCGAGTACTGCAACCAGGCCGATGAGAACGGGAACTGCCTCAACAACGACGAGGGGCTCGACGACGACGACTACGGGTGCTTCAACGCGGACGACTCGCTGCTCGTGGCGATCGGAGGCTGTCTCGGGACAGATGTCGACTTCGACGGGACCGCCTACGGTTTGAACTGGCCCGGAACGGGGCGGAACCGTGGGCAGGACCAGAAGTACCACACGACCCCGGTGACGTTCACCAGCCCGACCTTCAACGGGCAGAACTTCAGCCGGGCAGCCTTCGAGACCGACCTGCCGCGGATCGAGGCGGCGGACTACGGCGGCAGCTGCGACCGGCTCACGGGGATCGGTTGCACCAACCCGCCGCCGGGCGCCGACTTCTACCCGATCTTCTCGACCGGGGTGTCGGCGATGGGCGCGCAACGGCCGCTGCGTGTGGCAGCTCGGAGGCCCGAGCATCCCGGGCACCACGAACACGTTCGGCGGGAACTCGACCGCCGAGTACGGGCCGCTGCTCTTCAGCTTCTACCCCGGCCCGAACCCAGCGACGCGTCTGAGGACGAACAACTACCACCAGACGCTCAACTACAACCCCTGCCCGGCGTAGCCGAGCGGGACCTCGCCAACGTCGGAGGGCGCCTCTTCGGGGGCGCTCTCCGGCTGCCTTCGGCTAACGGATCCCGACGTCGATCATCAGGTCGAGCTGCTTGAACTCGCCGTCGCTCGCGGTCGCCGTAGCCGGCTTGACCGTCGGCGCGATCCCCGGGTTGCTCCTGACGCTGATCACGTAGGTACCACCGTTCGGCAGGGCGGCGCGAAAGCTCCCGTCCTTTCCGGTCGTGGCCGTGACCACCACGTGGCCATGCTGCGAGAACTGGAGCGTGAACCCGGCCGCGGGCCGTCCGCACGAGCGCGTGGCGGGGCAGGTGTTCTGCGCCGGCGAGACGGTGGCCTTGCCCGTGAAACCGCTCGATCCGGTCGTTCGCCCGGAGCCGGCAGGGGTCTGCCCACCGCACGCCGTGAGTGCCATGACGGCCATCCCCAGAACCGCGAGCCGGACGATCATGTCTGGAACGTACCGCGGATAGCCTGAGTTCATGCCTGAGGGCGACTCGCTTCATCGCGCGGCGCGCAAGTTGCAGGTGCTCGTGGGCGAGTACGTCGCCGTCGAGACGCCGCACCCGCGGGCTGCCGCCTCGGTCGCGGCCGAGCGGATCGACGGCCGGCGGCTCGAGGCCGTCGAGGCGATCGGCAAGAACCTGCTCCTGACCTTCCAGGGCGGGCTCGTGCTGCGCAGCCATCTGCGCATGACCGGGCGCTGGCAGGTCGTCGAGCGCGGCTCCGTGCGGCACGGCAAGCCGTGGCTCGTGCTCGCGGGAAAGGAGCGGGAGGCCGTGCTCTGGAACGGGCCGGTGCTGGAGCTCTCGACGCGCGGCACGCGCCGGCTCGGCCCGGACATCCTCGCGGAGCCGCCCGATTTTGGCTCGATGGTCGCGAACCTCCGCCGGGACGAAGCGCGTGAGCTCGGCGACGCGCTCCTCGACCAGCGTGTCGTCGCCGGCATCGGGAACATCTGGAAGGCGGAGTCGCTCTGGCACGCGCGCCTGTCGCCCTGGCTGCCGGTCGGCGAGGCGAGCGACGAGGAGCTCGACCGCGTGCTTCGGGAGGCGGCGCGGCTGATGCGGGCGTCGGTCGAGCGCTGGAGCAACGGGCGCGCCGTCTACAAGCGCGCGGGGCGTCCGTGCCGGCGCTGCGGCGAGCCGATCCGCTCGCGCGGCCAGGGCGACGCGAACCGGACCGCGTACTGGTGCCCGCGCTGCCAGAGAGGAGAGGGCCAGAGAGGAGAGGCCACGTCCGGCACGTAGGTAGCTCCGTGGCCGTGCGTGCTCCGCACCTCTACTACAGCCTGCGCTGTTTCTGCTTGGCCTCGTTCTCGCTGCTCCAGGCCGACGTCGAGTCCGGCGACGACATCCCGTTCGCCTTCGAGGAACATGCGGGCGGTCTCTGTGAGTACCGGCCGCTGCTCCGTTCGTACGTCCAGGCGCGTGCTCACCGGCTCGGGGCGCTCGCCGACGCGCGCATCGCGCTCGAAGAGCTCGCGCGCGAGCCCGCGGCCGCCGTCTACGCGAGCGCTCATGGAGGAGGGGAGGAGCCGCTGCTCCGCACGATCCTGCTGCCGCTTCTCGCCGACGTCGCCGAGGCCGCGGGCGGTGCGGACTGGCGCGACGATTCGTTCGACCGCGCGTACTCGGCGTTCGAGGAGACGTTGCTCGGCGAGCGCAGGCAGTATGCGGCGCTCGCGCCTTTGATCGGCCTTTCGGCCGGCGGGACCTACGAGCTGTCCGACGGCCTGCGCGTGCGCCTGGCCGCCGAGGGAGAGCTGGCGGCGCACTGGCCGGAGGCGTCGGGACTGCTGCCCGACAGGTTCGGCCGAGCGGTCGACCGGCTGCTCGTGGTGGAGCTGGAGCGCGGGCTCGGGCAGAACGCGACGGCTCCGGACGCCTCTGCGGAGGTCGCGGATGCTGTCAGCGCGCTGCGGCTCGCGACCGCCGCGCCGGTTGCGGCCGGGCCGGTGTTGTTCGAGCGGCTCGACTGGCGCCCGCTCGGGATCAGGCCAGTGCTGCCGATCGCCGCGGCAGAGCCGCCCGGAGAGCCGACGCGGCTGGACGCCTTTCGCGCGCGGCTTGCCGCCGACCTGCTCGCGCAGCTCGGGCAGGCGGAGGAGGATCCCGAGCTCGCGGAGGCGCTCGACCGCTGGGAGCTCTCGCTCTTCGCCGAGGAGCCGTATCGCTCGGAACAGCTGCGCGAGGCGCTGACGGCACTGCTGGGCGGCCCGGACGGGCTCTGGGCGGCCGCGGTGCGGGCGGCAGTGCTGCTGGGGGAGACCGGGACCGAGCGGGCCCAGGAGCTCGAGCGGCTCCGCGCGCTCACGAGGGGCGAGCCCGCCGGGCATGCCGCCGCTGAGGCGGTGCGCAAGGCCCTGGTCGAGACGGTCGCGCACGGCGACCGATTCGCGCTGATCGAGTCGCTCGACGACGCGCTCCTCGGTGTCAGTCCGCGGCCGGCGGGTTACTTCGCAGCCGTGGCCTCCTAAAGGCCGGACTCGCGCGACCTCTCGGGGAGGATCGTCGTGCCCGGGCAGGGCGTGGCCCGGGAGAGCCGTCCGACGAGCACGACGCTTTTGTCGGAGCCGTAGCGCACGAACGCGTCGTGCACGCGCAGCTGCAGGCAGAAGTCCTCGCCGCCCCGCTTGAAGCGGAAGACGTCGACGAGGTCGTCGGTGGCGACGTTGCGCTCCGTCGCGAGGCCCGGGCCGAGCTCGGCGTGCATCCAGGTCGAGGCGCAGTCAAGGTCGTCGCAGCCTCGCACCGTGAGCTTGGCGCCGGTGTCGTTGCGGATCCGGAGCGTGAGCCCGGTTGAGCTCGACGAGAAGACGAGCGGCAGGATGAAGAGGGCTAGCAGAGCGGCCGTCCCGAGAACCGCACCGATTGCGATCGTCAGCTTGACCCCGCGGGTGAAAGCGATGCCGGTGTGCTCGGTCGGCGCCGCCAGGTCCGGGTATGGATCGTTCCAGGGCTGCGACGTGCGCTGCGCGGCGCGGCGGCTCTCGAGGCGCAGGTTCTGCTTGACCGCATAGACGAAGTTCTCGCGTCCGATGCGAGTGCGCTCGTCGGTCGGATCGAGCACGTCGGCGAGCAGGAGCAGGTGCTCGAGACCGTCCGCGTCGTGCTGCTTCAGGTACCCGCGCCGTGCTCGCTCGAGCCGCTTGAGCGCCGCGCGGGTATCGCCGCGGTCGATTGCGGCTCGAGCCTCGGCGAGCTCACGATCGGGCTGTGGAGCCACGTGTGGAACGAACGTAACGCTTTCGGCACGGTCCGGTTACAGACACGTGCGACTTTCCCGGCTAGCGTCGTCTCCATGGACGAAGCCCGAACGGTCCTACGGCGATTGCGGCGTATCGAGGCGCTCGAGCGGGAGCATGCGCCGGCGCGCTGGCTGCTCGCGGAGGTGCACGCGCTGCTCGAGGAGGCGGAAGCCTGGATCTCCGCGGAAGCCGCCGGGACCGATCTCGCCGCGACGGCGCTCGTCCGCTGCCGGTCTGCACTCGCCGGCAGAGAGGCGCCAACGACCGGGAGGGCGGCGACGATGAGCTGATCCGTCCTCGACAATTCGTAGATTGCGGGAACGCAAGCGTGGCCCGAAACCGGCTGTCCTGAAATTCCGGGCATTTCCCGGAGGGATAGCTAGCATGAGAGCGAAGAAAGGGGCTCGATGGGGCTTGCTCGCCTGCTTCCGCGACCGGGAATTCGCACCGAGACTGCCAAGGGGGCGCCGATGGCGCGCGTGATCTCGTTCGCCAACCAGAAGGGCGGGGTGGCGAAGACGACGACGACCCTGAACCTCGGCGTGGCGTTCGCGGAGAAGGGCCTCAAGGTGCTGCTCGTCGACCTCGATCCGCAGGGCAACCTGACGATGAGCCAGGGGCTGAACCCCGACTCGATCGAGCGCTCGATGTTCGACGTTCTCGTGCACCGCCTCCCGATCCAGGAGGTGGTCCAGCACACGGAGGTCGATCTCGCGGTCTCGTCGATCGACCTCGCCGGCGCCGAGCTCGCGCTCTCGAGCATGATCGGCCGCGAGCGGGCGCTCGAGAAAGCGCTGGCCGATGTGAAGGGCGGCTACGACTACGTCCTGATTGACACGCCGCCGTCGCTCGGGCTGCTCACGATCAACGCGCTCGTTGCCTCGAACGGCGTGATCGTGCCCGTGCAGTGCGAGTACCTCTCGCTCCGCGGGCTGGTCCAGCTCGAGAACACGCTCTCGATGATCCGCGAGAACCTGAACCCGCACGTCGAGATCGAAGGGATCCTCCCGACGATGTACGACAAGCGGACGCTGCACTCGCGCGAGGCGGTCGAGATCCTGCAGGAGAACTTCGGCGACCTCGTCTTCGAGACGAAGATTCGCAAGACCGTGCGCTATGCGGAGGCACCGGTGAAGGGCACGTCCGTCCTGAAATACGACCCCAGCGGAAAAGCCGCGGAGGCCTACCGCAGGCTTGCGAAGGAGGTGCTCAATGGCGCGCAGGCGCGCGAGCATGCGTGAGGGCCCGCTGGCCGAGCTGTTCCGGGCGACCGAGGCCGCCCAGCGACAGGCCGAGAAGGAAGGCCGCACCGAGGAGGCCGCGCCGGTACCCGAGCCCGGTCCCGCCGAGCCGCCCGAGCAGACCGTCGAGCACGTCCCGGAGTGGGTGGATGAGGCGAAGCCCGAGCCGGTTCGGCTGCCGGAGCGCACGCCCGAGCCCACGCCAGAGATCAAGCCCGACCCCGAGTCCGAGCGGCCGAGCGCGAGCGCGAAAAGCCGAAGGCCGCCAAGCCGCCTGCGCCACGTGCGGCCCCGCCTGCGCCGAAGAAGGCCTCCGAGCGCCCGCGCCTAGAGCCGCTGCCCGAGCCGCCTCCGCGCCTGCACCGGGTCCCCGAGCCCGGCGCGTACATCGCCGTGATCCGCGTCGTCGGAGTCGGCGGCGCGGGCCTGAACGCCGTCAACCGGATGATCGACGCCGACATCTCGCAGGTCGAGTTCGTCGCTGTCAACACGGACATCCAGCAGCTCCAGATGAGCGACGCGCCGGTCAAGATCCACATCGGCCGCGAGCTCACCGAGGGGCTCGGCTCCGGCGCCGACCCCGATCTCGGCCGCAGGGCGGCGGAAGAGGCCTACGACCAGGTCAAGCGCGCCCTGCGCGGGTCGGACATGGTCTTCGTGACCGCAGGCGAGGGAGGCGGCACCGGCTCCGGCGCGGCCCCTGTCGTCGCGCGGATCGCGCGCGAGCTCGGCGCGCTCACGGTCGGGATCGTCACGACGCCGTTCAAGTTCGAAGGCACGCGCCGCCTGCGCCAGGCCACCGACGGGGTCGACTCGCTGCGCGCGAACTGCGACACGGTCATCGTCGTGCCGAACGAACGGCTGCTCGAGGTGCTCGACCGCGACACGTCGATGCTCGACGCCTTCCGGATCGCCGACGACGTCCTCCGCCAGGGCGTCCAGGGCATCTGCGACCTGATCACGCTCCCGGGCCTGATCAACCTCGACTTCGCCGACGTACGCACGGTGATGAAGGACGCGGGAACCGCGCTGATGGGCATCGGCTTCTCGGCGAGCGGGGACAACCGCGCCAAGGAGGCCGCCGAGCGCGCGCTGCGCTCCCCGCTGATCGACACCGAGATCGCCGGCGCGAAGGGCATCCTCCTCTCGATCGCAGGTGGCGACGACCTCTCGCTCTACGAGGTCAACGAGGCCGCCGAGGTCGTGCGGGAGGCGTCGACGGGCGACACGAACATCATCTTCGGCGCGACGATCGACGACCGGCTCACGGGCCAGGTCTGGGTCACGGTCGTGGCCACCGGTTTCGGCGCGCGCGCCGCCCAGCGGCGGATCGCGATCAAGGCCGAGGCCGCGGACGAAGAGGCCCTCGAGCCGCCGAGCTTCCTGCAGCCCTAGCTCTGGTTAGTCGATATCGCAGGAAGTCGCGGAGCTTCCGACGACCGTTGAGAGCACGCTCCGGGCGTTGACCCGGAACGTGAGCTCGAGCGGCCCTGCGTGGTCAACCGCCACGTTCGTCATTCCGTCCGCCCGCCGGCTCAGGCACGCGCCGTCGGCGTGCCAGTAGGGCGAATACCGCACGGCCAGCCGGTAGACCCCGGGCCGCGTGAGCCGGAACCGCACGTCGGTCGCGCCGAGGCTGAGCATGCTCGCCGTGCCTACGCCCGTGAGAATCGGACGCGGGTGCGGGACCTCGAAGATGCGCAGATTGGCAGCGCGGAAGACCGGCCGTAGCCCCGAGCGCCCGCTCCGAAGCAATGCGGCCTCGCCCTTGGCGCTGTAGTCCGCCGGCGCGTCCGTCAGCACGACGTAGCGGACGCCGAGTCCCCGCAGCCAGGCGAGGTAGGTGCCACGTCCGAGCTCGTCATAGAGGACCTTGTTCTGCGGAAAGTCGTCCTGACGGAAGTCGCCGCGGGCGAGCGGGATCTGCGCCTCGGCAAGGTAGACGGCGGACCAATGCCCGACCGTGTCGACCGCCTCGACGCGATAGGCCGGCGTCAGGTGCGCGCGCAGGTAGCCGATGGCCGGCTGCCAGTACGCCTCGCCGGCCGCGGGATCGTGGCTGCCCTTGAGGTACTGGCCGACGATCGGGGTCACGTTCCAGGAGACCGCGAGCCCGAGGGCGATCAGGCACACCGGCAGGGGGCGCCAGCGCCGGAGCGAGAGCATCAGGACCGCCATCGGCAGCGCCGCGTAGCGCAGACGCGCGACGTTTTCCCCGACGGCAGACGGGATCAGGTATGCGCCGAGGCACGCGGCCAGGTAGATGACGAAGACCCAGCGCAGCGGACGTGCGCGCTCGATCCGCCAGGTCAGCCCAGCGCCGAGCACGCAGAAGACGACCGCCGCTGAGAGCTCGGGCAGAGAGAACGGGTAGCGCCCGCCCGGGAACAGCCGCCAGAGCACGACCTCGACCGCGCCGAACCCGGCGATCGTCAGCGCCGGCGCGAGCCATGAGCGCTCGGGCCGCCGCGCGAGCGCGAACCCCGCCAGCAGCAGCGTCAGGAGCAGGAAGGCGAGCGGGCTCGCGGCGAGCGTCAGGGCCGCGACCAGGGCGAAGCGCCAGTGCCTGCGCGCCTGCAGCGCCCAGATCGCAACCAGCGCCAGCGCCGCTCCCAGCGCGAACGGAAATGCCGCCGAGAGCACGATCCCTGCCCACACGACCGCGAAGGTCCGGCTCGACCAGCGCACGGCCGGGCCCCACTGCCGCCCGATGACGACTGCGAAGGCAAGGGCCGCGGTCGCAACCGTCGCGACCGCCAGGAGCCGGATTCCGAGCAGCGCCGCGACCGGGTAGTAGAGGACGCTGTAGGTGACGAAGCTGTAGCGCCCCGCGTACCAGAAGTTGTTCCAGAGCGCGAAGCCGTGCTGGAGAAAGAGCGTTCGCTGGTAGGCGTGCTCGGCGAGGTCGGCGCCGGGTGGGCCGAGCCAGACGAGCAGGCTCGCCGAGGCCGCCGCAAGAGCGGCCGAGAGCGTTGCTTCGCGGGCGAGCGGGCTGGCCTTGGTCAACCGCAAGGACAATAGCGGGCGGCCCCGACCGCTATACGCTTGGCCCATGAAGGGCGCGGTGGCGGCCGGGCATCCGCTGACCGCGGAGGCGGGGGCGGAGGTGCTTCGCGAGGGCGGCAACGCCGTCGACGCGTGCATCGCCGCGGCGTTCGTCTCGTGGGTCACGGAAAGCACGCTGTCGGGGCCAGGCGCGGGCGGCTTCATGCTCGTCCACCTCGGGAAGGACGCCTCCTCGCGCGTGCTCGACCATTTCGTCGCGGTGCCCGGGCTCGGCCTTGGCAGCTCCCAGGTGGCGGAGATGGATTCCGTCGATGTCTTCTACACGCCCGAGTCGTCTCAGGTGTTCCGGATCGGCGCCGCCTCCTGCGCGGTCCCGGGCGCGGCCGCGGGCCTCGGAGTGGCCCACCGCCGCTGGGCGACGCTGCCGTGGCGGGAGCTGCTGCAGCCGGCGATCCGGCACGCGCGCGCGGGATTCGTGCTCACGCAGCAGCAGGCCGACCTGCACGAGGTGCAGGACCCGATCCTGCGGCACACCGATGAGAGCGCGGCGATCTACGGGCCGGCGGGAAAGCGTCTCGTCGCCGGCGACCCGCTCGTGATGACAGACCTGGCCGGGACGCTCGAGTTGCTCGCCGAGCGGGGGGCGGACGAGCTGTACCGCGGCGAGCTCGGGCGGCAGATCGTCCGCTACCTGCGCGAGCAGGGCAGCGCGGTCACCGAGCGCGACTTCGCCGAGTACCGCGTCATCCAGCGCCGCCCGGTGCGCGCGTCCTTCCTCGGGAACGAGCTCGAGTCGAACCCGCCGCCTTCGTCCAGCGGGCTCTTGCTCGCGCTGGGCGTGCGGCTGCTCGACCGCGCGGGCGGCGTGGCGGGGGCTCCGGGCAGCGCCGAGGCGATGGCGCAGATCGTCGAGCTGATGCGCGCGCAGGAGGAGGCGCGCACCGTGACCCTGGCGACCGTGGCGCGGCGGCTGCGCTCGTTCTTGCCCGAGTCGGTGCGCGGCACGACCCACATCTCGGTCGTCGACGCGCACGGCAATGCGGCCTCGCTGACCGCCTCGACGGGCTCGGGCTCCGGGGTGGTCGTCCCGGGCACCGGCTTCCAGCTGAACAACATGCTGGGCGAGTTCGATCTCGTGCTGGAGACGACGCCGAAGCCCGGCGTGCGCTTTACGAGCGGGATGGCGCCGTCGATCGTGCTGCGCGACGGGCGGCCGCGGCTCGTCATCGGCAGCGCCGGCTCGAGCCGGCTGCGCGGCGCGATCTTCCAGATCCTCGTGAACGTCGTCGGCCACGGCCTCGGCGTGGAGGAGGCGCTCGAGCATCCGCGCATCCACTTCGAGGACCCCTACGTCCAGTGCGAGGGCGGGAACGATCCGGCGGAGCTCGACCGGCTCGAGAGCCGGGGCTACGACCTCGTGCGCTGGCGTGGCCTCAACCTGTACTTCGGCGGTGCTTCGGGAGTCGAGCGAATGGCCGACGGCACGCTCGCCGCCGCGGGCGACCCGCGGCGCGGCGGCCGCGGCATCGTCGTCGAGTGAGCGAGTTCGAGATCAGGCCTGCCGCTCCGGCCGACGCCGGGCAGCTCGTCGAGCTGGCGCGCTTGGTGTCCGCGGAGCCCGAGGGCTGGTTGATCTCCGCGGGCTCGTCGCGCGGCGCCGCCGACGAGCGGCGCTACCTGCGGGCGGTGCGCCGCTCGCCGCACGCAGCGGTCTTCGTCGCCGAGGCCCGGGAGGGCATCGTCGGCAGGCTCTCGCTCGCGCGCGACCCGCATCCCGCGAGCGCGCACGTCGCCGACCTGGGCCTGATGGTGGCGAAGACGCATCGCCGGCTGGGGATCGGCAAGGCCCTGCTCGACCAGGCGGCCGCGTGGGCGCGCGGCGCCGGCGTGACGAAGCTCGAGCTGCACGTCTTCCCGCACAACGCGCCGGCACTCGAGCTCTACGAACACTTCGGCTTCGAGCGCGAGGGCTACCGCCGTGGCCACTACCGAAGCGGTGGGCGGCTCGTCGACGCGATCCTGATGGCCTACGAGGTGCCTCGCTGACCAGCCTGATCCACAACTACGGGCTCGCCGCGCTCTTTCTGCTGGTCATGCTCGAGTCGAGCGGCGTCCCGTTGCCGGGCGAGACCGCACTGATCGCCGCGGCGGTCTTCGCGTCGCGCGGCAACCTGAATATCGCGCAGGTGATCGCGGTCGCGGCCGCGGCGGCGATCGTCGGCGACAACATCGGCTACTGGATCGGCCGTACGGGCGGTCGCCGGCTGCTCGAGCTGTGGGGCCCGATCCGCCGCTTCAGCGAGCCGAGCATCGCGTGGGCGGAGGGCTTCTTCGACCGGCACGGCGGCAAGACGGTCTTCATCGCGCGCTTTGTCGCCGTCCTGCGGGTGACCGCCGCGTGGCTGGCCGGGATCTCGCACATGGCGTGGTGGCGCTTCTTCCTCTGGAACGCGGCCGGCGGCGTCTGCTGGGCGATTCTCGTCGGGCTCGTCGCCTACTACGCCGGAAACGCCGCCGCCAAAGCGATCGGGCACTATGGGCTCTACGGAGCCGCGGGGGTGGTGGCGCTCGTCGTGCTCGCGGTCGTCGGTGTGCACATCTGGAGGAAGCGGATGCTGGGGAACGAGACATGAGGCTCGCCGCGCTGGTCGCGCTCTCGCTCGTCCTGGTCGCCCCGCTCCGCGGCGCCTCCGCGAGCCGCGAGCGCGTGCCTGGTTTCGAGCACGTGATCGTAGTCGTGCTCGAGAACAAGGCCCAGAGCGAGGTGCTCGGGAACCGAGCTGCGCCGTATTTCAACTCCCTGGCCCGCCGCTATGCAGTGCTCGCCGGCTACCGCGGGGTGACGCACCCGAGCCTGCCCAACTACCTCGCTCTCGTCTCCGGCTCGACGCACGGGATCCGCTCGGACTGCACCACGTGCGTCGTCTCCGGCCGGAACCTTGCGGACACGCTCGAGCGCGCGGGCCTCAGCTGGAAGGGCTACGCCGAGGGACTGCCGCGCGCCGGCTACACGGGCGGCTCCTACGGGCGCTACGCGAAGAAGCACATGCCGTTCCTCTACTTTCGCGACATCGTCGCGAGCCGGGCACGCCTTCGCCGTGTCGTCCCGCTGACGCAGCTCTCCCGCGACCTCGCGGGCGGCCGGCTGCCGTCCTTTGCGCTGGTCGCGCCGAACCTCTGCCACGACATGCACGACTGCTCCGTCGCGACCGGCGATGCCTGGCTGCGGCGGTTCCTGCCACCACTGCTGCGGAGCCCTGAGCTCGCGCGGAGCGCGATCTTCGTCGTGACCGATGAGACGCCGGGCTTCTCGCAGGGAGAGCCGGTGCCGGCCCTTGCGCTCGGCGCGCTCGTCAAGCCAGGCTCGCGCTACGGGGCGACGACGTCGCACTACGGCCTGTTGCGTACGGTCGAGGACGCGTGGGGCCTCCCGCGCCTCGGCGCCTCCGCCCGCATCGGCCCAATCACCGGTATCTGGAAGTAGGAGGGATCTAGCCGCGGAGCTTGAAATTTGTGGCTCGTGGCGATGCTCTCCATGCTCAGCCGGGCGATCGAGGCCCGCGACTCGTACACCCGCGGACACTCCGCCCGCGTCACGGCAATCGCCGAGTCGATCGCACTGCGGCTCGACTGGGACGAGGAGCGCCTCGAGCTGCTGCAGCTCGGCGGGCCGCTCCACGACGTCGGCAAGCTCGCGATCTCCGACGACGTTCTTCGCAAGCCCGGCCGGCTCGACGACGACGAGCTGGCGCAGATCCGCGAGCATCCGAGGCTCGGCGCGCGGATCCTGCTGCGGCTCTCGGCCTTCCGCGGAGCGCTCCCGTACGTCCTCTACCACCACGAGCGCTGGGACGGGACGGGCTACCCGACCGGGCGCGCCGGCGAGGAGATCCCGCTCGAGGCCCGCGTGCTCGCCGTCGCGGACGCGTTCGACGCGATGACGAGCGACCGCCCTTACCGGCCGGCGCTCAGCCGCGACGAAGCGCTCGCGGAAGTCGAGCGCTGCTCGGGCACGCAGTTCGACCCGGAGATCGTCCGCGTCTTCCTGGAGCTGTCGGCCGAAATGGGCGAGCTCACGGCCGCAGCCGTCTGAGTGGCACCCTCGCTCCCATTGAAGTAAGCACCTCACTGGTGTAGCTTCGAAGCGAACAAGCTTGGGCCCTGAGCCGCCCAGCTCCGAGCTTTTCGAAGGCCGTCGCCCGAGCATCCCCCTGGGGGAGAAGTGGAGGCTCGGCGATGAGGATCAGGCTCTCGCTCGTAGCGCTCGCGGCATTTGCGGCATTTCTTTCAACCACTACGCTGACTGCGTCTGGAGCCACGACGGTGGCGGCGAACGGGCCTGTCACGCACATCACGCGGATCGGCGCTGTGACGCCGAGACTGGTGGCGCCGACGCTGATGCCCGGGCCGTTTCGTCTCAGCCGCGCCGAGGCCGACATCGACGGCGAGATTCCTCGCTCGATCCGCCCGGGGCACCCGACGACCGGCCTCCCGGCTGTGATCTCGGACGGGGCCGGCGCCAAGGCGAACCGCGGGCCGAACACCGCCAATGGGAACTTCTCGAACCTGCTCGCGTTCAGCGGCGCGTCGTGGCAGAACACCGGCTGCGGCTGCGAGCCGCCCGACACGCAGATGGCTGCCGGCCGGAACGAGATCGTCGAGGCGGTGAACAACAACATCTTCGTGTTCGACCGCGGCGGCAATCAGCTTGGAAGCTTCCCCGCAACGGACCTCTTCCAGCCGCCCATGCAGACGGTCGGGCTCACCGACCCGAAGATCCTGTTCGACCCGACAGCCGGCAGCAACGGGATGTACTACGTGACCTTCATGGTGTGCCAGGGCGGCGGTTGCAGCGGCAGCAGCTGGTCGCAGATGGGCATCTCGCTCGCGGTCACGAGCAACCCGCTCGGCTCGTGGACGGTCTACGACTACCTCAACGTCAGCACGACCGACCTCCAGGACCAGGAGAAGCTCGGCTTCAGCGGCGACAAGATCACCTTCGCCGTCAACGACTACGGCTGCAAGTGCGGCTCCGGCGCGCAGTACAAGCAGGAGAACGTCGCCGTGATGCAGAAGTCGGACGCGGTTGCAGGCGACACGCTCGACTACGTCGTCGCGAGCTACGCGTTCAACTCCACGCCGGACCGCGAGTTCGACTGGATGCCGACGACGCCGATCAACTCGAGCACGTCGGACAACACCCAGTACGTGACCTGGAACCAGACCAAAACCTCGAACAACCAGATCGGGATCATGCGGATCACGGGCACGCCTGACGGCGGCAACGTCGACCTGAGCAACATCAACCGGGCCGGGATCGCGAACACCACGGCCGCTCCGGCCGGTGTCGAGCCCGACACGGCACCAGGCTCGTGCCTGGACAACTCGATCCCCCCGAACGCGATCCTCTGCACGATCGCGGCCGACAAGACGAACTTCGCGTCGGCGACCGTGCAGGGAAACCAGCTCTGGGTCGCCGGCACCGACGGGTGCACGCCTCAGAACGACAACACGACCCGGGCGTGCTCGCGCCTGGTCGAGGTGGACCTGAACAACAACTCCGTGCTCCAGGACTTCGACGTCGGGACGCAGGGGACGTACCGCTACAACACCTCCGTCACGAAGGACAGCACCGACCACCTCTACTTCGGCTTCACGATCTCCTCGTCGTCGATCTACCCGACCGGCGCGCTCGACGCGAGCGCTCTGCCGCCTCCGTCCACCTTCGGCCGGATCAACTTCTTCGCCGGAGACTCGACCTACACCGGAGGACGCTGGGGCGACTACTCGGGCACGCAGCAGGACCCGGCGAACACGAACGACATCTGGACGGGGCAGGAGTACGGAGCCTGTTCGACCTGTGCCAACTTCTGGTCGACGGCCCTGGGCCAGTTCACGTTCCAGGATCCGCACATCACGTCGGTCTCGCCGAGCAACGGCCCCGCGACGGGCGGCACGACCGTCGACATCTACGGCTCCGAGTTCGCCAAGGACGGAACGTCGGTCAGCTTCGGCGGCACCGCCGCCTCGAGCGTCACGTTCGTCTCGTCGACGCACATCCAGGCTGTGAGCCCGGCCGAAGACTCGGGCACGGTCGACATCACCGCCACGACCGCCAACGGCACGAGCGACATCTCGGGCGCCGATCACTTCACCTACAACCCCGTGCTGTCCTCGGTCACGCCGAACAACGGGCCGGACGCGGGCGGTCAGTCGGTGACGATCCTCGGCGCGGGCCTGAACGGCGCGACGTCGGTCAGCTTCGGCGGGACTGCCGCCGCGTCCTTCACGCTCGTCAACGCAGGCCGGATCGACGCGGTCACGCCCGCGCACGCCGGCGGAACCGTCAACCTGATCGTGACGACGGCCGGCGGTGGGCCGTCGAACGCGATCTCGTACACCTTCCAGTTCACGACGACGCACGGGCCTCGCCAGCTCGGCCAATCCGTCGATCGTCGGGGCCTCGGTCACGTACACCGCGACGGTGAGCCCGGTGCCGAACGGCGGGACGGTCTCGTTCACCGACAACGCGAGCCCGATTGCCGGCTGTCAGTCGCTTGCCGTCAACACGGTGACCGGGACGGCAACCTGCACGGTCACGTACTCGAGCGTCGGCAGCCACTCGATCGTCGCGACCTACAGCGGCAACTTCTACTACCTCGGCAGTAGCGGCTCGCTGACGCAGCACGTCACGTACGCAATCGTGGCGCTCTATGACCAGACGAAGCCCAACAACAGCGGGTCCAACGTCCCGATCAAGGTCGAGCTCCAGGACGCCTCCGGCACGAACGTCTCGTCTGGGTCGATCGTGCTGACGGTCGCCGGGCTCACCCCCAGCCCCGCACCGGGGATTCCGCCGAGCGGACCGTTCATGTTCACGTTGTTCGGTACCGGACCGGGCTACTTGCTCAACGTCAAGACGAAGCTCTATCCGGCAGCCACGTACACGCTGTCGTTCACGATCACGGGCGATCCGGACACGCACACGGTCCACTTCGTCATTCGTTAGGCCCTCGAAAGGCGACTCCGGCGGGGCAGCGGCTCCGCCGGAGTCCCTCCTAGAGAGTCGCCCAGACCTCGAGCTTGGTGCGCGTTCGGCGGATGACCTCGTCCGTGAACTCGCTCGTGCCCACGTGGCCGCCGAGGTCGGGGGTGCGCACGCCGTCGGCGACCGCCTCGAGGCACGCCTCGCGGATCGCGCGCGCGACCTGGGCGGCGTCGTCGCCCGCGTAGGAGAGGACGGCCGCAGCGGCGAGGATCATCGCCATCGGGTTCGCGACGTTCTTGCCCTGCAGCGAGGGCGCGGTTCCGTGGGCCGCCTCCGCCAGCACGACCGTCGGCGCGAACGACTCGTCGAAGCCGACGAGCAGCGACTCCGAGCCGGCAATCGAGCCGAACAGCGGCAGCACCAGGTCGGAGAGGATGTCGCCGTCGCGGTTCAGCGCCGGGATCACGAGCGGGTCGCCGCTCGAGGCGACGAGCAATGCGAAGGTCGCGTCGATCAGCTGCGGCTCGTAGGGCACGTCCGGGTGCCGCTCGGCCGCCGCGTCCATCTCCTCCTTCAACATTCCTTCGTAGACCGGGCTGACGGTGAACTTCGGGCCGCCGAAGACCCTCGCGCCGGTGTCGTCGGCCAGGCGAAAGGCGAACTCGGCGACGGAGTGGCAGATCCGCCGCTCGATTCGCTCCGTCCTGAAGGCGGCCTCGTCGTCGCCGGAGCCCTCGCGCCATTCCTTCGCGCCGTAGGCGTCTCCGACCGCCATTCGCACCACGGAGATCGGCGCATGGACGCCGCCGAACGGCACGACGCCGGGAATCCGCCGCCCTGTGCGGACGATCACGCGGCCGCCGATCTCCTCGCGCAGGATCCGGTTCGGCGAGCCGACGTCGCCGGCGCCCTCGGGGGTGATCGTCGCCGCTTTGAGCCCGAGCCCGGCCTGGCGCACGGCCAAGGCGGCCTCGTGGACGATCGCGTTCGTGGTCGCGCGGCGAGAGTCGAGCGAGAGGTCGAACCTGGGCAGCCGCAGCTCGAGCCCTGTGACGTCCGGCGCCAGCACGCGCAGCGCTTCCTCGAGCAGCTCCTGCCCGGTCTCGTCCCCCTCGAGGACGACGATCGTCTTCCCCTCCATCAGCCGCCTTCACCTCCCGGGATTAGGACTGCGGCCGCGCGGCTACACCGGAGACTCTATGGCTCGCAGGGGAGGATGGAGACGGCTCGGTTCGCGCGGACGGTTCCGCTACGTCGACTCGCGCGGCAAGCCGATCCGCGACGAGGCGGCGCTCGAGCGGATCGACTCGTTGCGGATTCCGCCGGCGTGGCGCGACGTGCGGATCTCGCCGCGGTCGGGCGCGAAGCTGCAGGCGACCGGGATCGACAGCGCGGGCCGCGTGCAGTACCTCTACCACCCGGACTTCAGGGCGCAGCAGGAGCAGGCGAAGTTCGACAAGCTCATCCGCTTCGGCGAGCGGCTACCGGAGCTGCGCCAGGCGATGGCCGACCACATGCAGGCCGAACCGCTCACGTTCGAATGGACGGCTGCGGTCGCGGTCCGGCTGATCAACCTCGGCTGGTTTCGCGTCGGCGACGAGCGCTATGCGAAGCAGTTCCGCACCTTCGGGATCACGACGCTGCGCAAGGGACACGTGCGCGTGCGAGGCAGCCGGATCACCTTCCGCTTCCGCGGCAAGCACCGCGTCCTGGTCCGGACCGCGCTGGTCGACGAAGAGCTCGCGGCTGCGGTGCGGCTGCTGCTCGCGGCGCCGGGTGGGCGGCGGCTCTTCCGCTACTGCAGCGCCGACACGGGCGAGCTCTGCAGCTTCACGGGACGCAAGCTGAACGACTACATCGAGCAGTATCTCGGCGAGGAGTTCACCGCGAAGGATTTCCGGACCTGGGGCGGCACGCTGCTCGCGGCGGTTGCGCTGGCCGAACGCGGTGCGGCCGAGACGGAAACCGAGGCGAAGCGCAATGTCGCCGCGGTCATGCGCACGGTTGGCGAACGCCTGGGAAATACACCGGCAGTCGCGCGTGCGTCGTATGTGAGCCCGGCCGTGGTCGAGCAGTATCTCGACGGGCGAACAATTGATGACTTTCGTCCACGTCATTTACGCGTGGTTGGCGCTCGCGATGTCGAGCTCGATGTCGAAGAGCAAAGCCTGCTCAGCCTGCTAAGGTCGCATCGAATTCGACGCGCGCGGAGAGCCGCCTAGAATTCGCCGCCATTAACTACGAATCCAGGAGGCCCGACTTGGCTCGGAAGACAGTCCTCGTGTGCGACAACTGCGGCAAGGAAATCAGCGAAGGAAAAGGCGCGACGATGCGCCTGAACTTCACCGACGCCCGCCGCGGCTCGAAGCAGGCGGACCTCTGCGACAACTGCGCCGGCGAGCTGCCCGGCCACGCCGCGGCGCGCCGCGGCCGCCGCCCGAAGGCCGCGGCGGCATAGCCCGAAAAACGGTCGAGAGCCGTCGGCGTCCATCACTAGGATGGGCCGATGGCTCTCAGCCTGCTCGCAGGCCCGGCTAACGCTGGGAAAGTCGCGCTTCTGCTCGAGCGCTACCTGGGCGCGCTCGAATCCGATCCAGTCCTGATCGTGCCGAACCGGCCGGACGTCGACCGCGCCGAGCGGGAGCTGCTCGCGCGCGCGGGGGCGCTGCTCGGCGGCTCGATCGGCACGTTCGACGACCTGTTCGAGCGGATCGCGCGAGGGAACGGGGCGCACAGGCCGGTCGTCTCCGAGGCGCAGCGGACGCTGCTGCTGCGGCGCGTGGTCGCGCGGGCGCAGGGACGCTCGGCGCGGTTCGCCGGCTTCGCCGACGCGCTCGGCTCGACCGTGGCCGAGCTCGAGTCCGCGCTCGTCGAGCCGGGTGAGCTGGACGGGGAACTGGCCGAGCTCTACGCGGCCTACCGCGAGGAGCTCGACCGCCTCGGCCTCTGGGACCGCGAGCTCGAGCGCCGCTACGCGGCCGAGCGGGTCGCGGGTGAGCTCGAGGCGTGGGACGGCAGGCCGGTTTTCGCCTACGGCTTCGAGGACCTGACCGGCGCCGAGTGGTCGCTGCTCGAGGCGCTCGCGGGCCGCTCGGAGGTGACGGTGTCGCTCCCCTACGAGCCCGGCCGCGACGCCTTCGCGTCGCTCTCGCGGACCGCTGAGGACCTGGCGGCGCTCGCCGACTCGACCGAGGAGCTGCCGCCCAGCCCCACCGCGCGTTCGCCCGTGCTCGCGCATCTCGAGCGCACGCTCTTCGGCGAGCCCGGCGATGCCCCGCCGCTCGACGGCTCGCTTCGCTTCCTCGAGGGCGCCGGCCTGCGCGGGACGCTCGAGCTCGTCGCCGACGAGACACTGACGCTCCTCCGCGCCGGGACGCCCGCCGAGGAGATCGCAGTCGTCTGCCCCGGCCTCGACCGCTGGCGGGCGGCGCTCGACACGGCGTTCGGCACGCTCGGGATCCCGTATGCGCTCGAGGGCCGTGTCCGGCTCGGCCAGACGCCCTTCGGCCAGGCGCTGCTGGCGCTGCTCCGCTACGCCTGGCTCGACGGCCACCGGCGCGACCTCTTCTCATTCCTGCGCTCGCCGTACTCCGGCCTGACGCGCGCCCACGCCGACTTCCTGGAAGGACGCCTGCGCGGCCGCGGTGTCAGCCAGCCCGCGCGGGTCGAGGAGGAGGTGCAGAAGCTCCGCGGCCAGCCGCTGCCGCACCTCGAGCCGCTGCGCGCCGCCGAGGATCCGGTCGCCGCGGTCGAGACGCTCGCCCGCGCGATGCTCCGCGCTGCGTACGGCCTCGAATCGCCGCCGACGCGCGAGCAGGCGCGGCTCGACCTGCGCGTGCACGAACGGGTGAGGCGCCTGCTGACCGAGCTCGAGGGCTGGCGCGAGCTCGGCGGCGATCTGGCGCGAGAGGACGTGGTCGCGCTGCTCGACGCCGGGCGCGTCTCGCTTCCGCGCGGGGGCCAGGCCGGGCGCGTTGCCGTGCTCGACCTGCTCGACGCGCGCACCCGCCGCTTCGAGGTCGTCTTTCTCCTCGGCCTCGACGAGGGACGCCTGCCGCGCCGCAGCCTGGGCTCGCCGTTCCTCGACGAGGAGCGCAAGGCCGAGCTCGAGCGCGCCTCCCGCGCCGGCCGCCTGCTTCGCACCGACCCGGTCTCGCGCGACCGCTACCTCTTCTACACCGCGTGCACGCGGCCGACCCGGCGCCTCTACCTCGTCCGCGAGGCTGCGACCGACGACGGCGCCCCGCGCGAGCCGAGCCCGTTCTGGGAGGAGGCCCGTGCGCTGTTCGCCGCCGACGAGCTCGAGCGCTGGACGCGCCGCCGGCCGCTCGCCGCGCTGACCTGGCCGCTCGAAGGCGCGCCGAGCGACCGGGAACGGCTCCGCGCGCTCGGCTCGCTCGCGGCCACCGAGCAGGGGACGGCCGAGGCGCTCGCCCGCGCGAACGGCTGGGAGCGCCGCCTCGACCGCGCTTTGGCCGCGTTCGAGCGCCCGACCCGTCTCACGCATCCCGCCGTGCTCGAGGAGCTGCGCCAGAAGGCGAGCTTCTCCGTCACCGACCTCGAGCGCTTCGCCGACTGCTCGTCGCTCTGGCTGATCGACCGTGTCGTGTCGCCGCGGACGATCGACGCCGAGGTCGACGTGCGCCTGCGCGGGACGGTCGCGCACCAGGCGCTCTACAGCTTCTTCAAGGGCCTACCGAAGGCGACGGGCGCGGAGCGCGTCCAGCCGGAGAATCTGGCCGAGGCGCTCGAGCTCCTGCGCGAATGCCTCGCCGCGGCGCTGGAGGCGCACGTCGGCGGCGACGTCCCGGAGCTCGAGCGGCGAGAGCTGGAGGCCGGCCTCTCGCGCGATCTCGAGCAGCTCGTCCGCGGCGAGGCCGAGTCGCCGTCGCCGCTCGTCCCGCACCGCTTCGAGGTCTCGTTCGGCTCGGAGCGCTCGGCCCCGGAGCTGCAGCGCGGGCTCGACCTGGGCGGCTTCACGATCTCCGGGAAGATCGACCGGATCGACCGCGACCCGTTCGGCGCCCGCGGGATGGTGCTCGACTACAAGTCCGGCAAGACCGCCCACTCGGCGCGCAAGATCGAGACCGAGCTCCACCTGCAGATCCCGCTCTACATGCTCGTCCTGCGCGACCTCGTCGGGATCGAGCCGCTCGGCGGGGTCTACCGCGCGCTCGGCGGCGAGGGCCAGGCGCGCGGGCTTCTTCGCGCCGAGTCGCGCGAGGACGGCGTCCCGGGCTACTCGCGCAACGACTACCTTGACGAGGACGCGTTCTGGGGCCAGATCGAGCGGGCGCAGGAGCATGCGCGCGGCGTGGTCGCGCGGATCCGCGACGGCGATGTGCGCCACGATCCGAAGGGCGGCTTCCCGTGCCCGAGCTGGTGCGACCGCTGGCCGATGTGCCGGGTGAAGCGCACGTGAACGTCGTGGCGGCAGCCCCGAACACGGAGCAGCAGCGGGCGATCGACGAGCCCGGGGTCGTCTTCGTCTCCGCGGGCGCGGGCACCGGTAAGACGACCGTCATCGTCGAACGCTTCTGCCGCGCGGTCTGCGAGCGCGGGCTCGACGTCGACTCGATCCTCGTGATCACCTACACCGAGCGCGCCGCCGGCGAGCTGCGCGCGCGGATCCGCCAGCGGCTGCGCGAGCTCGGTCGGCACGACCTTGCGCGCGACCTCGACGCAGCCTGGATCTCGACCATCCATGGCTTCTGCCACCGGTTGCTGCGCGCCTATCCGTTCGAGGCTGGGATCGACCCGCGCTTCCGGGTCGTCGACGACAGCCAGGGGCGCGTCCTGCGCGGCGAGGCGTTCCGGACGGCGCTCGAAGAGTTCTGCGGCGACGATCCGAACCGGCTGCGGCTGCTCGCGGCGTACGGCGCGCGCCGGCTCCGGAAGATGCTGACGGGCGTCCACGAGACGCTGCGTTCCTCGGGGTTGCCGCTCAAGTTCGACCTCACGACCGACCTCCAGCTCGAAGCGCGCGTCGCGGAGCTGGCCGCGCTCGCCGACGGCGAGCTCGCGCAGTTCCTGGCGAGCAAGCCCGGGCCCGAGTCGCTGCTCGATCTCTCCGACCTCGCGCCGGGGGCGGAGCTGGAGGAGGCGCGCCACGCGGTCGAGGCCGCAGCGCTCGAGGCGCTCGCAGCCGAGGACGGCGAGCTCCTGCAGGAGCTCCTGCTCACCTACGACCGTGCCTACGGCGCGGCGAAGGACCGCGAGTCGGCACTCGACTTCGAAGACCTGCAGACACTCGCGCGCTCGCTTCTCCAGGAGCACGAGGAGATCCGCGAGCGCGAGAGCTGGCGCTTTCGCTCGCTGATGGTCGACGAGTTCCAGGACACGAATCGCCTCCAGTGCGAGCTGATCGACCTGCTCGCACGCGAGGACGGAGAGCTCTTTTTCGTCGGAGACGAGTTCCAGTCGATCTACCGCTTCCGGCACGCGGACGTCACGGTCTTCCGCGAGCGGCGAGAGCAGGTCGGCGGCGTGCTCGCGCTGACGCACAACTACCGCTCACGGCCGGAGGTGCTCGACGTCGTCAACTACCTGTTCGCGGGCGACTTCGGCGAGACGTTCCATCCGCTCACCGCGGCCGGGCGCTTCGCCGACCCAGCGTTCGGGCCTGCCGTCGAGCTGCTCGTCACGGACAAGGACACGTACAAGGGCACCGGCACGCACTGGCGCGAGGCGGAGGCGCGGCACATCGCCGCGCGTGTGCGCGAGCTCGTCGACACGGGCGAGGCGGAGCCCGGCGAGATCGTGCTCCTGTTCGCCGCGGGGACGGACGCGCGTGTCTACGAGTCGGAGCTCCGGGCGCTCGGCCTGCCGACCTTCCGCGCGACCGGGCGCGACTACTACCACCAGCAGCAGGTCGTCGACCTGCTCGCGTACCTGCGCCTGCTGCACAACCGCTACGACGACGAGGCGCTGGTCTCGGTGCTCGCCTCGCCGTTCGTCGGCGTCTCGAACGACGCGCTCGTCCTCCTGCGCCGCGCGGCGCCGAAGCGGCCGCTCTTCGCGGGTCTCGAGAAGGGCCTGCCCGAGGGCGTCTCGACGCGCGACGCGCGGCTCTTCCAGGCGTTCAAGCAGCGCTACGACCGGCTCGCGGCTCAGGCACCGTCGCTGACGCTCGAGCGCCTCTGCGAGCAGATCGTCTGCGCGCACGACTACGACCTCGCGGTGCTGGCACAGTGGGACGGCAGGCGCCGCTACGCGAACCTGCGCAAGCTCGCGCGGCTGGCGCGCTCGTACGAGGAGCTGCGCGGCCCGGACATCGAGGGCTTCGTCCGCTTCGTCGCCGAGCAGGACGCGGTCGGCGCGTCTGAGCTCGAGGCCGCCGCCGAGGAAGAGGGCACGGACGTGATCCGGCTGCTGACGATCCACTCGGCGAAGGGGCTCGAGTTCAAGGTCGTCGTAGTGGCCGACGCGGGCCGCGACTACGGCCGTAGCGACCCGGACGAGATCCTCTGCCTGCCGGATGGACGGCTCGGCTTCCGCGTCGCGCACCCCTCGAGCGGGAAGCGGCTCTCGACCGCCGAGTACGAGGAAGTCAAGGCGGCCGAGCACGACGCGCAGGAGGCCGAGCGGCTGCGCCTCTACTACGTCGCGATGACGCGCGCGATCGACCGGCTGATCGTCTCCGGCGCGGTCGGCGAGGGCGGGGCCGACGCGCGCACGCCGATCGGCTGGGTGCTGCAGCGGCTCGGGCTGAGCGAGCTCGAGGAGGCCGGGCCGGTCGAGATCGAGCGCGAGGGCGCGCGGCTGCTGCTGCGGGTCGACCGCTTCGCCGAGGAGCCGGTCGTCGAGGTGCCGCCCGAGGTAGAGCGGCAGCTCGAGCTGTTCGACGTCTCGGCGAACGGGGCGGCGGCGGCCGAGGCGCCCACGCTTGCCCCGCTGCCCGAGGTGGCCGAGCCGCCGCTGCACCGCGTGCGCCGGCTCTCGTACTCGGCGCTCTCGCTCTTCGAGCAGTGCTCGTATCGCTACTTCGCCGAACGGGTGGTCGGCCTGCGGCCGCGTGAGGCCGGGGGATCGGTTCCCGGCCGGGAAGGGCTCGCCGCGACCGAGCTCGGGGACGCAGTCCACATGCTGCTCGAACGCGTCGACCTGGGCGCGCCGGCCGTGCCCGAGGGCCTGGACGAGCTCGTCCGCGCGCGCTACCCGGCAGTGACGGACGATGAGCTCGCGCGCATCCGTGGGTTCGTCGAGGCGTACTGCTCGTCGGAGCTCGCCTCGCGGATCGCCTCGCTCGAGGGAGCCGCTCCCGAGCGACCGTTCGCGTTCGAGCACGACGGCGTCCTCCTCCACGGCCGGCTCGACGTGCTCCAGCTCGACGGCTCGCGCGCGCTGGTCGTCGACTACAAGACGAACGCGCTCGCGGCGCTGGAGCTCGAGCCTGCCGAGGTCGTCGAGGGCGACTACCACCTCCAGCGCCTCGTCTACGCGCTGGCCTGCTTCCGCTGCGGCGTCGAGGAGGTCGAGGTCGTCTACCAGTTCCTCGAGCGCCCGAACGACCTAGTAACAGTCTGTTACAAGGCGGAAGAGGCCCCGGCGCTCGAGGCCGAGCTCTCTGCGGCGATCGCGAAGATCAACGCGGGCGAGTTCCGCCCGACGCCGAGCGAGTTCACGTGCTCCGACTGTCCCGCGCTCGACCTCGTCTGCGCGGGCCCGCGTCTCTACAACGCCGGCTGATGGCCCGCAGCTATGTCGCCGAGGCGAGGCGGCGGGTCGGCCCGAAGCGGGAGCGGATCCGCCCGATCATCGAGCGGCTTGCGGCCGAGCACCCTGACGCCACGATCGCCCTGCGGTTTCGCAGCGACCTCGAGCTGCTCGTCTCGGTGATGCTCTCCGCGCAGACGACCGACGTGAACGTCAATCGCGTCACCGAGCGGCTGTTCGAGAAGTACAAGCGGCCCGAGGACTACCTCGCCGTGCCTCCCGAGGAGCTCGAGAACGACATCCGCGCAACCGGCTTCTTCCGGCAGAAGGCGAAGGCGATCCGCGCGACGATGCAGATCCTGCTCGAGGAGTTCGACGGGCAGGTGCCCGCTCGCATGGACGAGCTGCTCCGGCTACAGGGGGTCGCGCGCAAGACGGCTAACGTCGTCGTCGCCGAGCGCGGCGCGGCCGAGGGCGTCGTTGTCGACACACATGTGCGCCGGCTCTCGCAGCGGCTCGGCCTGACGCGGCAGGAGGACCCGGTCAAGATCGAGCGCGACCTGATGCGGCTCGTCCCGCGCGCGGACTGGAACCGCTTCCCTCACCTGCTGATCTGGCACGGCCGCCGCGTCTGTATCGCCCGCAAGCCGCAGTGTGAGGTCTGCGTCCTGAACGACCTCTGTCCTGCAAGTCGTGTCGAAGTTGGGACAAAGGCGTCACGCGCGCGGGCGTAGCCTGGAGGAGTGCGCTCCGTCGAGCTCGCGATCTATGCGGACCAGCTGGCCGGGGAGGCCGCAAGCCTGGCCGCCCGCGCCGAGCGCGCGCGCTCGCGGCTCCGGCAGGCCGCAATCGAGCAGCGCGCCCGCGGCGAGCTGACGGAGACCGCCGTCGAGCGGCTCGAGGCGCTCGGTCTGCTCGGCGCCCTCGACGAGCGAGCCACCCGCGCTGAGCTACGCGAGCTCGAAGCGGCGCTCGACGCGCTCGAGGAGCTACAAGCCTGGGTCGAAGGCGAGCTCGCTACCGCGGCGTGATCGCCACGAGCAGCCCGCCGTCGTCGTCGTAAGCGGGGAAGAAGTCCGCCGTGACTGGCTTCGTGTGCCCGACGCGCGTGCGCAGCTCGAGCTTCTCGCCCATCCGCCGCACGCCCCACTCGAGGGCGAGCTGCGCGGGGCTCTGTCCGTCGAAGCCAGAGAGGCCGAGCGCCTCGATCACGTCGCGGCCCATCAGCTCCTGCTCCCGGAAGCCCGAGAGCTCGAAGACGTCGCGCCCTGCCGCGAGCACGCGCCCCTGCTGGTCGCAGACGACGAAGCCGGTCGCCGGCGCCGGGTAGTAGTCCTCCAGCAGCTCGAACAGGAAGCCGAACCCGCAGTGGTGGCAGGCGACGGCGTCCTGGCTCAGGCCCTCACGCCGGTCGTGGTCGACCGAGCGCTCCTTGCAGTTCGGGCAGATGAAGTACGGCACGAGCGCAGCCTAGCCAGGCCTAGCGCCTTCGCCGTCCGGCAAGCGTGCGCGGGTCGAGGCGGCGCAACGGGGGCAGGCGGTGGCCCATGGGCGGCCCGCCGATCCAGCCGAGCCACCGGTAGAAGGCAAGCTGCAGCGCCGTCGTCACCAGGATCCAGCCCCAGCTCCACCAGTAGCCGAAGCCCCAGGCGAGCTCCGGGATGTGCCGGAAGTTCTGGCCGTAGAGGCCGACGATGAAGGTGGGGACGAGCAGCACCGACGCGATCACCGTCAGCCGCTTCATCACCTCGTTCTGCTCGTTCGCGATCTTCGACTGGTGATAGTCGCGCGCGCTCGAGAGCAGGTCGCGCGAGAGGTCGAGCCCGTCCATCGCGCGCAGGAGCTTGTCGTAGACGTCCGCGAAGTCGAGCTCGATCTCGCGTGGGAGTATCTCGGTGCCCTCACCGATGTCGATGCGCCGGTCGACGACCCGTCGGATCGCGTCGCGCGTGGGAGCGACGGTGCGGCGCACGTGCAGCAGGTCGTGTCGCAGCGTGGAGATGCGGCGCCGGATCTGCTCCGCCGACCACTCCTCGATCCCGTCCTCGAGCTCGTCGATCTCGTCGTCGATCGCGTCCACGAGGTCGAGGAAGTACTCGGCGATCTGGTCGACGAGGCGGTAGACGATCAGCCCGACGCGCTGGTCGTCCTCCTTCGCCACCGCGTCGTGCACGGCCTGCGTGTCGAACGGGTGACCCTCCTCGGGGGTCTTGCGGACGGTGACGAGGCGCTCGCGCGTCGCGACCAGGTCGACCTCCTGGTAGAAGACGCGGTCCTCCTCGCGGACCATGATCGGGACGAGAAAGACGCCGTAGACGTAGTGGACGTGGCCTTCGAGCCGCGGCCTCGGCTCGTCGTCGTGCCGCGTCGGCCGGAGCAGCTGCTCGAGCGCGAGCTCGTGGATGTCGCTCGGCAGCGCGTCGTGGAGCTCCTCGCGCGACGGGTCGCACAGGTCGATCCATTCGGCCATCCGGCCGAGGTTAGCCCCCGCTTCGGCTGGCTTAGCTAGCCCTCGCGGGGCGCGGCCAGCGCGGTGGCCGGGTGACCCTCACGCGCCGCGAGCCAGCGCTCGGCGTCGAGCGCGGCCATACAGCCGCTGCCGGCCGCGGTGACGGCCTGGCGGTACGTGTGGTCGACGACGTCGCCGGCCGCGAAGACGCCCTCGATGTTCGTCTCGGTCGAGCCCGGCTTCGTGACGAGATAGCCGGCCTCGTCGTGGTCGAGCTGCTCGAGGAAGAGCTTCGTGTTCGGGTCGTGCCCGATCGCGACGAACAGGCCCTGCGCCTCGATCTCGCGCACGTCGTCCGTGCTCGGGTCGCGTAGGCGGACGGCGCTCGTCTGGCCGTCCTGCGCGAGCACCTCGTCGACAACGGCCGGCGTGACGAACTCGATCTTCTCGTTCGCCCGGGCCCGGTCGATCATGATCGGTGACGCGCGGAACTCGTCGCGCCGGTGAACGAGTGTGACCCTGTTCGCGAACTTCGCCAGAAAGACCGCCTCCTCCATCGCCGAGTCGCCGCCGCCGACCACCACGACCTCCTTGTCGCGGAAGAACGCGGCGTCGCAGACGGCGCAGTAGGAGACGCCCTTGCCCTGGAGCGTCCGCTCGGACTCGAGCCCGAGCTGGCGCGCGCTCGCGCCGGTCGCGACGATCACGGCCTCGGCCGTGTGTTCCGTCTCGCCGACGAAGACGCGCAGCGGGTGCCCGCTGAAGTCGACCTTCGTCACGTCGTCGGTCACGAACTCCGCGCCGAAGCGCTCGGCCTGGCGGCGGAAGTCCTGCATCATCTGTGGGCCGAGAATTCCCTCCGGGTAGCCGGGGTAGTTCTCGACGTCGCTCGTGATCATCAGCTGGCCGCCCCAGGCGAAGCCCTCGATCACGAGTGGCTCCAGATTGGCGCGCGCTGCGTAGAGCGCGGCGGTGTAGCCGGACGGGCCTCCGCCGATGACGATCAGTTCTCTCATGTCATTCATCTCCTGCAGTATTAAACGATTCGGACCGGTCGAAACTTCCTAACACTCGCTGCCGTGGCCGATTGGGAACACTGAGGGCGGATGAGCAGCATCGAGGTTCACCGGCAGCACTACAACGTCACCTTCACGCTGCTTGCCGCTGCGGCGGTTTCCTACGCGCTGCTGCAGTCCCTCGTCGCCCCGGCGCTGCTGACGATCCAGCACGACCTGAACACGACGACGACCGGCGCGGCCTGGATCCTGAGCGCGTATCTGCTCTCGGCGTCGGTCGTGACGCCGATCGCCGGACGGCTCGGCGACATGTACGGCAAGAAGCGAGTCATGGTCCTGGTGCTGATCGTGCTCGCGGCCGGGACCGCGCTCGCCGGTGTGGCCACCTCGATCGGCGTGATGATCGTCGCCCGAGTGATCCAGGGCGCGGGCGGCGCGATCTTTCCGCTCTCGTTCGCGATCATCCGGGACGAGTTCCCGCCCGCGCGCGTGCCGCACGGGATCGCGCTGATCTCGGCGATCCTCGGGATCGGCGGCGGCCTCGGAATCGTGCTCGCCGGCCCGATCGTCGAGCACTTCTCCTACCACTGGCTCTTCTGGTTCCCGCTCGTCGCGGTCCTGATCGCGCTGATCGGGATCTTCTTCTTCGTGCCGGAATCGCCCGTGCGGGCCCGCGGGAGGATCGATCCGGTCGGAGCGGTGTTGCTCGGCGGGTGGCTGGTGACGCTGCTCGTGGGTATCAGCCAGGGCTCGACGTGGGGCTGGACCTCCGGCAAGACGCTCGCCCTCTTCGTCGCGACGGTCGTGCTGATCCCGGTGTGGATCTGGTGGGAGTCGCGCAGCTACGCGCCGGTCGTGGACATGCAGATGATGCGCCTGCGCGGCGTCTGGACGACGAACCTCGCCGCCCTGCTGTTCGGCTTCGGGATGTACTCGTCGTTCATCCTCGTGCCGGAGTTCGTCGAGCAGCCGACTTCCACCGGCTTCGGCTTCGACGCGAGCGTCACGCAGGCCGGCCTCTTCCTGCTTCCCGCGACAATCGGCATGCTCGTGGCCGGGCCGTTCTCAGGCCGGCTTTCGAGCACGGTCGGCTCGAAGGTGCCGCTGCTGGTCGGCTCGCTCGTCTCCTCGGCCGGCTTTCTCATCCTCACCGTCGCCCACGACTACGACTGGCAGATCTACCTCGCCATGGCGGTGATGGGGGTCGGCATCGGGTTCGCGTTCGCGTCGATGGCGAACCTGATCGTCGAGGCTGTCCCGGCCGAGCAGACGGGCGTGGCGACTGGGATGAACACGATCGTCCGCACGATCGGGGGCGCGATCGGCAGCACCGTCGCGGGTGAGATCGTGACCGCGACGGTGGCGGCGAACGGCGATCCGACCGAGCGGGGATTCACGATCGCCTTCGCGGTCTCGGCCGCCGCGCTGCTGGTCGCGTTCCTCGCAGCGCTGGCCGTTCCGTCGCGGAGCGCCAGGATCGCGGCTGCGGAGAGGCGTAATATCGCGCAGTTCCGGCAAGGGGAGGCAAGCTGATGGCGGCGACCGTGACCTGGGAAGTGCTGCGCGACCTGGCGACGTTCAGGGCCGAGCTTGGAAACGCGATCAGCTTCTACCTCGACCTCGACCCGAGCGACTCCCCGACCCCCGTCGCGGTAGACGCCAGGATCAACGCGCTGCTCGACGAGGTCGAGAAGTGGCCCGGGCGAGACGGGCTCGACCACGGCCAGAAGGAAGGGCTCGAGGCCGATCTCCACCGTCTGCGCGACTACTTCGACTCGGAGTTCAGCCGCGAGGGTGCCCACGGCTTCGCGCTGTTCTGCGCCGGGCTCGACGGGCTCTGGGTTCCGCTGCCGCTGAGCGACCGAGTGCCCGACCTCGTCAAGGTCGGCAAGACCTGTTACCTCGCGCCGCTCGTGCCGCTCGTCGGCAGCGGCGACGGCGTGATCGTCGCGGCCGTCGGCCGGGAGCGCGGCGACCTCTACCGCCTGACGGACGGGCGGCTGGAGGAATTCCAGGAGCAGTTCGACGAGCAGCCGGGGCGGCATGACCAGGGCGGCTGGTCGCAGGCGCGCTACCAGCGGCATATCGAGAAGCTCGTCGAGGAGCACTTGAAGGACGTGGCCCAGCTGCTCGATCGAGCGGTCCGCCGGCGGCGCGACACCCGGATCGTGATCGTCGTCTCGGAGGAGACCCGCTCGGCATTCGAGGCCGAGCTGTCGCATGACGTGCAGAGCGCGGTGATCGGCTGGACGTCTGCCGAGGCGCACGCGGGCGCGCCGGAGCTGCTCCAGGCGGCCAAGCCGGTCCTGGGGAAGTGGCGGGCCGAGGAGGAGGCGGCTGCGGCCGAGCGCTGGCAGGAGGAGGCGGGCCGGAACGGGCGCGCGGCTTCCGGCTGGGAGAAGACCCTCGAGGCGGCCTCGGACGGGCGCGTCGAGCTGCTGCTCGTTCAGGAGGGCGCCGACCGCTCGGCGTGGGCGTGCCCGAAATGTGGGCGGCTCTCCGCCGAGGCAGGCGACTGCCCGCTCGACGGGACGCCGATGGAGGAGAGCAAGCACGGGGCGGACCTCGCCGTCCACCAGACGCTCGCGCACGGCGGCACGGTGCGGGAGCTGCGAGAGCGACACGACCTCGAGCCGGTCGAAGGCATCGGCGCGCTGCTGCGCTACTGAGAACCTCCGGCGCGGCTGCCGGATTCAGGAATACTGGTGGGGATGGCCTCGCTTGCGCGCACGATCCTCGAAGAGCACCTCGAGCGCGGCGACCTCGTTCCCGGCCAGGAGATAGCCCTCCGCGTCGACCAGACGCTCGCGCAGGACGCGACCGGGACGATGGCCTGCATGCAGTTCGAGCTGTTCGGCGTCGACCGCGTCCAGGTCGAGACCGCGGTCATCTACGTCGACCACAACATTCTCCAGATCGACTTCAAGAATCCGGATGACCACCGCTTCCTGCAGGCGATGGCCGCGCGCTACGGGCTCTGGTTCTCGCGCCCCGGCAACGGGATCTGCCACTACGTCCACTGTGAGCGCTTCGCCGTCCCCGGCAAGACGCTGATCGGCGCAGACAGCCACACGACCCAGTCGGGCTCCTGCGGGATGATCGCGATCGGCGCGGGCGGGCTCGACGTCGCCGTCTGCATGGCCGGCCACCCGTTCGAGCTGCCGTGCCCGAAGATCGTCGGCGTCTTCCTCGAGAACGAGCTGCCGCGGCCGTGGATCCAGGCGAAGGACGTGATCCTCGAGCTGCTGCGCCGGCGCACGGTGCGAGGGGGCCGCGGCGCGATCTTCGAGTTCACCGGCCCGGGCGTATCGACGCTCGACTACACCGAGCGCGGGACGATCGCGAACATGATCGCCGAGCTCGGGGCGACGGGCGCGGTCTTCCCCTCCGACGAGGAGACGCGGAGCTGGCTCGCCGAGCAGCAGCGCGAGGGGGACTTCGTCGCGCTCGAGACCGGTGACACCGGCGACTTCGACGAGGAGGAGCACATCGACCTCGCCGAGCTCGTCCCGCTCGTCGCGAAGCCGTCGTCGCCCAGCAACGTCGTGCCGGTCGACGAGCTCGTCGGCACCGAGCTGACACAGGTCTGCATCGGCTCGTCGGTCAACTCCTCGTACGAAGACCTCGCCGTCTGCGGCGCGGTCCTCAAGGGCTCGGAGATCTCGGAGAAGCTCGTCTCCGCGACCGCGACGCCGGGCTCGCGCCAGATCCTCGACCAGATCACACGCTCGGGCACCTACGTCGACCTGCTGATGGCCGGCGTGCGGATGCTCGAGCCGGCGTGCGGGCCGTGCGTCGGAATGGGCCAGGCGCCGCCGTCGGGCTCGAACTCGCTGCGAACGTTCAACCGCAACTTCCCGGGCCGCAGCGGCACCGCCGACGATCAGGTCTTCCTCTGCTCGCCGGCAGTTGCGGCGGCTTCGATGCTGACCGGTGTGATCTCCGATCCCCGCGAGCTCTCCGCGGTCGAGTTCCCCGAGCGGCCGACGGCGCGCCCCGAGGTCGTTCAGCGTCACATCCTCGAGCCGGTGCCGGAGGAGGAAGCCCGGTCGATCGAGATCCCCCGCGGGCCGAACATCAAGCCGCCGCCAGAGCAGAAGCCGCTGCCGGACGAGCTCGAGCTGCGCGTCCTGATCGTCGCGCCCGACGACATCTCGACCGGCGATCTCTCACCCGACGGCGCGACCGTGATGGCCTACCGCTCGAACGTGCCCGCGATCGCCGAGTTCACCTTCCAGCATCGCGACAAGGAGTTCCCTCGCCGCGCGCACGAGTGGGGCGGAGGCTTCATCGTCGCCGGCGACAACTACGGCCAGGGCTCCAGCCGCGAGCACGCCGCACTGGCCCCGGCCCAGCTAGGTGTCCGTGCGGTGATCGCGAAGGGCTTCGCCCGGATCCACCGCCGCAACCTGATCGCGCAGGGGATCGTCCCGCTCCTCTTCCAGGACGCGTCCGACTACGACAAGGCCAAGCTCGGCCAGACGTGGCGGATCCCAAACCTGCATTCGATCGCCCAGGGCGAAGACGAGCTCGCGACCGAGATCGAGGGCGTCGGCACGATCACGCTCACGCACGACCTGCTCCCGCGCGAGCGCGAGATCGTCGTCGCGGGCGGCCTGATCCGCTACCTCAAAGAGCAGCAGCCGGCGCCGGCCTAAGCCGCGTCGACGGCGCGCGGTAGCTCGTGCGCCTCGGCGGGCGGTGCCAGCTCGGCCGGCGACTCGGCGGCCTGCTCGAGCTTCGTCTCGAACTTGCCGAGGTGCTTCTCCGACTCGAAGAACTTCTTTTGCGCCCGCTCGAGGTGCGTCCCGACCAGCGCGAAGTCCTCCTTGAACTTCCCGAACTCATTCTGCAGCTGGGCGCAGTACGCCATGACTTCGTGCGCGTGCTGCTCGATCTGGAGCCCTCGGAGGCCGAGCACGACCACCTGGAGGTACGCCGTCAGCGTCGTCGGCGACACCGGCAGCACGCGCTTCGCGTGCGCGTACTCCAGGAGCGCCCCGGTCTTGCCGCAGGCGAGCTCGTAGTAGATCGCCTCGGACGGCAGGTACATGAACGCGAAGTCGTACGTGCCCTCGTCCGGCCGGATGTACTTCGACGCGATCGCGTCGATGTGGGTCTTGACGTCCCGCGCGAACAGCTTCTCGTGCTGCTGGCGCTCGATGTCGTTGTCGGCGCCGGCCATCCGCTCGAAGTTGTCGAGCGGGAACTTGGAGTCGATCGGGACGAGCCGGTCGACCTTGATCACGGCGTCCACGCGCTCGCCGCCCGCAAAGCCGTACTGGAGCGAGTAGGCGGTCGGCGGCAGCCGGTCCGCGAGCAACTGGCCAAGCAGAAGCTCGCCGAAGCCGCCGCGGGCCTTGGGCGGTCGCAGGATCTGCTGCAGCTCGCCCAGGCCCTTCGCCTGCTCGGCGAGGAGCTGCGTTGCCTCCCCGACCGCGCCGAGCTTCTCGTGGATCGCGTTCGTCTGCTTGGTCGCGTGCTCGAGCCGCCGGTCGACCTTCGTGTCGAGGTCGGCGAGCCGGCGGTCGACGATCTCGTTCATCGCCTGTAGGCGCCCGTCCATTTCGGAGTTGCGCGCCGTGAGCAGACGGTCGAGGACGCGCGGGAGCCACGCGAAGAGCGCGGCACCGGCCAGGAGCACGATCAGCAGGATCAGGAGTGCAGTCATGAGCCGACGAACCTTAGAGAGGCCGTCGGACGGTACGAGAGAGGGCGGCCGAAGCCGCCCTCTAAAAACCCCCTCGAGCGCGAGGCCTACGGGTTGTCGCGCTGGGCCTGGTGCTCCGCGGCCCGCTCCCGCTCTTCCTGCGCCGTCTCTTCGGCGCTCTCGGCGCGCTCCGTGGCCATCCCGGCCTGCTCCTGGTGCATGCCTTCCTGCTTCATCGAGCTGTCGCCGGTCATGTCGCCCGCCGCTTTCTTGCTGCGGCCGAGCAGCTTGTCGAGCCAACTCATGTGTGGCCTCCTTGCCGTGTGTGCCGGGGAGTATCCCCGATACCGGCCCCAGAAACGCCAGATCCGGACGACCTTTCGGCCCTCCGGATCTGACGGGAAGACCCTAAAGCCCACACTGCGGAGCTGTCAAGTGGCCTCGGAGGCGGCTGCTACCATCGCCGCGGGAGTTGGCGAAGAAGTCCCGCACCCCCGCGCCTCCGAGGAAGATCCAGGCGCCTCAGCGCCGCGTCGAGCCGCGCCGGCAACGCACGCCCGAACAGCGACGGACGCTCCTGATGTCCGGCGCTTTCGCGGCCTCCGGCATCGTCGCGATCATCGTCGTGGTCCTCGTCCTCCACTTCACCGGCGGGAACAGCAACGCCTCGAGCTCCTCGTCGACAACGCCGAACACCGCCCAGTTGATCGGCGTCCAGACGGGGCCCGCCCCCTGGAATGCCGGCCTCGACCACCTGACCGACCGCCTGAAGCCGCTCGGCCTGAGCGAGCTCGGCGCCGAGGGCACCAAGATCCACATCCACCAGCATCTCGACATCTTCGTGAACGGGAAACACATCACCGTTCCGCAGAGCATCGGCATCTACGACGGCCAGTACCTGACCGAGCTCCACACCCACGACACGAGCGGGGTGATGCACGTGGAGTCGCCCACGAAGCGCGAGTTCACGCTCGGCGATTTCTTCGGCGTCTGGGGCGTGCGGCTGACCGACAAGTGCATCGGCGGCTACTGCAAGCCACAGACGCCGTGGCGCGTCTACGTGAACGGGCTGAACTACCCAGCCGATCCGGCCGGCCTCGTGCTGAAGAAGCACCAGGAGATCGCATTCGACATCGGCACGAAGCACCCGAAGCAACATCCCCTCCACGTACAACTTCGGCGGCCTCTAGGCGCACATCTTCCCGCTTCGCCCGCTTCGCTTTCCGCTCGCTCGGGCAGCGAGCCGGCTGCGCCGGCTCGCGCCACTCCTGACGGCGGGCGGTCGGTAGCCGCGCCCGCCAGGCCGGTCGCGGCGGCGGTAAATTGCCCGCGCCGGGGTGGCGAAACTGGACATACGCGCCTGGCTTAAAACCAGGTGTGGGCTGATGCCCGCATGAGGGTTCGAGTCCCTCCCCCGGCATCGACTTCGGCTGCGGCTAGCGGACGACGATCCGCAGCGACGCAAGCCGGTAGCCGCGCCTGGAGGCTCGGATCGCCAGCACGCCGCGCCGGCCCGGGCGCAGGTTGAGCCGGATCGTCCCGGTCAGGTCGGTGCGCGCCCGCCGCCGGATGCCCGCGCCGACGACGCGCACCGTCGTGCCGGGGACGCCAACGGACGTCTCGAAGTCGCGCACCGTGATCGAGAGCGTCGAGCGCGTGTGGTGCCTGAGCGCGCCGATTGTGAAGATCTCCATCCGCCGGACACGCGTGATCAGCCGCGCGTCCGTGAAATCGCCCACGGTCTCGCCCTCGTCGACCGCTGCGACCCGCCAGTACATGTGGCCGGTGTTCAGGTGCGCGCCGAGGTACTTGAGCAGCGGCGCGTAGGACGTGTTGTCGGTCGTGACGTCCTCGATGGGCTGCCCGAAGTCGGACGTCCCCGCGAGCTGCACCCGGTAGTGCTTTGCACCCGGCTTCGCGTTCCAGCTGAGAAGGACGTGGTCGATTCCGATGTCGGCAGCGGCGCCGGCCGGCTCGCGGATCGTGCGGGTGAACGCGTACACGGACGAGTAGGGGCCGGGCGTGAGGCCGTACGGCGAACGCGGAAACTCCGCCCGCACGCGCCAGTGGAAGATGCCGGTGCCGTACATCAGGAGGGGCGTAACGGCGGCTGTGCGGAAGCCCGTGAAGTCGCGATGCGTGCCGTTCGGCAGGTCGACCGAGAGGTCGTACGCGACTGCGCCGGGCACGAGATTCCAGGACCACGTCGGAATGAAGTCACCCTGCGCGGGGTTCCCGGCGCTTCCCACCGGCGCGTCGAGCCTCTTCTGGAAGGTGCCGACGGCGGACCAGCTGAGGCCGACGTTGTTCTCGTCGTTGGCGCGGACACGCCAATAGAGGACGGTGTCGGCCGGATAGGTGGTGTTGCTCGAGTACGCGGTCGAATCGGTCGTCACGTCGTCGATCGGGGCCCCGAAGCTCGGGTCCTGCGAGATCTGCAGCCGGTACGTGCGCGCACCCGTGACCGGAGCCCACTGGAACGTCGGCTGGTCCTGGAAGACGTGCCCGCTCTCGGGGAAGAACGCCTGCGGCGGCGTCGAGCGCTTGTGGAAGCTCTGCGGCGCGCCCAGCAGCGGGTCTCCTTCGCCGCCGGTGCCGTCGAAGCCCGCCTCGGGCAGCACGGCCCAGTAGTAGAGCGTCGTTTCGTCGGGGTAGGTGGTCGGCGTGAACGTCGAGCGCGGCGCGTAGGCCGGGATCTGTGTAAAAGCGTAGTCGACGACGTTCGTGAAACTTGCGTCCTTGGCGACGATCACGAAGTAGCTGCCGGCCCCGGCGACCGGCCGCCAGGTGAACAGTGGCGTCTGGGTCGAGGTGGTGCCGCTCTGGGGCTCGAGGTAGTCGCCGGCGCCGAGATAGCCCGGTGCGCACGAAGGGGAGCAGGCGCCTCCGCTCGGGTACCCGGCCCACTCGAAGGCCCAGCCGAGCCCGTCGGGGTCGAGGTACGTGTAGTCACCGTAGACCTCCTCACCGAAGGCGCGGTCGCTCCGGGCCCGCACGCGCACGCAGTACCGGCCCGGGCTCAGCTGCGAGAGGAGCTCCGTGGCGACTGGGTGCGGATCCGGGTATGGCTTGACGAGGTTCCAGTGAGTGCCGAGCGGCGTCCACGAGGTAAGCGCGATGTTGTTCGTCCAGTGGTCCTGCATGCCGGCCGACCAGACGCACGAGCTGCCGTCGAACCTCGTCACGTCCACCTGATAGCTGGAGGACCCGGGAACCGGGTTCCACGAGACGATCGGGACCTGCGTCTGGTAGCCGGGGCTGACAGGATCTGTATCGACTCCCGGGTCGGCCGCGTTGTCGCGCATTCGCAGGTTCTTGATGCTCGGCGCGGTCACGGGTGGGACGTTGTCGAAAGTCTTCGTGAAGGGCGCCGGGCTCTGGCAGGTCAGATCGCCGTAGCAGTTCCAGACGCCGGCATGGCCGTCGATGTCGATCGCCCGGACCCGCCAGTAGTAGGCATCGTCCTTGAAGACCAGCGTCGGCGAGAGCGAGGTGTTGATCGTCGTCCCGCCGCAGCAGACCTTCGAGCCGGGTGCGAAGTCCACGGACGAGTTGATCTCGACCTCGTAGCGTGCGGCGCCGGGAACGGGGTCCCAGCTGAAGCGCGGGTCGAACAGCTCCGGGGAGGTCACGAGGTCGGTCAGCCGCGGGGTGGTCGTGGACGGCCACGTCCAGTTGAAGGAGGCGACCGCCGAGGGATCGCCGTGATTTCCCTCCGCGTCGACCGGTGTGACGCCCCAGTAGTACGTGCCGGGTGCGAGCGCGGCGACGGGCGTGAGCGTGGTCGCCGTCGTCTCGACCGGCCTCGGCGAGCCGTTGAGGGAGACGAGCGATCCGAGCGACGGATCGGTCGCCACGGAGACGAGGTAGCTGCGCGCGCCCGGAACAGCCGACCAGCTGAACTCGAGCGGTGTGGTCGGGTACACGACTTGGTCGCCGCCGACGGGCGAGACGAGCGTGGTCGCCGTCCCCCAGCGCTTCCCGAAGGATTCACCCGGCGACCAGGCGGAGACGATGCCGTTCCGGCCGATCGCCCGCACGTGCCACCAGTACGTCCCGTTCGGTGCGGTCAGGGTTACGGTGGCGCGCGTGTTCTTCGTCCGGAAGTCGTCCTTGCCGTGTCCGAGCACCGGCGAGCTGAACCTGGCGTCGGCCGCGATCTGAAACTCGTACTCCTCGGCTCCCGCGACCGGCTTCCACGAGAACGTGGGCATCGTCGCCGCGACGGCGCCGCCGGCCGGCGAGACCGGGACCGGCGCCTTCAGCTTGGCCCCGGCGGCAGCGCCAGCGAAGAGCAGCGCTAGCAGGAGCAGCAGCGCCGCGAACGCGGCCCGGCTCGATGTACGCGCAGCGCGCCCCGGTGGGGTTCCGAGCTCTCCCATTCCCTCGCTCGGACTATCCGCGGCGGGCGCAACCGCGTGATCGCCCGAAGGTCTAGGCCGGCCCGGCCGATCCGCCTACTGCGAGCTACGCCGGCAGCAGCGACCGCTCGGCCTGTGACTCGAGCAGCCCGTGGCGGTAAGCCCAGTGCACGGCCTCGGTGCGGCTGTGCACGTCCAGCTTGCGGTAGATGTTCGTGAGGTGGAACTTGACCGTCTGTTCGGCGAGCCAGAGCGAGCGGGCGATCTCCCTGTTCGACTGCGCCTGGGCGAGGGCGCATAGGACCGCCAGTTCGCGTTCGGTCAGGCCGGTCTCGTCCACCGCCGAGCCCGTGCGCGTCACGCCGCGGCCGATCGCCTCGGCTTGCGGCACAGGCTCGGTGGCCGCCCGGCGCAGCGCGTCCGGGAGCTCCGCCGGGTCGATGGTCTTCGAGATGAACGCGTTGGCGCCGGCCTCGAGCGCGGCCTCGACCGTCTCGTCGAGGTCGAGTCCCGAGAGGACAGCCGTCTTGACGTCCGGAAAGCGCTCGCGCAGCTGTCTCAGACACGTGAGCCCGTCGACGCCCGGCATCCGCAGGTCGAGCACGACCAGGTCGGGCTTCGTCTGCCGGACGAGCGGGAGCACCTGGCTGCCGCTTTCCGCGCAAGCCACGATCTCCAGATCCTTCGCGCCCTCGAGCGCGAGCGCCACCGCCTCGAAGATGAGGGTGTGGTCGTCAGCCAGTAGAACTCGAAGGCGCCGCATGCCTCCCCTTTCAGGTGTGCCGCTACGACGTAGCGTTCACCCATTTTCCGGGGAAGGAAATCCCTCGAACGAGCGAACTCAGTACAGGCGCGGGATCAGCCTGCTTGGTACGCGCGCGAGGTACGCGCTGTAGGCGGCGTCACCGCCGAGCATCCTCTCCTCCTCCGACATCCGCACGAGCTGCGCGCCTGTACCGACGAGGAGCAGGAGCACGTTGCGGAGCGAGGGGCTCTCGGCGACGTAGCCGAGGTAGCTCACGAGGTAGCCGCTATAAGCGGGGTGGCGGACCACCGCGTAGAGGCCACTCGTCTTGATTCCGCGGTTGGCGGCCACGATCCCGAACGAGCGGCCGAGCGCCCCAAGGGCGACGATCACGATCAGGAAGCCGGCGAGCTGGACGACCTCGAACAGCGCGAGCGGTCCGGTGTCGGGATGCGCGACCGGCCGCGCGCCGAGCATCGCGAACGTCCCGACCAGCGCCGACATCCAGGCCAGCGGACGGCCACTCGTCGCCTGCGAGGGCCGCCGGAAGAGGAAGAGTGACGCGGTGAAAGCCTCGAGCAGGACGGCTCCGAGCCCCACCGGCCTGCCGGTCTCGTGCCAGCGCCTGAAGTTCGCGTAGGCGAAGCCGAGGAATAGCGCCACCAGCAGCGCGTCGAGCGGAATGCGGCGGCGCACCACGCTTCAGCCGCCGGCGATCGTGTGAAGGATCTGCAGCGCCGCGGGCCCGAGGATCACCACGAACATCGCCGGGAAGATCAGGAAAACCAGCGGGAAGAGCATCTTCGTCGGCGCCTTCTGTACGCGCTCCTCCGCCGACTGGCGCCGCCGCTTGCGCATCTCGATCGCGAGGTCGCGCATGATTTTCCCGATCGAGACCCCCAGCGTCTCGCCCTGGAGGATCGAGCGCACGAACGAGCGCATCGCCGGCGTGTCCGCGCGGGCCAGCATGTTCGCCAGGGCCTCGCTCGCCGACAGGCCCATCTCCTGCTCCTGGAGCGCGAGACGCAGCTCCTCGCCGAGCGCGCCGTGGAAGCGCGTCGCCGCCAGGCGGAGCGAGCCGCTGAAGGCGACACCTGCCTCGACCGTCGTCACGAGCAGATCGATCAGCTCCGGCATCGCGAGGTCGATTTCGTCGAGCCGCTTGCGCGAGCGCCGGCGGACGAAGACGATCGGCCCCTGCCAGCCGAAGGCAACGGCGAACGCAAGCCCTGCGATGAACCGCAACGGACCGGCACCCGACGTCGACGCGAACCAGAACCAAAGCAGCGGCAGCGCCAGCGTCGCGAGGAGGCGGTAGCCCATGAACTTCCGCGCGCTCATCGTGTACATCCCCGCGGCCTGCAGCTCCTTCCGGAGGACGTCTTCGCGGAAGTTCTTCATCCGACCCGCGAGCATCGTTCCGAGCGTCGCTGCGAGTGCGTCCACGCGCCGGGTCAACGGTCGCGGCGCGGAGTCGGCGGCCGCGGGCGACGACTCGTAGCCGTACGCGTCGATCTGCGCCTTCAGGTGGACCGGCAGCGGCCGCTCGACGACGAGCAGGCGGGCGAGCATGACCACCGCGAGCGCCGTGCAGGCCAGACCGATGAGCAGTAGCAGCATTGCGACCTCCTAGACCTTGATGTTCACAATCCGTTTGATCACGAGCGAGCCGGTCACGACCATGATCACGGCGAGCGTGACGAGCACCTGGCCGGCCGTCGTCGCGAAGAGCGGCTGCATGTAGCTCGGGTTGAGCAGGCTGATCACGATCGCCAGGAACACGGGCAGGAGCGTCAGGATCCAGCGCGCCATTCGTCCCTGGGCGGTCAGCGTCTGGATCAGGCGGCGCAGGTCGAAGCGGTCGCGGATCGTCTCCACGACGGTGTCCAGGACCTCGGCCATGTTGCCGCCGCTCTCGCGCTGCAGCTCCGCCAGGAGGCCGACCTGCTCGAGCTCCGTGCTCTCCATCCTGCGCGCGACCTCCCGCAGCGAGTCGTCGATCGGGACGCCGAGCTGGTCGTCCGCGACGATTCGCTGGAACTCCCGCTGTGCCGGCTCCGGCGCGTCGGCGGCCACGACGGCGAGCGCGCCGATGAAGCTGTGGCCGGCGCGGAGCGCGGAGGCGAGCACCTGCAGGTTGTCGGGCAGCTGCTCGGCGAAGTCGTCGCGGACCTTGCGCAGCTTGCGCCGAACGAGCTCCCGTGAGGCGAACGGCACTCCCAGCGCCAAGAGGGCGAGGATCGGGGCGATCAGGTAGAGCACAACCGCCGCCAGCAGCATCGCGACCACCGTGGCGAACAGGATCTGGACCGCTGGGATCGGGATCCGCGCGATCTCCAGCTCCTCGTTGAACTGAGCCCACCACTTCGTCTTCGAGAGCGACTCCTCGGCGCCGGAGAACACCTTCGTCGTCAGCGTCTTGCGGCGGTCGGCCTCGTCCTCCTGCGGACTGACCGAGACGAACTCGCCCAGCCTTCGCAGCAGCGTTCCCTTTGGGACGCGGAGCAGCTGGGTCACGGCCAGCGAGGCGAGCGCGGCGATCAGGAGCGCGATCACGGCGAGCGAGGCCGGTGACGACCAGAAGCGCTCGAAGGCCGAGCGGTGGTACGGGGCGATCGGCGCCGGGCGAGGAGTGACGTACGAGGCGGTCACGTCGCCGACGCCCGCCACGCGCACGAGCACCGAGACATGGGTGCCCGGCAGGTCGCTCGAGCGGTACGCGATCACGTACTCCGTGCTGAGTCGGCGGCCGAGCGAGTCGTAGATCGACGCGAGCTCTGCGATCGAGGATGCCTCGACGTAGGAGCCACTCGTCGCGCGCGCGAGCCTGCGGAGCGGGCCGGGCCGGAACGAGGGCGAGCGCAGCCCGACCGTGAAGACCCGGACGTGTTGCGAGCGCGCTCGCTCGATCAGCCGGCTCTCGGTCAGGCGGCTGCCCGTGTCGGCGCCATCCGACAGCAGAACGACCGACCCGGCCGAGAGGTGTTGGCCCGCGAGCTGGTCCAGGGCGGTGCCGAGAGCGTCGTAGATGTGCGTCCCGAGCGCGAGCTTCGGCGCCCTCGAGAGCGTGCTCGCGAGAGCGCCTCGGCCTGCGTCGGGCGTCGCCAGGACGGTCGTCGTGCTGTTGAAGGCGACCACCCCGATCTGCTCGCTCGAGCCCGCCCGGCGCACGAACACGCGCGCCGCCGCGAACGCGGCCTCCGAGGCCGGCCCGCGCATACTGTCGCTCGCATCGAGCGCGAGGACGACCCCGAAGCGACCCTCGACCGCCTGAATCGGCGAGACGGTGAAGCTGCGCACAGCGTGGCCGTTCTCGAGCACGGAGATCCCGTTACGCGCCACCTGCGTGGCTGGCGGGAGATCGAGCAGGAAGGCCCGCTGGGGAGCTCGCACGCGGCCGATCGGCGTCAGGTGCGTAAAGCCCGACGTCGTGTCGGCGCGGGCCGATGCGGCGAGCCCTGCCGTCAGCGCGGCAGCCGCGATCAGCGAGAGCCGGCGACTTACCATCGTCGACCCGTCCGCCACCGGTTCACGTCCGTTGCCTGCGAACATGGTGGCCGGCAGCTCGAGGCCTCGCTTCTCGAACTTGTGGACGAAGTTCGGCCGCAGGCCCGTCGGCTGCAGCGCGCCGAGCACGGTCCGGTCTGCGAGGACCTGCTCGATCTTGAACTCGTACAGGTCCTGGAGCGTGATCATCTCCGACTCCATCCGCTGCACCTCGGTGATCGCGACCACGCGCCGGGAGCCGTCCTCGAGCCGCTCGAGCTGGACGATCAGGTCGAGTGCCGAGGCGACCTGCCGGCGGATCGCCCGTACGGGCAGGTCGAAGCCGGCCATCATGCACCATGGTCTCGATCCGGGCGAGTGCGTCGCGCGGCGCGTTGGCGTGCACCGTGGAGAGCGAGCCCTCGTGGCCCGTGTTCATCGCCTGGAGCATGTCGAGCGCCTCCGCGCCGCGGACCTCGCCGACGATGATCCGGTCGGGCCGCATGCGCAGCGAGTTGCGCACGAGGTCGCGGATCGCGATCTCGCCCTCGCCCTCGATGTTCTTCGGTCGCGACTCGAGCCGGAGCACGTGTTCCTGCGCCGAGCTGGAGCTCGGCCGCGTCCTCGATCGTGACGATCCGGTCGCTGTCCGGGATCGCTGCCGAGAGCGCGTTCAGCAGGGTCGTCTTGCCGGAGCCGGTGCCGCCCGAGATCAGGATGTTCAGCTCCGCCTCGATCGCAGCGCGGAGAAAGTCGACCGTCTCGCGGGTCAGCGTGCCGATGCGAACGAGCTCCTCCAATTCGTACCGCTTCTGAGCGAACTTCCGGATCGTCAGCAGCAGGCCGCTCAGCGAGAGCGGCGGAATGACCGCGTTCGCGCGAGAGCCGTCGAGCAGGCGAGCGTCGACCATCGGCGACGATTCGTCGATGCGGCGCCCGACCTGCGCGACCATCTTGTTGATGATCCGCCGCAGGTGCGAGTCGTCCGTGAAGCGCAGGGTCGTCGCGTAGAGCCGGCCCTCGCGCTCGACCCAGATGTCGCTCGGACCGTTGACCATGATCTCGGAGACCGAATCGTCCGCGAGCAGGCGCTCCAGCGGCCCGTAGCCGACGACGTCGTCGGTGATCTCGGCCTCGAGACGCTCCTTGTCGTCTCTCGAGAGCCCAGGTTCCTTGGCCAGGCGCTCCTTGATGTCGGCTTCCACGCGCCTCGCGGACTGGTCGGGTCGCCTCCCAGCGCGAAGAGTTGCGGGCCGAGCTCTTCAATCAGCGCGAGGTGGATTCGATTCTTCACTCCGCGAACGGGTCCGGGCCGTCGGTTCCGGGCAGACGGCTTGCCGACGATGCGCTCGTGGAGCTCCATCGTCAACCCTCACACTTTCGCCTTCCGCAGCAGCCTTCTACGCCGGCCGCCGTGACCGTTGTGGCTCCCATTCGTGCTCGGGCCGCGAACACTCGTCCAGATACAGGTCGGCCAAAGAGCGGAAGGCCTGGGCCGCCGGCGAGCGTTCGTTCGCGAGCACGATCGGCATGCCCTCGGTGAGAGCCCGCGGAATCTCCTCGTCGCTTGGCACGAGGATGTCCGGGGTTCAACCGAGGATCGTCTCGGCCTCGTCATGACTGATCCCAACCTTCGAGTCGGCCCGGTTGAGCATCGAGACGGATCCGGTCCGGTTCGACTCCCGTCGACTTCGAGCGTCTCGAGGCCGAGCTTCGTATCCTTCAGCGAGAGCGCGTCGAGCATGCCGACGATGAGCAGGTGCGTCGCGATGTCGATCGACGCGATCACCTCGGGCGTGAAGCCTGGCGGTGTGTCGACGACCACGAAGTCGAACGCACGCGAAGCGCCCCGTAGACGTCACGCAGGAAGTCGACCGTCACGGCGCCGCGTCGTCGGGTCGCGTCGGCGCGAGGAGAACCCGTGCGCCGGAATGGTGCGTCGCTGAGGTAGGCCGTCGACCTTCTCTCGCGTCGATCGAACCGCCGGCGCGCGCGAGGTCGTAGATCGTCCGCTCCGGCGTCAGACCGAGCGCGAGACCTACGTCGCCGAACTGCAGATCGAGATCGACCCGAGCACGACTATGCCCTTCTCCGCGAGCGCCACCGCCAGGTTCGTGGACGACGCGCGTCTTGCCGCTCCCGCCCTTCAGGCCGAGATGCAGATCATCGACGAGCGCGGCACCCCAGCATCGCGTCGCGGCGCGCTTGCGACCACCTTCTCGCAGCGCGAATCGAACTCGTCCGGCGGGGCGGGCAACAGACCTTGTCGTCCGCGCCCCCCTCGAAGACACGCTCACGAAGCCGTTCTGAGATGCCGTCGCACAACACTACGACGGTCGCTCCGGCCGCTGCTTCGACGCGCCTCGATCATGTAGAGCGCGCGCTCCGAGTAGTCGTCGCAGCGATCACAAGGATGTCCGTCGTCGTCTCCTTGAGCACCGTCCAGCCCCGGTCGAGGCCCTCGACGAGCCCCGTACGTAACCAGCCGCCGAAGCGTTCTCACCGCGCGGTGTCACGCCCGCGTCATCGCACGAGTGTCCTATCCCGCTGCTCATCGGGATCCGCTCCGGTACTGCCTCAAGTAGGCGCCCACGACCCGCCTGGAGACAGGCAGCGGCGGCAGGCCGAAGACCTCGCTCTCGACGGTCACCACGCCGGGTGCCGTCGACTTGCGTTTACGGCCGGCCGCAGCGCGAGCCACACCTTGCCGTTGTCGGAGGCGAAGGCGAGCTTCGCCGCCTGGGCGTCGTCCATGCGCAGGCCTACGTTGTTGTTGCTCTGCTGGCCGACCGCCGCCCCCTTCGTCTGGCCACTCACGTCGACGACGAGGATGTTTCCCTTCGCCGCCGCAGGACCGGGAAGGACTGCATCCCGCTCGTGGTCGTGCCGACCGGCGTGATGTTGAAGCCGGCATAGACGTCCACGCGGTCACCCACCTGGACGTGGCCGATCAAGCCGTGGGCAGCGTCGAGCGGGAGTGTGACCACGCGCTGCGTGCCCGTGAGCGTGCTCGGCAGCGACGCCGCACCCGCGACGAAGTCGCTTGCGGTCAGCTGCTGGCCCTTGTAGACGTCGCGTACCGCGACACGGCCGCGGATGGCGGCCGGGTCGCTGAACGCCCCGTCGCGGAGCTGGCTCTCGCGCAGGGTGGCGGTGGTGAACATCGCCTGCGAGGCGACGACGTCTCCCGACGTGCCCTTGGCGATTGTCCGTTTCGCGACCAGCACGGTCACGGGCGCGCCCTGGCTCGAGACGCTGTTCCGGTACCGGTTCAGGTACACGGCGATCGAGATCCCGGCGAGCAGCGCGGCTCCCGCCGCGACCGCGATCGTGCCGGCCCTCGTCGAGATCACTCGTTGTGCGAACTCCATGGTCTACCTCCCCTTATCTGGTCAGCACCGCGACGCAGTTGCCGAACGCGTTGAAGTCGCAGAGGCCGGGGCCTCCGCCGCCTGTGTTGAGGCTGTCGACGTACTTGATGAAGTGGCCGACGATCGTTCCCGGGTCGTTGCCCGGGACCGGGTCGTCGCCGTTTCCCTGGCACGGGTTGTTGAAGCCGCTCCCCTGTCCGGTCCAGCCGGTCAGGTAGAAGGTCGCGAAATTCATCACCGGCACGGTCGTCGAGCCGCTGCCACTGAAGCTTCCGAAAGGCGTCAGGAAGACCTGGATGATCCGCGGGTCACCCGGCGGGAAGCTCGGGAACATGCTCCAGTTGTTGTGGCCGCGCTGCCCCGCCGGTGGGCAGCTGGACGGCTTCTCGTTGCCGAGGACGCGCAGGTTGAGGCCGCGGGGCACCTGGTTCGTCGCGTTGCCCGTCTGCACCGCGACGCAGGCCCACGGCTGCGGCGAGCCCCAGAGCGCGGGAATGCTGTTCGGGCAGGGCGTTCCGGCGTTCTTCGCGTAGGTCGGCCGGCAGCCGTTCGCGAGCTCCTGGTACAGGTTCGAGTAGTTCGGGTCGCAGTCGAGCGACTGGTTCTGGCTCCCGCCGATCACGCGCAGCGCGACGATTGGGTCGCTCACGCTCTGCGCGTTGCCGAGGCTCGCGACGATGCCGAGCTTGACAACCAGCCGGTGCGTGTTGGAAGGCGCGTCGCTCTGGAACGAGTCGGCCCAGAAGGTGCCCGGAGCGCCGCCATCGTAGTTCCAGACCTGCAGCATCTTGATCGGGCCGCTGAGCGCGTCCGTCCCGATGTAGCTCCGCCGGATCGGATCGGGCGAGAACGTGCCTTTGCACGGGTTGTTTCCCTTCGTGCTGCACGCTCCGAGGCCGGTGACGGTGCCGCTCTGCTCCTCCCACTTGAGCGTGAGCGGTACGCCGCCGCTTCCGGAGATCGCGATGTCCCCCGACTGCCAGAGGTCGCCGCTGACGTACGGGAGCGTGCACCCCTGGTTCGGGCACGAGCCGCCGAAGGCCTTGAGCACGACCGCGGACGGCGCGAGTGTCCCCACGTCGACGTGGGCCGCGAGCTGCACGGCCGGGCACGGCTCCTTGTCCGACGAGAAGTAGGGATCCGAGCAGCCGCCGCCCGGGACGAGCTGGACGCTGCGGGGCTGCGGCGGGTTCGGCTGGGCTCCGCTCGGCGTGCTCGACCAGCCGCGGATTCTGACGAGCGACGTGCCCGTGCCGGTCTCGTAGCAGGTGACGAGTACCTGACTGCAGAGCGGCGACCCCGCGGCCGCGCTGATCCCCGCGCCGCACTGGGGCGTTGCGGCCGGGTTGCAGAGCGCGGTGCCGGCGAGCGCAATCCGCACGCCCACATTGGCAACGCCGACCGGGACCGCTGCGACGGAGCCCGTGCTGTCCCAGACGACGACGCCGTTCGAGAGCGTCATCCCTCGCGCCAGCGGCACCGTGCACGCGGGCAGCGACGCGCCGCTCCCCACCTCGGTGCAGCCGCTTAGCGCCGCGCCGGTCGAGTCGTCGACGAACGTCGCGATTGCGGAGATCGGGTTCACGTCGGGCACGCCTACGGGAAGGGCGCCTCTCGACGTCGTCTCCGTGCGGACCTCGATGCGGGCGTGGGCATTGATCGCCGGCAGCAGGCTCATGTTCAGGAACCTCGGGACGACGCCGAGGAAGAGCGGCAGGTTCGCCTCCGTCGCCTTGACGTCGACCATCTCCGCGCTGCAGGGAGGCGCCTCGACCGTGTCGTCCGGCCCGGGCCCGCCGACCGCGTAGGTCTTGCTGTTGATCAGGACCGTGAGCGAGCCACGGTTCGCGCCTCCGACCTGCGTGTTGAAGGGCGTTCCCCCGCCCGCGTCGCCCGCGTACCGGCGCGCCATGTTCTCGATCGTCGTGCTCGCGCCGCCGCCACCGAAACAGAGGTTGAACGAGCCGCCGGCTGCGAGCGCGCCGGCGTCGGCCTGCGTCTGCAGGTGGCGCTTGTGCACGAACCAGTTGCCGACGTCGAGCACGAAGGTGCCGAAGAGGACGAGCACGGGCAGCCAGATCGCGAAGATCACGAGCGTCGCACCACGCGGGTCCGCGAGGGGGTGCAGCCGGCTCACGTGCAGGTCCCCGTTCCTCCGGAGCCGGCGACGTAGCTCGTCGGCAGCGCCTCGAGCCGCATCGTCGCCGTGCCCCTGATCGCGGTGGAGGGCGCGAGCCCGGCGCGCGAGGAGACGAACGGCAGCCACGTATACGCGCTCGAGACGGTCACCGTCACGGGATCGCCCACCTGGCCGCTCGAGCCCGTATCAGGGTTGCTCGGGAACGAGACGCAGACGGTGGCGAGCCCGCGCAGCTCGCTCGAGTCGGCTTGCTGCTGGATGTACTGCTGCAGCGACTGGCCGCCACCGCCGGGATTGGAGTTCACGACCGCCCACCTCGCGCCCTCGGCTGCCAGGTGGGTCTCGTCGTTCCAGTAGTTGAAGGCCTTGCCGAAGTCCAGGAGCCCGAAGAGCACGAGCAGTAGCAGCGGCAGGACGAGCGCGAACTCGACCAAGGCTGTTCCGCGTTCGCTGTGCAGCGACGTCCGCATGTCATCCCCTAGAGCGCGCCCGCTACGTCGGCGAAGCGGGCGGCGGCCCACTGGCCGACGGGAGTGAGCCCGACCGCCGCGATCGAGACGAACGCGAGAATCAGCGCGTACTCCGCCAGGGCCTGTCCACGCTCGAGGCGGACCTGCAGGCCGGTTGAGATGTGGTTGTCCGGAGTGCTCATGGCTTGCGTGAAGTCGGAAGCGGTGCTGCCCGGGTAAGCCGCCGCGAGAGCGGCTTCCCCGGGCAGCGGTTCGCCGCTTTAGGCGCCGCCGATGGCGGTGGCGATGGCCGTAAGCTGCGCGGCCACGTTGGTGCCCAGCGTCTGAAGTGCGACGATGCAGACGACGGCGACGAGCGCCAGGATCAGGCCGTACTCGACGAGCGCCTGGCCCTCCTCGGAGCGAAGCTCCTCGAGCCCGAAGCTCTTCGTCGCCCAGTAGTTGAGCTTCTCGAGCATTCCGACTACCTCCCCTCTCTGATTTGCTGGAAGCCCCGCGGACCGATGTGCCGCCGCGGGTGCCCTGTGCTGTTGGTGTAGACCACGGACAGGCCCGGCCTGAACGGCCGAAGGTTCGGACGGTTCCGGCCGTTCGGCTGGGGTGGCGCTGTGCCCCGGACCGCGATCGTGATCCCGTGGCCCGCAACACGATCACGATCGAGCGGCCCGACGGGGACGTCGTGTGCGCGCGCTGCCTGCTTGCGGACACGCCCTGGACGCGGCTGCGGGGCCTGCTCGGGCGCCGCGCGCTTGCAGAGGAGGAGGGGCTGTTGATCCGCCCCGCGGGCTCGGTTCACACCCTCTTCATGCTGTTCCCGATCGACGTCGTCTTCCTGGACCGGGGAAACACGATCGTGAAGATCGTCGAGCGGCTTCGGCCGTGGCGCATCGCCGGCGCCCGGCGCGCGAAGCGGACGCTCGAGCTCCCGGCCGGAGCGGCTGCCCGCCATGGGCTCGCCCTGGGCGAGCCGCTCGTGCTCGTCCCCGGGTTGCCGCGGGAGGACGTGTGACTTCGCTCGCGTCCGAAGGCGCGATCCCGGCGCTCCACCGCACGCGGCGGCTGCTGCTCGACCGCGCGATCGCCGCCTGCTTCGGGCTTGCGGTCCTGCTCCACGTCGGCCCGGGAGCGCGCGGGCTCCTGCTCGCAGGCGTGGCCGCGGTCCTGGTCGAGCTCGCCGCGATCGACTTGGAGCAGCGGATCATCCCGAACCAGATCGTCCTGCCGGCGCTCTTCGCCGTTCTCTGCGCGCAACTCGCGCTCGATCCGGATCGCTACCTCGAGTCGCTCGCCTGGGCGGTGGCGGCCGGCGGGTTCCTGCTGCTGCCCTCGCTCGTTCGGCGCGGGGCGATCGGGATGGGTGATGTCAAGCTCGCCGCTCTTCTCGGCGCCGCGCTCGGAAGCTCGGCGGCTGCGGCGCTCGGAATCGGCCTCGCTGCCGCGGGCGGCGTCGCGCTGTTCGTGCTCGCGACCCAGAAACGGGCCTCCCTCGGGCGGGAGCTGCCGCTCGGGCCGTTCCTCGCCGCGGGCGCGATCGCGGCGCTACTGCTCTCGGCGCCCGGGGCGCTCGGCTAGCTCTCAGTAGCGGCCCTGGAGCCGCCTGGCGGCGGCGCGGATCAGCCACGCCTGGGCCACGAACACGTAGGTCAGGCCGGGGAGCACGATCCCGAACGAGGCCGCGAACTGGGCACCGGGCAGGCCGAGGTGACCGACGAGGTGGATCGCCGGGACCAGGAGCTGCAGGATCACTGCAGAGGCGGCGACGTGCAGGAGAGCGGTCGTCACGTCGCTCGGACCGGCTTCCGGGAAGCGGACTACGAGCCAGAGCGCGAGCACGGCCGCGCCGGCACAGAGGCAGACGACGAAGAGCGTCATAGACATGGAGGCCATCTCATTCGCTTGTCGGCACGGATCCTACGCCCTCGATAGAACTTTCGGTATCTCGGACCCGCCGGAAGGTCTAGTTCGTGCCGCGATGCTCTTGCCTCGGCGGCCCTCCGCACGTACGTTGATCACCAGGGAGAGGCTTCGGCCTCACGAGGGATCAGGGGGAGGATCAGATGCGGCGACTCAAGGTGCTGGTCGTGGACGACCATCGACTCATGCTCGAAGCAATCCAGGCGTCGCTCTCGCGGGACGACGACATCGAGGTAGTCGGGACTGCCGACGCGGGGGAGAGCGTGCTCCCGCTCGTCGGCCAGAGCGGCCCGGACGTGGTGCTGCTCGACGTCCGCATGCCGGGGATCGACGGCCTCACCGTGCTCGAGCGCCTGCGAGAGCAGTACCCGAGCGTCGCCGTGGTGATGTTCTCCGGTATCGAGGATCCGGCGCTGGTACGCGCGGCGCTCGAGCGCGGCGCGGCCGCCTTCGTGCTCAAGCAGGTCGCCGCACGCGACCTGGCGTCGGTGCTCCGCCAGAGTGTGGGCGGTGCGATCTTCCGCCCGCTGGACGCGCTCGGCGTGGCCGAGAAGGCGTCGAGCGAGGCCGGGCTGACGAAACGCGAGCTCTCGATCCTCGCCGAGCTACCCGCTGGCGGGTCGAACCGGCAGATTGCGCAGCGGCTCTTCCTGGCCGAGCAGACGGTGAAGTTTCACCTCACCAACATTTATCGGAAGCTCGGCGTTTCGACCCGGACGGAGGCCCTCCGCTACGCCTACGAGCACGAGCTCGTCGAGCATCCCCTGTCCTACGTTGCCTAGGGGCACTAGCCCCCCGGGTGGAGCCAGCCCGACGTTCGTTCGATGCCGCTCCCGGGCCGCTCGGAGAGGGTGAGCGAGTTCTGAGAATTGAGGGGATGAGGGGGAGCAAGTGCGTGTTCACTTGGGCAGTCCGGCACAGGTCTCGGCGTTGATCCGGTACTTCGAGGAGCGCGCGGATTGCGTCGTGCGGCGGGTGGGAGCGACGGAGCTCGAGGTCTCGCTGCTCGGCTCGTACCGGGCCGAGCGCCACGACGCGACCGTCGAGCGGCTGGTCGCGGACTTCCGTGCGGGCCTCGGTGAGGCCCGAGAAAAGCCCACCGTGCCCAACGGAAACGGAAGCAACGGGCACGCCTGAGGGACAGGTCATCGCGTCCTGCTCGAGCGCCCGCTTGTGGGTGCCCGATGTTCGGCCTTGACGAGCTCCTGGCGGACGTGATCGAGCTGTCGTCCTAGACTCCGAGCGATGGCCGAGGTACAGGAGTTCTCGCCCGAGCACGGCGAGCTCGAGTGGGAGACGCCGCTCTACCGGACGGCGCTCGCGCAGTACGAGCAGGCGCTGCCGCACGCGAACGTCGAGGAGCTCGTCGCCGAGCGGCTGCGCTACCCGGAGCGCGCGCTCGTCGTCAGCGTTCCGGTCCAGCTCGACTCCGGCCGCTGGACGGTCTTCCCGGGCTACCGCGTCCAGCACTCGACGGTGCTCGGGCCGACGAAGGGCGGCGTCCGCTACGACGCGGAGGTCACGCTCGGCGAATGCGCTGCGCTCGCGATGTGGATGACCTGGAAGTGCGCGCTCCTGCGGCTGCCCTACGGCGGCGCCAAGGGCGGTCTCCGCTGCAATCCGCGTGACCTTTCGGCGAACGAGCTCCAGAAGGTCACCCGCCGCTTCACCTCGGAGCTGCTGCCGATCATCGGCCCGCAGGAGGACATCCCGGCGCCGGACATGGCCACGAACGAGCAGACGATGGCCTGGATGATGGACACGTATTCGATGCAGGTCGGGCACGCCGTGCCGGAGATCGTGACCGGCAAGCCGGTCTCGCTCGGCGGGTCGCTCTTCCGCCAGGAGGCGACCGGCGCCGGCGTCGTGATGGTGATCGCGCGCGCCTGCGAGCGGCTCGGCTGGTCGCTCGGCGAGCAGCGTTGCGTCGTGCAGGGCTTCGGCAACGTCGGCGGGGTCGCGGCGGCCGAGCTGCACGAGCGCGGCGCGCGCGTCGTGGCCGTCTCCGACGTCTCCGGCGGGGTGCACGACGACCGCGGCCTCGACGTCCCGGCGCTGCGTCGCTTCGCGGCCGAGCACGGCTCGCTCGAGGAGTTCCGCGACGTGTGAGCGCGTGACGAACGAGGAGCTGCTCGAGCTGCCGTGCGACATCCTCGTTCTTGCCGCGCGCGAGGACCAGCTTCACGGCGGACAACGCGCCGCGGATCCAGGCGAAGATGGTCGCCGAGGGCGCAAACGGCCCGACGTCGCTCGAAGCCGACGCGATTCTCGGCGAGCGCGGGATCGTCGTCCTGCCGGACGTGCTCACGAACGCCGGTGGCGTGACGGTCTCGTACTTCGAGTGGGTGCAGGATCTCGGGCGGCTCTTCTGGGACCGCGGCGAGATCCGCGCGAAGCTCGCCGATCAGCTGAACGACGCGTTCGACCGGGTCTGGAAGCTGGCGGACGAGCAGGACCTGTCGCTGCGAAGCGCCGCGCTGGTCGCCGGGATCCGCGAGGTCGCGGGCGCGCTGACCGCTAGAGGGATTTATCCATGAGCGGCCGCGTCCGCGACGCGATGATTCCCGAGCCCCAGACGCTCGAGGGCTCGGCATCGGCGCAGGAGGCCGGCGAGCATTTACGTGAGCCCGAGGTGCGGGCGGTCTACGTCTGCGAGGACGGGAAGTTCGTCGGAGTGATCACGCGCAAGACGCTCGTCCGCGAGGTGGTCGCGGCCGGCCGCGACCCGCGCTCGACGCCCGTCGGCGAGATCGCCGAGCCGCCGCACTGGCTCCTCGAGTCGGACGTGCCGCTGGACGCGGCGTTCCGCTTCCTCGAGGAACACGACGCGGAGCGCGTCCCGGTGGTCGACGACGGCCGTCTCGTAGGCGTGTTGTCGCGCAGCGTCCTCCGGCGCCGCCTCGCCGAGGACGACCCGCCGCCGCCGCTCGAAGAGCTCTAGCTCAACAGCAGGTGTAAGCGCCCGGCGGAGCGTCGCCTTCCTGGGGCTCCGGGAGCTCTGCGGCTTCGAGTGCGGCGCCGTGCAGCAGGTCTCGCTCGCTCACTTCGAGCTCCTGTAGGCCGTAGCGGTCGAGGAACTCGCGGACGATCACGGCGCCGGCGACGATCACCGGGGCCCGGTCGGGATCCAGGCCGGGCAGCTCGCGGCGCTCGGCGAGTGGGAGGGAGGCCAGGCGCTCGAGCTGGCGGCCGACCGCGTCTCTGGACAGGCGGTAGCCATGGATCCGCTCGGCGTCGTACTCGCCGAGCTCGAGCGCTGCGATCGTCGTGATCGTGCCGGCGACGCCGATCGCCCCCTCGGGGTGCCAGTCCGGGAGCGCTTCACGTACCGCCTGCGCCGCTGCCTCCAGCTCCTCGCGCGTGGGCGGGTCGGAGTGCAGGTGCCGCTCGGTCAGCCGGACGGAGCCGAGGTCGATGCTGACGCGCTCACGCGCGGTGATCAGCTCGGTCGACCCGCCGCCGATGTCGATCACAACGGTCTCGTCGCCGACCGCGCGGCCGCCCACGACGCCGCGGCGCGTGAGCTCCGCCTCCTCCTCGCCGGAGAGCAGCCGCGTCGTGAACCCGTAGCTCCACTCGATCTCGCCGAGAAAGGCCTCGCCGTTGTCGGCGTCGCGCACCGAGCTCGTCGCGAGTGTCAGGACGCGCTCGGCGCCGAGCTGCTCGAGCTCGCGGCGGTAGTCGCTGAGCACGTTACGGACGCGCGCGATCGCGACCGGCAGGAGCTTTCGCCGCTCGTCGACCCCTTCGCCGAGCCTCGTGATCGCCTGCTCGCGCGCGACCTCGTCCACCTGCCCGTCGTGCACGTCCGCGACGAGCAGACGGGTCGAGTTGGTGCCCAGATCTACGACGCCTACGCGCATCTCGATCCCAGCCTAGCCGCGCTATAATCGGCATCGCGACGCGGGGTGGAGCAGTCAGGTAGCTCGCCGGGCTCATAACCCGGAGGTCGCAGGTTCAAATCCTGCCCCCGCTACTGCGAAGGGCGCTCGAAAGGGCGCCTTTCGCTTCTATCCGCACGAGCGCCTAGGCGTAGCTTCGACCGGCCCAGGATCTCGCGTGCGGCGTTAAGGCCGGGAGTGCCCATGACGCCCCCGCCGGGGTGGGCGGCCGAGCCGCACAGGTAGAGGCCGCGGATCGGCGTCCGGTAGCGCGCATAGCCGGGCACCGGACGGAACGCGAAGAGCTGGCCGGGGGTCATTGCGCCCTGGAAGATGTTTCCGCCCGTGAGATTGAAGACGTGCTCGAGGTCGGGCGGCGCCAGCACCTGGCGGTCGATGACTGCGTTCTTGAAGTTCGGCGCGTACTCGTTCACCACGTCGAAACAGCGATCGGCGAACGCGTCGCGGTGGTCATCCCAGGAGCTGTCGCGAAGCTCGTACGGCGCGTACTGGATGAACATCGACATCACGTGCTTTCCCGCCGGCGCCACGGTCGGGTCCACCACCGAAGGAAGCTGGAACTCGATCACCGGGTCCGCCGAGGACCGCCCGTACTTGGCATCGTCGAACGCGCGCTCGATGTAGTCCTGGTCGGGACAGATGTGGATGGTGCCCCGATGCTGAGGCCCGGGCTCCGTCCCGGGCAGCGCGCTGAAGTTCGGCAGCTCCTCCAGGGCCACGTTGATCTTCAAGGAGGCGCTCGCGTAGCTGATCCGCTCGACGTCGGCCACGAACGCGTCCGGCAGCTCGCTCCGGTCGAGCAGCTGCAGAAACGTCACATTCGCGTCGGCGTTGCTGGCCACGATCGGGGCGTGGAACTCGTCGCCTGAGACGAGCGCGACGCCCGCGACCCGGCCGTCGCGCACGAGAATGCGGGCAACCTCAGCCTCGCAGCGGATGTCGGCGCCGAGGTCGCGCGCGGCAGCCGCGAGCGCCTGCGTGATTCCGCCCATCCCTCCGCGCATATATGCCCATACGCCCCGTGTCCCCCCGGCTTCGCCCATGACGTGGTGGAAGAGCACGTAGGCGGTCCCCGGCATCGACGGGCTCGCCATCGCTCCGATGATCGCGTCGGTCGCCAGCGTTCCCTTCAGCTCCTCGGACTCGAACCAGCGATCAAGGATCGGGCGCGCCGCTCCTGTGAGGATCTCCACCGCCTCGCCGGCGCCGTCACCGAGCTGCCGGAAGGATCGCCCAAGCGTGAGCAGCGTCCGCAGATCGCCGAGCCGGGGCCTCCGCAGATCGGGCGGCGCCATCGTGAGCGTGGGCTCGACCAGGGCCGCCACCCGCTCGAGCATCGCCTCGTATTGCGGGTACCGCTCGGCGTCACGCTTGCTGAACTTCGCGATCTCCTTGCGCGTCAACTCGGCGTCCGGGCCCATCATCAGCGAGCGCCCGTCCGGGAACGGCGTGAACGACGACGGGTTGCGCGGGAGCACTTCGTAGCCGTATGACGTGAGGCTCAGGTCGCGGACGATCGGCGTGTGGAAGAGGCTGTTGACGTACGAGGCGGTCGAGACCTTGAAGCCGGGGAAGGTCTCCTCGGTGACGCAGGCGCCGCCGACGATGTGGCGCCGCTCGAGCACCAGCACGCGTAAACCGGCGCGGGCGAGGTAGCAGGCAGTCACGAGCCCGTTGTGCCCGGCACCGACCAAGATGGCGTCGTAACGCGTTGGGTTCTGCGCCATTGGACGCAGATCCTGCCACGCGCTCGCCCAGCCCAAGGCGACGAGGCCTTGAGGAGCATCGCGCCGCGACGACGAGGAGGAGGGCCGCCGCGACGGGCGTGGTTGCGCTTCGGGCCATTGAACGTCACTACCCGCTGAACTGCGCGACACTACGCCAGTGCAGCCGGAAACGCGCTACGCCAAGAGTGGCAACGTCAATATCGCCTACCAGGTAATCGGTGACGGTCCCCCAGACCTCGTCGCGGTCCATGTGATCTCGCACATCGAGCTGGGTTGGGAGATTCCTTCGCAGGCTCGATTCTTGGCCCGTCTCGCTTCCATCTGTCGCTTGTTGAGGGTCAACCAGCGTGGGACCGGCATGTCCGACCGAGACTTGGGGGTGGCCACGCTGGAGACGCGCATGGACGACATCCGTGCCGTCCTCGACGCTGTCGAGTCCGAACGGGCAGTGCTCTTCGGCCTCGGCGACGCTTCCCCGCTCTCCGTCTTGTTCGCGGCCACTTATCCGGAGCGGACCGCTGGGCTGATCCTGATGAATGCGTCGCCGCGCTTCGTGAAGAGCCCTAGCCTGCCTTGGCTTCCGACCCGGGAGGAGACGGAACGGCGGGCCGACAACTTTGAGCGTCGCTGGGGCGATCCAGCGTTGGCCTACGAGGTCATCGGCATGAGCAACCCGAGCGCGTCTGAGGAGGAGCTCCAAAGCATTGCCCGTGTCTTTCGGCTCAGTGTCAGCCCCGGTGCAGCCGCCGCCTACATTCGGATGAACATCGACGTGGACGTGTGCGACGTCCTTCCCCTGATTCGGGTCCCGGCGCTGGTCCTGCACCGGAAAGACGGGGGAGCATGGGACATCCGCAGTGGCCGCTACATGGCCGAGCACATCCCAGGCGCCCGTTTCGTGGAGTTGCCCGGCGCGGACTTTTCGCCCGAACTTGGCGAGCAGGAGCTGCTGTTCGCCGAGCTGGAGAGCTTCCTTGCCGACGTCGTCGCGGGTACGCATCCCGAGATCGAGCCCGACAGGGTGCTGGCCACGGTCCTCTTCTCGGACATCGTCGGGTCAAGCGAGAAGGCGGCAGCTCTCGGCGACAGGGGCTGGCGAGAGCTCCTGTTGCGCCACCATGAGCTTGTCCGCGGGCAGCTGGTTCGCTTTCACGGGCAGGAGGTGGACACGGCCGGCGACGGTTTCTTCGCGTCCTTCGACGGCCCGGCCAGGGCCATTCGCTGCGGGTGTGCCATCGCGGAGGCCATGCCAGAGCTGGGGCTCGAGGTGCGGGTCGGTTTGCACACGGGCGAGTGCGAGCTCGTCGACGGCAAGGTGGCCGGCATCGCCGTGCACACGGGGGCGAGAGTTGCCGCCAACGCTCAGCCGGGCGAGGTGCTCGTATCCTCGACCGTCAGAGACCTGGTCGCCGGCTCGGGGTTGACCTTCGAAGATCGCGGCTCGCATGAGCTCAAGGGCATTCCCGGCGAATGGCGGCTCTACTCCGTCGCAAAGAGCAGCTAGTACCTGAGTGCTAAGGCGTCTCGCCCGTGAAGATCGTGCTCAGCGTGGAGAAGTCGATGTTGCCGCCGGAGACGATCGCGGCGACCTTTCGCTCGCGCACGTTTCCGGCGAGCGCCGCCGCCGGTGCCAGGGCGCCCGCTCCTTCCACGATCACGCGGGCTCGCTCCGCCAGCAGGCGGACCGCCGCGGCGGTCTCGTCGAGCGAGACGGTGTACGCGCCGTCGACGAGCGGTCTTCCGAGCGCCCACATCTTCGGCAGGAGGGCGCGTCCGCCGGCCCCGTCCACAAACGACGGCTGGTAGTCGACTTCCTGCGCCGACCCGGCGGCGAGGCTCGCGTTCAGCGGCGCTGCGGTCTCCGGTTCGACGGCGTAGATCTTCACCTCGGGCCGTTGCGCCTTGATCGCGCTTGCGATTCCGACGGTCAGGCCGCCGCCGCCCCACGGGATCAGGACGGCGTCCAGATCGGGAAGGTCTTCGAGCAGCTCGAGCCCGATCGTGCCGTTGCCCGCCATCACGTCTTCGTTCTCGACCGGGTGCAGAAACGTGCCCTCGACTCCCTCGAAGCCGCCCTCCTCGAGCACCTGCCACCAGCGCTCGAACGGGACCTTGATCACCCGCCCGCCCAGCCGCTCGATCGCGGCGAGCTTCGTCTCCGGGGCGTGATCGGGCGCGATCACGGTGCACGGGACGCCGAGCTCCCGCGCCGCCCAACCGACTCCCTGGGCCATGTTGCCCGGCGCTCGCCGTGACGAGGCCGGCCGCGACCTCGTCAGTGCTCGCCAGCCGCGCCGCGTTGTAGGCGCCGCGCAGCTTGAAGGAGCCGATCGGCTGCAGGTTCTCGAGCTTGAGGTAGAGCTCAGCGGGCCGCTTCGACGCGTGCAGTCTGACGAGCGGCGTGCGAACGGCCGTGCCGGCGATCGTCTCCTGGGCTCGGCGGATCTCCTCGAGCGGGATCAGAACGCGACCTCGGCGCCGGCGCCGGTCTCTCGGGCCCGGCGGACGACGTACTCGGCGGCGGCGAGATCCTCGACAGCGAGGCCAAGCGAACGAAAGACCGTCAGCTCGCCGGGCCCCGTGCGGCCGGGCGAGGCGCCGATCAGCACCTCGCCGATCTCCGCCTTGATGTGGCCGGAGCCGATCGCGCCCGCTTCGAGCGCCTCGCGGTAGTCGCCGGCCTCGGCTTCCGCTGACTCGCGCCGGTCGACGAAGAACGACGACGCGGCGATCGTCGCCGCGTCGAGCTCGCGCATCAGGGGCGGCCGCCCGCCGACCGAGTTCACGTGCGCGCCCTCCTTCAGCCACTCCCGCTCCAGCACCGGCTCGAGCGAGCTCGTTGCGGCGACCACCACGTCGGCGCCGCGCACGCATTCCTCCGCGCTGCCGACTGCCTCTGCTCCGGCCTCGTCGGCGAGCGCGGCCGCGTGCTCCGCGGTCGGGCTGTAGATCCTGAACGCGGTCGAAGTCGCGGACGAGCCGCAGCGCCTCGAGGTGCGAGCGCGCCTGCACACCGGCGCCGAGCACGCCGAGCTCGCGCGCATCCTCCCGCGCGAGGAGGCGCGTCGCGACCGCCGAGACCGCCGCCGTCCGGATCGCGGTGATCGCGGAAGCGTTCATCAGCGCCTGCACCTCGCCCGTCTCGCCGTCGAAGAGCGTGACCGTGCCCTGGTGCGCGTCGAGGCCGCGCTGCGGGTTGTCCGGGAAGACGCACACCGTCTTCAGCGAGTAGAGCGCCGAGCCGCCGGCGCGGTGGGCCGGCATCAGTCCGATGAGGCTCGGCTCGTCTCCGGGCTTGAAGATGAACCTGAGCGGCATGTGGACCTCACCGCGCGCGAGCGAGGACAGCGCGGACGCCATCGCCTCGATGCAGCCCTCCATGTCGAGTAGCTGCTCGACCTCTTGCTGGCTGAGGACGAGGACCGCCATCAGGGCGTGGCCAGGGCGAGTGCTTCCGAGATCGTGAGCCTGCTGCCGGCCTCTGTGGCCCGGGCGATCTCGTCGGCAGAGAGCTCCGCTCGGGCCTGTTCGACGAACTCGCGCCCCGGGGTCTCGTCGGAGTAGACGTTGACGATGCCTTCCTGCTGGGCATAGATCTCCGCTGCTGCGGCGATCTGGACGGCCTCCTCCGGCCGGTGCTCGATCGCCGTAGCGGCCGCGAGCCCGATCAGGGAGAGCCCGACTCCGCGCACGCTGGCGACGTCGGTGTAGGCCTGCACCGAGTCGAGGAAGTAGCCGCGTGCGAGCGCCGAGTCGCCGTGCCGGATGTGCGTCCAGGCGGTCTCGGAGAGGATCCGGGCCATCTCTGCTCGGTCTCCGATCGCCTGGAATGCGTCGAGCGATTGCTCGTAGAGGTCGAGCGCGGGGCCACCGTCCCGAGCTGCAAGCGCGGCGAGGCCGCCGAGCGTCATTCCGGCCCCCTGCTGGTCGCCCAGCTCGCGGTGGATCTCGAGCGCTTCGGAGTACCTCTTCTTCGCGGTCGTGACGTCCCCGGCGAGGCTGTGCAGAAGGCCGTCGAACGACAGCGCAAATCCCTCGCCCCAGGCGAAGCCGAGCGCCCGGCCGCTCTCGATCGCCTCGCTCATCCGCTCGAGCGCCGTTTCCAGATCGATTCCGAGCAGCCCCAGGCCGAGCGCAAGCGCAGCAAGGCAGAGCTCGCGGCCGGCTTTCAGCTCGATCGCGATGCGGTGCGCGTTGGCCCATTCCTCATTCGCCCGCTCGAACTGTCCGAGTATCCACGACGACAGTCCCGCGGTGATCAGCGCGCCCGCGCGTCCGACAGTGGGAGAGCCGACGCTGTCGGCGTCGAGGAAGGACGTTGCGTACTCCCGCGCGGTGAGGTTCTTGCCGCGAATGTGCCAGTACATCCAAAGGTCGCCGCACAGCTGCAGACCGCTCTCGCAGGCAGTCGCGTTCCCAGATCGCGCGGCTGCCAGGAGCGTGTCGAGCGCCTCCTGGATGTTTCCCTCCTCGCCGATGCCGCGTTCGACCGACCCGACTTGATCGGTGCCCTCGATTCCGTCGCGGATGTCCCGAACGATCTCGGCGTACCGGCGCGCGTGCCTCAGCGCGATTTCGTCAGTCTCGCCTGCGGCGTCGAGCCGCTCGCGGGCGAACTCGCGGATCGTCTGCAGGAGCCGAAGCCGGTTGCCGACGGCGTCCGCCTGAACGAGCCCCTTGTCGACGAGCGACTCGAGCTCGTCGAGGATGCCGTCGCCGGGGTCGGCGCAGACGGCCTCGGCGTCCTCGAACGTGCACCCTCCTGCGAAGACCGCCATGCGCTGGAACACGCGCTGTTCCGATTCCTCGAGGAGGGAGTGGCTCCAGTCGATCGTCGCGCGCAGGGTCTGCTGCCGCTCGTGCGCGTCGCGCTGGCTCGAGGTGAGCACGTCGAGCGCGTGGTCGAGCCGTTCGAGGAGCGCCTCCGGTGACAGCAGCCGCAGCCGTGCGGCGGCGAGCTCGATGGCAAGAGGCAGGCCGTCGAGGCGCTGACAGACCTCGGTGACGGCAGCCGTGTTCTCGGGCGTGAGCTCGAATGAGCCCTTCGCCGTCTGTGCGCGCTCGACGAACAGCGCGATCGCAGGGGAAAGCTCGAGCGGTGCGAGCGCGTGCTCGCGCTCGGCGGCGATCCTGAGCGGCGTCCTGCTGGTGGTCACGATCCGCAGGCCGGGACAGCGCTCGATCAGCGCTGCCACCTCGGGAGCGGCCGACACGACCTGCTCCAGGTTGTCCAGGAGCAGAAGCGCTTCTCTGTCGCCGATCAGGGTGACGAGCCCTTCGCCCAGCGTTCGTCCCTCGGCCTCCTTGACGTCCAGAGCCTCGGCGAGAGCGGGGACGAAGTCCGTCGGCCTCCGTGATGTCGGCGAACGGGATGAACGCGACGCCGTCCGGGAACTCGGGCGCGAGCAGCCCGCCGAGCTCCACCACGATGCGCGTCTTGCCGACGCCGCCGGGGCCCGTGATCGTGACGACCCGGTGCTCGCGGACGAGCTCGACCAGCGACGCCAGGTCGGCCGCCCGGCCGAGCACAGGCGCGGACGGCCGGGGCAGGTTGGCCGGGAGCGCGAACCGTTCGCCCTTGCCCGTGAGCGCCGCCGGATCCGGCACCACCAGCCCGTCGGCCTCCACGGCGCAGAGCTCGAACGGCCGCCCGACGTTCTTCAGCTTGAACTGTCCCAGGCGCACCACGGTGATCTCGCTGCGGTTCTTGATCTGGTCGTACGCCGCCTCGGACAGCAGCACGCCGCCGGGCACAGCGAAGGACTCGATCCGGGCGGCGATGTTCACCGCCTCGCCGGTGAGGCGCTCGGGCTCGATGATCACCTCGCCGACGTGGAGGCCGATCCGGACCTGGACGTCCTGTGCCGCAAGCTCCTGCTGGATGGCCACCGCGGCCTGCACCGCGGCGAGCGAGCTCGGGAACATGCTCATGCTGCCGTCGCCGAGCCGCTGCACGATCGTCCCTCCGCAGGCGTCGTGGTGCGTCTCGAGCGCACTGACGTACCGCTCGCGCTTGTCGAGCCCCGCCTGCTCGTCCGCCTGCAGCAGGGCCGTGTAGCCGACCATGTCCGTGAACATCACGGCGACGAGCCGGCGATCGAGCGCCTCGAGCACGATCGGATCCTCTCAGCGCGGTGCTGACGGTGCCCAAACGAGCGATTGCCAGCGGCCGGGCGAGTGTGTTAAATCCAGTCGGCCGTCAAGCAGTTCGCCCAGCAGGGGTCCCTTCGCCGCGGGCTGCGTTCACACGAATCCGGGAGGCACCCATGATCCACCGGCGGAAGCTCGTCAAACTCGCTACCAAGCGGCGGGTCGGAGTCGTCGTCGGACTGCTCGCCGTTGCCGGGCTGATCCAGGCGACGGTCGTCCTCGCGGGTGCGCCTCAGCGCCCCGCGCCTGCCGTCAACTCGACCGCTTTGCCGACCGCGCTCCAGGGGGCACACGGGCGCGTCCTCGTCGGCCAGTCGTACAAGAACGACGTCTCGGCGACGCTTCGCAGCACGCCGGCGATGCCGCTCAAGCCGATGCCCGAGCGCGAAGCCGCTGCGAACCCGCACGTCGGCCGCCACGTCAACGCGAAGGACACGGTCGTCCAGCAGTCACTGGCCGCGCCGAACATGCCCTCGCCGACGCACAACTTCGACGGGATTCCGTTCCCAGGCGTCGGCTGCAACTGCGCGCCGCCGGACACGAACGGCGAGGTCGGCGCGACCCAGTACGTCCAGATCGTCAACGAGGGCTTCCAGGTCTTCGACAAGTCGACCGGCGCCTCGGTCTACGGGCCGGCCGCGATCACGACGCTCTGGAGCGGCTTCGGCGGCGTCTGCCAGAACGCCGGCGACGGCGACCCGGTCGTCCTCTACGACCAGCTCGCCAACCGCTGGGTGATCACGCAGTTCGCCGGCTCCTCGGTCCCGACCGACGAGTGCATCGCCGTCTCGACGACGAGCGACGCGACCGGCAGCTGGTACCGCTACGGCTTCCACCTCGGCTCGAACTTCTTCGACTACCCCAAGCTCGCCGTCTGGCCGGATGCCTTCTACATGAGCATGAACGTCTTCAACTCGTCCGGTACCGCCTTCCTCGGGCCGCAGCCGTTCGCGTTCAACCGCTCGGCGATGTTGTCCGGGAGCGCGGCCAGCTTCGTCACGACCGGAGTGACGGGCGGCTCCTCGGAAGAGGCCTACCTGCCGGCAGATCTCGACGGCAGCACGCCGCCGCCGGCCGGGGCGCCCGAGACCTTCGTCGAGTGGCCGAACGCGGGCGCGTACCGCATCTACCACTTCCACGTCGACTGGGCCACGCCGGCGAACTCGAGCTTCACGCTCTTTGCAGCGCCTGCTGCAGCCGGCTTCACGCAGCTCTGCCCGGTGACGCGAGCGTGTGTCCCCGAGCCGAACGGGTCGAGCCTCGACGGGCTCGCCGACCGCTTCATGTTCCGGGCCGCGTATCGCAACTTCGGCGACCACGAGTCGCTCGTGACGAACTACACGGTCAACTCCGGCGGTGTCGCCGGGATTCGCTGGCTCGAGCTCCGCAACGTCACCTCCGGGCCGGTCACCGTCTACCAGCAGAGCACGTACCAACCCGACTCGACCTGGCGCTGGATGGGCAGCGCGGCCATGGACCACATGGGCGACCTCGCGCTCGGCTTCAGCGCGTCGAGCGCGGCCACGGTGCCTCAGCTGCGCTACGCGGGCCGGCTCGTGACCGATCCGCTCAACCAGCTCGCGCAGGGCGAGGCGACGCTGTTCGCCGGCGCCGGCAGCCAGACCGGCACCAGCAACCGCTGGGGCGACTACAGCGACCTGACCGTCGACCCGAGCAACGACTGCACCTTCTGGTACACGAACGAGTACTACCCCTCGGGCTCGTCGTCGTTCAACTGGCGCACGAGGATCGGGAGCTTCGAGTTCCCCGGCTGCTCATCGCCGCCACCGCCACCGCCACCGCCGCCGCCACCGCCACCGCCTCCGCCACCGCCGCCTCCACCGCCACCGCCACCTCCGCCGCCGCCACCACCGCCGCCACCACCACCACCACCGCCGCCTCCTCCGGTGGTCAGCCAGATCACGTCCACCGGCGCGACCTGCTCGCAGTTCTCAGGCGGCACGGCACAGACGCTGGCTTCGGTCCGGTACACGGTCCGGAACGGCCGGATCTCGAAGGTGACCCCCGGCGGCTTCCTCTACTGGGTGGCCCTGAGCGGGTCGGCCGGCTCCAACTCGGCCGTGATCGGGCAGTCGATCACGACGGGCAACTTCAGCACGCTGTTCGGCCTCGGCAACGGCACCGCGGTCTACACCGCAAGCTGCACGAGCGTCTCGGGCGCGACCGTGACCGCGGCCCCGGGCAACGGCAGCTTCACGCTGCAGTGGAACGGCGCGTCGGCCGGGACGTACTACATCCGTCTCAGGCTGAGCACGTCCGCGGTCAAGAGCCAGACCGCACCGAACCCGTCGACCGTGCACTACGCCTTCTCCACGAACGGCGTGGCCGGCTCGACGAGCGGGATCGACCTGACGCCCTAGCGCGTCATCCGAGCGGAACCGCGAGAGGCGCCGGAGACGGCGCCTCTCGCTTTTGTGGCGAGCTCGCCTACGTCACGTCGACGGCGATCAGGCGGCCGTCAGGCGTGATGTTGTCCGTGCGCGCCTGCGGGTAGCGCGCCATGAACGCCTGGGCTTGCTGGCTCCAGAGGTCGGAGCGCATGAAGACGATGAACGGCGGGGGCGCGACGAACCGGCCCAGGCTGGTCGGGTCGATCACGCCGCCGATCTGCGCGTCGTTCGCGGCGAAGATGCGCAGGCGGTCCTCCCAGATCGAGGGCCAGCCCCAGACGAAGTACGGGGCGCCGTCGTTGGCCGCGAGGTAGAAGTGCTCGTTCGGGTTGCGGCTGTGGCGCTCGACGTAGCGGCCGGTGCCGCCGATGTCGTCGCCGGTGACCTGGCCCTTGTGGATGTAGTCCCAGCCGATCACGCCGTTCCAGATCCCGATCGCGAGCAGCGCAGCGGCGGCGATCGGCAAGGCGGGCGCGAGCAGTCGAGGGAGCACGACGAGACGGGGCGCGAGCTCCGCCGCGGCGCGCAAGGCCTCGGTGACGAGGTAGGCGACGAACGGCAGGATGATCAGCATCCGTGAGTAGTCCGGCGCCTGGCCGACCAGGAACGCGTACGAGAGCCAGAGCACGAGGAACGAGGACAGCGGGAGCAGCGCCCACGGCGGCCCGCGGCGGCGCACGGCACGGACGATCATCGCCAGAGCGCCGAGCCAGAGCAGCACTCCGGTCAGCGGGTCGACGATGCCGTGGCCGTAGTCCTTGTAGATCCAGGCGTGGTCGACCCGGCCGTAGTTGAACGCGGTCAGTCCGTTCACGACGTTCCGCTTGTAGCCGGCCCACTCGGTCGGCGCGAACACCCAGCCTTGCTGGAGCTTGCGCCCGGCCGAGGTGAGCAGGAGCGACTCCCGCTGGTGCTGCTTGAGGGTCGCGGGCGCCTTCTGGTAGGCGATCAGGTAGGGCGTCGCGACCAGCGCGAAGGCCGCGGCTGAGACGGCGCCGACGCGGAGGATGCTGCCGAGCCCGAGCTGCCCGCGGTAGGCGAGCGCCAGGACTGCCAGGAAGACGATCCAGAGGGGGAAGATCATGCGCCCCGAGAAGTGGACGTAGAAGCCGAGCCCCGCGACCGCGCCGCCGACGAAGGTCGCGAAGCGGTTCTGCTTGCGCAGGCCGAGCAGGAGCAGGGCGAACGCGACCAGCTCGACCAGCACCGGCAGGTTCTCCCGCATCGCCATCCGGCTCATCATCAGAAAGGCGTGGTCGAGCCCGAGCAGCGCGGAGGCGAGCAGTGCCCAGCCCCGCGACAGGAGCTGGCGGAAGAAGACGTACGACACCGCGATGATCAAGAGCCCGGCGAGCGCGTGCAGCAGCCGCATGTGCTCCAAGGTGACGCCGCCGAAGAGGTTGCCGAGCTTGCCCCAGACGACGAGCTGGCCGGTGGGGTCGCCGAAGTACGTGCTCAGGCCGAAGAGGTCGGGATGGTGGTAGGCGGCGTACTGCTTCGCGTAGCTCATGATCGCGACCTCGTCCGAGCTCACCTGGAACGGCCATTCGGCCAGCCGCACCAGGTAGAGCGGCGCGAAGACCGCGATCAGGCCGAACGGCGCGGCCACGTCCTGCCACGCGGGGCGTCCGAGCTTGCCGCTCGTCACGAAGAGGTGGGCCGAGATGAGCACGAGCGCGGCGAGCCAGAGCCACGCGATCCAGGCGTGCCAGCCGTGGATGCCGTAGCTGATCACGGTCGACGCCCCGACGACCGCCCCGAGGTAGAGCGTCTCGCGCGCCTGCAAGATCGTTTGAACCCGCTTCAACAGTGACCCTCCCACGAAAACGGTAGCGGGGGCTGCGGCGAAGGTCTAGGAGGGCCGCTCGCTGCGGTAGCGGCGCGCTTCCTCGACGAGCGCTTCGAACAGGCGCTGGTCCTCGCCCGCCTCGGGATGCCAGAGGACCCCGAACGTGAAGCGGCGTGCGGGGTCTTCGAGTGCCTCGAGCGTTCCGTCGTCGGCCCGCGCGGCCTCTCGCAGGCCCTTGCCGAGCCGGCCGAAGCCCTGGTGGTGGTGCGACTTGACCGGTGCGCGGTCGCCGAGCAGCGCGGCGAGGCGCGTCCCGGGCTCGAGCGTCACGTCGTGGTCGGCGTACTCGCCGGGCGTGTGCTTGTGCTCGTCGTGGCCGACCAGGTCGGGGAGATGCTGGACGAGATCGCCGCCAAGGCCGACGTTCAGGATCTGGCTCCCGCGGCAGACGGCGAGCAGCGGCAGATCGCGCTCGAGCGCGCCGTGGAGCAGCGCCAGCTCCGCCCGGTCGCGCTCCTCGTGCACGCCGCCGGTCTCCGGATGCGGCTCGTGGCCGTAGATGCCCGGGTCGAGGTCCGAGCCGCCGGAGAGGATGAGGGCGTCGAGGACGCTGAGCGTCTCCTCGAGGCCCTTCTCGCTCGGCGGAATCAGCAGCGGGCGGCCGCCGGCGCGCTCGATGACGCGCACGTAGTCGGCCGGCACGAGCGCGGTCTCTTCCTCCCAAGCACCGTAGGTTGCCGTGGTGACGTAGGTGGTGATCCCGACGATTGGTCGCATGTCGCCCATCGCGTAGGCTTGCACACCACCCGGCAAAGGAGAGACCGATGTTGCGGCTTGGCGACACCGCGCCCGACTTCGAGGCGCAGACGACCGAAGGGCCTATCCGTTTCCACGACTGGATCGGCGACTCGTGGGCGGTGCTCTTCTCGCATCCGAAGGATTTCACGCCCGTCTGCACGACCGAGCTCGGCTACATGGCGAAGGTCAAGCCGGAGTTCGACAAGCGCAACGTCAAGATCATGGGCCTCTCGGTCGACTCGACCGCCGACCACGAGCGGTGGGCGAAGGACATCGAGGAGACGCAGGGAGAGGCCCCGAATTATCCGATCGCCGGCGATCCGGACTTCAAGATCTCGAAGGCCTACGGGATGCTCGATGCCGAGGTCTCGGGCGACCCGAAGGAGCGGACACCGGCGGACAACCAGACCGTCCGCAACGTCTTCGTGATCGGGCCCGACAAGAAGGTCAAGCTGATCCTCGTCTACCCGATGACGACCGGGCGCAACTTCGACGAGGTGCTGCGGGTGATCGACTCGCTGCAGCTGACAGCGCAGCACAAGGTCGCGACGCCGGTCAACTGGAAGCACGGCGAAGACGTCATCATCGCCGGTTCGGTCTCGGACGACGAGGCGAAGGAGATCTTCGGGGAGTGGGACTCGCCGAAGCCCTACATCCGCATCGTCCCGCAGCCGGACAGCGACCTGACCAAGGTCTGAAGCGGAGGCTCCACGGCACGCCGCGTGGCAAACCGAGCGGCAGGATCAGCCGTAGAACAGGTCAGATGAAGCGCGCACTGCTGACCCTCGCAATCGCCGGGCTTACCGCTGCGGCCGCCGGCTGCGGCGGCGGGTACGGCGGTGGCTCGAAGGGCACGACGTCCCAGTCGGCCGGCTCCGGCGGCAGCGGCGGTCAGGTCAACGCGGCCGGCATCCAGGCGAACAACCACGGCACGCAGATCGTGACCGGCGAGACGAAGATCAAGGTCAACGACTACTACTTCAGCCCGACGATCCTGAAGGGCAAGGGCGGCCAGCAGGTCACTATCGAGCTCCAGAACGAGGGCTCGGTCGAGCACAGCTTCACGATCGACTCGCAGGGGATCGACAAGGTGATCGCCCCGGGCAAGAGCGCCAAGGTGACGGTCACGATGCCGGCCTCGGGCTCGGTCTCGTTCTACTGCAAGTTCCACAAGTCGTCGGGCATGGCCGGCGCGCTCGTCACGTCGGGCGGCGGCGGCGCCCCCCCGACCGGGACGAACGGCGGCTCGGGCTCGACCGGCGGCGGCGGGTACGGCGGGTACGGCAAGTAGTCGCGGCCGCCCCGCGCACCACAATGCGCGGTGGTGCGGCGTGAGTTCATTCGCTTTCTGATCGTCGGCGCGGCGAACACGACGATCAGCCTCGTCGTCTATCGCGTACTGCTCGCGTTCGGCGTCTGGTACGTCGTCTCCGCTCCGATCGCCTGGGCGGCGGGAGTGGTCAACGGGTACATCTTCAACCTCCGCTGGACGTTCGCCGCGCGGGACACCGGCCGGGCGCGCTTCCTCTACGCGCTGTTCGGAGCGCTCGGCGCCGGCGTGGCGAGCCTGCTCGTGCTCGCGTTCGTGCGCGGCGCCGGGCTCGGCAAGTTCGAGGCGTACCTCGCCGCGGTGCCGCTCGTGACCGTCTCGACCTTCCTCGCGAACCGCTACTGGACGTTCAGCGACCGGGGCTGACGTCGCGGGGCGGGACGATGACCGCGCGCGGCGGGAGCGGCGGCACGTCCGGGAAGTTCGCCAGGTCGCCGACCACATAGAGCGGCCGCCGCTTGACCTCCTCGTGGATCGACCCGATGTACTCGCCGATCACGCCGAGCACGATCAGCTGGACGCCGCCGATCAGGGTCACGACCACCACGATCGACGTCCAGCCCGGCACGTTGTAGAAGCCGAAGAGCTTGACGACGAGGCTCCAGGCGCCGAGCGCGAAGCTGAGCCCGGAGACGAGGAAGCCGAGGTTGAGCGCGGCGTGCAGCGGCGCAGACGAGAAACTGACCACGCCCGAGGCCGCGAAGCGGAACATTCCCCGGAGCGGGTACTTCGTCTCGCCGGCGAAGCGCTCCTGCCGCTCGTACGCGACGCCCGTCTGCCGCAGGCCGATCCACGAGAACATGCCGCGTATAAAGCGGTTGCTCTCGCGCATGTGATGGAAGACCTCGAGCGCGCGGCGGTCGACGAGGCGGAAGTCGCCGACGTCGAGCGGCACCTGCACTTCGGAGAGACGGTTGAAGGCGCGGTAGAACCAGGCCGCGGTCGTCCGCTTGAAGCGCGTCTCGCCCTTGCGCTCCTCGCGCACCGCATAGACGACGTCGTAGCCCTCGCGCCAGCGCTTGGCCAGCTCGAGCACGACTTCCGGCGGGTCCTGCAGGTCGGCGTCGAGCACGATCACGGCGTCGCCGGCGGCGAGATCGACCCCGGCCGTGAGTGCGATCTGGTGGCCGAAGTTGCGCGAGAGGCTGACGAGGCGGAAACGCGGATCGCCGGCCGTCGCCTCGGCCATCAGCTCGTAAGTGCGGTCGCGGCTGCCGTCGTCGACGAGGATCGCCTCGGCGTCGCCGTCGAGCTCGTCCATCAGCGTGCGCAGACGCGCCACGAGCTCGGCGACGACTGCCTCTTCGTTGTAGGCGGGGACGACGAGCGAGTAGGTCGGCATCGCCGGCCCCATCGTAGGGAGGCGACCGGCCGGGAAAACGTCCCCAAAAAAAGTTCACCGAGCCGGGTGCGCTTTCGTCCCCCGTCTCCGCTGACCTTCGGCTTCCGCCTAGTGCCCTCAGAGACGGCTTCGACCTACTCGCGTCCCGTGCTCGGTGCAAGCGGCAACCTAGTGGGCCTGGTGTCCCTCCGCAAGAGGTCCGAAGAAGCGATGTTCGGAAAGTGCGGACGTTTTCTCTTCGAGGTCAGGCCGGGACCGGAATCGCGTCGAGCGCGGCGCGGAGCGTTGCGACGAAGCTGGCCAGCTCGGCCGGGCCGTTCTCGGCCGCGACGAGTGCTGCGGTGCCGACTGCGATCCCGTCGGCGAGCTCCGCGGCCTCGCGTGCCTGCTCCGGGGTGGAGATGCCGAAGCCCGCGTAGAGCGGCAGGCGCGTCGCCCGCCGGGCGCGCTCGACGAGGCCTGGCCAGGGCGGGGGAGACCGTCTCGCGCGGGCCGGTCGTGCCGGCCACCGTGACGAGGTAGAGCCAGCCGTCGGTTTGCTCCGCGGCGAGCCGGACACGCTCGTCGGTCGAGGTCGGCGCGACGAGCTGGACGCGCCGGAGCTCGGGCCGCTCGCCGGCCGGTAGGTCGACGACGATCAGGCTCGTAGCGCCCGCGGCACGGGCGTCGGCTGGAAAGCGCTCCCAGCCGTAGGCCTCGAGCAGCGAGGCGTAGGTCATCGGCACTATCGGCGTTTCCGGCAGCCGGGCCCGGGTTTCGGCCAGCACCTCGAGGCATGCCCCAGTGCGCATGCCCTGCGCGAGCGCGCGCTCGCCCGCGCGGCGGATCACCGGCCCGTCCGCAAGCGGGTCGGAGAACGGGAAGCCGAGCTCGAGCAGGTCGGCGCCCGCTTCGACGGCCGCCTCGGCGAGCTCGGGCAGCTCGCGCCCGGCCATCAGGTAGACGACGAGGGCCTTGCTCATTCCCGCTCCCGGCGGCGGCGAAGCCGCCGCCTCCGCTCTCTTGTGAGCTCCGTCGAGCCTACGCTCATGCGGGCTTCCTGAGCACGGCGAGGATGTGCTGCCCGCACGAGAGCGCCCCCGGCTCGGACGCGAGAGCCAGCTCGGCCGAGCGCAGGAACTCGCGCAGCTCTGGCTCCTCGGGCTGCTCGGCCGGCAGCAGGCCGGCGGCGGAGGCCGCGACGATCTCGCCGTGGCGCGAGAGGAGCGCTTCGAGCTCGCTCCAGCGGAAGAGCTTCATGGCCAGGTGGCCGTAGTCGGGCTCGTCGGCGAGCAGCCCGCTGCGGATGATCTCCTCCTGCTTCGGCACGCCGTCGCGGCGCGCGAGATCGAGCAGGATCGGCAGAAAGTGGACGAGTGTGCCGACGAGCGACATGACCGAGACGAGCACGTGCCCGCCGGGTTTGGTCACGCGGACGAGCTCTGTCAGGCCGTCCTCGGTGCGGTCGACCACGTAGCTGAGCGGCCCGCCGAAGCAGACCGTCGCGTCGAAGCTCGCGTCCTCCCACCGCGAGAGGTCGAGCACGTCGGCCACGGCCCGCTCGAGGATCCGCTCCTCGAGCCCCTCGGCCGCGACACGGCTGCGGTTCAGCTCGAGCTGGCCCGGCGAGAGGTCGGCGACGGAGATCTCCGCGCCGATCCGGGCGAGCTCGATCGTGAAGCGGCCGGGGCCCGCGCCGACGTCGAGCACACGGTCGCCCGTCTGGACGAAGCGGTGCAAGTGCTCGAGGTGGACGGCGAGGCTCGGCGCCGGCGTACGTCCGTCCTCGAACCGCGTCCACTCCTGCTCCCCGTACTCGTCGTAGAAGGAAGCGGCGCGCTCCGGGTCCCAGCCGAGCGTCACAGCCTTGCGAGCAGCGCCTTCTCGACCTTGGCGACCATCGTGTAGGCGGGGTCGAAGACGTTGCCGACGTCGTAGCGGATGAACTGGCCGACGAGCGCCGAGCCGGCCCGGTAGTCGAGGCCGTAGTCCTCCCGCAGCAGCTTCAGGAGCTCGGTCGTCGCGTGCTGGACTGCCTGGTCGAGCGGTCGCGCGTTGCCGACCGCCATCACCCAGGTGTCGTCCTCGGCGCGCGGCCACCCGATCGTCTTGCCCTTCAGCAGCTCGAGGGAGAGCTCGACGTCCATCGAGACCTCGATCCCGGTGCCGACGATCTCGCCGTCGCCCTGCAGCGCGTGCCCGTCGCCGAGGTGGAAGAGCGCGCCCTCGGCGAAGACGGGGAAGTCGACCGTCGCGCCCTCGCGGAACCCGCGGTAGTCCATGTTGCCGCCGTGCTCGCCGGAGGTCGCGCACGAGATCGCCTGGCCGCGCGGCGGCGCGACGCCGAAGCAGCCGAGCATCGGGTCGAGCGGGACCTCGCCGAGCGACTCGAGCCCGGCCGGCGGGTCCTCGAGCTTCGCGGTCCAGCCGTCGAGGTCGAGCGTCCACCAGTCCTCGCCCTTGCGCTCGCCCAGCTCGCGCACGAAGCCCGGATCGACCACGTTCGGCGCAACGAGCGCGCCGGTGACGCCGCGCGTGCGGTTCGGGCGGATGCTGTCGAAGCGGACGCGCAGCGTGTCGCCGGCCTCGGCGCCTTCGAGGTAGAACGGGCCCGTCTGCGGGTTGCCGCCCTCGGTGATGTCGTTGCCATGGCGGTCGTACCCGCCCGAATCGACGGTCCACGTGCGGATCACATCGCCGCTGCGCACGCGCAGGACAGGCTCGTGCGAGCCCATCGTCGTGTGGAAATGGGTCGGCTCGAACTCGTGCAGCGTCGTCTTCACCTGCTGAGCACCTCCTCGAGATCCTTGTCGCCGCGGCCGGAGAGGCAGAGGACGATCAGCTCCTCGTCGAGCCCCGCGACGCGAGCGAGCGCGTGCGCGGGCTCGAGGGCCGGGACGATGCCCTCGGTGCGCGCAAGGCGACGAAACGCCGCGAGCGCCTCCTCGTCCGTGGCCGAGACGTACTCGGCACGGCCTTCGTCTCGGAGCGCCGCGTGCTCGGGGCCGGAGCCGGGGTAGTCCAGGCCCGCGGAGATCGACTCGGCGTCGAGCACCTGGCCGTCCTCGTCGGCGAGCACGGACGAGCGGGAGCCGTGCAGGACAGCGGTGCGGCCGCTGCCGAGGCTCGCCGCGCCGCCGGCCTCGACGCCGAGCAGGCGCACGTCGGCGTCGTCCAGGAAGCCCGCGAAGAGGCCGATCGCGTTCGAGCCGCCTCCGACGCAGGCCACAGCGACCTCGGGCAGGCGGCCTTCCGCCTCGAGGATCTGCTCCCGTGCCTCTCGCCCGATCACCGCCTGCAACTCTCGCACGATCTCCGGGTACGGCTGCGGGCCGACGCAGGAGCCGATCAGGTAGTGCGTCGTCTCGACCGAGCCGATCCAGTCGCGGATCGCCTCGCTGGTCGCCTCCTTCAGCGTCTGCGTGCCGAACTCGACCGGCCGCACCTCGGCGCCGAGCAGGCCCATCCGCTCGACGTTCGGCCGCTGCCGGCGCATGTCCTCGGCGCCCATGTAGACGACGCACTCGAGCCCGAAGCGCGCGCACACAGTCGCGGTCGCCACGCCGTGCTGGCCGGCGCCGGTCTCGGCGACGATCCGCCGCTTGCCGAGCCGCTGCGCGAGCAGCGCCTGACCGAGCGCGTTGTTGAGCTTGTGCGCGCCGGTGTGGAGCAGGTCCTCCCGCTTCAGGTAGAGGCGCTTGCCCGGCGCGAATCGTTCCGCGAGCGTGAGCGGCGTGGGCCGGCCGCCGTAGGTGCGTCCGAGCCGGTCGAGCTCGGCCTGGAACGCCGGGTCTGACTGCGCGTCGCGCCAGCCCGCCTCCAGCTCGTCGAGCGCGGGGATCAGCGTCTCGGGGACGAACCTGCCGCCGTACTCGCCGTAGGTCAGCTGCATCGCACAGCCTCCACGTAGGCGCGCACCCGGTCGTGATCCTTGATTCCGGGCTCGAGCTCGAGGCTCGAGCTCGCGTCGACCGCCCAGGGCCGGACCTGCTCGATCGCCTCGGCGACGTTCTCGGGCGAGAGGCCGCCGGCGAGGACGACGCGGCCGTCCGTCGCCCGGGCGCGCTCGAGGTGCGCGGGATCGGCCTGGCGCCAGGGAAGGTCGACGACCCGGGCGACCTCGCGGCCGTTTCTGAGCAGCGTGCCGTCTCGTGCCCGGTGGCCGTCCTCGCGCGCGTAGAGCTGGACCAGGTCGGCGCTGTCGTCCGTGACCTCGCCGACGTGGACCGCGACCGAGAGCATCGTCTCTGGCACCGGCAGTACGCGCGGCGCCCGGCGCGGGGTCTCGCTGGCGAGGATGAAGCCGGCGAGATCTGCGCCCGCCTCGGCCGCGACCTCGACGTCCTCCTCGCGCGTGAGGCCGCAGACCTTGACCAGCGGCCGCGAGATCAGCTCGGCCAGCTCGGCCGCAGGGTCGGGCGAACGCATCAGGGCAGAGCCGACGAGGATCGCGTCCGCGCCTGCGAGCTCCGCCTCGGCGCCCTGGGCGCGCGAGGAGATGCCGCTCTCGGCGACGACGACCCGGTCGCGCGGCGCCCGCTCGACCAGGGCCAGCTGGGCCCGCCGGTCGATCTCGAAGGTCTCCAGATCGCGGGCGTTGATGCCGATCACCTCGGCGCCGAGGTCGACCGCACGCTGGAGCTCCGGCCCGTCGTGCGCCTCCACCACCGCGTCGAGCCCGAGCTCGGAGGCGGCCGCGAGCAGGTCGCGCATCCGCTCGTCGTCGAGGTCGCGCAGGAGCAGCAGCACGGCGTCCGCGCCGAGCCGCCGCAGCTCCTCGAGCTCCGCGCGCGCGGAGAAGAAGCCCTTGGCGAGCAAGGGCAGGCTCCCGGCGGATCTCGCCGCATGGAGATCCGCCGGCGATCCCCCGAAGCGTTCGTCTACCAAGACGGAAACCGCGGCCGCTCCCTTCCGTTCGAATTCCCGGGTCAGGAGAGCCGGGTCCGCATCAGGCCGCAGATCGCCGGCCGAGGGCGAGCGCCGCTTGACCTCGGCGATCGCGGCCAGGCCAGGGCCGCAAAGCGCGTCGCGGAATCTCACGCCACCGCCTCCTCGGCGTGCGTGAACGCGATCAGCTCCTCGAGCCGCTCTCCCGCGGCGCCCGAGTCGACCGCCTCCCGTGCGAGGCCGAGCCCCTCCGCGAGGTCGCGCGCGTGCCCGGCGGCGGCGATCGCGCCCGCCGCGTTGAGCAAAACGGCCGATCGCCGCCCGCCATCCTGGCCCGCGAAGATCGCCCTGATCGCCTGCGCGTTCTGGGCGGGCGAGCCGCCGCGCAGCTCCTCCGGCGCGCAGCGCGGCACGCCGAGCTCGAGCGGGTCGATCTCGCGTTCGTGGACGTCGCCGTCGCGCACCTCGCAGACGAGGTTCGGGCCGGCCGGCGAGAGCTCGTCGATCCCGCCGGCGCCGTGGACGACGAACGCGCGCCGCGCGCCGAGCTGCGCGAGCACCTCCGCGATCGTGCGCACGAGCGTGGGCGCGTAGACGCCGACCACCTGCGCGCGGGCGCCCGCCGGGTTCGTCAGCGGGCCGAGCACGTTGAAGACCGTCCGCGTGGCGAGCTCCCGCCGCACGGGCGCCGCGTGGCGCATTGCCGGGTGGTGGGTCGGCGCGAACAGGAAGCCGAAGCCGAGCTCGTCGATCGAGCGCTCGATCCGTGCCGGCGGCAGCTCGAGCCGGAAGCCGAGCGCCTCGAGCACGTCCGCGGAGCCCGAGGCCGACGAGACCGCGCGGTTGCCGTGCTTGGCCACGCCTGCGCCCGCGGCTGCCGCGACGAGCGCCGCCGCGGTCGAGATGTTGATCGTGCCCGCGCCGTCGCCGCCGGTGCCTGCGGTGTCGACGAGGTCGTCGCGGGACGGCTTGACCGCGAGCACGTGCGCGCGCATCGCCTCGGCGCAGCCGGCGATCTCGTCCACGGTCTCGCCCTTCACGCGCAGCGCCACGAGCAGGCCGCCGATCTGGCCCGGCGTCGCGTCTCCGCTCATCACCTCGTTCATCACCGAGCGGGCCTCCTCGCGCGAGAGGTCGCGGCCGTCGAGCAGCTGCGCGAGCGCCTCCTGGACGTTCATGCCGCCTCCAGGAAGTTGCGGGCGAGCTGCGGGCCGAGCGGCGTCAGCACCGACTCCGGGTGGAACTGGACGCCGTCGATCGGGAGCTCGCGGTGGCGGACGGCCATCACCTCGCCCTCGGCGCAGCTGGCGGAGACCTCGAGGCAGTCGGGCACCGACGTCGCGGCCAGCGAGTGGTAGCGGCCGGCTTCGAAGCGTCTCCGGCAGACCGTGCGAAGAGCCCGCGCCCGTCGTGCTCGATCGGACTCGCCTTGCCGTGGACGAGCCGCCGCGCCTGGCCGATCTCGCCGCCGAACGCCGCCACGACCGCCTGGTGCCCGAGGCAGACGCCGAGCGTCGGCACGCCCAAGCGCCGGACGAGCTCCACGCTGACGCCCGCGTCCTCGGGCCGGCCGGGGCCGGGGGAGAGGACGAGGTGCGACGGGGCGAGCCGCTCGGCCTCGTCCGCGTCGAGCGCGTCGTTCCGGCGGACGACGACCTCCGCGCCGAGCTCGCCGAACAGGTGCGCGAGGTTGTAGGTGAACGAGTCGTAGTTGTCGATCAAGAGGATCATCCTCGCGCCTCCGCCAGCTCGAGCGCGGTCTCGAGCGCGGCCAGCTTGCGCAGGCACTCGTCGTGCTCGGCCGCCGGGTCGGAGTCGGCGACGATCCCCGCGCCCGCCTGCAGGAGGGCAACGCCGTCGTGGAGCACGACCGTCCGGATCGCGATGCACGCGTCCAGAGCCTCGCCCGGCAGCGCGTAGAGGACGGCGCCCGCGTACGGCCCGCGCCGGTAGCCCTCGAGCTCCGAGATCAGCTGCATCGCCCGCACCTTGGGCGCGCCGGAGACCGTCCCGGCCGGGAACGACGCGCGCAGCAGGTCGAAGTGCGAGACGCCCTCGACCAGCTCGCCCGTCACCTCCGAGACGAGGTGCGTGACGTGCGAGAAGCGCTCCGGCTCGAGGAACCGCTCGACCTGCACCGTCCCGGGCCGGCAGACCCGCGAGAGGTCGTTCCGGCCGAGGTCGACGAGCATCACGTGCTCGGCGCGCTCCTTCTCCGAGGCGAGCAGCCGCTCGGAATCGCCCTCGCCCCGGTGCGTCGTGCCGGCGATCGGGTTCAGCGAGGCGGTGCGGCCCTCGGCCTTGACGAGCGTCTCCGGCGAGGAGCCGACGAGCGCCAGGCCGTCGAGCTCGAGCAGGAAGAGGTAGGGCGACGGATTGACGCGGCGGAGCGAGCGGTAGAGCTCGAGCGCGCTCGCGGAGGTCGGCCGCTCCGCGCGCTGCGAGAGCACGATCTGGAACGCGTCGCCGGCGCGGATGTGCTCCTTCGCGCGGACGACCGAGCGCTCGTACGCATGCCGCGACGGCAACCTGCGCGTGGAACCAGAACGGCCGACCGCCCCCGCTCGGCGTCTCCGGCAGCGGGCCGTGGAGCAGGTCGGCGACGAGCCCCGGCTCCCCGGCGAGCACCTCGGCCATCCCGAGCGCGTGGTCGAAGCGCACCAGCGTCTCCGCGACGACGAAGCGGCTCTCCGGGAGGCCGGGGCCGTCGTCCGGCAGCTGGACGGTCGGCTCCAGGACGGCAGCGTGGTCGTAGCCGAGGTAGCCGACGACCGGCTCGCCGCAGGCCTCGGCCTCCTCGAAGGTGACGAGCCGCGAGCCGCAGCCCACGAACGAGTGCCGGCCCAGCCGCCCCTGCTCGACCGACTCGAGCAGGAAGCTCGCGCGCCCGCCCTCGCGCAGCCTCAGGTATGCCCCGAGAGGGGTGAGCAGATCGGTTGAGACGACGGTGAGTGCGTTCATGGCAAACAAAAAGACCCTCCTGCCGGAAGGTCTCGAGCGGAACGGATTGCGTCTTGGATCAGGTCAGGCGACGCTCCCGCCCCGCTCGTGGCGCCAGGCCCAGCCCCAGATGCGCGGTGCGAGAGTCATCTCCCGCAGGGTAGGGCCCGCGGGTGGCGCCCGTCAAGGGTCAATTAGGCTCTCGTCCGATGGCCGTTCCAGAGCTTCTGCGCCGCCTGCTGACCGCGCCCGGCCCGTCCGGCTACGAGACGGCGGCGACGATGGTCTGGCGCGAGGCCGCCTCGGAGTTCGCGGAGGTGTCGGGCGACACGCTGGGCTCGTCGGTCGCGCGCGTGACTGGGACCGCGGGTGGGCCGTCGCTCGCCGTGCTCGGCCACATCGACGAGATCGGGCTGATGGTCACCCACGCCGACGACGATGGCTTCCTCTACCCGCTCAGAGTCGGCGGCTGGCGGCCGGAGGTGCTCGTGGGCCAGCGGGTCGAGCTCGTCACGCGCGGCGGCTCGGTGCCGGGCGTGGTCGGGCGCAAGGCGCCCAGGCCGCTCAGGCGCGGGGAGGACTTTCCGAGACTCGAGTTCGAGGACCTGCACATCGACATCGGCGCGCGCTCCCGCGAGGAGGCGCTCGCGCTCGTCTCGATCGGGGACGTTGCCGTGATCGCCGGCGAGCCGGTCGAGCTCGTCGAAGGCCGGTTCGCCTCGCGGTCGCTCGACAACCGCCTCGGCGCCTACGTCGCGCTCGAAGCCGCGCGCGCGGTCGCAAAGGCCGGAGGAGCGCCCGGCGACTTCCTGGGCGTGGCCGCGGTTCAGGAGGAGATCGGCCACTTCGCGGGCGCGCGGACGAGCGTGTTCTCGCTCGAGCCGGACGTCGTGCTGGCCGTGGACATCACCGGGGCGACAGACCTGCCCGGCGGCGACCCCAAGATCGACGGGGAGGCGACCCTCGGCGCAGGGCCGATCATCAACCGCGGCTCGACGATCAGCCCGAAGGTCTTCGAGCTCCTGTCGGAGACCGCCGAGGCAGAGGGGATCGAGTACGCGGTCAACGTCTCTGCCGGCCACACTCACACGGACATGGACGCCGCGCACATCAGCCGTGCGGGAGTCGCGACCGGCCTCATCTCGATCCCGATCCGCTACGCGCACTCGCCGAACGAGCTGGCCTCGCTCGACGACGTCGACGCGGCGATCAGGCTCGTGGCGGCGTTCGCCGGGCGCCTCGAGCCCGGGCTCGACTTCACTCGCTAGGGTTGCCCTCATGTCCCGCTCGGTGATCGTTTCCGCTGTCCGCACGCCGTTCGGCAGGCTCGGCGGCGGCCTCGTCGACTACCAGGCGACCGAGCTGGGCGCGATCGCGATTCGGGCCGCGCTCGACCGCGCCGGGGTCGAGAACGGGGAGGTCGAGTACGCGATCATGGGCCAGGTGCTGCAGGGCGGCGCGGGCCAGGCGCCCGCGCGGCAGGCGACGATCGGCGCGGGCTTGCCGATCGAGCTGCCCTCGGACACGATCAACAAGGTCTGCGCGTCTTCGATCCGAGCGGTCGAGATCGCCGACCAGATGATCCGCGCGGGCGACGTCGAGGTGGTCGTCGCCGGCGGCATGGAGTCGATGTCGAACGCGCCCTACATCCTGAAGAAGGCGCGCTTCGGCTACCGGCTCGGCGACGGCACGCTGATCGACCTGATGACGCACGACGGGCTGACCTCGACCTTCGACAACCGGCACATGGTCGAGCAGGCCTCGTTCGTCTCGCGTGAGCTGGGGATCTCGCGCGAGGACCAGGATCTCTGGGCGCTGCGCTCGCACGAGCGGGCGGTCAAGGCGATCGACGAGGGGCGCTTCGAAGAGGAGATCGTGCCGGTCGGGGACTTCTCGGTCGACGAAGGCCCGCGGCGCGACACGTCGATCGAGAAGCTCGCGAAGCTGAAGCCGGTCTTCGACCCCGAGGGGACGACGACCGCCGGCAACGCGCCGGGCGTGAACGACGGCGCCGGCGCGCTGGTCGTGACGAGCGAGGAGTTCGCCAAGCGGCGCGGCCTCGACGTGCTGGCGACGATCGTCGCGCAGGGCTACGTCGCGGACGACTTCGCGTATCTCGCGCGCACGCCCGCGAAGGCCGGCGCGATCGCGCTCGAGAAGGCCGGCAAGAAGATCGACGACGTCGAGCGGGTCGAGCTGAACGAGGCGTTCTCGTCGGTCGTGCTCAACTCGACGAAGATGCTCGGCGCCGACCCGGAGAAGGTGAACGTGAACGGCGGCGCGGTGGCCCTCGGCCACCCGATCGGCGCCTCGGGCGCGCGCATCCTCGCGACGATGGTCCACGAGCTGCACCGCAACGGCGGCGGCCTTGGGCTCGCGGCGATCTGCTCCGGCGGCGGCCAGGGCGACGCGATCCTGCTGGAAGTCTGAGAGCTTGACCCCCGGCTGACCGGCGGGGAAGATGCCGCCGGATGGCCGAGGAGGATCGGCTGCGGCTGGAGTACGACCGCGCGGTCGCGGTCTTCCGCGACCTGACCGACGTCCGCTTCAAGCTCCTCGCGCTCGTGCCAACGCTCTCCGGGGCCGCGGTCGGGCTCCTCAAGGGCGACCAGGCGCCGGTGACGCTGCTCGCGGTCGGGCTGCTCGGGCTGTGCGCCACGCTCGGCGTGCTCGTCTACGAGCTGCGCAACAGCGAGATCAGGCAGGGCGCGGCGCAGCGGATGGGCGAGCTCGAGCGCGAGCTGCTTGTCCACCCGCTCGTCACGCGCCGGCCGGAAGGGGCGCCGCGGCTCTTCGGGGTGCTCACGGTCGAGCACTCGCTCGGTCTCGCGCTCGTCTACGGGGCGGCGCTCGCCGGCTGGGCGTACCTCGTCGCGTGGGGCGCTCTCGCGGCCGCGCACGCCGGCCACGCGCGGCAGATCGGCGTCGTCATCGGCGCCGTCTTCGGCCTGCTGGTCCTGCAGCAGGTGCTCAGGATCGACGGGCGCGACTAGGCTCCCGCCCGTGAGGTTCGAGCACGTGCTCGTGGTCGGCGCCGGCCAGATGGGCGGCGGGATCGCGCAGGTCGTCGCGGCGTCCGGGCGGCGCGTGTCGCTCTACGACGCGGCGCCGGGCGCGGTCGAGCGGGGGCTCGAGACGATGCGCAAGAGCCTCGCGCGGCTCGCCGAGAAGGGCGGGCCCGCGCCGGACGAGGTGCTCGGGCGAGTCGAGCCTGTCGACGACCTCGTTCCGGCCGATCTGATGATCGAGGCGGTCGTCGAGGACGCGGCGGTCAAGGAGGACGTCTTCCGGCGGGCCGACTCGGCGTTCCCTCAAGAGGCCGTGCTCGCGTCGAACACGTCCTCGATTCCGATCTCCACGCTGGCCGCGGCGACGAGCCGCCCCGACCGGGTGATCGGGATGCACTTCTTCAACCCGGTGCCGGTACTGCAGCTCGTCGAGATCGTCCGGGGCAAGGAGACCTCGGACGAGACGGCCGAGGCGATCACGGAGCTCGCCCGCGAGCTGGGCAAGACACCCGCGGTGGCGAACGATTTCCCGGGCTTCGTGTCGAACCGGATCCTGATGCCCTTCATCAACGAGGCCGTCTGGGCGCTTCACGACGGCGTGGCCGAGGCCGAGGCGATCGACACGATCGCCAGGCTCGGCTTCGCTCACCCGCTGGGGCCGCTCGCCCTCGCCGACCTGATCGGCCTCGATACCTGCGTTGCAATCATGAAAGTCCTCGAAGAAGGGCTTGACGACCCGCGTTACGCGCCCTGTCCGCTGCTCGAAGATTTGGTGCTTGCAGGGAAAGTAGGGCGCAAGTCCGGCGAGGGTTTCTACATCTACCAGGCATAAAGCTCAGTCGGCGCCCTGCCGACATGAGACAGCAGACAAAGGAGGATGGTCTGCGCCTGCTAGTGGTAGACGACGATGGGGCCCTCCGCGAGCTGCTGAGGACGACGTTCGAGGCGGTCGATATCGACGTGGTCGAGGCGGGCGACGCGTTCGAGGCGCGCCGGCTGATCGAGAGGGAGCCGCCTGACGCGATCGTGCTCGACGTCAGCATGCCCGGGCTCGACGGGGCAGCGCTCTGCGCGAGCCTGAAGGCCTCGCGGACGACGCACCACATTCCCGTCGTGCTGCTGACCGGCTCGGACATGGTGACCGAGGCGACGGCGGGAGAGGTCGGCGCCGACGCGTTCATGCTCAAGCCGTTCAGCCCGCTCGAGCTGCTGGCGGTCGTCGAGCGGCTGGCCGGCGGCCTGTACGGGACGCCGTTCCGGGCGCTCGGCAAGCGCTACGACGACGAGCAGCTGCTCCTCTACGCACGCGACCTGCGCCACCTGCTCGAGCTCGAGCGCGGCCAGCGGCGCCTGCTGGAGAGCGCGTATCGCGAGACGGTGACGGCGCTCGCGAGCGCGCTCGAGTCGAAGGACATGGGCACCGGTGAGCATTCCCAGCGGGTCTACCGCTACGCGCTCGAGCTCGCGGCCGGGACGGTGCCGGACGCCGCCGACGACGAGAGCGCCGGCTACGGCTTCCTGCTGCACGACATCGGCAAGATCGGGATCCCCGACCAGATCCTCCAGAAGCCTGGCCCGCTGACCGAGGCCGAGCGGCGCCTGATGCAGACGCACACCGTGCTCGGCGAGCAGATGCTCCTCGGGGTGACGTTGCTCCAGGGCGGCGGGCTCGAGGTCGTCCGCTCGCATCACGAGCGCTGGGACGGCGGCGGCTACCCCGACGGGCGGGAGGGAACGGACATTCCGGCGGCGGCGCGGGTCTTCGCGGTCGCGGATGCGCTCGACGCGATGACGAGCGACCGGCCGTATCGCGCGGCGATGTCCTGGAAGACGGCCGGCCGGGAGATCCTCGCGCAGTCGGGCCGGCAGTTCGATCCGGCCGTCGTGAAGGCTTTCGCCGCGCGCGAAGGCACGCTCCGGCAGATCCGCGCGGCCTTCGTCTAGCGCTAGACCGAGGGTGGCGGCGCGACTGCAGACCCGCCGGTCTGGTGCCAGAGCACGATCTTCCCGCGGACGACCTTGAAGATGGCGGTCGCCCGCTTGCCGGGCCCGTCGCAGTGGCCGTGCTGGCGGTCGCCGAGCAGGAAGGTCGCCGTCGTCACCTGTCCGCGGCTGTGGATCGAGACGATCTGGCCCGAGCAGGGCAGCGCCGCGTTCCAGACGAGCGCGTCGTGCTGCGTGTGCAGGGTCAAGACGGTGTTGCCCTGGATCACCTCGGCCCCCTGGGCGAACAGGCTGGCGGCCGTGTTGTTGTCGCCCTCGTTGAGCGCCTCGCTCCACGCGCGGACGACGCTCTCCGCTGAGGGCGGGCCCGAGCCGCAGCCGGCGAGGACGGCCACGAGCGCAACGAGCGCGGCCAGAACGACTGCCTTCCTCACGCGAGCGCCTCCCGCACGAGTCCCTGGAAGTGGGCCAGCAGCCGCTCGCTCTCGGGGAGCAGCTGCCCTTCGTCGAGCAGGCCCGAGCCGGTGCCACGCTGCACGGACTCGACGAGCGCGCGGTCCTCGCGCCCGACCTGGTCGTCGAAGGCCAGCAGCTCCTCGATCTCCCGTTCGGTGACGTCCTCGGCGAAGAAGTAGTCGAGGAAGCCCGCGCAGCGCTCCGGGCCGAGCGGCGTCAGCGGCCCCGCCGCGAGGTTGGGCGGACCGGGCAGCGCGTACAGCTTCGTCGCCGGCCAGAGCCAGTGGAACTGCCCCTCGACGGGCCCGTCACCGTTCTTCGTCGGCCCGAACTGGCTCGAGCTGAGGGCGTGCGTCTCGAGCCGGTACGCGTCCGGGCTCACGTCGACGACTGCGCTGAAGCCCGGGTGGGCCACGGCGCAGTGGTAGCACTCGAGGTAGTTCTCGACGGCGATCTTCCAGTTGCAGGCCAGCTCGAACTCGCTCCGGCGGCGATAGCGGAGCGCGGGGACGTCGATCCCGCCCGCCGAGACGTGAGCGGCGACCGGGCCGAGCGCCTCCTCCAGCGGATCTGCCTCGGGGTCGGGGCTGACGAAGACGAGCGGGCCCCACGTCGCGACCGCGAGCTCGGCGAGCCGGATCCCGTCGGTCTCGAGCTCACCTGCCGAGCGCGGCGCCGCCCGCAGCCGGCCGTCGAGGTCGTACGTCCACGCGTGGTAGGGGCACTGGAGCGTCTCGCGCCTGCCGTGTCCTTCGACGAGCACCGAGCCGCGGTGGCGGCAGACGTTCAGGAACGCGCGCAGCTCCGCGTCGCGGCCGCGCACGACGACGATCGGGACGTCGCCCGCGCGGCAGGTGAGGTAGCTCCCAGGCTCCGCGACGAGCTCGGCCGGCCCGGCGTAGTGCCAGCCCTGCCGGAAGATCCGTTCCTGCTCGAGGCGTAGCACGTCCGGGTCGGAGTACCAGGTCCACGGCAGAGTCGCCTGGGCGGTTCCGGAGGCCAAAGCGCGCACGACTATACTCGCCGCCCGATGGACTTCACGCTGGCCGACGACCAGCGCGAGATCCAGGCGCTGGCGCGCGAGTTCGCGCAGGCAGAGATCGAGCCGAACGCAGCGGCCTGGGACCGCGAGCACGGCTTCCCGCGGGAGCTGCTCGGCAAGCTGGCCGAGCTCGGGCTGCTCGGCGTCTGCATCCCCGAGGAGTACGGCGGCGCCGGCGCGGACTTCCTCTCCTACATCCTCGTCCTCGAGGAGCTCTCGCGTGCCGACGCTGGTGTCGGCGTGACGGTTGCGGTGCACACGAGCGCGGTCACGCTCCCGATCCTGCGCTTCGGAACCGACGAGCAGCGCAGCCGCTTCGTGCCGCCGCTCGCGCGTGGCGAGGCAATCGGCGCGTTCGCGCTGACGGAGCCGGAGTCCGGCTCGGACGCGGGGTCGCTGCGCACGGCTGCCACGCCGGACGGCGACGGCTGGACGATCTCGGGCGCGAAGCAGTGGATCACCAACGGCGCGTTCGGCGGCACGGTTCTGTTGTTCGCGCGCACCGACCCGGACACGCCCGGAGCGAAGGGCGTCTCGGCGTTCGTCCTCGACGGCGACCAGGTGCGCGTCACGCGCGAGGAGGAGAAGCTCGGGCTCAACTCGTCCTCGACCGTCGACCTCGTGATCGAGGGCGCGAGCGTCCCGCGCGACCGGCTGCTGCACGAGGAAGGCAAGGGCTTCAACGTTGCGATGGCGACGCTCGACGGGGGCCGGATCGGAATCGCGGCCCAGGCGCTCGGGATCGCCCAGGCCGCCTACGACGTCGCGCGTGCCTACGCGCTGGAGCGGCGCCAGTTCGGCCAGCGGATCGCGGACTTCCAGGCGATCCAGTGGAAGCTCGCCGATATGTCGACCGAGCTCGACGCGGCGCGGCTGCTCGTCTACCGGGCGGCGTGGCTCAAGCAGCAAGACCGCCCGCACACCGAGGAAGGCGCGAAGGCGAAGCTGTTCGCCTCGGAGATGGCTCGCCGGCAGACAGCCGAGGCGATCCAGATCCTGGGCGGCTACGGCTACACGAAGGAGTTCCCGGTCGAGCGCTACTACCGCGACGCGAAGATCACCGAGATCTACGAGGGGACGAGCGAGATCCAGCGGCTCGTGATCGCGCGCTCGATCCTGGGCCTCCGCGAGCGCGAGCTGGCGCAAGGATGAGCTCGCGCGAGCGAGATGAACCGGTCCGGCTGACCAAGATCTACACACGCGGCGGCGACCACGGCGAGACCTCGCTCGGCGACGGCTCACGCGTCTCGAAGCTCGACCCGCTCGTACGCGCGTACGGCGCCGTGGACGAGCTCAACTCCGTCGTCGGCTGGGCTCAGGTCGAGGCCCGGGACCCGCGTCTGGAGCGGGTCCAGAACGAGCTCTTCGACCTCGGGGCGGACCTGTCGGTGCCGTTCGAGGAAGGCGGCGGGAAGCTCCGCGTCACGCAGGATCAGATCGACGGGCTCGAGCACGACTGCGACGAAGCGAACGAGTCCCTCGAGCCGCTCAAGAGCTTCGTCCTTCCCGGCGGGAGCGAGACCGCAGCGCGCCTGCACGTCGCGCGAGCGGTCTGCCGCCGGGCCGAAAGCGTCGCCCTGTGGGCCGCCGGCGAGCGCCCGGTCAACCCGCTCGCGCTCGTCTACCTGAACCGGCTTTCCGACCTGTTGTTCATCCTTGCGCGGGCGGCGAACGCAGGCGGCGAGGAGCCGCTCTGGAGGCCTGGGGCTAGCGGATCGGCTTGATCTTGCCGTCGAGCACGAGGCGGCGCGCGGTGTCGCCGGACGGCGCGTAGATCTCGACCTGGTAGTTCGCGCGTGGGTAGCTCAGGTAGACGCTCGTCGGCTTGCTCGAGTTGAAGACGACGAGGCCGCCGTCGGCAACCCGGAGGGACAGCGCACCCGGCTGCTTGCCCGCCCGCTGCAGATCGGCGAACGAGCCCGGCTGCGTGTAGGTACCGACGACGAGGAAGCTTGGGCCTCGGGTCACCCGCCCGCACGCCGTCCGGGAGGTAGCGGACGTACGTGCGCCCGCCCTCCGTCCGGGTGAGCTCGTACGAGAAGCCCTTCTCAGGCCCCGCCCAGTAGACCGGCTCGGGCGACGACGCTGCCAGCCGCTGTAGCTGGGTCTCGGAGACGAGCGTCGGCCCGCCGGTTGCACGCGGGAGCTGCCTGGCCTTCGTGCTGTGCTGCAGCGCGAGGATCGCCACGGCGACCGCCGCCACGCTCACGACGACCGCGAGCACGAGCAGCGGCCCGTGCTCCCGGCGCGGCTGCAGGATCCTGGCGTCGAGGGCGTTTTCGGTCACGGCGTTCAAGCTTCCCGTTGCGAGATGGTCTTCCTTCCGCTCACGAAGCAGCTGCGTCATGGGAGCGGGATCACCACGATCGTCCGGTTCGCGTAGGTGCCGGTTCCTCCATCGACGCGGTACTTCGCGGTGAACGTCGTGCTTCCAGCGGTGAGGCTAGTGACGAAGAACGTGGCGCTCGCCTGGACCGCGATATTGCCCTGGCTTCCGCCTCGCGTGACCGAGAGAGCCTGCGTGTCACTCGCGGCGCGCGTCGTCGCGCCCGAGACGGCGAAGCCCATGTAGCTCGTGTTGTTGCTGCTGTTGTTGGACAGGAGGCCGGTCACGATCACGAGTGCCTTACCCGAGGCGGGAATGGTGACGGTCGCCGCCGGGCCGGCGGTGGTCAGGTCGGTATAGGTCGTGCTGCCAGTCGATTCTGAGGTTGCGATCGTGTTGCCGGCGCTGCCCGCGGTGCCGGCTGCTCCTGTCGTTCCCTTGGCCCCGGTCGCGCCGTTCGCGCCCGTGGTGCCCTTTGCGCCGGTCACGCCTCTGGCACCGGTCGGGCCGCGTGCGCCCGTCGGGCCCTTGGTGCCCGCCGGTCCCTGGATGCCCTGAGTCCCGGTTGTCCCCTTCGTGCCGGTCGTGCCCTTCGTGCCGGTGACGCCCTTCGCGCCGGTGGTGCCCTTGGCGCCCTGAGCGCCCGTCGGGCCTTTCGCACCAGCCGGGCCCTGGACTCCGGTCGCACCCTTGGCGCCGGTGACGCCCTTCGAGCCGGTGACTCCCTTTACGCCGGTAATTCCTTTCGCACCCGTGACGCCCTTGGCGCCGGTCACGCCCTTTGAGCCCGTGACGCCCTTCGCGCCCGTCGGACCTTTGGCGCCGGTCACGCCCTTCGCGCCGGTAGCTCCCTTGGCACCCGTGACGCCCTTCGAGCCGGTGACGCCCTTCGAGCCGGTGGCTGCCCTTAGCGCCGGTCGTGCCCTTTGCGCCGGTGCTGCCCTTCGCGCCCGTGGCGCCCGTCGCGCCTTTGACGCCCTGCGCGCCGGTCGGTCCCTGAGCCCCAGCGGGCCCCTGGACGCCTGTCGCGCCACGCGAGCCGGTCGCGCCCTGCGAGCCGGTGGCGCCCTTGGAGCCGGTCGTACCCTTTGCCCCGGTGGCGCCCTTTGCCCCGGTCGATCCCTGCGCGCCCGTAGTTCCTTTCGCGCCCGTCGAGCCCTTGGCGCCGGTGGCACCGCGAGCTCCCGTTGCGCCCTTGGCGCCCGTCGCTCCCTTAGCCCCGGTCGGGCCCTGTGCACCCGCTGGGCCCTGGGCTCCGGTGGCGCCGCGCGCCCCGGTCGTGCCCTTCGAGCCGGTGGCTCCGTTCGATCCGGTTGCGCCCTTGGAGCCGGTCGCGCCCTTCGCGCCGGTAGTTCCGTTGGCACCCGTCGCGCCGCGTGCCCCGGTCGTGCCGTTCGAGCCGGTGGCTCCCTTAGCGCCGGTCGTGCCCTTCGCGCCCGTGCTGGCGCCCTTTGCGCCCGTCGGCGCCCTGCGCGCCGGTCGGTCCCTGAGCGCCCGCGGGCCCCTGGACGCCTGTCGCGCCACGCGAGCCGGTCGCGCCCTGCGAGCCGGTGGCGCCCTTGGAGCCGGTGGCGCCCTTGGCCCCGGTCGATCCCTGCGCGCCCGTAGTTCCTTTCGAGCCCGTCGAGCCCTTGGCGCCCGTCGCTCCCTTAGCCCCGGTCGGGCCCTGTGCACCCGCTGGGCCCTGGGCTCCGGTGGCGCCGCGCGCCCCGGTCGTGCCGTTCGAGCCGGTGGCTCCGTTCGATCCGGTTGCGCCCTTGGAGCCGGTCGTGCCCTTCGCGCCGGTAGTTCCCTTGGCACCCGTCGCGCCGCGTGCCCCGGTCGTGCCGTTCGAGCCGGTGGCTCCCTTAGCGCCGGTCGTGCCCTTCGCGCCCGTCGCGCCCTGCGCGCCGGTCGGTCCCTGAGCGCCCGCGGGCCCCTGGACGCCTGTCGCGCCACGCGAGCCGGTCGCGCCCTGCGAGCCGGTGGCGCCCTTGGAGCCGGTGGCTCCTTTCGCACCGGTCGTACCCTTTGCCCCGGTGGCGCCCTTGGCCCCGGTCGATCCCTGCGCGCCAGTAGTTCCTTTCGAGCCCGTCGAGCCCTTGGCGCCGGTGGCACCGCGAGTTCCCGTCGCCCCCTTAGCCCCGGTCGGGCCCTGTGCACCCGCTGGGCCCTGGGCTCCGGTGGCGCCGCGCGCCCCGGTCGTGCCGTTCGAGCCGGTGGCTCCCTTAGCGCCGGTCGTGCCCTTCGCGCCCGTGCTGCCCTTCGCGCCCGTTGCGCCCTTGGCGCCCGTCGCGCCCGTCGCGCCCTGCGCGCCGGTCGGTCCCTGAGCCCCCGCGGGCCCCTGGACGCCTGTCGCGCCACGCGAGCCGGTCGCGCCCTGCGAGCCGGTGGCGCCCTTGGAGCCGGTCGCGCCCTTCGCACCGGTCGTACCCTTTGCCCCGGTGGCGCCCTTTGTCCCGGTGGCGCCCTTTGCCCCGGTGGCGCCCTTTGCCCCGGTCGATCCCTGCGCGCCCGTAGTTCCTTTCGAGCCCGTCGAGCCCTTGGCGCCGGCGGCACCGTTTGCTCCGGTGGTGCCCTTTGCTCCTTGCGTGCCGGTTGTCCCCTTCGCGCCGGTGGCGCCCTTGGCGCCCTGAGCGCCCGTCGGCCCGCGCGCGCCGGCCGGGCCCTGGATGCCCGTTGCCCCACGCGCGCCTGTCGTTCCGTTGGCGCCCGTCGCACCCTTCACGCCCTGCAAACCCTGCGCGCCGGTCGCGCCCTTGGCGCCCTGGGCGCCCGTGACGCCCCTGGCCCCGGTGACACCACGGACCCCGAGAGCGCCGGTCGAGCCCTTCGCGCCCGTGACGCCCTTCGCGCCCTGCGGGCCCGTGTTGCCCTTCTGCCCCTGTGCGCCGGTCGAGCCGCGGCCGCCGTTCTGGCCCCGCGGCCCGGTTGCGCCCCGCAGCCCCTGCGCCCCGATCGGGCCCTGGGGACCGATCGGGCCCTGCGGGCCGACAGGGCCGGTTGCCCCGGTATCGCCCTTGGCAGCCGCAGTGCCTGGAATTCCCTGTGGGCCTGTCGGGCCTATTTGTCCATTCGCGCCGGCGGCCCCGGTTGCGCCCTGAGGGCCGGGAGGACCCGACCGGCCCCTGCGGCCCCGCGGGACCGTCCTTGCCGTTCGCGCCGTTCGCGCCGTTCGCGCCGGCCGCGCCGGTTGCTCCGCGCCGGCCCGACGAAAAAGTCCCGAGCGTCCCGTTGCCGCCTCCGTTGGAGGGGTGCGCCGGGGTGCCCGTTGACGTGCTCGACGACGGCCCTACGACGATCCCGGTGGAGGAGGAGCCCGTCGAGCCGCTTGTGCTGCGCGCGCCTTGGCGCCCGCGCGAACCGGCGCGGTCCGCGCGCCTGGTTCTCGAGCACGACGTTAGAAAACGGAGTGCTCGCGCTCCGCTGCTCTGAGCGGCCCGGGGTGACGCCGTCACGGAAGACGACTGCCCCGGCCGTGAGGGAGACCGCAAGCGCAAGCAGGAAGAGCGCGCGCTTCCCGAGTGTGTCGTGCTTCGACCAAGCCGAAGCACGAAGCCGCAGTTGCTTCAAGCTCGCCACGGCACCCGCATCGGCGGCGCGAGGCGGAATCCGGGAGCAATGCGGTATGAAATGCGTATGAGCGGGCCGAAGATCACTGAGCCGAGGGACGAAACGTGACCTGTGTGCTCGTGGTCGACGACGACAGCGATATCCGGGGCCTCGTCCGGGAGCTACTGGAGCGCGCCGGCCACGAGGTGATCGATGCGCCCGACGGCACTGAAGGCCTACGCCTTTTCTACGCGAAGCAACCGGATCTCGTGATCCTCGACGTCTCGATGCCGGGGATGGAAGGCTGGGAGGTGCTGGAGCGGATTCGGGAGCTGAGCGACGTCCCGGTGCTGATGCTCACCGCGCGCGCGGAGGAGCTCGACAAGGTGAGGGGCCTGCGCGCGGGGGCGGACGACTACGTGACCAAGCCGTTCGGCCGCCAGGAGCTGCTGGCGCGCGTCGACGCGGCCCTGCGGCGCAGGCGCTCCGCCGAGGACGCTCCCGAGACGTACGCGGACGGCTTCGTGACGATCGACTTCGCGCAGCGCGCTGTAAGCGCGGGCGGCCGGGCCGTCGTCCTGACACCGCTCGAGTTCCGGCTTCTGTCCGCGTTCGTGCGCAACCCGAACAACGTGCTCTCGCACGAGCAGCTGCTCGAGCTGGCCTGGGGCAGCGCGGGCGCGGCCGAGCGCGACCAGGTGAAGCTCTACGTCGGCTACCTGCGCCGCAAGCTCGGGGCGCCCGAAGGAGCGGAGTCACCGATCGAGACGATGCGGGGCTTCGGCTACCGCTACCGGCCGAAGGCTTAGGCGGCGAGCTCGCGAGCGGGGTTCTCGGCGCCTCGCTGCGCGCCGAGCGGGAGGCTCACGCGGAACGTCGTGCCGACGCCCTCCGTGCTCTCGAACTCGATCCGGCCGCCGTGCCGCTCGACGATCGCTTTCGTGATCGTGAGACCGAGCCCGGTGCCGGGGATGGCGGTCTCAGTGGCCGTCGAGCTGCGGAAGAAGCGTTCGAACAGCCGGCCCTGCTCATCCGCGGGGATGCCAAGGCCCGTGTCTTTCACCGCGAGCACGGCGGTACCGTCGTCCGCTTGCAGGCGGACGGCCACCCGCCCGCCCTTGGGCGTGAACTTGAGCGCGTTCGAGACGAGGTTGTCGAGCATCTGCGCGAGTCGCGCACGGTCGCCTTGGAGCGTGGGAACGTGCCCGAGGTGAGCCGTGAGCTCGATCCCGCGTGCGTCGGCGACCGGCGAGGAAGTCTCGATGCACTCCTGGACGACCTTGCCAAGATTGAGCGGCGCCCGCTCGATCGCCAGCTTGCCGGCCTCGACCTGGGCGAGGAAAAGCAGGTCGCTGACGAGGTCGAGCAGGCGGTGAGAGTTGCGCTCGATGATTTCGAGGTACCGGCGCCGATCGGTCTCGGAGGGATCGAGGTCCTCGAGGAGGAGCTCGATGTAGCCGCGAATCGACGTCAGAGGTGTGCGCAGCTCGTGCGACACGAGCGAGACGAACTCGTCCTTCAGCCGATCGAGCTCGCGGAGGCGCTCGTTCTGCTCGGCGAGAAGCCGCTGCACCGTTTCGGCCTCGGCGCGCGCAGCGCGCTCGGCCTCGAACAGCAGGCCACGCTCGGTCGCGTGCTCGCGCAGGCGCCGGTTCCGCGACTCTAGCTGGCGGGTGACCCGGCGCAGGATCGGAAAGAGCGAGACGTAGAGCGTCAGCAGGGCGAGGGCGAGCACGAGCGCGAGCTGCAGGCGTGCGTCGCCGGTGCTGACGGTGACGGCCCGGTAGTTCTGATCGAGTTCGAGCGCCCCGACCGGCGCCGCGTTCGGCGCTGTCCGCACGGGCAGCAGCGACTGGACGACCTTGACGTTCTGCCGGCCGCGCCAGTTCACGGTGTGGGTGACGTGCCGCTTGTACCGGCCTCCCAGCACGCCGGCCAGCTCCTCGGCGTACTGAGCCTTCGTGCCGATGAGCCGGTGCAGCGCCGCGTAGGTGATCGTCCCGTTCCGGTTCACAAGCCTTGCGCCGACGACGCCGGGAATCAGGATGTCCTCGCGGAAGGTGCGATCGAGCTCGGCTCGCCGCGGTCCCGAGACAGGCCCGGCGAAATCCGAAGCCCGCAGGCGTCGGCTGAGGCTGTCCTGCGCGACCGCGCGCGCCTGGGACTGCAGCGTCCGCTCGGCGCGGTGCGCGATCTCGCGGTTGACGGCCCAGAAGATCGCGAGCCCGGCCGCGAGCAGCACCAGGCCAGAGTGCAGCGCGAAGCGGAGGATGAGCCTGGGCCCGAGCTCCTCAAGCCGAGCGTGATCAGAGGTGGTGTCCACCATGCTCGCCGTCTGCTAAATCGGCCGAAACCCCGGCTCGGGATGAGCATTTTCGCCCTTGAAACGGGTTTTGGCGCCGAAAATCACCCCTCCGGGGGAGGAACACCGCCCCGGCGGCGGATCGACAGGGCAGAATCCGTGCATGGCGACGACCGACCGAGACGTCGGCTCCGGCACCGAGGAGTGGCGGAAAGAGCTCTACGAAGCGGCACCCGAGCGCGAGGGCGAGCTGTTCAGCACGATCTCCGGCCTCGAGAACGAGCCGCTCTACACGCGCGACTCGACGCCGGTCGACTACGAGCGCGATCTCGGCTACCCGGGCGTCTATCCGTTCACGCGCGGCGTCTACCCCTCGATGTACCGCGGCCGCCTCTGGACGATGCGCCAGTTCGCCGGCTTCGGCACGGCCCAGGAGACGAACGAGCGCTTCCGCTACCTGCTCGAGCACGGTCAGACCGGCCTCTCGACGGCGTTCGACATGCCGACGCTGATGGGCTACGACTCCGACCACCCGCGCTCGCTCGGCGAGGTCGGCCGGGAGGGCGTCGCGGTCGACTCGCTGGCGGACATGGAGACGCTCTTCTCCGGGATCCCGCTCGGCGAGGTCTCGACCTCGATGACGATCAACGGGCCGGCCGCGATGCTGCTCGCGTTCTACGTGTGTGTCGCCGAGCAGCAGGGCGTGCCGCGCGCCGAGCTCCGCGGGACGATCCAGACGGACATCCTCAAGGAGTACATCGCGCAGAAGGAGTGGATCTTCCCGCCGGAGCCGTCGATGCGGCTCGTGACGGACATGGTCGAGTTCTCCGCGCAGGAGCTGCCGCGCTGGCACCCGATCTCGATCTCCGGCTACCACATCCGCGAGGCGGGCTCGAACGCGGCCCAGGAGCTCGCCTTCACCCTCGCCAACGGCTTCGCCTACGTCGACGCGGCGATCGAGCGCGGCCTCGACGTCGACGACTTCGCGCCGCGCCTTTCGTTCTTCTTCAACGCGCACATCGACTTCTTCGAGGAGATCGCCAAGTACCGCGCGGCCCGCCGGATCTGGGCAAAGGAGCTGCGCGAGCGCTACGGCGCTCGGAACCCGCGCTCGTGGCTGATGCGCTTCCACACGCAGACGGCCGGCGTCTCGCTGACCGCGCAGCAGCCCGAGGTGAACATCGTCCGCACCGCGCTCGAGGCCCTGGCCGCCGTGCTCGGCGGGACCCAGTCTCTGCACACGAATTCGTTCGACGAGGCGCTCGCCCTGCCGACCGAGAACGCCGTCCGGCTCGCGCTGCGCACGCAGCAGGTGATCGCGCACGAGACCGGTGCCGTCAACACGATCGACCCGCTCGGCGGCTCTTACTACCTCGAGGACCTGACGAACCGGCTCGAGGCCGAGGCCTACGACTACTTCGACCGGATCGAGAAGCTGGGCGGGGTGGTCGAGTCGGTCAAGCAGAACTTCCAGCAGCGCGAGATCGCCGAGGCGTCGTTCCGCTACCAGGCCGAGGTCGAGGCGAAGCAGCGGATCGTGGTCGGCGTCAACCGCTACCAGCTCGAGGACGAGCCGGAGATCGAGATCCTGCGGATCGACCCCGCGCTCGAGGACGAGCAGATCGAGCGGGTCAAGGCCTTGCGAGCGAGGCGCGACTCGGCGGCCGTCGAGCAGGCGCTCGCCCGCCTGAAGGAGGCCTCGCTGCGGGAGGAAAACCTGATGCCGCTGATGGTCGAGGCCTCGCGTGCCTACACGACGATGGGCGAGATGTGCGACGCGCTCAGGGAAACCTGGGGCACCTGGCGCGAGACACCCGTTTTCTAGTCGCGACTAACCAACGCGGAAAAATCGCGTCTACAATTCCCGACGCGATGAACGCCGTTCCGACTTCCATGTCTTCGCAGCGCACGACCCGGATCATCTTCTGGGTCGGGATCGCGCTCCTGATTGCGGCGATCGCGGTCTTCATCATCAAGAAGAGTCAGGGCGGCTCGAGCGCTGCACCGTCGACGGCGAAGTCGGCCGGCGGGAGCATCTTGAGCCAGTCGCAGTTCCAGAAGCAGAGCGAGAAGGCGCAGGCGCTCGACACGAACAAGAAGTGGTTGCAGCTGCCCGCCTCGGCCCGGCTCGCGGTCCGCAGGTTCATCGTCGACGGCGCCGGCGAGCGCAACCTTGCCTCTGCCTGGCGCTACACGGCCCCGTCGATGCGCCAGGGCTTCACGTACAAGCAGTGGGTGAAGGGCACCGAGCTGCCGTTCCAGGTCTTCCCGGAAATGAACCTCAAGCTGCCGATCTCGTACACGCTCACGTCCTGGAACGGGCACGAGCTCCTCGCCGACGTCGGGGTCGCGTCGACCTACAAGACGGGTCGCGGCGGCTACACCTTTACCGTCGGCGCGGTCAAGGCCGGCAAGGGCGCGAAGGCCCACTGGCTCGTGAACTACTGGATGTCGAAGTACACGCCACCGGTCCGCGCAGATCCGTCGCAGAACTTCGGCGGCTAGCGCTTCTCGACAGCCCAGCTATCCTGCAGCCGTGAGGCGGCTGTTCTCCTCGCCGAAGTACCAGCGCCGTGCCCTCTGGATCGGCGGGGTGACCGTGGTCGGCCTGGGGATCGCCCTGCTCGTGCTCGCCTTTCCCGGCCCGAAGCCCTTGCCGAGCTCGCGCCTCTCGACCGTGAAGGCGGATCTGGTCAAGCCCGAGAAGCCGGCCTCGTTCGCCCCGAAGAAGCAGACGGTCGTGCACACGGCGATGGCCTTCATCCAGACCGCGGTCAGGCGGCGCGACATCGCGAAGTCCTGGGACCTGGTCACGCCGGCGATGAAGGAGGGCTACACGAAGAAGGAATGGTCCAGCGGCCGCGATCTGCCCGTGATCCGGTACCCGGCCATCTTCGCGAGGTGGCGTCTCTCCTACTCCTACTCGGACGAGGTCGATCTGCAGGTGGGGCTGTTCAAAAGGCGTGACCAGATCGACGCTGCGGTCTTCGACGTCACGCTTCATCCCGTGCGGCACGGCAGGCACACCGAGTGGCTGGTCGACTCGTTTCTGCCGACGCCGGCCGAAGGCGGCGGGGTCGGCGGCAAGTCCAGCCGGAAGGCCCTCTTCGGCGAAAAAACCCCGCCGGCGACCCAGGAGGGGAAGATCTGGCTGTTCGCTCCGCTCTCGATCTTCGCGCTGCTCCCGGCGGTCCTGCTCGTGCTCGGCGTGCGTCGCTGGCGCGCGGCCCGCGTCTATCGCGCCTACGCCCGCGGGGACTAGCTAGCCGACGTCGATCTCGAGCCCGTCGTGAGCGAGCTCGAGTGAGGAGTCTTCGAGTGGCCGCTCGAACGGCCGGTGGGTGAGCAGGAGCCGCTTGGCGCCACCCGCCTCGAACGCGGCGATCGCCTCCTCCGCAGCGAGATGGCCGCGCGTGCCGCCCTCCGGGTTGGGAGCGAGCAGCGTCGCCTCGCAGAGGAACAGGTCGGCGCCGCGCGCAAGCTCCGCGAGGTTGTCGTTCGGGCCGGAATCGCCCGAGTAGCCGATCACCGTCCCGTTCGCCGAGGCCTTGAAGCCGAACGCGAGCAGCTCGTAGTGGAGGACCCGGAGCGGCGTGACCTGGAAGCCGGCCGCCTCGAAGGTCTCGCCATCGATGTACTCGTGCAGATTGAAAGCCTCCTCGAACATCTGCTGCTGGCCGAGGCGGCCGCCGATCGCCGCCAGCATCTCGGAGCCCTCGGGCGGCACCCAGAGCTCGGGCTTCTTGACGTCTACCCCGGGGCCGAGCGTCCCGCCCCAGACCCAGGGGACGAGATCGCCCCAGTGGTCGAGGTGCCAGTGCGTGATCGCGATCGCGTCGACCGTGGGCCAGCTCTCGCTCTCGCGCAGCCTCGCGAGCACCCCCGGACCGCAGTCCAGCAGCAGCCGGCCAGGCCCTTCGAGCAGGTAGCCCGACTGCGCGCCGCCAGGGTTCGGCCACGCCGGCGAGCAGCCGACGATTTTGAGATTCACGCTCATATACTCAGCTCGTGCCCGCCAAGATCCGTGTCGTCATAGCAAAACCCGGTCTCGATGGTCACGACCGGGGGGCGAAGATCATTGCACGCGCGCTGCGTGACGCGGGGATGGAGGTCATCTACACCGGTCTGCATCAGACGCCTGAGCAGATCGTCGAGACGGCGATCCAGGAAGACGCCGACGCCGTCGGGGTCTCGATCCTGTCCGGCGCGCACATGACGCTCGTCCCGCGGATCCTCGAGGGCCTGCGCGAGAACGGCGCCGAGGACGTGCTCGTCGTACTCGGCGGGACGATCCCGGCCGAGGACGCGGCCGAGCTCGAGCGGCAGGGTGTCGCGGCGGTCTTCACGCCGGGGGCTCCTACGGCGGAGATCGTCGAGTTCCTGCGCGAGAAGGTCCCGGCCTGAGCATCTCGGTCGAGCGCGACGGCCCGATCGCGACCCTCACGGTCGACCGGCCGGAGGCGATGAACGCGCTCGACCGGCAGACGCTCGAAGAGCTGCGCGACTCTCTGGAAGAGCTGGCCGCCGACGAGGCGGTGGGGGTCGTGATCGTGGCCGGCGCGGGCGGCAAGGCGTTCGTCGCCGGCGCCGACATCAAGTACATGAGCGGCCTCGGCGTCGAGGAGGCGACCGAGTGGGGCGAGCTCGGCCACCGCGCCGGGCAGCTGCTCGAGACTATGTCGAAGCCCACGATCGCCGCGATCGAAGGGTTCGCGCTCGGCGGCGGCTGCGAGCTCGCGCTCGCCTGCGACCTCCGCTACGCCGGGACGCGGGCCAAGCTCGGCCAGCCGGAGATCAACCTCGGGATCATCCCGGGCTGGGGCGGCACGCAGCGGCTCGCGCGCGTCTGTGGCCTCGGCTTCGCGAAGGAGCTGATCCTGACCGGCCGGCTGGTGGATGCCGAGGAGGCGCTGCGGCTGGGGCTCGTGAACGGCATCCATGACCCCGCTATCGACAAGGCGCGCGAGGTTGCTGAGCTGCTCGCCTCGAAGAGCCCGCTCGCGCTCGCCGCCGCCAAGCGGGCGCTCAACCACTCGCTCCAGGGCGACCACGCCCAGAACCTGCAGCGCGAGGCCGACGAGTTCGGCGGCCTCTTCGGCAGCGAGGACGCGCGCGAAGGGCTCACGGCCTTCGCCGAGAAGCGCGAGCCGAAGTTCGTCGGGCGCTAGCGCGAAAGCAGCGAGACGAGCGACGCGTTCAGCGCCATGTCGTCGCCGCGCTCTGCCTTCATGGTGGCCGGCGCGGCCGTCGTCCAGAGATCGACCGGCTGGCCCGGCCGGGCGTCGGAGAGTGCTGCCGGAGTCCCGGGCGCGCCCCACTTCGTGACGGTCTGAACCGTCGCGGACGCCGGCACCTCGATCAGGAGATTCCGCTTGAGCTGCGACTGCCGCTGGCCGAGCGGGAACGCCGCGACGCTCGTGGCCTTGATGTGAACCGTGTCGGTATTCGTCGAGACGACCTTGCCGCGCAGCTCAAGGGTGAACGGCATCCCTCGCGGCGCGGCGAAGAGCAGGTGCTGGCCGGACTGCAGCCAGCGGTACGGGTCGACCGCGCGCCCGCCGTTCGGGTGCAGCTCGAAGTGGAGGTGCGGGTGGATGCCGTTCGCGTCTCCGGAGTCGCCGACGTAGCCGACAACCTGCCCGGCCGTGACCTTGGCGCCGCTCTTCAGGCCCTTTGCGTACGCGGTCCCGGCGACGCACTTGCCGCGGTTGTCGTTGCCCTTCGTGCGGTCGTTGTTGAGGTGGATGTAGTAGTAGGTCGTGCCGCTCGCGCCGTAGAGGTAGAGCATGCAGCCGGCGGTGGCGGAGCGCGTCCAGAACTTGATCTTCCCCGGCTCGGCGGCGAGCGCGAGCGCGTGCTTTGGCGCGAGGATGTCGATCCCCTGGTGCGGCCCACCTCGGCGCGGCTGGCCGAAGTCGTCGATGTAGACGGTCGGGCCGAGAACCGGGAACACGATCGTGTCCGGCGGTTGCTTCGACCCCGCGGCGGCCTTCCCGACCACGAGGGTCACGAGGAGGGCGAGCGCGAGAGCGAGGGTTCCTCGGGCTGTCGTCCGGAGAGAGATCACGGGCGGCCGAAGGGCCGGACCCTAGCAGAGGGTTCCGCTTGTAGCATCGGCGCCGCAATGAAGATCGCGGTCTGCGTCAAGGTCGTCCCCGACGGGCAGCTGCGGCTCGATCCGCAGAGCAAGCGGCTCGACCGCTCCGGCGAAGGCACCCTGAACGCCTTCGACGTGAACGCCGTCGAGGAGGCCTTGAAGCTGAAGGAGGCCGGCTCCGACGTCGAGGAGGTCGTGATCGTCTCGCTCGGGCCCGAGCGCGGGCTCGAGGCGATGCGCAAGGCGCTCGCGATGGGCGCCGACCGGGTGGTGCTCGTCTCGGACGAGGCGGCGGCCGGCTCGGATCTCGTCGCGACGAGCAGGGTGCTCGCCGCGGCGCTCGAGCGCGAGAACGCCGAGCTGGTGCTGTTCGGCCAGCAGGCGGGCGACTCCGACGGCGCGGTGCTCTGGGCCGCGGTCGCCGACCGGCTGCAGCGCCCGTTGATCTCGCAGGTCGCCGAGCTCACGCGCGAGAACGGAAAGGTGCGGGGTAAGCGGCAGACGGAGTACGGCTACGACGTGCTCGAGGCCCCGCTCCCGGCCGTGATCGCCGTGTCGGACGCGATCAACGAGCCGCGCTACCCGTCGCTCAAGGGGATCATGGGCGCGAAGAAGAAGCCGCAGGAGACGCTCTCGCTCGCCGACCTCGGCGTCGACGCGGGAGACGCCGGCGAGGCGGGCTCTCGGACGGAGGTCTACGCCCTCGGCGACCCGCCCGCGCGCGGCGACACGGTCAAGATCGAAGACGACGGCTCCGCTGCGGAGAAGATCGTCCAGTTCCTGCTCGAGAAGAAGGCGCTGTGAAGTTCCTCGTCTTCCTCGAGCACCACGAAGGCGCGCTCCAGAAGGACTCGCTCGGCGTCCTCTCGAAGGCGGCCTCGCTCGGCGGTGAGGTCGAGGCGGTCCTGCTCGGCGCGGGCGTCGAGGAGCTCGCGGCCGATGCGGGCCGCTACGGCGCGGCACGCGTGCACGTGATGGACGACCCGCTGCTTGCAGCGCCGCTGTCGCAGCCGCGGGTCGACGCGCTGGAGACGCTGCTCGGGGAGCAGAGCTTCGACGCGGTGCTCTTCGCTGCGAGCGTGCTCTCGGCCGACGTGGCCGCCGGGCTCGCAGCGCGGCTCGATGCGGGCCTGAACTGGGACCTGACCGACCTCGCGGTCGAGGACGGCAAGCTCGTCGGCAAGCGGCCCGAGCTCGGCGACTCGGTCCACGCCGACGTCGGCTGGACCTCCGAGCCCCGGCTCGCGCTGATCCGCTCGGGCACGTTCGAGCCCGCCGAGAGCGGCGGCTCGGCGGAGGTCGAGAAGTTCGAGTCGCGCCTGCAGGACTTCTCGCTGGCCGCGGCGATGCTCGAGCAGGCGCACGAGGAGAGCGAAGGCCCCTCGATCGAGGACGCCGACGTCGTCGTCGCCGGCGGCCGCGGGCTCGGCTCGCCCGAGAACTTCGCGCTCGTCGAGGAGCTCGCCAAGGCGCTCGGCGGCGCGGTCGCGGCGACGCGGGCCGTGGTCGACGCGGGCTGGTACCCGTACGCCGCGCAGGTCGGGCAGACCGGCAAGACGGTCTCGCCGAAGCTCTACATCGCGTGCGGCATCTCCGGCGCGATCCAGCACAAGGTCGGGATGCAGGGCTCGAACGTGATCGTCGCGATCAACAAAGACCCGAACGCGCCGATCTTCGAGTACGCCGACTTCGGCGTCGTCGGCGACCTGCACGAGATCGTCCCGAAGCTGACCGAGCTCGTCAGGCAGCGCAAGGCCGCGTGAAACCCGCCGACTACCCGCCGCCGTTCGACCCCGGCGAGTTTGTCGCCGCGCCGAGCGATCCCGAGGACGAGCGAATCGAGGTTGGCGTCCTGGTCGTCGGCGCCGGTCCTGCGGGGCTCGCCTGCGCGATCCGGCTCGGCCAGCTGCTGGAAGGGGCGCCGGAGCTCGCCGAGCGGCTCGGCGACGTGCCGGTGGCGGTGCTCGAGAAGGGCAAGCAGCCGGGCTCGCACCTGCTCTCCGGCGCGGTGGTGAACCCGCGCTCGCTGCGCACGCTCTTCAAGGGGCGCGCGAAGACCTCGGAGATGCCCTTCTACGGGCGGGTCGAGCACGAGTCGGTCTACCTCCTGACGAGCGGGCGGGCGATGCGGATCCCGGCGCCGCCGACAATGCGGAACCACGGCAACTTCGTCGCGTCCCTGTCGCAGCTCGGCCGCTGGCTCGGCGAGCGCGCGGAGGAGGGCGGGGCGACGATCCTGCCCGAGACGACGGCCGCCAAGCTGCTCGTCACCGACGGGCGTGTGCGCGGCGTGCGCACCGGCGACCGCGGCCGCGGTCGGGACGGGGCGGAGCTTGCGAACTTCGAGCCCGGCTCGGACGTGCTCGCTCGCGTGACGGTCCTCGCCGAAGGGACGCAGGGGCACCTGACTGGCGTCGCGCTGGGGCGGCTGGCGCTGGAGGGCGAGAGCCCGCAGGTCTGGGCGCTCGGGGTCAAGGAGGTCTGGCGGGTTGCGAAGCCGCTCGACCGCGTGATCCACACGATGGGCTGGCCGCTGCGCGCGGGCGCGAAGTACCGCGAGTTCGGCGGCTCCTTCATCTACCCGATGGGCGACGACATGGTCACCGTCGGGATGGTCGTCGGGCTCGACTACCGCGACGCCGAGCTCTCGGTGCACGACCTGCTGCAGGAGCTGAAGACGCATCCGCTCGTCCGGAAGATCCTCGAGGGCGGCGAGCGGATCGCGTGGGGCGCGAAGACGATCCCCGAGGGCGGGTTTCTCTCGCTGCCGCGGCGCTTGTCGGCGCCCGGTCTTTTGATCTGCGGCGACGGCGCGGGCCTCGTGAACGTGCCGGCGCTGAAGGGGATCCACTACGCGATCGAGTCGGGGCGCCTCGCGGCCGAGGCCGCGTTCGAGGCCATGCAGCCCGGGGAGACGCCAGGCCGGCCGGGGGCGCTCGACGGCTACGACGCGGCGCTGCGCGAGAGCTTCATCTGGGAGGACCTGCGGCGCGTCCGCAACATGCGGCAGGCGTTCGGGCGCGGCTTCTGGCTCGGCGGTGCGCTGGCGGGCGCGATGACGGCGACGCGCGGCGCGTTCCCGCCGGGCAACGCTCGGACCGAGCCGGACGTCGAGCAGGAGGTCTTCACGACAGGCCGCGCGGCGTCGTACCCGGCGGCCGACGGCAAGCTCACGTTCGACAAGCTCTCGTCGGTCTTCCTGAGCGGCAACAAGACTCGTGACGACGCGCCCAACCACATCCGCGTGCGGACGGATGTGCCGAAGGAGCTTGCGGAGCTGTGGGAGCACATGTGCCCGGCGCAGGTCTACGAGGCGGTCGAGGGCGGGGTGGAGGTGACGGCGTCGAACTGCGTCCAGTGCGGCGCGATCACGGCCAAGGGCGGCCGCCTGACGCCACCCGAGGGCGGCTCCGGCCCGGAGTACACCCTCACCTGAAAGCGCACCCCACCCTTCATTGGGTGGGGAGGACTCCGTCCACCCGCCACCCGGCGTTGACGGTAGCCGGGAAACCGTCACGTGTCTGCGACGGCTTCGTGACGATCGTGTGACGATCGGTGCACATGGTCTCGCTCGACGATGTCCAACGCGCGCGCGAGGCGATCGGCGGGAGGCTGCACCGGACGCCGACGTTCAGCTCCGCCGCGCTCGGGGAGCGAATCGGCGACCGCGTTTTCCTCAAGGCCGAGCTCTTCCAGAAGACCGGCTCGTTCAAGCCGCGCGGCGTTCTGACAAACCTCGAGGCCCTCACCGCAGAAGAGCGCGAGCGCGGCGTGATCTCGATCTCTGCCGGCAACCATGCGCAGGCACTCGCCTGGGGCGCAGCGGCCGAGGGCATCGACGCGCTGCTCGTCATGTGGCAGGGCGCGAGCGAGGCGAAGATCGCGGCCACGCGAGGCTACGGCGCGCAGGTCGACCTCGAGTCGCACGACCCTACGGAGGCCTTTGGGCGGCTCGCAGAGCTAGAACAAGAAAGCGGCCGCACGCTCGTGCACCCGTTCGACCATCCGCTGACGATCGCCGGCCAGGGAACCGTCGGCCTCGAGATCGTCGAGGACGTGCCCGAGGCGACGACGCTCGTCGTCCCCGTCGGGGGCGGCGGCCTCATCTCCGGTATCGCAACCGCGGCCGAAGGTCGCCGCGTGATCGGCGTCGAGCCGGAGCTCTCACCCGCGCTCCACGCGGCGCTCCAGGCCGGCAAGCCCGTCCCCGTTCAGCCGAAGTCGATCGCCGACGGGCTGTCCGCGCCGTTCGCGGGGGAGCACTGCCTCGCCGTCTGCCGGGAACGCGTCGAGCAGGTCGTCCTGCTGACCGAGGACGAGCTGAAGGACGGCTTCCGCTTCCTCTACGAGCGCGCGAAGCTGGCCGCCGAGCCCGCCGGAGCCGCCGCGGCGGCCGCCCTCCTCGCCGGCAAGATCGAGCTCGAGCCCGGCGAAACCGTCGTCGCGGTCGTCTCGGGCGGCAACGTGGCCACCCAGACGGCCGTTGCTATCCTGGGTGAAGAATGAAGGCCGACATCCATCCCGAGTACGTCCTGGCAACCGTTCACTGCGCCTGCGGGAACGAGTTCCAGACCCGCTCGACCAAGCCCGAGCTGCACGTCGAGGTCTGCTCGAACTGCCACCCGTTCTATACGGGCAAGCAGAAGCTGATGGACTCGGGCGGCCGCGTCGAGCGCTTCCAGCGCCGCCTCGAGAAGGCCGGCCGCAAGGCCTGACCAGACCATGAGCGCCCCGATCGGCGGGCAAGCCGTCCTCGAGGGCGTGATGATGCGCGGCCCGTCGAACTGGGCCGTCGCGGTCCGTCAAGCCGAACGGCCAGATCGCCGAGGTCTGCCGGCCGATCGAGTCGGTGATGAAGCGGCACTGGTTCTTCCGGCTGCCCGTCGTCCGCGGCGTGATCGCCCTCGGCGAGTCGCTCGCGATCGGCTTCCGCGCGCTCGCGATCTCCGCGAACTACGCCGCGGCCGAGGACAACGAGGTGGCTGAGGAGGAGCTCTCGAAAGGCGCTCTCATCTTCGCGTTCCTGCTCGCGATCGGCTTCGCGATCTCACTCTTCAAGGTCGGGCCCGCGCTACTCGCCGACCTGCTCCCGATCTCGAACGGCTTCTGGTTCGTGCTCGTCGAGGGCGCCATCCGCGTGACCGTCTTCGTTCTCTACCTGGTGCTGATCTCGCTGCTGCCCGACCTGCGCCGGGTGTTCCAGTACCACGCAGCCGAGCACAAGGCGATCAACGCCTTCGAGGCCGGCGAAGAGCTCGAGCCGCAGACGGTCCAGCGCTACAGCCTGATCCACCCGCGGTGCGGCACGGCGTTCCTGCTCTGGGTGATGGTGATCGCGATCTTCGTGTTCGCGTTCTTCGGCCGGCCCGCCTGGTACTGGCTGATCGTCACGCGCATCCTGCTCCTGCCCGTGATCGCCGGGATCGCCTACGAGCTGATCCGCTTCGCCGGCAAGCACACCGGCAACCGCGTCCTGATGGCGCTTCTCGCCCCCGGCCTCTGGCTGCAGCGCCTGACGACCCGCGAGCCGACCCTCGACCAGCTCGAGGTCTCGATCCGGGCCCTCCGCGAGGTGCTCGCGCTCGAGCAACCGACTACGTCAGAGCCTCTGGTCGAGGTGATGGCCTAGCCGCTCGGGCGGCGGCTGCCGCTCCGAGCAGGCCGACCAGCGGGATCGCGAGCGCGGCGCCCGCGAAGACGCTGCGCGCGGCCACCACCGCGAACAGCGGAGAGACCAGCAGCAGGCCCGTCGCGTGCGCGCCGCGGTGGACGAGCGAGATCAGGCCGGTGACACGGCCGAGGTGCGTGTCCGGGATCTCCGTCTGCGCCGCCGAGACCGTCAGCACGTACGCCGAGCCCTGGCCGGCTCCCGCGATCAGCGCTCCCGCGAACGCCGGGCCGAGCGTGTGCGCCAGCGCGAGCAGCGTGTAAGCGGGCAGGTACGCGCACCAGGCGAACAGGGCGCCGCGCGCCTTGCGCCGCACCGGCCTCCGCGCCAGCAACGCGCCAGCGCCGATCGATCCGAGCGCGTACGCAACCACGAGCAGGGAGAAACGTCCGGGGCCGCCGTGCAGCGAGTGCCGGACGAGCTGCGGCACCCCGACGATCCAGGTCCCGGACGAGATCGTCACCGCGACGCCGAGCACGACCACCGACGCCGCGAGCCAGGGATGCGGCCGCAGCACCGTGAACGCCTCGCGCACCCGCGGGCGGGCCTCGTGCTCGTGCGCGGCGCGCGCGAACGACGGCAGGCCGGAGAGCAGGAGCGCCGAGATCACGAACGAGCCCGCGTTGAGGGCGAAGAACGCGCTCAGCGGGACGACGGTCAGCATGGCGGCGGCGACCGCCGACCCGACGAGCCAGAGCGCGTCCCCGCTCGCCCGCACGAGCGCGTTCGCGGCCTGCACGCCGTCGCGGCCCGCGAGCGCCGGCAGGGCGCCGCCGTAAGCCGGGTCGAAGTAGCTCGCGCCGGTCGTGAGCAGGAAGGCGGAGACGACGAGCACCCAGAGCGAGAGGTGCCCGCTCAGCCCGGCGATCGCGACCGGGATGAGCACCGCCGCCCGCAGCAGGTCGGCGGTCACCATCAGCCGTCGGCGAGACACACGGTCGGCGAGCACGCCTCCGTGGAAGCCGAAGATGAGCGCCGGCACGCTGTCGGCGAGCCGCACCACGATCACGCCGACCGGCCCGCCCGCGAGGAGCGCCGCCCACATCAGCGCGATGTACTGAAACGCGTCGCCGAGCTCGCTCGTGGCGACCGCCAGATAGAGCCGCCGGAACTGCGGCCGTCGCAGGAGTGCGAACGCGCCGGCGGCCGGCGGGGCCGCCGGCGCCCTGATTTCCTCGGGCTCGGCGGTGATCGGGTCGGCCACCGGGCTAACCTAGCTTCATGCCCGCGATGGACGAGCTTGTCGACGAGCTGGAGCGCTCGTACCGCGAGACGCAGGAGCGTCTGTCCGACCCTGCCGTCTACAACGACCACCGCGAGGCCGCGGAGGTGGGGCGCCGCGCGAAGGAGCTCGAGGGCCCGTACAAGCTGGCGCAGGAGTGGCGCTCGACCCACGAAGACCTCGAGGCTGCCCGCGGCGACGGCGACTTGCGCGAGCTGGTCCCGGAGCTCGAGGAACGGTTGGCGCAGCTCGAGGAAGACCTGAAGCTCGCCCTCGTCGAGAGCGACCCGGCCGACCGCAAGGACGTGATCGTCGAGATTCGCCAGGGCGTCGGCGGCGACGAGGCCGCGCTCTGGGCCGCCAACCTGTTCCGCATGCTGACCCGCTACGCCGAGCAGCGCGGCTACAAGGTCGAGCAGCTCGAGGCGAGTGGCAACGAGGCCGGCGGCTTCAAGGAGGTCGTCTTCGCGGTCAAGGGCGACGGCGCCTACTCGGTGTTCAAGTGGGAGGCGGGCACGCATCGCGTGCAGCGCGTGCCCGAGACCGAGTCGCAGGGACGGATCCACACCTCGACCGCCACCGTCGCGGTCATGCCCGAGGCCGAGGAGGTCGAGGTCGAGATCGACCCGAACGACCTCAAGATCGACGTCTACCGCTCGACCGGCCCCGGCGGGCAGAGCGTCAACACGACCGACTCGGCCGTCCGGATCACGCACCTGCCGACGGGAATCGTCGTCGCGATGCAGGACGAGAAGTCGCAGCTCCAGAACAAGACGAAGGCGCTCCGGGTGCTGCGCGCGCGGCTCTACGAGGCCGAGCGCGAGCGGCAGCAGGCGGAGGAGGCCGAGGCGCGGCGTTCGCAGATCGGCTCCGGGCAGCGGGCCGAGAAGATCCGCACCTACAACTTCCCCGAGAACCGTGTCACCGACCACCGCGTACACCTGACCGTGCACCGGCTGGACAAGATCCTCGAGGGCGAGCTGGACGAGTTCAGCGAGGCGCTCGCGGCCGAGGAGCGCCGGCGGGCGCTGGAAACCGCCTCCTCGGCATGACGCTCGGCGACGCGCTCGCTCGGGCCTCGGCCAGGCTCGCCGCGGCGGGCGTCGAGTCGGCGCGCCTCGAAGCCGAGCTGCTCCTCGCCAAGGCCTGCGACGACTGCGCCCGGGCCCTGCTCTACGCCGAGCTCGACCGCGAGCTGACCGACGCGCAGATCGCCGCCTTCGACGCGAACATCTCCCGCCGCGAGACGCGCGAGCCGCTGGCGTACGTGCTCGGCGAGTGGGGCTTCCGGCGGCTGACGCTCAAGACAGACCGTCGCGCCTTGATCCCGCGGCCCGAGACCGAGGTCGTCGTCGAGCGCGCGCTCGACCACATCCGCGACGTCGACGAGCCGAACGTGCTCGACGTCGGGACGGGCACGGGGGCGATCGCGCTCGCGATCGCGGACGAGGCGCCCACGGCGCGGATCACGGCGGTCGACGTCTCGCCCGACGCCCTGGCGCTCGCCCGCGAGAACCTGGAGCTGACCGGCGTGAACGGGCGGGTCCGCCTCGTCGAGCACGACCTCACCAGCGGCCTCGGCGACGGCGACTTCGACCTGGTCGTCTCGAACCCGCCCTACGTCGAGCCCGACGAGCTGCCGACCCTGCAGCCGGAGGTGCGCGACTGGGAGCCGCACGTCGCGCTCGTCGCGAACGGCGCGACGGCGGATGTCGCGCGAGCGGCGACGCAGGCGCTGCGCCCCGGCGGCTGGCTCGTGCTCGAGACCGCTGCGTGCTCTGGGGAGCGGGTCAGGAGCTTGCTGGATGACCTCGGCTACGAGCGGGTTACGATCACGCCCGATCTGGCCGGGAGGGACCGCGTGGTCGAGGGCAAGTGGACGGGCTGACGACCGCCGACGGGCGGCGGCTCGCATACCGCCGCATCGGGTCGGGCCCGACCCTGGTCTGCCACGGCGGCGGCCCGGGCTTCTCCGGGCTCTACCTTCGGGACCTCGGCGGCCTCGACGAGCACCTCGAGCTGATCCTGCTCGACCCGCGCGGCACCGGCGAGTCGGACCGTCCGGCCGACCCCCGCGCGTACTCGATCGAGGACTACGCGAACGACGTCGAGGAGCTGCGCCGGGATCTCGGCCTGGAGCGGATCAACCTGCTCGGCCACTCGCACGGCGGCGTCGTCGCGATGGACTACGCGGCCCGTTTCCCCGGCCGGGTCGAGAAGCTGATCCTGGCGAGCACGCTCGCGCGCTTCGCGCAGGAGCAGGTCGGCGCGATGGAGGCAGCCATGGCCGCGAAGGCCGCCGAGCCCTGGTACGACGACGCGCGCGCGGCGCTCGAGGCCGAGCAGGCGGGCGACTTCGAGACGGACGCCGAGCTGGGCGAGCTCGCCATGCGCGAGTTCGCGTTCTACTTCGCGACGTACGGCGACGCGGAATGTGCGTACGTCGACTCCCTCCGCGCCGACGTTCCCAACGCCGACACGCTCCGCTACTTCAACCAGGAGGTCTTCGAGACCTTCGACCTGCGGCCGCAGCTGGAGCAGATCACCGCGCCGACGCTTGTCGTCACCGGCGAGCAGGACTTCATCACCGGCCCGGTCTGCGCGAACGACATCGAGGCGAGCCTGCGCGACGTGCGCAAGGTGCTCATCCCGGGCGCGGGGCACTTCGTCTTCGTCGAGGCGCCCGAGCAGTTCCGCGCCGCGGTGCTCGATTTCCTCGCCGAGTGACGGACGCCGCAGCCGCGATCCGGGTGGGCCGGCCGGTCGTCCTTCCGACCGACACGGTCTACGGCCTCTGCGCCGACGCGGAGTCGGAGGGCGCTGCAAGGAATGTCGCGCGGCTCAAGGGACGCGGCGAAGCGCCAGCCGATCGCCTTGCTGGCGGGTGACGTCGTCCGGCTGCTCGAACGGGTCCCGGAGCTCGACCGCAGGCTGCTCGAAGCGCTGCTGCCGGGCCCGTACACGCTGATCCTGCCGAACCCGGAGCGGCGCTATCCGTGGCTGACCGGCGACCGGCCGGAGACGATCGGCGTTCGCGTGCCGAAGCTCCCAGCGCCGGCCGCCGAGGTGCTCGACGAGGTGGGCGCGGTGCTTGCGACGAGCGCGAACGAGCACGGCGGCCCGGACCCGCGCCGGATCGACCAGATCCCCGAGCAGATTCGCAAGGCGTGCGGCGCCGTCGTCGACGCGGGGGAGCTTCCGGGGACGCCCTCGACCGTCCTCGACCTGACCGGCCCCAGCCCGCGGATCGTCCGCGAGGGAGCGGTTCCGGCGGCCGAGGCGCTCGCAGCCCTGTCTGGCGGGTCGCGCGAGTAGCATCCCGGCATGGCCGTCGTGCAGGAGACCTTCCAGCACCTGACGACCGCCGGGCTCGCCGAGGTCGACCCGGCGATCGCGGAGCTGATCGGCCGCGAACTGGAGCGCCAGCGCAACCAGATCGAGCTGATCGCCTCGGAGAACTTCACCTGGCCGTCGGTGCTCGAGGCCGTCGGCTCCGTGCCGACCAACAAGTACGCCGAGGGCTACCCGGGCCGCCGCTACTACGGCGGCTGCGAGGTCGTCGACGAGATCGAGCAGACCGCGATCGACCGCGCCAAGGAGCTGTTCGGCGCCGAGCACGCGAACGTCCAGCCGCACGCGGGCGCGCAGACGAATATGGCCGTCTACATGGCCGCGCTCGACCCGGGCGACACGATCCTCTCGCTCGAGCTCTCGCACGGGGGCCACCTGACGCACGGCCTCAAGGTCAACTTCTCCGGCCGGCTCTACACGATCGTCCACTACGGCGTGAGCCGCGAGACGAACATGGTCGACTACGACGAGGTGCTCGCGCTCGCCAAGCAGCACCGGCCGAAGCTGATCGTCTGCGGCGGCTCGGCGTACCCGCGCACGGTCGAGACCGACCGCTTCCGCGAGATCGCCGACGAGGTCGGCGCGCTGCTGCTCTGCGACATGGCGCACTTCGCCGGGCTCGTCGCGGCGGGCGAGCATCCGAATCCCGTCCCCAACTGCGACTTCGTCACCTCGACGACGCACAAGACGCTGGCCGGCCCGCGCGCCGGCTTCATCCTGTGCAAGGAGGAGCACGCGCAGGCAGTCGACCGCGCGGTCTTCCCCGGGATGCAGGGCGGCCCGCTCGTCCACACGATCGCGGCCAAGGCGACCTGCTTCCGGATCGCCGGCACCGACGCGTTCCGCCAGTATCAGCACCAGATCCGCGTGAACGCCGACACGCTCGCCGAGACCCTGCAGGAAGGCGGGCTCGACGTTCTCACCGGCGGCACCGACACCCACCTGCTGCAGGTCGACCTGCGCTCGACCGACTGGACGGGCAAGGACGCCGAGGAGCGGCTCGCGGACGTGAAGATCACCGTGAACCGCAACACGGTCCCGTTCGACGAGCGGCCGCCGACGGTCGCCTCCGGGATCCGAATCGGAACGCCCGCCGCGACGATGCGCGGCTTCGACGAGGACGACTTCCGCGAGGTCGGCCGGATCATCTGCGAGGCCCTCGCAGAGGGCGCCGACACCGCGGCGCTCGCCCGCCGCAGCGAGACGCTGTGCGAGAAGCGCCCGCTCTACCCCGGCTTCCGGGGCTTCACCACCTACCAGGCGTGAGCACCGAGCCGGCCGCCGGCGTGACGGTGGTCACGCACCCGCTCGTCCAGCACAAGCTCTCGTACCTGCGCGACAAGGACACGCCGACCGTCCACTTCCGCAAGCTCGCGAACGAGGTCACGCTGCTGTTGACCTACGAGGCGACGAAGGACTTCCCGACCGAGACGACCGAGGTCGAGACGCCGCTCGAGCGGACGAGCGTCGAGCGGATCGCGGGCAAGAAGGTCGCGGTCTGCCCGGTGCTCCGCGCGGGCCTCGGGATGCTCGACGGCGTGCTCTCGCTGGTGTCGAGCGCGCGCGTCGGCTTCATCGGGCTCTACCGCGACGAGGAGACGCTGCAGCCGGTCGAGTACTACGTGAAGCTGCCCGAGCTCGGCGACGGCGAGCGCGACGCGATCGTGCTCGACCCGATGCTCGCGACCGGCCGCTCGAGCGCCGCGGCGGTCGCCACGGTCAAGTCGGCTGGCGCCCGCTCGGTCACGCTCGTCTGCCTCGTGGCTGCCCCCGAAGGGATCGAGCACCTGCAGCGCGAACACCCGGACGTGCGCATCGTCACCGCCGCCATCGATCGCGGCCTCAACGAGCGCGGCTTCATCGTCCCGGGCCTGGGCGACGCCGGCGACCGGCTCTACGGGACCAAGTAGCCATGTGGTCGACGCTCAGCGACCACCCGGAGATCCTCTACGGGACGGCCCTCGCCTTCGCGATCGTGGTCCTGCTGACCCCGGCGGTGGGCGGGATGGCTCGGCTGCTCGGCGTCGTCGACCAGCCGGGCGGGCGGCGGCTGAACCGGCGCGCGGTGCCGCGCCTAGGCGGGATCGCGCTCTTCTTCGGGATCTTCGTGCCTGCGCTCGCGTTCCTGCCGCTCGGCTCCGAGACGCGCGGCCTGCTGCTCGGCGCGGCCGTCGCGACCACGGTCGGCGCGATCGACGACTTCCGCGGCCTCGTCTGGTGGGAGAAGCTCGGCGGCCAGATCGCCGCCGCCGCAATCGCGACCGGCTTTGGGATCTGGGTGCACCGCTTCACCTTCCCGGTGCTCGGCGTGCACACGCTGCCGGAGTGGGTGGGGGTGCCGCTGACCATCCTCTGGATCGTCGCGATCATGAACATGGTCAACTTCCTCGACGGGCTCGACGGCCTCGCCGCGGGCGTCTGCGCGATCTCCGGCTTCACCTTCTGCGTGATCGCGCTCTCGCTCGAGCGGCCGCGGCCGGCGCTGCTCGCGGCCGTCGTCTTCGGCGCCTGCCTCGGCTTCCTGCGGCACAACTTCTACCCGGCGAGGATCTTCATGGGCGACTCGGGGGCTCTGCTCCTGGGTTTCACGCTCGGTGCGCTCTCGGTCCAGGGCCTGCTCAAGACGGCCGCCGTGGCGACGCTGCTCTTCCCGCTGCTCGTGCTCGCCGTGCCGATCATCGACACGTCGTTCGTCGTCGCGAAGCGGCTCAAGTACCGGCAGCCGGTCTACACGGCCGACCGCTCGCACCTGCACCACCGCTTCATGAACATCGGCTTCTCGCAGGCCCGGGCGGCGCTGACGATGTGGGCCTGGTGCGGGATCCTCGCCGGCGCGGCGCTGGCGACGCGCTTCCTGAAGCCGCACGCCCACGGCGTCTGGCACCTGGGCCCGACGATTGCGATCTCGGTGATCGGCGCGCTGGCGCTCGCGGCCTCGATCTACATGGTCTACCTGCTCGAGATCGTCAAGCTGGCGAACCCGCGCATCCGCCGCCGCGAGGCCGAGGCCCGCGAGGCCGCGCGCAAGAGCGCCTAGCGGCCCGTACAAAGTTCGTCGGAAACCGCCCAACCGAGCGGATTTCGGCTGTCACAAGCTCCGGCACTCGTTTGGTATGCTCGCGCCGATGGAGCCCAGTCCCCGCGCGTCGTTCGAACCGGCCGGGGCCGGCGCGTTGCTGGGAGGCGTGACCGCGGCCAGCGTCGGAGTCGGCGCCCTCGTCGGCTGGGCCGCGGGCTCGGTCGGCCTGGGCGTCCTAGGCGGCGCCGTCGTCGGGGTTCCGGCGGGCATTTTCGCCGTCTACCACCGCTACCGGGACACGATGTGACGAAGGTCGGGATTCTCGGCGAGCCACGGCCCGCGCCCGCGCGCCGCTACGCAGGGCCGCTCGCGGGCGCGCTCGTGATCGCGCTCGCGCTGCCCCTGTTCGCGCTCGCCGGCTGGGACCTGAAGGGCTGGGCGATCGCCGCCGTCCTCTGGCTCGGCGTCCAGGCGTTCGGCCTGCTGCTGGCGCGCGTGCGCCCCTCGAGCGACAACCTCGCCGCCTCCGGTGCTCTGGCCGCCGGGATGATGCTGCGCCTTCTGGCAGTGCTGGTCGTGCTGCTCGCCGTGGCGTCGTCCGACCGGGAGCTCGGCCTCGCGGTCGCGCTCGTCTACGGCGCCGCCTACACCGCGGAGCTGGCGGTCGGCGTGCTCGGCTACTACTCGCAGGAGCCGACCGCGTGAAGCGTCTGCTCGTCAGCCTCACCTTGCTCGCCCTCGCGCTGCCCGCGCCGGCGTTCGCGCGCGGAACCTTCGACCCGACCAAGGAGTTCGAGCAGCACGACTGGATTCCGATCCACCTCGGCCCGCTCAACCTCTCGATCACGAAGGCCGTCGTCTACCTGATGATCGGCACCGCGCTGACGATCCTGCTCGGGCTGTTCCTGATGCGCGCGAGGCTCGCGCTCCTGCCCGACCGGCGGCAGACGATCGGCGAGGCGCTCTACGAGATCGCGCAGACCCAGATCGCCGAGCAGGGCCTGCCGTCGAAGGCGATCGGCCGCTGGTTCCCGTACGTCGCGACGCTGCTGCTCTTCATCTTCGTCGTCAACCTGATCGGCTTCATCCCCTTGCCGCTGACCGGCGAGACCTGGCACGGGGTGCCGACGTGGGGGATCTATGCGGCGACCTCGTCGCTGTCGGTCACGCTCGCCCTGGCGCTCCTGACGTTCGTGTTCACACACTTCGAGGGCATCCGCTGGAACGGGCCGACCCGCTACTTCAAGAGCTGGATCCCCGAGGCGCCCAAGGGGCTGCTCATCCTGATCGTGCCGCTCGAGATCCTCGGGCAGTTCATGCGGCTGATCTCGCTGAGCGTCCGACTCTTCGCGAACATGCTCGCGGGCCACATCCTGATCCTCACGTTCATCGGCCTGATGTTCATCCTCGAGACGGTGGTGCTGGCGCCCATCGTGATCCCGGTCGCGACGGCCTTCTACCTCTTCGAGGTGGTTATCGTCGTCGGCATCCAGGCCTTCATCTTCGCGGCCCTGTCAGCCATCTACATCGGCTCGGCGATCGAGCCTCAACACTAGGAGGACGAGCATGAGCATTCTTCTCGCCGCCACCACGGGCGACGTGACCAAGGCCGGCAAGGCGATCGGCCTCGCCCTCGGCGTCGGCCTCGGCGCACTCGGAGCCGGCGTGGGCATCGGCAACATCTTCGGCTCGATGATCCAGTCCGTCGCACGCCAGCCGGAGCTCCGAGGCGAGCTCCAGGGCATCCAGTGGCTGGGCTTCGCGCTGACCGAGGCCGTCGTTTTCTACGGCCTGCTGGGCTCGATCCTCGCCTACGTGCTGGTCTGATGATCCTCGCCTCGAACCCGCTGATCCAGGTCACGCCCGGGCTGATGATCTGGACGATCGTCTGCTTCCTGATCGCGCTGTTCGTGCTCAAGCGCTACGCGTTCGCACCGATCCAGAAGCTGATCGACGAGCGGCGGGTGCGGATTCGCCAGGCGATCGACGAGGCCGACGCGGCACGGAGCGAGGCGCGCGAGCTGCTCGAGGAGCACCGCAAGCTGATGGGCCAGGCGAGAGGCGAGGCCGAGGAGATCCTCACCGAGGCGCGCCGGGTCGGCGAGTCCACGCAGCGCCGCATGCGTGACGAGACCGAGGCCGACCGCCAGCGCCGGATCGAGGACACGCGCAAGCAGATCGAGGCCGAGACGCGGCGCGCGCTCGAGCAGATCCGCGCCGAGGTCGCCGACCTGAGCCTGATCGCCGCCGAGAAGGTGACGGGCAAGTCGCTGGACGACGCCGACCACCGCCGCCTGATCGAAGAGGCGGTTGGCGAGCTCGACTTCTCCGCGCTCGAGGGGCGAAACAACTGAGCGTCGTCGACAGGGTCTATGCGCGCGCGCTCTTCGACGCCGCGCTCGAGGCGCAGCGGCTCGAGCCGGTGCGTGAGCAGCTGCGGCAGCTGGCCGAGGCCGAGGAGGCCGTCCCCGAGCTGCGCGAGCTCTTGCGCAACCCGCAGCTCGACCCGCGCACCAAGCGCGCTGCGCTCGAGGACCTGCTGAGCGGCGCCGACGAGCTGCTGCGCAACTTCCTGCTCGTCCTCGTCGACAAGAACCGCGCCGGCCAGCTCGAAGAGATCGCGCGCGAGTTCGAGCGGCTCGCGGCCCAGCAGGAGGGAGTCGTCCACGCCGAGCTGACGACGGCCGTCGAGCTGTCGGATGCCGAGGCCTTGAAATTGATGGAGCAGATCGAGCAGGCGTCGGGGCAGAAGGTCGAAGCGACCCGCAGCGTCGACCCGGACCTGATCGGCGGGATCGTCCTGCAGGTCGGCTCGCACCGGCTCGACGCGAGCGTCCGCGGCCGCCTGGAACGACTGCGACGAGAGCTGGCTACTGCCTAGAGAGGAGCACGAGTGAAGCTTCGCCCCGAAGAGATCACGTCGATCCTGAAGCAGCGGATCGAGGAATACGACGTCGAGACCGACCTCGCCGAGGTCGGCACCGTCCTGCAGGTCGGCGACGGGATCGCCCGCATCTACGGCCTCGAGAACGCGGTCGCGCTCGAGATGCTCGAGCTCGAGCACGGCGTCGTCGGCCTCGCGTTCAACCTCGAGGAGGACAACGTCGGCGCTGCCCTGTTCGGCGAGTGGGAGCACGTCTCCGAGGGTGAGCCGGTCCGCCGCACGGGCCGCGTCGCCAGCGTCCCGGTGGGCGACGCGCTGCTCGGGCGCGTGGTCGACCCGCTCGGCCGCCCGCTTGACGGCGCCGGCCCGATCGCCACGGACGAGACGCGCCCGCTCGAGTTCAAGGCGCCGGGAGTCGTCGAGCGCCAACCCGTGAAGGAGCCGATCCAGACCGGGATCAAGGCGATCGACGCGATGACGAACGTCGGCCGCGGGCAGCGCGAGCTGATCATCGGCGACCGCTCGACGGGCAAGACGGCGATCCTCGTCGACACGATCCTGAACCAGCACGACCAGGACGTCGTCTGCATCTACGTCGCGATCGGGCAGAAGGCCTCGACCGTCGCCCAGGTCTACGAGCGGCTCAAGTCCGAGGGCGCGATGGACTACACGATCATCGTCACCGCCGGCGCCTCCGAGGCCGCGCCGATCAAGTGGATGGCCCCGTTCGCCGGCTGCGCGATGGGCGAGCACATCATGTTCAAGGGCGGCCACGCGCTCTGCATGTACGACGACCTCTCGAAGCACGCGGACGCCTATCGCCAGATGTCGCTCCTGCTCCGCCGGCCGCCCGGCCGCGAGGCGTTCCCGGGCGACGTCTTCTACCTCCACTCGCGGCTGCTCGAGCGAGCGTGCAAGCTCTCGGACGAGAACGGCGCGGGCTCGCTGACGGCGCTGCCGATCATCGAGACCCAGGCCGGCGACATCGCCGCCTACATCCCGACGAACGTGATCTCGATCACCGACGGGCAGATCTTCCTCGAGGCAGACCTGTTCTTCTCCGGCGTCCGGCCGGCCGTCGACGTGGGCCGCTCGGTCTCGCGCGTCGGCACGAGCGCGCAGACCAAGGCGATGAAGAAGGTCGGCGGCCGCCTGCGCCTCGACCTCTCGCAGTACCGCGAGCTCGAGGCCTTCTCGCAGTTCGGCTCGGAGCTCGACGCGTCCACCCAGCGAACGCTCGCCCGCGGAGAGCGGATGGTCGCGACGCTCAACCAGCCGCAGTACGACCCGTGGCCGATGGAGGAGCAGGTGGTCGCGCTCTACGCCGGCGTCAACGGCTACCTCGACGAGATCCCGCCCGCGCAGGTGCCCCGTTTCCAGGAGGAGCTGCGCGAGTTCATGCGTGCCGAGGAGTCGGTCTACAAGGAGATCCGCGAGACCGGCGACCTGCCCGACGAGCTCGCCGAGAAGTTGAACGGCCAGATCGAGAAGTTCACGCAGGGCTTCGCGGTCAAAGAAGAAGACTCGCTGGTGGCGTAGTTGGCGACGCTCCAAGACCTCAAGCGGCGGATCCGGTCGGTCCGCAACACGCGCAAGATCACCAAGGCGATGGAGCTCGTCGCGGCCGCGCGGCTGCGCCGCGCCGAGGAGCGGATCACGCAGATGCGCGACTACGCCGACCGCATGCAGGAGCTGACCGCCGGCACGGCGCGCGCAGCCTCGTCGCTCCGCGGCCTGACGCTGCTGCAGCAGCGCGAGCCGAACCGCGTCGCGATCGTGGCGCTCACCGGTGACCGCGGCCTGGCGGGCGCGTTCAACGGCCAGATCCTCCGGCGCGCATTCGCGCTCGAGCGGAGCCTTCGTGACGAGGGCAGGGAGGTGCACTGGCTCGTCGTCGGCCGCCGGGGCCGCTCCTCGCTCGAGTTCCGCCGCTACAAGCTCGAGCAGGCGTGGATCGGCTTCACCGACCAGCCTTCGTACGCCGACGCCCAGGCGGTCGCGCACCGGCTGGCCGACCTCTACGCCAACGAAGAGATCGACCGCGCGGTCGTCGTCTACAACCACTACGTCTCGCCGCTCGTCCAGCGCGTGACCGAGCAGCAGGTGCTGCCGATCTCAGCAGAGGTGCTGGCGCGGGAAACCGGGCAAGAGGACGACGAGCACGAGCGTGCCCTGCTCGGCGACTTCATCTACGAGCCCGAGCCGGAGCAGATCCTCGAGCGCCTCCTGCCGGTGTACGTGGAGACGGAGATCTACCGCGCGCTGCTCGAGTCCGCCGCCTCGGAGCACGGCGCGCGCATGACCGCGATGCGCAACGCCTCGAAGAACGCGGGCGAGCTGATCGACAGCCTGACGCTCGACCTGAATCGCGCCCGCCAGGCCGAGATCACGCAGGAGATCCTCGAAGTGGTCGCCGGCGCGGACGCGCTAACGCTGTAGTCACGCACAAACTTCACGCGGCTTCCGCTCGTCTATAGTTCGCGAACCCCGCTATGTCGTCTCGAGAGAAAGAGATCGTCGTTTCTGGCGCAGCCGGCCTCGGGGCTGCCGTCGCCGCGGAGGGAAGCGGCGAGCTCGGCGACATCGAGGCGGTACGCGCACGCGGCTACTGGGAGCTCGTCTGGATTCGCTTCAGGCGGGACAAGATCGCGATCGCGAGCGGGATCTTCATCATCCTCCTGATCCTGACCGCCTTTGTCGGCGCGCCGGCCGCGAGCAAACTGCTAGGGCACGGGCCGAACGACCTCTTCATCGAGCCTCCGGCCGTGTCCGCGGACCTGCAGCCGGCGGGACCCTGGACTCATTTCAGCTACACGGACGAGAACGGGCACAAGCAGCACAGCATCCTCATCCTCGGGGCGGCCAACACGCTCGGCCAGGACGAGTTCCTGCGCCTGCTCTACGGCGCCCAGGTCTCGCTCGAGGTCGCCCTGCTCTCGACGTTCGGGGTGATGGTGATCGGGGTGTTAATGGGCTCAATTGCGGGGTACTTCCGCGGCTGGACCGACACGATCGTCTCGCGTGTCACCGAGATCACGATGGCCTTCCCTGTGCTGTTATTCGTGATCGCGCTCGCGGCGACGGTCGGACCGCGCCTCGACTCAGTCACGTTCGGCATCTTCGGCAATGGGGTCTTAACCCTGACCTTCATCTTCACCCTGTTCGGCTGGTTCTACCCGGCGAGGATCATGCGGGCCCAGGTCCTTTCGATTCGCGAGAAGGAGTACATCGAGGCCGCGCGGATGGTCGGCGCGAGCGACGGGCGGATCATCCGCTCGCACGTGCTCCCGCACCTCGTCGCGCCGATCATCGTCTTCTCGACGCTGATCGTCGCCAGCTACATCCTCGCCGAGGCGGGCCTCTCGTTCCTCGGCCTCGGGATCAAACCGCCGCAGTCGAGCTGGGGCAACCTGCTGGCAGAGGGGCCGAACTACTATCTCGCCCAGCCCTGGCTGATGCTCTGGCCCGGTCTCGCGGTGCTACTGACGACCCTCGCGTTCAACCTGCTCGGCGACGGTCTCCGCGACGCGTTCGATCCCCGCGCCGTCCGGGCGTAGCGGCATAGCGAGTTTGCGTCGGGCCTGAAACCCGGCCGTTTGGCCGTTCTGCGCGCCAGTCTGAACCCGCAACTAACCAATTCCTAACCTTCTCGTCTCATGTCCTCAGGCGGGCAGGAACCCGTCCGGGTCGGCGGCGGCGCCGGCCCGAGAGTTCACCGAAAGGAGTGACATGCACAGACGGCTTTGGTTCTCGGTCGCGATGCTCGCGGCTGGGGCAAGCCTTCTGGTCGCGGCCAGTTTTGCCAGCGCTTCGGGTGCGTCGCCTTCGCTTAAAAAGGGCGGCACCCTGAAGATCGGCACGACTGGAAACTTGGACTCGGTCGACCCGCAGATCGCTTACGGGACGACTTCGTGGTGGTTCGAGTTCGCGACCCGAGCAAACCTGTACACGTATCCGGACAAGGCCGGCGCGGCCGGCGGCAAGCTCATCCCCGAGGTTGCCAAGGGCTTCACCGTGTCCAAGAACGGCCGGGTGTACACGTTCCACCTCAAGAGTGGGTACCGGTTCAGTGACGGTAAGAAGGTCACGGCCGCGAGCTTCGCGTACGCCATCAAGCGTTCGAAGAACAAGGACCTCAACTCGCCGGCCGCAGCGTTCATCACCGATCCGAGCGCGGTCAACATCGCCAGCGTCAAGGCGCACGGCCTCACGCTCAAGATCACCGAGAAGCGGGCGGATCCGAACCTGATCACGATCCTGGCGATGCCGTTCTTCCAGGCGACGTCCACGAAGCTCCCGCTCACGAAGGAGGTCATCAACGTCAAGAAGGTCGGCGACCTCCCGACCGCAGGCCCCTACACCTGGTCGTTCAACGACCCGAGCAACCAGGCGAACATCGTTCGCAACACGCACTACAAGGGTCCTCGCAAGCACAACATCGCTGGTGCCGAGCTCGACATGAGCCTCAACACCAACACCTGCTACAACCAGACGAAGGCTGACCAGCTCGACATCGGCTGCGTTCCGCCTGCAGAGATCCCGAGCGTCGCCAAGACCTATGGCGTCAGCCGGCGCACGCCGGTCAAGTCGGGCCGGTTCTGGGTCCAGCCCGCCGTCTGCACCTTCTACAACCCGATGAACATGGCACGGCCGCTGTTCGGCGGCAGCCTGAAGAAGCGGCTGGCGGTTGGCTACGCGGTCGACCGGAAGGACTTCATCAACCAGCGCGGTCTCTACGGAGGCGCCGCCTGGAGCCACATCCTTCCGCCGAACATGCGTGGATCGCTCCGCACGCAGGCGTTCCCGCTCCATCGCAACCTGGCCAAGGCGAAGTCGCTCGGCCCCGGCAACGGTGCCTCGCTGAACCTCTTCTACCAGACGGCCGGTTCGGTCGGGCCCAAGCAGTACCAGGTGGAACTGCGTGACCTCACGGACCTGGGCTACAAGGTCCAGGGCAAGGGGTTCGCAGGCTTCGACATCTACCAGGCTGCGGGGACGAAGGGCTCGTCGCACGACATGGTCACCAGCGTCGGTTGGTGCCAGGACTACCCCGACCCGTACGACTTCATCAACGTCCTCCTCGACGGCAGAAACATCCACGCGTCGGAGAACAACAACATCGCGTACTTCAACTCGAAGAAGTACAACAACGCTGATGGAGAAGGCCTCTCGGCTGACCGGCGCGAAGAGGTACAAGACGTACGGTCAGCTGGACATGAACATCTCGAAGAGCGCGGTTCCGTGGGCCTCGATGGGAGACTCGACGAACCAGTTCTTCTACTCGAGCAAGGTCGCTCCGAAGACGATGGTCTACCAGAGCGTCTACCAGTACCCGTCCCTCAACGTCCTCGCCTTCAAGTAAGAGGAGAAGAGGCACGGACGTAGCACGACACGAGGCGCCGGCTCCGGCCGGCGCCTCGTGGTTTTTCGCTTCGAATTGTTAGGTAAGGTTCGGCAGCTAGCGGCGGCGGGCGGAGAGCAGAGGACGAACAGTGTTCAGATATCTCGTCAGACGACTTCTTTGGGCGATGCTCCTCTTCCTCGTCGTCACGTTCGTCACCTTTGTGATCTTCTTCATGGCGCCGGTCGCTCCCCAGCGGCTCGTCTGCGGCGGTGCGCAGGCGCAGACGGCGTGCATGCAGCAGGCGACGATCAAGCTCGGGCTCAACCACCCGGTCTACTACCAGTACGGCCTGTTCCTGAAGCGCCTGATAATCGATCGCTCGCTCGGCACGTCGTTCATCACCAAGCAATCGGTCAACCACGTCATCGGCCGAGCGGCGCGCGTGACCGCCTCGCTCGTCTTCGGCGGGGCCATTCTCTGGCTCACGCTGGGGCTGCTCGTCGGGATCTTGTCGGCGCTCCGGCCGCGCTCGCTCTTAGACAGGGCGGGAATGGTCTTCGTCCTGATCGGCGTGTCGGCGCACCCGGTCTGGATCGGCCTGATCTTTTCCTACTTCTTCGGCTACAAGCTGCGGAACTTCCCGATCCATACGCCGATCGCCGGCTACGCGCCGATCCTGAACCCTTCGCCCGGCCAGGAAGGCGGCGTCGTGCAGTGGGCCTACCACCTGATCCTGCCGTGGTGCACATTCGCGATTCTGTTCGCGGCCCTCTATGCCCGGATGATCCGGGCGAACGTGCTCGAGACGCTGAACGAGGACTTCGTCCGCACTGCCCGCGCGAAGGGCGCGCCCGAGGGACGTGTGATGCGCTCACACGTGCTGCGGAATGCGCTTCTGCCCGTGGTGACGATGCTCGGGATGGACATCGGGCTCGCACTCGGCGGCGCGATCTTCACGGAGCAGGTCTACACGCTTCCCGGTCTCGGCCGCACCGCCATCCTCGCGATCCAGAGCTATGACCTGACGGTGGTGCAGGGGGTTGTCATCTTCGCGACGTTATCGATCATCGTCTTCAACCTGATCGTCGACATCCTGTACGCCTGGGTCGATCCACGGATCAGGCTCACGTAGATGGCGCTCCTCGAAGTCACCGACCTGCACACGTCCTTCGCGACAGACGACGGGATCGTCCGCGCGGTGGAGGGTGTCTCGTTCTCGGTCGAGAAGGGGCAGACGCTCGGCATCGTCGGTGAGTCGGGCTGCGGTAAGAGCGTCACCTGCCTGACGATCATGGGTCTCAATCCGAAGCGGAACACGATCACGTCGGGCGAGGCGCTCTGGAAGGGTGAGAACCTCCTGACCGCTAAGTCGCGAAAGCTGCGTGAGATCCGTGGCTCGGAGATCTCGATGATCTTCCAGGACCCGATGACGTCGCTGAACCCGGTGCACTCGATCGGGAAGCAGCTCATCGAGGCGGTCCAGCTCCACCGCGACGTGACGACGCGCGCCGCGCGCGCCCGCGCGGTCGAGCTGCTCAAGGCGGTCGGCATCCCGAAGGCCAACTCGCGGATGGACGACTACCCGCACCAGTTCTCGGGCGGCATGCGCCAGCGCGTGATGATCGCGATGGCGCTGATCAACGACCCTGACCTGCTGATCGCCGACGAGCCGACGACCGCGCTCGACGTGACCACCCAGGCGCAGATCCTCACGCTGATGAAGCGCCTGCAGGAGGAGTTCGGCAGCGCGATCATGATGATCACGCATGATCTCGGCGTCGTCGCCGAGGTCGCCGACGACGTGCTCGTCATGTACGCGGCGAACGTCGTCGAGCAGGCGAACGTCGATGATCTCTTCAACCGGCCGCAGCACCCGTACACCTGGGGCCTGATGGGCTCGCTGCCCCGTCTCGACGCCGACCTGGAGCGGCTGACGCAGATTCCCGGCCAGCCGCCGTCGCTTCTTCGCCCGCCGGCGGGGTGCCGCTTCCATCCGCGGTGCCCGCACGTGATGGAGGTCTGCAAGACGACCGTGCCCCAGCTCGTGCCGAGCGAGCGCGATCCCGCGCATCTCCAGGCGTGCCATCTCGACCAGGAGACGAAGGACCGGGAGGCGGCGAAGCTGCTCGAGATAACGATGGCGGAGGCCCGCTAGGTGTCGGCGAACGAGCAGTCGACGACGGCCATGAGCCTGAGCGACCGAAAGCCGGACAGCGACGACCTGCTCGTTGTCGACAACGTCGAGAAGTACTTCCCGATCACGCGCGGGATCATCTTCCAGAAGCAGATCGGCGCCGTGCAGGCGGTCGACGGGGTCAACTTCAGCGTCAAGCAGGGAGAGACCCTCGGCATCGTCGGCGAATCCGGCTGCGGCAAGTCCACGCTCGCGCGCTGCGTCGTGAAGCTGCTCGAGGTCACGGGTGGACGCATCCACTTCGAGGGACGAGACATCACGAAGCTCTCGCGGGCGGCGATGCGCCCGATGCGCCGGGAGATGACGATGATCTTCCAGGATCCGTACGCGTCGCTCAACCCGCGCAAGCGCGTCGGATTCATCGTCGGCGAGCCGCTCGAGGTGCACGGGCTCGGCACGGCGGCCGAGATCAAGCGCCGCGTGCAGGAGCTGCTCGAGGTCGTCGGCCTCAACCCAGAGCACTACAACCGCTTCCCGCACGAGTTCTCGGGCGGCCAGCGTCAGCGCATCGGGGTCGCGCGCGCCCTCGCGGTCAACCCCAAGCTGATCGTGTGCGACGAGCCGGTCTCCGCGCTCGACGTCTCGGTCCAGGCGCAGATCCTGAACCTGCTCAAGGACCTGCAGGACGACTTCGGTCTCACCTACATCTTCATCGCCCACGACCTCAACGTCGTGCGGCACATTTCCGACCGCGTGCTGGTCATGTACCTCGGCAAGGTCGCCGAGGTCGCTTCGCGCGACGTCCTTTACAAGGAGCCCAAGCATCCGTACACAGGCGCGCTGATGTCGGCCGTGCCGATCCCGAATCCGGAGCAAGGGCGCAAGCGCGAGCCGATCGTGCTCGAGGGCGACGTTCCGAGCCCCGTCAACCCGCCGAGCGGCTGCCGGTTCCACCCGCGCTGCCCGCGCTTCGTCGAGGGCCACTGCGACGTGGAAGAGCCGCCGCTCTACCCGTTCGGCACGGGGCACGTCGCGGCTTGCCACTACCCGCTCGAGCACTGGCCGATGACGCCTGACGAGATGCGTCGGCGCGGCACCGCAAAGGCGCCCGAGACGGAGCAGGCTCTCCAGACGTAGATCTTCCGATGCTTCTCACCGCGCTCCGCCGGCTGGCCGTACTCGTCGTGCTCGGCTCGGCGCTGGTCGCGCTGGTCTCGCTGCCGCTTGGGCTGCTCGCCGGAGCTTCCGCTCTGCGCGCCCTGACGCTCGGCTTCTACCTCACGGGATGCTTCCTGCTGATCGTCGGGTTCTTCGCCGGCAACCGGGGGCCGGCGCGCGTCAAGTCGGAGTCCGCCGGAGCGGCGATCCTCCCGTTCACGTTCAGCGGGCGCCGGCTGCGCTGGGCCTCGTTCGGCGAGCAGAACGAAACCATCAACAGGTCTGCAATCTTCGTCACGCTCGGCTTCCTCTTCGTCTTGATCGGGCTGCTGATCGACCCAAATCACGCCCTTTTCTAGGCGAAAGCGCAGCTAACTTCTCGAGATCTCCACCGTCAGAGCTAGGGTGAGAGCAATGCAGGGACATTGCGACCGTGCCCGTCAGTGGGCGTCGACGGCCGTTGACGGCGAATTGTCGACGTTCGAGCGCGCGCTCCTGAGCGACCACCTGGAGCGCTGCGAGGCATGCCGCGACTTCAACCGTGACGTCAACGGCCTCACGGCCACGCTGCGGGCGGCGCCACCGGTGCCGTTCGAGGGCGTCGTGATCGGACGGGTCCGGCGACGCGTTCGCCTGCGCCTCGCTCCGGCTGTGGCGGCGATGGCGATCGCGGCGGTCGGGCTCGGCAGCGTCGTCGCATCGACGCAGTTCAACAGCGCCCCGGGGATCCAGCCGGCGGAGGTCACGCCGCTGCCCGCGCCCGCAGACTTCGCGCTCAACCAGGGCCTCAGCGCGAAGCTCAAGAACCGCTCCTTCCGCCTGCTGGCCGGGCTTCCGGCGCGCCCCGGCCCGACCCTTCCCTAAGCCGTCCGCGTAACGCGGGCCCGCGCAGCGATACTGTTCTCACAGTGTTTGCTTCGCTCGTCAGCTCGTACGTCTGAAGCCTCGATCACGAGGCCCGTGTGGCCTCGATCAAGGAGGACCGGCGTGCGCTTCGTTCCCTGGAGGGGACTGGGTTCCGCTTCGGTACACTGCGGTCGCTCGGCGGCAGGTTGAATCGCCGCGTACGCAGCGCACCAGACCCACCTCTCCAGGAGACACATGCCTGACCAGCAGAACGGCCAGCAGAACGTCGGCAAGATCATCGAGATCAAGGGCGTCGTGATCGATGCCGTCTTCCCGGACCGGCTGCCGGAGATCAACAGCGCCGTCCGGATCACGGTGCCGGAGACTGACGGCCGCCCCGAGATCGACCTGATCGCCGAGGTCCAGCAGCACCTCGGCGACGACCGCGTACGCACGGTCGCGATGGACTCGACCGACGGCGTCCCGCGCGGCGTCGACGTCGTGGACACCGGTGGCCCGATCACCGTCCCCGTCGGCGAGCAGACGCTTGGCCGGATCTGGAACGTGGTCGGCGACCCCGTCGACAACAAGGAGCCCGCGTCGGGCGAGCGCTGGCCGATCCACCGCGACCCGCCTGCCTTCGCCGATCTCTCGCCGGAGATCGAGATCTTCGAGACGGGGATCAAGGTGATCGACCTGGTCGCGCCGTTCGTGCGCGGCGGCAAGGTCGGCCTCTTCGGCGGCGCCGGCGTCGGCAAGACGGTCCTGATCCAGGAGCTGATCCACAACGTCGCGAGGGAGCACGGCGGCGTCTCGGTCTTCTCGGGCGTCGGCGAGCGCACGCGCGAGGGCAACGACCTCTGGCTCGAGATGCAGGAGAGCGAGGTGATCGACAAGGTCGCGCTTGCTACGGACAGATGAACGAGCCGCCGGGCGCGCGCCTGCGCGTCGGTCTCTCCGGCCTGACGATGGCGGAGTACTTCCGCGACCAGGGCCAGGACGTGCTGCTCTTCATCGACAACATCTTCCGTTTCGTCCAGGCCGGCTCCGAGGTCTCTGCGCTGCTCGGCCGCATGCCGAGCGCGGTCGGCTACCAGCCGACGCTCGCGACCGAGATGGGCCAGCTGCAGGAGCGGATCACCTCGACGCTCACCGGCTCGGTCACGTCCATCCAGGCGATCTTCGTGCCCGCAGACGACTACACCGACCCGGCCCCGGCGAACACGTTCGCGCACCTCGACTCCTCGGTCGTGCTCGAGCGCTCGATCGTCGAGATGGGGATCTACCCGGCGATGGACCCGCTCGCCTCGTTCTCGCGCGCACTCCAGCCGGGGATCGTGGCGGACGAGCACTACCGGACCGCGACGCGGGTGCAGGAGATCCTGCAGCGCTACAAGGACCTGCAGGACATCATCGCGATCCTCGGGATCGACGAGCTCTCCGACGAGGACAAGGTCACGGTCAACCGCGCGCGCCGGATCCAGCGCTTCCTCTCGCAGCCGAACTTCGTCGCTGAGCAGTTCACCGGCCAGCCGGGCGAGTACGTCCGGCTCGAGGACACGATCAAGGGCTTCCAGGAGATCATCGAAGGCAAGCACGACGAGCTCCCGGAGCAGGCGTTCTACATGGTTGGCACGATCGACCAGGCCGTCGCGAAGGCGCGGCAGCTCGCGGGCGAAGGCGAAGAGCCCGAGGAAGCAGCCGAGGAGCCCGAAGAGGCGCCCGAGCCAGAGCCCGCCGCCGAGCCAGCCGCCGTCTAGGTGCCCCGCCCAGCAATACTTCTCGGCTTCTGGCCCGCGATCACGCGGCGCCAGGAACCACCCTCGCCCTTGCCAAGGCAACCAGCCTTGGCTGCGGACGAGTGCGGCCCCTTGCTTGGTGCTCGCGACCCAGAAGCTCGAGAGCATTACTGGACGGGGCACTAACTTGGCCGCGACGTTCAGCGTGTCACTCGTGACGCCGGAAGGCCCTGCCTTCGAGGGCGACGTCGAGATGATCGTCGTCCCCGGCGCGGACGGCGAGTTCGGCGTGCTCGCCCGGCACGCGCCGCTGATCGCGCTGCTGAACGCGGGCTCGACGCGGGTCTACCGTGACCGCTCGAGCGAGGACGTGCTCGAGTTCGCGACCGGGCCCGGCTTCTTCAAGGTCGAGCAGGACCGGGCGCTCGCCCTCGTCGACGACGCCGTCGAGGCGCGCGAGATCGACGACGCCCGCGCGCGCGAGCAGCTCGAAAGGGCGCAGGCAGAGCTGGAGCGCGTCGAGCGGGGTGAGTCGGACGCCGACCGCTGGCAGCTCGAACAGCGCATCCGGCACGCCGAGAACCAGCTGGCGGTGGCAGGACGTGGCTGAGCTGCAGGCGTTCGCGCCCGGCCTCTACCCGCGCTCCGAGGCACTCGTCGCGGCGACGCGCGACCTCGACCGCGGGCGGACGACGCAGGAGGCGGTCGACGAGCAGGTCGAGCGCGACTTCGCCGAGGTTGTCTCCGTGCAGCAGCAGGCGGGGCTCGATCTCCTCACGGACGGGATGCTGCGCTGGCAGGATCACTTCCGGCCGCTGCTCGAGGCCTCGGACGGGCTCGAGACGGGCGCACTGACGCGCTTTCTCGACACGAACACCTTCTACCGGGCGCCCAAGTCGACCGGCGAGCCGCGCCTGACGCAAGCGCTGGGCGAGCGCTACGTCGCGCCGCTGCCCGGGCCGCGCCTGGTCACGTTGCCCTCGCCGTTCGCGCTCTCGCACGGAACTGGCCTCTCGCCGAAGGAGGTCGCCGAAGGCGTGCTGAAGCCGGCACTCGAGGGGCTCGACGCCGAGCTCGTCGTGTTGGCCGAGCCGTTCCTTCCGCGTGAGGAGAAGCCCGAGCTCGACGGCCTCGCCGAGGCGCTCGACGCGCTCGGCGGCGACCTCGTCCTCTGGCTCGAGTTCGGCGACGCCGGCCCGGCTTTGCGGAGCGGAGCGGCCGAGCTGCCGGTCGGCGGCCTGGGGATCGACTTCTACGCGACCCATCTCGACGACGTGCCTGAGGGCTTCGACAAGCTCCTGCTCGCGGGGGTCCTCGACGCGCGCAACTCGCTGGTCGAGGAGCCGCGCGAGCTCGCGTCGTTCGCCGAGCGGCTGGCCCAGCGTGCCGAGCGCGTAGCGCTCGTCCCGAACGGCGACCTGCAATATGTCTCGGAGCCGATCGCCCGCGAGAAGCTGGCGCGGCTCGGCAAGGCGAAGACCGCGACCACGGAGGCGGCGGCATGAGCGACCAGCAGCACACGTTTCTGACACACGAGATCGGCTCGCTGGCCAAGCCGCCGTGGCTCGTCAAGACCGCACAGGGGCGTGAGCTCGACTCCAGCGACATCGAGCACGCGCGCTCGTGGGGCGAGAAGGTCGGCGTCGAGGGCCACGAGGAGCTCGTCGAGTCGCTCGAGCGCGGCGATGCCAACGCCGACGACCTCGCAAAGTGGGCGAGCCGCTACTGCGTCCGCCTGCAGGAGTCCGCGGGCATCGAGGTGATCTGGGACGGCGAGCAGCTCCGCAGCGAGATGTACGCCTGGGCGATCGCGCACGCGAACGGCTTCGAGCCGCGCGGCACCGTGCGGAGCTTCGACAACAAGTACTACTCCAAGTCGGCGGCGGTCGGCCCGGTCGGGCTGCGCGAGCCGTACCACAACGACGAGTTCTCGTTCCTGCAGTCGGTCGCCAAGGCGCGCTTGAAGATCCCGATCACCGGCGCGTACACGCTCGCGGTCTGGTCGTACGACGAGCACCACACGCCGAAAGAGGGCCGTCTCGGCGCAGGCTACGGCCGCAAGCAGGAGATCGAGGCGCGCCGCGAGCTCACGCTCGACATCGCGCGGAACCTGATCCGCCCGAACCTCGAGGCGCTGATCGAGCTCGGGACCGACTGGATCCAGATCGACGAGCCGGGCGCGTCCACCGAGGCCGACGAGCTCGACCTCTTCGTCGAGAGCTTCAACGTCAGCGTCGAGGGGCTGGACTGCTTCTTCTCGACGCACCTCTGCTTCTCGGACTACGACCTCTTTTTCCCGGCGATCGAGGGGATGAGCGGCTGCCGCCAGTACTGCGTCGGCTTCGCCAACTACGACCGGCGCGAGCTCGGCACCACCGCGTCGGACCGGCCGGGCTACGAGGTGATCTCGAAGTTCCGCGACCTGTCGTACGACCCGATCCTCGGGCTCGGCGTGCTCGACATCCACACCGACTTCGTCGAGTCGCCGGAGCTCGTGCGCGACCGGATCCTCTACGCCGTCGACGTCTTCGGCGACCCGGCGCGGATCCACGTCTGTCCGGACTGCGGCCTGCGCACGCGCAGCTGGGAGGTGGCCTACGCGAAGCTGCAGGCGATGGTCGAGGGCGTCCACCTGGCGGAGGAAGCGCTCACCCGCGTTCAGGTCTAGACCGGCCGGGGGCTCGGCTATCCTGACTGCGGCGAACGCGGCTTCGGGCGTTCCTGCTTCTCGCGTATGAGGACGACGCTCAAAAGAGGAATCGGCCGCGGCGCCAACGGGAACGGGAGGGCCGTTCTCCCGCCGGGCTCGCTGTCGCCCGTCACGCTCTATCGAACACCGCTGCCGCCGAAGCCCGGCTTCGCGCGCCTCGTCGGACGTTTCTTCCTCTGGCTCGCCCTGACGATCGTCGTGCTCGTCTCGGGCCTGGTCGGCGGCTTCTACCTCTGGGCCCACGAGAAGGCGTTCGCGCTCGGCTGCCAGTCCGCGAGCTGCGAGCGCGCGGCGCAGAGGCTGGACACGATCAAGGATCCGCACCAGCCGGCAATTGCGCTCGTGATCGGCTACGACCACCGCGCCGGCGACGGGAATTCGCCGTCGCGCTCGGACACGATGATGCTGATCCGCGCCGACCCGTCGACCAAGACGATCTCGCTGCTCTCACTGCCGCGCGACCTCGACGTCCCGATCTACTGCCCGTCGCGCACGGCCAGCGGCCGCAACAACGGGCCCGCGGTCGTCTACGACCACGGCCGCATCAACAGCGCCTACGCGTTCTGCGGCCCGACCGGCTCGCTCGAGACGGTGAAGCACCTGACCGGCCTGCCGATCAACTACCTGATCAGCGTCAATTTCCTGGGCTTCATCGCGGTGGTGAACAAGCTCGGCGGCGTCTGGATGGACGTCGACCGCCGCTACTACAACCGCAACATCGGCACGGGCAGCACCGACTTCGCCAACATCGACCTGCAGCCGGGCTACCAGCTGATGAACGGCCGACAGGCGCTCTCGTTCGTGCGCTTCCGGCACACCGACTCGGACCTGTTCCGGCTCGCGCGCCAGCAGGAATTCGTCGGCGCCCTCCGGCAGCAGGCGTCCCACTCGCTGGGCCTGCGCAGCGTGATCAGCCTCGTCAACACGATCACCGACCACCACTACGTCGAGGTCGGGATCGGCGGCGGCGGGCACGTCAATCTCGGGACGCTCGAGAAGTACGCGGGCTTCGCACACGGCCTGCCGCCGGGGCACGTCTTCCAGAACAAGATCAGCGGGCTGACCGGCTACAACGAGCTCTTCGCGTCGCAGTCGAGCATCGACCAGGCGGTGCAGAGCTTCCTCAACCCGGACGTGCAGGCGCCGGCACAGGAGACCGCGGTCGCGCTCGGGCGCAAGCTCCACCACAAGTTCACGCTGCCGCCGTCGAAGGTGACCCTGACCGTGCTGAACGGGAACGGCGTCGCCGGCTCGGCGGCGAATGCGAGCTACCTGCTGGCGCAGAAGGGCTACCAGATCAAGCTGCCGCCGAGCAATCAGCCGGCCAACGCGCCCAACTGGAACTACTTCCATTCGAAGGCGTACTTCGACTCTTCGCGGGGCGCGTGCAAGGGCGCGGCGCAGGGCGTCGCGAAGCTCGTCGGCAGCACCGACGTCGAGCCGCGGCCGGCGAAGATCGGCCCGCTCGCGAACGGCGCGTGCGTCGTGGTCGTGGTCGGCTCGACGTTCCACGACCGGCTCGCGCCGGTGATCGTGCGGCAGGCTCCCACCCGGCAGCCGCCGTACATCCGCTACGACCCGGGCGCGACGCGACCGACGCTGGCGGCCGTGAAGCACCGCGTGCCCTTCCGGCTCCAGCTGCCGACGGTGCTCGAGCGCAACTCCAACCTCGACTCCGGCTACGGCGAGACGCCGCTTCGCGTCTACTCGCTCGGCGGCCGTCCGACCGTTCGCCTCACCTACCGCACGGGCGCGAACGAGTACTGGGGCATCCAGGAGTCCGACTGGACGGGCGCGCCGGTGCTGTCCGACCGAAGCCTGACGCAGCGGGTCGGGGGCAGGCGCTTCGACCTGTACTACACCGGCTCGAACCTGCACATGGTCGTGCTCCACAGCGGGAGCGGGAGCTACTGGGTCGTGAACACGCTGCTCGACTCGCTCTCGAACGAGACGATGCTGGCGATCGCGCGTGGCTTGCGGCCGATGACTCGCTAGGCTCCGGCCCGTGAAGATCGGCATCTTCGGCGCCGGCTGGGTGGGCCTCGTCACCGGGGCGGGCTTCGCCGAGCTCGGTCACGACGTCGTGATCCGCGACATCCTGCCGGAGCGGATCGAGGCGCTGCAGGCCGGGCGCGTCCCGTTCCACGAGCCGGGCGTCGAGGAGCTCCTGGCACGCAACGGCGAGCGGCTCACGTTTACGCTCGAGGCGGCCGACCTGGCCGGGTGCGGCGTCGTCTTCGTCTGCGTCGGGACGCCGCGGACCTATTCGGGCGACGCCGATCTGAGCGCCGTCTGGCAGGCCGTCGACGACCTGCCGGTGCCCGACGAGCGCACGCTGCTCGTGATGAAGAGCACGGTTCCCGTCGGCACCGGCGAGAAGGTGCGCGCGGCGCTCGACTCGAGCGGGCTCGCGCACGTCGGCTACGTCTCGAACCCCGAGTTCCTCGCCGAAGGCAGCGCCGTGAAGGACTTCATGGAGCCCGACCGTGTGGTCGTCGGCTCCTTCACGCAAGCCGACGGCGAGGTCGTCGCGGGCCTCTACGAGCAGCTCGGCTCTCCGATCGTGCGCACGGACGTTGCTTCGGCCGAGATGATCAAGCTCGCCGCGAACGCATTCCTGATGACGCGGATCAGCTTCATCAACGAGATCGCGAACGTCTGCGAGGCGACCGGCGCCGACGTCGTCCAGGTCGCCGAGGGAATCGGCCTCGACCACCGGCTCGGCCCGCACTTCCTGCGCGCCGGGATCGGCTGGGGCGGGTCGTGCTTCCCGAAGGACGGCGTCGCGCTCAAGCAGCTCGCCTCGAACTCCGGCTACCACTTTCAGCTGCTGAACGCGGTGATCGAGGTCAACGAGCTGCAGAAGCGGCGCGTCGTCGGCAAGCTCGAGAAGCACGTCGGCAAGCTCCGCGGGAAGACGATCGCACTGCTCGGGCTCGCCTTCAAGCCGAACACGGACGATCTGCGCGAGGCGCCGTCGCTCGTGCTCGCGTCACGCCTGCTCGCCGAGGGCGCGGACGTGCGCGCGTGGGATCCGATCGCGGACGCGAGCCGGCTGCTGCAGGGCGTCACCTTCTGCGACACGGTGCTCGACGCGGTGAGCGGCGCTGACGCTGCGGTGATCGTGACCGAGTGGGACGAGCTGCGGACGCTCGCCTCCGACGAGGTGCGCGCCGCGATGCGCAGCCCGGTGATCATTGACGGGCGCAACCTGCTCGACCCCGACGCCACGCGCGCGGCGGGCTTCGTCTACGAGGGGATCGGCCGCGCGGCCTCGTCGCTCGCCGACCTGCCCGAGACGGAAGAGCCAGAGCGCCAGCAGGCCTAACGCGCGTGGAGGCGATCATCCTCGCGGGCGGCAAGGCCGAGCGGTTGGGCGACGCCGCGCAGGGCAAGCCGAAGGCCCTTGTCGAGGTCGGCGGCAAGCCGCTCGCTGCGTACCAGGTCGAGCAGCTGGCCGCGGCCGGGGTCGAGCGCGTGCTCGTCAGCTGCGCCGCGGGCCAGGAGGATCTCTTCAGCGAGGCGCTGGGCGAGATCGGCCCGCAGATCGTCCCGGTCGGCGAGCCGGAGCCGCTCGGCCGCGGCGGCGGGATCCGCCTCGCTGCGGCGGAACGGCGCGACGGCGGCGAGATCTATGCGCTCAACGGCGACGAGCTCACCGACGTCGATCTGCTGCGCCTGCTCGAGCTGCATGCCAAGAGCGAGGCGGCCGCGACGATCACTGTCGCCCAGGTTCACTCACCGTTCGGCGTGGTCGAGCTGGACGACGACCTCGTCACCGGCTTTCGCGAGGCGCCGCGGCTCGAGCACTGGGTCAGCTGCGGTGTCTACGTCCTCGGCGAAGAGGCACTCGAGCGCTTCCCGGAGCGCGGCGACCACGAGACCACGACCTTCCCCGAGCTCGCGGCGGAGGGCCGGCTACGCGCGTACCGGCACGACGGCGCCTGGCTGACGGTGAACACGCCCAAGGACCTGCGGCTGGCCGAGCAGCACCTGGCCGAGCATCCGGCCTGGCCGACCGGCTGACTTCCAGCGGTCAACAGTGGTAGGTTCGCGGCGCTGTGTCGGGCCGTGACCACGTCACTTCGCCGAACCTCGAGGGGATCGACCGGTTCGCGTCCGATACCGAGAAGGTCGAGAAGCCCTGGGGCCACGAGCTGATCTTCGCCGTGACCGAGCGTTACGCCGGCAAGCTGCTGTTCGTCAAGGCGGGGGAGTCGCTCAGCCTCCAGTTCCATAACGTCAAGGACGAGGCCTGGTACGTGCTCTCGGGGCGCGCCGAGGTCGAGCTGGGCGCACCCGGCGAGCGGCTCCTGGCGAGCGAGGTCGTCGGGGCAGGCGCAGCCTTCCGCTTCCAGCCGGGCACCGTCCACCGGGTACGGGCGCTCGAGGACACGACGATCCTCGAGGTCTCCACGCCCGAGCTGGACGACGTCGTCCGCCTCGAGGATCGGTACGGCAGGGTGGAGGGCAGCTAGTCTGACATAAGTGTGTTAAGGTTCCGGCCGTGAAAGAGACGACGGTCGGAGAAGCCGCAACCCAGACGGGCTGGTCGCCGAGGATGCTGCGCTACCTCGAGCGCACCGGGCTCGTCGTTCCGCGCAGAACCGGCTCGGGCTACCGGCTCTACGGGCTGCTCGAGCTGAACCAGCTGCGCTCGCTCAAGGAGCTGCGCCGCCGCTTCGGCGTCGAGTTGCGGGAGCTGGCGTTCGCGCGACGGCTCCGGTACGAGCCGGAGCTGCGGGCCGCGGTCGACAACTGGCTCGCCGGCAGCGAGCCGGCCGCGCTCGGCGCGTCACTTGATTGGGAGCAGCGCAAGCACGAGCGGCTGCTGGCCGCCTAAACAGAAGGAGCTGAGGAATGGCGACGACGAGACGGCACGACGTGAAGGACCTGGCGCTCGCGGAAGAGGGCCTGAACCGCATCGAGTGGGCCGACCGGCAGATGCCGGTGCTGGCGGCGATCCGCGACCGCTTCGAGCGCGAGCAGCCGCTGGAGGGCTACCGCATCTCCGCCTGCCTGCACGTCACGAGCGAGACCGCGAACCTGATGCGGGCGCTCAAGGCGGGCGGCGCCGACGTCGTGCTCTGCGCGTCGAACCCGCTCTCGACGCAGGACGACGTCGCGGCGGCGCTCGTCGAGCACTACGACGTCTCGGTCTTCGCGATCAAGGGCGAGGACAACGACACCTACTACCAGCACATCGAGGCCGCGGTCGATCACAAGCCGCACCTGACGATGGACGACGGCGCCGACGTGATCGGCGTCCTGCACTCGCACCGGCGCGAGCAGCTCGGCGACATCGTCGGCGGCACCGAGGAGACGACGACCGGCGTGATCCGGCTCCGCGCACTCGAGCGCGACGGGGCGCTCGGCTTCCCGGTGGTCGCCGTCAACGACGCAAAGACGAAGCATTTCTTCGACAACCGCTACGGGACGGGGCAGTCGACGATCGACGGGATCATCCGCGCGACCAACATCCTGCTGGCGGGCCGGAAGTTCGTCGTCGCCGGCTACGGCTGGTGCGGCCGCGGCCTCGCGCTGCGGGCGAAGGGCATGGGCTCGCACGTGATCGTCACGGAGGTCGACCCGCTGAAGGCGCTCGAGGCCGCGATGGACGGCTACGAAGTGCTGCCGATGGAGCGGGCGGCCGAGATCGGAGACATCTTCGTGACCGCGACCGGCGACAAGTCGGTCATCAACCGCTCGCACATGGAGCGGATGAAGGACGGCGCCGTGCTCGCGAACACGGGCCACTTCAACGTCGAGATCGACATCCCGGCCCTGCGGGCGCTCGCGGCCGACACACGGACACTGCGCCAGTTCGTCGACGAGTTCCGGCTCGAGGACGGGCGGCGGATCTACCTGATCGCGGACGGCCGGCTCGTCAACCTCGCAGCCGCCGAGGGGCACCCCGCCCAGGTGATGGACATGTCGTTCGCGAACCAGGCGCTCTCGGCCGAGTACATGGTCGCGAACGCGACGAGCCTCGAGCGGCGCGTCTATCCCGTGCCGGAGGAGATCGACAAGGAGATCGCGCGGCTCAAGCTCGCGACGATGGGGATCGCGATCGACGAGCTGACCGAGGAGCAGGCGAAGTACCTCGCCTCCTGGGACGAAGGGACCTAGCCGGCGGCCCAGGCTGGAGGCAGAACGACGCGGCCGCGGATTCCGCCGTCGTAGCGTGAGAGCGTCACGGCCATGAACGCCTCGTCGGGCACGTCGGCGGACGGCGGCGTGATCCCGAGCTCCGACGCCCGGCCGAAGCCGAAACGCGGGTAGTACCAGGGATGGCCGAGAACGAGCACGAGCGGCTCTCCGCGCTCATCCGCGAGCCGGAGCGCTTTCCGTACGAGCGCTGAGCCGATCCCGCCGCGCTGCCGGTCGGGCGCGACGGACATCGGCCCGAGCTCGAGCAGGCGGCGCGAGTCGCCCTCGAGCCCGATGTAGCTGAGCATCACGTGGCCGACGACCTCGCCGTCGAGCTCCCCGACGAGCGAGAGCTCGGGCACGAAGCCGTCGGAGGCGCGAATCGCATCGACGAGGCGAGCCTCTCGCTGCTTGCCGAAAGCCGCTGCGGTCACCTCCGCGATGGCGGCGCGGTCGGCGGGCCGTTCCGGCCGGATGCGCAACCCGGTCACGGCGCCAGGCTACAGTCCGTCCGTGCTGGCTCCTGAGCGGATCATCCGGCTGGAGGACGACCGCGTCGTCCTGCTCGACCAGCGGCGGCTGCCCGACGAGGAGATCGAGCTCGTCTGCCGCTCGGCCGCTGACGTCGCTGAGGCGATCCGGACGCTCGCAGTGCGGGGCGCGCCGGCGATCGGGATCGCGGGCGCGTACGGCTATGCGCTGGCGGCGGCGCGGGGAGAGGATCTGGAGCGCGCGTTCTCGGCGCTCGAGAGCGCGCGGCCGACTGCCGCGAACCTCGGCTGGGCGTTACGGGAGGTGCGTTCGGCGCCGGATCCGGCGGCGAGGGCGCGCGAGTTGCACTCGGAGGAGATCGAGCGCTGCCGGGAGATGAGCAGGCACGCGGCGTCGCTGCTCGGCGCGGGTAGCCGCGCGCTGACGCACTGCAACACCGGCGCGCTGGCGACCGGCGGGCAAGGCACGGCCCTCGGTGCGCTGCGGGAGGCGTGGGAACGCGGCCTGTTGCAGCATGTCTTCGTCGACGAGACCCGCCCGTTGCTCCAGGGCGCGCGGCTGACGGCGTGGGAGCTCGAGGCCGACGGGATTCCGCACACCGTCGTCGCCGATGCAGCCGCGGGCTCGTTGCTCGCACGCGGCGAGGTCGACTGCGTGCTGGTCGGCGCCGACCGCATCGCGGCGAACGGCGACACCGCCAACAAGATCGGGACGTACCCTCTGGCCGTGCTGGCCGACCGCCACGGGGTTCCGTTCTACGTCGTGGCGCCGAGCTCGACCGTCGACCTCGAGACCGGCGACGGCTCGGAGATCCCGATCGAGCAGCGCGATCCGGCGGAGGTCACCTCGCGCTTCCCCGCCCGTAACCCGGCCTTCGACGTGACACCTGCGGAGTTGATCTCCGCGATCGTGACCGAGGCGGGCGTCCACCGGGCGCCGTATGGGGCGAGCCTCGCGAGGCTGGTGGCGGCGTGAAGGCCGTCATCCTCGCTGCCGGCTATGCGACCCGCCTCTACCCGCTCACCCGCGACGAGCCCAAGCACCTGCTCGAGATCGCGGGCCGCCCGATCCTCGACCGGCTGCTCGATCAGCTGCCGCTCGACGAGCTGGAGACGGTCTTCGTCGTGACGAACGCGAAGTTCGCGGGGCGGTTTCGGGAGTGGGCGGCGGCCGCTCCGTTCGAGGTGGAGGTGATCGACGACGGGACGACCTCGGAGGACGACAAGCTCGGGGCGATCGGCGATCTCGCGCTCACGGTCCGTTCGCGGGAGCTCGACGACGAGCTGATCGTGGCGGCCGGCGACAGCCTCTTCACCGAGCGCCAGGATGGGCTCGTCCGGCTCGCGCGGGAGCGGGGGGCGTCGGTCCTTTCGGTCTACGACGTCGGCGACCTCGAGGCGATCAAGCGGCTGAGCGCGATCGGCGTCGACGACTCCGACCGGGTCGTCTCGTTCGAAGAGAAGCCGGAGAGCCCGGCCTCGACGCTTGCCGGGATCGCGCTCTACTACTTCCCGCGTAGGCGTGCTGCCGCTGGTGGGCGAGTACCTGGACGAGGGCAACAACCCCGATCAGCCTGGTCGGTTCGTCGAGTGGCTGTACACGCGCGTGCCTGTGTACGCGTGGCGGGTGCCCGGAGACTGGATCGACATCGGGACGCCGGACGCGCTCGCCGAGGCCGAGCGCGCCTTCTCGAACTGACACACATTCGGCACACCTGCGTCACAGACACGTGACATTTCTCCGCCTACTCTCGGAGGGGAGGTGAGACAGGTGTGACGTGAGACTTCTCGATCTACTACTGCCGGTTCGCTGCGTCGTCTGCGCCGCGGGCGGGGAGGAGCTGTGCGGGCCTTGCCGGGAGCGCCTGCCGCTGCTCCGCCCACCGCTCTGCGAGCGTTGCGGGGCGCCGACCGCCTGGCCCGTCAAGCGCTGCCGGGAGTGCTCGGGCCGCCGCCTCGCGCTCGCCTCCGCGCGTGCGGCGGTCGAGTACGACGACGGCGTGCGGCGTCTCGTGGCGGCCTGGAAGGAGCGCGGGCTGCGCCGGCTCGCGGTCGACGCCGCGGAGCTCGTCGTGACACGGGTCGAGCGGCCGCCCGTCGCGGTGCTGACGTTCGTCCCGCCCGACCCCGCGCGTGTGCTAACCCGCGGTCACCACCCAGCCGAACGGCTCGCGCGCGAGCTGGGCCGGCGCTGGGACCTGCCGGTCGCGCCGCTGCTCGGCCGAACGCGGCAGATCCGGCACCAACGCGGGCTCACGCGGGCCGACCGCCGGCGCAATGTCGCCGGTGCGTTCCGCCCTGCGACCGAGTCGCCTCCGCGCGTGGCGCTGGTCGACGACGTCTACACCAGCGGCGCCACCGCAAACGCGGCCGCCTCTGCCCTGCGGAAGGGCGGCGCGCGCCGTGTCGAGGTCGTGACGTTCGCGCGGGTCGTCCGCTAGATTCCTGGCCCAGGCCAGCCTCGAAGGAGGGTGCATGCAGCTCCAGGTAAAGGGCAGGAACCTCGAGGTCAGCGACGCGATCCGCAGCTACGCCGAGCAGAAGCTCGCCAAGCTGGAGCGGCAGCTCGAGGATCCGCGCGTCGAGCTCGAGCTCGCGCTCGAGCGGAACCCGTCGATCGCCGCGAACCAGATCGCGGAGGCCACCATCTGGACGCGGGGGCCGGTGCTGCGCGCGCGCGAAGCGTCGGCGGACATGCACGCCTCGATCGACCAGCTCGTCGAGAAGCTCGAGCGCCAGGTAACCCGCTACCGCACGCAGGGCCGCTCGCGCCGGCGCAAGGAAGCGCGCGCGAACGGGCCCATTCTGGCCGCGAGCCCGTCCGGCGCCGACGACGACGAGGCGCCCGCGATCGCCAAGACGAAGCACTTCGCCGTCACACCCCTGACGCCTGAGGAGGCGGTCCTGCAGCTCGAGCTGATCGGTCACGATTTCTTCGTCTTCCGCAACGCCGAGTCGAGCCAGGTGAACGTCGTCTACCGCCGCCGCGACGGGCAGTACGGGCTGATCGAGCCCCAATGATCGAGACACGATGATCTTCCGGCGCGAGCCGCTGCACCGGAAGCTCGCGCGCCAGGCCAGCCTCGACCTGTCCGCGGAGCCTGGCGCGAATCCCGCGCCCCTCGATCCCGGTCCGCACTGGGGCGAGACCGGCATCCACGGCGTGCCGCGACCTCGCCGCTGGGATGCCGTGGACGCCGCCGACGCGCCCGGCCTGACGGGGGACGAGCTGCACTTCGTCGCCTTGCCCACCGGCGACCTGGTCGTCGAGGAGGAGCAGCCGGAGGGCACCGTCGAGCCGCTCGCGCAGGTGATCGCGCAGTCCGTCGATCCGCCGTTTCGGGCCGAGGCGGTGCGGCGCGACGGGGATGCATGGGCGGTGGCCGCGCAGAGAATCGAGGTCGCCGAGCTCGACGAAGCGCCCGGGCAGGAGATCCAGCTCGCGGTCAGCGGCGGCGAGCGCGTATTGACGGTGGACGGCGAGCGCTCGTTCGGCAGCGTCGCCGAGCTGGAGCGACTGGGCCAGCGCGAGGGCGACGACTACGTCGTCCGCGCGCACAGGCTCCGCGAGCGCCTCTGGGAGGTCGACGCCAGCCCGCTCTAACGGGTCGCAACCTCGAGCCGATACCCTAGGTCTGTGTCTCAGCTCGGCTCGTTCGAGAAGGCCCTTCGCTTCGGCGAAGGCCGCCGCCTGAAGCGGCTTGCACAGCAGGCGGCCTACATCGGCACACTCCAGCCCGAGTTCCAGGAGCTGTCGGACGAGCAGCTCGTGGGCAAGACGGCCGAGTTCCGCCAGCGGATCGAGAACGGCGAGCCGGTCGACGAGCTCGTCTTCGAGGCCTTCGCCGCGGTCCGCGAGGCATTTCGGCGCACGATGGGGATCAGCCTGTTCGAGGTGCAGCGGATGGGCGGAATCGTCCTCCACGAGGGCGACATCGCCGAGATGCGCACCGGCGAGGGCAAGACGTTCGTCGCGGTCCAGCCGCTCTATCTGAACGCGCTCACCGGCCAGAGCGCGCACCTGGTCACGGTCAACGACTACCTCGCCAGGCGCGACGCCGAGTGGACGCAGCCAGTCTGGGAGGCGCTCGGCATGAGGGCCGCCTTCATCCAGACCCAGATGTCGTTCGACGAGCGCAAGGACGCGTACTCCGCCGACGTCACCTACGGCACCAACTCAGAGTTCGGCTTCGACTACCTGCGCGACAACATGGCGGTCACGCTCGAGGGAGTCGTCCAGCGCGGGCACGCGTTCGGAATCGTGGACGAGGTCGACTCGATCCTGGTCGACGAGGCGAGGACGCCGCTGATCATCTCCGGCGAGCCGGAGACCGCCGCGCAGGTCTACTACGACTTCGCGCGCGCGGTCAAGGCGCTCGACGGCCACGCCTCGAAGGTCGGCGAGGAGAAGGGCGCGGCCGAGGCCTCAGGCGCCGACTTCGCCTACGACGAGAAGCACAAGACGGTCTCGCCGATGCAGGGCGCGATCGAGAAGGTCGAGCGCATGCTCGGGGTCGACAACCTCTACGACCCGCGCAACGGGCAGCTGGTCAACCACCTGAACCAGGCGCTCAAGGCGCAGGCGCTCTACCAGCGCGACGTCGACTACGTCGTCCAGGACGGCGAGGTCAAGATCGTCGACGAGTTCACCGGCCGGATCATGGAGGGCCGCCGCTGGTCGGAGGGCCTGCACCAGGCGGTCGAGGCGAAGGAGGGCGTGAACATCCAGGAGGAGTTCGTCACCGTCGCGACGATCACGCTCCAGAACTACTTCCGCCTCTACGACAAGCTCGCCGGCATGACCGGCACCGCGAAGACCGAGGAGAAGGAGTTCGTCGAGATCTACGGCCTCAACGTCGTCGAGATCCCGACGAACGTCGACGTCGCGCGCGACGACAAGAACGACCAGATCTTCAAGACGAAGGAAGCGAAGTACGACGCCGTGATCGAGGACATCAAGGAGCGCCACGCGAAGGGCCAGCCGGTGCTCGTCGGCACGATCTCGGTCGAGGTTTCCGAGCACCTCGGGCAGCTGCTGCAGCGGCAGGGCATCCCGCACAACGTCCTCAACGCGAAGCAGCACGAGAAGGAGGCGGGGATCATCGCCGGGGCAGGCGAGGCCGGCGCGGTCACGATCGCGACGAACATGGCCGGCCGCGGCGTCGACATCAAGCTCGGCGAAGGCGTGCGCGAGGCCGGCGGGCTCTACGTGCTCGGCACGGAGCGCCACGAGGCGCGCCGCATCGACAACCAGCTCCGCGGGCGCTCCGGCCGCCAGGGCGACCCCGGCGAGTCGCGCTTCTACCTCTCCGGCCAGGACGACCTCGTGCGCCTGTTCGCGGGCGACCGGATCTACAACATCATGGAGCGCTTCAAGGTGCCGGACGACCAGCCCATGGAGGCGAAGATCCTCTCGAACCAGATCGAGAACGCGCAGAAGAAGGTCGAGGAGCAGAACTTCGTCATGCGCAAGAACGTCCTCAAGTACGACGACGTGATGAACAAGCAGCGCACGGTCATCTACGAGCAGCGCCGGCGCGTGCTCGAGGGCGAGGACCTGTCCGAAGAGGTGCAGGGCTGGATCGACGAGGTGATCGAGCGCGTCGTCGCCGCGTACACCGAGGCGGACTACCCGGAGGAGTGGGACCTCGCGGCGCTCTGCAAGGCGATGGAGGACGTCTACGCGTCCGACGACCCGATCACGGCCGACGAGCTGCGCGAGGAGGTCGGGCTCGACCGGGCCGCGCTCGTCGACGAGTTCCAGGAGGACGCGCGCGACGCGTACGCCGAGAAGGAGCGCTCACTCGGGATGAACCCGGAGACCGAGCAGCCCCTGCTCCGCGACGTCGAGCGCTTCCTGATCCTCCAGGTGGTCGACACGCGTTGGCGCGAGCACCTCGAGAACATGGACTACCTGCGCGAGGGGATTCACCTGCGCGGGATGGCGCAGAAGGATCCGCTCGTCGAGTACACGACCGAGGGCGAGGCGATGTTCCGCGAGCTCGGGCTGGCGATCCGCGAGGAGGTCGTGACGACGCTCTTCCACGCGCAGATCGAGGTCTCCGACGTCGACCAGCTGCAGCAAACCCAGGAGGCGCAGGGTTTCGACGGCGGCGGGGTCGCCTACGCGCACGAGTCGCTCGCGGGGGCCGATGCGATCGCGGCCGCGGGCGCGCTCGAGGGCAACGGCGGCTCGGTCACGGCCGGCGCGCTGGCGGCGGGCGGCGGCGGAGTCGCGACGCAGCGCGTCACGCGCGAGCGCGACAAGATCGGCCGCAACGACCCGTGCTGGTGCGGCAGCGGCAAGAAGTACAAGCGCTGCCACGGCGCGTAACGGGATGGCCGACCAGACACCCTCGAAGCCGCTCGACCAGCAGCTCCAGGAGATCGGGGCCCAGCTTGCCTGGGTCCGTGATTACCTTTGACCCGGATGCGCTCGAGAAGCGCGTTGCGGAGCTGGAGCAGGAGCTCGGCGAGCCGGGCTTCTGGGACGACCAGCAGCGCGCGGCCAAGGTCTCGGCCGAGCACGCGCGGCTGAGCCGCCGCCTCGACCGCTACCGCCGCCTCCTCCAGGAGTACCAGGACGCCCAGGAGCTGCTCGCGATGGACGGCGAGATGGCCGGTGAGATCGAATCGAGCATCGCACCGCTCCGCGAGGAGCTCGACCGGCTGCAGGAAGACGCGCTCTTCTCCGGCGAGTACGACTCAGGCGACGCGCTCGTCACGATCCACGCGGGCACCGGCGGAACCGACGCGCAGGACTGGGCCGAGATCCTGCTCCGCATGTACCTCCGCTGGGCGCAGGACCGTGGCTTCGCGACCGAGCTGCTCGAGGCGAGCCCGGGGGAGGAGGCCGGCCTCAAGTCGGCGACGTTCAGCGTCAAGGGCGAGAACGCGTACGGGATCCTCAAGGCCGAGCGCGGCGTGCACCGGCTCGTCCGCCAGAGCCCGTTCGACCAGGCGCACCGCCGCCACACAAGTTTCGCGCAGGTGATCGTCAGCCCGCTCCTGCCCGAGGACGTCGACGTCGAGATCGACGAGAGCGACCTGCGGATCGACACGTACCGCGCCAGCGGCGCCGGCGGCCAGCACGTGAACAAGACCGATTCCGCCGTCCGGATCACGCACCTCCCGACCGGGATCGTCGTCCAGATCCAGAACGAGCGCTCGCAGAGCGCGAACAAGCAGACGGCGCTCCGCGTCCTCCGCTCGCGGCTGCTCGAGCAGGAGCAGGAGAAGCGCGAGGAGGAGCTGGCGAAGGAGCGCGGCGCCGCCCAGGACATCGGCTTCGGCAGCCAGATCCGCAGCTACGTCCTGCACCCGTACCAGCTCGTCAAGGACCACCGCACCGAGTACGAAACCGGCAATACGCAGGCAGTTCTCGACGGCGCGCTCGACGATTTCGTCCGCGAATACCTGCTCGCGAAGGCCGCGGGAAAGGTTTTGTAGCCGATCCTTCCGCTAGACTCGTGCGGCCAGTCAAGCCGCGCCAGGAGCGGCGCACGCCTACTTGCCGTGCAGGAACCGGACCTCCAGCACATAGACGAACCCGCCTCGACGGCTGTCCTCCCAGAGCCGGAGCCCGTCCAGCCGCCGCCTGCGCCGACGAGCTCGGCGATGGTGGTCTTCGAGAACGTGACGAAGATCTACGAGCCTGACGTCGCGGCGCTGCGAGACGTGACGTTCGCGATCGACAAGGGCGAGTTCGTGTTCGTCGTCGGCGCCTCGGGGTCGGGCAAGACGACCGTGATCCGGCTCGTCCTGAAGGAGCTCGAGCCGACCTCGGGCAAGATCATCGTCGGCGGCCGCGAGCTCGGCCGGCTGAAGCGCTCGAAGGTCCCGCTGCTGCGCCGCAACGTCGGCTGCGTCTTCCAGGACTTCAAGCTGCTGCCGAACCGGACCGCCTCCGAGAACGTCGCGTACGCCTTGAAGGTGCAGGGAGAGAGCGCCGCGTCGATCCGGCGGAAGGTGCCCGAGGTGCTGAACCTCGTCGGCCTCTCGCACAAGATGTCCTCGCTCCCGGACGAGCTCTCCGGCGGCGAGCAGCAGCGTGTCTCGATCGCGCGCGCGTTCGTCAACCACCCGCCCTTGCTGATCTGCGACGAGCCGACCGGCAACCTCGACCCCGACACGAGCGTCGGGATCATGCAGCTGCTGTACCGGATCAATCGCTCCGGGACGACGATCCTGATGGTCACGCACGACCGCGAGATGGTCGACAAGATGCGCAAGCGCGTGATCGCGCTCGAGGACGGCAAGCTCGCGCGCGACGAGCGCCGCGGCGGCTACACGTCCGAATGATGGGCCGCCTGAGATTGATCGCCGCCGAGGCGGTGCGGTCGCTCGGGGCGAACCTCTCGACGACGTTCGCGGCCACGACGACGGTCCTGATCGGGATGTTCATGCTCGGCCTCGTCGTCGGCCTCGGCAGCTGGGCGCTCTCGCTCAGCGACCACTACAAGAAGCAGCTGCTCGTCAGCGTCTTCCTCTGCACGCCGCTCCGCTGCCATCGACGAGCCACGACGAAGCGATATCGACAAGGTTCACAACCAGCTGATCGCGATTCCGCAGGTGCGGCGCATCCAGTTCGTCTCGACGGAGGAGGGTCTCCGCCAGATGCAGAAGGAGCAGCCGCAGTTGACCCGCGGCCTCACGAACAACCCGATTCCTGCGAAGTTCATCGTCTACCCGAAGGACGCGCAGCAGATCGACACGATCGTCGCCCAGATCGCGAACCTGAACGACTCCTCGATCGAGAGCACCTGCCCGCCGGTGCCGGGGTCGAGCGGCGGCCGGAACGTCGATCGGCAGGCAGTGCGGCCACATCACGCACCGGGTGGTGTCGGTTGCGCGCTACCTCTGGATCTTCGTCCTGATCGCCTTCGCCGTCCTGCTCATCTCGTCGACCTTGCTCGTGGCGAACACGATCCGGCTCTCGATCTTCGCGCGCCGCCGCGAGATCGAGGTGATGAAGCTGGTCGGCGCGACGAACTGGTTCGTGCGGGGCCCGTTCATGATCGAGGGGCTGCTCTGCGGTCTGGGTGGCGCGGTGGCCGCGATCGTCCTGCTGTTGCTCGGACGGACGATCTTCCTCGGGCACATCGTTCATCTCCACGAGAAGAACATCCATGCGTGGCCGTTCCCGTTCCACGTCCTGATCATCCTCGGAGCGGGGCTCCTGCTCGGCGCGATGGGGTCCGGGCTGACGATCCGCCGTTTCCTCCAGGTCTGATCCGGTCGTAGTCGAGCTCGCCCGGCGCGGGAAGCTGCTCGTGGGCGAGCCGTACTTCACGCCCGGCGTGCCGGTGATCGTGGATCGGAAGGGGAGCGGCGATGCCCGGCCGGGCGACCTTGCCGTCGTGCGTCAGACGCGCGGCCGCGCGCGGCTCGAGCGCGTCCTGGGCCGCGCCGACCAGATCGAGACGGTGCTCGAAGGGCTGCTCGTTCAGGAAGGCGAGCGCGGCGGCTTCGAGCCGTACGACCCGGTCGAGCCGTCGCTCGAAGGGCGCGTCGACCTGCGCGACGAGCTCGCGTTCACCATCGACCCCGCGACCGCGAAGGACTTCGACGACGCGCTCACGCTCTACGACGACCGCGTGCTCGTCCACATCGCGGACGTGTCGTGGTTCGTTCCCGCGGGCTCGCCGCTCGACCGCGGGGCCTCGGGGCGCGCGTTCTCGGTCTACGTGCCGGGACTGGTCTCGCCGATGCTCCCGCCCGAGCTCTCGGACGATCTCTGCTCGCTGCGGCCGCACGTCGACCGGTCGTGTGTGACGGTCGAGGTCGAGCTGGCGACTGGCGAGGCGAGCTTCTACCGCTCGGTCATCCGCAGCGGCGCGCGGCTCACGTACGACCAGGCAGCGGCGATCCTGGCGGGTCGGGAGCGGACGGAACCGGCGGTGCTGGAGGCACTGCGGCGGGCGGAGAGGGTGACGAGTGGGCTGCGCGAGCGACGCTTTGCTCGTGGCGCGCTGCGGATCGAGAGCACCGAGCCGGTCTTCGAGTTCGACGGCGAGGGCGGTGTCGGCGGATGCGCGCCGCGAGTCCGAGCCGCAGGCGCACATGCTCGTCGAGGAGCTGATGATCCTCGCGAACGAGGCGGTCGCGGGGCTGCTCGCAGGACGGCGGCGCGAGGCGCTCTTCCGCGTGCACGAGCGGCCGGAGCCGCAAGCCGTCGAGCTGCTGCTGGCCAAGCTCGCCGACCTCGGCGTGCCGACGCCGCCTGCGCCGGAGCGCCTCGGGCCGGCGGACGCCGCCGAGCTTGCCGCGGAGGCGAGCGAGCGCGTGACGGAGTACACGCGGCAGTCCGGTCGCGGCCGCGACGCCTTTCCGTCACTCGTCCTCCGGTCGCTCAAGCAGGCGCGCTACGACCCGCGGAACCTCGGGCACTCGGGCCTCGCGAGCACCGCGTACTGCCACTTCACCTCGCCGATCCGGCGGTATCCGGATCTGGTCTGCCACCGCGCGCTCCTGCGCGAGCTCGGGGCGACGGACGAGCCGCTGCCCGAGGACCTGCCCGAGCTGGCAGAGCACGCATCGGTGCGGGAGCGCTCGGCGATGCAGCTCGAGTACCGGGCCGACGAGATCTGCCTCGCGTGGCTGCTGGAGCGGCGGCTGTTCGAGGCGGGGTGGGAGACGGAGTTCCAGGGCGAGATCACCGGGCTGATCCCTTCTGGTCTGTTCGTTCGTTTCGACGACGTCTTCGAGGGCTACGTGCCGGCGCGGCGGCTGACCGGCGACTACTACGAGCTGAACGAGCTCGGGACCGCGATGTCCGGCCGCCGCGGCGGCCGGACGTACCGGCTCGGCGACGGGATCGATGTCCAGGTCGTCGACATCCGCCGCAACGAGGGCAAGGTCGAGCTCAAGCCCACCGGCGCCCGCTGACCTTCTGCTGCTGAGCCTCGCGCGCGCGCGTGCGCGCGCGGTCCCCACCCTGGGTGGGGAGTTGGAGATCCACCCGCCACCCGCGGCGAGCGTAGCCCGAAAAGTCGAACACGTGTGAGACGGAACCGTGCCGAAAGCGGAGAAACCTAGAATCGAACCGAGATGGCAAAAGAAGCCGGAGAGAAACTGATCGCCGAGAACCGCCGCGCGCGGCACGAGTACCACCTGCTCGAACGCGTCGAGGCGGGGCTCGCGCTCGCCGGCAGCGAGGTCAAATCCCTCCGCCAGGGCCAGGCGACCCTCCAGCGCGCCTACGCCGACGCCCGCGGCGGCGAGCTCTGGCTCGTCGGTCTGCATATCCCCGCCTACGAACAGGCATCCGTCGCCCCGCACGACCCGGACCGCGACCGCAAGCTCCTCCTGCACCGGCGCCAGATCGACCAGCTCTCGGCAAAGGTCGCCGAGCGCGGCCTCACGCTCGTCCCGACGCGGCTCTACTTCAAGAACGGCCGCGCGAAGGTCGAGCTCGCCGTCGGCCGCGGGAAAGAACGCCGGGACAAGCGCCGCGACATCGCCGAACGCGAGACGAAGCGCCGGATCGAGCGGACGCTCAAGAGCAGGCGCTAACTCTCGACGCGCGCGCTGTGTCGCTCGGGCCGCCGGCCGTGCGGTGCGGCGACGGCCTCGTACCGCGAGCGGCCCACCCGACGCACATGCCCCTCGGCGACGGCCTCGTTCAGCGCCAGCGCCAAGCGGCCCGGGCCCCAGACCCGCGTGCGCAGCAGCCGCTCCAGCTCATGCCGCTCGACCGGCCGACCCTCCTGTTCGAGGGCGCGGACGATCGAGTCGACCTCGCGGTCGAGGACGCTCTCGCTCGCACGCCGTGAGGAGTACGACGTCCCGAGCATGCCGGGGGAGTAGAACGTCGATCCCGCCCCCGGCCGGAAGCGCTGCGGGCCGTAGCGGCCCGCGCTCCGCCTCGACTCCCGCCGCGCGTGCCGATCGGGCTCCGGCTCGCCGGCGCCACCGGCCCCCTGAGCCGTAATCGGCTCGGCAACGTCCTCGAGCTGCTCCTGCTCGGCGTCGACGCCGAGGAAGATCTCCGCGATTCCGCCGAGAGCCATGACGCCCGCGCCGACGAGGAAGGCGATCATCACGTCGGTCTTGCTGCCCGCGATCATGTGACCGAAGAGCAGCGGTCCCGTGATCCCGCCGGCGGCCGTCCCGATCGCGTAGAAGAACGCAATCGCCAAAGCGCGCATCTCGAGCGGGAAGATCTCGCTCACGGTCAGGTATGCGGCGCTCGCGCCCGCCGAGGCGAGGAAGAACGTCCCCATGATCAGCCCGATCAGCGACCACTGGGTGAGCGACCCCTGGCCGATCAGGACTCCGGTCACGATCAGGATCGCGGTCGCACCGAGGTACGAGAACGAGATCATCACCCGCCGGCCCACCGTGTCGAAGAGGTGACCGAGGGTCAGCGGACCGAGGAAGTTCCCGGCCGCGAACATGATGAAGAAGACCGGGACGAACGACGAGGAAACGCCGAAGTGCTTCGTGAAGAGCGTCCCGAGGTCGAACGTGACCGCGTTGTAGATGAACGCCTGCCCCACGAACAGCGACAGACAGAGAACGCTCCGCTTGGGGTACTTCTGGAATGCCTGCTTGGCGATCGTCCGGAACGGAATCCGCTCGGTCTGGCGCACCCTGATCGAGCCTTCGGGCTCGTCGAGCGGCTCGCCGGTCGAGTCCTGCGTGTCCTCCTCGATGTTGCTGACGATCCGCTCGGCCTCCTCCTCACGGCCGTGGATGAAGAGCCAGCGCGGGCTCTCCGGGACGTGCCGGCGGACGAGCATGATCGCCAGGCCGAGGACGGCGCCGAGACCGAACGAGAGGCGCCAGCCGATGTCCTTCGGCAGCAAGCTCTCGTTCAGGAGCACGATCGCCGCCGCGGCGCCTCCCATCGCGCCGATCCAGTACGAGCCGTTGATGATCAGGTCGATCCGCCCGCGCACGCGCGCCGGGATCAGCTCGTCGATCGCAGAGTTGATCGCGGAGTACTCGCCGCCGATGCCTGCTCCGGTCAGGAACCGCATCAAATAGAAGTACCAGGCGGTCCAAGCGAAGGCCGTCGCGACGGTCGCGGCGATGTAGAGGGCCAGCGTGACGAGGAAGAGCTTCTTGCGGCCGAAGCGATCGGTCAGCTGCCCGAAGAAGAGCGCGCCCAGGCACGCGCCGCCGACGTAGAACGCGGCCGCGATGCCGATCCCTGCTGTCGAGATCGCGATCCCGCTGCCCTTCTCGGTCAGGCGGCTCGCGACCGAGCCGACGATCGTCACCTCGAGCCCGTCGAGGATCCAGACCGTTCCGAGCCCGATCACGACGAGCCAGTGGAAACGAGACCACGGCAGCCGGTCGAGGCGCTGCGGGATGTCGGTCTCGATCGTTCCAGTCTCTGCGTGGGCGGCGGCGGCCATCTCGCCCGAAAATCCCCGCTCAGAAGCTTTTGAAACGGGTACGGTCCGCCGCGATGGTCGCCTGCCGACTGCTCGGGCACCGCTACCGCTTCCGCGCCGAGAGCGAGACGATGCGCTGGGAGTGCGAGCGCGGTTGCGGCGCCGGCGGCTCGAAGGAGTACGACTCCGCCGCCGAGGCGAGCCGCTTCGCCCGCGCATTCGACCGCGAGGACCGGCACGAGCTCGGCCACCGCGCGCCGCTCTTCGGGATGTTCCCGCTGCGGATCTACCGGGCGCTCAAAGGCCCGCGCAGGTAGATCCGTCCGACCGCCGGCTCGTAGCCGAACTCTGCGTTCAGGTGGCGGATCGGCGCGTTGCGCTCCTCGTTGCGCGTCGACAGCTGCTCGAAGCCGCTCGCCTTCGCCCAGCCGATCTGCGTCGCCTTCAGCGCCCGCGCGACGCCGCGCCCGCGCCACGCGCGCTTGACCGCGGTCATGTCGTGGCTCGCGACCTTCGGACGGGCGGCCGTCAGCGAGAACTTCGCCCAACCCACGACCTCGTCGCCTGCGACCGCGATGAACGTCGCCTCGGGCACGTCGCCCGAGCCCTGCATGTGACTGGCGAGCCATTCCTCGAACGGCTCGGTCACCTCGCCGTCGCTGCCGGGGATGTCCGGGTACGCCTCGAGCGCGACCTCGTACATGCCACGGTCGAGCTCGGGCCGCTCGGCCCACGTGACGATCTCGACTCCCTCCGGCGGCTCGACCGGCGGCGGCTCGGCGTGCGTCAAGTGGAGGACCACACCCTTCTCGCGCCGCTGCTCGGTGAAGCCGCGCCGTTCTGCGAACGCCAGGCTCTCGGGGTCGTCGTCGGCGACCACCGCCTCGAGCGTCTCGAGCCCGCGCTCGCGCGCCCAGCCGGAGACCGCCTCGTAAAGACCCGTGCCCGCGCCGCGCCTGCGCTTGTCGGGAAGCACCGTGAGCAGCAAGAAGACAAGATCCGGCCGCCACGGCCCGACCGCGCCGTAACCCGAGCCCGCCGGCTCACCGTCGACCCGCGCCAGGAAGTCCCCGTGTGCGATCAAGCCGCTCTCGAAGGAGCGAACCTCGTCCAGCGTGACCGCGTCATGAGGCCAGACGGCGTTGTAGACGCCGACCGAGGCCTGCTTGTCCGCCTCGTTCGCACAGGCAGCGATCTCGACCATGGCTCAACCATACGGCCGGGGTTGTACGTGTGCCGAGGCGGCGATACCCTGATCGAAACAGCCGCCGCGTGTTTTCTCCAGAGACTTTCCGATCCCGCACCGGGTTCGCCGCCGCCGCAAGTCTCGTCGTCTTCGGCACGGCCTCGGTTTTCCTCGTGCTGCTCGAGCAGCGAACCTGGAGGATCGTCGTCGCCGCCGTGATCTGGGCCGCGGCCGCCGCGCTGCTCGTCTGGCTCGCGGTGCGCGCCCATACGCAGGAGCGCGAGAGGCAAGAGGAACTGGAGCGCATCGAGGCGCGCCATGCGGCCCTGCTCGAGGGTCTTCCGCTCGTCACGTGGTTGACGGCGACCGGCGACCGGGGCTCGACGCTCTACGTGAGCCCGGCGATCGAGGGGCTGACTGGCTACTCGCCCACTGACTGGACGGAGCGGCCGGAGCTCTTCGGCAAGCTGCTGCACCCCGAGGACGCCGAGCGGGTCACCGCGGAGCTCGAGAAGTCCCGGGACGGAACGCCGCTCCGCCTCGACTACCGCCTGCTGGCCCGCGACGGGCGCACGGTCTGGGTGCGGCACGAGTCGGCGACGGTGCGCGGCGCGGACGGCGAGCCGCTGTACCTGCAGACCTTCCTCCGTGACCTGGGCGAGCTCAGGCGGGCCGAGGACCAGCGCGAGCAGCTCTCGGCGGCCGAGCAAGCCGCCGCGGCCGAGGTCAGCGAGCGGCAGGCGCGACTCGACCTCGCGCGCCGCGCCGGGGACGCGCTCGCGGCGACCGCCGATCAGCAGGCAGCCCTGACGCGCGTCGCCGACCTCGTCGTCCGCGAGCTGGCGGACTGGTGCATCCTCGACGTGATCGAGGACGGAAACGAGCTCACCCGCCTGACCGTGGCGCGGGCGGAGCCTGCGAGCGGCAACGGCAGGCCCGGCCCGAGCGACGTCCCCGGAACCGGCGTCCGCGCCGTCGCCTACGGCGGGCGCTCCCAGCTCATCCCCGCGCCCGGCGAGGACGCAAAGGGCGAGCCCGTGCGCTTCCTCGAAGGCCTCGACGCGCGCTCGGTGATCTCGGTTCCGCTGCGCGCGAGGAACCAGCCGCTCGGCGCGCTGACAGTGGCGCGAACCTCGCGCGGGACGACCTACGGCGCGGACGACCTCGCCCTGGTCGAGGACCTGGGCTCGCGGATCGCCCTCGCGCTCGACCGCGGCCGTCTCTACCGCGAGGTCGAGCAGCGAGCCGACGCGGCGCGCGTGCTCGAGCACGTCGGCGACGCAATCATCCTGCTCGACCGCAACGGGACGATCCGCCTCTGGAATCCAGCCGCCGAGGCGATCACCTCGATCGACGCGAAGAGCGTCCTCGGCCAGCCCGCGGCGAAGGCGATCCCGGGCTGGCAGAACGCGGTCGAGACCGTGCCGGTCATGTCCTCGCCGGACCCGGGCCACGAGGAGGTCGTGATCCCGATCGACACCGATCGGGGCGAGCGCTGGATCTCGATCTCGGGCGTCCGCTTCTTCGGCGGGACGGTCTACGCCTTCCGCGACCTGACCGACGTCCGTCAGCTCGACGAGATCAAGGCCGATTTCATCGCGACCGCCTCGCACGAGCTGCGCACGCCGCTCGCCGCGGTGTACGGCGCCGCGCAGACCCTCCTCCGCCACGACTTCGCGCTCGACGAGACAGGCCGGGAGCGCTTCGTCTCCCTGATCGCCGAGGAGTCCGAGCGCCTCGGGCGGATCGTGAACGAGATCCTGCTCGCGAACCAGCTCGACGCCGACCGCGTCGACCTCGAGGTCGAGCCGTTCGACCCGGCGGAGCTGGTCGAGCGTGTCGTCGAGGCCACGCGCGCCTACGCGCCGCCCTCGGTCACCCTGGAGGCTCGGACGGACGGGGAGCTGCCGCGCGTCTCGGCCGACCTCGACAAGGCGCGCCAGGTGCTCGTCAACCTGGTCGAGAACGCGATCAAGTACTCGCCCGAGGGCGGCCAGGTCGAGGTCGAGGCCGTCGAGCACGACGGGGCAGTGCGCTTCTCCGTCCGCGACGAGGGGCTCGGAATCGCGCCCGAAGACCAGGACCGGATCTTCGAGAAGTTCTACCGCGCCGACCCGCACATGATCCGCGGCGTGGGCGGCACCGGGCTCGGCCTCTACATCTGCAAGGAGCTCGTCAGCCGGATGGGCGGGCGGATCTGGGTCGAGCCGAACGGCGACAAGGGCTCGACGTTCCTCTTCGAGCTCCAGACCGCCGACGTCCTCGCTCACGGGCCGAGCGAGCCGGGACGGCTACAATTCAGGAGTTGACATACGGGGGCGACCTGGCTTCGACGTGGTCGGTTCTCCGGCAGAGCTGCAAGCCGAGGTCCCCGGTCGGCCTCGTAAAACAACCGGGACGTAACGTAAGTGCGGATAACAATCACGCACTCGCTCTCGCTGCCTAACCCGTAGCGAAGCGCATCGCTCCGAGCTCGGCCCGTGGCTCGGGTAGCGGTGTCAGATAACGGGCTCGGCGCCGAGGGAGAGCCAATCGCCCGGAGCGCGACACTTCAGGATGGCTAGCCCGGCGGTTGGTCGGCTGCCAACCGGCCGGCGGGCGAAATTGAACGGCAGCCTAAGCTTGTAGACGCTCTGTACGGAGCTTCCGCGGACGCGGGTTCGATTCCCGCCGCCTCCATTTTCCCTGCTAATCGCGATTTGGCGAGAGGAACGATTGCGATTTAGCGGGGGCGAGCGGAATCTTTGTCCGCATCGCCCGACTCGTAGATCTCGGCGAGCTTGCGCTCGAGGCTCGCCTCGTTCGGCTGGACGTAGATGTTCGCCGTCGTGCCGATGTCCTCATGACCGAGCAGCTGCTGCGTCGCTCGGATGTCGCCGGTCGCGAGGTAGAACTCCGTGCCGGCCGTGTAGCGGGCGGCGTGCATCTTCATCCCCTTCGTCTGCCCGGGCTCGACGACGCCGGCGCGCTGCAGGCAGCGGTACCACCAGCGATGGAGGGCGGTCGAGCTCAGCGGCTTGAGGCGGTTCGCGTGCACGACCGCGATCTCTGCCTTGTCCTCGCCCGAGACCTGGCCCTTCTGCCAGCGCGGCGCCTTGACCTCGCGGGAAGAGCAGGTACTCGTTCGGGTCGCGCCCGAGGATGAGCAGCTCGAGCTCCTGCCGCAGCTCCTCGGTGGGGAGGGGCAGGTTGCGGATCTTCCCGCCCTTGGCCGTGCACGTGCACGCGGCGCCGGCCGAGGTCGAAGTCCTTGAGGCGGAGCTGCGGCGAGCGATCCCTTGCGGATGCCGATCAGGAAGAGGCAGCTTGAGCGCGACGCGATCGCGGAGCTCGGGCTGAGCGGCGACGATCCGGTCGACGACGTCGCGGTCGAAAGAGCGGACGCTCGATGTCGCGGAGCCGCGGGCTCGCGGATCGGGACGACCGGGTTGCCCTGGAGCTTGAACTCGCCCTGCGCCCAGCGGAAGAAGCGACATGAGCACGGCGCGCACCTTCTTGCGCGTCCGCGGGGCGGCATCGCCCCAGCGCTCGTCGATGAACTCGCGGAGGCAGGTCGTGCCCGCGGGCGGCTCGAAGTCCGCGAGCTCGAGGTCGGCATGGTCGAGCGCCAGCTTGGCCAGGATCGCCTCGTAGTCGCGCAGCGTCTCCTGCGGTCGCGCCGTACTCGTTCCGGAACCAGCGCATGAAGTGGGCGACCTCGAGGCCGATCGGCGTCGCCCGGTACGACTTGTCCTTCATGCGCTCAGCCTCGCGCATGATCCGCGCGGCCTCGGCGAGCGTCAAGTGAAGCGTCCCGGCGCCGGCGGCGTCGCGCGGCTTCGGAGCGCGCGGCGGTGCCTCGACCGGCTCCGTCGCCGGCAGCTCGAGGCTGAGCTGGGCGAGGCCTGGTTGAGGCATGGATGCTGAGAGTAACAAAAATGTTCCTAAAGAGGAAATCGGCCCGAGAGGTAGAATCGGCCCGTCGTGACGAGTGGACTGCTGATCAGGGAGGCGCGGCTCCTCGCCGGGCTCTCGCAGGGCGAGCTCGGTGCTCGTGTCGGGAAAGACCGCGCTCAGATCGCGCGCTGGGAACGCGGGGCCGTCGAGCCGAGCTTCGAGACGTTGCGTCAGCTCGTGCGCGCCTGCGGCTTCGAGCTCGACGTCTCCATCGGCCCGGCCGAGGTCGACGAGGCGGGGGAGAAGGTTCTCCGTCGGAAGCTTCGCCTGTCGCCGCAGGAGCGCTTCCAGGAGCTTCTGAAGGCCTCCCGAAGACGTGAGTCCGGACCGCTCGTCCGAGCCGTTCGACCCGCGGGCCCTCCTCGAGCGTGCTCGACCGGCACCGTGTGTCGTTCATCGTGATCGGAGGTCTCGCCCGCGTGATCGAGGGGCCGACGAGGTCACGCATGGGCGTCGACATCACGCCGTCGACGAGACCCGAGAACCTCCGGCGTCTCGCCGAGGCTCTCGACGAGCTGGGCGTGGGGGAGACGGACCTCGACGCCGAAGAGCCGACGACGGTGATGACTCCGTCACGGCGAGCTGCGGGTCGATCCCGATGCCCGCCGGCACGCGCGGCTACGACGACCTCCGACGCGCGGCGATCCGTGAGCCTCATCGGCCAGGGACTCCGACCGGCGGTCGCGCTCGAAGGGCGACCTCGCACGGATGCTCTCCGCACTTGGCCGCGACGAGGATGCTGAGAAGCTTCGCCAGCTCCGCCGCCTCATCGAGCTCGAGCACGAGCTCGGCCTGGGTATCGAGCTCTGAGCTCCGCCCAGCCGCCTCCCTCAGACAACGATGGACCGGCGAGACACAGATGCACTTCTGCGAGAAGTGCTGAAAACCGCGACCTACAGCACGTCTGAAACCCGCGAGCGGAACGATTCGAGGCGGTGCGCCGGAATCGTTCCGATCGCCCCCGACGCGCTGGTGCCGGGAGCTCGAGCATCCAAGGGATGCATCTGCGTCTCGCTGGCTACTGCGGTACGTAGAGGTCAGTTAGACCGATGGTCTTGTTCCGATAGCCAGAAGTGGATAAAGTCCACATACTCGACAAAGACACCAATACGAGCTATAGTCGGATCCAGTGATGGCAACCAGAGAACTCCTCAACGTCCGTGACACCGCCCGAGCTCTGGGCGTGCACGAGAACACAGTCCGTAACTGGGAGGAGCGCGGCATCCTTCGCGCTGTCCGCCTCCCCGGTAGCGGCTACCGCCGCTTCTCGGCCCAGGACGTCGAGCGGCTCCGCGGCGAGATGTTCGAGCAGCTCGCGCCGGCGACGGAGGGCCCCGTCGTCGAACGCGGGCCGCAAGCGCAGCGGCCGGCTCGTCTTCGGCGACGCGACCGAATAGCGCGGTCAGAGCCGACCGCGGGCGCCGATAGGCTGGCCCGCCGATGCCGTCGAGACCCGAGCGACCTTCCAACGCCGACTACTACGAGCGCGACCGCGTCGAGCTCGTCAGCCAGGGCGATCTGTTTCGCGATGTGCCGCTCGCATACCCGCTGCCCGCCGACGAGCTCGTCGTCGACGAGGAGAGAGGTGGTCAGTCGCCGATTCCTGAGTGGGCCGCTCGAGTTCGGGCCGGCGATGTTGATCACCCCGAGCTGCTCGCTGGGTGCTCAGGGAACCGCCGGCTACGGCCACCCGGTCAGGACGCTCGTGCCGGTGCTTGCCGCTCGTGGAGCTCGTCAGGCGAGGCGTCGTCAAGGAGACCGCGCTCGACGACCTTCGACGGTTCGACCACCTGATCAACTACATGTACCTGCCGTCGCTCGACGTCGACGAGCTCGAGTTCTCGATGCCGGAGAGCGTCGCGCTCCTCTACATGCCGGTCACGCTGCACCACGCGTTCCTCGAGGGCCAACGTGTCTCGCAGCTCGCCTACCGCGGCGCGCAGCAGCTGCAGCGGAAGCTCGTCTGGTTCTACTCCGGGTGGCTCGAAGACGATCTTGACCTCTTCGAGCCTCCGATGGACTGAGCGGGTCGACGATCTCGAGGCGTCAGGGTCCGGGTCAGGTAGTAACGGACCGAATGGTGATCGCCGACGCAGCAACCTCGAACTGGCAACAGCTCTCGGATCGGGTCGCGATGTCGAGACAGCGAAGGCATCCCTGTAGCCACGGCTATTCACCATGGTCCAGGCGAGTTCGATGACCTTGCCGACGAGGCTCGCAAGGGCTTCGTCGTCTCGAATGCCTTCGAAGCTGGTTGTAGCTGCTCTTGCGACTTCCGCGACGATCTCGTCGGTGTCGACGTCGCAGGTGAGGCGAAGAACCCCTCGATCGAACACCAACTCAAGGACTTCGTAACCCGAGGGCGCGTGGCGGCCTGTGACGTGGCGCAACTCGCCGGAATCGGCGGCGAGCTCCCGTACAACTTCGTTCATTTCAAGAACGTAACCGCTGATGCGGAGGTTGGTAGCCAGGCGGGCGCTATAGGCTCCGGGGATGTCCCGCGAGGAAGTCCGCGAGGCTGTACTCGCATTCCTCGATCAGTTCATCGCACGCGGAGCGGCGTGCGATCTCCGCGAGCTCAGAGAGCGACTCGCAACACAGTCGGACATCCAAGAGCGCCTCAACCGCGAACTGAGCAGCGCGCAGGTCTCTGATCGTGACGCGTTTGATGCAATGCGACGCTTTCTTGAAGCCACCTCAACCGAGCTCTCGTCCCGAACCGCGGGAGAGCCGGACGTGTTCGATCTTCTCTCGTGGACCGAGTGGGAGCCGGACGGAGGGACGAGCGACCCGGCGCAGTGGAACGACTGGCTGGAAGCGGTTTCGTCGGTGACGGCGCGGTAACCGCGTCCCGGCAAGCACGCGTTGACCTGCTCGTCAGCCCGATCGAGAGGAACCTTGCGCGGGTTCGATTCCCGCCGCCTCCACTTTGCAGCCCGCGCGAAGCGCGGGCTGCTCGCCTCACTGGGGAAACCGGGTTTCCCCTGTGTGCCCCCTCCTAAAGGCGATCCCGGCCGAAAGGAGCCGCGCCAGCCATGTCGGTCGCGGCGGCGTCGGAGACCGGCTGGAGAAAACGTGTCGGACACCTCTGGCTGTCAAGTGCTTCTCGTGCCAACTCCGCGAAGATCGCCCACGGAGCCACGAGCACTCCTTTGTCTTTCTGGAACCGCCGCGGGCCGGTCGTCCTGGCCGCCTATGCTCTTCACTGCGATCGACGCGGACGAGATGCGCGAGCTCGTGGAGGATGCGTGGGCGTTCTGCGCCCCGAAGCGCGTAGCCGAGGAGTACTCGACCTCACGCCTCTAGGCCCGTGATCGCGTTGCATCGTCCCGAGGCGTGGCTTCATGCGCTAGCCAGATCCGTCTCGGGGCGAGGGCTGTGAGCATCGCCGCGGCGGGGCTTTCGGGAACGTCGAACTCGCTCCAGCTGTGAGCGACGTCGCCCGCGACGATCACGAGGCCGTCGTCGGTCTCGACCAGCACCGATTGATGGCCAGGCGTGTGGCCCGGCGTCGGGACGACGCGGAGGCCGGACAGAAGCTTCTGTTCGCCCTCTAGCTCGACGTACGTCGCGCCCTCGAAGTCGACCCACTCCGCAATCGTGTAGCCCTCTGCCCGAGCCGCCTCGCGCTCGAGCCGTTGCACGTAGATCGGCAAGCCGGCGAAGAGGCGATTTCCACCGCAGTGGTCGAAGTGCAGGTGGGTGTTGATCACGCAGGCGACGTCACGCGGGATCGCGTCCCGGTCGAAACGCGGTGACCACGCCTGGTCGAGGCCGGGAGTCGAGTCGATCAAACCGGTGTCGACGAGCACGCGGCCTTGCGGATGCTCGATCACGTGCAGGAAGCCGGGCCAGCGTTCGCCGTCGACGAGCACGTCGCCGTAGCGAATTGCTCGCACATCGGCAAGTCGCATTAGACCGCGGAGTCGAGGAACTCGGCGCCGCCGGTCTCGGGCGGAGCGCCGTAGATGTAGAGCAGAAGCTCGTCGTCGCCATGGTTCACGACCTGGAGAGGCGTGCCGGACTCGACGTGGACGACATCGCCGGGGCTCGCGTCGACGCGCTCCGGCGGGTCGCCGAGGTACATCGTCAGCGTCCCCGAGATCGGCACGAACGTCTCCTCCTGGTTCAGGTCGCGGTGGCGCCTGCCCTTGGCGCCGGGCTCGTAGCGCCAGAGGTTCGCGCGGCTGTGCGCGAAGCCGGCGGCGTCGGTCACCGAGGCGGCGTGGCGCGGTGCTTCGTCGGGCTCGATGAGGACGCGTCGCCCACTCGAGCTCGGCGCCGCGGACGACGTGGTAGGCCATGCGCGCAGCCTATCCTGGCTCGCGGCCGGGTCTTTGAGCCGCACCAACGACAAGGAGGACGAAGAATGGGCTTCGATCAGTACCACGAGCCGGCCGACGAGTTGAGCGCGGAGACCAGGACCTTCGCGCGGATGATTGCGTCGTTGACCGAGGAGGCCGAGGCGATCGGCTGGTACGAGCAGCGGATCTCGCTCGAGCCGGACGCGCAGGCCAAGGCGATCATGGAGAACGCTCAGGCGGAGGAGTTCAAGCACTTCGGCATGGACCTCGAGTTCCTGCTGCGCCGCACGCCGAAGTGGCGCGTCGCCCTGCAGGCGATCCTCTTCACCGAAGGAGACATCGTCGAGCGCGGCGAGCAGGCGGAGGACGCGGAGGGTCTCTGAGCGCCTAGGACACGCTCTGCGATCGGTCAGAGCCGGCCGGAGCGGGAAGGCCGGGGTCAGGTCTTGCAGTCGTCTACCTCTGCGCGGCGGAGGAGCGTCGGACTTGGGCTAGACGGCGGAGTCCAAAAACTCGGCGCCGCCTGTCTCCGGCGGAGCGCCGTAGATGTAGAGCAGGAGCTCGTCGTCGCCGTGGTTGACGACCTGGAGCGCCGTGCCGGATTCGACGTGGACGACGTCGCCGGGCCCCACGTCGACGCGCTCGGGTGGGTCGCCGAGGTACATGGTCAGCGTCCCCGAGATCGGTACGAATGTCTCCTCCTGGTTCAGGTCGCGGTGGCGCCTGCCCTTGGCGCCGGGCTCGTAGCGCCAGAGGTTCGCGCGGCTGTGGGCGAGGCACGCGGCGTCGGTCAGAGCGGCGGCGTGGCGCGGTGCCTCGTCCGGCTCGTGAGGACGCGTCGCCCACTCGAGCTCGGCGACGCGGACGATTTGGTAGGCCATGAGCGCAGCCTATGCGTACCAGCCAGTTCCGGGACTAGTGGTGGAACCCCGCGGTCGCGTGGTCGTGGACTGGCACGGGCTGGCTCTCGAGTCGTGGCAGCTGTCGCTTCAGGTCGGCGAGGAGCATGTCGGCCATGTCGTGGGTGAACCCGCGGCGGACGACGACCCTCAGCGCAGCGAGGTCTTCGCGGTTCTTCGGGAAGGTGTACGCCGGGACCTGCCAGCCGCGCTCGCGCAGTGCGTTCGAGACGTCGAAGACCGAGAAGTTCTCGATCTCGTCCTTCAGCGTGAACGCAAAGACCGGAAGCTCGTCTCCCCGCGTGATCAGCTCGAAGGGGCCGATCTCCTCGATCTCGCCTGAGAGCCGGGTCGCGACATCCCGCGCGTAGCCCTGGACGCGGGCATAGCCCTCGAAGCCCAGTCGCAGGAAGTTGTAGTACTGGGCGACCACCTGGGCGCCGGGCCGTGAGAAGTTGAGCGCGAACGTCGGCATGTTGTCGCCGAGGTAATTGACCCAGAAGATCAGGTCCTGGGGAAGGGCCTCGCTGTCGCGCCAGACGACCCAGCCGACGCCGGGGTACACCAATCCGTACTTGTGGCCCGAGGCGTTGATCGACGCGACTCGCGGTAGCTGGAAGTCCCAGACCAGATCCGGATCGACGAACGGGGCCACGAACGCGCCCGACGCCCCATCCACGTGGACCGGGATGTCGAGCCCAGTCTCGGACTCGAAGGCATCGAGGGCCTCGCAGATCTCCTCAACGGGCTCGTAGCTCCCGTCGAACGTCGAGCCCAGGATCGCGACGACGCCGATCGTGTTCTCGTCGCAGAGCTTCACGGCTTCCTCCGCGGACATGTGGAACCGGTCGCCCTCCATCGGTACGAGGCGCATCTCGACGTCCCAGTAGTTGGCCAACTTCTCCCAGCACACCTGGACGTTGATGCCCATGACGAGATTCGGCCGGTCGACCGGCTTTCCCTCGGCCCTGCGCCGCTGCATCCAGCGGCGCTTGAGCGCCAGGCCGCCGAGCATCGCGGCCTCGCTCGAGCCAGTGGTCGAGCAGCCGGTCGCCTCGTCGGCCTCCGGCGCGTGCCAGAGCCGGCTGAGCATGTTCACGCACCGCGTCTCGATCTCCGCGGTCTGCGGATACTCGTCCTTGTCGATCATGTTCTTGTCGAAGCACTCGGTCATCAGCGCCTGAGCCTGCGGCTCCATCCAGGTCGTCACGAAGGTGGCGACGTTGAGCCGCGCGTTCCCGTCGAGCATCAGCTCGTCGTGGATGATCTGGTACGCGATCTCTGGCGCCATCTCTTCATCCGCGAGCTCGTGCCGAGGAATGGTCGTGCCCTCGAGCCCGAATAGCGGCTGGACCGCGAGCTCGCCGGAGTGTTTGTGGTTCGTCTGCGGATGTGTGAGGCTCATCGTCGGTGATCCTTTCGTCGGCGTCTGCGACCAGCGTCACCGATTGCCCGCGGTACGGCCTCACCCGAAGGGAACGAAGTCTTGGTCATGAGCCGCGAACGGTGGATGGCGGCCTTTTTCGCCCTTGGGTCGGCGTGCTTCCTCATCGGCCCGTTCCCGGGCTACGTGCAGCTTGTCGGAGACTCGGCCGACGCCATCACCTTCTTTGTCGGCTCGATCCTGTTCACGGCCGGAGGAGGGCTCCAGAGCTGGCTGGCCTGGACCGAGCGGCACGCCCCCGGCGGACGCGCCGCGTGGTGGGCAGCCATCATCCAATCCGCGGGCACGTTGTTCTTCAACGTCACGACGTACGAAGCGATGCACACCGCCCTGGGCAGTCCGGAGTACAACAAGCTCGTCTGGCGGCCCGACTGGCGCGGGTCGATCTGCTTCCTCCTGTCTGGAGCGATCGCGTACGCTGGCTCGGCACGTCACGGTTGGTTGCCGGCGCGCGGGGGCGCGGGATGGTGGCAGCCGGTTATCAACCTGCTCGGCTGTGTCTTCTTCGGAATCTCGGCTGTGGCCGGCTTCGTCGTCCCGTCCACCGGGTCGATGCTCGACCAGGCTGCCGCGAACTGGAACACGGCACTTGGCGCGGCGTGCTTCCTGGCCTGTGCGCTCGACACGCTGCACACCGACAGAGCCTCGAAGATGCCGCTGCGTCGGCGGATTCGCGAGTTCGAGCGCAGGCTCGAGTCCGACGTCCGGTAAATCGCTCAGGCGGTCGAGCGCGGCGAGCAGGCGGAGGAGGCGGAGGGCCTCTGAGCGCCTGGGACGCTCGACGATCTGTCAGAGCCGGCCGGAGCGGGGCTCGTCGGGGTCGAGATCGCGGCCGACGAAGTTCTCTTCGAGGCGGGCGGCCTCGTCGGGGACCGTCTCCGCCGGTTGGTCATTCCGCTCTTCGTCGGTGAGCGGATGATCGGGGTCTCGACCCTGGAAGAGCCGGCGTAGGCGCTCGAGCATTCGCGCAGTTTCGCACGCACGCCGCTCTCCTGGCTGCTGGCTACGCTTTCGTGATGGACGCAAGCGCGGCTTTTCCCGTCGGCACACCGGAGGCGGTTGCCGATCTGGCCGCGTCGTCGGCCGCGCCCGCGCACGAGCTCGGCTCCGCGCGGGTCGATCGTGACCTGAGCTGGCTCGAGTTCAACCGGCGCGTGCTGCACGAGGCGCTCGACGAGCGGACGCCGCTGCTCGAGCGGGTCAAGTTCCTCGCGATCTTCTCCTCGAACCTGGACGAGTTCTTCATGAAGCGGATGGCGCTGATCCGCCCGGCTCCCGGCGACGAAAGCCACGCCGCGCAGGAGCGGCGGGACAAGTTCGTGACGGTCCGGGAGCGCGTGATGGCGATGCTCGAGCAAGAGGCGCGTTGTTTCTGGGATGTCCTGCGGCCTCGCCTGGCGGAGCACGGGGTCCACCTGCTCGGCTGGGAACAGCTGACCGAGGAGCAGCAGGCCGAGGCCTCAGCGGTGTTCGACACGCGCATCTCGCCGGTGCTGACGCCGCTCAGCCTCGACGAGGCGCATCCGTTCCCGTACGTCTCGAACCTCTCGACCTCGTGGGCCTTCCGCCTCGGCGACCCCGTCAACGGCGAGTCGGTGCTCGTGCGGGTCAAGGTGCCGAGCGAGCTGTACCAGTGGCTGCGCGTTCGCGCCGGTGTCGAGTCGGGCATGCGCGCGTTCGTCGGCCTGGACGGGGTGATCGCCGCGAACGCCCAGAAGCTCTTCCCGGGGATGGAGATCGAGAGCGCGAGCCAGTTCCGCGTCTGCCGGGATGCCGAGGTCGAGCTCGAGGACGACGGTCTGAGCAAGCGCGACCAGGTGGAGCTCGAGCTGCAGCAGCGGCGCTTCGAGCCGGTCGTCCGCCTCGAGCTGCAGCCGAACGCCGATCCCGCGATGGTCGCCGAGCTGCGCTCCCGGTTCGCGCTGGGGAGCGAAGACATCTACGAGATGAGCGCGCTGCTCGACTACACGACGCTGTTCGAGATCGCCGAGCTGCCGATGCCCGAGCTGCGCGACCCGCCGTGGACGCCGCTCCCGCCGCTCGGCCTCGAGCATGTCGACGGAGACATCTTCCACGCGATCAGGCGCGGCGACGTGCTCATCCACCAGCCCTACGACAGCTTCGACGCCGGCGTCGAGCGGTTCATCCGGGAGGCGGCGGACGATCCGCAGACGGTCTCGATCAAGATGACCGTCTACCGCGTCGGCGACGACACGCCGTTCGTCCAGTCGCTGATCCGCGCCGCCGAGTCCGGCAAGCAGGTCGCGTGCGTGATCGAGCTGAACGCCCGCTTCGACGAGGCTCGCAACCTGCACTGGTCACGCGAGCTCGAGAAGGTCGGCGCCCACGTCGTGTTCGGTCTCAGCGGCCTGAAGACGCACGCCAAGACTGCGCTCGTGGTGCGGCAGGAGGACGACGCCGTCCGCTGCTACGCGCACCTGGCGACCGGCAACTACCACTCGCGCACCGCGCGGATCTACGAGGACGTCGGCCTCTTGACCGCCGACCCGCGGGTGACCAGCGACGTCGTGACGCTGTTCCACTTCCTCACCGGCCGCTCGCGCACGCCGGAGTTCTCGACGCTCGTCGTCGCGCCGATGTCGATGCGCTCGGAGTTCGTCGGGCTGGTCGAGCGCGAGATCGAGCACCACCTGGCCGGACGCCCCGCGCGGATCGTCTGCAAGATGAACCAGCTCGAGGATCCGGAGATGTGCGTCCTGCTCTCGCGCGCCTCGGAGGCCGGCGTGCCGATCGACCTGATCGTCCGCGGCCTGACGACCATGGCGCCGGGGGTGCCCGGCCTGACCGAGAACATCCGCATCCGCTCGATCGTCGGCCGCTTCCTCGAGCACTCGCGCATCTTCCACTTCGCCGCCGGCGCGGGCGACCCGCTCGACGGCGTCTTCCTGATCGGCTCTGGCGACTGGATGCACCGCAACCTCTCCGAGCGCGTCGAGACGGCGGTGCCGATCCTCGAGCGACGGCTGCGGGCGCGGCTGTGGGAGATCCTCGAGATCTCGCTCGCCGACCGCCGCAACGCGTGGGAGATGCAGCCCGACGGGTCCTACGTCCAGCTCGTTCCCGAGGACGGCGACGAGCTCGGGGCCGAGGGCACGCACTCGGCGATGATGCGCCTCGCCCTCGCGCGGCACGCCGTCTAGGCGCTACTCGTAGAACGTCAGGACGGCCAGGATCACGTAGAACGCGATCAGGGCGACGCCCTCGAAGACGGTCGCCTCGCCGTCGCTCGTGATCAGCCACAGCGCCATCGCGGTCAGGAACAACGCGCCGATGTAGACCGGGCCGATGGCGAACGTGAGCTGCGTGGTGAACGCGAGCGAGACGAGCACGAGCGCGGGAAACAGGAAGGCCGTGATCTGGGCGACCGAGTTCTTGATCACCGAGATCGCCAGGTCGGCCTCGCCCTTGGCCGCGAGGACGACGCCGGTCGTGTTCTCGACGGCGTTTCCGGCGAGGCCGACGACCACGAGGCCGGCGAAGGCCTTCGGGACGCCGATCTTCGCCATCGCCGGCGTCAGGGCCGTCACGAACCAGTCGGCGACGAAGGCCGCTCCCACGCCGGCGATCGCCAGCAGCGCGAGGGAGTAGGTCATCGAGACGCGCGGCGTTCCGCGCGGCCGCTCGTGCCCGGCGTCGTAGCGGAGGTAGTCGACCAGCCACACGCCGTAGGTGACGAGGATGGCGACGGCCCCGACGACCGAGATCGTCGTCACGTGGTGTGACGCCTTGTCGCCGGTGGCGGCCGACAGCCCGAGCAGCACGATCAGGAAGCTGGCGAGCAGCATCAGGATCGCGTTGTCCTTCGGCAGGCGCCGGTGAAAGCGCATCACGCCGTCGGAGCTCACCGACGCGCCCACGACGATCGCCAGCCCGAGCACGAAGAGCGCGTTGGCGAAGATCGAGCCGAGGATCGAGGTTCGCGCGACGACGAGCTCGCCTGCCGAGAGCGCGAAGATCACGATGAAGAACTCGGGCAGGTTGCCGAGCGTCGACTGCAGCAGCCCGGTCACGGCGGGGCCGAACCGCTCGCCGACCTGCTCCGTGGAGAAGGAGACCGCCCAGGCCAGCCCGGCGAGCGCCACGGTCGCGATCCCGAACGTCAGCAGCGCCGGAGCACCGGCGTAGTGGGCGACCCCCGCGGCGACGGTCGCAGCCGCGGTCAGCCCGATCAGGACCCAGGTTCGTCGCATGGGTACGGGAACGTACCGCGTCAACCGAGCTGACTTTGAGGGGGCTGCCGTCCGCCCGAGCTGGCTCTCGGGGCGGTACCTGCTGGGGACAGGGAGGCGGAGAGAGGAGACCGTCTCTCGCCTCACAGGCAGCCCCCGATCCATGGTCGCTGTGGCCGCGCGCCGCCGCTATGACGCACACGGACTAACCGAAGTAGGCTTGGCCACGGCCACGATCGACCTTCGATCCGACGGCGTCACCAGGCCTTCGGCCGCAATGCGCCGTGCCATGGCGGACGCTCCGGTGGGGGACGACCAGTTCGGGGAAGACCCCAGCGTCGAACGGTTGCAGGAGCTGGCGGCGGAGCTGCTCGGCAAGGAGGCAGGGCTCTTCGTCCCGTCCGGTCACATGGCCAACCAGCTGGCCCTGAAGCTCTACACCCGGCCCGGCGATGACGTGATCGTCGGCCGGGAGAGCCACGCCGTCTACCACGAGACCGGGGCCGGCGGCGCGAACTCCGGAGTGCAGTTCACCGAGGTCGGAGACGGCGGCACCTTCACGGCCGAGGAGTTTCTCGCGGCGTTGAAGCCGCGTGGACACGTCATCTATCCGCCCACGACGCTCGTCGAGGCCGAGGACACGCACAACCGCGCAGGTGGAGTGATCTTCCCCGCGGGCGAGCTGGAAAAGATCGGGGCGGCCGCGCGTGAGCACGGTGTCGCCTCGTACCTGGACGGAGCCCGGCTGTTCAACGCGGCGATCGCGCGCGACGACGAGCCGGCTGCGCTCGCCGAGCCGTTCGACCTGGTCGCGGTCAGCCTGTCGAAGGGGCTCGGGGCGCCGGCGGGGTCGGTGCTCGCGGGTCGCCGGGAGGACATCGACTCGCTCGTCCGCTACCGGCGGATGCTCGGCGGCGCGATGCGCCAGGTCGGCATCCTCGCGGCCGCCGGCACGTTCGCGCTCGAGCGGAACGTCGAGCGCCTCGCCGAGGACCACGCCAACGCGCGGCTGCTCGCCGAGCGCCTCGCTCGATCACCCCTGCGTGGAGGTCGACCTGGACCGGGTCGAGACGAACATCGTCGTCTTCCGGCTCGCGGAGAGCGCGCCGGACTCAGCGACCGTCGTCGCCCAGGCACGCGAGCGAGGCGTCCTCGTCTTCGCGTTTGGCCCCCGGACGATCCGGGCCGTCACCCACCTCGACGTCGACCGCGACGCGTGCCTGCGCGCTGCGGAGATCCTCGTCGAGATCGTCGGCAGCTAGGAGGGTTTGGCGGAACCTTGCTCGTCGTCGGGGGCGGACAGCGCGGCCCGGCGGCACAGACCAGGTTTCGTCAAGCCCTCCTACAGGCCCAGGGCAGCTCGTTCCAGTACTCGGGCCGCTCGGGCTGCGGGCGCTCGAAACGGGCATACGCCTCTCCGGGATCGGGCGTGTCGGCCTCGGCGCTCGCGCCGTACCGCTCGGCGAGGTCGGAGCGCGGGTAGTTCAGTCGCTCCGGCTCGTGGCGCGCGCCGACCGCCAGGATGATCGCGAGGCCGTCGCCGGCGCCGACGATCACGTGCTCCGTCCCGGCCGGCGAGTGCACGAAGTCCCACGTCCTCAAGCGGCCGCTCCTCACCGTTCACGAGCAGCACGCACTCGCCCGCGAGGACGAGGAAGTCCTCCTGCGCTTCCTCCTCGTGGTAGAGGCACACCGGCTGGCCGGGCTGAACCACGCTGATGTTGATCCCGAGCTCCGGGAACGGGGCGCTCTCGCGGCCTTCGAAGAAGCAGCCCGAGCCGAACTCGTCATGCGTCACCCACTTGGTGTCGCGCACGTTGACGACGAACCATCCATCGCCCGTGGGCTCGAGCCCGGACGGGGTCTCCTGCAGCGCGGCTTCCTCGGTCATCAGTCCTCCTCGAGTCGGGAATCGCGGGACATAGTGGCCGTCAGGCGTTAAGGTTGCGCCGACAAAGGGAGGGCGGGGATGCGCAGACGGTGGATTGCCTCAACGCTCGTGGCCCTCGGGCTCGCGCTGCTGGTCGGCGTGCCCGGCGCCTTTGCGGCACGCCCTTCGACCTCGGTCACGTTCTTCCCGCTGCCCAACGGGGGCACCCGGCCGTACACGATCGTCACCGGCCCTGACGGGAACCTCTGGTTCACGGAGTCGTCGCGCGACGCGATCGGCCGGATCACGCCTGACGGGACGATCACGGAGTTCCCACTTCACCCCTTCAGCGACACGATCGGCCGGGTCAACATCGCGCCGCCACCGCCACCACCGCCGCCTCCACCGCCGTTCAAGCCGCCGTGCACGGTGCCGCGGGTCGTCGGCCTGCGACTCGCGAAGGCGGAGACGAAGATCCGCAGGGCCCACTGCAGGGTCGGCAAGGTCACGCGGAAGCCCGCGCCGCCCAGGGAGCTGAACCGGGTTCTCTCCCAGCGCCCGAAGGCGGGCAAGCGCCTCGCCAACGGCGCACGGGTCAAGCTCTGGGTCGGTAAAGGTCGCTAGCCGCCGCCAGCTGAGGGTTCTCCTCGCGGCGACGGCGGTGCTCCCCGGCTGCAGCGGAAGTAGCCAAGAGGCCAAGACCTCGGCTCGGCCCGCACGGGCCGCGGCCGGGCAGGGTTCCTTCGCATTGGACCTGACCTGGATCTCCGATCGCTCGGGCTGGGCTCTGGCCGCGCGCCCGTGCGTCCGTGGCCTGTGCCCGGAGCTCGCCCGCTGGAGCCACGTCCGCTTTGCCAAAACGCAAAGGTCGGCCGCTGGGTCGGCTGGGAGCGCGCGATCTGGACGACCCGCGACGGCGGGCTGAACTGGAGCCGTCGCCTCTTCCGGATCGGCTAGGCGGCGAGCGCCGCCGGCAGGGCCTCGAGCAGCCGGTCGACGTCTGCGCGCGTGGTGTAGACGGCGATCGAGATCCGCAGCAAGTCGTCCCGGCTGGGGCCCATCGTCGGGATCTCGATCCGGTGCTCGTCGAACAGGCGCTGCGAGAGCGCCGGGTCGGGGCGGGGGAGGCGGACGCTCGCCATTTGCAGGATCTGCTCGTCCGGCGCGAGCGGCTCGGTCCCGAGCAGCTCGCAGAGCTCCCGGCGCGCCTCCCGCGCGAGGGCTACGCAGCGCTCGCGCTCGTCGTGCTCGCGGATGAACGCGATCGCGTCGGGCACCGCGAGGTAGGCGGCGGGATCGCGTGTCCCCTGCCGCTCGGTGCGTGAGACGAACGTCGCGGGCTCCTCGCCGTAGCCCCAGCTGACGATCGGCGCATGCGCGCGTTCGTGCCACTCCGGCCGGACGTAGAGGAAGCCGGACCCCTTCGGCGAGCAAAGCCATTTGTGACAGTTGCCTGCGTAGAAATCGGCGCCGAGCGAGGCGAGGTCGAGGTCGACCTGCGCCACGGCGTGCGCGCCGTCGACGATCGTCGTCAAGCCCTCGGAACGGGCCCGCTCGACGACCTCCTCCACCGGCAACAGCAGCGCCGTCTCGGACGTGACGTGGGACAGGTAGACCGCGCGGGTGCGCTCGCTCACCTCGTCGAACAGGCGCTCGACGCTCGTGCGCACGTAACGCGCGCCGGCCCGAGCGCACACGTGCTGCCACGTCAGGTCGCAGGCGCCGTACTCGAGATCCGTCGCCACAATCTCGTCGCCCGGCCGAAGCTCGAGCGCCCGCGCCGCGATGTTCACGCCGGTCGTCGCATTCGGGACGAACGTGAGGTCATCGGCCGGAGCGCCGACGAACGCGCCGAGCTCGGCCCGCGCCTCGGCGAGCAGGTCGGCCAGCCGCGACTTGATGAACTGCACCGGCTCGCGCTCGAGCTCGCGCTGCCACGCCTGGTAGCGCTCGAACACCGGCCGCGGGCACGCGCCGAACGAGCCGTGGTTCAGATAGACGACGTCCGGGTCGAGCAGGAAGAGCTCGCGGAGCCGCGTTGTCAGACCTCGCCCTCCCGTGCGGCCGGAAGGCTGTCGCCGAGCAGCTCGGCGATCTCGGCAAGGGCCGGCTGCGCGCCGAGCTGCTGGAAGAGCACGCGGGCCTCCGCGAGGGGATCCCGTGCCTCCTCATCGCGCCCAAGCGCCAGCAGGCAGCGCCCCGCGCCGTGGAGCGAGTCCGCACGGCCGTCCACTCGGCCGTACTCCTGCCAGCGTGCCGCGGCCTCCTCGTGGAGACCCAGCGCGTCCTCGACCTTGCCCTCCGCCTCCGCGAGCTCGGCGCGTGCGGCCACGATCGCGTGGCTCGCCCGGCCGAGAGTCGTGCGCAGCGGGTCGACCAGCTCGTGCGCGAGCTGCGGCGGAGCGAGCCGCACGAGCTCGGGCAGGAAGCGGCACCGGTGCCAGTCCGCGAGCCCTCGCGTTGCCTCGATCTCTTCCTCGATCGCGGCCGCTGCCGTGCCCGCGTCGCCGCGAGCTCCATGGACGAGCGCGTGCAACGCGAGCATGGGTGAGAGAACCTGCGGGTCTCTCGAAGCACGGGCGCGCTCGAGGTAGCGATCGCGGACGGCTGCCGCCTGCGTGAGCTCGCCGCGCCGCAGGTGGACGTGTCCCGCGTAAGGCAGCGCGAGCAGGCCCTGCTGGACGCCGCCCTCGGCCTCGTCGAACTCGGCGACCTCGGCCGCCACCGCGAGCAGCTCGTCCCAGCGCCCGAGGTCGTAGAGCATCCACGTCGTCTCGGCACGGCACCACATCGCGGGGCCTGGCATGCCGCGGCGCAGCCCGAACTGCACAGCCTCCTCGTGGATCGCGAGGCCCTGCTCGGGCCCCTCGAGCTGCCACAGCCAGTCGGCCAGGTTCGGGAAGCCGCTCATCGCCCGGTCGGCCACGCCGGCGTCGAGCAAGCGCCGCCACGCTCTCCCTGAGGTCGTCGAGGCCGCCGAGGTCGTCCAGCTCGCAGCGTGCGCAGCCGCGCATGTTTCTCGTCGCCTGTCCGTCCGCGGGCTCCTTGACGGGAAGGCTCTGGTAGAGCTCGAGCGAGCGGTCGGCCCACTCGATGCACTCGCGCGAGCGGCCGGCGATCATGGCGCGCCCGGCAAGACTGCCGTACGCCCACGCGAGCTCCGGCCCCGGGGGATGCCGGGCGAGGAGCGCGACGGCTTCGTTGAGCAAGGCTTCCGCGGGCTCGCCGCGACCGCGTTGCCACTCGACCTTGGAGATCGCGATCATCGCCTCGCCGGTGCCGAGCTCGTCTCCCGCGGTCTGGAAGATCCGGAGCGCTTCTTCGAAGTCGGCCACCGCGGCGCTCACCGTCTGTGCCACCTTGCCGCGACGGAGGAGGATGCGTGCGCGGCCTGGATCGTCCTTCGGGTAGAGCTTCGCGGCTCGCTCGAAGTAGCCGGAAGCGGCGACGAAGTCGAGTCGCAGCGCCCGTTCGCCGGCGAGCCTGAGGAAGCGTCGCGTCGGCTCGATGAGCGCCATCGGCTTCCTGGTCCTCGCCCGCGGCGCGGGCCAACTCGAGCGCCTGCTCGTAGTGATGCGCCAGCAGCTCGGCGTGGTCGGCGATGCGCTCGCTCGCCATCTCCTCCATCCACTCGGCCGCCGCGCGGTGCTTGCGGGAACGCGCAGCGCGCGGAATCTGCCCGTAGGCGACGTCGCGGACGAGCGCGTGCCAGAAGGCGTACTCCGCCTCGTCGCGGACCGAGGAGACGCGCGCGGGCCGGACGAGCTCCTTGCGGGCCAGCTCGTGCAGGCCGAGGCGGACATCGTCCCGGTCGCGGCTGCCCATGGAGGCGACCGCGCCCGCCCAGAAGACCTTTCCGACCACGGCAGCGTCGTGCAGCAATGCCTTGCGCTCGGGCGGCATCGTGTCGAGGCGGGCCGCGATCAGCGCCTGCACGGTGTCGGGGACGCGGCACGTCGTCAGGCCCGTCGAGCAGCTCGCGGTCGGCGACCATGCGCACGAACTCCTCGGCGTAGAGCGGATTGCCGCCGCAGCGCTCGAGCAGTGCAGCCTGCGTCTCGGCGGGCAGCACCGCGCGTTCGAGCAGGGCGCCGAGCAGTCGTGCCGTCTCGCTGGACGTCAGGGGCGAGAGGTTGATGGTCGTCGAGTTCCGCTTGCCGCCGCCCCAGCCGGGGTGCCGCTCGTAGAGCTCGGGACGGGCGGTGCAGATCACGAGCAGCGGGACGCCGCTCGACCAGTCGACGAGGTGCTCGACGAACGAGGCGAGCGCATCGTCCGCCCAGTGGAGGTCCTCGAAGACGAGCACGAGGGGACGCTGTTCCGCCGCCGTCTCGAGAAACCGCTGCCAGGCCGCGAATGATTCGTCGCGCGCGCCTGCCTCGGCCTCGAGGCCGACGAGGGGCCGCAGGCGCGAGACGATCCAGCCGCGGTCCGCTTCGGTGATCGCCCGCGCGACGACCGAGCTCAGCTTCTGGTCGACCTCGGCCGGCGCGTCCGTCTCGAGGATGCCGGCGTGCGCCTTTACCATCTCGCCGAGCGCCCAGTACGTGATTCCCTCGCCGTAGGGGAGGCAGCGGCCCTGCCGCCAGTAGACGAGCTCCTGCCGTGAGTCGACCCAGTCACGGAACTCGCCGACGAGTCGCGTCTTGCCGACGCCCGGCTCGCCCGTCACGGTGACGAGCTGTACCGATGCCTCGCGCAGCGTGCGCTCGTAGGTGGCGCGGAGGAGGGCGAGGTCGTCGTCGCGGCCGACGAACGGCGCCCGAGGCCCGGTGTCGAGGTCGATGCCGAAGCGCATCCGCGCGCGGACGGCGCGCGAGAGCGCCACCGGCTCCGCCTTGCCCTTGGCGACGATGGGCTCGAGCTCCTCCCATTCGAAGACGGTCTCCGTTGCGCGCCGGGTGGCCGCGCCGACGACGACCGATCCGACCGGCGCAGCGGTCTGCAGGCGCGCGGCTGTGTTCACGACGTCGCCGGTGGCGATTCCCTCGCCTTCGGCCGGCCGCGCATCGAGCGCCACGACCGCCTCGCCGGTGTTCACCGCGGACCGCACGGCGAGGTCGAGCCCGGGGTGCTCCTCGTTCAGCTCCTCGATCGCATCGAGGATCCGCAGCGCCGCACGGACCGCGCGCTCTGCGTCGTCCTCATGGGAGGTGGGCGCGCCGAAGACGGCCATGACGGCGTCGCCGACGAACTTCTCCACGGTACCGCCGAAGCGCTCGATCTCGTGCCGCATGCGCTGGTGGTACGGGCGCAGCCGCGCGCGCACGTCCTCGGGATCGGCCCCGTCGGAGCGGCCCGTGAAGCCGACGAGGTCGACGAACAGGACGGAGACGACCTTCCGCTCCTCCACCGCGGGCGAACGCTCCGTCAGCGCCGCACCGCAACTGGCGCAGAAGCGTGCTCCCTCGGCAATCTCCTCTCCGCACCTTGGGCAGGCGGGCATAGGGAAAGCGTACGGCGCTCGGCCTACGCCGTGGGGTGGAGCTTCTTCAGGCCGTCGAGAATCAGGTCGAGGCCGAGCTCGAACGCGCTCACGTTCTTGTACGGGCCATCGGCGAAGTGCTGCTCGGCGTGCTCCCGGAGGTACGGGTACTCCTCGCCGGCCAGCACGCGCTCGGCGGTCTCCTTGATGTTGGCCGCCTCCGCCTCGCTCATCGTGTGGCTGGCCGCCCAGAGCGAGAACCCGAAGATGTGCGCATCGAGCACGTGGTAGGCGGTGTAGGTCGCCTCGGCGGAAAGACCGCCCTCGCGCAGCGCCGCCAGCAGCGATTCCATGTAGCGGAGGCGAGCGGGGTGGACGCGACCCGGCGAGAACAGCACGTTCACGGCCCAGAGATGGCGGTGGAGCGCGTCGTGGACGGAGATCGCGCTCGCACGGATCTCGCTCGTCCAGTCCCCTGCGCGCGCCGGCGCCTCGCTTTCGGCGAGCACGAGGTCGAGCATCCCGTCGATCACGTCGTCCTTGTTCGCCACGTGGTTGTAGAGCGACATCGCCTCGAAGCCGAGCTGCCGGCCGAGCTCGCGCATGGTGAGCGCCTCGAGCCCGCGCTCGTCGACGAGCACGAGCGCCGCCTGCAGGATCCGCTCGCGTGAAAGTGGGGTTCGGGTCTGGGCCATTGACATATCTTACGCTGTACGTTATACCTTACGCCGTAAACTTACAACGTACGAAGGAGTGAGAGATGAAGGCGATGACGCGAGAACGATACGGACCGCCCGAGGTGGTCGGGCTGCGCGAGGTCGATACACCGGAGCCAGAGGAGGACGAAGTGCTCGTACGGGTGCGTGCGGCCTCGGTCAACCGGTTCGACTGGTACAGCCTGGCCGGCACGCCCTGGATTGCGCGGCCCATGACCGGTCTCCGCGGCCCGAAGTCGCCGCTCTTCGGCGCAGACTTCTCGGGCACCGTGGAGACGGTCGGGCCCGCCGTCACCGGCTTCGAGCCAGGTGATGAGGTGTTCGGCTGCCGGGACGGCGCCTACGCGGAGTTCGTCCAGGCGGGGGCCGGGGTTGCGCACAAGCCGGCCAACCTCACCTTCGAGGAAGCCGCGAGTGTCCCGATGGCGGGGCTGACGGCGCTGCAGGGCCTCCGCGACCACGGAAAGCTCGAGGCGGGGCAGCACGTGCTCGTGAACGGAGCGTCGGGCGGCGTCGGCACCTTCGCCGTCCAGGTCGCGAAGGCTCTCGGCGCCGAGGTGACGGCCGTTTGCAGCACGCGGAACGTCGAGCAAGCACGGTCGCTCGGCGCCGACCACGTGATCGACTACACGCAGGACGACTTCACCCGCGCGGGGGGCCGGTACGACGTGGTGCTCGACATCGCCGGCTCGCGTTCCTGGCGGGAGCTCAAGCGGGTGCTCGCGCCCCAGGCGCACGTCTTGATCGTGGGCGGGCCGAAGAAGAACCGTCTGATCGGGCCACTGGGCCACATGGTCGGAACCCGTCTGCGCGCGCTTCGCAGCGGTCGGACCGTCCCGTTCTTCATCGCCAAGATCGTCCGGGAAGACCTCGACGAGCTGCGCGAGCTGATCGAGGCCGGCAAGGTCAAGCCCGTCGTGCAGCAGACGTTCGGGCTGGCCCAGCTCCCCGAGGCCCTCCGCGAGATGGGGAAGGGGCACGCGCAGGGGAAGCTGGTGATCTCTGTATGAAAGCCGTCGTTGGGATCTTTAGGGGACGGCGGCCGCTGCCGATACCGGAGCCATGGATCAGGCCAATTTTCCGTGGCAGCAGCTCGGATCGCTTCTCCTCGACGAGGGGCTTCTGAGCCGGGAAGAGCTCGAGCGCGCGCTCACAGAGCAGCGGCGCACCGGGCAGAAGCTTGGCCAGATCCTCGTCGGCCAGGGCGCGATGACCGGCACGGAGCTCGCCCGCGCGCTGGCGCGACAGCACGGCGTCGAGCTTCGCTCGCGGAGCCAGGAGGAAGAGTGGGAAGACGACGCTGACGTCACCTTCGAGCGCTTCGAGGGCCCGTGGCGCCCACTCGGCGCGGTGCTCCTCGACGGCGGCCTCCTCACGGAGGAGCAGCTCCAGGAGGCGCTGGCGGAGAAGCGGGTGCACCAGGACCGCCGCCTCGGCGCGATTCTCGTCCGGCTCGGCTACATCTCGGGCGTGACCCTCGCGCTCGCGCTGGCCGAGCAGCACGGGGTCGGCCTAGACACCAAGGATGTTCCGGACGACGTGCGCAGCGTCAGCGTCCCGGTGCCGCCCGGGCAGCCCGCCTATCTGGTCTACGCCGCCGCCTTCGCCGGCGACCGCCGCACGCGGAAGGTGCTCTACGAAGGCCCGAACTTCCTCGACGCCGCCGACTACGCCTCCGAGTACATCGACAAGGAGGACCCGGAGGCTGTGGAGATCGAGCGCCTGCACGACGACGAGCGCGAGAACGTGTGGTCGTACAGCCGCGAGCGCGCAGCCGCCGAGGCAGAGAAGGGCAAGCGGCTGGTCGAGACGTTCGGTTTCGACCCGGCCCGCTGGGACGTCCGCAGGTAGCTAACCTGCGCGCCGGTGGTTCCGGAGGCGCGACTGGAAGAGACGGAGCACGGGCTTGTCCCGAAGGGCGAGGGCTGGTTCGTCCTCAACGCGCGTGATGCCACCTGGTGGGCCAGCGAGGGACGCGGCGCGTACTCCCATCTCGAAGGCGACCCTGAGTTCGGCCAGGTCGGCGTGCATTTGGTCGCGCTCGATCCGGGCGAGCCGATGGCGATGTACCACTGGGAGGCCGATCAGGAGGATTTCATGGTCCTCTCAGGCGAAGCGATCCTGCTGATCGAAGGCGAGGAGCGGCCGCTGCGCCGCTGGGACTTCGTCCACTGCCCGCCCGAGACGAAGCACGTGATCGTCGGCGCGGGCGACGGCCCTTGCCTCGTGCTGGCGCTCGGCGCGCGCGACAAGTCGGTCGGGCCGAACTGGGGTGGCTACTCGGTCGACGAGACCGCGCGCCGGCACAACGCGAGCGTCGACGTGGAGACGAGCGACCCGAAGCAGGCGTACGCGCGGTTCGCTCCGCGCAAGCCCGGCCCGGTCCGCGAGGGCTGGCTGCCCGAATAGCTCAGGGGTTCGCTGGACCGATGTAGGAACGCTCGCGCAGCTTGTTGCCCGTCGCCCCGAGCCGGCAGGTGAGCCCGTACGAACGGTAGACGCGCTCGTAGCGCCGCCGGCAAGCGACCCCCTGCTTCAAGCAGACCGAGCGCCCGCCGACGCGCGCCTGGGCGCACGCGCCGTGCCCTGAAGCCGACCGCGACGACTCCCGCGAGCACGAGCCGACGAACCCGGACGCGAGGAAGGCCAAGGCCGCCGCGAGGACGAGCAGCGACCGGATCCCGGCGGGCGGCCCCATCGAACAGATCTTGCCACCTCGCCGGGGGATTGACACATCCGGAAAGTTTCTCCAGGCTGGAAGTGCCGCCAACTTTCATGCCTAGCGCGGGACGCGGCCCCCGCCTGGGCGAGAGGAGAAGACCGCCATGACAGGCGCACGCTTGTGCCGGGCCGCGATGTTCGCAGCGCTCGTGCTGATTCTGTTCGTTCCCGCGCTGCTAGCCGGGCCGGCTGCAGCCGCACGGCACCGGGGCCACCGCGCACCCAACGCGCACGTCGGCCCCGCGCTCGGCGTGATGCCCGACCGGCCCGCCAAGAGCAAGCGCGCGCGGTTGCTGCCCGCGGCGGCCACGTCTGTCCAGCGCTTTCTCCGGCAGCAGCCGAAGAGCCCGAGACGGCCGCGCGGACCGCGCGTGGCGTGCCCAGACCCCACGTGCAACCTGACGTACCACGGCGGAGCCCTGGTGCTCGGCCCCCACACGACGCACGTCGTCTACTGGGAGCCGCCGGGCTCCACGGTCACGGCGAACTACCACTCGCTGATCCAGCGCTTCCTGACCGACGTGGCGGCCGACAGCGGTCGCGTGACGAACGTCTACGCCACGGACACCCAGTACGACGACTCGACGAACACCTTCATCCAGTACCAGCAGACGTTCGCCGGCGCGCTGACCGACACGAACGCGTTCCCCGCCACGCAGTCCGGCTGCCCGACCACGGACGGCACGCTCACGGTCCCGAACTGCCTCACGGAGACACAGGAGGCGACGGAGCTCGACAACTTCATCCAGGCGAACAGCCTCCCGCGCGGGCTCGACCACATCTACTTCCTCGTCCTGCCCGACAACGTCGAGACCTGCTTCGACGATTTCTCGGACTGCGGGAACGTTCTCAACCTCTCGCCGCGGTACTGCGCGTACCACAGCTCGTTCAACATCGGCGGGCACGGTCTCACGCTCTGGGCCAACGAGCCGTACATCGGCTTCGCCTCGGGCCACTGCAACAGCGGGAGCGCGAGCGCCCGGCCGAACGGAGACGTGACCGATCACGAGCTGAACGTGATCAGCCACGAGCACAACGAGACGATCACCGACCCGACCGGGGCCGGCTGGTTCGACACCAACGGCGCCGGCGAGAACGGCGACAAGTGCAACTTCGACTTCGGCACGCGGATCGCCAACAACGGTGTCGGCGACTACAACCAGCTGATCAACCACAACCCGTACGAGATCCAGCAGGAGTGGAGCAACGCGATCACGGGCTGCGCGCTGAACTTCGGCGCCGTCGCCCCGACCGCCGCGTTCACCTGGACGCCGCCTTCGCCGCCCGCGCTCGACCCGGTCGCGTTCGACGGCACGAGCTCGCACTCGAACAATGCCGGCGGCTACATCATCGATTACCAGTGGAGCTTCGGCGACGGCGGCACCGCATCAGGCGCCACGCCGAGCCACACCTATGCCGCCGCGGGCACGTACACGGTGACGCTGACGGTCACCGATGACACCGGTGCGACCGACACTTCCGTCCAGACCGTCACCGTCGTCCAGCGCTCGACCGTCACCACCTACACCGGCGCGACGACGGGCGACTACCACGATTCCGTCACCCTCGGCGCAACGCTCGTCGACGGCGCCACCTCCGACCCGCTCGCGAACGAGACGGTCTCGTTCGCGCTCGGGACTCAGTCGTGCTCTGGGACGACAGACGTGTCCGGCGCCGCGTCCTGCACGCTGACGCTGACGCAGGTGCCCGGCTCGTACACGGTCACCGCGAGCTTCGCCGGCGACTCCGTCTACGGGCCCAGCTCCGACAGCGCACCGTTCACGATCACGCGCGAGGAGACGACGCTCACGTACACCGGGCCGACGGTGATCCTCACCGGCGGCACGCTGACCGTCAGCGCGACGCTCGTCGAGGACGGCGCGAACGACAGCGACGGCGACGGCGGCTCTCCGCCGCCCTCACCGGCCGGCCAGACCGTCACGTTCACGCTGGACGGCCAGACCTGCAGCGGCGTGACCGACGCCTCGGGCAACGTGAGCTGCTCGATCAGCGTCTCGGGCTCGCTCGGGCCGAAGACGATCACCGCGACGTTCGCAGGCGACGCCTACTACCTCGGCTCATCCGACAGCGCCCAGGTCGTCGTCTTCGCCTTCCCGAGCCGCGGCGCCTTCACCCTCGGCGACCTGACCGTCGCGGGCGCAGGCTCGAGCACGGTCACCTGGTGGAGCTCCTCCTGGTCGAGCCTGAACAGCCTCTCGGGCGGGTTCGCGCCGGCCTCCTTCAAGGGCTTTGCCGCCGACGTCGCGACCCTGCCGTCGACGAGCCCGGCCGACGTCTGCGGGACGAGCTTCACGACCCGCACCGGCAACAGCTCGCGACCGCCGGACACCGTTCCGTCCTACATGGGCGTGGTCGTCGCAAGCTCGGTCACGCAGTCCGGCAGCACGATCTCCGGAACGTGGGGCAGCGTCGTGGTCGTTCGCACCGATCCCGGCTACGACCCCAACCCGGGCCACCCGGGCACCGGCACGATCGTCGCCACGTTCTGCTAGCTGACAGGCGAGGGGCGCGGGCGACCGCGCCCCTCACTGCTGCGGTCCGGCTACCGTCCTCGAGATGGCCTCACGCGTGACGGTCCTCTTGCTCGTTACGGTGACAGCCGCGGGATGCGGCGCCGCGCGGCACGCGGCGCCGGCGACGACGACGTCGCGATCGACGACAGCATCGCGTCCGGTCAAGCCGTGCAAGCTCGACGCGGCTCAGCGCCGCGCGGTGAGGCTGTCTCTCCGCGACATCCGCAAGCTGCGGCAGATCCAGGTACCGCTGCACCACTTCACCGAGCGCGGAACGCCGGCCCAGGAGGCCGAGACGGGCCGCTTTCTCGCGGACATGTCGGCGGGGAAGCTGCCGATCAAGCTCCGGGCGCACCTCCTGCATCTCGCGAAGGATGCAGTCGTCCTCTGCGGCCTGTGCTTCGACGGGCTCGAGTCCGAGGAGCCCGTGCTGGCGGGGCGCATGGGCGAGAAGCGCTGCGGCTAAGCCTTCCCTAGTCGAACGCCCACTGATCAGAGTCGCTGACCGGCCGGTAGCCGATCTGCTGGTAGATCGAGTTCGACGTCGGGTTCGCGAGGTCGGTGAAGAGGAAGCAGAAGCGGTTGCCGCTGTCGAGCAGCATCTGCGTCAGGTCGGCGGTCAGCACGCTGCCGTACCCGCGCCGGCGCTGGCTCGGCGGGGTGTAGATCGGCCCGACCCGGGCACCGTTCGGCGTCGGCCCGCCGTAGCCGCCCATGCTGACCGCCGTGCCGTCGACCTCCCACATGAGGATCCCGCTGTCGGGGTCGGCCTCGCGGCGCTCGAGCCACTCCTCCGAGGTCTCCGGCGGCGGTTCGGTCATCGCCTCGTCGACGAACGCGTCCATCCAGGAGATCACCAGCTCGCGATCGCGTTCCTCGTAAGGGCGCATCGCACCGGGAACCCCGGCGGGCCGGTCGACGTGCTCCGCCCGGTAGATCCGCAGCCGCATGACCACGCGGCCGGAGACGCCGGTGCGCTCTTGCCAGAGCGGGACGAATCGTTCCACCGCTGCGCGCGGGCCGCCGATTCCGGGTAGCGATCCGAATGCGTCCTGCGCGTCGTCCGCGAGCGGCGCGAGCGCCTCGTCGTCGTCGACCTCGGAGAGGATCAGGTTGTGCGGCGGCGTGCGCATCGTGACCGCCACGATCCGCTCGCCGTCCAGCGCGACCGCGAAGTACGGATCCTCACCGTAGGTGCGCGGGTCGGTGCGGAGCCGGCCCGACAGCCCGAGGATCAGGTTGTGCTCCGCCTCCCGCGCGCTCAGGAACTCTCCGGCCTGCGCGAGGAACGAATTCGCAGCGCCGTGCCGCTCGACTCGCACGGTCTTACGCCGTCGCGGTGATCGTGATCCCGCCGCGTGCCTTTTGCTCCAGCGCCACGGTCACGTCGGCCGCGTCCAGCTCGAGCGCGGCGGCGACGTCGTCCCGGATCCGCACCGCGAGCGCCTCGCAGAACGCGCCCTCGTTGCGGAACGAGCTGAGGTAGAGCTTGACCGACTTCGATTCCAGGCAGAGAGCCTTCGGCCGGTACGAGATCGTCGCGACGTAGAGGTCGGGCTGCCCGGTGATCGGGCAGACGGCGGTCAGCTCGTCGCTGCGCATCTCCACGCTCGAGACGCCCGGGTTCTCGAAAGTCTCAAGGCCCGCGTAGTGCTCGGAGCCGGCATGGCCGAGCGCGACGAAATCTGTCGAGCGCTCCATGCTGCGTACTGTACGCGCGTGCCGCGCGTCTACCTCGCCGGTCCGCCGTTCGCCGACGAGTACCGCCGGCGCGCGGTCGAGCTCGTCCGCGAGCTCGGCTGGGAGCCGGTCGACCCGATGCGGCGCGACTTCCGCGGGCGCACCGAGGGGAACGAGGCGGAGATCGTCGAGGGCGACCTCGTGGACATCGAGTCCTGCGACGCGGTGCTCGCCGACTTCACCGAGCCCGACGAGGGGACGGCGATGGAGGCGTGGCACGCCCATGCGATCGGCCGGCCGGTCGTCGCCTGGACCGGCAGCCGCAAGCCGCACCCGTGGACGGTCTACGTGGCGGCCGAGATCTGCGCGGAGCTCGAGGACGCCGTCCGCGCGTTGGCCGGGCGCTAGGCTCCGCGTCCTTGGCCGCGCCAACCGGAGCCGCACGGAACCTGCGTCTCTACGGCGCGGCGGTTGCCCGTGTGCTCGCGCGCTCGGGCCGGCGCGCGTTTCGCGACGTCGACCTGGTCACCGAGCGGCCCGTCTTCGTGCTCGGCTCGCCACGGTCGGGGACGAGCTTTGTCGCCCGCTCGATCGGGCGCGTGCCGGGCTTCGCCGATCTCGGTGAGCTCGGCCCGTGGAAGGCGGCGATCCCGGCGCTCTTCGGAACCGACGAGGAGGCTGCAGCGGCCGAGCTGCGCCGGATGCTCGAGCGCGTCAGGCGCTACGGGCTCGTGCGCGGGCTGCGGGCCGTCGAGCAGTCGCCCGAGACGGCGTTCGTCCTCCCGGCGGCGCTGCGCGCCTATCCGCAGGCGGTGGTGGTGCACATGATCCGCGATCCCCGAGACGTGGCGGCCTCACTCGTCCAGAAGGGCTGGCTGCGCGCCGGGCGTCCCGGGCGCGACGACATCGGCGAGCCCTACGGCGAGCACCCCCGCTTCTGGGTCGAGCCGGAGCGGCGCGAGGAGTTCGACGACGCAAGCGAGGCGCGGCGCGCGGGCTGGGCCTGGCGGCGCTACGTGACCGCGGCCCGGTTCGCGCCCTCGAGCACGGTCGACGTTCATTACGAGGCGCTCGCCACCGAGCCCGAGACGGCCTCGGAACCGCTGGCCGCGCACCTCGGCGCCGACCCGGCTCTCCTCGCAGAGGCGCTCCAGGGAATGCACGCCGAGTCGGTCGGCCGCTGGCACCGCAACCTGACGCGCGAGCAGGTCGACGAGGTCGAGGCCGAGGCCGGCGAGCTGATGCAGGAGCTCGGCTATTCGTAGCCTCGCGACGCTGGTTCCGACGATCCCGGACCCGGTCCGCGCAGTCGTCCGGAACGCGGTCTGGACGTATGGCAGGGCGACGGCGCCGCTGCGGCCGCTGCCCGACTTCCTGATCCTCGGCGCGCAGAAGGCGGGCACGACCGCGCTCTACGCCTACCTGCGGCGGCACCCCGAGATCACCGGGCCGTCGTGGAAGGAGGTCAGCTTCTTCGACCGCCACTACGCGCGCGGCGAGGCCTGGTACCGCGGCAACTTCCCGAACAAGCTCCGGGCGCGCGGGCTCGTCGGCGAGGCGAGCCCGAGCTATCTCTTCCACCCGCTGGCGCCGCAGCGCGTCCTCGAGCTGCTGCCGGAGGCGCGGCTCGTCGCGCTCGTCCGCAACCCGGTCGACCGCGCCTTCTCGCACTACCAGCACGAGGTCGCGCTCGGGCGCGAGCCGCTCTCGTTCGAGGACGCCCTCGCCGCGGAAGACGAGCGCTTGGACGGCGAGGAGAAGCGGATGCTGGCCGACCCGCGCTACTTCAGCCACAACTGGTGGAACTACACCTACCGCGCCCGCGGCCGCTACGCGGAGCAGCTGGAGCGCTGGCTCGAGGCCTTCCCACGCGAGCAGCTGCTGATCGTGCCGAGCGAGGATCTCGGCTCGGATGCGGGCGCGACCTACGGTCGGGTGCTCGAGTTCCTCGGCGCGCCGCCGCACCGGCTCGATTCGTACCCGCGCGTCTTCGAGCGGCAGTACGAGCCGATGCGCCCCGAGACGCGGCGCCGCCTGGCCGAGGACTTCGCCGAGCCGAACCGCCGGCTCTACGCGCTCCTCGGCCGCAACCTCGGCTGGGAGTAGGCGAGGGTCGCGAGGCAGAGCAGGGCGAGCAGGAGGTACGGGACGACGTCGCCACCCGCCTGCGCGAGCGCGCCGCCTGCGGCCGGGCCGAGGGCCGCACCGAGCGCCCAGCCCAGGTTCATCACGCCGAAGGCGAGCCCCTGCGCGATCCCTGCGTGCTCGGCGCGGTCGGAGATGAGCGCCATCCCGGGCGTGTAGAAGGTGCCGTAGGTCAGTCCGGCCGCGACCACGAGCGCGGCAACGAGCACGCTCGTGTCTGCCCAGGCGAGCGCGACCGAGATCGCGATCGAGCCGACGAGCGCGAAGCGGAGCAGGAAGAGCCTTCCACGAACGTCGCTGAGGTGTCCGAGCAACGGGTTCCAGGCCGTCTCGAGCCCGGCGGTCACGAAGAAGAGCGCGCCGATCGCAGCGCCGCTCCAGCCGAGCGCGTGCAGCTTCAGCGGGACGAGCACCGTCAGGACGCCGAACAGGAGAGCGGGGAGGATGACCAGCCAGATCGCCGCGAGTAGCGACGCGTCGATCCGGCGGAGAGCCGAAAGCCGCTGCGGCTCAGCCCGGGCGCCGGGCGTGACCGCGAGGAGCGCACACAGCGCGAAGCCGAGCCCGCTGACCCCGAGGAACGCGGGCCGGACGCCGACGACCGTCGCGAGCGCGCCGAGCGCAGGGCCGAGCAGCGCACCGAAGACCGCCGCGCCCATCGCGGTCCCGATCAGCGCGCCGCGGCGTCCAGGCTGGGCGGACCCGACCAGCCAGGCGAGCGCACCCGCCCACGAGAACGCGCTGCCGAAGCCCTGCGCGAGCCGCGCGGCGCCGAGCGCCCACACGTTGGTCGCGAGCCCGAAGCCGAGGCTGGCAGCGGCGGTGAAGGCGACGCCGACCAGGACGGCCCGCTTGGCGCCGAAGCGCGAGGCGGCGAACCCGCCCGGGACCGAAGCAGCGAGCACGCCTACCGCGTACGCGGCGGAGAGCGCGCCGGCGCCGCTCTTCGACAGCCCGTAGCGGCTGGCGAAATGCGGGAGCAGCGGCGCGAGCGCCGTGTAGAACATCGTGTCCACGGCGACAACGGCGCTCAGCAGAAGGACGAGGCGGCGCACGACTTTCGACGCTAGCAAGCCGTTTTGCGCCGCTGTTCGTGCGGAACGGCACGACTTCGGCTAACTCGGCGCCGGGTTTAGCGTCTACTCACCTCGAAAGAGAAAGAGTCAAACCAGGCCCCGGGGCTCGTTTTTCGCGCCGCCCGCGACGCGCATCCGGAGAGCCGTTCCGTTCCAGGACTTCCCAAGGGGGTCTTTGCATGCGAACAAAACACGTTCTGCTGCCGGTGCTCGTGCTCGCGCTGCTGCTGCTCGTCGGCGCGGGGGTCTCGAGCCTTTCGGCGGCTGCGACAATGCGGGCGCACCACGTCGCCAGGAAGCCGAAGGTTCGCGTGGTGAAGGTGCACCGGGTCAATCCCAGGCTGACGCGCAGGCTGCGCGCGACCGCGTGGCACTGGCAGGCGGTCGTCGGCCGTCGCCGGGCGCGGGCGCAGGTGCCGCTGTCCACGCCGAGCGGCCTGCGGTACTGGCGGCGCCAGGCCCGCCGGATGATGCGGCTCGCGGCCCATCCGCCGCACAAGAGCGCCTGGCTCTGCATCCACCACTACGAGGGGAGCTGGCGAGACTCCGGCGATCCGTACTGGGGCGGGCTGCAGATGGACCGCGGCTTCATGAGCACGTACGCGCCGAGGGAGCTCCTGCGGCACGGCTTGGCCGACCGCTGGACGCCGCTCGAGCAGATGTGGGTGGCCGAGCGGGCGCATCGCACGCGCGGCTTCTACCCCTGGCCGAACACCGCGCGCTCTTGCGGCTTGCTCTAGCCTTCCCGGTGAGGCGTTAGAGGATGGCGCTCCGGGATATCAGACAAGCATGAGCGAACACCTCCAGGAGTCGGTCGACAAGCTGATCGCGGACGGCGAGCCCGACGGCTGCCTCAACCTGTCGCGCTTCAACGAGTTCGTCGCCGAGCACGAGCTCGACGACGAGGACGTCCGCGTCCTCTACGACCAGCTCGACGAGCGCAGCATCGAGGTGAGCGACGACTGCGGCCGCGAGTCGGAGCACCCGACCTATGTGAACGGTGACCTCGCCGTGGCGACCACGGATGCGCTCCAGCTCTTTCTCAACGAGGCCGGCCGCTGGCCGCTGCTGACGGCGCAGGAGGAGGTCGAGCTCGCGAAGCTGATCGAGCGCGGCGACAAGGAGGCGAAGGAGCGGATGATCAACTCGAACCTTCGGCTCGTCGTCTCGATCGCGAAGCGCTACCAGGGGCACGGGCTCTCGCTACTCGACCTGATCCAGGAAGGGATCATCGGGCTGATCCGGGCGGTCGAGAAGTTCGACTGGCGGCGCGGCTTCAAGTTCTCGACGTACGCGACCTGGTGGATCCGCCAGGCGGTCCAGCGCGGTGTCGCGAACAAGTCGCGCACGATCCGGATCCCGGTGCACATCGCCGAGCGCGAGCAGAAGATCGGGCGCGCGGAGCGCGAGCTGGCGCCGAAGCTCGGCCGGGTTCCGACCGAGGAGGAGGTCGCCGAGCACGCGAAGCTGCCGCTCAAGCAGGTGCGCGAGGTGCGCGCGGCGGCGCGGGCGGTGACGAGCCTCGACAGGCCGATCGGCGACGAGAACGACGCGGCTCTCGGCGACCTGTTCGCGAGCGACGCGCCGGCGCCGGAGGAGGAGCTCGACGTCAGTCTCGAGCAGGAGGTGCTGCACAAGGCGCTGTCGGACCTGCCGGACCGCGAGCAGGAAGTGCTCAAGCTCCGCTACGGCCTCAACGGCGACCGCGACCCGGCGTCGCTCGAGTCGATCGGGCGGCAGCTCGGGATCACGCGCGAGCGGGTGCGCCAGATCGAGGCGAAGGCGCTCGAGCAGCTCGCCGTGCACCGCGAGATCGAAGCGCTCAAAGACGTCGCCTAGGATCCCGAATCGAGCGTCTGACGAAAAACGCTCGGTACGCTCACGGCCTCCGCGCTGCGACCCGGTTCAACGCTCAGGCGTTCGCGTTCTCGATCATGATCACTTCGACCTTCGGCGTTGTTTCCGCCGGCGAGGGATCGCCGCATCTCGGCGAGGTGTACGCATTCATGGGCGGCGCGATACTCGGGTTCGTAGCGGTGCTCGCGCTTGCGTCAGGAGGCTTCCGGCACGCGGAGATGGAACGCGAGCGGACGAAGGTGGTGGTCGTCGCAGCCGCTTTGTCCCTTGGCTCGACTGCGGCCGGGCTCGGCGCGGCCACGCTTGTCAGTCACGTGCTCGGCGGCCTTCTCGCCTGGGGTCTGTCCCCGTTCGCGGCATGCGCGACATTCCTCTTCGTGGTTGGGCTCGAATTCTGGGTCGCCGAGCAGATCGAGAGCTAACTGCCGACGCGCATCAGGCGCTGACCTCGAGCTCGTCCACGAGGGTCATGAACGCCTTCGCGTAGGGCGAGTGGTCGGTGCGCTTCCGCACCTCGTCCCAGTCGATCTGCTCGCGAACGGCACGCGCGATCTCGAGCACGCTCTCGTAGTCGACCTCGTGCTCGCGCATCGCGAGCAGCTTCGTCACGAGCACGTCCTCCGGCCGCAGCACCCGCATGCGCACGGCGTAGACCTCGGTGACAGGCGCGCGTTCGACGAACTCGTCGTCGATCTCAACGCCGCTCGGGTCGAAGATCAGGTCGACGAGCACGTCGCCGTCCCAGGCCTTGTAGAGCCAGTTCTCGGGCGGCTTCTCCGGGCGCAGGCCGGCCTCGGCGAGCGCCTCCAGCGCTCGTTCCGCGTCCCCCGGCTTGACGAAGAGGTCGAGGTCGTGCTCGGTCTCGGGCCCTCCGTGCGCCCAGATCGCGACGCCGCCGCCCAGGACGAACGGCACGTCGGCCTCGCGCAGCACCGCAGAGACCAGCTTCAGGCTCTCGAGCAGCTGCTCGAAGGTGACGTCTGTCTCGGTCACGACTGCGGGGTACCCCGCAAAGCGACCGCTCAATCGGTTGAATTCCGGCATGGCCAGGCCGATCCGCCTTGCCGCGGCGGGCGACGTCCACGCAGAGCAGGCAAACAACGAGGAGCTCGAGCGCGCGTTCCGCGAGGTCGACGGCGCGGTCGACATCGTCCTCCTGGCGGGCGATCTCACGACCTACGGCGAGCCCGAGCAGGCGGCGCTCCTGGCCGAGATCTGCCGGCCGCTGCAGGTACCCGTCTACGCGGTGCTCGGCAACCACGACTGGCACTGCAACCAGGTGCCGGAGATCGTCGCGCTGCTCTCGGGCGCGGGCGTGCGCGTGCTCGACCGCAGCTGGGCGGTCGAGGACGTGGACGGCGCGTCGGTCGGGATCGTCGGCCTGAAGGGCTTCGTCGGCGGCTTCCCCGACTCGCAGCTACCCGACTTCGGCGAGCCGCTCCTGCGCCAGGTCTACGCGGAGACGACCGCCGAGGTCGACGCGCTCGAGGCCGGGCTCGAAGCGGTCGAGGGGAGCGACTACCGGATCGTGCTGCTGCACTACTCCCCGACGGAGACGACCCTCGAGGGCGAGCCGCGCGGGATCTGGCCGTTCCTCGGCACCGACCGCCTCGCCGCGCCGATCGCCGAGCACCACCCGGACGTCGTCCTCCACGGCCACACGCACGCCGGCAGTTTCGAAGGCGCGATCGGCGACGTCCCCGTCTTCAACGTCGCACTGCCGGTGCTGGGCCGCGATTTCTTCGTCTTCGAGCTCGACGGCGCGACAGTCAGGGCCGCGGCATGAGGCACAACCGCGCGAAGGTCTCGATCATCGTGTTGCTCCTCTTCGCTGCCTACAGCCTGTTCGTCGCCGTAGTGGCGGTTGCCGCCGGCAAGGGCCACGGCTCGGTCTTCTGGACGTCGATCGGGGCGATCCTGGTTCTCGCGGCGGGCGCCTTGTGGTTCTCGCGCCGGCTGTACCGCCGGCACTTCGGCACCCGGAACGCCAAGCCCTCCTAGGTCCCGACGACCTGGACGATCCAGCGGCGGTCGCGCTCGCGGTCGAGCTCGAGTCTGCGACTAGACCGGTGACCAGGTGGCGGCCCCGTCGCGGGTCTCGAATGCGACCTCGACCTGGACTGCCTCGGCGGGCGGGGGCTCCTGCCAGTCCGCGCCAAGCCCGAGGTGCTCGGCCAGAAACGGGCTCAGGTAACGCCCGACGATCTTCGTGGGCGGCCACCAGAGCGGGTGGGCTTCGAGGACCGAAGTCCCTTCCTCGGCACGGATGAAGCGCGGAGCAAGACCCGTGAGCAGCAAGCCGCGCAAGACAGGCCTGAAGGGAGTCGGCGAAACCTCGGCACCCGCATCGGCGGCAATCGCGCCGGCGACGGCGTCCGCCTGCTGGGCGGCGAGGCCGCCCTGTTTGATCGGGAAGCGCGTGAGGTCGCCGGCCGCGTACACGTCGCCGAGGCCCGGGACCCGGCCGACCTCGTCCGTGGCGACGAAGCCGTCCTCGTCTTGCGGCAGACCGCCGATCGGCGGGCCCTCGAGCCGCGGCATCGCGACGACCGCGTCGGCTTGCATCTCCGCGCCACCGGCGAGCTGGAGGACGCCGTCCTCCCAGCGCTGGGCGACGGTCAGGCTCTCCACGCGGACGCCGCCGGTCTCCAGCAGCTTCGCGATCGCGTCGCTCGCCGCGGGACCGAACAACGCCAGTGGTCGAACCTCAGGCGTGACGAGCACCACTTCCACGGCACTCGTGCCGTACGCAGCGAGGTAGGCGGCCGTCAGGGAGGCCAGCTCGTAGAGCGGGAGCGGCCAGGCCACGGCCCCCGGCAGAGCGAACACGATCCGCTCGAGCTGCCCCGCTCTCGCACGGTCGAGCAGCGCCTCGAACGCAGCTCCGTCCTCGGGGCCGCGGAAGGTCAGCGCCCCGGAAACCGCCTCGCGAGGTCGAGCTCCGAGAGCGAGCACGAGCATGTCGTACGGGCACTCGGCCCCGTCCTCGAGCGTGACGATCTTCCGCTCCGAGTCGACGGCCGCCAGCGCGCCGACGAGCAGCTGCGCGCCCGCCTCACGAACCAGTGACGCAAGTGGTGTGCGCCGTACGTCGCCGAGACCGAACGGCTCAGCGACTGCCAACGGCCGGTAGGTGAACTCGTGCTCGGGCGCGACGAGCTCCACCGAGACGAGCTCCCCGGCGAGCGCCCGCAACGCAAGTGCCGTCTCGAGACCTGCAACCCCCGCTCCAGCAACGACCACGTGCCGACGGCTCTCGCTCACACCAAGACCTCGCGGCCGGGGCGGCCGTCAGCGGCCGCTCAGGTCCCGACGACCTGGACGATCCAGCGGCGGTCGCGCTCGCGGTCGAGCTCGAGGAAGAGCACGCGCTGCCAGGTGCCGAGGCAGAGCTCGCCGTCGCGCACCGGGATCGACTCGCCCGCCGTCCCGAGCAGCATCGCCATGCAGTGCGAGTGGCCGTTGCCGAAGTCCATGTCCTCTTCGCAGATGTTCTCGGTGCGCCGGTCCCAGTCGTCGTGCGCGTAGTAGGTCTCGCTCGGAACGAGCCGCTTGAGCAGGTTCGCGAAGTCGTCCAGGAAGCCGCTCTCGAACTCGTTCACCCGCACGCAGCACGTCGTATGGGGCGAGTAGACGCATGCGATCCCGTCGACGACGCCGCTCTCCCGGACGGCCTCGCTCACTTCCTCGGTGATGTCGCGGACGGCAAGGCCGCCGCTGGTTCGAAGCTGTCGTTCGTGCTGGAAGACCTTCACCGTTGGCTCACCCTCCTTCGTGGACGGCCGCGGGAGTGCGGGCGGCTCCTATTGTGCGCCATCAGCCCGCGAACGTCGAGTGGAACCATGCTAGGCGCCGGCTCGCAAGCCGAACACCCGGACGCGACGTAGCTCCCTGTGGCTACCACGACGGGAGAGGTTCGTGATGATGAACCGTGGCACTTTGGGCCGGGCCCGCATTGTCCAGTGCGCGGCGGTCCTGCTCGGCAGCCTGTTCCTGACGCAGCCGGCGGGAGGAATGCTGTCAGCGGCTTCCGTGACGCCGGCCGGCGGCTGGTCGTTCCGAGCCCCGCACTCGCGGGCGGTGAACTGATCGCCGTCTCGGCGCCGAACGCCAACGAGGCCTGGGCAGTCGGCTCGCGCGCGCCCGGGGGCGTCTTCTACCCGCTGGCCGAGCACTGGAACGGCAGTCAGTAGAAGAACGTCGACATCTCGAGCCTGGGAGACTTCAACCAACTCCGAGCCGTGGCGACGTTTCCGCCTCAGACGCGTGGGCCGTCGGCGTCACCGGCAGCTGGGCCGCGTTGATCGAGCACTGGGACGGATCGTCGTGGACGCAGTCGCGGCCCTGTCGGACACCGATGCCTGGATCGTCGACAACAGGTTCGACGGAACGAGCGACTACGTGGCGACGATCGAGCACTGGAACGGAACCTCGTGGCGCATGTTCCCGATGCTCCAACCGCTCGGCGGCGACAGCGAGCTGAACGGCGTCGACGCCCTCCCCAACGGCATGGTCTGGGCGGTCGGGAGCTATTCGCCGCGCGGGCCTGACCAGCCGCTGATCGAGCTCAACCAGGCCGGCTAGGAAATCGCTTGCCGGCCTGCGCGGCGGTTACGCTTCCGTCGCCGGGCCCGTAGCTCAGCTGGTTAGAGCAGCGGACTCATAATCCGTTGGCCGGTGGTTCGAATCCACCCGGGCCCATGCGAGAAGTCGCTGCTCAGGCGGCTTTCGGATTTTGCGGTTCCGACAATGTGATCTAGTTGGCAACAGATTGGGCAACGAACCGTGACCGAGTGGTCTGAGGACTTCGTCAAGGCCTACAATGGTCTCTTCCGCGCGCTCGGCAGTGAGCACATCGCCGCGCTTGACAACGAGCAGCGGCTGGACCTCTACCTCTACGTGGTCGACGCGATCGTCGGCCGCGTCGCGATCGAAGGCACGGTCGCGAACTACGAGGAGGCGCTCGACCTGCTCCGGTTCAGGCTGGAGCTGCGCGACCTCCCGGATGCTCCAGGCTCGCGCGAGTAGCACCGTCCGCGCCGGCTTCACCCTGCGCGTCGACGTCCACCTGCTCGCCGAGGACCTGCCCGAGCCGTCCCTCGGTGGGCAACAGGAGAGGCAAGAAAGGCCGAAACGAGCAAGTGGCGCTCGCGGCCGTTTCTGCTCCTGAGCAGGAATCCCTTGGTCCCTGGTTCAAGTCCAGGCGGGCCTCTCCTGCGGGCGTCGGCGCGCGAAGAAGGGGGACGGGCGAGAAGGTCGAACCACGCGGTTATGGCCGAACGCAACCTCGCCAAGGAGCTCGCGCATCTCGCCACCCAGGCCGACTCGCTCGAGAAGACGCTCGTCCGCGCCTGGGCGGAGCGGGAGCGCGAGGCCGAGCATCGCAAACGAGCCGAGGCGGAGGCCGAGGAGCTCAGGCAGCAGCTCCGGCGCGCACGGGAGCGGGCGAAGGCAGCCGAGCACGAGGTAGCGAGCGCGACCGCCAGGCTCGAGGCCGTCGAGCACGCCGCAGGCTCGCGCGAGAGCGAGCTTCGAGAGCAGGTCGACCAGCTCGAGCAGAGCAAGCGGATCCTGCGTCACGAGGTGGAGCAGACCGAGCGGGAGCGGCGCGCGCTCGAGCTGAACTACCGCGAGGTCCTGGGCAACCTCCGCCACGCCGCGCAAGAGGCCCGGACGGCGACGCCCGGGCGCCCTGCCGCTGAGGAAGTCCCGCTGGTGTCGCTCGACGAGCCGGATAACGGCTGGTGAAGCGCTAGCCCTTGCTGCAGACCTTCATGCCGAGCTTCGCGGCGAGCTTGTTGCCCTGCTTGTCGTTCGCGGACGCGCGGGCGTACGCGTCCTGGACGCCTTTCAAGTTCTTCGCGCGGGCCTGATCGCGGATCTCCTGAAGGTCGTGCTTCAGGACCTCCGATTGGGCGAGCCACTCGTCGACCGTCTTCTGCTCGCTCTGCGGCGGCTTCAGCTTGCGCAGGTCGGTGATGGCGTTGCCGAGCAGGGGCAGCGCCTGGTCGAAGGCCTTCGCCAGGCCGGCGAGGCCTTTCGGGCTGCCGACCGCGCTCGTCAGCTTGTTGTACTTGCGGCAGATCACGTCGGCCTTCGCCGCGTACTCGTCGCGGCTGAGCCGCTGTGAGCCGCCACCTCCTCCGCCGCAACCGGCGAGGAGCAGGACCGAGAACACCACTAAGAACGCCCGCCGCACGATCCACACCTTAACCGCCCAGCTAGAATCCAGCCGTGGCCGAGACCGGGACGATGAGGGTCAAGTCGGGCCTCGCCGAGATGCTCAAGGGCGGGGTGATCATGGACGTGACCGATGCCGAGCAGGCGCGGATCGCCGAGGACGCCGGCGCGGTCGCGGTGATGGCGCTCGAGCGCGTCCCGGCCGACATCCGCCGCGAGGGCGGCGTCGCCCGCATGGCCGACCCCGACAAGATCCGCGAGATCCAGGAGTCCGTGACGATCCCGGTGATGGCGAAATGCCGCATCGGCCACTTCGTCGAGGCGCAGATCCTCGAGGCGCTCGAGATCGACTACATCGACGAGAGCGAGGTGCTGACGCCGGCCGACGTGCAGCACCACGTCGACAAGTGGCAGTTCACGATCCCGTTCGTCTGCGGCTGCACGAACCTGGGGGAGGCGCTGCGGCGCATCTCAGAAGGCGCGGCGATGATCCGCACGAAGGGCGAGGCCGGCACCGGCGACATCGTCAACGCGGTCACGCACATGCGCTCGGTCTTCGGGCACATCCGAAGGCTCGGCGCGCTCCGCGAGGAGGAGCTCTACGCCGAGGCGAAGGAGCTGCGCGCGCCGCGCGAGCTCGTCGCCTGGGTCGCCGAGAACGGCCGTCTGCCGGTCGTCACCTTCACCGCCGGCGGGATCGCGACCCCTGCCGACGCCGCGCTCTGCATGCAGCTCGGCGCCGACGGCGTCTTCGTCGGCTCCGGGATCTTCAAATCGTCCGACCCCTCGACCCGCGCGAAGGCGATCGTCGAGGCGACCACGCACTTCCAGGATCCCGAGATCCTCGCCCGCGTCTCCGGCGGGCTCGGCGACGCGATGAGCGGTCTCTCGGCCGCTTCGCTCGCGCCGGAAGAGCTGCTCGAGACCCGCGGCTGGTAGCGCGCCGTCCGGCGCCTAGGCGCCCACAGGCAGCCGCACCGTAAAGCGCGAGCCCTGGCCTGGCTCCGACTCGACCTCGAGCCGGCCGTTCATGCGCTCCACCAGCTCGCGGCAGATGTAGAGGCCGAGGCCGCTGCCGCCGACGCCGCGGCTCTGCTGCGGATCGAGCCGGTAGAACTTCTCGAAGATCCGCTCGCGCTCGGAGCTCGGGATGCCCAGCCCCTCGTCCGCGACCTCGATCAGGCACTCGCCGTTGACCGCGTCGAGCTTGATCTCGACGTCGCCGCCGTCGGGCGAGTACTTGATCGCGTTGTCGACGAGGTTGACGAGCACCTGCCTCAGCTTGCTCACGTCGCAGAGGATCGGGCGCGCGCGTTCCTTGTCCACGTGGAGCGAGATCCCGTCGGGCATGTGCAGCGCAGCCGACTCGGCCACGCCCTCGGCGACCTCGGCCGGGTCGCAGCTCTCGAGCTCGAAGGAGACGGCGTCCGCGTCGATCTGGCCGGCGACGAGGATCTGGTCGACGATTTGCGCGAGGCGAAGCGACTCGGCTTCGATGATCTCGAGGAACGTCGCCTCGTCGGTCTCGGCGAGCTCGAGATCCTCGCGCCGCATCGTGCGCACGGCGCCGTAGATCGCCGCCAAGGGCGTCCGGAGCTCGTGCGAGGCGGTCGCGACGAAGTCGCTGCGGGTCTTCTCGACCGCGTGCTCGTCGGTGACGTCGCGCAGCGCGTAGACGGTCCCCTCGCCGAAGTCGACGCCGGAGGCGGAGACCCAGAGCTCGCGGCCCTGAACCGTGATCGGGACGGTCACCGGGCGCGCGAGCGCCTCGCCCGGGCGCACGAGCTGGAGGTGCGAGCTGAGCAAGTTCCAGGCCGGGACGACCGCTTCGACGCGCCGGCCGAGCGCCTCGTCTTCGGTGACACCCATGATCAGCGCGGCAGCGGGATTCCAGTGGCGCACGAACCCGGCGCGGTCGAGCAGCACGACGCCGTCGGCGACGTGCACCAGCGCGCGGGCCGCGTTCGCGCCCTTCTCGGCCTCCTGGAAGAGGCGCGAGTTGTCGACGGCGATCCCGGCTCGGCTCGCGACCTCGAGAGCGAGCTCGAAGTCGGCCTGATCGAAGCCTGCGTGCGTCTCCGCGGCGACCAGCGTCAGCGCGCCGAGCGTGCGGCCGCGCGCGTTGAGCGGGACGGAGATCGTGGCGCGCAGGCCAAGCTCGTCGACGATCCGGCGCAGCTCGTCGTCGTCGCCGATCAGCTCCTCGAGCAGCTCCTCGGGAAGCTCCGGGAAGAACTCCGGCTTGCCGGAGCGGATCACCTGGGCGACGCCGTGCGGGTCGTCCGGGTCCGGCGGGTAGCGCTCCTGGAGCTCGTAGGCCCACTTCACCTTGTCGGGGTCCTCGTGCGCCACGGCGAGCCGCTCGATGCTGCCGTCGGGCCCGACCATGTCGATGGCACACCAATCGGCCATCCTCGGCACGGCGAGCCGGGCGACCTGCTTCAGGGTCTGCTCGTAGTCCAGTGAGGACGCGAGCAGCTCGCTTGCCTCGGCGACGAACGCGAGCCGCTGGCGCGCGGTCTGCTCGGCCGTGTAGAGCCGCGCGCGCTCGAGCGCCTGGGCTGCCTGGCGCGCAAGCGTGATCTTCATCTGCTGCCGCTCCTCGCTGAAGGTCATGTTCTCGCCGAACGAGAGCGCGATCACTCCGAGCAGGCGGCCGTCGAGTGCCAGGGGCAGGACGGCGATCGCGTGGCCGTCCTCGCCCTTGCCCTCGAGCGACGGGAAGAGCTTGTTGCGCTCGACGCGCGACTCCAGGAAGAGCGGTTCCCCGGTGCGCGCGACGTACGACATCGGCAGGTCGGCGTCGACGGAGAAAAGGCCGTACTGCTGGAAGATCGGGCCCTTGTAGCCGCTCTGGGCGAGCAGCTGGATCGCCTGGCCGTCCTCGGTGATGAGCCCGATCGCGCCGGCGCGCGCCTCCGCGGCGCGCAGGCCTTCGGTGAGGATCGCGTCGAGCACCTGCTGCGGCGTGAGCGCGCCGGCGAGGCGCTCGGTGACGCGCTGGAGGCGATTCGCGCGATCGGCCGCCTCCGCGAGCGCTTCGAGCGAGAGGCCCTCGGTGTTCACGCTCGGCGTCATGTCGTTTCCTCCGGCCCGCGGATGATCTCGCGCCGCAGCTCCTCGCGCTGGCCGCGTTCCAGGCGGGTCAGCACGCTCTCGACGAAGCTGCCGATCTCGACGGGATCGAACGGCTTCACGACGTACCCGACCGCCCCGGCCTGCTCTCCGAGCGCGCGGTCGTCGTCGCCGGCGCGCGCGGTCAGGAAGACGATCGGGATCTCGCTGGTGGCCGCGTCGCGACCGAGCCGGCGCGCGACCTCCCAGCCGTCGATGCCGGGCATCATCACGTCGAGCAGGATCAGGTCGGGCCGCTCCTTGCGCGCGACCTCGATGCCGTGCTTGCCGTTCTTGGCCTCCAGCACTTCCATGCCCGAGGCGGCGAGGTTGATGCGGCAGAGCAGCCGGATCGAATGCTCGTCGTCGACCACGAGCACGCGGCGCGCGGAGCCCGTTTCGGCCGAGCCGCGCTGCCGCTCTTCGGGCTGCGATGCGGGACCACAGCGCCACGCGCTCCTGTGACGCCCCTCTTCTTGCGAGGCGGGTGGGAGCCGAGCGAAGTGGCTGGGCGACCTCTCCTCTCACCTGCGGCCGGAAATTGTACGTGTGCGCGGCCGAAATAGACAGGCTCGCATCTAGAATCGTGAACGTGGATTCAAAGCCGAGAATCGGGATCCTGGCCGTGCAGGGCAACGTGCGCGAGCACGCTGCCGTGTTGAGATCGCTCGGCGCGGAGCCGGTCGAGGTGCGCAAGCCGGAGCAGCTGCGCGAGCTCGACGGCCTCGTGATTCCCGGCGGCGAGTCGACCGCGATCGGCCGGCTCGTCCGGCTCTACGGGCTCGAAGAGGCGATCCGGCGCTTCGAGCGGCCGCTGCTCGGCACCTGCGCCGGAATGATCCTGCTCGACCGCGCGCATCTCGGCCTGATCGACCTCGACGTGGCGCGGAACGCCTACGGGCGGCAGGTCGCGAGCTTCGAGGCCGACCTGGAGCTCGAGGGCGACGAGCGGCCGCTGCGCGGCGTGTTCATCCGGGCGCCGCGCGTCCTCGAGGCCGGGCCGGAGGTCGAGGTGCTGGCCGAGCTCGACGGCGAGCCGGTCCTGCTGCGCCAGGGGCGGATGATCGTCGCGTCGTTCCATCCGGAGCTGACCGGGGACACGCGCGTCCACGAACGGTTCCTCGACCTCGTGCGGGAGGAGATGCATGTCCGGGCATAGCAAGTGGAGCTCGATCAAGCACAAGAAGGGCGCGGCCGACAAGAAGCGCGGCCAGCTCTTCTCGAAGCTGGCGCGGGCGCTGATCGTGGCCGCGCGCGAAGGCGGCCCCGATCCTGCGGCCAACCTCGCGCTGGCGAACGCGATCGAGAAGGCGCGCTCCTACTCCATGCCGAAGGACAACATCGACCGCGCGATCGCGCGCGGCTCGGGCGCCGACGCCGACGCGGACGCGTTCGAGCAGGTCGTCTACGAGGGCTACGGCCCGAACGGCGTCGCGGTGATCGTCGAGGCGCTGACCGACAACCGCAACCGCACCGCGGCCGATGTGCGCGCGGCCTTCACGAAGCACGACGGCAACCTCGGCGGCTCCGGCGCCGTCGCCTGGCTGTTCGAGCGCAGCGGCGTGATCCTGGTCGACGCCGAGCGCACCGAGGAGGACGACGTGACCCTGGCAGCGGCCGAAGGCGGCGCCGACGACGTCGAGCTCGACGGCTCGACCTACCGCGTCACGTGCGCCCCGGAGTCGCTCACCGCCGTGCGCGAGGCGCTCGAGCAGGCCGGGATCGAGGTCGAGTCCTCGGAACTGACGATGCTCCCGAAGACGACCGTCAGCCTGGAAGACGAGGGCGCCGCCCGCAAGACGTTGCGCCTGATCGACGCGCTCGAGGAGTCGGACGACGTGCAGGAGGTCTACTCCAACTTCGACATCCCCGAGCGCGTGATGGAGGCCGTCGCGACCTAGCGGGGTGCGGGCAGGTCGAGCTCGGCCTCGAACGGGATGTCGCCGAACGGGAAGCCGGTGTCGACCTTGCCGGCGAGCTTGAGGGAGCGAAGGACGCTGCCGTGGAGCGCGACCTCGAGGGTGGTGTCGTGAATCGAGTTCGGGTTGACGGGCAAGGAGGAGGGTAGGAGCGGCCCGAACGCCTGGAGCACGCGCTGGGCGTCGACGTCGGCCCGGGCGCAGCGCAGGCCCTTCGCGCACGGAGACTTGCCGCGGATTGCTCGTCCAGGCGAGCAGGTCGATTTTGCTGAGCGGGAGGTCGGCGGCCTGCACGGTGGCGCTGCGCCGGAAGAGGACCGGCGACCCTGCGCTCGCGCGGACCGCGATCGTCCCGGAATGCACCTGCGCTCAGGCTGTGCTGAGCCTGCGCGATCAGCCCGCGGCCGTTCTCTGATTTCCCGCCGCAGCCGGCCGCGACCAGCGCGAGGGCGAGTGCGGCGCTAGCCCTTGCCGACGACGAGGTTGACCTTGGCGCCGTTGGCGAGCCTCCGGCCGGCCCGTGGGTTCTGCGCGATGACCTTGCCCTTCTTACGCGCGCTGGAGGGCTTCCTCGTGATCTTGCCGACGCGGCAGTGGGCTCGCCTGACCCGCGTCTTGGCGGTGGCGAGGGGCTTGCCCACGACCTTCGGAACCGCGCAGGGCGGCTTGAACGGAGGCGGAGGTGGCGGCGGAGGAGGTGGTGGCGGAGGCGGCGGCGGCGGCGGAGGCGGTGGTGGAGGCGGAGGCGGAGGCGGTGGTGGAGGAGGAGGCGGTGGAGGAGGAGGAGGAGGCGGTGGTGGTGGAGGTGGGGGGTGGAGGCGGCGGCGGTGCGCCGACGTCGACCTCGCCGAGCATGAACGCATGGATCGAGCAGTGGTACGTGAACGTGCCGTCCACGGAGAAGACGTGCCGGTAGCTCGCGCCGGCCGCGAGGGTGCCCGAGTCGAACGACGCGTCGTCTGCCGTCACCGTGTGCGAAGTGAGGGTTTCGTTATTCGTCCAGCACACGACGCCGCCGGTTGGGACGCTCACCGGGGTGGGATCGAACGTGAAGTCGTGGATGCTGACCAGCACGTCGCCCGCCTGGCAGGTGGTGCCGGCTGGACGAGCGGAAGCCTGACCCGCTGCCGGTACGAAGACCAGCACGGCCAGAAGCGCCAGCGCGACCGAAGCTCCCCTCCCCATCGTTCGTGCCTACGATAACTCGCCCGAATCGGATTTCCTAATCCGTAGGAACGTTCAAAACGTTTCCACGCCGCGGAGACGGGCTCGGCCCGGCTCCGCCTGGTTCGCTGTCGGAGGCCGGACGTCGGCAGAACGATTCGCACGGGCGGCTCCTCGCACGAGTGCAGCACGGAAGCGGTGTCGAGGAGGGGGCCTGCACGGGGGAACCAGGGGTTCCCCCGTGAGGCAGGAACGTCCGAGGCGATGCCTAACCTCACGGCGTGAAGGTTCTCGGCATCGATCCGGGCACTGCTGCATGCGGCTACGGCATAGTCCAAGAAAGCGGCGGCCGCCTCAGGGCGGTCGATGCCGGCTGGTGGAAGACCCCCGCCGGAAGACGCCAGGAGCTGCGCCTGAAAACGATCTTCGACGGCGTCAGCGATCTGATCGAGGAGTACAGGCCGGCTGCCGTCGTGATCGAGGAGTCGTTCGTCGGCGTCGACGCCCGCACCGCGCTCTCCGTCGGGCAGGCGCGCGGCGCCGTGCTCGTCGCGGCCGCGTCGTACGGCATCGAGTGCGCTGAGTACGCGCCCTCGCGCGTCAAGCAGGCGGTCTGCGGCTACGGCCGCGCCGAGAAGGCCCAGGTGCAGCGGATGGTGATGGCGATCCTCGGCCTCCGGAAGGCGCCAAGCTCGCACCATGCCTCCGACGCGCTCGCGGTCGCGATCTGCCACGCGCTCGCACCGCCACTGCTGCGGGCTGCCGGGTGATCGCTCGTCTCCGCGGGAAGGCCGCGCCGCGCACGGGCGAGCGGCTCGTGCTCGACGTCGGCGGCGTCGGCTACCTCGTCAACGCGACCCCGACCGCGCAGCGGCTCGCCGAGGGCGGGGGAGAGGTGTCGCTCGAGACCTACCTCCACGTCCGCGAGGACGCGCTCCAGCTCTACGGCTTCGCCGACGCGGCAGAGCGCGAGCTGTTCGAGCACCTGCTCGCCGTCTCGGGCGTCGGGCCGAAGGTCGCGCTCGCGATCGTCTCTGGCTCGCCGCCGGCCGACCTGCGCCGCGCGATCGCGCTCGAGGACACCGCGCGCTTCGAGGCGATCCCCGGGATCGGCAAGAAGACCGCGCAGCGCGTCGTGCTCGAGCTGAAGGAGAAGCTCGGCTCGGTCACCTCGCCCGCCGAGAGCGGCCACGTCGGCGCCCGTGACGCGCTCGTCGAGCTCGGCTACACGCCGGTCGAGGCCGAGCGCGCGCTCGCGCAGGTCGATCCCGACCTGGCCGTCGAGGAGCAGGTTCGCCTCGCCCTCAGGGAGGCCGCGTGACGGAGACACAGTTCCTCGCGCCGACGGAGCGACCCGACGAGGACGAGCTCGAGCGCTCCCTGCGGCCGCGCCGGCTGGAGGAGTTCGTCGGCCAGGAGCGCGTCAAGGAGCAGCTCGCGATCGCGCTCGAGGCGACCCGCACGCGCGGCGAGGCGCTCGACCATCTGCTCCTGATCGGCCCGCCGGGCCTCGGCAAGACGAGCCTCGCTCACATCGTCCGCGAGGAGCTCGGCGTCGGCCTGCGCTCGGCCGCCGGGCCTGCACTGGAGCGCAAAGGCGACGTCGCTGCGATCCTGACCGCGCTCAACGAGCGCGACATCCTCTTCATCGACGAGATCCACCGGATCAACCGCGCCGTCGAGGAGATCCTCTACCCGGCGCTCGAGGACTTCCGGCTGGACATCATCGTCGGCCAGGGGCCTGCGGCGCGGACGCTGACGCTTGACCTGCCGCCGTTCACGCTTGTCGGGGCGACCACGCGGACGGGGCTTCTGACCAGCCCCCTTCGCGACCGCTTCGGCCTGACCTTCCGGCTCGAGCACTACCAGCCCGAGGAGCTCGCGCGGATCGTGCGCCGCTCGGCGCGGATCCTCGACGTCCAGATCGAGGACGAGGCCGCCGACGAGATCGCCGGCCGCTCACGCGGGACGCCGCGGATCGCGAACCGGATCCTGCGCCGCGTCCGCGACGTCGCCGAGGTCAGGCACGAAGGCGCGATCACGACCGCGATCGCCCGCGAAGCCCTCGAGCTGATGGAGGTCGACGCGCGCGGCCTCGAGCGGATCGACCGCGCGCTGCTGAGCTCGATCGTCCACAAGTTCGACGGCGGCCCGGTCGGGCTCTCGACGCTCGCGGTGGCGCTCGGCGAGGAGACCGACACGATCGAGGACGTCTACGAGCCGTACCTGCTCCAGCTCGGCTTCCTCCAGCGAACGCCGCGCGGCCGGATCGTCACGAAGCTCGGCCGCGAGCACGTCGGGGCCCCTGCCCCGGACGACGGGCCCGGCAGCCTGTTCTAAGCGCCGGGGCGGATTCGGTAGATGTCGTCCCCGCCGAAGCTCGGCACCCAGATGTCGCCGAAGGCTGATGCCGCGGGGAACGGTTTCGAGCCAACTGCAGTCGTGCCGATCACCGTGTTCGTCGCGGGATCGATCCGTGAGACCGAGTCGGCGCCGACGTTCGGGACGAACACCGTTCCGTCGTCGGCGATCGCGGGGTTCTCGGGCTGATCCCCGACCGAGATCGTCGCGACCACCTTCCGCGTGCGCGGGTCGATCCGCGAGACCGTGTTCGAGAGACGGTTCGCGACCCAGATCGCGCCGGCCGAGGCGGCAAGCCCGCGTGGGCCGATGCCGACGCGGATCGCGCGGACCTTGTTCGTCCGTGCGTCGATCCGGTAGATGTGGCGCCCGAACTGGCTCCCGACCCAGACCGCGCCGGCGGCGTAGCGTAGGTTGGCGGGCCCGACGCCGCGCCCGATCCGGATGCGCCGCCTCACCTTGTTCAGCTTCGGGTTGATCCGGTCGACGTAACCGCGGTTCGTCTCCGTCGCCCAGACGGAGCCGGCGCCGTAGGTGACATCCCAGATCTGGTCCGGCAGGTGGATCTTCTTCACGACCTTGAGCGTCGCGGGGTTGATGCGGATGACCGATTCCGTGCCGTAGCCGTCGACCCAGACCGACCCCGAGCCGATGGCCACGCCGCACGGCCCGCGGCCCACCGGAATCGTGGCGTCGACTGCGTTCGTCGCGGGGTCGATCCTCACGACAGTTCCCTCACCGTTGACGCCAACCCAGACGTAACCGAAGCCGCCGATCTCAGAGCAGGGCCCGCTGCCGGTGACGATCCGCGCGACGACGGCGGGACTCGCGCTCGCGCCTGCCGCGACGGTGACGCCGACGAGGCCCAGAACGAGGCCGCCGAGGGTGAAGACGCGTCGCATGGCGACCAAGGTAGAGATTGGACTGGTCATTGTTAAGGTCCACTTCGAGGCGAATTTCATGGACCACTCGACGAGGCGCGCGAAGGCGCCCGAATTGCTCGTGACGCTTCAGCGCCGCAGTGGCCGCGGGTCGCTCTCGGCGCAGCTCGAGCACCAGCTCCGCGACGCCGTCCGCGTCGGGCGGCTGCGGCCCGGGACGCCGCTCCCCTCGACACGCGCGCTCGCCGCGGAGCTCGGCATCTCCCGGGGTCTCGTGGTCGCCGCGTACGCCCAGCTCGGTGCGGAGGGCTATCTGCAGCTCCGGCCCAACGCACCGCCGCTTGTCGCCGCGGCGATCGGCCTGCAGGCGTCCCCGCGCACGGTTGCGGCCGACCCGCTCTGGCGCTACAACCTCAGGCCGGACCTCCCGGACTACGCGGCCTTCCCCCGCGAGGAATGGCTGAAGTCGTATCGCGCTGCGCTGAAGCGCGCTCCGGACAGCGAGCTCGGCTACGGCGACGTCCGCGGAGTGACGTCATTGCGGGAGGGGCTCGTCTCCTACCTCGGTCGCGTCCGCGGTGTCGTCGGAGACCCGGAGCACACGTTCGTCTGCGGCGGCTTCGCCCAGGCGATCGGGCTGATCGGCGCCGTGCTGGCGAGGACCGGTCGGGGGCGCATCGGCGTCGAGGACCCAGGCCACGCCGTCATCCGCGGGCTCGTCGAGCGCAGCGGGCTCGAGCCGGTGCCGATCCCGGTCGACGAGGAGGGGATCGACGTGGATGCTCTTGCGCGCGCTGCGCCCGAGGCGGTGCTCGTGACGCCGGCGCACCAGTTCCCGACCGGCGCGGTGCTCACGCCGGAACGCCGCGCCCGGATGCTCGCGTGGGCCGAGAGCGCCGATGCGCTGATCGTCGAGGACGACTACGACGCCGAGTTCCGCTACGACCGGCCCCCGGTCGGATCGCTGCAGGGCCTGATGCCGGACCGAGTCGTCTATTGCGGCTCGGCCAGCAAGACGCTCGCGCCCACGCTGCGCCTCGGCTGGATCGTCGCCCCGCCGCGCCTCGTCCACGGGCTCGTCGACCAGGTGCTGTACACGGCGATCGCTCCTCCGCGGCTGGAGCAGCTTGCCTTTGCGGACTTTCTCGCCCGCGGCGAGCTCGATCGCCATCTCCGCAGGATGCGTCTCCGCTATCGCCGTCGCCGCGACGTGCTCGTGCGCTCTCTCGCCCGGGAGCTTCCAGAGGTCGAGGTCCGCGGGGCCGCGGCCGGGCTGTACATCGCGGCCGTGCTGCCGCCCGGGTCGGACGAACGGCGTGTGCTCGAGGAGGCCCGCCGGCAGGGGATCGGCGTCTACGGGTTGAGCGAGCATTCCGTGCGAGCCCGCGGCGAGCCGACGCTGCTGCTCGGGTACGCGGTTCCAAGCGAGGCGACGATCCGGGCAGCGGTGCGCACGCTGGCAGAGGCGGTCAGGGCCGCCGCCGCGGACGACGGCCCAGCAGCTCCTTCTAGGCGCTCGTAGCCGCGACGAATGCCTGCAGAACGGGGTCCCAGCCCTCGTTGTAGCTGGCCTGAGCCTCCTGAGATTCCTCGCCCCAGCGCTCCCAACCCCGGTGCTCGAGCTCGACACGGGTGCCGTCGCCCTCAGGGACGAATCGCACCTCCAGCTCGGTGGACGGCTTGCCCGCTGTGACGTGCCAGTCGACGGCGACGCGCGACGGCGGTTCCCAGACGGTGACCGTCGCCCATTCGTGCTCGTCGCCTTTCTCGGTCCGGCTGTAGATGCGCCCGCCGACGGCCGGCTCGAAGATCGCTTCCGCCGTCGGGCCGTCGCCCGGGGCGTGGATGTGAAACGGCCACCAGTCCTGGAACCGCGCCGTGAACGTCTCGAACGCGTGCTCGGGCGAGCAGTCGACGACGACGCTCTTGCGAACGACCAGCTCCTCGGCTTGCATGCTCATGCGCTCCTCCTCTCGCGCTCGGCTTCGGCCTTGAAGGCCGCGAGCGCCTCGGTCCAGTAGTCCTCGACGTAACGGCGCAGCTCGCCCAGCCCGTCCGGATCGACCCGGTACAGCCGCCGTGTGCCGTTCCGCCGCTCCGTTACCAGCCCCGCCTCCTTCAGCACGCGGAGGTGCTGCGAAACCGCCGGCCGGCTGACGGGCAGCTCGGCCGCGATCTCGCCGACCGAGCGGGCGCCCGAGCGAAGCTGCTCGAAGATCGCCCGCCGCGTCGGATCACCCAGCACGTCCATCGGAGTTCGGTAAGTGGTCACTTACCGTAAGTGTACGCTTACTCAGAGAGCGACGTCAAGGTCCGAAATCGCCAGAGGACGATGGGGAAGAAGTACAACGAGAGCCCTGAGCATCGAGCCGAGCGCAAGGCCCGCGGTGCAGACCTCGACCGCCGGCTCCGCGAAGCGATCGCACGGCGTAAGGCCGAAGCCAAAAAGCGCGAGTCCGAGCGCTAACGCCTGACCGCAGTCATCTGCGCGGACGTCGGGTGACATCGCGCTGGCGCAGCCGAGCGTCGGCCACTCCGAAGGGGTGATCTTGGCCAAGCCGCCTAGGCCTTCCCCCGGCTACCGGGCCGGGTCGATCGTCGTCCGCATCACTGTGTGGTTCTTCCCCTTCGGGCGCACATAGCTGAAACCGGCTTGCTCGAACAGGCTGCGAGTGACGCTGTAGAGGAACGACGCGCTGATCCTTTTGCCGCCGGTGTCCTGGGGATAGGCCTCGACAACCCCGCCGCCGGCCTCGGCGATCAGGTTGAGCGCCCCCTCGAGCGCCAGGGCAGAGACGCCGCGGCAGCGATAGCGCTTGTCGACGAAGAAGCACGTCAAGCGGTAGTCGGGCAGGCTGTCGAGCTCGGCCTCGTACTCCTTGCGGTGCTTCATGTTCTTCAACTCCTCCGGGCTTCCGAACTGACACCAGGCGACGGAGACGTCGCCGTCGAAGACCAGCGCGGCGTGAGCTCGGCCCTCGCGGACGAGTCGCTCCTTCAACGCCCGGTTGGCCTCGTACGAGAACTCCTTCTCGGCGTGGAAGGTGTGGAACCACGTGCACCAGCACCCACCCCACACGCCGTTGTGCCGCTCGGCGAGGTCCGCGAACGCATCCCACGTCTCGGGAGTCAGAGGTCGAACGGTGAAGGGCACGGCGGCGTGCTCGGTCATCGGCCGCAGCTTAAAAGAGACCGTGCCGTGCCAAGCTCAGGGTGGCATTGCGGAACACTGGCCGAAGCGACGGTGCTTCTACGCCCACGTTGCGACCTGGAGCCGGGTTTCGTGCGCGTAATGGTGGGATCGCGGTAGCGTCCCGGAGGTGAAGCTCGCCAAGGCGGACGCGCGTCGTTTTCTCGTTGCACGGCAGCTCCTGGCACCTGCGCGCTCGCTCGCGGCGGTTCGGACGGCGTGCTCCAGGTTCTGCGTAGGCTGGGCTCGATCCAGCTCGATCCCGTCGACGTCGCGGGCCGCAGCCATGATCTCGTGCTGCACGCGCGGGTCGCAGACTACGACCCCGCTTGGTGCGACGAGCTGTACGAACGCCGCCAGATCGTCGAAGCGTTCAACAAGGGGCTCTCGCTCGTGCCGGCGAGCGAGTTCGCGTGGTTCCGCGTCCGTGCCAGCGTCCGCTGGCAAAAGGTGCTCGACGACAACGCAGAAGTGGCGAAGCGGGTGCTGGAACGGATCCGCGCGGAGGGGCCGCTGTCCTCGTCCGACTTCGAGGGGAACGTGGTCCGACCAAGGACTGGTTCGGCGCGCCGGTGAACACCGTCCGCGCAGTGCTCGACGCATATGCGCGCGTCGGCGTACTGGGCATCGCCAAGCGGGAGGGCAATCACCGGCACTACGACCTGCCCGAGAGATTTCTTCCCCCCGAAGTGCTCGCGCACGACCTCACGCTGCACGAGCAGCTGCGCCACAAGATGCTGTCCCGGTACCGCGCGCACGGGCTGGTTGGCGCAAGCGGACAGGGCGAGGGAATCTTCGAGTTTCTCGGCCCGGCCAATCCGGATCCGCGCTATCCGGGGTTTCCCGGCCGCAACGCACTGCGGGAGGAGCTCGTCGAGCTGGGGGAGCTGATACCTGTCGAGGTCGAGGGTGTGGCCGGCAAGCGGTACATCGTCCGCGACGATGTCGAGCTGCTGGAGCTGCAGCCGGAGCTGCCGCCGTCCGTCGCGTTCATCTCCCCGCACGACGCGTTTGTCTGGGACCGGAGGCTACTCGGGAGCCTGTTCGATTTCGACTACGTCTCGGAGCTCTACGTGCCGCCAGACAAGCGGCGCTGGGGCTGGTACGTCCTGCCGATCGTCTTTCGCGACCGCCTCGTCGGCAGGATCGAGCCGCGCATCGCCCCCGCCGAGGGCACAGTGGAGGTTCTCGCCCTCTGGTGGGAGGACAGCTTCGAGCCACGCCGAGCCGAAGGGTTCGTCGAAGAGATGCGCGAGGCGCTTCGCGCCTACCTGCGCTTCGCCAAGGCGGTCCGCATCGACTGGCCGTCCGAGCTCCGCACCGAAAAGCGGCTCTTCGGTACGGCGGCGCTCCCTCGTAAAGGTCACGAACCGAGTAACCCTCTAGTGACATTCCCGCACGCTGGCCCAGCCGAGTGCCCTGTTCCTAGACCGCTTCGAGCTACTCCTCGCCTTCCCAGTAGTCGAGCTCAGGCCCCGGACGCCCGAACATGATTAGTTCACCTGCCACGCTGCGTGCGCCCACCTTCCCCGTATCGAGGTACTCGACGATGTCCGGGGTGACGAGTGTCGAGAGCATGAGCACACGAATCGGGGAGTCGCTTCCGTTCCAGACCTGATGCGCCCCTGCCCTGCCCCGCGGGAAGCAGACGACGTCACCCTCGTCAAGCTGGCGCTCCCCCTCGGGCGTGCGGAGCGTGGGCTGACCACGAACAACGAGGAGCCACTCCTCGTTGGCGTGATGCGTGTGATACGGCCAGACCTTGTTGCCAGGTTGTGCCTCGTACAGTCCTGCGCCGATCAATTCACCGCCGATGTACTCACCGACCTTCGCCGCCCTAACGTTCCAGCCGTCGCGTTCCGTCGAGTTATCCAAGTCGCCGTTGTAGAGGTTGAAGACCTTCATCCAGGACGTCCTCCTGTCGCAAGGCGTTGATCGCCTGACCACGCCTGTCTGTTCACGACTACGACCGATCCGCTCGCCTCCATCCCGAACAGCATCGCCCATCAGGGGTCATTCCGAAACCCTGGCGTAGGCGAGTGTCCTAGCGCTTGAACTGCAGCTCGTGCCAGGACGGCGTCGGTGCGAGCTCGAGCAGCGCCCGCTCGCCGCCGGGCTCGAGGTACGCGAACTCGGAGGCTGTGTCGTCCCAGGCGATCTCGAGGCGTCCGTCCTTCACGCGGTGGTCGAGCCACGCGCCGCGGAAGACGAGCTTGCGCAGCCAGTAGACCAGCGACTCTCCGTCGACGAGCGAGAGCCGCTCCCAGTGGCGGACGAGGTAGCGCCCGAGCTCGCTGCGCGGCTCCTCGATCAGGCCGTCCGCGGTCAGCTCGACGAGGTCCTCCGTCTCTTCCTCGTCGAGCTCGTTGTCCTCTACGAGCCCGAGGCGGTAGGCCGCAGCGGAGACGCGCTGGGCGAAGTCGGCGGTGTTGAAGCTGAAGCGAAGACGGAGGAACTCGACGACGATGTCGTCGCCCGAGGAGTAGCTCTCCACGTCCACGCTGCAGAGAATAGCCCTCGGCTCGGGAGCCCTTGGCGGAACCTTGCTCGTCGGCCCGGCGGCACAGTCCAGGTTTCGCCAAGGGCTCCTAAACTGACTCCGTGCGCGCATTGGAGCATCTGGCCTTGCTCGCGCCCGTGATCGTGTTCGCGGTGGGCGCCCTCGCCGCTCTTGCGGTGATCTGGACTCGTGTCGGCTGGGAGTCGCTGCGCCGCCACGACCATCCGTGGCGCGTGGTCGCGCTCGCCGTCGGCCTGATCGCGCTGATCGGCGTCCTTTCCGCGCTCGGGCTGAAGCTGCCGCGCGAGTAATCGCATTGCAATGCCGGCCCCGACCTGCTAACAAAGACACGTAGAAGGAAAGTCGAGCGGCCCGTGCCGGGCTCCTCATCGAAAATCTGCGGCCGATTTGGTGCTCGTCACCGGCCGTGCTGTGAGAGGAGCCGGTCGTGGATTGGATCAGAGAGGCAGACGGCGTCTTCCGTGGAGGCGGCGTCAAGGGGCTTGCGCTGGCGGGCGCACTCTGCGGCTTCGCCGAGCATCCTGAGAAGCCGATCGTGACCTGGGAAAACGTCGCGGGCGCGAGCGCGGGCGCGATCATCGCCTGCTACCTCGCGACCGGCCACAACGCCGCGCAGATGCTCGAGCTGATGAAGAAGACGAACTTCTCGTCGTTCGCGGACTTTCCGGCCCACAGCAGGTTCTTCGGCGGCGGCCGCCTGCTCTTCCGCCACGGAATGGCGCGCGGCGGCGCCTTTGAGCGCTGGTTCGACGAGGTGCTCGACGGCGCGACCTTCGGCTCGGTGCGCAAACAGTCCGCAAACGGGGGCGCGCCGGACTGGCGCCTCAAGCTGATCGCCGTCGACGTGACCAAGCGGCGGCTGCTCGTCCTGCCGGACGACCTGGTCTTCTACCGCGAGCCGAAGTCCTCGACCATGATCGACCCGGACCACTTCAAGATCTCGCGCGCCGCGCGGATGAGCATGTCGATCCCGTTCTTCTTCGATCCGATCAAGCTCGAGAGCCCGGATGGATCGACGTCGCTGATCGTCGACGGCGGCACGCTCTCCAACTTCCCGGTGTGGCTCTTCGACGTCGACCCGGCTGTCACGGGACGCCCGCCGGTGCGGCCGACGTTCGGCTTCACGCTCGAGCACGGACGCGGCCTCGGCGGCGGTCTGAACGCGATTCAGAAGTTCGAGCCGTGGCCGGTCCGCTTCGGCTTCGACATCTTCCACACGGCGCAGGAGGCCTGGGACACGCGCTTCGTCTCGCACTCCACGCGGGTGCGGACCGTGACGGTCGACGCGGCCGACGTCGCGACGACGGAGTTCGACCTCTCGCCGGAGAGGCAGGAGCTGCTGGTCGAGAACGGGCGCAAGGCCGCGCGCGACTTCCTCGACCAGTTCCAGCTCGCGGATTACATGAACACCTTCCACGCGCCGCTGGCGCAGCCCGCGGCGGCGAAGAGCTGAGATGGCGCCTCCACGCTTCACGCCGGAACAGATCGCGCGCCTGCTCGGATGCAAGGTGGAGAACGTCCGCCGCTTCTGGCCGCCGCTGCGCAAGGCGCTCGCCGAGGAGGGCCTGGGCGACCCGAACAGCACGATCGCCGCGCTCGCAACGATCGCGACCGAGGTGCCCGACTTCGCCCCGATCGACGAGTACGGCGGAGCCTCCTACTTCCGGCGCATGTACGAGGGTCGGGCAGACCTGGGCAACACGCATCCGGGCGACGGCGTCCGCTACCACGGCCGCGGCTTCATCCAGCTCACCGGCCGCGCGAACTACCGCGGCTACGGGCAGCGCCTCGGCGTCCCGCTCGAGGAGCAGCCCGATCTCGCCCTCGACCCCGCGGTGGCGGCGCGGGTGCTCGCCGCGTACATGAAGGACCACAAGATCGGAGCGCTGGCGCGCCGCGGCGACTGGCAGGGCGTCCGCCGGGCCGTCAACGGCGGCCTGAACGGCTGGGACCGCTTCCACGCGTGCGTCCAGAAGCTCGAGCACGAGCGCGCCGCGAAGGCCGGAGCGCCGCAATGAGCGCGGCGACGGCGCACAAGCCGGCGGCCCACGCGGCCGGAGGGGCGAGGTCGCTCCACCTGACGAATCCGCACCTGTCCGGCGACGACGTCAAGCAGGCGCAGGAGCTCCTGGCGACCAACTCTTACGGCGGCTTCAATCCCGGAACGGCGGACGGCGAGTTCGGCCCCACCACCGGGGCCGCGACGAAGCAGGCGAAGTGGCTGCTCGGCTACCCCGCAAGGGCGTGCGACACCAGCTTCGGCCCGGAGCTCGCCGGCTTCCTGCAGGGCAAGAAGCTCCCGCCCGCGTACCAGCTCCGCCGCAACCGGCGTCTCAAGCAGACGGCCGGCGGGCCGGCTCTGCGGGGGAAGATCGTCCAGTTCGCGCGCTGGGGGATCCAGAACGAGCTCTCGATCCACTACGAGCAGCTTCGGCCGCTCGACGGCCTGAACCAGCCGCAGAAGCTGCCGCTGCACACGGACTGCTCGGGCTTCTCGACGCTCTGCTACAAGTGGGCCGGAGCGACCGACCCGAACGGCGGGAACTTCTCCGGCGCCTACACCGGGACGATGCTGACGCACTGCCGGCACATCGCGATGTCCGCCGTGCAACCGGGCGACCTGGTCGTCTGGGGCGCGTATCCCGGCCATCACGTGGCCCTCGTCCTGGAGGCGGGGTCGGACCCGCTGCTCTGCTCGCACGGCCAGGAGAAGGGGCCGCTGGAGATCCGTTTCTCGGTCGAGAGCGCCTACCAGCCGAAGCCGGCGACGTGGCTCGCCTGCCTGCCGTGAACACACGCGGTAGCCGAGAACGGGCGGCCGCGGACGTCCGAGCTCGTCGGGGCGCCCTCGTTCTCCGATCTCGTCCGGGCGCATTTCCGGCGCGAGCAGGAGCGGGCGAAAGGGAACTCGGCCGCGGCCGAGGCGGAGCAGGAGTTCGAGGCAGCGCTCGCGCACTTCGAGGAAGAGGAGGGCAAGCTCGTCGCGGCCTACTGGTCGACCCGCGACGCCTCCGCGGTCGCTCTCACGGTCGGCAGCCCACGCTCGAAGCGGAACCCGATCGTGGACACCGACGCCGAGGTCCGGCTGCACCGGCTCACCGACTGGGTGACGAAGGAGGCCGAGCCGATCGCCGAGCTCCTGCACGACTGCGACGTCCTCGCCATCCGGGTGCGGGAGGTCCTGCGCGGCACGAGCGAGCGGATCGCGATGCAGTGGCTCTACTCGGTGCAGGAGCACGCGCTGGGCTTCCTCGAGCGCAGCGAGAGCCACAAGCTCGCCGCCGAGAAGCGCTTCGTCACGAGGCAGCGGCACGAGCTGGCGCGGATCGAGAAGTACTACCTGCGCACCGGCGCGAAGGCCGGCCGGATCGTCTACGTCTCGGGAATGTTCACGGCGGCGGCCGCCATTGCCGTGACGTGTGCGGTGCTCGCGCTGGTGCTCGGCACGACCAGGCACGGCTGGGGGTCGGAGACGGAATACCTGCTCCTCAGCACGGCCGCCGGCGCTGTCGGCGCGCTCATCAGCGTGCTCTCGCGCATGAGCGGCGGAGACGACCGTTTCACCGTCGACTTCGAGGTCGGCAGGCCGCTCCTGCGCAGGCTCGGGCTCTACAAGCCTTTGGTCGGCGCGGTGTTCGGCGTCGCCACGTACTTCCTGCTCGCGGCGGGGCTGCTGCCGACGAAGACGGCGTCCGGCGACCAGCTCGCCTTCTATGGAGTCATCGCGTTCCTGGCGGGCTTCAGCGAGCGCTTCACCGGGGTCATCTTCGGCAACGCGGAACGGCTCGTCTCCGGCGACGCGGGCGAGCCCGCGCCCGCGCCCGCGGCTCCTCCTCCAGCTCCGCCAGACTCGCCGGAATAGCTCCGTCCGGCGGCCTCCGTACCGTGGTCTGCCCATGTCGGACCGTGGTTGGCAGCTGCGCGGCACCGCGCCGCACGAGCAGGTCGAGGCCCTCGCTGAGGAGCTCGGGCTCTCGCGCGCGACCGCGAGCGTGCTCGTCCGGCGGGGCTACGCCGACCCGGCGGAGGCGCGCCGGTTCCTCGACGCCGAGCTGCCCGAGCACGACCCGTTCGAGCTCGGCGACATGGCCGCCGCCTGCGAGGCGATCCGCGCCGCGATCGCGGCCGGCACGAAGATCTGCGTCCACGGCGACTACGACGCCGACGGCATCTGCGCGACGGCGCTCGCAGTCCTGATCCTGCGCGAGCTCGGCGCCGACGCCGGCTGGCACCTGCCGAGCCGCTTCGACGAGGGCTACGGCGTGGGGCGGGAGACGCTCACGCGCCTGGCCGGCGAGGGCGTCGGGCTCGTGCTGACGGTCGACTGCGGCGTCACGGCGGTCGAGGAGGTCGCGCACGCGCGCGGGCTCGGCCTGGACGTCGTCGTCACCGACCACCATCGCGCCGGCCCGGAGCTGCCGGACTGCCCGGTCGTCGGGCCGTACCGCGGCGAGTACCCGTTTCGCGAGCTCTGCGGGACGGGCGTCGTCTGGAAGCTCGGCGAGGCGCTGCTGGGCGTGGGGTCAGAGGCGCTCGCGCGCCACCTCGACCTCGTCGCGGTCGCGACCGTGGCCGACGTCGTGCCGCTGCTCGACGAGAACCGCGGGCTGGCGGTCGCCGGCCTGCGCGCCCTCGCGCGGACACAGAAGCCGGGGCTGCGCGAGCTGATGCGCTCGGCTCGGGTCGACCCGGCCGCGGTCGACGCCGGGGCGATCGGCTTCCGGCTCGCGCCGCGCCTCAACGCCGCGGGCAGGCTCTGCCGTCCCGAGGCGGCGCTCGCGCTGCTGCTGACCGAGGACGCGGAGGAGGCGGTCAAGCTCGCTGCCGAGCTGGAGCAGCTGAACCGCGACCGGCAGGCCGTCGAGGAGCGGATCTCGCGCGAGGCGGTGGAGGCGATCGAAGCGTGGCCGGAGGCGCGCCGCTCGCGGCGTGCGTACGTGGTCGCAGGCGAGGACTGGCACGAAGGCGTGATCGGGATCGTCGCCTCTCGCCTGGTCGAGCGCTACAACCGGCCCGTCGTCCTGATCGCAGGCACGGACGGCGACTGGAAGGGCTCTGGCCGCTCGATCCCGTCCTTCGACCTGCACGACGGGCTGCGGCAGTGCGCAGGCCACCTCGAGCGCTGGGGCGGCCACGCGGCTGCTGCGGGGTTGTCGATCCAGCCGGAGAAGGTCGAGCCGTTCGCCGAGGCGTTCGCGGCCGTCGCGGACTCCGAGCTCGGCGAGCGCGACCTGCGACCGGTGACGAAGGTCGACGCGTTCGCGCACGGCTCGGAGCTGACGCTCGACCTCTGCACAGAGCTCGCGCGGCTCGCTCCATTCGGCCTCGGCAACCCGAACGTGACGCTGCTGCTCACCGGCTGCGAGCTGGCGGAGCTGGCCACGGTCGGCGAGGGCAAGCACCTGCGCTTCCGCGTGCGAGAGGACGGCCGGGACTCCGGCAGCGCGATCGCGTTCCGCTTCGGCCGGCGGCTCGACAGCCTGCGCCGGGTCGGTCACTACGACGTCGCCTTCCGGCTCGAGGCGAACCAGTGGAACGGGACGGTCGCACCGCAGCTGAACGTGCGCGAGGTCTTCGACGGCGACGAGCGCTACGTCGCGCGCCGCGAGTGGCTCAAGGGTGAATGGCTCAAGCCAGAAGAACAGCGCGATCCCGTGGCCGCGGCGATCTTCTCGGAGCTCGAGCTCCAGACCGGCGCGAAGCGTCACCTGTTCGAGTCAGACGCGTTCGTGGCGCTACTCGACGAGCCCGCGCTCGCGCGAGCCGCTTAGAAGACGAGTCACGAAGAGCCATCTTGCGTCGGCCGGTGGGTCGCGCAACGATTCGGGCTCGTGGAATCCGAGCCGGGACCGGTGATTTATCGGACCGAAGTGCTGGCTATCATCGGAGCGTTGTCGGACCTCGTCGTCGAGATACGCGAGATCCACAAGCTGCTGGAGGACGAGGATGGCGAAGAAGCGCAAGATGACTCGTAGGGAGCGGCGCGCCTGGGCGGAAGATTCTCCGATCGTGCGCCAACTTCGCGAGCTGTACGCGCGCGGCATGGCTGAAGTCGAGGCGCGCCGGAAGATCGACCCGAACTACCGCTAGCTTCAGCGAACGGTGAGAGCGGCGCGGCGCACGCGGCGCGGGCGCCAGGGCCGGGTGGCGCAAGCCTCGTCGTCGAGCGAGACGAGCAGCTTGGCGAGCTTCACGGCCTTTCGTTCTTGACGGCGTCTGCGGCGCATCACTGACTTTTCGGCATAAGGGAACGTGTTCCTTGAGAGCGAAATACCTCCAACGGGCACCCGAAAACCCCGGAGTACACTTTTCGTATGACGGTTCTCGAAGCAGGTGAGCGACATCAGGAGCTGATCGAAGAGCTCATTTCGGATGTCGCCGCCTACAACGAGACCGTCGACCGGGACCTCCTGCGCCGGGCCTTCAACTTCGCCGCGGCGAAGCACGAGGGCCAGCAGCGGCGCTCGGGTGAAGACTTCATCAACCACCCGTGGGGCGCCGCCAAGATCTGCGCCGAGCTCAGGCTCGACGAGCAGACGATCGCCGCCGCGCTCCTGCACGACGTCGTCGAGGACACCGACACCGACATCAAGGAGGTTCGCGACGAGTTCGGCGACGAGATCGCGCAGCTCGTCGAGGGCGTCACCAAGCTGACGCGGATCCAGTTCCAGAGCCGCGAGCAGGCCGAGGCCGAGAACTACCGGAAGATGGTCGTGGCGATGGCCCAGGACGTGCGGGTGATCCTGCTCAAGCTCGCCGACCGCCTGCACAACATGCGCACGATCGAGTACCTGGGCAAGCAGAAGCAGGTCCAGAAGGCGAAGGAGACGCTCGAGGTCTACGCGCCGCTCGCGCACCGGCTCGGCATCAACAAGCTCAAGTGGGAGCTCGAGGACCTCGCGTTCACGACGCTGCACCCGCGCAAGTACGAGGAGATCAAGGCGATGGTCAGCGAGCGCCGCACCGACCGCGACGAGCACGTGCGCGAGGCGGCGATGGTGCTGAAGTCGGAGCTCGAGAAGGTCGACATCCCGGCCGAGATCTCCGGGCGCGCGAAGCACTTCTATTCGATCTACGACAAGATGGCCAAGAAGGGCCGGGAGTTCAACGAGATCTACGACCTGACGGCGATGCGCGTGATCGCCGAGCGGGACGGCGACGAGGGGACGCGCGACTGCTACGGCGCGCTCGGGCTGATCCATTCGCTCTGGAAGCCGATGCCGGGCCGCTTCAAGGACTACATCGCGATGCCGAAGCTGAACGGCTACCGCGCGCTGCACACGACGGTGATCGGCCCGGAAGGAAGGCCGCTCGAGATCCAGGTGCGGACGCGCGAGATGCACGAGACGGCCGAGTTCGGGGTCGCCGCGCACTGGCTCTACAAGGTCGGCACCAAGGGCCAGGCCGACAAGGAATGGCTCGCATGGATCCGCCAGTTGATGGACTGGCAGGAGGACGAGGCCGACCCGCGGGAGTTCATGAAGTCCTTCCGCACCGACCTGTTCGACGACGAGGTCTACGTCTTCACGCCGAAGGGCGAGGTCAAGGTGCTGCCGGCCGGCTCGACGCCGATCGACTTCGCCTACGCCGTTCACACCGACGTCGGCCACCGCACCGTCGGCGCCAAGATCAACGGGCGGATCGTCCCGCTGCACTACCGGCTCAAGAGCGGCGACTTCGTCGAGATCCTGACGACGAAAGCCAGCCGCGGTCCCTCGCGGGACTGGATGTCGCTCGCGGCCTCGTCACGGGCGCGCAACAAGATCCGCCAGTGGTTCTCGCGAGAGACCCGCGAGGAGACCGAGCAAAAGGGCCGCGAGTCGCTCGAGGCGGCGCTCAAGAAGCAGAACCTGCCGTACCGCAAGCTCCAGGGGTCGGCGCTGATGGCCCAGGTGATCCGCGAGAGCGGCTACAAGAAGGCGGAGGACTTCTACCTCGCGCTCGGCTCGGGCAAGCTGCAGGCCGGGCAGATCGTCAACAAGGTCATCCAGCGGCTGAAGACCGAGCAGGTCGTCGAAGAGGAGGCCGTTCCGCTCAAGGCGCCGAAGGCGCGCCACGCGGTTGCGAGCGAGAACGTCGGGATCGTCGTGCGCGGCGTGGACGACGTGCTCGTCCGGCTCGCCAAGTGCTGCACGCCGCTGCCGGGCGACAAGATCGTCGGCTACGTCTCGCTCGGCAAGGGGATCACGATCCACCGCGAGGACTGCTCGAACGTGAAGTCGCTCCGGCGCAACCCGGAGCGGCTGACGAAGGTCTCGTGGGACGGCGCCGAGACCTCGCGCAGCTTCCGCGTGCAGATCGCGGTCGACTCGTGGGACCGGCCGCGACTGCTCGAGGACGTCGCCCGGACGTTCGCCGAGCACGGCGCGAACATCGTCGAGTACGGCGGGCACGTGGAGGACCAGCTCGCGAAGAACTGGTACGTCGCGGAGGTCGGAGACGTGAAGTCGCTGCGCAGCCTGCTGACGGCGCTCCGCAATGTCGACGCCGTTTTCGACGCCTACCGCGTGACCCCGTCGTAAGGATCCCTCGAACGAGGGATGATCCCTCGAACGAGCGGGGTACCTCGAACGAGGGATAGCGGTCTTCCGCGGTCCCGACTACAACGAGACAAGGGGAGGGGGGCTGCAAAGAGGCTGCGGCGCCCGTCTGTTTTCGAGGACGGCGGGCGGGCGCCCAGCGCCTAGCGAATCGCGAAGACGTGCAGCCCGCCGAGGCCGCCGGGCACGAGCGCCCAGAACCTGCCGAGCACAACCGGGTCGACCGCGACCACGCGCCCCTTCGACACGACCGTGACCGACCGCGCTCCGCGTGCCCGGCCGCTCACCTGAACGAGGGCCCCCGAACGGTCGATCGGGTCGACGTCCGTGACGGGCGTTCCGCCGTGGAGCCTCCGGCCGAGCAGCCCGCGGTCGGGGCCGATCGCGTAGAGGCGCGAGACCGGCTCGTCCGAGCCGAAGAGCGCGACCTGGCGCCGCAACGCTGCGGCTCGTCGGGCCTCGAGCACCGCAGCCGGGACGACCAGGCGGCGCCCGTGGTCCTTCGCCACGCTGACGAAGCTCTCGGGTCGCATCTTCGCGAGCAGGCTCTGGCCGTCAACGTGCCAGGGCATGGTCACACCCACTGCTGCGGCGATCGTCGGCAGGACGTCGGTCGAGCGGGTCGCCGCGCGTACGACTCGCCCTCGCCGTTGGTGAGGCAGCTTCACGAAAAGCGGCACGTACGAGATGTCCTGCAGGTTCGCCGCCGAGGCCGGCCGGCGCTTCTCGCCCGCGCGGAAGCTCAGCCCTTCGTCGGCGGTCACGACGAGCAGCGAGCGGTCGTAGAGGCCCGTTGCGTGCAGCCGCGCGAGCAGCCGTCCCAGTAGCCGGTCGGCGAAGCCGAGCTGGAGCAGGTGCCGCTGCCAGTACTGGTCGACCGCCGCCTGGTTCCCGTTCCAGACCTCCGCGCCGCTCCAGCCGGGCGGCGGCCGCAGCGCGTAGCGCCGCCCGTCCGGCAGGAAGCGCCACGGGCTGTGCGGCAGCAGGAAATGGAGGTACCAGAGCGCCGGTCCGCGGGCCGGCCGGATCGTCGGCAGGAAGCGGTCGAAGCGCCGCTCGGGGTCGTTCTGACCACCGCCGTTCTGCCAGAACCCCTGCCAGCCGCTCGAGACCGACGGGATGCCGCTCGCGAGGTCGTCCGGCAGGAGCTCGTGCAGGTAGACGACGCTCGTGTCCGCGTAGAGCGAGCCGAGCCGGCCGCCGAGTGAGTCGCCCGAGCCGTGGCAGAGCTTCGGCGGGCAGAGGTGCGTCTCCGTCTCGAAGACGTGCAGCCGCGCGCCGGAGCCGAGCAGCGTGAACAGGTTCCGCGGGTGGTCGTGGTAGATCGGCAGCTCGCCCGGACGCGGGTACAGGCCGGTCAGGAGCGACGGGACGCCGTGCAGGGTCCCTTCCGAGACGACGCTCTCGTTCGCGAACCACGTCGAGCCGCGCGCGAGCTCGGCGAAGTGGGGGAAGCGAACGGCATCGATCCGGCCTCGGGCGTCGAGCAGCGAGTTCACCGGCAGCTCGTCGAACACGACCATCACCACCGGCGCCCGCGGCCGCTCCCCGGCTGCGTTGGCGGTTGGCGTGCCCGAGAACGTCAAGTCGGAGACCCCCGAGCTGAACAGGAAGAGCGCGAGGAAGACCAGCGGGACGGGCGCGAGGACGGTCAGCACGAGCCGAGCCGCGTCGAACCGGACATAGAGCGCCGCGGCACCGGCGCCCGCGAGCGCCGCGAGCACGACGAGGAGCCAGCCCGGCGCGCCCGCCGCGCGGATCGCCTGGAGGACGATCAGCCCGAGCAGCGCCGCGATGAAGACCGCGTGGACGACGGGCCGCGCGCGGCGTGGTGTGACGGCTTCGAGCCCGAGCAGCAGCGCGGGCGGCACGAGCAGCAGCGTGAGCGCGAACAGGACGACGTCCCAGCCGGTCGAGCCGCGGGCGCCGAAGAACTCGGCGTTCTTGCCCAGCAGGTCGAAGAGCGGCTGCGCGAACGCGAACGCGGAGAGCACGAACAGGTGCAGCCCCGCGAGGCGCAAGCTCATGACTATGCCCGCTCCCGGCGCCGGCAAAGCCGGCGCCTCCGCTCCTTTTTGAGCTCCGTCGAGCCTACGCTCAATGGCGCGATCAGCCCGGCGACTCGCTCCAGGAGCTCTCGATCCGCGGCGCCGAAGGCCGCTGGCCGGTCGGAGTCGATGTCGATCTCGCCGACGACGCGTCCGTCCCGGGCGATCGGTACGACGATTTCCGAGCGCGTTGAGGGAAAGCAGGCGAGATAGCGCGGGTCGGCGTTGACGTCGTCCACCACCTCGGTCTCGCCGCTGGCCGCGGCGGCGCCGCAGACGCCCTGCCCGACCGGGATCCGCACGTGCTCGGTCGCCTGCGGCCCCCGCCACGGCCCGAGCACGAGGTCGTCGCCGTCGACGAGGTAGATCCCGACCCAGGAGTAGTGCTCGACCCGGTCGTGCAGCAGGTCGACGACCGCCTGCAGGTCGTTCGCCGCCTCGATCTCCTCGAGCAGCTCGCTCACGACTCGAGGTCCTCGCCCTCGAAGTCGCCGATCTTCTCGCGGTACCAGTCCGGGATCGGGCACGGCCTGCGCGCATCCAGGTCGACGAGCACGAGCGTCTGCTGCGCGGTCACCATCAGGACGTCGTCGTCGACGCGGAACGCCGAGAACTCGTAGGCGATGCTCGAGCTGCCGATCCGTGAGACGCGGATGAAGACCTCGATCAGGTCGTCGAAACGGGCCGGTGCGTGGTACTCGATCGTGTTCGCGCGCATGACGAACTCGTGCTCCCGCGGGCTCGCGACGAGCATGCCGAGGTGGCGGTGGTACTCGACCCGGGCGCTGTCGAAGTACGGCAGGTAGCGGCCGTAGTAGACGATCCCCTGCGCGTCGGTGTCGGAGAAGCCGACGCGCGTGAAGCTCGCGTACTTGAAGGGCGGCTTGCGGTCTGTCGTACGGCCGAGCTCGAGCGCCATCACGCGCCGGAGCGCGACCGCCTGATGGGCAGCGGTGGCAGCGTCCCGCGCTGTCGCCTGTAGCGGAAGCCGCCGATCAGCGCGAGGGAGAGCAGTACCAGCGCCATCACGCCGAAGAGGATGAACGGGACGTACGCGTACTTCGGGTTGATCGACGGCGTGTTCGGAGCGCCGCCGTCGCCGGTGGACGACCCCGGCCCGAAATCGTTGGTGCCGACGACTCTGGCGCGCTTGCCCTCCGGCGCGAAGAAGGCGCCGGGAACCATCGAGTCGACCAGCCAGCGCCCGTGGAGCTTCTTCAGCGTGATCGGGAACGAGCCCGCGCCGACGCCGCTGCCCTTGCGCGGCATCAGGATCAGCTGGATCCCGAGCTCGTTGCCGGTGTGGTAATTCACCACCCAGCCGTGGAAAGTGTGCCCGGCGGCCGGGTAGGGGAAGCCGGGTATGTCGCCCTTGTCCCACTCCTTGCGGCTCATCCCGAGGCGGAAGTTGGGCGTGACCGCGTCATAGGCGGCATCGACGTTCTGGCGCTTGACGGCGTGGTTGACGAACACGTCGATCGTCGCGTTGATCTGCTGCCGCTCGCTCGGGGTGAGCGGGCGCGAGGCGGCGCCGGCCGGCGCGGACAGGATCAGCGCCACGAGCGCGAGCAACAGTGTGAGTGGACCCCTCGTCTTCACGGCTGACAGATTAGCCACGAATCACGCCGAGCACGTCGTCTCGCTTTCGCTCCATCAGTTCGCGGGAGCGAGCCTCGAGATTGAGCCGCAGGAGCGGCTCCGTATTCGAGGGCCGGACGTTCATGTGCCAGTCGCCTGCCACCACCGAGAGACCGTCCAGGTGGTCGACCCGTCCTTCGGGCCCGAAGCGTTCTTCGAGCTCGCGCAGCTTCGCGTTCACGTCGGCGACCTGCGAATTGATCTCGCCGCTCAGGAAGTAACGCTCCCGGAACGGCCGCAGGATCTCCGAGAGCGGCTGGTTCCTCTTCGAGACGAGCTCGAGCATCAGCAGGAACGGAATCACGCCGGAGTCGGCCTGCGAGAAGTCGCGGAAGTAGTAGTGGCCCGAGACCTCGCCGCCGAACGCAGCGTCCTCCTCGCGCATGCGCTGCTTGATGAACGCGTGGCCGACGCGATTGACGAGCGGGACGCCGCCGGCGCGCTCGATTGCCTCCGGCACGGCCCAGCTCGCGCGGACGTCGTAGATGATCTTCGCGCCGGGCTCTTTCTCGAGCACGGCCTCGGCGAGCAGCGCGGTGACGAAGTCGCCGGGGACGAACTCGCCGGAGTCGTCGACGAAGAAGCAGCGGTCGGCGTCGCCGTCGAACGCGGCGCCGAAGTCGGCCCGCTCCTCGAGCGTCTTCGAGACGATGAACTCGCGGTTCTCCGGCAGGAGCGGGTTCGGCTCGTGGTTCGGGAAGGTGCCGTCCGGGGCGAAGAACCAGCGCGACGTCTGCACCTGGAGCAGGCGCTCGAGCACCGGCGGGAGCATCGCGCCGGCCATGCCGTTGGCCGCGTCCATCACGATCCGCAGCGGCCGGATCGCGCTCGTGTCGACGAACGAGAGCACGCGGTCCCGGTAGGCCGGCCAGATGTTGTAGCGGCGGACCTGTCCCGGGGTCTGTCCCGCGGACGCGGCCGAGAGCGCTTTGTCCCGGATCGCCAGCAGTCCCGACTCGCCGCCCACGGGCTGCGCGCCGCCGCGGACGATCTTCAGCCCGGTGTATTGCTTCGGGTTGTGCGAGGCCGTGACGACGATCCCGCCGTCCAGCCCGAGCTCGCCGACCGCGAAGTAGAGCATCTCGGTGCCGATGAGCCCGAGCTCGAGCACGTCGGCGCCGGCCTCCGAGGCGCCGAGGATGACCGCGTCCGCCATGCCCGGTGACGAGAGCCGCATGTCGTGCCCGACCGCGATCCGGCGAGGCCCGAAGACGTCGACGTAGGCGCGCCCGATCGCCCGCGCGCCTTCCTCGTCGAGCTCCGACGGGTAGAGCCCGCGCACGTCGTACGCCTTGAACACCGCCGGATCGAGCACGGGAGGATGCTACGCAACGCTGGCTCATCGGCAGTCACCCCGTCCGATCTGTTAGGAAGGTGCTACTGCAGCGAGAGAAGGGGGGAGAGTCTTGAAGAAGCTCGCAGTCACGATCGTGCTCTGCTCGACGGCGCTGGCGGTCTTCGCCTCAGCCGGCTCGACCACGGGCGTCAGCGTCACGAACCAGGTTGCAAGCTCGCCGATGAACGGCGGCGGCTATCCGGTTCCGCCGGGCTCGCGGGTTCCCGTCGCCGGGACCTGTGGGCCGGGCCCGTTCGACGCGAACCACTCGGAGTCGTGGCTCGCGGACAAACCGGGCACCGAGGATCTGGTTGGGTCGTCGAAGTTCTTCTTCGACAAGTACTCGACGTTCTACATGTTCTACCTCGGCGCCTACCAGATCCCGGGCGGGACTCCCTCGGGCGACAACCAGCTCCAGGGCTATGACTGCACCACGACCGGAACCCAGGACATGCCGCCCACCTGGACCAACACCACCGATCCCAACGTCGACTTCGACACGCAGGGCCGCGTCTACCAGACGGTCCTGGCGTACAACTCGTTTTTCGACGCAACGAGGCTGCACCCCGACGGCGAGATCGACGTCTCGTACAGCGACGACCTCGGCCGCACGTGGGTGAAGGGCAACGGCGGCTCGCCGCTCGAGCCCTCCAACAACGCCTCGGCGAAGCAGGCGGGCCACGTCGAGGACAAGCAGTGGATCGCCGTCAACCACATCCCGGGCAACCGCTATCGGGACCACGTCTACGCGGCGTGGACGGTGTTCAACGGCAACGGCGGCGGCGCAAAGGTCCGCATGGCGGTCTCGCGCGACCGCGGTCAGACGTTCGGCAGGGCCGTCACGATCGCCCCGCCTTCTGTGGTCACCGCGAGCGACACTTACGTCTACCCGGAGATCGATGCGGCAGGCGACGTCTACGTCTCGGTCGTCTCCTTCCCGCCGAACGGTCACACGTCCTACATCTACGTCGCCCGCTCGACCGACGACGGGCGCTCATTCGGCCCGTGGGTGGCGGTCACGCCCGTGAGCTTCATTCCGACGGCGGGCCTGCCGAACACGCGCTTCCGCGACGGGGTCACGGAGAGCTTCGTCGCGAGCCCGACTTATCCCGGGCATCTCTACCTGGCCTGGGAGGACTGGAACGCCCTCCGTGGCGACATGGACGTGAAGTTCACCCAGTCCACGGACGGCGGCGTCACCTGGACGCCTCCGGTCGTCGTCAACGACAACGTCGATCTGGACGGCTCGGCGACAGACCAGTTCCAGCCATCCGTCGCGGCCGGGCCGGGCGGCGCGGTGGCGGTGGCGTGGTACGACCGTCGACTCGCGTGCCCGGACGACCCGAGCGTCCTGCCGGCGGACGTGGGCCGCACGAACTTCTGCATCGACACGATGCTGCAGCCCTTCAAAGACATGGGCAGCGGTGCCGCAACGGTCGGCGGAAATGCGCGGATCACCGACTACACCTGGGACCCGGAGCAGCCGGGGCAGCACCTCGGCGGCATCTCGCAGTACCCGTGCGCCGGGGCGCTGGATCCCTGCCCGAGCGGTCGCGGCTTCATCGGCGACTACTTCGGGCTCACGATCTCGAGCTCCAACGTCTACGCGCTCTTCGTCTCGACGCACTATCCGTCGGACGTGACCGCCGACGAGGGCGGCCCGGTCTACTACCAGCAGCAAGTGCTGGCGACCGTTCCGCGCTCGAGCATCGGCGGGGGCTACTAGCAGCGGTTTTCCGAGGGCCGGCGTCGGGCCGGCCCTCGGAAGCTTCGAAGCGGTCCGATCGTTCTTACACTTGAGGCATGGAACGCAAGCTTGCCACGGTTCTTTTCGTCGACCTCGTCGACTCGACCGCGCTCGTCACGGGCGCGGATCCCGAGGTCGTGCGGCGGCGTGTCCAGACGTTCTTCGACCGCGTCTCGCACTGCGTGACCACGCACGGCGGGATCGTCGAGAAGTTCGCCGGCGACGCTGTGATGGCCGCCTTCGGGATCCCTCAGGCGCACGAGGACGACGCCGAGCGCGCCGTCCGCGCCGGGCTCGCGATCCTCGAGGCAGTCGAGGAGCTCGAGCTCGTGGCGCGCATGGGCATCGAGTCGGGCGAGGTCGTGGCCGAGGACGGCGATTCGTCCTTCGCGACCGGCGAGGCGGTCACGGTCGCGGCACGTCTAGAGCAGTTCGCCGAGCCCGGCCAGCTCCTGCTCGGCCCCGGCGCGCACCGGCTGACGCTCGGCCGCGTCGAGGTCGAGGACGTCGGCCCGGTCGACCTCAAGGGCCTTGCCCAGCCCATCTGGGCCTGGCGCGCGCTCAGCACCGGGGGCACCGGCGGGGAGCGGCCGCGGCGCACGCTGGAGGCGCCGCTCGTCGGCCGCGAGGCCGAGCTCGAGCTGCTCCAGAACACCTACGACCGCGCCCTCCGCGACCGCCGCGCGCACCTGTTCACGATGTACGGCGAGCCCGGAGTGGGGAAGAGCCGGCTCGCGCGCGAGTTCACCGGCTCGGTCGAGGGCGCCACGGTGCTGCCCGGCCGCAGCCTGCCCTACGGCGAGGGCGTCACCTACTGGCCGCTCGCCGAGATGGTCAAGTGCGCGGCCGGCATCGCCGACGACGACCCGCTCGACGTCGCGATCGACAAGCTGCGCGCGTTCTGCGAGGACGAGGCCGTCGCCGACCTGCTCGGGCTCGCTTCGGGCGTGCTCGAGGCCGTGCAGTCGGAGGCAAGCGCGCAGGAGATCGCCTGGGCCGCCCGCGAGTGGGCGCAGCGGCTCGCGCTGGAGCAGCCGCTCGTGCTCGTCTTCGAGGACATCCACTGGGCCGAGGAGCCGCTGCTCGAGCTGATCGAGCATCTCGCGACCTGGGTGCGCGAGGCGCCGCTCTTGCTGATCTGCCTGGCGCGGCCGGAGCTGCTCGACCTGCGCCCGGGCTGGGGCGGCGGCCGCGTGCGCGCAACCGCGATCGAGCTCGAGTCGCTGCCGCGCGAGGAGAGCGAGCAGCTCGTCGAGGCGCTGCTGGACGGCACGCAGCTCTCGGAGGAGGCCCGCTGGGAGCTGCTCGACAAGACCGAGGGCAACCCGCTGTTCGTCGAGGAGACGATGCGGATGCTCGCCGAGGAAGGCGTCGAGTCGGTCGACCGGATCCCGGACACGCTGCAGGCGCTGATCGCCGCGCGTATCGACCGCCTGCCGGCCCGCGCGAAATCCGTGCTCCAGCGCGCCGCGGTGATCGGCCGCATCTTCTGGCCCGATGCGATCGAGCGCCTCTCGCCCGAGACCGAATCCGTCGAGGAGGCGCTCGACGAGCTGCTCCTGCGCGACTTCGTCGTGCCCGAGGAACGCTCCTCGATCCGTGGCGAGCCTGCATACAAGTTCAAGCACGTGCTGATGCGCGAGGTCGCGTACTCGGGGCTCTCCAAGTCGGCTCGCGGCGAGTACCACCGCGCGTTCGCGGGCTGGCTGAAGGAGCGCGCAGGCGACGAGCTGCTCGAGATCCGCGCGTACCACCTCGACCACGCGGCGAAGCTGACGGCCGAGCTCGAGGGCTCGGTCCCGGTCGAGCTCCAGCACGAGGCAGCGGAGGCGCTCACCGAGGCCGGGCTGCGCGCCTTCGCCCGCGAGGCGAACCGCACCGCGCGCCACCTGCTCGTCCGCTCAGTCGAGCTCGAGCCGACCCTCCGCCGCCGCTACCTCGCGGCGCGCGCGGCCGACCGCCTGAGCGACCTGCCGGCCGTCTCGCGTGAGATGGAGGAAGTGCTCGCGGCCGCGATCGAGGAAGGCGACGGCTGGACGCAGGGCCGCGCGCTCGTGGCCCTCGCCGAGGCCGCTGTGCTCCGCGATGCCGACGTCGCCGCGGCCGAGGCGATGATCGACGAGGCGCTCGGCACCTTCGAGCCCGACGACCTCTCCGGCCGGTTCCGCGCTCTCCGTGCCCGCGCGACCATCGCCTGGACGCGCGGCGACCTGGCCAAGGAGGAAGAGGTCATGCTCGAGGCGCTTGCGCTCGCGCGGGAGGCAGGCCGCAAGGACTTCGAGAGCGAGGCCGCCGACGAGCTGGCGAGCGTCTATCTCGCGCGGCTGGAGGTCGACCGGGCCGCGCCGCTGGTCGAGCAGGCGCTCCTGCTCGCGGAGGAGGTCGGCAGCGCGGAGGCGCGCGGCCGGGCGCTTCGTTTCGCGGGTCAGCTGCACATGGCCCGGCATGAGTACGACGCGGCCGCGACGGCGCTCGAGGCAGCGCGCGAGCACCTGGCCGAGGCCGGGGCCGCCTGGTCGCTCGGGCGGGCGCTCAACTTCGCGGCGTGGGTCGCGCGCCACCAGCGCGATCCCGGCCGGGCCGAGCGCCTCTTCCGAGAGTCGATCCGGATCCTCGCGCCGCTCGAGGACCGCGCCACGCTCTGCGAGAGTCAGCGCGGGCTCGCCGAGCTTCTCGTCGCCGAGGGCCGTGTGGACGAGGCGGAGCGGTTCGCCCTCGCCGCGCGGGAGACCGTCGGGCCTCACGACGTCACCTCGATCTCGACGACGACGATGTCTCTGGGGATGGTGCGCGCGGCTCAAGGGCGGGACGACGAGGCCGAGGCGCTGCTGCGCGAGGCGGTCGAGACGATCGCGCCGACGATGCACCGCGCGGGCGAGGGAGAGGCGCTCGGCGCGCTCGCCCGGTTCCTGCGAGACCGCGGCCGAGACGACGAGGTGCGGGAGCTCATCGCAGCGGCACAAGCTTCTCCGCACCGAGGCGGAGAGCGCGGTCTGATCCCTTAGGAGAGCGCCGCTTTGATCGCCTGAGTCGACTTCAGGTCAGGCGCCTCCGAGATGACCGTCGCGCGTCGCTTGAAGCGGCGTAGAGCTTTGCGCAATGGATCGGCGCGGAGCGTGCCCTCGCCGTAGGGCAGGTGCTTCGTCTCGTTGCGGTTCGCGTAGGCGATGTCGGAGAAGTGGATGTGGAACGGCGCCTTCGGCTCGAGCACGGCATCGGCGGCCGCGAGCGCGGCGGCGAACGGCTCCGCGTCCAGGTAGGCGCCGTCGCTCGTCGCGTGCATGTGCGCGAAGTCGAGCACGGGGCGAACCCAGCCGAGGCGGCCGGCGATCTTGACGACGTCCTCGAGCGAGCCGATCTCGCGCACGCGGCCCATCACCTCGACGCCGAACGGCACCGCGCGGTCCTTCGCCTCCAGCCGCTCGCGCAGCTCGCCCAGCTGCTCGCAGATCGACTTGATCGCCGCGGCGCGCGTGCGGCCGAGTAGGAAGCCCGGGTGGAAGACGACGAGCTCGGCGCCCGCGGCTTTCGCGATCCCGGCCGAGTGGTCGAGCATCCCGACCGCCATCCGCTGCTTCTTGTCGCGCTCGACGTGGCCCATGAACCCGGCGATCGGCGCGTGCACCGAGAGCACGATCCCGGCCTCGCGTGCGAGCTTCCCGAACCGCTCGGCCCACGGGTAGTCCATCCAGAAGCCGCCCTCGAAGTCGATCTCGCAGGCGGTGAACCCGCGCCGTTTGAGCAGGGAAATCGCTTTCGCAGGACTGTCTCGTGACGGGACCCGGGCCGGCCCGAAGCTGAGCTTTGGCATCTCCCCTGGAGCGTATCGCCGGCCCTTCAGCCCAGTTCGACCGCACGCTCCATGCGCGGCGACGCCGCCGCCTTCCCGGCCCGATCCGGCCGCGCCAGGTGCTCCGCCACGTAAGCGGCATCGCGGCCCACGCCGGGGAGGACATCGGAGGTTGCGGCGTACTGGAAGACGAGCCCGACGAAGTAGAGCCCCGGCGACGAGGGGACGACGCCACGCTCGTGCAGCGGCTGTCCGTCGTCCGCGAAAACCGGCAGGTCGAGCCACGGGAGCTCGTGCCGGAAGCCGGTGCACCAGACGACGTTCTGGACGTCGAGCACCCGGCCGTCCTCGAGTAGCGGCAGGCCTTCGCGGACGCCGGCCACCCGCGGCACTCTTTCGATGCCCGCCGCTGCGAGGTCCTTGGACTTGATGCGGATCAGCGGCGTCGCCTTGGCGGCGAGCTTGGGCCCGGCCTTGCGGCCGATCGGCGTCCTCACTGTCAGCACGTGCGTCCCGAGGAACCGCATCACCGGCAGGACCAGCCGGGAGGGCCGGCTGCCGTGGCGAACGGGGATCTCGCCCGCAGGGGAGCCCGACTGCCAGACCTGGTGCGTCCGTGCCAGCTCGAAGGCGATCTCGGCGCCGGAGTTGCCGACCCCGACGACGAGGACGCCGCCCTCGCGGAGCTGCGCCGGGTTGAGGTAGTCGGCAGAGTGCAGCTGCACGAGCTCCGGCCCCAGCTCCGCGGCGAACGCCGGCACCTTCGGCGTGCGATGGGCACCGGACGCGACGATCACGTTGTCGGCCTCGAACGTCTGATGGCCCGACTCGACCACATAGCGGTCCCCGTCCCGGAAGACCCTGTCGACGTAGACGCCGGTGCGGACGGGAAGCTCGAACCGCTCCGCGTAGGCCTCCAGATAGTCGCCCATCTCGTCCTTTGTCGGGAACGACCACCGCGGGGCGGGGAAGCGAAGCCCGGGCAGGCCGTCGTACTTCGCCGGGGTGAACAGCCTCAGCGAGTCCCAGCGCCGGCGCCACGAATCGCCGACCCGCTCGCCCGCATCCAGGATCACGAACGGGCTTCCCCGCTTCTTCAGGTGGTAGCCGGCCGCCAGCCCCGCCTGGCCGCCGCCGATGATCACCGTCTCGAACCGTTCCATTGTCGTACCTCCTCGTCCGTAGCTCACGGACTCGACGGTACGGCGGCGCAGGCGAGCCGTCATCGCCCGGATCCACCAACTTTCACGTGAGCGGGGCGTGGTCATTTCTGACCACGCGGGCGCTAGACGAGGTCGTGCTCGAAGGCGAAACGGGTCGCGGCAGTCCGCGACGAGACGCGGAGCTTCGTGAAGATGTTCTGGACGTGGCGGGCGACCGTGTGCTCGCTGAGAACCAGCTCGCCGGCGATGTCCCGGTTCGTCTTGCCGGCTGCGACGAGGCGCAGAACCTCGAGCTCGCGGGCGGTGAGCCCATGCGTGTCGCCGCCACCGTCGCCGGAGGCGGCGAGGGAACGCACCCGGACGAGGTCGGGCTCGGCGCCGAGCTCCTCGAACACGCCGCTCGCCGCGTCGAGCTCCAGCGCGGCAGTGTCCTCGTCGCCGAGCGCGCGGCACGCGAGGGCCAGGAGCACGCGCGCCCGGGCCGCTTCGTACGGGGCACCGAGCTCCTGCCAGGCCTGGTACGCGCGGCGCAGGTCGCCGAGAGCCCCGCCCGCGTCGCCGGCGGAGAGCTCGACGGACCCCTGGACCTGTGCGGCGATCGCGCCGAGCATGGTGCTCGGGTATGCGGTGGCGATCTCGGCGAGCTCGCGACAGGCGGCGCGGGCATCCTCGAGCTCGCCCGCCGCGACCATGATCTCCGTGTACGCCGGCAGGAGCCGTGAGCGCTTGAGCGGCGGCACCGCCTCGCCGAGCGCCCTGCGGATCGCGGCCGCCGCGGCACCGGCGTCCCCCTGGTCCAGGCGCAGAAGCGCCAGCCCGGGCTGCGGCTCATGGCCGAGCGTGTTCGCCTCCCTGTAGGCCTCGTCGGCAGCGGCGAGCTCTCCACGCCGCCGGAGAACTTCCCCCTGCTGGTACGCGGCCTGTCCGGCGGCGAGACGGTTCATCGCTTGCTCGCAGCGGTCCCGGGCGTGTCGGGCGGCCTCGAGCGCCGCCGGCCAGTCGCCGTGGATCTGCAGGATCTCGGCGCGGTGGGCGAGACAGCGGCCGGTGAAGGCGACCATGTCGGGCTGCTCCTCCCACCAGCGCGAGAGGGCGTCAGTCCACTCGTGCGCGCGCCGCAGCTCGTACGCCTCCTCGCAGCCGGCGATCGCGCCGCAGTAGACGACACCCGTGACGATCGGCGAGAGCTCGTCCCCGATTGCCGCCAGCATCGCCTCGTCCAGGAGCCTTAGCCCTTCCTCCATCCGGCCCTGCTTGATCAGCGCGTGACCGTGCACGTGTGCAGCGAGCGCGAATAGGTCACTGTCCTGGAAGCGTTCACCGATCACGATGGCCTCGGCTGCCGCCGCGCCCATGCCCTCGAAGTCCCCGGCTGCCTCGAGCCGCAACGCGATCGGAAGCAGGAGGTAGCCCTGCTCCGCGCACTCGCCCTCGTGGCCCTCGACCAGGCGTTGCGCCCGGCCGAGCCATCCGCCCGCCTGTCCCATCTCTCCGACGATCGCGAGGTTGATGCCCATGTAGAAGGCCGCGCGGGCAGCGCGGAGCGGCTCTTGTGCGGCGATATGCGCTTGATGGGCACGCTCCAACGTGCCGAAGAAGTCGTCGACGCGGCCCCGCATGTACGCAGCGACCGCGAGCAGCTCCAGGTCAGCAGCCTCGAGCGGGCCGGCCTCGTCCGCCTCGGAGAGCGACCGGAACGCCTCCGCCCAGGCATGCTGCGCGTAGGCCTCGCGCCCGCGCTCGATGCCGCCCACCGCGCTCACGGACGTCAGCGTAAACCGTCCAGCGGGTCCGTCCGATGGCCCCGGTACCTTCGCCCTATGGCCAAACGACCGTCACGGATCGACCTGCTCGAGCTCGATATCGACCTTCGGCTTGCCGACCTGTGGCGCGAGGCGGCCGACATCGGCGAGTGGAATCTCGAGGTCGTCGCGGCGTTCATGCGCGCGGCGTACGGCAAGGGTTACTGCGACGCGCTGACCGAGGACAACCCGGGCTCGCTCTGCGAGGAGCACGGCTACCGGATCCCGGCGCGCCGCACAGAGCCAGCTCGGGAGCGCTAGCGCGCGGGCCCGCGCGCGAGCGCTAAGCAGACCAAGAGGCTCTACACTTTCAGCATGGCGCGGAGCTCCCGCACCGCTCGGCTTGTGATCGCCCTCTCCGTCGCCGCCGTCCTGGCGGTGTTCTTGATCTACGTCTCGATCGCGGGCGGGCGGACGCCGCAGCTCTCGCCGAGCCAGCTCGCCGGGCATCCGGGCAAGATTTCGCTGGTCGGCAAGGTCGTCGGGCCGGTGCACGGCGCGGGCTACTCGGCTCGCGGGCTGCGCTTCGACGTGGCGGACATCGGCGGCAGCAAGGCGGCCGCGGTGCCCGTCGTCTACCACGGCAGCGTGCCGGACCTGTTCAAGGTGGGTAGGCACATCGTCGTCGACGGCCGCTACCGCAACGGCACCTTCGTCGCGCAGCACGACACGCTCGTGACCAAGTGCCCGTCGAAGTACACGCCGGCCAAGAACACCTGACATGTGGCTCGCGCTCGGGGCCGTGCTGGCGGTCGCGTGCGTGCTGCTCGTCGCGCGCCCGTTCCTGCGCGACCCGGCGCCGCAGGACGACCGGCTCGACGCGCCCGAGCCGCAGGAGCAGCTGCGGGTCGCTCTGGCGGAGGAGCGCGACCGCGCGCTCGCGGCGCTGAAGGAGCTCGAGTTCGACCACCGCACCGGCAAGATCTCGGACGAGGACTACCGCGCCTCCGTCGGGCCGCTCCGCCGCCGTGCCGCGGAGGCACTGAAGGCTCTCGATCCGCAGCCGAGCGCGACGGAGAAGGTCCATGCCCCAAGCTGAGTGCGCTAACTGCGGCTCGCGCCTGACGAAGAAGGCGCGCTTCTGCCCGGAATGCGGCGCCCGGGTCGGCGCGACCTCACAGGAGACCGCGGTGCAGGAGCTGCCGCCGGAGGAGACGGGGCCCGTGCCGGTCGAGCTGTCGACGGCCGAGCCGCGCTTCTTCGGCGTGACCCCGCCGTCGGCCGTGCTCGCGCTGGCGGCCGCGTCGCTCGCTCTCGGGATCCTGCTGCTCGCGACCGGTCACCTCATTATCGGCGGAGCCCTGCTCGTCGTAGTCGGCGTGCTGCTGCTCTTCTTCGCGAGCCTCGCGCGCCGCTTGCCGGACACGCCGATAGCGCGTTTCTCCTCGAGCGCGGTGAACGCCGTCCGGGCGCACGCCGGCTTCGCGGTCGAGACGCTCGCCGTTCACTCGAGCGCGCGGGTCGAGCTCTTCCGCCTGCGTCGCGAGCTCGTTGACCTCTACGGGCAGCGGGCTGAGTGTGCCCGGGAGCTCGGAGAGGCGGTGTACGCTGCCGAACCCGAGGCGACCGAAGCCGCCCACGCGAGGATGGCAGAGCTCGACGGGTTGATCGCCGAAAAGGAGGAGCAGATGCAGCAGACAGCCGCAGGCGCCATGGAGCGGATCGAGCGGGCGCAGTTCGAGGTGCAGCCGACGATGATCGAGGCGCCCGAGCCGCCGTCGCCGGAGCCGTTCCCGTCGCCGAGCGAGCCGCCCGCGCCGGTTCCGATTCCCGAGCCGACGCCGGAGCCGTCGGACCCGCCCGGCCCGGCGCACGTGCCCGAGCCGTCGCCGGAGCCGAGCCCGCCCGCCACCCCGCAGTAGCCACGGGGCAGGGACGCCTGCCGCCCCGACGAAAGCCCAGCCCATGGCTCGGCGCCTACTACCGATCGCCGGCGTCTTGCTCGTGGTCCTCGCCGCCCCCGCGAGCGGGGGCCGGCTCGACTCACGTAAGAGCGCGATCGACGCGCGGCTCCGCCACGTGCAGGCGAAGATCGCATGGGCCGAGCGCCGCAGGAAGGCCCTGTCTGCGCAAATCGCGTCGGTCAACGCCCGGATCGAGGCGCTCTCGCGGCAGGTGGGCGATGTCTCGACTCGCCTCGTCACGATCGAGCGCGACCTCGCCCTGCATCAGGAGAAGCTGAACAAGCTGAACGCGCTTTTCGGCGTCGAGACGCAGCGCTACTTCTCGTTCCGCCGCCAGTACGACCTCCTGGTCGAGCGGCTCGACAACCGGCTCGTCGACGTCTACGAGAACGGAGAGCCGACGACGCTCGACGTGCTCTTCTCGGCGAAGAGCATCTCCGACCTCATCTCCCAGCAGGAGTTCCTGCAGGACGTCGAGACGCTGGACCAGCGGATCTCGGGCGAAGTGGGGGCCGCCAAGGTCGTGGCCCGGGCTCAGCGGGAGCGGACGAAGAAGTTCCGGGCCGCCGTCGCGTCGGTCACCCACACGATCGACGTGCGCCGGGAGCAGGTCGACTCGGTGCGCCGGACGCTGCTCGCCGAGCAGCACGGGCTCGCGGCGGCGCGGAGCAACAAGCGCGAGAGCCTCGTCGCGGTCACCGAGAGCAAGCGGGAGTACCTGCACGAGGCGGCAGGGCTCGCGCGGTCCAGCGCGGCTCTTGCTTCCCGGCTCAGCGGCTCGGGCTCGTACCGCCCCGGGCCTCCTTCTGCCGCGGGTCTCATCTGGCCGGCCAACGGCCCTGTCACGAGCCCGTTCGGCTGGCGCTGGGGCCGGATGCACGAGGGGATCGACATCGGCGTGCCGACCGGGACGCCGATCCACGCCTCCGCGGCCGGCAAGGTCGTCTACGCGGGCTGGATGGACGGCTACGGGAACCTCGTCGCGATCGACCACGGCCGCGGTCTCTCGACCGCCTACGCGCACCAGGCGCGGCTCGCCGTCTCGCTGGGCCAGACGGTCGCGCAGGGCCAGGTGATCGGCTACAGCGACTGCACCGGGCACTGCTTCGGCCCGCACCTCCACTTCGAGGTGCGCGTCAACGGGACGCCGGTCGACCCGCTGGCCTATCTCTAGCCGAAGAACGTCTGACCGAGCAGGAAGACGTTCAGCGCCGAGATCATCGCGGCCACGAGCGTCGCGACCGCCGTCGTCAGCCGGCGATTGACGAGCGTGCCCATGATCTCGCGCTTGCTCGTGAACCAGACGAGCGGCACGAGCGCGAACGGGATCCCGAACGAAAGCACGACCTGGCTGAGCACGAGCGTGCGTGAGACGTCGACCCCGATCGCCGCGAAGAGGAGCGCGGGCAGCATCGTCAGCAGCCGCCGCAGGAAGATCGGGATCCGGCGGTGGATGAACCCCTGCATCACGACCTGGCCGGAGAGCGTGCCGACCGTCGCGCTCGAGAGCCCGGAGGCAAGCAGCGCGAGCGCGAACAGCGTCCCGGAGGCGCCGCCGAGGATGGGGACGAGCGTCTTGTGGGCATTCTCGAGCGACGCGATGTCGTGGAGGCCCGACCGGAAGAACGTGCTCGCGGCCATCACCAGCATCGAGAGGTTGATCAGGCCGGCGATCGTCATCGCGATCACGACGTCGACCTGGGTATAGCGGTAGAGCTGGTGCGCCTCGGCGTCGTTCTGCGGCACCACGCGGTTCTGCGTCAGCGCGGAGTGGAGGTAGATCACGTGTGGCATCACCGTCGCGCCGATGATCCCGACCGCGAGCAGCACCGACTCGTTCCCCTGGAACTCCGGCTTGATCATGTGCAGGCCGACCGTCCCGAGCGGCGGGTGCGCGTAGTAGAGCTCGGCCAGATAGCAGGCGCCGATCGCGGCGACGAAGCCGGCGATCACGGCCTCGAACGTGCGCAGGCCGAAGCGCTGTAGACCGAGGATGAGGAAGGTCGCGAGCCCGGTCAGGAGCGCTGCCGGGAAGAGCGCGATCCCGAGCAGCAGGTGGAAGCCGAGCGCAGCGCCGAGGAACTCCGCCAGGTCGGTCGCCATCGCGATCAGCTCCGCCTGTATCCAGAGCCCGATCGAGGTCCGGCGCGAGTAGCGCTCCCGGCACATCTCCGGCAGGTTTCGCCCGGTCGCGATCCCGAGCTTCGCCGAGAGCAGCTGGATCAGCATCGCCATCAGGCTCGAGGCAACGACCACCCAGGCGAGCGTGTAGCCGAACTTCGACCCGGCGGCGATGTTCGTCGCGAAGTTGCCGGGGTCGATGTAGGCGACGCAGGCGACGAACGCGGGCCCGAGAAAGGGGAGGATCCGAAGCGGCTTCTGCGGGTACCCGCGGAGCGCCCGCTCGGCCGCCGCGACTTCTCCGCTGGCGACCGTCTCTGCCCGTGTCGCCATCACGGTTTCAGTGTAGCCGAAAAGTTAGGCGCGCCTAAACTTTTGCCTAGTTTCCACGTGCAGGTCCGGCAAGTTGCGCCAGCGTTCGTCGAGGTCGAAGCCGTAGCCGACGAAGAACTCGTCGGGGACGGTGAAGCCGACGTAGTCGACCGGCAGGTTCTCGACGAGGCGGCGGTACGGGCGATCGAGCAGCGTGGCGACGCGCAGGCTCGCCGGGCGGCGCAGCTCCAGCAGCTTGCACAGGTAGTTGAGCGTCAGGCCGGTGTCGACCACGTCCTCGACGAGCAGGACGTCGAGCCCGGTCAGCGGAATCGCCGCGTCCTGGAGCAGCCGCACCCGCGAGTGGCCGCCCATCGCGGCGCCGTCGTACGCGGCGAGCTGGACGAAATCGAGCTGGTGCGGGATCGGGATCGCGCGTGAGAGGTCGGCGAGGAAGACGAAGCTCGCCTTCAACAGCGCGACGAGCAGCAGGTCGCGGCCCGCGTAGTCGGCGGAGATCTGCGCGCCGAGCTCGCGGACGCGCGAGCGAACCTCCTCAGCCCTGAGGAAAACGTCTCCGACGCGTGACTCGCCGGCTATGAGGCCAGGTCGAGCCGGTAGCGCTGGGCCAGCCGCTCGATGTCGCGCTTGTAGAAGAGCTTGACCTGGACGCCGGGGTATTGCTCGCGCAGCTTGCGCAGCTTCCGGTTCTTGCGGGTGACGAGCCGCTGCTTCATCACCGTGATCTCGAGGAAGAGATCCTGCTCGGGCAGGTAGAAGTCCGGCGTGAACGCCTCGGAGATGCGTCCTTCTTCGTCGCGCTCGAGCACGAACGTATGCGGCTCGTACGCCCACGGGACGCGGTAGAAGTCGAGGATCTTCGCGCACTGGCGCTCGGCGTCGTTCTGGAAGCGCGGCTCCCCATCGCCGCAATACGCCTGGAAATCGGCTATTTCTGCCACCCCTCACGCAAGGGTAGCAGTGGCTGCGGACGCGCCCGGTAGCGCCTGGTCGGTTCTACACTTCGGAAAGATGGATGGCCCGAACGGCCGCAACGCGCTGACCATCGCGCACATCTCCGACATTCACTGCGGAGGACCGGACTTCGTCCCGAACCTGCTGGAGCGGGCGGTCAACGAGATCAACGACCTCGGGCCGGACATCGTCATCTGCTCGGGCGACCTGACGACCTTCGGCTTCAAGCACGAGTACATGCAGGCGAAGAGCTACATGGACCGGCTCGAGTGCCAGTCCGTCGTCGTGATCCCGGGGAACCACGACTCGCGCAATGTCGGCTACGTCCACTTCGAAGACATGTTCGGCGACCGCAACTCCGTGCTCCGGCACGACGGCGTGACGGTCGTCGCCGTCGACTCGACCGAGCCCGACCTCGACAACGGCCAGATCGGGCGCGGGCGCTATCGCTGGATCGAGGAGCAGTTCGGTGCCTCCGACGCCGACGGCCTGCGGATCTTCGTGCTCCATCACCATCTGCTCCCGGTTCCAGGGACGGGGCGCGAGCGAAACGTCGTCTACGACGCGGGCGACTGCATCGAGTGCCTGCAGCGGGCGGGCGTCGATCTCGTCCTCTCCGGGCACAAGCACGTGCCCTATGCGTGGCGCCTCGAGAACCTGTTCGTCGTCAACGCCGGCACCGTCTCGTCGCGGCGGCTGCGCGGCAAGACCCGGCCCTGTTACAACGTGATCGAGATCACCGACCGGCACGTGGACGTCTGGCGTAAGTACCCGTTCCACGGAGAGGAGCGGATCATCCAGTTCTCGACGGAGACGCTCGCATTCGAGAAGTACACGACGCGGATCGAGGACGAGGTGACCTCGCGGACGTGAAGGCTTTGGTCGTCATCGACGGCGAGCACTACGCGCCGGTCGTGCGCGATGCGCTCGCGGCAGTGCCGTTCGAGGTGGTCGCCGCCTGGCTGGCGGGCGGCTCGGAGAAGCTGCACGGGGGCGAGGACTACGGCGTGCCGCTGGTGGAGTCGCTCGAGGCGGGGATCGCAGAGCACGAGCCCGAGGTCGTCGTCGATCTCTCCGACGAGCCTGTGCTCGGGCCGCGCGAGCGCTTCCGGCTGGCGAGCCGCGTGCTGGCGGCGGGGCTGCCGTACGTCGGGCCCGACTTCCGCTTCGAGCCGCCCGCGTTCGAACCGTTCCCGCTGCCGTCGCTCGCGGTCGTCGGGACCGGCAAGCGCGTCGGCAAGACGGCCGTCACCGGTCACCTCGCGCGGCTGCTCGCGCGCGACCGCGACGTCGTGGTCGTCGCGATGGGCCGTGGCGGGCCGCCGGAGCCTGAGCTCGCCGAGGCGCGGCCGTCGCTCGAGCGCCTGCTCGAGCTCTCGCGCTCGGGTCGCCATGCGGCGTCGGACTACCTCGAGACCGCGGCGCTCGCCGGGGTGCCGACGATCGGCTGCCGGCGCTGCGGCGGCGGCCTCGCAGGTGTGACCGGCGAGTCGAACGTGCTCGCGGGGGCCGCGCTCGCGGCCGAGCATGAGCCGGAGGTCGTCGTCTTCGACGGCAGCGGCGCGGCGATCCCGCCGGTCGCCGCAGACGCGCGCGTGCTCGTGACGAGCTCGTCGCAGCCGGTCGAGGTGGCCACGGGCTACCTGAACGCGTACCGGATCCTGATCTCCGACCTCGTCGTCGTGACCGGCGGCGCGAGCGGGCCTTTGCTCGAGGCGATCGCCGAGGTGAAGGACGTGCCGGTGCTCCCGGTCGAGCTGCGCCCGCGGCCGGTCGAGCCCGTCGCGGGCCGGCGGGTCGCCTACTTCTCGACGGCGCCCGAGTTCGTCCATGAGACCCTCGCCGAGCACCTGGCCGCGGCGCACGGCGCCGAAGTCGTCCACGTCTCCGGCAACCTGGCGCGGCGCGACGCCCTGCGCGCGGAGCTCGAGCGGGTCGACGCCGACGTCTACCTGGTCGAGATCAAGGCCGCGGCGATCGACGTTGTCGCCGAGGCCGCGCTCGAGCGGGGCCGCGAGCTGGTCTTTGCCGACAACGAGCTCGTTGGGGACGGCGTCGACGAGCAGTTCCTCGCCCTCGTCAAGGAGCCGGTCAGGCAGTGAGCGACCGCCGCTACCGCCAACCGCTCCCGCTCGGCGGCGAAGACGGGCTCCCGTTCTCGAAGGGCCTGATGGCGCGTGCGCTGATGGCGGCCGGTCTCCCTGCGCACCGCGCCTACGAGCTGGCGCTTGCGGTCGAGGCCGATCTCTCTGCCCAGGGCCGTCCTGCGACGACGCTCGACCGCATGGAGGAGGTCGCGATCGAGACGCTCGGAGCCGAGGACGGCGCCGCCGCGATGCGCCGCCTGCGCCGGTACCGCGACCTCTACGAGCTCGATCTGCCGGTCATCCTGCTGGTCGGCGGCGCGACGGGCACCGGCAAGTCGACGGTCGCCACCGACGTGGCCTACCGGCTCGGGATCACGCGCGTGACCTCGACCGACTTCGTCCGCCAGACGATGCGGGCGTTCTTCTCACAGGAGTTCATGCCGGCGATCCACCATTCGAGCTTCGCCGCCGGCCGCGCGATGGCCGAAGAGGACCGCGAGAACGGCGGCGACGCCGTGCTCGACGGCTTCCTCCAGCAGACGCGCGAAGTGCTCGTCGGCGTGCGCGCGGCGATCGACCGGGTGCTCGAGGAGGGCTGGTCGATGGTCCTCGAGGGCGTTCACCTCGTCCCGGGCATGCTCCCGAAGATCGAGGGCGCTCTCGTCGTCGAGTGCGTGCTCTCGATCGACGACCCCGAGGCGCACGCGAGCCACTTCTGGATCCGGGACACCGACTCGGAGGGCATGCGGCCGTACGAGAAGTACCTCGACTCGTTCGACGACATCCGCCTGATCCAGACGTACATCCTCGGCCGCGCGCGCAAGCATGGCGTCCACGTGATCGAGAACGGGAACATCGAGGACGCGATCGGCGACGTGATGGAGCTCGTGCTGGCCGCGGCCGAGCCCGCCGTCGGGGCCCGCGCATGACGCAAACCCAGCCGGAGCAGCGCGCGGAGGGGGCCGGGCACGAGGGTCGCTTCTGCCTCTGCGAGAGCTACGCTCGAGTGACCGAGCGCGCGGCGCTGGCCGGCGCGCGCTGGCTCGGCCGCGCCGAGCAGCAAGAGGCCGAGGACAACGCCGCGACCGCAATGCGGCTCGCCCTGGAGGAGCTGCCGATCGATGGGCGGGTCGTGATCGGCGCGGGCGGCGAGAGCGACCAGCTCGACCACGGCGACACGATCGGCTCCGGCGGAATCGCCGTCGATCTCGCGCTCGACCCTCTGGAAGGCCGCGGCGTGGTCGCGCGCGGCGGCTACGGTGCGATGTCGATGGTCGCGGTCGGCGAGCCCGGCTCGTTCCAGACGCTGCCCGACATGTACATGCGCAAGATGGCGGTCGGCCCGAAGGCGCGGGACGCGATCGACCTGCGCAAGCCGGTCGGCGACAACATCCGCGCGATCGCCGACGCGTTCGGGCGGATGGTCAACGACATCACCACGATCGTCCTCGACCGGCCGCGCCACCACGACCTGATCGAGGAGATCCGGGCCGCCGGCGCCCGCATCAAGCTGATCCAGGACGGCGACGTGACCGCGTCGATCTCGGCGGCCGTGCGCGGCACGAACGACCACCTCGCGATCGGGATCGGCGGGACGCGGCAGGCGGTGCTGTCGGCCGCGGCGCTGCGCTGCCTCGGCGGCGGGCTACAGGCTCAGCTCTGGCCGACGTCGCGGAGCGAGGTGACGGCCGCGCAGGAGTCCGGGGTGGAGGACCTCGAGCGGATCTTCACGATGGAGGAGCTCGCGCCGGGCGAGATGATCGTCGTCGCGACCGGCGTGTCGAACGGCGATCTGCTGCGAGGCGTCCGCTTCCAGGCCGACAGCGCGTGGACGCACTCGCTCGTCATGTGCACCCGCTGCAACTGGGTTCGCTTCGTGGACGGCATCCACTTCTTCGCCCGCGAACGCCGCGAGGAAGTCCGCCTGCCGCGCTACTGACTCATCCCGTTTGGGTGACCACCCGGGTAATGCCCGTTTCTACGCTTGCCAGCAGAGATGGCGTCGGTCGCCGATACCGGCGAGCCCGAGCAGAAGAGCGGGTTCAGGCTCCCTTCCGCGTACACGATCCTATTCGCGCTGATCGTGCTGGCGGCGATCGCGACCTGGGTCATTCCGGCCGGGATCTACAACCTCAACGCCGCCGGCGAGCCGATTCCGGGGACGTACCACGAGGTGGCGTCGCATCCGGCGCGGATCCTCGTCGACTCGCTCACGGCACCGATCAACGGGCTCTACGGGATCGAGAACGCGAAGGGGAACATCAACTACTACAACTCGGGATCGCTCTTCGGCGCGATCGACATCGCGCTGTTCATCCTCGTGATCGGCGGGTTCCTCGGAGTGACGATGAAGACCGGGGCGATCGAGGCCGGCATCGGCAATCTCGTTCAGCGGATGCGGGGCAAGGAGCGCTGGATGATCCCCGTCCTGATGTGCGTCTTCGCCCTGGGAGGCACGACGTTCGGGATGGCCGAGGAAAGCCTCGCCTTCTACGCGCTCGTGATCACCGTGATGATCGCGGCGGGGTACGACGCGCTCACGGGTGCGGCAATCGTCCTGCTCGGCTGCGGGATCGGCGTGCTCGGCTCGACGGTCAACCCGTTCGCGACCGGGATCGCCTCCGGCATCGCGGGCATCTCGATCAGCGAAGGCATCATCGGGCGGCTGGTCCTCCTGCTCGTGGGCCTGGCGATCGGCATCTTCTTCGTCCTGCGCTACGCCGACCGGGTCAAAAAGGACCCGACGAAGTCGGTCGTCTACGACCTGAAGGCAGAGAACGAGGCGCGCTTCCGGGCTGCGAGCGGCGAGGGCGAGGTGACGCTCACCGGCACGCAGAAGATGGTCCTGGCCGTCTTCGCGCTCGCGTTCGTCGTGATGATCTACGGGGTCGTTCCCTGGGAGGACATCGGGATCCCGTTCCCGACCTGGTGGTGGTGGTTCCCCGAGATGACCGCCTCCTTCCTGCTGTTCGCGATCGTCATCGGAGTGATCGGCCGCCTGGGCGAAGGCCAGCTGACGACCAGCTTCGTCGACGGTGCGCGCGATCTGCTCGGCGTCGCGCTGATCATCGGGATCGCGCGCGGCATCACCGTGATCATGAACAACGGCCAGATCACGGACACCGTCCTGCACTGGATCGAGAAAGCGCTGGGCGATTCCGGCGAGACCACGTTCCTGATCGTGATGTTCCTGCTCTTCCTGCCCTTGTCGCTGGTGATCCCTTCGAGCTCCGGGCTCGCGACGCTGTCGATGCCCATCATGGCCCCGCTGGCGGGCTTCATCGGCGTGTCGACCGCGCTCGTCGTGACCGCCTACCAGAGCGCCTCCGGCGTGATGAACCTCGTCGTCCCGACGTCTGCCGTCGTGATGGGCGGCCTCGCGATCGCCCGCGTCCCGTACGGCACGTACCTTCGCTGGGTCTGGCCGTTGCTCGCGCTGCTCAGCGGACTGTCCATCGTCGTGCTCGCGGTCTCGGCGGCGCTGTGAGAGGAGGGCCACATGCGACGCGTCGCTGACTGGCTGCTGATCGTCGTGGCCGGGCTGCTGATCGTCGGTCTGATCGCCTACGCACGCGGTCCCAAGCATCACCGCGGCGACGAGGTCGGCTCGCACGGCACGAAGATCGTCGTGGTGCACATCGTCCCCTAGGCGCCTGGCTCTCGCGGCCGGCGCGCTCGTCGGCGTTTCCGTACTCGCGTTCTACCGGCGGGTCCTCGCGATCCCGCAGCGGCCGAGCTGGCCGCCGCCGCCCGATGCGGTGACGTCGGCGGGCGCGGAGGCCGCGACGGAGGACGCGCGGCCGGGAGCGGATCTCCACTTCGCCTGGTCGACGGCGGCGACGATCGAGCCATGGGTCGAGGGCGTGAACTTCTTCCCTCGGATCTTCGCGGACGTCGAGGCCGCGCACTCGTCCGTGCACATCCTGATGTTCGGCTGGAGGGAGGGCGCGGTCGGGACACGCATGGCCGACCTGCTCGAGCGAAAGCTGGACGAGGGCGTCGAGGTGCGGGTGATCGTCGACGGGTTCGGCTCCAGGCCCTACGGGGCGGCGCGAGAGATGTTCACGGGTCTCGCCGCAGCCGGAGCGGAAGTCGTCGTCAACGACTTTTCCCTGCGCGAGCGGCGGGGCCTCTTCCCCGACCGGCAGCGGCCTGCGTGGCGGCGCGGCGCGTTGGGCCGGGTCGACCATCGCAAGCTCTACGTCGTCGACGGAGCCGTGGCGTGGACCGGTGGCGCAGGCCTCGAGGATCACTTCGAGAACGGCGGCTTCCACGACGTGATGGTGCGGGTCACCGGCGACGTCGTACGCCAGGCGCAGGCGGCGTTCCTGACGAGCTTCCAGGGTCACGGCGGGCCGCTGCCGGACGACCTTGCCGGCCTGTTCCCCGAGCCCGCCGACCCCGGCACGACGCCGATCGCGCTCGCCCAGGTGATCCCGGGCGGGCTGGTCGCGGCCTCGCAGGCGATCCGGGAGCAGATCGACGCGACGCGCGACCGGCTCGACATCGCGAACCCGTACCTCACCGACCCCGACCTACTCGGCCGGATCCTCGAGGCCGCCCGGCGCGGCGTGAATGTGCGGGTCCTCGTATCCGAGAGGTCGAACAACGCCCAGGCGACCGCCGCCCTGAGGCACCGGTACGCCGAGCTCGCCGCAGCGGGGGTCGAGGTGTGGGAGCTTCCGGGCACCGTCGTGCACGCCAAGGTCGTCGTGGCCGACGACGTCGTCAGCTTCGGCACTCGTCAACCTCGACGCCTGGGCGCTCTACCGCAACTCGGAGATCATGATGATCGCCAGGAGCGCCGAGCTCGCGGAGCTGCTCGAAGAGCGGCTGTTCGAGCCCGACATCGCCCGCGCGAAGCACGGCGAGCCGCCCTCGGGAATTCGTGAACGCCTCGAGTGCCGGCTCTCGGACCGGCTCTCGTTCTTCCTCTGAGCGCTAGTTCAGGGCGCTGATCGCGAAGGCGAGCCCGAAGCCGAGTGTCGTGACGACGCCGACGAGCTTCCCGCCGTGCTCGAACGCCTCCGGCATCATCGTGTCGGCGAGCATCGTCAGGATCGCGCCCCCGGCGAACGACAGCACGAACGCGAACGTCTCCGGGGAGGCCGAGTCGAAGACCGTGTAGCCGAGCAGCGCGGCGAGGCCGGACACCACGGCGACAAGCGTCCACAGGCCGAGGATGCGGCGGTTCGCCCAGCGCGCCTGCGACAGCCCGGTGCTGGCGGCGATCGCCTCGGGGACGTTCGAGAGCGCGACGGCGACGAGGAAGGCGGCGCTGACACCTCCGCCGACCACGGTCAGCCCGAGCACGATCGACTCCGGAATGCCGTCCAGCACGATCCCCAGGACGATCGCCAGCGCCGAGCCCTCCGCCTGCCGGCCGCCCGAGTGCTTGCGGTCGGCGCCGCCCATCCGGTCGATCAGAAAGTCGCCTGCGAAGAAGGTCAGGGAGCCGGCGCAGAGGCCCAGGGCGACGGCTCCCTTCCCGCCGGCCTTGTCGAACGCCTCTTCGACGAGCTCGAAGGCGACCGCGCTGATCAGGACGCCGCTGCCGAAGGCCATGACCATGCCGAGCGCCCGCTCTCCCACGCGGTAACGGAGCGCAAAGGCTCCGCCGGCGATCAGGGTCGAGGCGGCGACGAAGCCCCACGCGAACGACGCGAGCATCGCCTCGAATCATCGACGTCAGAGCCTCATCCGGCTTGGGTGATGTCGTCGCGCCGCCGGGCCACGACGATTTCTCCGGCCGAGTCTGAAAGGAGAAAGCGCATGGGCACCGCCACCGAGACCGTTCTGGGAACGCACTCCGAGGTCGGGAAGCTGCACACCGTGATGGTGCACCGGCCCGACCTTGCGCACGAGCGCCTCTCGCCGAGCAACTGCCACGAGTTGCTCTTCGACGACGTCATCTGGGTGCGCCGGGCGCGACAGGAGTTCGACGCCTTCGTCGACCTGATGCGCGAACGCGGCACCGAGGTGCTGCTCCTGCACGAGTTGCTTACCGAGACGCTCGAGGACGCCGAGGCGCGCGAGTGGCTCCTCTCGCGGCGCGTCCGCCCGGAAGAGGTGACGGTGATGTTCACCGAGCCGCTGACGGACTGGCTGACCGAGATGCCGGCCGAGGAGCTGGCGACTCACCTGACCGGCGGGATCACCGTCCTCGAGCTGCCCGACGAGATCAAGTCGGCGATCGGCCCTGCGCTCGGCCCGACGGACTTCGTCCTGCCGCCGCTGCCGAACCAGCTCTTCACGCGCGACACGAGCGCCTGGCTCTACGGCGGGGTGTCGCTCAATCCGATGTTCTGGCCGGCCCGCCAGCTCGAGACGCTCAACGTCGAGGCGATCTACCGCTTCCATCCGCGCTTCCGCGACGCCGACTTCCAGATCTGGTTCGGCGGCTCTGACCACGACTGGGGCACCGCGCGCATGGAAGGCGGCGACATGATGCCCGTCGGCGACGGCGTCGTCCTGGTCGGGATGGGCGAGCGCAGCACGGCGAAGGCGGTCAGCATCCTCGCCCGCAACATGTTCGAGGCCGGCGCCGCGCGCCTCGTGCTCGGGGCCCAGATGCCGCGCGACCGGGCGGCCATGCACCTCGACACGGTCTTCACGTTCTGCGACCACGACATCGCGACCCTCTACGAGCCGGTCGTCCACCAGATCCGGCCGATCCTGTTCACGCCCGGCGGCCCGCACGGCGTGCAGGCCGAGGTGTCGGAGCGCACCTTCCTCGACGAGGTCAAGGACGCGCTCGGGCTCGAGCAGCTGAAGCTCGTTCCGACCGCAGGCGACGAGTTCGAGGCGGAGCGCACGCAGTGGGACGACGGCAACAACGTCGTCGCGCTCGAGCCGGGCGTCGTCGTCGCGTACGAACGCAACGAGGCGACCAACGCGAAGCTCTCTCACGCAGGAATCGAAGTTCTCCCAATCGCTGGGCAGGAGCTCGGCCGCGGACGCGGCGGAGGCCACTGCATGACCTGCCCGATCGTCCGAGAGGCATGAGGAAAGGAGCACGACCATGAGCACCATCGTCGACCTGCGGGGGAAGCACCTGCTGAAGCTGGCTGACTTCAGTCCGGAAGAGATCACCTATCTGATCGAGCTCGCCGTGGAGCTGAAGGCGGCCAAGAAGGAAGGCCGCGAAGAGCAGAAGCTCGCCGGCAAGGAGATCGCGCTGATCTTCGAGAAGGACTCGACCAGGACGCGCTGCGCGTTCGAGGTCGCCGCCTACGACCAGGGCGCTCACGTCACGTTCATCGGTCCGTCCGGCTCGCACATGGGGCACAAGGAGACCGTGAAGGACACCGCGCGGGTGCTCGGCCGCATGTACGACGCGATCGAATACCGCGGTTTCGGTCAGGAGGTCGCCGAGGAGCTCGCCGAACACGCGGGCGTCCCGATCTACAACGGGCTGACCGACGAGTGGCACCCGACTCAGATCCTGGCGGACTTCCTCACCTTCAAGGAGCACATCCCCAAGCCGCTCAACGAGGTCGTCTTCTGCTACCTCGGCGACGCCCGCTTCAACATGGCTGACTCGTACCTGGTCGGCGGGGCGAAGCTCGGGATGGACGTGCGGATCGCGAGCCCGAAGTCGCTCTGGCCGAAGGACGAGATCGTCGAGCTGGCGCGCTCGATCGCGGACGAGACCGGCGCGCAGATCACGATCACCGACGACGTGGGCGAGGCCGTGCGCGGCGCCGACGTGCTGCTCACCGACGTCTGGGTCTCGATGGGGGAGGCCGACGAGGTCTGGGCCGAGCGGATCGACCTCCTGAAGCCGTACCAGGTGAACGCGGAGGCGATGGCCGCGACCGGCAACCCCGACACGAAGTTCATGCACTGCCTGCCGGCCTTCCACAACACGGAGACGCAGGTCGGCAAGGAGATCTTCGAGAAGTTCGGGATGGACTGTCTCGAGGTGACCGAGGAGGTCTTCGAGTCGCCTGCGTCGCTCGTCTTCGACGAGGCCGAGAACCGGCTCCACACGATCAAGGCCGTGATGGTCGCGACGCTCGGGGACTGACGATGCGCGTCGTCGCCGCACTCGGCGGGAACGCCCTGCTCCGGCGGGGGGAGCCGCTGACGGCCGAGAACCAGCGCGCCAACGCGCATGTGGCCTGCAAGGCACTCGCCCCGCTGGCGCTCGAGCACGAGCTCGTGATCTCGCACGGCAACGGCCCACAGGTCGGCCTGCTCGCCCTGCAGGGCTCCGCCTACACCGAGGTCGAGCCGTATCCCCTCGACCTGCTCGGAGCGCAGACCGAGGGCATGATCGGCTACCTGATCCAGCAGGAGCTGGGGAACCAGCTGCCGTTCGAGAAGCGGCTCGCCTCACTGCTGACCCTCATTGAGGTCGACCCCGCCGACCCCGCGTTCCAGGACCCGACGAAGCCGATCGGCCCGATCTACACGAAGGCCGACTCGGAACGGCTCGCGGCCGAGAAGGGCTGGACGTTCAAGCCCGACGGAGACAGCTTCCGCCGCGTCGTGCCGTCTCCGCAGCCGCAGCGGATCTTCGGGATCGAGCCGGTGGAATGGCTGCTCGACCACGGAGCAGTCGTCATCTGCGCCGGCGGTGGCGGCATCCCGGTCATGTACACGGAGGCTCCGGCGATCCCGGGCCGGCAGCTCGTCGGCGTGGAGGCAGTGATCGACAAGGACCTGGCCAGCGCGCTGCTCGCCAGGGACCTGCGCGCGGACGCGCTCCTGATCGTCACCGACGTGGATGCCGTCTACGCGGACTGGGGCACACCGGAACAGCGCGCGATCCGGCGCGCGACTCCGGAGGCGCTTAGCGGGACCGAGTTTGCGGCCGGCTCGATGGGGCCGAAGGTGCGCGCCGCTTGCTCGTTCGTCGAGCAGACCGGCGGCCTGGCCGCGATCGGGTCGATCGAGGACACACCAGCGCTGCTCCGCGGCGAGACCGGCACGATCGTCACGCTCGACGCGGCCGGGCTCGAGGTTGCGGCGACGCACTAATCGAACGGAAGGAGACCGCGAGATGGAAACGGCAGATAGAGCTCCCGCTGTGACCAACGGGCAGGGCGACGCAGTTGCCTGGCATACGCTCGCGCCTGAAGACCTGAGCGGCCGCCTGGGCGTCGACACGGCGAGCGGGCTCTCGGCCGCCGAAGCCTCCTCGCGGCTGGCATCGGTCGGACCCAACAAGTTCGCGGAAACGGCCGTCGAGCCGCGCTGGCGCGCGTTCGTCCGCCAGTACCGCGACCCGATGCAGATCGTCCTGCTCGTCGCGGGAATCGGCAGCCTCTACCCGCTGAAGGAGCTCGGCACCGGCCTCGTCCTGCTCTTCCTGACCCTGTTCAACGCGGTGCTCGGTCTCCGCCAGGAAGGGAAGGCGGCCGAGGCGGTCGCGGCGCTGCAGAAGATGATGATCGTCAAGGCGCGCGTGCGCCGCGACGGCGAGCTCATCCAGATCCCGGCCGAGCAGCTGGTGCCCGGCGACGTGGTCTCGATCGAGGCGGGCGACGTCGTTCCTGCCGACGGCCGCCTCCTGTCGGCGGCGACGCTCGAGGTGGCGGAGTCGGCGCTGACCGGCGAGAGCTTGCCGGTCTCGAAGGGCGTGGACTCGGTCGAGGCGGCCGACACGCCGCTCGGCGACCGCACGGACATGGTCTACATGAACACGAACGTGACGCGCGGCTCGGGCGCGTTCGTCGTCACCTCGACCGGGATGGAGACCGAGGTCGGCCACATCTCGCACATGCTCCAGTCGACCGAGGACGCGGACACGCCGCTCACGGTCCAGCTCAAGAAGCTGACCAACCAGATCCTGTTCATCGCCGGCGGCGCGGTCCTGGTCTCGATCCTGCTCAACCTGTCGCGCGGCGAGAGCTTCGACACCGTCTTCACGGCGGCGATCGCCTTCGCGATCTCGGCGATCCCGACGGGGCTGCCGGCGGTCGTCACGACGATCCTCTCGTACGGGACGCAGATGCTCGCGAAGGCGAACGCGATCATGAAGCGGCTGCGGTCGACCGAGACGCTCGGCTCGACGTCGGCGATCAACTCCGACAAGACCGGGACGCTCACGCTCAACCAGATGACCGCGGTCGAGCTGACCATCCCGGGGCGGCGCTACACGATCTCCGGCGGCGGCTACTCGACCGAGGGGACGATCAAGCACGTCTTCGGCCCGCCGGAGGTGCCGCTCGAGCAGTTCCTGCTGCCGATGGCGCTCTGCGAGGACGCCGTCGTCAAGGACGGCGCGCTGATCGGCGATCCGACCGAGGGGGCGCTCGTCGTGCTCGCCGAGAAGGGCGGCCTGGAGGCGGTCGGGACGCGGGAGAAGTACCCGCGCCTCGCCGAGCTCCCGTTCGACTCCGCGTACAAGCTGATGGCGACCTTCCACCGGATGCACGACGAGAACGGCAAGGACGTCGTCCGCGCCTACGTCAAGGGCGCGCCCGACCAGCTGCTCGCCCGGGCGGCGTTCGCGGCCCGACCCGGAGGACCTGTCGATCGTCCCCGCGGACGACGCGTTCAAGCAGCGCTACATGGACGAGAACGAGCGCCTCGCGAGTCAGGGCCTGCGCGTCATGGCGACCGGGCGCAAGGATTTCGATCCCGACGGGTTCGACGCTTCGGCCGACCTGCTCCCGCTGCTGGACGGCCTGACCGTGCTCGCCCTCGTCGGGATCGTCGACCCGCCGCGCCCGGCTGCGAAGTCGGCGATCGAGACTGCGCACGCGGCAGGGATCCGCGTGCGGATGATCACCGGCGACCACGCAGTCACCGCCGCGGCCATCGCCAAGGAGCTCGGCATCCCCGGCAAGGCGATCACCGGCGCCGAGTTCAAGGCGATGTCCGACGACGAGCTCGACGCCGCGATCGAAGACATCGGCGTGATCGCGCGCGTCGCCCCCGAGGACAAGGTGCGCCTCGTCGCCTCGCTGAAGCGAAAGGGCGACATCGTCGCGATGACCGGGGACGGCGTGAACGACGCGCCGGCCCTGAAGAGCGCCGACATCGGCATCGCGATGGGCATCACCGGCACGGAGGTCTCGAAAGAGGCGGCGACGATGATCCTCACCGACGACAACTTCGCGACGATCGTGAAGGCCGTCGAGCTCGGCCGCGGCCTCTACGACAACCTGACGAAGTACATCCGCTTCCAGATGGGCGTGCTGGTCGGCTTCATCGTCACGTTCCTCGGCGCGAGCATCTTCAACATCGTGGGCGGCGTCCCGTTCGTGCCGCTCCAGACCCTGTACATCAACTTCACCACGCAGGTGTTCGAGGCGATCGGCCTCGGCTACGGCAAGCCTGCCGAGGGCCTGATGAAGCGCAGGCCGCGCGCCTCCGGCGAGCCGATCCTGCCGCGGGCGCTCCTGATCTGGGTCTGCATCGCGGGCCTCGTTCTCGGCGGGGCAACGCTCGGGGTGATCGGCTGGGCGGACGACCACTACGGGAACAGCGCGATCGCCCGCACGATGGGGATGACGACGTTCGCGCTGAGCAACGTGGTCTTCTCGCTGGCCACGCGCGACGAGCGGCGCTCGATCTTCTCGCTCGAGGTGCTCGAAGACCGGATGTTCCTGCTCTGCAGCGGGGGCTCGCTCCTGGCGATCGTGCTCGGGGCCGAGCTCGGGATCCTGCAGCGGGTCCTTGGCACCGTCCACCTGACCGGGCACCAGTGGCTCGTCTGCATCGTGGTCGGGCTCGCGATCGTGCCAGTGTCCGAGGCGAGGCGGCTCTGGCTCCTGCGTCGCGGCGCACCGGCCGAGCCGGTCGAGGAGGTCGTGCCGGTCGTCAGCCCCTCTCCGTAGATACCCTTGACCGCTGATGCCCACGCGTGACGACGTGATCGAGGCGCTGCGGAGCGTCGAGGACCCGGAGCTCGGGATGGACATCGTCGAGCTGGGCCTGCTCTACGACGTCGAGGTGCAGGGCCCGCGGGTGCACATCAAGTACAGCCTGACGTCGATGGGCTGCCCGGCCGGCCCGCTGATCCAGCAGTCGGTCGAGGAGTGCGCCGCGGCGCTGCCCGGAGTCGAGCAGGTCGAGACCGAGCTGACCTGGGACCCGCCGTGGACGCCGGACAAGATGTCCGACGACGCGAAGTTCATCCTCGGCTTCGGCTGAGCGCCCGGCAGGCCCGCCCATGGCCCTCGACCCGATCCTCAGGCGGTTGCCGCCCCGCGGCCGAGCAACGCGGCCGCTCTTCGCCGTGGCGCTTGTCGCCTCCGTGGTGCTCTGCACAGGCGCCGCAGCTCGCTTCCACGCTCGCGCCGAGCACGACCAGGAGAAGGCACTTCGGGTTTATGGCTACCAGTACGCGTCGCGCTGTCCCGAGGCCGGCTCCGAGGAGGCCGTCGACCGGTGGGGGATGTACCTCTGCAACTGCACCTCGTACGTCGCCTGGGCACTGCACGCGAACGGGCAGCGAACCGGCTGGTTCATCCGCGGCTCGATGGACGCCTGGAACTGGCCGAACGTCGCGCGCCGGCGAGGGCTGCGCGTCGACCACACGCCTCGAGCCGGCGCCGTTGCGGCCTGGCCGGAGCTCGGTCGTCCGTTCGGCCACGTCGCCTACGTGACGCGGGTCCGGGACGACGGCACCTTCGACGTCGCCGAGTACAACCTCCCCGGCAAGCGGTCCCGCCGTTTTCGCTTCGACATCCGCCGAGGCGTCTCCCGCCGCGGGGCGACCTTCATCGACGTGCCGGAGCGGCAGTAGGTGTCCGAGGCCCCCGAGTCCCGGCGGAGGAGACTGGCTGCCGCGAGGCGCCGCCGGAAGCGTCGCGTCATCTGGACGGCGGCCGCGCTTGCAGCGCTGGCCGTCGCCGGGGGCGTGAGCGCGAAGATCATGGACGGCTCCGATCACGACGGCAGCGCGACCCGACCGGGCCGGAAGAGGCCGGCAATGCCAGTGCCTCCGGGGCCGATTCCCGGCTACCTGTTGATCGCGGACCGCGGCAACAACCGGATCCTGCTCGTCGACGGCAAGAGGCGGATCCTCTGGCGGTATCCGCGGCCCTTCCGCGGATCGAGCTTTCCGTTTCGGTACGGGGACGATGCGTTCTTCGGCCCGGGCCTGCGCTCGATCATCACCAATCAGGAGGATCAGGACACGCTGCAGGTGATCTCGTTCCCACGAGGCCGTCTGCTCTGGCACTACGGCCATGCGAACGTTCGCGGCTCGGCCGCCGGCTACCTGAACACGCCGGACGACGCCTACCTCCTGCCCAACGGTCTCCGCAGCGTGGCGGACGCGTACAACTGCCGCGTCCTGTTGATCTCGGCAACGCACCGAATCGTCCGTCAGATCGGCCGCACGCGCGGCTGCGTCCACAACCCGCCCTCGAGCCTCGGCTCGGTCAACGGCGCGACGCCACTCCCGGACGGAGGCTTCCTCGTCAGCGAGATCCAGGGCTCGTGGATCGACCGGTTCTCGAGGACCGGACGTCTGCTCTGGTCGTTCCGCGCGCCGGTCTCATACCCGTCCGATCCGCAGTGGCTCGGTGGCGGCAAGATCCTGCTTGCCGACTACTCTCGCCCCGGCCACGCGCTGATCCTGAACACGCGCGGTCGCGTGCTCTGGCGCTACGGGCCGGCTTCGGGGTGGGGCATGCTCGACCACCCCTCGCTGGCGCTCCAGCTCCGGCCCGGCCTGATCGCCGTCAACGACGACTATCGCGACCGTGTCGTGCTGATCGACGTGGCGAAGAGGCGGATCGTCTGGGTGTACGGGCACACCGGAGTCAAAGGAGCCCGCACGGGCTACCTGAACACGCCGGACGGTATGGACCTGCTGCCGGCCTCGCGCCTGCGCGAGGTGCCCGCGATCTGGAAGCTCGCGGCCGCAGCTGCTCGCAGGCACGGCGCGCGCTCCGGCTGAGACTGGGCTGACGCCGCCGGAGGCGAAACGTGGTAGGACCAGCGCAATGGCGTTTCTCGCCCGTGTGCTCGGGTGGTTCCGGCGCCGGCCGCAGCAGCCGGTGTACGGAGAGGCCGAGGCCTACGCGCGCTGCCACGGCGAGCGGGCCATCGAGATAATCGTCAGCCCGAAGCCGCTGCCGGCGCCGCGCACGCTCCCGCGCCTGGCAGGCGACTACCTGCAGCGCTGCTTCGAGGAGCGCCTCGAGCGCCGCACGTCAGGCCACGGCGTGAAGCGACCGCTCGGCCCGGTAGCCGTCGAGGGCGGCGGGGTCGGGCCGGAGGATGACGGTCTCGGCCGGGGCGTGGACGAGGATCCACTGGAGCTCCTTCGGCGTGAAGCCGTGGCCGCGGCCGGCCGGAGCCGGGGCGACGATCCGGTCGAAGCGCTCGACCTCCCAGAGCCGCTGGAGGGCGTGGGTGGGCGTGCGGCCGGTCTCGACGCGGGCGTCCACCGGTAGGCCCGCGCGCAGCGCCGCGTGCTCGACCGCCTCGAGCAGCGGCATCGCGACCACGACCTCCTGCTGCATGGGCGCCTCGAGCCGGTACTCCAGCGGCGTGACGATCAGGTAGGCCGGCACCAGCGTCGCCTCCTCGGCCGCGGCGATGCGGATGGCGGCGTCGAGCACGACCGGATCGAGCTCGCCGCCAGTGAAGGGCACGAGCACTCGCTTCCCGCTCGAGCTTGTGGGGGACTTGCGCCGCCAGAACGACAGCCCGCTCACCTCGGGCGCTCCTCGCGCTTCGTCCGGTCTGCGATCACGCGGATGTCGATCCCGGGGAGCTCGCGGACCATCCGCGAGAGGAGCGACCCGCCGAAGATCTCGCGGCGGCGCGACTCGTCGGGGGTTCCGACGAAGATGTAGGTCGAGCCGCGGTCGGCCGCGACCTGCCGCACGGTGTCGACGAGGTCGTCGCCGTCGACCTCGAGCAGATGGATCCCGAGAATGCTCGCCAGGCGCCGCAGGGCCGCCAGCTGGGTTGCCTCTTCCTCGCTCGGCGAGTGGTCCGCGGGCCGCACCCAGATCGCGTCGATCTCCGCTCCGAGCCGCTGAGCCGAGCGCCAGGCGCGCCGAAGGATTCGCTGCGACTTGGGCTGCGGCTCGATCAGCGCGAGGATCCGCTCGCCGACCGCCAGCTTGGCGAGCGGCTCCAGCACTGAGGGTGTCCGGCGGGCCTCGACGTCCTCCGCCACCTCGCGCAGAACGAGCTCGCGCAGTGCGGCGAGGTTCTCCTGCTTGAAGAAGTTCTGCAGCGCGACCTCGGCCCGCTCGCGCGGATAGACCTTGCCGGCCTCGAGGCGGTCTCGCAGCTCCTCGGGCGAGAGGTCGACGAGCACGACCTCGTCCGCCTCGTCGAGGATCCGGTCGGGGAACGTCTCCCGGACGCGGACGCCCGTGAGCTCGAAGATCGCGTCGTTGAGGCTCTCGAGGTGCTGGACGTTGACGGTCGAGATCACGTCGATCCCGGCGACCAGAATCTCGTCGATGTCCTGGTAGCGCTTCTCGTTGCGCATGCCGCTCGCATTCGTGTGGGCGAGCTCGTCGACGAGCGCGAGCTCGGGGGTGCGGGCGATCACGGCGTCGACGTCCATCTCCGCCAGCTCGAGCCCGGCGTGCTCCTTCTTGAGCCGCGGCACCACCTCGAGCCCCTCGGCGAGCGCCGCCGTCTCCGGCCGGTCGTGCGGCTCGAGGTAGCCGATCACGACATCCCGTCCGGCGTCGCGGGCCTGGTGGCCCTCCTGCAGCATGCGGTAGGTCTTGCCCACCCCCGCTGCCATGCCGACCAGAATTCGGTAGTGGCCTCGCGGCACGGCGTCATGCGCCCAGGAGGTTGTGGACGACGAGGTCGATCAGCTTGATCCCGACGAAGGGCAGGATCATGCCCCCGAGCCCGTAGATCAGCAGGTTGCGCCGCAACAGCGCCGTCGCGCCGATTGCGCGGTACTTGACGCCCTTGAGGGCGAGGGGCACGAGCGCAGGGATGATCAGGGCGTTGAAGATGACCGCCGACACGATCGCACTCTTCGGCGTCCCCAGGTGCATCACGTTGAGCGAGTTCAGCGGCCCGCGCTGCCCCGGGTGAGTGGCGTACGTGTAGGCGAACATCGCCGGCAGGATCGCGAAGTACTTGGCGACGTCGTTCGCGATCGAGAAGGTCGTCAGCGCGCCGCGCGTGATCAGCTGCTGCTTCGCGACCTCGACGATCTCGATCAGCTTCGTCGGGTTGTTGTCGAGGTCGACCATGTTGCCGGCCTCCTTGGCGGCGGACGTGCCGGCGTTCATGGCGACGCCGACGTCCGACTGCGCGAGCGCCGGGGCGTCGTTCGTCCCGTCTCCGGTCATGGCAACCATCCGGCCCTTGGCCTGCTCCTCCTTGATCAGGGCCATCTTGGCCTCGGGGGTCGCCTCTGCGAGGAAGTCGTCGACGCCGGCCTCGTCCGCGATCACTGCTGCCGTCACGCGGTTGTCCCCGGTGATCATCACTGTGCGGATCCCCATCTTGCGGAGCTCGTCGAAGCGCTCGCCCATGCCCCCCTTGACGATGTCCTTGAGGTGGATGACGCCGAGCACGAAGTTGTTCTGGGCGACTACCAGCGGAGTGCCGCCGGACTGGGCGATCTCGTCGACCTCGGCGTCCAGCTGGGCGGGGACAGTCCCGCCCTGCTCCTGGACGAAGCGCTTGATCGCGTCGGCCGCGCCCTTGCGCAGCAGCTTGCCGTCGTAGTCGACGCCGCTCATCCGCGTCGTCGCCGAGAAGGGGATGAACGTTTCCTCGCCCTCGAGATCAGGCGCGCGCAGGCCGTAGCGCTCCTTGGCGAGCACGACGATCGAACGGCCCTCGGGCGTCTCGTCGGCGAGCGACGAAAGCTGTGCGGCCTCGGCGAGCTCCGTCTCGCTGACTCCGTCCACGGGCACGAACTCGCTCGCCTGCCTGTTGCCGAGGGTGATCGTGCCGGTCTTGTCGAGCAGGAGCACGTCGACGTCGCCGGCCGCCTCGACCGCCCGGCCGGACATCGCGAGCACGTTGCGCTGCACCATCCGGTCCATGCCGGCGATCCCGATCGCGGAGAGCAGCGCCCCGATCGTGGTCGGGATCAGCGCGACGAGCAGGGCGATCAGGACGGTCGTGGACGTGGGGGTGCCCGCGTAGATCGCGAACGGCCGCAGCGTCACGACTGCGGCGAGGAACGTGATCGTCAGGCCCGCGAGCAGGATGTTGAGCGCGATCTCGTTCGGGGTCTTGCGCCGCTCCGCGCCCTCGACCAGGGCGATCATGCGGTCGAGGAACGACTGCCCGGGCTCCTGCGTGACCATGATCACGAGCTGGTCCGAGAGGAGCTTGGTGCCGCCGGTGACGGCCGAGCGGTCGCCGCCGGACTCGCGGATGACGGGCGCGGACTCGCCGGTGATCGCCGACTCGTCCACCGAGCCGGCGCCCTCGATGATCTCGCCGTCGGCCGGGATGATCTCGCCGGCCGACACGACGACGAGGTCGCCCTTCTGCAACTCCGGCGCGGGCACGTCCTCGATCCCTCCGGTGTCGGAGCGCCGGTGCGCGGTCGTCGTCGTCCGCGTGGCGCGCAGCGCGTTCGCCTGGGCCTTGCCCCGCCCCTCGGCGAGCGCCTCGGCGAAGTTCGCGAACAGGACGGTGAGCCAGAGCCAGATCGAGATCACGCCGACGAACCAGAGCCCGCTGTGGTGGCCGCGAATCAGGTCGAGAACGAAGATCGCGGTCGTGATCGCGCTGCCGAGCTCGACGATGAACATCACCGGGTTCCTGACCTGGAGGCGCGGGTCGAGCTTCGGGAAGGAGTCGCGGACCGCCGCGAGCACGAGCTCGCGCGAGAAGATGCTGGTGGACCTGCGTGCCATCAGCTCAGTCCGTCCAGGGCGAGGTTCAGCTCGAGCACGTTGACGCCGGGCTCGCCGAAGAAGCCCCACGAGCGGCCGTCCGTGTTCTGGTCGATCAGCTTCTGAACGGTCGAGAGCGGCAGCTGGCGCACGTGTGCGACCCGCTGCGCCTGCAGCTGCGCGTACGCGGGCGAGATGTGCGGGTCGATGCCGGAGCCCGAGGTCGTGACCGCGTCCACCGGGATGTCACCGATCGTGAGACCGGGGTTGAACGGCCGCTCGAGCTTGAGGATCCCCAGGGCGGCGGTCCTGACGTTCTTCGCGAGCTCGGGGTTGGTCGGCCCGAGGTTGGCGAAGGTCGTGGCGGCGGCGTTGTAGGCGGGCGTCGTTCCGGAAGGACGCTCGTGGAAGTACCGGGCGCTCTTGAACTCCTGGGCCGCGAGCCGCGAGCCGACAACGGTGCCGTTGCGCTCGAGCAGGCTGCCGGTCGACTTGTCGTGGAAGCCGACCGCGGCGACGCCGGTCATCAGCGCCGGGTACCCGAAGCCGAGCGACGGCAGTGAAGATGACGACGGCGATCACCGAGGCGAGGAGCGCGCGCATCAGTGGAGCCCCTCGACGATCGGGCCGAGCGTGAGCGCCGGCAGGATCATCAGGCCGGCCGTGAGCGCGATCACGCCCAGCAGCAGGATTCCGAAGGTCGCGCCGTCCGTGCGGAACGTGCCGGCCGAGGCCGGCGCGACGCGTTTCCGGGCGAGCGAGCCGCCGATCGCCAGCCCGGCGAGCAGGGGAACGAAGCGGCCGAAGTAGAGACCGACCGTACCGAGCGTCGTCGAGAAGTCCGTCGCGCCGTAGCCGGCGAATGCGCTGCCGTTGTTGTTCGTCTGCGACGTGTAGGCGTACAGCGCCTCGGTGAAGCCGTGCGCGCCGGGGTTGAAGATCGAAGCGAGCCCGGCCGGCGCGACGACCGCGACCGCCGTCATGGCGAGCGCCATCGTGGGCACGAACAGCGCCCCGAGCGCGGCGTACTTCATCTCCCGCGCCTCGATCTTCTTGCCGAGCCACTCCGGTGTCCGGCCGACCATCAGCCCGGCGACGAACACCGCGATCAGCACGTAGAAGAAGAGGCCGTAGAGGCCGGAGCCGACCCCGCCGGGCTCGACCTCGCCGAGAAACATGTTCACGAGTGGCACGGCTCCGCCTGCGGGGGTGAAGGCGTCGTGGCCGCCGTCGACCGAGCCGTTCGAGACGTCGGTGGTCGCAGTCGCCCAGAGCGCCGTGTTGGCGATGCCGAACCGGACCTCCTTGTCCGAGAGGTTGCCGCCGCTCTGCCCGTGCCCGTGCGTGATGTTCACGCCTGAGTCGCGGAGCACCGCCGAGCCGTGCTGCTCGGCCGGGTAGGCGACCCCGACGCCGATCGCGAAGATTGCGAAGACGGTCGCGACGAGCACCCAGGCGTGCCGCCGCGCCAGCGCCATTCGCCCGAACATGAAGACCATCGCGTACGGGATCAGCAGGATCGAGAGGGCCTCGAAGAAGTTCGAAAGCCCGGTCGGGTTCTCGAACGGCACCGAAGAGTTCGAGTTGTAGAACCCGCCGCCGTTCGTGCCGAGCTGCTTGACCGCGATCTGCGACGCGGCCGGGCCGCGTGCGATCGACTGCGTCGCACCCTCGAGCGTGTGCGCGGTCGCGTGGCCGTGGAACGTCTGGACGACGCCCTGGGAGAGCAGGATCAGCGCCAGCACGATCGACAGCGGCAGCAGCACGTAGGCGATCGAGCGGTAGAGGTCGCGCCAGAAGTTTCCGAGTCCCTCGCCACCGCCGCGGCGGGCGATGCCGCGGATGACGGCCACGAGCACGGCCATCCCCACGCCGGCCGAGACGAAGTTCTGCACCGCGAGCCCGGCCATCTGGCTCAGGTACGACATCGTGGTCTCGCCGCCGTAGTACTGCCAGTTCGTGTTCGTGACGAAGCTCGCGGTCGTGTTCAGCGCGACGCCCCACGGCACGCCCTTCAGATGGGCGGGGTTCAGGAACAGGTGTCCCTGGAGGCGGAGCAGCGCGTACAGGAACGCGGAGAAGACCACGCTGAAGACGAGCACCGACTTCGCGTAGGCCTTCCAGTCCATGTCGACGGCCCCATCGCGCCCGAGCGCGCGGAGGAACCAGCGCTCGACGGGGTCGCTGCCCTCGCGCGTATACACCCGGGCCATCCAGATCCCGAGCGGGTACGCCAGCGCAAGCAGGATCACCGAGTAGACGACGATCTGGGCCCAGCCCTGCCCGCCCATCTAGAGCCGCTCCCCCCGGAACAGCGCGTACACGAGGTACGCGAGGACGGCGAGCGAGATCACGAGGCCGAAGATGTCCGAGGCGGACATCAGACGCGCTCCAGCACGTAGAGGAGCAGGAAGATGAACAGAAAGCACGCGAGTGCGATGCCGATGGCTGCGAGGTCGTACATTCAGCTCGACGGTAGGCGGCGCCCGCTGAGCGCCGCCTGAAGGTTTCGGCAGCCTGTCTGAAGAAATCCTGTGCTTAGCGGGACGCGGGATCGACGAGCCGATAGCCCGCGCCGGGCTCGGTGAGCAGGTAACGCGGGCGGGCCGGATCCGGCTCGATCTTGCGACGCAGCTGCGAGACGTGGACGTGGAGCAGGTTCGACTCGCTCCCGTAGCCGGGGCCCCAGACCTCCTGCAGGATCGCGCGGTGCGTGAGCAGCTTGCCCTCGTTGAGCGCGAGCAGCCGCAGCAGCTCGAACTGGTGGGGCGTCAGGTGCACGGGCCTGCCGGCCGCGCGCAGCTCACGCTTCTCGAGATCGAGCTCGAGCTCGCCGATCGTCAGCACCGGCTCGCCTGACGGCGTCACCCGGCGGAGCACCGCGCGAAGCCGCGCGATCAGCTCGTCGATCCCCACCGGCTTCGTCACGTAGTCGTCGGCGCCCGCGTCGAGGGCAGCGACCTTCTCGCGCTCGTCGCCGACCGCGGAGAGCACGATCACCGGCGCCGAGCTCCAGGTTCGCAGCTCGCGGACGACCTCCGTCCCGGTGCCGTCGGGGAGGACGAGGTCGAGGATGACGGCCTCGGGCGGCCGCATCGCCGCCGCCGCGAGCGCGCGCTCCGCGGTCTCGGCCGTGTCGACCTCGTAGCCGGCGCCGCGCAGGCTGGTCTGCAGCGCGCGCAGGATCTGCCGCTCGTCGTCGACGACGAGGATTCGAGCTCCGCTCACGGCTGCGTCCGCGGCAGGGCGAGCACGAACGTCGCCCCCTGGCCCGGCCTCGACTCCGCCCAGAGCCTCGCATCGTTCGCCTCGGCGAAGCCGCGGGCGATGGCGAGCCCGAGCCCGGCTCCCGCTCCCGCGCCGTCTCCGCGCTGGAAGGGCTCGAAGACGCGCTCGCGCTCCTGCGACGGGATGCCCGGCCCGTGGTCGATCACGCGAACGAGCACGCGGCTCGCCGTCTCGACGACCTGCACCCGCACCGGCTGGTCGTCGGGCGAGTACTTGAGCGCGTTCTCGAGCAGGTTCACGAGCACGCGCTCAATCTGCAGAGCGTCGACGCGTGTGGCCGGCGGTTCCGCCGGCAGCTCCACCTCGACGCGCCGCCCCTCGTCGCCGAGCTGCGCGAGCGCCTGCGCGACGAGGTCGTCGACCGGCCAGACCTCGGGCTCGGGCCGGGCCGCTCCGGCCTCCAGCCGGGAGAGGTCGAGCAGGTTGCCGATCACGCGGTCGAGCCGCCCCGCCTCGCCGAGGATCGTTCCGACGAGCTCGCGCTCGTCGTCTTCATCGAGCTCGAGGTCAGGACGGGCTAGAGCGCTCGCCGACGTGAGGATCGCCATCAGCGGGCTACGCAGATCGTGGCTGACCGCGCGGAGCACCGCCGTCTTGATCGCGTCGCTCCGGCGCAGAGTCTCCGCCTCGAGCGCCTCGGTTGCGAGACGCTGCCGGTCGATCGCGACGCCGAGCAGTGACGCGAGGCCGGGGAGGAGGCGACGCCGGGCGGCGGCCCCGCGGGGCTTGGGGTCGACGAGCTGAATCGTCCCGATACGCCTGCCGCCGGCCAGCAGCGGGTAGCTGTCGGGGCCGGAGAGCTCTGCCGGGCCGAGCTCGATCGTGGCCCGCTCGGCCTGGAGCGCGCCGGCCATCTGGGTCGCGATTCGGTCGAGGTCGCCGCGCACATCGCCGTGCTCGAGCAGGAGGCCGGCGATCTCGGCTAGAAGGGCTGCCTCGTCCGCGCGCCGCCGGGAGCGGGCGGCCAGCTCGCTGACCACGACCGATGTCACGACGAAGACGCCGAGCGCGAGCCAGTTCCGCGAGTCCCGCAGCGTGAACGTGTGCGTCGGGGGCAGGAAGAAGAAGTTGAACGCCAGCATGCTCGCCACCGAGGTCGCGATCGCGGTCGGCAGTCCCGCGAAGACGGCGACCGGAATCACGGCGAACAGGTAGAGGATCGCGAGGCTCAGGACCGGGACGTGCGGCTCGAGCAGCCAGATCACCACGGTCACCGCCGCCACGAGCGCCGCGCCGGCCGCAACGCCGAGCGCCGTCCTGCGCACTCCGGTGCTCGGCGCGGGCCTGCTCCTGGCGGCGGACGCGAGCGGGTGTCGAAGCGTAGCCATGCGTCAATCATCGCAACCTCGCGCGGGCAGCCGTCTGGCGCGTGCGCGGCGCCGGTGGTACACCTGCGCAGGTGAAGGGAGCAGAGCTCCTGCGCAGAGCGGCGGTCAGCGTGTTCGCGGTTGCCGTCGTGACCGGGGCGATCTTCGGCCTGAAAGAGGTCGCGCCCGTGCTCAGCCTCGGCGTGCTGTACGTCTTCGCGGTTCTGCCGGTCGCCGTGTACTACGGGCTCGGCTATGCGATCGCCGTCTCGGTGGCGAGCATGCTCGCGTTCAACTTCTTCTTCCTGCCGCCGCTGCACACGCTGGCCCTGACCGATTCCGGGAACTGGGTCGCGCTCGCGGTGTACCTCGTGACGGCGGTCGTCGTCAGCGAGCTGGCCGCGCTGGCGCGGAGGCGAGCCGTCGCCGCGGCCGACGCCGACGTGCTGCGGCGGAGCGATGCCGTCAAGACCGCTGTCCTGCGGGCCGTCAGCCACGACCTGCGCTCGCCTCTGACCGCCATCCGGACCGCCGCCGAGGGGCTGGAGAGCGGCTCCCTGGAGCTTGACGCCGACGACCGCGCAGAGCTGCTCGAGACGATCGCGATCGAGGTCGCCAGGCTCGAACGGCTGGTCTCGAACCTGCTCGACCTCTCGCGGCTGGAGGCCGGCGCCGCGCGGCCGGAGCCGGAGCTCTGGCCGATCGACGAGCTCGTCTCACGCGCGCTCGACGCGGTCGGCGCGGACGCGGCCCGCGTCTCGGTCGCGATCGACCAGGCGGCGCCGCCGGCGCTGGTCGACGCGGCCCAGCTGGAACGCGTTCTGGTGAATGTGCTCGAGAACGCGCTCCGCCTCTCGTCTCCGGCCGACCCCGTCGACCTCGTGGTGCTTGTGCGCGGCGGCGAGAGCGAGCTCCGCATCAGCGACCGGGGGCCCGGGCTGGCCGGCGAGGACCTCGACCGCCTGTTCGAGCCGTTCGAGCATGGGGAGAGCACACCGCGCGGGACCGGGCTCGGGCTGGCGATCGCCCGAGGCTTCGCCGAGGTGAACGGCTGCCGCCTCTGGGCCGAGCCGCGGCCCGGCTCGGGCGCGACCTTCGTCCTGTCCCTGCCGGCCGCGACGAAGCCTGTGGAGGCCCCGGCCTGAGCCGCCCTCGCGTCCTGGTGGTGGACGACGAGCCACAGATCCTGCGCGCGCTGCAGACGAACCTGCGCGGAGCGGGCTACGACGTGGAGGCGGCCGCCACGGCCGAGGCCGCCCTGGCGGCAGCCGCCGCGAACCCGCCCGACGCGGTCATCCTCGACCTCGTCCTCCCCGACGGGCGCGGTACGGACGTCTGCCGGGAGCTGCGCCGCTGGTGCGATGCGCCGGTCCTCCTGCTCTCCGTCGTCGGCGAGGAGCGCGAGAAGGTGGCGGCTCTCGACGCCGGCGCCGACGACTACGTCGAGAAGCCGTTCGGCTTCGAGGAGCTGCTCGCTCGCCTCCGGGCGGCGCTCCGAAGAGCCGGCCCCCCGGGCGCGCCGGTGCTCGAGATCGGCGAGCTGGTCGTGGACGTCGAGAACCGTGCCGTGACGATCGCCGGCCGGGACGTGCAGCTCACGCCGAACGAGTTCGAGCTGCTGCGTGTGCTCGCGCAGCACGAGGGCAAGCTGCTGACGCACCCCGCGATCCTGCGTGAGGTCTGGGGCCCGGCCTACGGCGAGGAGTCGCACTACCTCCACGTCTACGTCTCGCAGCTCCGGCGCAAGATCGAGCCCGACCCCGCGCGACCACGCTATCTCCTGACCGTCCCGGGTGCCGGCTATCGGCTGGTCGACCCGGCCGCAGCCGCCTCTTGAGCCGTCCTTGAGCAGAAGCCCCGCGACTTTGAGGCGGTCTTGAGAAGGGGAGGTCTAGCGTGGAATCATGGTCGCGCACCTTGCGGAAGCCCGAAGGCCGTCGGCTGCATACCGGCGGGTCGTGGTCCCGCTGACCGCCGAGGTCGAGTCCGAGCGGGCGATGGCGCTCGCGGCGGAGCTCGCGGCCGAACACGGCGCGAGGATCGCGGCGGTGGTCGTGGTCGAGGTGCCGCCGCACCTGCCGCTCAACGCGCACATGGTCGAAGAGGAGGCCGACGCGAGGCGTGTTCTCGACGAGGCCAGAGCGATCGCCGAGAGCCGCGGCGTTCGTCTGCGGGCCTGCATTCTGCGCGCGCGTTCGGCGGGTGAGGCGATCGTCGCGCAGGCAGCGGAGGAGCACGCCGACGTCGTCGTCCTGAGGGCTCCGCGGGCCGGCGCCGGGCGAAGGATCTTCGGCAACACGGTGACTCACGTGCTCAAGCACGCCCCATGCAGGGTTATGGTCGCCGCGCAACCTTCCTCTGGATGCGCGACGCCGACGCCCACCGATCCGACCTAGCTCTCGACGAGACGCCTTCCCGTCCGGGCGGACTGACCGGGGCCGGCCTCGGCCTGCTCGGCGAAGCGAGACGGCTGCTGATCGGCCGGCGACGAGCCACACACGAGATGGAGGAGACGCTCCTTCCGAAGACGCTCGCCCTGCCGATCTTCTCGTCCGACCCGATTTCGTCGGTGGCCTACGCGACGGAAGCCGCGCTCGCGGTGCTCGTCGCCGCGTCGCTGTCGGCCAGGAAGGACGTCCTGCCGATCTCGGTGGCGATCTCCGGCCTGCTCCTGATCGTCGCGCTTTCCTACAGCCAGGGGATCAAGGCCTACGAGGGCACGAGCGGCGGCTCGTACGTCTTCGCCCGCGAGAACCTAGGTGTCTTCCCGGCGCTGGTGGCGGGCGCGGCTCTGCTGACGGACTACGTCCTCACCGTGGCGGTCTCGGTCGCCGCGGGTGTCTTCGCGATCACGTCGGCCGCGCCCTCGCTCGGCTCGCACCGCGTGCTGCTCTCGCTCGGCTGCATCCTCGTGCTCACCCTCGGGAACCTCCGCGGCGTGCGCGAAGCCGGTCTGCTGTTCGCGTTCCCGACGTACGCGTTCCTGGTCGTGATGTACGCGATGCTCGCGGTCGGGATCGGCAAGTGCACGCTCGGCACCTGTCCGACGGCAACCGTGCCGCATCAGCTCCCGACCGGAGCCGGCGCGCTCGGCCTCTTCGTCCTGCTGAAGGCGTTCGCGTCGGGCTCGGCCGCGCTCACGGGCGTCGAGTCGATCTCGAACGGCGTCTCGGCCTTCCGGCGCCCGCAGTCGCAGAACGCGTCGCGGACCCTCCTGCTGATGGCCGGCTGCGCGGTGACGCTCTTCCTCGGCGTCTCGTACCTGACGGTGAAGATGCACGCGCTCCCGAGCTCGTCGGCCTCGGTGCTCTCGCAGCTCGCGAGGGCCACGTTCCCCACCGGCTCCACGGGGTCGGCGATGTACTACCTGATCCAGGCGTTCACGCTCGCGATCCTGGTGCTCGCGGCCAACACGTCGTACCAGGGCTTCCCGCGGCTCGCCGCGCTGCTCGCGCGGGACGGCTTCCTGCCGCGGCAGTTCGTCAACCTCGGCGACCGGCTCGCGTACTCGAACGGGATCATCGTGCTGACGGCCGCCGCGGTCGGCCTCATCCTCGCCTTCCGCGCAAACGTGAACTCGCTGATCCACCTCTACGTGATCGGCGTCTTCACCGCCTTCACGCTCGCGCAGGCGGGGATGGTGCGCTACTGGCTGCGGACCCGCCGGCCCGGCTGGCGCTGGAGCGCGACCCTGAACGCGGTCGGTGCGGCAAGCACCTTCGTCGTGGCGGTGATCGTGATCGCGACGAAGTTCCTTTCGGGCGCCTGGATGGTGATCATCGCGATCCCCGTCATGATCCTGTGCTTCTACGGGGTGCGGCGGCACTACCGGGCCGTCGCGCGCCGGCTACGGGCCAAGGCACACGCCGTGCTGGCCCGTCGGGAGATCGACAACACGGTCGTGCTCTACGTCGAGCGGCTGGACGCCGCGACGCGCGAGGCGCTCTGGTACGCGCGGACGATCTCGAAGGGCTCGTTCGTGGCCGTGCACGTCCCGTTCCCCGGCAGTGACCCGGGCATCCGGCCGCGCTTCTTCGAGTGGACCGACGGGAGCCCCAGCCTGGAAGTGCTCTCGCACGAGGAAGAGCCGCTCGAGGCGATGCTCGAGTACGTCTGGCGCTTCCCGCACGGCGACGGCAGCTTCGTCACGGTCGTGATCCCGGAGCTGTTCCGCGCGCCGTCGCTGTTCTCCGCCGTGCGGGGCACGACCTTCCGCCTCAAGCTGCGCCTGCTGCGCGAGCGCGACATCGCCGTCACCGACGTCCCGCGCCTCGCGGGCGACTCCGACGCTGCCGTCGAGCCAAGCCGGGCCGTCTGCGTCGTCCCGGTCTCCGACGTCCACGCAGCCTCGCTGCGCGCCGTGCTGTACGCGCGCTCGCTCGGCTTTCGCGAGACGAGGGCCGTCTCGTTCGCGTTCGAGGAGGCCGACGCCAAGCGTGTCGAGCAGGACTGGCGCCGTTTCCCGACGGGCGTGCCGCTCGAGATCGTGGAGGCGCCCTACCGCGACGTCGGCGGGCCGCTGCTCGCCTACCTGCGCGGGATCACCGCGGAGCCGGACACCGTCGCGGTCGTCGTCATGCCCGAGCTCGTTGCCCGAGGGACCGACCGCCTGCTGCACAACCAGCGCGCGCTCTACCTGAAGCGGCTACTGCTGTTCGAGCCGGGCGTGATCCTGACGAGCGTGCCGTTCCAGCTCACGTAGAGACGCTGAAGACGATCTTGCCGAACTGCTCGCCGGCCTCCATTCGCTCGTGCCCGGCGCGCGCCTCCGCGAGCGGGAGCACCGAGTCGATCACCGGCCTGGCGCGCCCTGACTTGACCAGCTCGTACGCACCCTCGAAGTCCTCCTTCGTGCCCATCGTCGAGCCGTAGATCGTCAGCTGCTTCCACCAGATGCGGTGGAGCTGGGCGGGCGGGTTCGGGCCGCTCGTCGCGCCGCAGACCGCGATCCGGCCGGCCGGGCTCGCCACGGCCAGCGACGTCGCCCAGGTCGCCTCGCCCACGTGCTCGAGCACGACGTCGATGCCCGCGCCGTCCGTCGCCTCCTCGACCGCCGCGCGCACGTCTCCGGTCGCGTGGTTCACGGTCGCGTCGGCACCGAGCTCTCGCGCGCGCTCGAGCTTCTCGTCGCTCGAGGACGTGACGAGCGCCCGCGCGCCGAGCGCCTTGGCGATCGCGAGCCCCGCGGTCGCGACGCCGCTGCCGATCCCCCAGAGCAGCACCCACTCGCCCTCGCGCAGGCCGGCCTTCGTGACGAGCATCCGGTAGGCGGTCTCGAAGACGAGCGGGAAGGCGGCGGCCTCCTCGAACGAGATCCCGTCGGGCAGCGGGTAGACGTTCGCCTCGGGCACGGCGACCAGCTCGGCGTGCGTCCCGTCCATGTGCTCGCCGACGACGAGGATCCGCTCGCCGTGCTCGATCCCGGGGTTGATCACCACGCGCTCGCCGGTGTCCTCGCGGATGCCCGAGCCGTCCGCGCCGAGGATCCGCGGCTTGGGCACCGAAGGAAGCCCCTTGCGAATCCAGAGGTCGAGATGGTTGAGCGACGCGGCGCGCAGACGAACGAGCACCTCGCCGGGCCTGGGCTCCGGGTCGGGAGCGTCCTCGTAGCGCAGCACCTCCGGCCCGCCGTCCTCGTGGATGCGCACGGCCTTCATCGGGGCACAATGTCCCACATGCAGGCGTTCTCCTTGCGCGCTCTCGCCGAGGAGCTCGGTCTCGACGTGGTCGGGGCCGCTCCGGTCGCGGCGTACTCGGAGACCGAGCGGCACATCCGCGAGCGCAAGGCGCGCGGCCTCTTCGCCGACATGCGCTTCACGATGGCGCGTCCGGAGGTCTCCTGCCACCCGGAGACGCTGCTCGAGGGCGCGCGCACCGTCGTCTCCGCCGCGCTCTGCTACTGGCACGACCTTGTTCCCGCTCCCGGCCGCGGCGAAGCCGCGACCTCCGCTCCTGGGCGGCTCCGTCAAGCCTACGCCGCTGACCCACCGCCGGGACACGGCCGCCTGCCGCGCTACACCTGGTTCGACGCCTACGCCGTGCTGCGTGAGCGGCTCGACGAGCTCGGGCGCCGCCTGGGCGGCGAGTACCGCGTCTTCGTCGATGCGAACCAGCACGTCGACCGCGAGGCTGCGGCGCGCTCCGGCGTCGGCTTCTACGGCAAGAACACGATGCTGATCACGCGCCGCTACGGCTCGTGGGTCGTGCTCGGCACGCTGGTCACGGACGTCGAGCTCGAGCCGACGCCGCCGCTCGACGCCGACTGCGGCTCCTGCACGCTCTGCATCGAGGCCTGCCCGACCGGCGCGCTCGACGAGCCCGGAGTGCTCGACGCGACGCGCTGCCTCTCGTACTGGACGCAGGCTGCCGAGCCGATCCCGGAGGACTATCGCGAGGAGCTCGGCGACCAGGTCTACGGCTGCGACATCTGCCAGGACGTCTGTCCCTGGAACCGGGGCGTCGAGAAGCGCCGCGCCGGGCTCGAGCCACCCGCGGGCGCCGAGCCGCACGTCTCGCTCGTCGACTGGCTGGAGGCCTCGGACGAGGACCTCGCCACGCGCTACGACCGCCTGTTCGTCCCGCGCAACGACCCGCGCTACCTGCGCCGGAACGCGCTCGTCGCGCTCGGCAACTCGGGCAGGCGACCCGGGCCCGGCGCGCCGTTACGCGGAGGGGGACGACCCGCTCCTGCGTGAGCACGCCGAGTGGGCGATCGGCCGGCTGGAGGACGCATGACCGAGCTCCGGCGCCTCCGCGAGACCGAACGCTTGCTCGCGTGGGTCCGCGTGGCCGGCATCCCGTTCGCGGTCTTCCAGGTCGCGATCGGCAGCAACTACCCGCACAACCGCGAGCAATGGGCGTGGGTGACGACCGCCGTCTTCGCGGCCGGAACCTTGGTGCTGCTCTGGCTCGCGCGGCGCGACTGGTCGCGACGCGGGCAGGTCGTGCTCGGAGCCTGCGCGCTGGCCTTCGACTTCGCGATCGTCTCGACGTACATCCTGCTCTACAGCTTCGATCAGGGCTCGCCCGTCCGGCAGCTCGTGTTCCTACCGCTCGTCGAGGCTGCTCTCCGCTGGGGAATCTGGGGCGCCGTCGGCCTCGCGATCGCCAGCGCGCCGGTCATGGCGGTTTTCGAGCTCCTGCGCGAGCGGAGGCTCGAGCCACACAGCTACCACGTCAACTACGTCACGCTCCAGATCGGCATCGAGGTGCTGCTCGCGCTGATCGTCGGCTGGCTCGTCAGCAGGATGCGTCGCGAGAGCGCGTTCGCGGAATCGCGGGCCGCCGACGCCGAGCGGCTGCGCGACGAGCTCGGCCGCCGCACGGACGTGCTCGAGGCCGCGAACCGGTGCGCAAGGGCGCTCAGCTCGTCGCTCGAGCTCGACCAGGCGTTCGCCGCCTTCATTCGCGAGGTGCGCGGCCTTGTCCCGTTCGAGCGAATCGCGATCGTGCTTGCGCGACAACGGCAACGCGCAGGTGATGGCGGTCGCGGGCGCCGGCCAGGACGAAGTCTTCCCGCCGGGCACGGCCAGGCCGATCGAGGGCTCGCTGCTCGAGGAGATCCTGCGCCGGCGCGAGCCGGTCTACCGCCGCGACATCGTCAGCGCCGGAGTACCCGGAGGAGCAGGAGTTCCTCGACCTCGGCCTGCGCTGCCGCCTCGCGACGCCGCTGCTGCTGGGCACGCAGGCAATCGGGATGCTCTCGCTCGTCCGCCGCCGAGGCCGGACTCGTTCAGCCAGCAGGAGATCGAGCTGGTCGGGCTGCTCGGACGCCTCGTGGCGAGCGCGGTCCAGAACATCCGGGCGTACGAAGCCGAGCGCAAGACCGTCGAGGAGCTGCGCAGGCTCTCGGCGCTACGGGCCGACTTCGTCTCGCTCGTCTCGCACGAGCTGCGCACGCCGATGGCGTCGGTGATCGGCTCCGCGCGCACGCTGCAGCAGCGCTGGCGCGAGCTGAGCCCGGAGCAGCGCGAATCGTTCCTCGAGCTGATCGCCGAAGAGACAAACCGGCTCGCGGCGCTGATCGGCGACGTCCTCGACACGTCGCGGATCGAGGCCGGCACGTTCAGCTTCCGCTTCGGCGACGTCGACGTCGGCGAGCTCGTGCGGGATTCGGTCGCAACGGCGGAGGTCGGGAGCGACGAGGTCGCGGTGCGGGCGGAGGTGCGCGATCCGCTACCGCGCGTCCGCGGCGACGCCGAGCGTCTCCGTCAGGTGCTGATGAACCTGATCGACAACGCGATCAAGTACTCGCCGGCCGGAGACGCGATCGAGGTGCGCGCCTACGCGGACGACGGCCACGTGCGCGTCGACGTGAGCGACAACGGTCCCGGCGTCGCCCGCGAGGACCAGCGCCTGATCTTCGAGAAGTTCGGCCGCGTGACGAGCGGCAACACGCGCTCCGGCACCGGGCTCGGCCTGTTCATCGCCCGCTCGATCGCCGAGGCCCACGGCGGGACGCTCGATGTCCACTCGGTCCCGCAGCACGGGGCCACGTTCACCCTCGCGCTGCCCGGCCCGGGCTAGGTTGCCGCGACCTTGACGCGCGAGACGCCGAGCTCGCGCTGGAGCTCGCGGGCTCGCTTCGCGACTGCCTGGCGCAGCTCGGGCGGGTCGAGCACGACGGCCTCGCCACGGTACGAGAGGATCTCGCCGACCAGCCACTCGGGGCTGCCGACCGGCTTCTCCGCAGCCGCAGAGCCGTCCGCGAGGGGGTGGGCGCCCTTCTCGACTTCCCAGCGGGCGATCTGCTTCGAGTACCAGATCCGCGCCGGGCGGGCGTCCCGGAAGACGTTCGGGTCGAAGGCCTGCCGCGGCTCGAAGTGCGCGCGCTGGATCCGCGCGCTGCGCATCCGGTCGAGCCGGAACGAGCGCTCGCCGTCGCGTGTGCGGTCCCACGTGTGGACGTACCAGAACGGCAGCCGCCGCTCGAGCGAGTACGGCTCGACGAGGTGCATCGAGACCTCGTCCTCTCCCTCCTTCAGGTAGTCGACCTCGACCAGACGGCGCTCGTTCGCGCCCCGGCTGAGCGTGGCCACGAGGTCTTCCTCCGCCCGCTGGATGTGCGGCTCGGGAGTCTGGGCGAGCTCGAACTCGCCGAAGGTCTCCTCGAGCTTCGCCCGCACGCGGTCGAGCGGCGTACGCGAGTCGGCCGCGATCATCGGCCCGACGAACTCGAGCGCGAGCCGGATCGCGCGCGCCTCGAGCGGGGTCAGGCGCGGCGGTGAGCGGAAGGTGTCGCCGAAGAGCTCCTTGTCGACCCGGACGGTGTCGTCGTGCAGCTCCGCGTAGACGGCGTAGCAGCCGCCGCCGAAGTTGACGAGGTTGAGCAGCGAGAGATGCTCCTGGAGCTCGTCGGGCGGGATGTGGAAGCGCTCGATCAGGTCGGCCGCCGGGATCTCGGCCTCGTTTTCCTCGCCGCAGCTGTCGAGCAGGAAGGCGAGCAGTGCCTGCAGCACCGCGAACCGCTCGGGCGCGACCGGGGCGGCGGGCCGCTCCGTGGGCTCGTCCTCGGCGCCGTCGGACTCGGCGGCCAGCCGGCGCGGCTCCTGCTCGTGCCGCTCGCGCACGAGCTTGAGCGCCCGCGCGACCTCGCGGCGCAGGTCTTCCGGCTCGCGCGGAACCGCGCGGCCGTCCTGGCGCAGGAGCCACGACGCGAGCAGCGGCAGGCTGGAGTACTCGGTGACGAAGACGCCGTCCTCGACACGCCCGCTGCCGCCGTAGGTGCGCTGCACCCACCAGGCCGTATCGCCGCCGACCTCGATCCGCGCCTCGCCGCGCAGATCGCCGATCTGCCAGGGAGGCCGCCCGCGGTACCGGTCGACGTCCAGCTCGGCCGGCGGGCGGAAGTCGCGCTCGCGGCGGGTGGCGAAGCGGATCTCGCCGCGGATCCGGGACACGCGGAACGTGCGCTCGTCCTCAGCGTCGAGGTCCTGCCCGACGACGTACCAGGCGCCCGCGTCCTGGAAGAGCGCGTAGGGGTTGATCGTGCGCTCGCGCTCGTCGTCGCGCGAGATCGACCAGTACGGGAACTTGACCGTGCGCTGCTTCGAGATCGCCGCCTCGAGCTTGCTCAGCCGGCCCTGCATCTCGGGCGAGTACTCGGGGTCGAGCACCTCCACGCGCATCGCCGTCTGCGTCGGGGCCTCCGAGAACCCGGGCCGGCCGAGCGCGAGGTTCTGGAGCGCGAGCCGCAGCGGCTCGGCGTACGCGAACTTCCCTTCGAGCAGGTAGAGCGCCGTTTGCAGCGCCGCCAGCTCGTCGCCGTTGAGCTCGAGCTCGGGAAGGAAGTAGCGCTCGGAGCGCATGTTGTAGAGCTCCTCGCCGGTGTACTCGTCGCGCTGCGAGGTGAGCGGCACGCCCAGCGCCTGCAGCTCCGCGCGGTCGGAGTAGAACCGGCGGGCGAACGCCTCATCGGACATCTCCTGGTAGCCCTCGACGCTGGATTTGATCTCGCGGGCGGTCACCGGCCGCCGCTCCGCCATCAGGAACGCGACCAGCGAGAGCTGGCGGATCAGCTTGTCCGTGTCGTGCGACACCCGAGGCGAGCCTATCCGCTCAGGACGAGGCTCGGCTACGCCGCGACGCGAGATCGTTCGAGGTGCTGGTGCGACGGGCAGTAGTCGCGGTCGGGCAGCGGCGTGCGCTGGCACGGCTTGCCCTTGCGCGTGGTGGCCCGGCAGCGGGCGACGCCGCCGTCGAACGCGCCGGCCTCGATCTGGCTCTCGATGAATGCGACCGCCGCTGCGACGCCTTCCCGCACGGCCCACGCGACCTGCGCCTGGCACGTGATCGGGAAGTAGCGCCGGATGTCCTGGAACAGCGCCCGGTCAGGCTTGGCGAAGTAGAGCGGATCCTTCGCGAGCCGCTCCATCGTCTGCTCGCAGGCCTCCAGCACGTCACGGCGGTGCTGGATTCGCGTTTCCCCGTCCACATAGGGGTCGATCAGGTCCTTGATCGACCTGTAGATGGCGCGTGAGTACTGATACATGCAGGCCTGAATCTGGAGGGCTCGTTCGTCCAAGGTCAGTATCTCTGCCTCCTATTAATCTTCCGCAAAGCTTTGTTAACCAGCGGTTAATCCTTACCTGCGCCCGGGCTTGCTGAAACCGAATATAACGAACTCCGGCTCTGTCACAAAGTCCGCGCCCGAGTTGTCAGCCGCGTAAACGTGCGTCAGGGCGTGATCCGGCGCGGGTAGGCGCCGCCGTAGCCGTGCTCGTGCGCGTTGAGGAGCGCGCTCTGCGCCTCGACCTCGCTGCCGTAGATCCCGGCGAAAACGACGAGATAGCCGGGGTGCAGGCTCGAGTAGCCGGAGGAGTTGAGCACGCCGACGCGCTTCATGCCCTTCCCCAGGGCTTGCCGGGCCTCGCCGTAGGCGACGGGGCTTCCGCTCGGGAGCGAGTCGAGGACGATCGTCCAGCCGCTGTGCCCGGCCGGCCACTTCGTGAGCCGGTTCGGCGTCGGCTGGGGAGGCGGCGGCGGCGCTGCTGCGGTGGTGGTGGTAGCCGTCGTCGCGGTCGTCGGCTCGGGCGCGCTCTCCGTCGTCTGCTGGACGCTGGAAGCGGCCGGCGAGGTCTCGACCAGCGTGCTGCCGCTGGCGTCGGAGCTGTCCGCCAGCCAGAGCGCCGAGGCCGTGCCGGCCACGGCTGCGATCACGAGCGCGAGCAGCGCCGGCCAGACCCAGTCGCCGGGATACCAGCCGAGGCGCCTGCGCCAGGCTGAGCCGAGCCGAGCGATCAGCCCGCCGCTCGCCGGGAGACGCGCGCCGCACTCGAGGCAGTACTCCTGCCCCGAGGCATACGGCGTCCTGCACCGCGGGCACTCCCTCTCCGGCTCGGGCGCGCTCAACTGCCTAGCGTTCCCAGCTGTCCGCGGCCGGCTCGGCGGCGTGCGCGACGGGAGGCTCCTCAACCGGGGGCTCCTCGGGCGTGGTCTCGTCGACCTCTTCCGCGTCTCCGGCGGGCTTGCCGCAGCTCGCGCAGAACTGGGCGTCCGCCGGCAGCGGGTGGCCGCAGCTCTCGCACGCGACGACGGGCTCGCGGCCGACGGGCGGCCGCAGTTCGCGCAGAAGTGCGATCCCCACGGCACGGGCGCGCCGCACTCGCAGGTCGTGGGCGCCCGGCTTGCGCTCGCGACTGCGGCCAGCATCGAGTCGAGCTCGTTCAGCCGCTCCTCGAGGGCGACGATCTCGCGGCACTGCTCGAGCAGCAGCTCGTCGCGGAACGTCGAGCGGCGGTACATCTCGAGCGTGAGCCCTCCGAGGTCGCGGATTCGCTCCTCGCGCGCCTTCAGGATCGCACGGCGCTCGCGGCGCAAGGCGCCCGGCGAGGGCGCACGGCGGACGAGCGGCGGGGCGGCGTTCCCGGATGGGGTTGACCCGCTCCGGCCGATGCGGTTTAGCAGGGAAAAACGCGCCACGCGGGGCGCGAGTCTACCGGTCCCTACGGACGCGTCCGGGCCGCGCCGCGGCCGAAGCCGAACAGGAACGCGACGAGGAGCGCAAGCCCGACGAGCCCGACGACGATCCCGACGAAGGGGATCACGAAGCCGAAGACGATCCCGACGATGATGATCGCTAGCGCGAGTCCGATCATGAGCGTCTCGTTCCCCTAGCCACGCCTTCGGAAACTACAAGGCGACGACGACGAGGTGCTCCTCGGTCAGCTCGCGGACCGCGTAGTGCGGGCCTTCGCGGGTGTTTCCGGAGTCCTTGACGCCGCCGTAGGGCATCTGGTCGGCGCGGAAGGTCGGCGCCTCGTTGACGGTCACGCCGCCGAAGTCGAGCTCTCGCGCCGCACGGAGCGCCGTGTCCAGCGAGCTCGTGAAGATGCCCGCCTGCAGGCCGTACCGCGTGCCGTTCGCCAGCTCGATCGCCTCGTCCAGCGAATCGACCGGGTTGACCGTGACGACCGGCCCGAAGACCTCGTCACAGCTCACCTTCAGCTCCGGATTCGCCTGCGCGATCACCGTCGGCTGGAGCAGCCCGTCGCGCTCGTCGCCGCCGGCCAGCACCTCGGCGCCGGCCGAGCGCGCCTCCTCGATCCATTCGAGGATCCGCTGCTTCGCGTCCTGGTCGATCACCGGCCCGACGTCGGTCTCTTCGTCGGCCGGGTCGCCGACGCGAAGCGTCTCGACCAGCGGCAGCATCCGCCCGAGCAGCTCGTCGTAGGCAGCCCGCTCGACGTAGATCCGCTGCACCGAGATGCAACTCTGCCCCGCGAACGAGAAGCTGTTCGCGGCCAGGGCCGCTGCGGCCGCGTCGAGATCGGCGTCGGCGGTGACGATCACCGGCGTCGCGTTGCCGAGCTCGAGGTTGACCTTCTTCTTCGGCGCGCGCTCCTTCAGGCCCCAGCCGACGCCGCCGGAGCCGGTGAACGTGATCGCCTTGACGCGCTCGTCCTCGACCAGCACGTCGCCGATCTCGGACGAGGAGCCCGCAACGACGCTGAGCCAGCCCGGCGGCAGGCCTGCTTCCTCTTCCAGCTCGGCGAGCAGCAGTGCCGAGAGGGGAGTCTGGCTCGCGGGCTTGAGCACGACCGCACAGCCCGCGGCCAGCGCGGGGGCGAGCTTGTGCGCGACCAGGTTGAGCGGGAAGTTGAACGGCGAGATCGCGCCGACGATCCCGATCGGCCTGCGCAGCGTGAACGCGAGCTTGCCCTCGCCCGCCTGCGCGGCGTCCATCGGCACCATCTCGCCGGCGAGCTTGCGCGCCTCGACCGCGGCGAACGTGTAGGTCGACATCGCCCGCTTGGCCTCGACCCGCGCTGCCTTCATCGGCTTGCCAGCCTCGTCGGAGATCAGCCGCGCCACCTCGTCGTGCCGCCGCGCGAGCGCGGAAACCACGCGCACGAGGATCTCGGCCCGCTTGTGCGCCGGCAGCGGCTCCCGCATCGCCTCCTCGGCGGCGTCGATCGCCCGCTTCGTCTCGGCGGCGCCTCCCTTGGCCACCCGCGCGACGAGCTCGCCCGAGTAGGGAGACTTGACCTCCAGCCACTCGCCCGTCTCGATCCACTCGCCGGCGACGAACAGCCTTCGTTCGGTTGCAGTCGTCGCCATAGTTACAGCCTATGGTGCCGCAGACGTGCTACGCGAAGAACGGTCGCGATGCGTGATGCGCTGATCGTCGACGCTGTTCGCTCGCCCATCGGGAAGCGGAACGGAACGCTTGCCTCCCTGCGCGCAGACGAGCTCGCGGGTCAGGTGCTGAACGGGCTCGTCGCGCGGAACGGCCTCGATCCGGCGGAGGTCGAGGACGTGCAGATGGGCTGCGTCTCGCAGGTCGGCGAGCAGGGCTGGAACATCGGGCGGATGGCGCCGCTCGTTGCGGGCTGGCCCGATTCTGTGCCCGGGACGACCGTCGACCGGCAGTGCGGCTCCTCGATGCAGGCCAACTTCAACGCGGCGACTGCGGTGTGGTCGGGCCAGCTCGAGCTGGTCGTGTCCGCGGGCGTGGAGTCGATGTCGCGGGTGCCGATGGGCTCGAGCGGCGGCGATCTCTCCGACAAGCTGCTCGAGCGCTGGGAGATCGTGCCGCAAGGGATTTCGGCCGAGCTGATCGCTTCGGAGTGGGGGCTTTCCCGCGAAGAGCTCGACGCGTACTCGTACGAGTCGCACCGGCGGGCGCTGGCGGCGATGGGCGAGGGGCGGTTCGAGCGGGAGATCGTGCCGGTGGAGGTGTCGAACCCGCACGTCGGGACGCTGTTCGCCGTCGACGAGACGCCGCGCGCGGACACGTCCCCGGAGGCGCTCGCGGCGCTGGCGCCCGCGTTCCTGCCGGACGGGAAGGTGACCGCGGGGAACTCGAGCCAGATCTGCGACGGCGCCGCCGCGGTCCTGATCGCGAGCGAGGCTGCCTGCTCCCGGCTGGGGCTCGAGCCGCGGGCGCGGTTCGTGTCGTTCGGGCTCGCCGGAGTCGATCCGCGGCTGATGCTGCACGGCAACCCGCAGGCGTCTTCCCGCGCGCTGGAGCGGGCCGGGCTGGGATGGGACGACGTGTCGGTGATCGAGGTGAACGAGGCGTTCGCGTCGGTCGCGCTCCAGTTCCTGCAGGACGCCGGGCTGTCCGAGCGGGCCGGCGACGTGAACCCGAACGGCGGCGGGATCTCGCTCGGCCATCCGCTCGGCGCCACGGGCGCGCGGATCACGGCGACACTGCTGGGAGAGCTCGAGCGGCGGCAGGGCCGCTACGGCCTCGCGACGATGTGCATCGGCTTCGGCCAGGCGATCGCCGCCGTGATCGAGCGGATCTAGCCGGACCGAGAAAATTCACGCTTTCGGCGCGGACCGGTCACAGACACGTGACCGTTTCGCCGGTAACGTCACCCACGAGGGTGGCGGGCAGTCAACCCCACCCTGGGTGGGGGAATGGGCTCTTTCGCTGGCGCGACCGTCTACGATCGCGCGCGTGGAGATTTCGCGTGTCGGCGTCGTCGGGCTCGGGACGATGGGCTCGGGGATCGCGCAGGTGTGTCTGCAGGCGGGACTCGAGGTCGTCGGCCGCGAGGTCGAGCCCGAGCTCGGCGAGCGCGCCCGGGCGCGGATCGACCACTACCTGACACGCGGCGTCGAGAAGGAGCGGTTGACGCAGGCCGACAAGGACGCCGCGCTCGGCCGCCTCACGCTCGTCACCGACCTCGCCGAGCTCGACTCCTGCGAGCTCGTGATCGAGGCTGCCTTCGAGGATCTCGACGTCAAGCGCGAGCTCTTCTCGCAGCTCGACGGGATCGTCTCGCCTGAGGCAATCCTTGCCACGAACACGTCCGCGCTCTCCGTCACGCAGATCGCCGAGGCGACCCGGCGCCCCGAGCAGGTCGTCGGCATGCACTTCTTCAACCCGGCGCCCGTGCTCCCGCTCGTCGAGGTGATCCGCACGGTCCACACGAGCGACGACGCCTTCGACACCGCCTATGCCTTCGCACAGCGGATCGGCAAGGAGCCGGTCGCCTGCAACGACACGCCGGGCTTCATCGTCAACCGGATCCTGATCCCGCTCCTGAACGACTGCGTGCGGGTGCTCGACGAGTCGCGCGTCAGCCCCGAGGACGTCGACCGCGCGATGCGGTTCGGGGCCAACTGGCCGATCGGCCCGTGTGCCCTGATCGACCTGATCGGCGTCGACGTCCACGTGCACGCGTCCGAAGCCCTCCACGCGGCGCTCGGTGAGGAGCGGATGGCGCCGCCGCAACGTCTGCTCGAGATGCAGCAAGCCGGACAGCTCGGCCGCAAGACCGGTCACGGCTTCTACGACTACGAGAACGCCTAGCCGCTCAGGCGGGCCCAGACGTTGTCGACCAACCGCGCCACGACCGGCGAGCCCAGCGAAGCAGTGAAGTCGAGCGAGCCCGCCGCGAACACCTGCGCCCCGGAAGGGCTCCGGTAGAACGTCATCTCGGCGTCGTTCCGGCCGATCGCCGCCGGGATGCGCGCGAGCACGACGAGCCCCGACGGAGAGCTCGGGGCCCGCGCGTCGATCTCGATTCCCGAGAGCCCGAAGGTCGAGCCGTTCGTGAGCCCGGTGCCCGCGAAGGCCCACGGCGCACTCGAGGCCCCTTCGACGACGTACGGCTTCTCGCCCTGCCCCTGGTTGCCGGCGACCCACTGCACCCCGACGAGCGCCGCCTCCGGCCGCCCGAGCTTCCGCCACAGCTCGATCCGGCGGAGCACCTGTCCCTGCCGCGTCACCTTCCAGAAGAAGTTGTTCGCCGAGAGGAACATCAGGTTTCCGCCGAGGTCGCGGTAGCCCTGGACCACGTCGTACATCTGCGGGGTGACGTACTCCTCGTGGCCGGCGAACACGACGAGGTCGTACGCGTTGCGCAGCGCGCTCCCATCCTTGGCGGCGGCGAGGTCGTCGTCGGAGAGGTAGTCGACCGCCTTGCCGGTCTGCCGCAGCCAGGTCGCGATCGTCGCGCTCCAGTCGTGGAAGCGGTACGGAAGGCCGGGCTCGACGTAGGGCCGGCGCAGGTCGATCGTGCGCGTCGCGCCGCCGATGTACCAGGAGTCGCCCCAACCGTCGCCGTCCCCGTCGCGGAAGTTGTAGGCCTGCCACGTGTTGGTCGGCAGGACGACCGCGACGCGATGTGCGCCGAGCGTCCTCGGGCGCAGGATCAAAGGCGCGTAGGCGACGCGACCGTCCGGCGTCGTCACGCGTAAGAAGTAGAGGCCGCTCTCCCACGTTCCCGAGCGCCCGACGTCGACCCGGTGCGGAGCGTTGCGGTTCTTGCGCCAGTCGAGCTGCACCGAGGGCGTGATCGCGAAGGCGTTCGTGTTCGGGTCGCGGGCGCCCGTGCCGGCATAGGCGAAGACCTGCATCCGGATCGAACGGGCGTCGGTCGAGATCGAGACCGTCGCGGGGCCGCCCTGAAGGTAGCTCCGGCGCGGGAGGGAGGCCTCGACGCCGAGGATCCGGACGACGAGACCGCTCGTCAGATGGTGGGCGCGCGGAGCCTCGAAGCCGTAGACGCGCACACCGCCGTGCACCCCGTGGACGACGAAGCGGACGAGATAGGTGCGGGCCGCGATCGCGCGCCGCGGCGTCCACTCGAGCACGTGCGGACCGGCAGGGAAGAGGCGGCGCACGTGCCAGACGAGCTTCGCCGGCCGCCGCACCTCGTCGGTCGCGACGACCTGCGTCTCGACGATCGCCGGCCGGTCGAGCCGGAAATGGAAGAACGCGTGGTCACGCAGGCCGTCCCCGTTCGGGCTGACGGTGGCGAGCTCACGCGTGTCGCCCGCGAACGGATGCCCCCCGTTGGAGATCCCGAGCCCGAGCAGGCGGGGCGGGCCGCTCGACGCGGGGGCAGAGCCCGTCAGCGCGAGCGCGCCGAGGAGCAGGAGGACGGGCAGGAACGGCAACGAACGGCGCACGCCTGGATTGTTGCTGGCTTTACCGATTCCTAACAACCCGTTTATCACGAACACACCGGGAACGCGGATACTTTGCGCGCGTAATGGCCCGTCCGCTCGTCGTGTTCGCGGTCGTCGGCATGCTCGCGTTGCCGGCGGCGCTCTCTGCTGCCACCCGCACCGACGGGACGCTCTCGGTCAAGCGTGCGAAGGGCCACATCCAGATCAAGCTGCGTGGAACCGTGATCGGCAGCATGGCGAACGGCTCGGTCCGCATCCGCGACCTGACGCCGAACGACGGCCAGTACGCGACGTTCCGGCACTGCCGCCAACGCATCGTCAGCCTCACAACGAGCGTCTGCAAGGGCAAGAAGCTCTCGTTCCGCGCGCTCGACGGCGGCTACGTCGTCACGACCAACGGCGTCGGCACATTCCTCTCGGCGGTCGGCCGCGGCACGGCGATGCTCGACGGATCGGGCGACGGGACGGTGCCGACGGGCGTGATGTCGCTCGACGGCGGGCCTTACCAGCCGGTTCCGATCGATCCGACCACGTACCCGCTCGGGAGCTCGACCCCGAGGCCGTGACCGGCGGCTCTGGCATCCTGACGCTATGGCGAACCAGGGGCAGTCGGTCTTGGTGGTCGAGGACGAGACCTCGATCGCCTCGTTCGTCGCGCTCTACCTGAAGAACGCCGGTTACCGGATCCAGACAGTGGGCACCGGGCGCGAGGCGCTCGAGCGCGTTGCTTCGGAGAAGCCGGACCTGATCGTGCTCGACCTGATGCTTCCCGACGTCGACGGCCTCGAGGTCTGCCGCCGCGTGCGCCAGAGCTCGGACGTGCCGATCCTGATGCTGACCGCGCGGGACGAGGACGTCGACAAGATCATCGGCCTCGAGGTCGGGGCGGACGACTACCTGACGAAGCCGTTCAACCCGCGGGAGCTCGTCGCCCGCGTCAAGTCGGTGCTGCGCCGGAGCGTGCCCGAGCGGCGTGAGGTGCAGTCGAAGCAGCTCAAGCACGGCGACCTCGAGATCGACGCCGGGCGGCGGGAGGTGCTCGTCTCCGGGAACGAGGTGCAGCTCGCGCCGAAGGAGTTCGACCTCCTCTGGGAGCTGCTCGACCACAAAGGGCTCGTGCTGACGCGCGACCAGCTGCTCGAGCGCGTCTGGGGCTACACCTTCGCGGGCGACACCAGAACCGTCGACGTCCACGTGCGCCAGCTGCGGCGCAAGCTCGGCGAGGCCTCGCCGATCGTCACCGTCTGGGGTGTCGGCTACAAGGTCGCCGCCGCCCGGGACGCGGCCGTCCAGGCGTAGGACTGGGGACAGCGCGGTGCTGCGCTCGCTCCGGTTCCAGCTCCCGGCGCTGTTCCTGCTCGGCGTCGTCGTGGCCGGCCTCGTCTCGGCAGCGATCGCGCTGCGCCTCTTCCGCAGCTACGCGCAGAACCGCACGCGAGACCAGGACTACGTGGCCCTCTCGCACGAGGCGCGGGGACTGACGCTCCTCTACGGCCGGCAGGCGGGCCTGAAGCTGCTCTCCGCGAAGAAGCTCGAGCTCGCGACCGGCGGCGACCGGATCTTCTACCGCGGGCTCGACCCGTTCCCAGGGCAAGGGCCTGCGTTCCGCACGCTGCCGAAGGGCGTCGTCGACCTGCGCCGCGTCAAGGCGCGCAAGTCTGTGCGCTTCGAGTTCAAGCCGCCGGGCGCGACTCAGACCCTGCTGGCAGTCGGGCGGCCGCTCAAGGTCGGCCGGCAGACGTTCGGCGTGCTCGCGGTCGCCAAGACGAAGACCGAGCTGAATCAACGCTGGCTCGCGCTGATCGAGCGGCTCCTGCTCGCGTTCGCCGCCGGCGTCGCGGTCGCGGCCGGCTTCGCCTGGTACCTCTCGCGCCGGATCACGACACCGGTGCTCGAGCTGTCGCGTGCCGCCGACGAGATCGCGAGCGGGCACTACGACGTCGAGGTGCCCCGCGTCCCGGGCGGCGGCGAGATCGGTGACCTGGCGATGAGCTTCCGCGAGATGGCGTCCAAGCTCGCCGAGGCCGAGCAGCTGGAACGGAACTTCCTGATGACCGTCTCGCACGAGCTCCGCACCCCGCTGACCGCGATCCGCGGCCACGTCGAGGCGCTCCGCGAGGGCGTCGTCACCGAAGAAGAGCTCCGGCTCGCCTCCCTGACGGTGATCGCCGCCGAGGCCGAGCGGCTCGAGCGCCTCGTGCAGGACGTGCTCGACCTGGCCAAGCTCGGCGCGCACCGCTTCACCGTCCTGCGCGAGGAGGTCGAGATGGAGCGCCTGATCGACCGCGCCTACGCCAACTTCGGCGAGGAGGCGCGCCGCCGCGGGATCGACTACCGGCGCTCGGTCGAGGCCAAGCCCGTGATCGTCTCGGACGGCGACCGCGTCCTGCAGATCATCTCGAACCTGCTCTCGAACGCGTTTCGCTGGACGCCCGACGGCGGCCGGATCGAGCTCGAGCTGAAGGCGCAGGACGGCACCGTCCAGGTTGCCGTGGGAGACAGCGGGCCGGGGATTCCGGAGAACGAGCGGGAACGGATCTTCCGGCCGTTCTGGTCGCACGACGGCGGGGGCACCGGCCTCGGGCTGGCGATCGCCCGCGAGCTCGCAGGAGCGCTCGGCGGACGAATCAGCCTCGAGACCTCTTCCGGCCAAGGCAGCCGCTTCGAGCTCGTCCTCCCGTTGAGGCCGAGCGAGTAGTCAGAATCCCCGCGATGGAAGCCGAGGCCCGCCAGGTGGTGGAGCTGCCGCGCAGGCGCTCGCTCCCGGCTGCCGTTGTCGCGGCGCTGAGGCCCAGGCAATGGTCGAAGAACCTGCTCGTCTTCGCGGGGCTCGTCTTCGCGGCGAAGCTGGGCGATGCCGGTCGCTGGGGCGAGGCGGTTGCGTGCTTCGTGGCCTACTGCGCGCTCTCGAGCGCGGCGTACCTCGTCAACGACCTGCGCGACCGCGAGCACGACCGGCTACACCCGGTCAAGCGGCAGCGCCCGATCGCGCGCGGCGAGCTGCCCGTTGGGCTCGCGGTCGCGCTGGCGGCGGTGCTGGCAGTCCTCGCCTTCGGAATCGGCGCCTGGCTCGGGCTCCCGTCGCTCGGCTTGCTGCTCGCGTTCGGCGCGCTGCAGCTCGCCTATAGCTTCGGCCTCAAGCACGTCGTCCTGCTGGACGTCTTCGCGATCGGCGGGCTGTTCGTCATCCGGGCGACCGCCGGGGCCGCAGCCGTGCACGTGCGCATCTCGCCCTGGCTGCTGCTCTGCACGGCGCTGCTCGCGCTCTTCCTCGCGCTCGCCAAGCGCCGCGGCGAGCTCGTGCTCGTCGGCGCGCGCGAGACCCCGGGCCGCCCGGTTCTCGAGGGCTACTCGCTGGAGCTCGTCGACCAGCTCGTGACCGTCGTCGCGGCCTCGACCGTGATCGCCTACTCGCTCTACACGTTCACCGCGCGCGACTCGAAGGCGCTGATGGCGACGATTCCGTTCGTGGTCTTCGGCGTCTTCCGGTACCTGCTGCTCGTGCACCGCGACGACCTCGGCGAGGAGCCGGAGCAGGTGCTGCTGACCGACGTGCCGATCCTCGTGGACGTCTGCCTCTGGATCGGGACGGCCGCGCTGATTCTGCTGCTTACTTAGCCGGTATCGGCGCGGCGCTCTTCGATGCGGTAGACGATCGCGCTTTCGCCCGACTGCAGGCTGCGCTCGAGCTTGCCGAGGCGGTCGTCGACGGACTTCCAGCCGGAGCTGATCAGGTCGACCAGCAACGCGAGATCGTCGACGCGGGCGTGCCGCTCGGCGAGCAGGTCGCCTTCGATTCGCTCGAGCCGGCGGATCACCGAATTCTGCAGGCCGCGGATCTCGGCGAGGTTGCGGCCGACCGGCTTGACCTGCTCGCGCAGGCCGTCCTGCAGCGCGTTGTCGATCTTCGCGGGCAACGTCGCCTCGAGCTGCGCGGCGGCCAGAGCGAGCTCCTCCACCTGGGCCCGCGCCCGCTCGAGCGCGGCGTCGACGGCAGCGGCGTCCGGACGCCCTTCGGCGGCTTCTTCGAGGCGTTTTCGGGCTCGGTCGATCGCGTCGTCCGTCATGGGTGCCGACGGTAGCGTTGCGATCGGATGGACACCGCGGAGCTGGACTACGAGCTTCCGCCCGAGCTGATCGCACAGCGGCCGCTCGAGCGGCGCGACCACTCGCGGCTGCTCGTCTACGAGCGGGCCTCGGGCGCGGTCCGGCACGGGCGCTTCGACGAGCTGCCGGGCGAGCTCGCAGAGGGAACGCTCACCGTGGTCAACGACACGCGCGTGCTGCCGGCACGCCTGCGGCTGCAGCGGCCGGGCGGGGGAGAGGCGGAGGTGCTGCTGCTCGAACGGATCGGCGACGACGGGCTCTGGGAGGGGCTTGCGCGGCCGTCGAGGCGCTTGCGCGCGGGCCAGCGTCTGGGGCCCGTCGAGCTCGTGGAGTCTCTCGGCGAGGGCCGCTGGCGGCTCCGTCTTGAAGGAGAGCCGGCCGGAGAGGCGCCGCTGCCGCCGTACATCACCGAGCCTCTCGGGGATCCGGAGCGCTACCAGACCGTCTATGCGGCACACGAAGGCTCGGCCGCAGCGCCGACCGCCGGATTGCACTTCACGCCGGAGCTCCTCGCGCAGCTCGACGTCGAGCGGGTCACGCTGCACGTCGGGCTCGACACGTTCCGCCCGGTTGCCGCCGCCTCGCTCGACGAGCACGAGCTGCACAGCGAGCGCTACGAGGTCGTCCCTATCGCGTGGGAGCGGATCCGCGCGGCCCCGCGCGTGCTGGCCGTCGGGACGACGACCGTGCGCGTGCTGGAGACCCTCGCGCGCGGCGGGCCGCTCAAGGGTCGCACCGATCTGTTCGTCCGGCCCGGCTTCGAGTTCCGGCGCGTGGACGCGCTGCTGACGAACTTCCACCTGCCGCGCTCGACGCTGCTCGCGCTCGTGATGGCGTTCGCGGGCGTCGAGCAGACGCGCCGGCTCTACCGGCGTCGCGATCGAGGAGCGCTACCGCTTCTACAGCTTCGGCGACGCGATGCTCGTCCTGTGACAGACGTGTTGGAGGTTCGGCGGGCGGAGCACGACGACCTCGACGAGGTGGTCTCGATCCTGTCCGAGGCGGCGCGCTGGCTGCTGGAGCGCGGAATCCGCCAGTGGCCCGACCCGTTCCCGCGCGACCGCGTCGCCGGCCTGCTCGACCGCGGCAACTTCTATCTCGTCCTGGTCGACGGCACGCCGGCCGCGACCTTCGCGCTGCTGTGGAGCGACCCCGCGTTCTGGGGCGAGCGGCCGCCGGACGCGGGCTACTTGCACGCGATCGCCGTGCGGCGCGCCTACGCGGGGCAAAGGCTCGGCGAGCGGCTCCTCGAGTGGGCCGACGCACAGGTCGCGGCAGCGGGGCGCGAGTACCTGCGGCTCGACTGCATGAGCGACAACGACGTGCTGCGGGCCTATTACGAGCGGCTCGGCTTCGAGCCACGCGGCGAGGCTGTGTTCGACGATTTCACCGCCACGCTGTTCGAGCGGAGGTGCCGGACGTGAGCGCCTGTCAGGACGGCACGCGCTGTGTGCCCGTCGTCGCGGCCGTGCCCTGTGAAGCGGCCGTGCCCTGGGGACAAAGAATCACGCTTTCGGCGTCGGCGCGTGACAGACACGTGCGCGTTCCGCCGATACGCTCGCAGCGGGAGCGAGGGTGGCCGACAATCCCCACCCTGGGTGGGGGTATGGGAACTTCGTGAGCGCTTTCGCGCTCACGGCGACGGACGGGGCTGCCCGGGCCGGTGTGCTCCGGACCGCGCACGGCGAGCTGAGGACCCCCGCGTTCATGCCCGTCGGCACGAAGGCGACGGTCAAGAGCGTCCACCCGGACGAGCTGCGCGCGCTCGGCGCCGAGATCCTGCTCTGCAACACGTACCACCTGCATTTCCGCCCGGGCGCGGAGACGATCGCCGAGCTCGGCGGCCTGCACCGCTTCATGGGCTGGGACGGCCCGATCCTGACCGACTCCGGCGGCTTCCAGGTCTTCTCGCTGCGCCACACGATCGTCGCCCGCGACGACGAGGGCGTCACCTTTCGCTCGGTCTACGACGGAGACACCGCGCGGTTCACGCCCGAGCTCGCCGCGCGCATCCAGGCCGAGCTCGGCTCGGACGTCGCGATGTGCCTCGACGTCTGCCCGCCCGCGGACGCGTCGCGGGAGGAGCTCGCCGATGCCGTCCGGCTGACGACCCTCTGGGCCCAGCGGCAGCGCGGCGCCGAGCGCGACCCAGGCCAGCTGCTCTTCGGCATCTCGCAGGGCGGTGCCGACGCAGAGCTCCGCAGGCGCTCGATCGAAGAGCTCGCCGAGCTCGGCTTCGACGGCTACGCGCTCGGAGGCCTCGCGATCGGCGAGCCGCGCCCACGGATGTTCGAGGCGACCAGCGCCGCCGCCGAGCTCCTGCCCCGGGACCGGCCCCGCTACTTCATGGGGATCGGCGACCCGGAAGGGATCCTCGAGGTGATCGAGCGCGGGATCGACATGTTCGACTGCGTCCTGCCGACCCGCAACGCGCGCACCGGAACCGCGCTGACCTCGCACGGCCGCCTCAACCTGCGCAACGCCGGCTTGGCCCGCGACCCGCGCCCGCTCGACGAGGGCTGCGAGTGCCCGGCCTGCACGCGCTTCTCGCGCGCCTACCTGCGCCACCTCGTCAACCAGCAGGAGTTGCTCGGCCACCGCCTGCTGACGCTGCATAATCTGCGCTTCGTGCTCGACCTCGTCGCAGGCGCGCGTAGCGCGATCGAACGGGGCGAGCTGAATACGTACAAGACGGCGGCGCTCGAACGGCTCGGCGCTGCCGCGGAGGTGTAGATGGGTTACGTGATTGTGCTGGTCGCCCTCTTCGGGCTGATGTGGTTCCTGCTGATCCGCCCGCAGCGGCGGCGTACCCAGGGACAGATGTCGATGCAGGATCAGCTCCGCGCGGGCGACGAGATCATCACCGCGGGCGGCCTCCACGCAAGAGTTCGCTCGATCGAGGACGACGTGCTCGAGGTCGAGCTCGCGCCGGGGACGGTCGTGCGGCTCGACCGCCGCGCCGTCGCCGCCGTCGTCAGCGAACCGGAAACCGATGAGGAGCCGGAAATGCCCCAGCCGGAGCAGTCGATTCCGCCCGGCGATGGCTAATCTGTTGCGACCCCGGTGACCAATCGGCGTTCCCATCTGATTCTCGTGGGCCTGCTCGCGCTGGCGCTTGCCGGCGTGGCCCTGCTCGCGATTCCCGGCTCGCCTGGTCACAGGAAGCTGCGGCTCGGCCTCGATCTACAGGGCGGGCTCGAGGTCGTTCTCAAGGCGGTTCCGCCGAAGGGCCACCAGCTGACGTCCTCGGACATGGACCGCTCCGTCAACATCATGCGGGACCGGATCAACAAGCTCGGCGTGTCCGAGACCGACGCGCGCAAGCAGGGCAAGAACCAGATCGTGATCGAGCTGCCGGGGGTGAAGGACCCGGCCCAGGCGGCGAAGATCATCGGGACGACCGCCCAGCTCCAGTTCTACGACCTCGAGAACGACGTCACCGGCCCGTCGAACCAGGGCGGGCAGGTGACCGCGACCCCGAGCCTCTACAAGCTGTTGAACCAGGTGCAACAGGACGTGAAGCCCGGCACCTCGCCGACGGGCTACTACCTCTTCGACGCCAAGAAGCGCCTCAAGAAGGGCCCCGAGGACTCGAGGGACAAGCTGCTCAACGGGCCGGTCCTGAAAGGCAAGCTCCCGAAGGGCTGGAGCGTCCTCGCGGTGCCGGAGCACCGGACGGTCATCAGCTGCACGGCCTCGCCGACGAACGGCTGTCCCGGATCGCAGAGCCCGACGGGGACCTACTGGTACCTCTTCAAGTACAACCCGCTCTCGAAGACGCATCCGATCCCGGAGGCAAACGGCGGCGACCTCAAGCTCTCGGCGATCAGCGCGCAGGTCGGCACGCAGCCGAGCGAGGGCAGCGCGTTCGTCCAGCTCGGCTTCAAGAGCGAGGGCAACAAGAAGTTCCACGACATCACGCGCACGGAGGCGCAGCGCGGCCAGGGGCTTGCGACTCTCGCGGGCGAGGGCGGCTCGAGCGACATCAACACCGTCACCAAGTACGCGCAGCACTTCGCGATCGTGCTCGACGGGGAGCTCAAGTCGACGCCGTACATCGACTACAAGCAGAACCCCGACGGAATCGACCCGAGCGCGGGCGGCGCTGAGATCTCGAACATCAACTCGATCGGCGAGGCGAAGAACCTCGCCCTCGTGCTGCAGACGGGCGCGCTCCCGGTCAAGTTCCAACAGATCGAGCGCTCCGACGTCTCGGCCACGCTCGGCAAGGACTCGCTCAACCAGGCAAAGATCGCCGCGCTGATCGGCCTCCTGCTCGTCGCGGTCTTCCTGCTCGTCCTCTACCGCTTCCTCGGCGTTGTTGCCGTGCTCGGCCTGGCCATCTACGCCGCGTTGCTCTACGGCGCGATCCTGCTCTTCGGGGTGACCATGACGCTCCCCGGCTTCGCGGGGGTGATCCTGACGATCGGAGTCGCGGCCGACGCGAACGTCGTCATCTTCGAACGGATCAAGGAAGAGGTGCGGTCCGGGAAGAGTGTCCGCGCCGCGATCTCGGCCGGGTACGCCAAGGGGTTCCACACGATCATCGACGCGAACGTCGTGACGGTGATCACGGCAATGGTGCTGTTCGCGGTTGCGACCGCGGGCGTGAAGGGCTTCGCGCTGATGCTGATGATCGGGACGGTGATCTCGCTGGTCACCGCCGTCGCGGCCACGCGAGCGATGCTCGGCCTGCTCGCCGGCTTCAGCTGGTTCGACAACCCGCGCTTCATGGGCGCGCACGGCCAGCAGACCGCCAAGTGGCTCCAGATCGACTTCATGCGCCGCCGCTACCTCTGGTTCGCGATCTCGGGCGTGATCATCGCGATCGGCATCGGGTCGCTCGCGACGAAGGGCCTGAACCTCGGGATCGACTTCAAGGGCGGAACGCAGGTCACGTTCAAGACGCCGCAGCCGGTCTCGCTCTCGAGCGTCCGCACCGAGGCGGGAAAGTTCACGAGCCAGATTCCGGAGGTGCAGGGCAAAGGCAAGCTGACCGGGTCGGACAGCTACCGGAGCTTCCAGCTGCGGTTGCGGACGCTCACCTCGGCGCAGACGTCGCAGCTCTCGAACGACCTCCAGGCCAAATACGGGCACGGACAGCAGATCTCGATCGGGACGCAGGTGGTGTCGTCGAGCTTCGGCCGCCAGATCGCGCGCGCCGCGATCGAGGCGATCCTCTTCTCGCTGCTCCTGATCGTGATCTACATCGCGCTCAGGTTCGACTTCAAGTTCGCCGTGCCGGTGATCATCGCGTTGCTGCACGACATCGCGATCACCGTCGGGGTCTATTCGCTGACCGGGCGGGAGGTGACGAACTCGACGGTTGCCGCGGTGCTGACCGTGCTCGGCTACTCGATCTACGACACGATCATCATCTTCGACCGTATCCGCGAGAACGTGCCGCTGATGCGGCGCGCGCCGTTCGCGACGATCGCGAACGTCTCATCTGTGGGAGACGATCCGCCGTTCGCTGGCGACGACGTTCATCACGCTGCTGCCGATCGTCTCGCTGCTGATCTTCGGCGGCGCCACGCTGAAGGACTTCGCCTTCGCGCTGATCGTCGGGATCGTCTCGGGCGCCTACTCCTCGATCTTCATCGCGGCGCCGCTGCTGACCGCCTGGAAGGAGCGCGAGCCGGAGTTCGCGCGCCGCAAGGACCAGGAGCCGGCGATCGGAGACCACACGGCAGAGGGCGAGGCCGCGCTCGAGGCCGCCGAAGAAGCGGCTGCGGCTGAGCCGACTCCGGGCTTGGCGGACGTGATGCCACCCGTCTCGGCCTCCGCGCAGGCGAAGCGGGAGCGCCGCCGCCAGCGCCGCAGCGCAAGACCTCATGGCCGAGCCCGCTGACACGGCTCGGGAGCTCGCGGAGAAGCTCGTTCTCGCGGGCGTCGGCGCAGTTGCGCTGACGGCCGAGCGCGCGGACGCGCTCGTCGAGGAGCTCTCGGCGCGGGGCGGACTCCGGCGCGAGGAAGCGCGGTCGATCGTCGACGAGCTCGTCGGGCGCTGGCGCAACGAGACGGTGCGGCTGAGCGAGCGGACGGGCAGCGGCCTCGCCGGGGTCTTCCGCGAGCTCGGGCTCGTGACGCGCACGGAGGTCGAGGAGCTCGAGCTTCGCGTCGCGCAGGTCGAGCACCGGCTGCGGCTGCTCGAGCGCAGCGGGCAAACAACGCAGGTCTAGCGTGAGCCGGAGCGCGGAAGCCGGCTGGCGGGTCGGCCGCCTCTTCGTTCCGGGCATCGCGGTCTGGCTCGCGCGGGCCGGCGGCTACGGCGTCGAGCGCGTGCCGCTCGAGGGCGGCGGCGTCGTCGCCGCGAACCACTTCTCGGGGATCGACCACCCGCTGATCGGAGGGTTCTCGCCGCGCATCATCTACTTCCTCGCCAAGGCCGAGCTGCTGGAAGTTCCCCTGGTCGGCCGCTCGCTGAAGGCGCTCGGGGTCTTCGGCGTCCGGCGTGGGGAGGGGGACCGCGACGCGCTGCGCCAGGCCCGCCAGCTCGCGCGCGACGGCGAGCTGGTCGGCGTCCACCTCGAGGGGACGCGGCAGCGCTTCGGCCACCCCGGGCCGATGCAGCCGGGCGGCCTGATGATCGCCCTGCAGGAGGGCGTGCCGGTCATCCCGTGCGGGCTCGACACGTTCGGCTGGTCTCCGACGAACCGCCGGCACTGCGCGGTCGTCTGGGGCGAGCCGATGCAGCTCGACGGCCTGCCCCGCAACCGCCGCGGCTACGCCGAGGCCGCGGAGATCGTCGGCGCCGAGCTCGTCCGTCTCTGGCGCCTGGCGGCCGAAGCGTCCGCCGCCGGCCTGCCCCCGGAGCTCCCCGACGGCGCGAAACGAAGCAAGGTCAATCCCAAGCCTTCCCGCAACGGCATGGGGCCTACCTAGACTGATCGGGTGTCCACGACGCCGACGAGGCGGAACCTCGGGCGGATGTCCGAGATCGCGCAGGTCGCGGTCAAGCACGGCTTCGGCTACTTCTTCGAGACCCACCGCCTGACCGACCTGCTGCCGGCGCGGCTCGCGGGGTCGCGCGTGCTCGAGGGCCCGACCTCCGAGCGCGGCCAGCACCTGCGCGAGCTGCTCGACGAGCTCGGCCCGACCTTCGTCAAGTTCGGGCAGCTCCTCTCGACGCGGCCCGACATCGTCCCGCCGGACATCCTGCTCGAGCTGCAGTCGCTCCAGGACGACGTGCGCCCGTTCCCGTACGCCGACGTCGAGCGCGTGATCCGCGAGGAGCTCGAGCTCTCGGTCGAGCAGCTCTTCACCGAGTTCGAGGAGACTCCCGTGGCGGCGGCGTCGATCGGCCAGGTCCACCGCGCGACGCTCCCGAACGGCCATCGCGTCGCGGTCAAGGTGCAGCGGCCGAACGCCCCGCGCCAGGTCGAGGCCGACCTCAACCTCCTCTACCAGGCCGCGCGACTGGCCCGCGAGCGGGTCCGCGCCCTCGACTTCATCGACGCGCGCCAGCTCGTCGACGAGTTCGCCCGTTCGATCCGGCAGGAGCTCGACTACCGGCTCGAGGCACGCAACGCCGAGGTCTTCCACCACCAGTTCGCCGGCCACCCGCACGTCCGGATCCCGCGCGTCTACTGGAGCTACACCCGCGCGCGCGTGCTCACGCTCGAGCTGCTCGAGGGGATCCAGCTCGCCGACCTGCCGCAGGACGCCTGGCTGATGGAGGAGCGCCGCCGCCTCGCCTACCTGATGGCGGAGACGTGGATGACGATGATCTTCCGCCACGGCTTCTTCCACGGCGATCCCCACCCGGCGAACATCTTCGTCCTCGAGGACGGCGCCGTGATCGGGCTCGTCGACTTCGGGCAGGTCGGGAAGCTCACCGACGACGACATGTCGAAGCTGACGCGGATCTTCATCGACGCCGCCGACGAGCGGATCGAGCAGCTGCCGCGCCGCCTGGCCGAGCTCGGCGTCCGCTACCCGAAGGAGCGCGAGGAGGAGTTCATCGCGGAGCTGCGCGAGATGTACGGCCGCTACTACGGCGTCAGCCTCTCGGAGATCGACCCGATGCAGGTGATCCGCGAGGCGTTCCAGCTGATCTACCGCCTCAACCTGCATCTGCCGACGCGGTTCGTCCTGCTCGACAAGACGATCGCGACGCTCGGCTCCGTGGGAGTCGACCTCTACCCGGACTTCAACGTCTTCGAGGTCGCGAAGCCGTATGCGCGCAGCCTGATGATCGAGCGCTACAGCCCGGGGCGCGTGCTCTCGCGCGGGCGCACGGAAGCCATCGAGCTCGCCCGGATCGCCCGCGACATGCCGTACCAGGTGCACGACTTTCTGGAGGAGATCCGCGACGGGCAGATCGAGGTCGGCTTCGTGCACAAGGGCCTCGACGAGTTCATGCAGAAGCTCAATGTCGCCTTCAACCGGCTGGTGGTCGCCCTGGTCGTCGTCGGCGGGCTGATCGGCTCGAGTCTGATCGGCATCTTCGCGAAGAACGGGGCGCAGGTCTTCGGCGTGAACGTGCTCTCGTTCATCGGCTTCGTGCTCTCGGGCATCCTCGGCGTGTGGCTGCTGTGGGGCGTGGTCCGCTCCGGGCGGCTGTAGAGAGCTCGTCGCACTTTCGCGCAAAAGGACATCTGGCGCGGCCGCCCGGCCGCCGCTAGCTTCGGCTGCATGTCAGCGCGGGCGCTGCTCCTCGCCGAAGCCGAGCCGGGAACGCGGGAGTTTCTCGAGCGGCACCTGGCGAGCGACGGGTTCGAGGTGCTCCGCGCCGCGGCGCAGGAGCTGGCGCTCGAGCTCGCCGAGCGCCTGCGCCCCGACCTCGTGCTCGTCGGCGGGCTCGAGGACGCGAGCGGGCCGGACGTCTGCCGCCGTCTGCGCGAAGGCGAGCCCGGGCGCACCTGGGATCGCGACGTGCCGGTGATCGTCCTCGGCGAGGCGCGCGCCGATGCGGTCGACCGCGTCCATGCCTTCGAGCGCGGCTGCGACGACTTCGTGCCGCGGCCCTTCCACTACGAGGAGCTCGTCGCGCGGATCCACGCGGTGCTGCGGCGCGCCCGCCCGCCGCAGCCCGAGCGCCTCGCCGCCGGCCCGGTCGCGATCGACCGCGCCACCCGGCGCGTGACGGTGCACGGCTTCACGGTCGCGCTCGCCGCGAAGGAGTTCGAGCTGCTCGCGAAGCTGGCGACCGACCCGACGCGCGTCTTCACAAAGGAGGAGCTCCTGCGCGAGGTCTGGGGCTTCGTCGCGCTCGGCCGCACGCGCACGCTCGACTCGCACGCCTCGCGCCTGCGCCGCAAGCTCGCGCTCGCGGGCGCGGACGACTGCGTGCTCGAACGTCTGGGGCGTCGGCTACCGGCTGCTCGCCGAGAGCGCGGAGCTCGCCCGAAGCGCCTGAGAGTCGGAGCCGGGGACGGGGCGCAGGTTTCTGCGGCTAAAGCCCACGCCCCAGGCGGGAAGGGAGTCTCGCTGTCCCCGGCTCCAGACCTAAGTGTCGGCAGGAGCTCGAAAAGGTTTAGGCGTCGCCCCGTGAGCGCCGCGCCTGAATAGCGGGGTAGGCTCATGGGCGATGCGCGCGACCGTCATGTACGGCGCGGGCGACGTCCACGTCGAGGACGTTCCTGACGCCCATCTGATCGAGTCGACCGACGCGCTGGTCCGCGTGGCCTACGCAGGGATCTGCGGCAGCGACCTGTGGCCGTACAAGTCGATGCCGCACGACGACGCCGGCCGCCGGATGGGCCACGAGTTCGTCGGCGTGGTCGAGGAAACCGGCAACGACGTCCACACGGTCAAGGCGGGAGACCTGGTCGTCTCGCCGTTCCTGTGGTCGGACGGAACCTGTGTCTTCTGCCGGGAGGGCCTGCCGAGCTCCTGCCTGCATGGAGGCCGCTACGGCTGGGACGACGTCGACGGCGGCCAGGGCGAGGCGGTGCGCGTGCCCCAGGCCGACGGGACGCTCGTCGTGCTTCCCGTCGAGCGAGACGACGCGCTGATGCCGTCGCTCCTGACGCTTTCCGACGTGATGGGCACGGGGCATCACGCCGCCGTCGTCGCGCGCGTCTCGCCGGGCGAGATCACCGCTGTCGTCGGCGACGGAGCCGTCGGTCTCTGCGGCGTGATCGCCGCCAAGCGGCTCGGCGCCGGCCAGATCATCCTGCTCGGCAGCAATCCCGAACGGACCGATCTCGGCCGGAAGCTCGGCGCCACGGACGTCGTCGCCGAACGCGGCGATGCCGCCGTGGAGCGCGTCCGCGAGCTCACGGATGGCCACGGCGCGCACTCGGTGCTCGAGTGCGTCGGCCTCGAGCAAGCCGTCGTGACCGCTCTCGAGATCGCCCGTCCAGGCGGCGCGGTCGGCCGGGTCGGGATACCCGAGGACGAGCAGACTCCGACCGGCATCGCGTTCTGGAAGAACGTCACCCTGGGCGGCGGCCCCGCGCCGGTCCGCGCCTACATCGAAGAGCTGCTGCCAGACGTGCTCGCAGGCCGGATCGAGCCTGGCCTCGTCTTCGACCGCACCGGCCAGCTCGACGAGGTGCCGGACGGCTACCGGGCCATGAACGACCGCGAGACGATCAAGTTCCTGATCGAGCTCTGAGCCGGCTAGTAGCTCAGACCGCCCCGATCGTCATATGCTTGTCCGATGCGAGGGAGGAGGGGAGCTCTGCTCGCGCTCGTGCTCGGGGTCGGGGCGTTCGCGCCGCTCTCGGCTCAGGGCCGCCCGGCGCCGAGCGACGTGCCGGACACGCTGATCCTGGCGCCCGTCGGCGCGTTCTCGAGCCCGACCTACGTGACCGCGCCCACCGGCGACCAGGACCGCCTGTTCGTCGTGCAGCAAGGCGGGCTGATCCGCCTCGTGATCGACGGTGTCATCCAGACGACGCCGTTCCTCGACGCCTCGAGCTGGATCTCCTCCGGCGGCGAGCGCGGGCTCCTCTCGATGGCCTTCCCGTCGGACTACGACACGACCGGGCTCTTCTACATCTACTACACCGACCCGAGCGGAAACGTCCGGATCGACGAGGTGCAGCGCAGCGCCTCCGACCCGAACGTGGCCGACCCGAGCACCCGGCGCCAGGTGATCGTCGTCCCGCACCCGAGCCAGGCGAACCACAACGGCGGCCAGCTCCAGTTCGGCCCGGACGGGCTGCTGTACATCGGGATCGGCGACGGGGGCGGCGCGGGAGACCCGTTCCGGACCGGCCAGAACCTGCTCGACGACCGCGGCAAGCTGCTCCGGATCGACCCGCGCGCAGGCCCGAGGGGGTCGTACCGGATCCCGGCGAACAACCCGTTCGTCGGCAGGCGCGGCGCGAACCCCGAGATCTGGTCCTACGGGCTCCGCAACCCCTGGCGCTATTCGTTCGACCGCCTGAACGGCGACCTGACGATCGGCGACGTCGGCCAGGACGCTTACGAGGAGATCGACTACCGGCCGGTCGCGCTTTCGTGGGGCCAGGGAGCGAACTTCGGCTGGAGCTGCTACGAGGGCCGGCACACGTACAACACCGACGGAAACTGCAACCCGCCGCCGGCGAACGCGATCCCGCCGGTGTTCGAGTACCCGCACACGTCAGGGCGCTGCTCGATCACGGGCGGCTACGTCGTCCGCGACCCCGAGCTGACCACGCTGACGGGCCAGTACGTCTACGGCGATCTCTGCGACGGCAGCATCCACGCCCAGACGCTGCAGATCCCGGACTCGATCGGCGACGCCGCGACGGGGCTCACGGTGAGCTCGCTCGTCTCCTTCGGCGAGGACGGCTGCGGCCACCTCTACGTCGCGGGCCAGGGGTCGGGCAACAACGTCTTCCGGATCCGCCAGGTCGACCCGCCGCCGCCGGACTGCGCCCCGAAGTTCCCCCTGCCGGTGCTGACGGCTCACGTCGAGGACGACTTCCAGATCGAGATGCGTGACCCGAGCGGTCAGAACCTGGACGGCGGGACGCTCCCAGCGGGGTCATACCGGGTCGTGGTCGACGACAACTCCGCCTTCCACAACTTCCACCTGCTCCGGCCGCTGAGCGCGGTGTCCGTTCCGAGCACGCTCTCCTGTGTGCCGGTCTCCAGCTGCAGCACCGACGTTGGCCGAACGGGACAGGAGACCTGGATCGTGAACTTCACGCCGGGGATCGTTCGCTACCAGTGCGACCCGCACTTCCCATTCATGCAAGGCAACTTCACGGTCACCGGCGCCGGGACTCGGCCGGGTCTGAGCCGATAGCGCCCTCCAGCTCCAGCAGCGTCCGCTTGCGGTCGAGGCCGCCGGCGTAGCCGGTCAGCGCGCCGGTCGAGCCGACGACTCGGTGGCACGGGAGCACGATCGGCACGGGGTTCCGGTTCATGACGGTGCCGACCGCGCGGGCGGCGCGGGGACGGCCGGCCTTCGCGGCCAGCGCGCCGTAGGTGGTCAGCTCGCCGTACGGCACGCGGGCGAGCTCGTGCAGGACGGTGCGGCCGAAGTCGCGGGCGAGCCGCAGGTCGACGGGGAGGTCGAACTCCCGCCGCTCGCCGGCGAAGTACTCGTCCAGCTGGCGGCGGGCCTCGTCGGTGGGCCGCGGCGAGCGCAGCACCCGGGCGCCGAAACCGCGGGCGAGCTGGTCGAGCTCGCGCTCGGGCTCCGGGTCGTACGAGATCTCGCAGAGCCCGCGGTCGGTGACCGCGACGAGCAAGCGGCCGACCGGCGTGTCGGCGAAGTCGTAGGCGACGTCGAGCAGCCCTTCGGCGGCGGCCGCGTCGCGGAAGCGTGCATCCAGCTGGGGAGAGACGGTCATGAGAGCTCCTTCTTGCGCAGTCGGCGGACACCGGAGGAAGCGGCCTGTCGAGCCGCCTCGGAGGACGAGCCGAGGGCCGCACCGATGTCCTCGTAGCTGAGGTCGTATCCGAAGCGGAGGAAGACCGCGGCGCGCTCCTTCTGCGGTAGGTCGGCGGTCAGCCGGCGGAGCTCCTCGTAGGGGAGCGGCTCGTCGACCGACTCGAGATCCGGGACGTCGGCCGAGGTGACCCGTTCGCGCCGGTAGGCGTCGATCGCCACGTTGCGCGCGATCGCGAGCGCCCACGCGCGGAGGTGCTGCCCGTGCTTCAGCGCCGGGTACGCCCGCAACGCGCGCAGGAACGTCTCCTGGAACGCGTCGTCGGCGGCGTCGCGCCCGAGCATCCGCCGGAGCTGGGCGAGCACCGGCTCGCGCTGCTCCTCGTAGAAGCGTTCGAACGGCGGAACGGTCACGGCCTCCATCATTCCTACAAACGCCGTCACGCCGCCCGGTGTGAGATCCGCTGCCATGCTTCCCGGCGATGAAGCTGAAGGAGAGCCGCCGGGGTCTCGCAGCGCTGCGGACGGTGACCGCGTTCGTGGTCGGGATCGGTGTGCTCGCGGCCCTCTTCGCGACCGGCGCCAACTGGGCGGTTGCGGTCTCCTGCGCATGGGGCGCGACGGCGCTCGTGACCGTGCTCGCGGTCTGGCTTCGGATCTACGGCATGGATTCCTCGGAGACGAAGGCGAACGCGCAGGACGAGGACTTCTCGCGGCCGGTGGCGGACCTGATCGTGCTCACGGCGAGCGTCGTCAGCCTGATCGCGATCGGCTACATGCTCCTCGAGGCCCGCAATCGCCACGGCACAGCCAAGGCGCTGCTGCTGCTGCTCGCGATCGGCGTCGTCGCACTCTCGTGGGCGACGGTGCACACGCTCTACGCCGTCCGCTACGGCGACCTCTACTACGGACACCCGGTCGGCGGGATCGACTTCAACGAGAACGAGCCGCCCGACTACCGCGACTTCGGCTACCTGGCGCTGACGATCGGGATGACCTACCAGGTCTCGGACACCGACCTGAAGACCAAGGCGATTCGCCACACGGCCGTCCGGCACGCGCTGCTCTCGTTCGTCTTCGGCGCCGTGATCGTCGCGCTGACGATCAACTCCGTCGGCTCGCTTCTCCAGTAGCGCCCGCGCCCGGTGGCGTAAAAGGGTTGCGCAGTGGGGAATGGTGGTCTAAAGTGGGGCGGAGTGGAAGATGCTATTAGGCGAATTCGAGCACACGATCGATGACAAGAGCCGCCTCACGCTACCGGCCAAGTTTCGGGAAGCGCTTTCCGGCGGGCTCGTCATCACGCGCGGGCTGGACCGGTGTCTCCACTGCTATCCCGAGGCGGACTGGGAGCAGCTGGTCGAGAGCCGGCTCGCCGGGCTCGACCCGTTCAGCAGTGAGGGCCGGATGATGAACCGGTGGTTCTTCGCGAGCGCCTCCGAGGCCAAGCCCGACAAGCAGGGCCGCGTCCTCGTGCCGGGGACGCTCGCGCGGAAGGCTGGGATCGACCGCGAGGTTGTGATCGTCGGGGTGCGCGACCACCTCGAGATCTGGGACCGCGCGGCCTGGGAGAAGCACGTCACGGAGATGGAAGGGAGTGCGGAGGATGTTGCCGAACGTCTTGCGACCCAACGCGACTGATCACGTTCCCGTTCTCGCTGAGGAGGTACGGGAGTCGCTCGCCGTACGGCCGGGCGACACGGTGGTGGACGCCACCTTCGGCGCGGGCGGCCACGCCGAGCTCCTGGCCGCCGACATGCGCGGCAAGGGCAAGCTGATCGCGATCGACCGCGACCCCTCGGCGCGCGCCTACTTCGAACGGTTCCGCAAGCAGACCGCGGTGCAGGGCCGCTTCCTGCGCGGCGAGTTCTCGGTCGTGCTCGAGCAGCTCGCCTCGAACGGCGTGCGCGCCGATGCCGTGCTCTTCGACCTCGGCGTCTCGAGCATGCAGATCGACTTTCCCGAGCGCGGCTTCTCGTACGCGGTCGATGCGCCGCTCGACATGCGGATGGATCCGAGCTCGGAGCTCTCGGCCCGCGACTTCGTCAACGAGGCGAGCGAGCGCGAGCTGACCTCGGTCTTCCGCGAGTACGGCGACGAGCGCTACGCCCGCCAGATCGCGCGCGCGATCGGCCGGCGCCGGCGCGAGCAGCCGTTCGAGCGGACCGGCGAGCTCGTCGACACGATCAAGTCCGCGATCCCCGCGCCCGCGCGCTTCGGCGACGGCCACCCGGCCAAGCGCGTCTTCCAGGCGCTGCGGATCGCCGTCAACGACGAGCTCGGCTCGATCCAGGCGGCGCTGCCCGCCGCGCTCGAGCTGCTGCGGCCGGGCGGCCGGCTCGCGGCGATCAGCTTCCACTCGGGCGAAGACCGGATCGTGAAGCGCTTCCTGCGCACGCAGGAGCACGGCTGCACCTGCCCGCCCGACCTGCCCGTCTGCGTCTGCGGGCACGAGCCGACGCTCCGCGCGATCTCGCGCCGGGCGATCCGTCCGAGCTCGCAGGAAATCTCCGCCAACCCGCGCGCGGCCTCGGCGCGGCTGCGGGCCGCAATCAAGACCAACAGCGCCGAGACCGGGGACGACTGAGCCAGATGGCCTCCTGGAGCGACGCCGCCCACGCTCTTCCGTCTCCGCGCCCACGCGGTCGCGAGAAGCCGAAGCCCGTTCGCCGCCGCACGCCGGCGCCCGCCCGCCGCCACGGCGTCGCGGGCGGGGTGGTCTGGATCGCGGTCGTCGCGGTCCTGCTGGCGGGCGTCGTCGCGCTGAACGTGGCGGTGCTGCGCCTGAACGTCCAGCTGAGCAAGGTCAACGCGCAGCGCACGCAGCTGAAGGCGGACAAGCAGGCGCTCGCGTCTCAGCTCTCGCTCGCGGCGGCGACGACCGCGGATCCAGACGCTCGCGCACCGTGACGGGCTCGTTCCCGCCGACCCGACGCAGACGACCTACATCCGGCTGAGGCAGCGCGCGCGTTGAGCCGCGTCGCCGGCCCCCGCGTCGCGAACCGTCGCATCCGGCTGCTGCTCGCGAGCTTCGTCCTCCTGTTCGGGATCGCGTTCCTGCGGGCGGCGTGGCTGCAGGGAGTCCGCGCGAGCTCCTACGGCAGCCTGGCGGCGAGCCAGCACAGCGAGGAAGTGACGATCCCCGCCGCGCGCGGGACGATCTACGACCGCGGCGGCCTCCAGCTTGCGATCGGCGAGCAGGCGACGACGATCTACGCCGATCCGCTCCAGGTGCGTGACCCGAACCGCGAGGCCGCAATCGCCGCGCGGATCCTGCGGATCGACCCGGTTTCACTCGCCGCCGAGCTCGGCGACCGCACGCACGGCTTCGTCTACGTCGCGCGCAAGGCCAACGCAGCGCGGGCCGAGCGGCTGCGGCGGCGGCACCTGCCGGGCTTCGGCTTCTACCCGGAGGAGCAGCGCTTCTACCCGCAGGGATCGCTCGCGTCGCAGGTGCTCGGCTATGCCGGCGTCGACAACCGCGGGCTCGCCGGGCTCGAGCTCTCGCTCGACAAGACACTCGCCGGCCGCCCCGGGCGCGAACGGCTCGTCAAGGACGCGTCCGGCCAGGCGATCGACACGATCCAGTCGCAGGCCGAGCGCGACGGCACCGACGTCTACCTGACGCTCGACCACACGATCCAGGCGAACGCGCAGGCGGTGCTGAAGCAGACCATGCTGCAGTGGCACGCGAAGAGCGCGACGGCGGTCGTGCTCGACCCGCGCACGGGCGCCGTGCTCGCGATGGCGACGGCGCCGGGCTTCAACGCGAACGCCTACGGCTCCGTTTGGCACCCGCTGCAGCGCAACCGCGCCGTCACGGACACCTACGAGCCGGGCTCGACCTTCAAGCTGGTCACCGTCGCCGGCGCGTTGTCGCAGCACCTCGTCACGCCGTCGACGAGCTTCGTCCTGCCGTACTCGATCCACGTCGCCGACCGGATCATCCACGACGCCGAGCCGCGCGGGACCGAGACGATGACGGTCGCGCAGATCCTTGCTCGCTCGTCGAACGTGGGCGCGATCACGCTCGCCGAGCGTCTCGGCCCGCACGCGCTCGCGGGCTGGATCTCGCGCTTCGGCTTCGGCCGCGCCACCGGGATCGACTTCCCCGGCGAGAGCCCGGGGATCGCGCTGCCGGAGAAGGACTGGTCCGGCTCGACGATCGGGAACGTGCCGATCGGGCAGGGGATCTCGGTCACGCCGGTGCAGCTCGCGGCGGCCTACTCGGCGATCGCGAACCGGGGCGTCTGGATCCGGCCGCACCTGGTCGACCACATCGGCGACGGCGCCTCCGTCCGCGCAGCCTCGGCACCGGATCGTCTCGCGCAGCGTGGCGCGGTCGTTGCTGTCGATGCTGAAGAACGTGGTGCTCGACGGGACCGGCACGCTGGCCGCCGTGCCCGGCTACCAGGTCGCGGGGAAGACCGGGACCGCTTCGAAGGTCGATCCTGACGGCACGTATTCGAGGTCGCGCTACGTCGCGTCGTTCGTCGGAATCGTGCCCGCCTCGCGCCCGCGCCTCGTCATCCTCGTCGCGGTCGACGAGCCGCGCGGGGCGATCTGGGGCGGCGTCGTGGCGGCGCCCGCGTTCTCGCAGATTGCGAAGTTCGACCTGCAGTACCTGGACGGAGGCATCACCCCGGACGCTCCGTCCACCGCGCTCGCGCCCTGAGGGCCAGAATTGCCGCACACTGCGGTATGTAGTCCCTCTTGCCATCGCCTGGCGCGACCGCCCGACCCTGCTCGTCGCGGCCATGCTCGTGACCTTGCTCACTGTGGGCCTGTTCGTCTCTGTGATGCGCTCGTCCAAGGGGAGGGCGGCGAGCACCGAGCCCCATGCCGACCGCCGTCGGGCCCACCGGCTCGAACCGCGATCCGCGTGAGGCCCTGGCGCTCGTCGGTAATGCCCTCGCCGCGACGCACGACGCGCGGGCGCTGATGCCACTCATCCTCGAGGTGGTCACCGAGGCGACCGGTGCCCGTGGCGGCGAGCTCGTTCAGGGCGGTGTGCAGGTCGGCTGGTTCGGCGAAGTCGCTGGACGCCACCCGCTCGAGCTCGACTTGACAACCGGCGAGCACGAAGACGGCCTGACGACCCTGCTCCTCTATCCGCCCCGTCGCGGGTTCCGCAAAGAGACGCGTGATCTCGCCGAGTGGCTCGCTGCGCAGGCGGGCATCGCGCTCGAGAACGCGCGAGCTGCACGAGCGCGTTCAGCGGCAGGCGACGACGGACGAGCTCACGGGCCTCGTCAACCGGCGCCGGTTCCTGGAGGCCCTCGAGACCGAGCTCGAGCGGGCCAAGCTGTTCGAGAACCGCTCTCGCTGGTGCTCGCCGATCTCGACGATTTCAAGCTCGTGAACGACCGGCACGGCCACCTCGCGGGCGACCATGCACTTCAGACCTTTGGCGCCTCCTGCGGGCTCACCTGCGGAAGATGGACGTCGCCGGCAGGCTGGGCGGGGAGGAGTTCGCGGTGCTGCTTCCCGAGACGCGGGCGGAAGCGGCCGTGCTCGTCGCAGACCGCATGCGTCGAGCGCCCTGGCGCACGCGCCACTCGAGCTGCCAGCGTGGCGCGCGGATCACCTCTGACCGCGAGCTTCGGGATCGCGGAGCTCACCCCGGGCAAACTGCGGAGCAGGTTCTGAGCCTGGCCGACGCCGCGCTCTACGAGGCGAAAGCGGCGGGAAAGGACCGTGTCAGCCTCGCGCATCCAGTCTTCGACGGCTGAGAGCATCCACTCTTCGACGGCTGAGGAGCGGTGTCGTCGGGTCCGGCTGCGAGACTCCGCGGCCATGCGTGGCTCTCCGGGAACCCTTCGGATCTCGGCTGCTCGTCTGCGCCGGCGTCGCCTCGGGCTACCTCTGGCGCGCCGCTCTGGAGTCGCCTTTGTCCTCCGGGCACCAGGCCGTCGCTCCGGCGCCTCCGCCGCCGTTGAGGCAGCTGCGCCGACGCGTCCCGGGGCGGCCACTGCCACGCGCTCCTCGAAGCACGAGGTGAAGAAGTACGCAGGAACTCGCAGGCCGCCGCTCGCACCGCGCAGCCCCGTCGCGCGGGCGGGCTGCGGCTTGCATCTTCCCGAGTTCCGGCCGGCGCGCGGGGGAGTCGGGGTCCCCGCCGCCGCCGCCCCCGCCGCCCGTCCTGGGCCGCCGCCACCGCCTCCGTCCGCCTCCACCGCCACCGCCACCGCCTCCTCCTCCGCCACCACCACCGCCACCACCGCCTCCGCCACCGCCTCCACCACCGCCTCCACCACCGCCTCCACCACCGCCTCCACCACCGCCTCCACCACCGCCTCCACCACCGCCTCCACCGACCGGCAACGCACAACGCGCCGCCGCCGCCGCCACCACCGCCTCCGCCACCACCACGTACGCCGCCCCCGCCTCCGGTCGGCAAGCCGGGCTGGGGCAAAGGCGACAGAACCACGTCCACACCGGCCCGCCGGGCGGTGGCAAGAAGCACAACAAGTAACACCGCAAAGCCGCTGCAAAGGCTCACCTTCCAGGGCTTGGGCAGGCGCCGGTCTCGGCAGGACCGGTTGGTAGACTCGCCCGCCGATGCAGCTAGAGCGCGTCATCGCAGCGCTCGCCCCCGCGGACGTCCTGCGACGCGCTCCCGTGGAGATCCGCGAGCTGGCCTACGACGCCCGCGCCGCCGGGCCTGGATCGCTCTTCTTCTGCGTTCCCGGGAGCCGCGCCGACGGGCACGACTTCGCGCCCGAGGCCGTCGAGAACGGCGCGGTGGCCCTCGTCGTCGAGCGGCCGGTCGAGCTCGACGTCCCGCAGCTCGTCGTCCCCGATGCCCGGCGCGCGATGGCGCCCGTCGCGGACGCGTTCTTCGGCCAACCGAGCCAGGAGCTCGAGATCGCCGGGGTCACCGGCACGAACGGGAAGACGACGACCGCGTTCCTGCTCTACTCGATCCTCGCGGCCGCGGGCCGCCGCCCCGGCCTGCTCGGGACGATCGAGTGCCGCGTCGGCGGCGAGCGCCGTCCCGCGATCCGCACGACGCCCGAGGCGATCGACCTGCAGCGGGACTTCCGCGAGATGCTCGACGCCGGCGACCGCAGCTGCGCGCTCGAAGCGACCTCACACGGCTCCGAGCTCGGCCGCCTCGACCGGGTTCGCTTCGCGGCGCTCGTGTTCACGAACCTGACGCAGGACCACCTCGACTTCCACGGCACCCTAGAGCGGTACTTCGACGCGAAGCGGCGTCTCTTCACCGAGACGAGGCCGCCGGCCGCGGTCAACGTCGGCGACGAGCACGGTCGCTTGCTCGCGGACGAGCTGCGCGGGCAGCAGCCGCTGCTCACGTACGGCTTTGCCGACGACGCGGAGCTGCGTCCGGAGAGCCTCGAGTCCGGCCCGCGCGGCGCGCGCTTTCAGGCGGGCGGAATCGCGCTCGAGACCCGTCTGCGCGGGCGCTTCAATATCGAGAACGTGCTCGGCGCGGTCGCCGCGGCGCAGCTGCTCGACGTCTCGGACGAGGCGATCGCGCGCGGCGTGCGCGAGCTGCGCGGGGTGCCGGGCCGGTTCGAGGCGGTCGACGAAGGGCAGCCCTTCGCCGTGCTCGTCGACTACGCGCACACGCCGGACTCGCTCGAGAACGTCCTCCGTACGGCGCGCGAGCTGGCGCGGAACCGGCTGATCTGCGTCTTCGGCTGCGGCGGTGACCGCGACCGCGGCAAGCGTCCCGTCATGGGCCGGATCGCCGCCGAGCTCGCCGATGTCGCGATCGTCACCTCCGACAACCCGCGCAGCGAGGAGCCCGACGCGATCATCGCGCGAGATCGTGGCCGGCGCCGGCGACGACGTGGAGGTCGAGCCGGACCGCGCGGCGGCGATCGCTCAGGCGCTCGAGCTCGCGGGCGAGGGCGACGTCGTCGTGATCGCCGGCAAGGGCCACGAGCAGGGCCAGCAGTTCCGCGACCGGACGATTCCGTTCGACGACCGCGAGGTCGCGCGCGACGCGCTCCGCCGGCTCGGAGCGGCGGCGTGATCGCGCTGCGGCTGGACGAGCTGCCGCCGCTCGGCGAGCTCGAGGCGCGGGCGGACGAGATCACCGGCGTCAAGGTCGACTCGCGCAAGGTGGAGCCGGGTGATCTGTTCGTCGCTCTCGGCCGCGGGGTCGACTTCCTCGCGGAAGCGCTCGCCCAGGGCGCAGCGGCGACGCTCGTCCCCGAGAAGCCTTTCGAGGCGATGGCCGTGCTCGGCGCCGCGGTTCGGGACCGCTCGAGCGCCCGCGTCGTCGGCATCACCGGCTCGACCGGCAAGACCTCGACGAAGGACATCCTCGCCGCGCTCTGCGCGCCGTCTGCGAGGACCGTTGCCGCGGAGGCGAGCTACAACAACGAGATCGGCGTGCCGCTGACGCTCTGCCGGCTCGAGCCCGACACCGAGGTCTGCATCCTCGAGCTGGCGATGCGCGGCTTCGGCCAGATCGCCGACCTCTGCCGGATCGCGCGGCCGGAGATCGGCGTGATCACGAACGTCGGCCCCGCGCACCTGGAGCTCGTCGGCTCGCTCGAAGGCGTGCTGCGGGCGAAGGGCGAGCTCGTCGCAGCGCTCCCGCCCGGCGGCACCGCGATCGTGCCGCAGGAGTTTCCCGTCGAGCGCGACGACATCGAGATCGTGCGCCTGAGCGAGCCCGACGGCCGGCGAGACGGCGACCGCACCGTCGTCGGCGGCGTCAGCTTCAACTTCACCGCGCGTCATCAGTCGGCCAACGCCGAGGCTGCGCTCGCGGCGCTCGACGCGCTCGACTCTTCCCAGGCCCGAGCGCGTGGACGTCGACCTCTCGAGATGGCGCGGCGAGGAGTCGCCGCTTCCCGGAGGTGGCCTGCTGATCAACGACGCCTACAACGCGAACCCCGTCTCGATGCGCGCCGCGCTTGCCTACGTCGCCGAGCGCGCCGGCTCGCGGCGGCGGGTCGCGATCCTGGGAGACATGGCGGAGCTCGGTCCAGGCGCGCCCGCGTTCCATCGTGAGATCGGCGAGGCGGCCGCCCACAACGGCATCGAAGCGCTCGTCGCCGTCGGCGAGCTTTCCCGCGGCTACCTGGACGGCGCCGTCGGCGTTCCCGTCACGCGCTGGTGCCCGGATGCGAGCTCGGCGGTGGCGGCCGCCGAGGAGGTCGTCGAGCCGGGCGACTGCGTCCTCGTGAAGGCCTCGCGGGCCGTCGGGCTCGAGCTCGTCGCCGAGGCCCTCGCGGCGGTGCGAGCTTGATCCGCGTCCTGATCGCGGGCGTGATCGCGCTCGTGCTGTCGATCCTGCTCGGGCCGCGCTTCATCAAGTTCCTGCAGCGCCACGAGTTCGGCCAGCACATCCGCGAGGAGCTGTCCGAGCGGCACGTCCAGAAGCAGGGAACGCCGGTGCTCGGAGGGCTGCTGATCCTGATGGCGGCGTCGATCGGCTTCCTCGCCGCGAGCAAGTACACGGTGCCTGCGCTGACGGTGCTCTTCGTCACGCTCGCCTGCGGGGCGATCGGCTTCCTCGACGACTTCATCAAGCTGACGCACAAGCGCTCGCTGGGGCTCAACGGGCGCTGGAAGCTCGCGCTGCTCGGCGCGACCACTGTGGGCGTCGGGATCGCGGCACGCCATCAGCACCTGCCGACCAACGTCTACATCCCCGGGATCGGTCACCTCGAGCTCTCCTACGCGTGGTACGGGCTGCTGTTCCTCGTGATCGCGGGCGCGGCGAACGGCGTCAACCTGGCCGACGGCGTGGACGGCCTCGCGGCGGGAACCGGGATCATCGCGCTCTTCACCTTCGCCGCGATGAACGTGATCGCCTGGATCCGCTCGGGCCGGCCCGGCCACCGCTTCGAGACGAAGCTCGACCTCGCGATCGTCGGCGCTGCGCTGATCGCGGCCACGGTCGGCTTCCTCTGGTACAACGCGTTTCCGGCGGAGGTGTTCATGGGCGACACCGGCGCAATGGCGATCGGCGGCGCTTTGGCGGCCTTCGCGATCTTCACGCAGACGATCTTCCTGCTTCTGCTGATCGGCGGGATCTTCGCGATCGAGGCGATCTCCGTGATCATCCAGGTCTTCTGCTTCAAGTACTTAGGAGGGCGGCGACCGTTCCTGATGACGCCGATCCACCACCACTTCGAGATGAAGGCGTGGTCGGACACGAAGATCATGGTGCGCTTCTGGATCGTGACCGGGATCCTCTGCGCCGCCGCGTTCGCGCTGTACTACCGCTACTTCACCGGTTTCCGCTGAGCGAGCTGCCGCAGCGGGTGGTCGTGCTCGGCCTCGCTCGTTCCGGGAAGGCGGCGGTGGCCGCGCTCGCGCGGCGCAGGGTGGACGTGTTCGCGGCCGACCGCGAGCTCGGCAACGACTCCGAGCTCGGCCTGCTCGACGGCGTAGACGTGCTCGTCAAAAGCCCGGGCGTGCCGCGCGAGGCGCCGCTCGTGGCCGAGGCGGAGAGGCGGGGCGTCCCGGTCTGGAGCGAGGTCGAGCTCGGCTACCGCCTGCTGCGGCCGCGGCTCGTCGGCGTGACCGGGACGAACGGCAAGACGACCACCTGCGAGCTGCTCGGCGCGATGCTGCGAGTGCCGGTGGCGGGCAACGTGGGCCGCGCGCTGACCGAGCTCGACGGCCAGATCGAGCCGGGCGCGCGGGTCGTTTGCGAGCTGTCGAGCTTCCAGCTCGAGGACGTTCACGAGCTCGCGTGTGAGGTCGCGGTCCTGCTGAACCTCGAGCCGGACCACCTCGACCGGCATGGCTCGTTCGAGGCCTACCGTGACGCGAAGCTGCGCATCTTCGAGCGGGCCGGGACGAAGATCGTCCCGCGCGGGCTCGGGCTCGACGGGATCGAGTTCTCCGTCGACGACGAGCTCCCGGCCGAGCCGCTGATCCGCGGCGCGCACAACCGTGAGAACGCCGCGGCGGCGACCGCGGCAGCACGGGCTGCCGGAATCCCCGACGAGCAGATCGCCGAAGCGCTCCGAACCTTTCCCGGCGTCCCGCACCGGCTCGAGCCCGTGCGCGAGCTGAACGGGGTCAGCTACGTGAACGACTCGAAGGCGACCAATGTCGCCGCCGCCCTCCGCGCCCTCGCCGCCTACGAGGACGAACCGGTGCACCTGATCCTCGGCGGCTCGCGCAAGGGCGAGGACTTCGCGCCGCTCGCCGCTGCCATCGGGCCCAACGTCAAGAGCGTCCACCTGATCGGCGAGACCGCGGACGAGCTGGCGGCCGCGATCCCGCAGGCCCAAAGGAACGGCGACCTCGCGAGCGCGCTCGCCGCGATCGACCCCGAGCCCGGCGACGTCGTCCTGCTCTCGCCGGCGTGCGCGAGCTACGACCAGTTCCGGGACTTCGAAGAGCGCGGCGAGGAATTCAGGAGGCTGGTGCAGAACCTGTCCGCGTGAAGCGGGCACAACCGATGGAGGCCAGCATCCTGGCGCTGGTCACGCTGGCGCTGGTCGCGTTCGGTCTCGTGATGGTCTACAGCGCGACCTCGGCCTCCGCCGCGCTCGCGAACGGCGACCCCGCGTATTACCTCAAGCGCCAGGCGATCTACGCGCTGCTCGGCCTCGTCCTGATGGTCGCGGTCTCGCGGATCGACTACCGCATCCTGCGCCGCCTCGCTCCGCCGCTGATCCTGACGAGCCTCGGGCTGCTGCTCGCCGTGCTCGTCCTCGGCCAGGCCGTCAACGGCGCGCGCCGCTGGCTGACCTTCGGGCCCGCGGTCTTCCAGCCGTCCGAGCTGGCCAAGCTCGCGCTGGCCGTCTGGGCCGCCTCGTACCTGACGAGGCACCGGCCGCCGACGCGCCTCGGCGAGCTCTGGAAGCCCATCGGGATGGTCGCCGGGGTCTTCTGCCTGCTCGTCCTCGCCGAGCCCGACCTCGGGACCGCGATCACGATCATGCTGATGCTTGCCGGGATGCTGCTCGTCGCCGGGACGCCGGCGCGCACGCTCGGCGCCGGGCTCGGGATCGCCGGCTTCCTCAGCCTGCTCGCGGTCTGGTTCGAGCCGTATCGCCGCGCGCGCCTCTTCAGCTTCATCAACCCGTGGCACGACGCCCAGGGCGCGGGTTACCAGACGGTGCAGGCGATGATCGGCCTCGGTTCCGGCGGGATCTTCGGGCGCGGCCTCGGCCAGAGCGTCGAGAAGGCGAACTTCCTGCCCGAGGCGCACACCGACATGATCTTCGCGATCATCGGCGAGGAGCTCGGGCTCGTCGGCGCGACCGCGGTGATCGCCGCCTACGCGGTGTTCGCGTACTTCGGCCTGCGGATCGCGCTGCGCTGCAAGGACCCGTTCGGGAAGCGGCTCGCGGCAGGGCTGACCGTGCTCGTCTGCGGCCAGGCGGCGATCAACCTGGCGGCCGTGATGGGGCTTGCGCCGCTGACCGGAATCCCGCTCCCGTTCGTCTCGTACGGCGGCTCGAGCCTCGTGGTCGCGCTCGTCTCCGTCGGGATCCTCCTTAACATCGCGGGCAATGCCGAAGCACGAAGCGCCAGCGTGCCTGATCGCAGCCGGGGGGACGGCCGGCCACGTGCTGCCCGCGCTCGCAGTGGCGGAGGCGCTCGTCGCGCGCGGAGCACGGGTGACGTTCGCCGGGTCGCCGGGTCGCGCCGAGGCGCGACTGGTTCCTGAGGCCGGCTACGAGCTCGACACCTTCCGCGTGAGCGGGCTACCGCGGCAGCCGGGGGTCGCGCAGGCGCGGGCGGCGCTTCACTCGCTCGCCGCGCCGGCCGCCTGCGACCGGATCCTCGCGCGGCGGCGGCCGGACGTCGTGCTGGGCGCGGGCAGTTACGTCGCGGGGCCGATGGTGCTCGCCGCGGCGCGGCGCCGGATCCCGACCGCCTTGACGGAGGCGGACGCTCACCTCGGTCTGGCGAACCGGCTCGCGGCTCCGTTCGCGAAGCGCGTCTTCCTCTCGTTCCCGATCCCCGGCCGCCGGCCGCCGAAGTACGAGGTGGTCGGCCGGCCGCTGCCGGCGACCGCCCGGCCGGTGCCGCGGGCGGAGGCGCGGGCGCAGCTCGGCCTGCCCGCGGAGGGGCCGGTGCTGCTCGTCGCCGGCGCGCGGGCAGGCGCTCGCGCGCTGAACGAGTTCGCGGTCGAGACGTTCGGCGCGGCGGGGCCGGCGGTGCTGCACGTCTCCGGGGAGCGCGACTATGACGATTTGCGCGGGCGCGTCACGCGGCCCGATTACGTGCTCGTGCCGCTGCTCGACGGCCTCGGCGCGGCGTACGGCGCGTCCGACCTCGCGCTGATGCGGAGCGGCTCGACGGTCTGGGAGCTCGCCGCCGCCGGCCTGCCGGCGGTGCTCGTCCCGTACCCGTTCGCGACCGCCGACCACCAGACGAAGAACGCGCGCTTCTTCCAGGCGGCCGGGGGCGCGATCCTCGTGCCCGAGACCGAGCTCGGACGGGTGCCGGAGATCGTGCGCTCCCTGCTCGACGACCCGCGGCGGCTCGAGCAGATGGGCGAGGCGATGCGGCGCGTCGCGCGGCCGGATGCGGCGGAGCGGATTGCCGAGGAGCTGATCGCGCTTGCTCGAGGGTAGGCGCCTCTGGTTCGTCGGGATCGGCGGCGCCGGGATGAGTGCGCTCGCGCTGGTGGCCAAGGAGTGGGGCGCGGAGGTCGGCGGTTCGGACCGTTCGCCCTCGTCCTACGTCGAGCGGCTCGAGGCGGCGGGCATCCCGGTCGTGATCGGCCACGACGCCGCGAACGTGCCCGACGGCGCCGAGGTGATCGTCTCGAGCGCGATCGCGCCGGACAACCCGGAGATCGCCGGCCGCGAGACACGGAAGCGCGGCGAGTTGCTCGCGGAGCTCGTCGAGCGCCGCTCGGCGATCGTCGTTGCCGGCGCGCACGGCAAGACGACGACCTCGGCGATGATCGCGTTCTGCCTCGACCGGCTCGGCCTCGACCCGGCGTTCCTGATCGGCGGTGAGGTCCCGCAGCTCGGCGGCAACGCGCGGAGCGGGGAGGGCTGGCTCGTGGCCGAGGGGGACGAGTCCGACCGCTCGCTCGAGCTCCTGCGCCCGCAGATCGCCGCGGTCACCAACGTCGAGCTCGACCACCACGCGACCTTCGCCTCCGAGGACGAGCTGCGCGAGCTGTTCGAGGGCTGGCTGGCCGAGGTCCCGGGCGTCGTGCGCGGTGAGGAGCTCGAGCCGGTCACGCTCGAGCTGGCGGTTCCCGGCGAGCACAACCGCCGGAACGCCGCGGTCGCGCTGGCGGCGCTCGAGCTGGCCGGAGTGGAGCGCTCGGAGGCTGAACGCGTGCTCCCGGAGTTCCGCGGCGTCGGGCGGCGGTTCGAGCCGCGCGGCGAGGCGGCGGGCGTGCGGGTCTTCGACGACTACGGACACAACCCGACGAAGGTGGCGGCGACGCTCGAAGCCGCGCGCGCTGTGGCGGACGGCGGCCGCGTGCTCGTCCTCTTCCAGCCGCACCTGTACTCGCGGACGCGCCACACGGCGACCGAGCTGGCAGATGCGCTCGCGTCCGCCGACGTCGTAGCGGTCAGCGACGTCTACGCGGCGCGCGAGTCGCCGCAGCCAGGCGTCGGCGGAAAGCTCGTGGTGGATGCGCTCGCGAGCGAGCGGCCGGGGATGGCGGTCGCGTGGACGCCGCGGCTCGAGGACGGGGCGCGCTTCGTCGCGCGTCGCGCACGCCCGGGCGACCTCGTGCTGACGATTGGTGCCGGGGACGTCAACCGCGCCGCGGCGCTGATCCTCGAGGCTCTCGGTTGAACGTCGAGGAGGAAGTCGCCCTCTCGCGCTTCACGACGATCGGGACGGGCGGGCCGGCGACGGCCTTCGCGCGACCCGCGACCGTCCAGGAGCTCGAGGAGGCGCTCGCCTGGGCGCGGGAGCGGCAACTTGCCATCGCGACGATCGGCCTCGGCTCGAACTTGCTCGTGGCCGACGAAGGATTCGACGGGCTGGTGCTCAAGCTCGCCGGCGAGCTGGCCGGGGCCGAGATCGACGGCGAGCGGCTGGTCGCCGGCGGCGGCGCCGCGAACGCGGTCTGTCTCCATCGAGCCCGGGCGGCCGGCCTCGGCGGCTTCGAGTTCGCCTGCGCGATCCCGGGCACCGTCGGCGGCGGCGTCTGGATGAACGCCGGCGCCTATGGAAGCGATTGGGCGGCGGTCCTCGAGCGGGCGCTCGTGGTCGACGGGCACGGCGCGCGCTGGCTCGGGCCGGAGGAGCTCGGCCTGAGCTACCGGCACTCGGGCCTTCGCCACGGGCAGGTTGTCGCGCGCGCCGAGTTCCGGCTCGAGCCGCGGCCGGAGGAGGAGATCAAGGCGAAGGTCGTGGAGCTACAGGCGCTCCGGAAGGCGGCTCAGCCGACGAACAAGCGCACCTTCGGGAGCGTCTTCAAGAACCCCGAGCACGAGCTCAGCGCCGGGCGGATGCTGGAAGCGTGCGGGCTGAAGGGCCATCGGATCGGCGGCGCGCAGATCTCGCCGCGGCACGCGAACTTCATCGAGAACGCCGGCGAGGCCCGCTCCGCGGATGCGATCGCCCTGATGGCCGAGGCGAGGCGGCGCGCGCTCGAGCAGTTCGGGGTCGAGCTCGAGCACGAGGTGGAGTTCCTCGGCCCCCTCGAGCTGCCGCCCTTGCGGTAGGAGCGCAGGCCGGCACGGCGAAACCGAGGGCATGCCCGAGCGCCCTCGAGCGCGTAGCGCTGTCGTCCCTCTCCCCGCGGGAGGCTCCGGCCTGCCGATCTTGCGGGCGCTTCCGTCCGGGCGGTCGCTGCTGATCGGCTTCGCGATCGTGGCGGCCGCGATCGGCCTCTATGCGGTCGCGCGGTTCAGCCCGATGTTCGCCCTGCAGCGGATCGAGGTCCAAGGAGCGCCGCCCTCCGTCGCCGCACACGTTCGCGCGGCGCTCGAGCCGCTCGAGGGCACGAGCCTGCTCGCGCTGCGCGGATCAGCGGTGCAGCGGGCACTGGCGCCTCTCACGGACGTCTCGGCGGCTCATTACGACCGCGCTTTCCCGCACACGCTCCGGATCGTCGTCCGCCCCGAGCGGGCCGTCGCGATCGCACGACGGGGAGCCGATGCGTGGCTCGTCTCTGCAGACGCGCGCGTGATCGCACACGCGCCGCTGGGAACGCACCGCGATCTGCCCCGAGTCTGGCTGAGCGCGTCCACCGATCCCCAGCCCGGAGCGGCCCTCGCGGATGGAAATGCCCTCCGTGCCGTCCGGGCGCTCTCCCGGGCCCAGCGCGCGCATTTTCCCGGCCGCATCCTCTTCGTGCGTCTGCGCGAGCATGACCTGACCTTCGTCCTGGCTTCCGGGCTGGAGCTCAGGCTGGGAGACGTGCGCGCGATCCGATTGAAGCTCGCCGTCGCCGCGCAGATTGTCCCGCAACTCCTGCGGAGCGGGGGATACGCCTACCTGGACGTCAGCGTTCCCGGCCGCCCCGTCGCCGGCGCCAACTCTAAACCCGCAGGTTGAGCGTTAGAGTTTGGCGCTTCGACCGGCGTTGACAGGCGCCTCCGCGACGCGTACCCTCCCCGCCTGAAACGCCAACGTTCCAGTAGAGCTTCAGGTGGAGATGGGTTGAGGATGAGAGACCAAACAGGCAACTACCTCGCATTGATCAAGGTCGTCGGCGTCGGCGGCGGCGGCTCGAACGCCGTCAACCGGATGGTCGACGCGGGTCTCGCGGGGGTCGAGTTCATCGCGATCAACACCGACGCACAGGCGTTGCTGATGTGCGACGCGGATGTGAAGATGCCGATTGGCTCCGCGGTGACGCGCGGGCTGGGCGCCGGCGCCGACCCGTCGATTGGACGGGAAGCCGCCGTCGAGAGCCGAGACGAGCTGAAGGAGGCGCTGAAAGGCGCCGACATGATCTTCGTCACCGCCGGCGAGGGGGGCGGGACCGGCACGGGCGCCGCGCCCGTCGTCGCGGAGCTGGCGCAGGAGCTCGGCGCGCTCTGTGTCGGCGTCGTCACGCGGCCGTTCGTGTTCGAGGGCCGCCGACGCGCGGAAGTTGCCTCACTCGGCGTCGAGGAGCTCCGGGACCATGTCGACACGCTGATCGTGATCGAGAACGACCGGCTCCTGCAGGTGGTCGAGAAGCAGACGTCGATCGTCGACGCTTTCAAGATGGCGGACGACGTGCTGCGCCAGGGCGTTCAGGGGATCACCGACCTGATCACGATCCCCGGGCTCGTCAACCTCGACTTCGCCGACGTGCGGACGATCATGAACGAGGCCGGCTCCGCGCTGATGGGAATCGGAAGCGCGTCGGGAGAGGGTCGTGCGACCGCCGCCGCCCGCCAGGCCGTCTCGTCGCCGCTGCTCGAGTCTTCGATCGAGGGCGCGACCGGGATCCTGCTGAACGTGACCGGCGGCCCGGACATCGGTCTCTTCGAGGTGAACGAGGCCGCCGAGGTCGTCACCTCTGCCGCCGACCAGAACGCGAACGTGATCTTCGGTGCCGTGATCGACGAGTCGCTTGCCGACGAGGTGCGCGTGACCGTGATCGCCACCGGCTTCGGCCCGGCGCGCATTCGCCGCCGTCGTCACACCGAGCAGCCGGCCGAGGAAGCGCCCGAGTCCGGCGGCCAGCGCGAGGTCCCCGCGGAGCGGTTCGAGGTTCCGGACGAGGTCCTCGAAGTGCCGTCCTTCCTGCGCGACGCTTAGCTCAAAGGCCAAGAACTTTTCGCGAAGGTGGTTTAACCGCACCGGAGACCGGCAAAGATCGGTCTGCCCTCTCGGGTCCGACCGCTAAGGTCGGCCCGCGATGACCCGGTCCGCCGTCCCGGCATCGGCCTCGCAAGAAGCCGAAGCCGGGGCGGCACTTTTTCGCCCCGACCGGCCCCGCGCCTTTAGCATCAGCGTCCGATGCAGACGCTGCTCCGGACGCCGCTCTTCGACCGCCACGTCGCGCTCGGCGCGCGCATGGTTCCGTTCGCCGGCTGGGAGATGCCTGTGCAATACGAGGGCGTCATCCTGGAGCACCTGGCCGTGCGCCGCGACTGCGGGGTCTTCGACGTCTCGCACATGGGAGAGTTCGAGGTCGAAGGGCCGCGCGCACGTGAGTTCCTGCAGTCGCTGCTCTCGAACGACCTCGACCGGATCGGCGCCGGCCAGGCGCAGTACACGCTGCTCACGAACGAGCAGGGCGGGATCATCGACGACCTGATCGTCTACGAGCGCGGGCCTGAAAGCTTCCTCCTGATCGTGAACGCCTCGAACCGCGAGCCGGACTTCGCCTGGCTGAGGGAACACGAGTTCGACGGCGTGGAGCTGCGCGACGTCTCGGACGAGTTCGCGCTGCTCGCCGTGCAGGGGCCGCGCTCGCTCGAGCGGCTCGGGTTGTCCGAGGAAGCGGCGTTCACCTTTGCCGAGGGCGAGATCGACGGGGTCGCATGCACCGTCAACCGGACCGGCTACACCGGCGAGGTCGGCGTCGAGCTGCTCGTTGCGGCCGGGTCGGCGGGCGAGCTCTGGGACCGCGTGCTCGAGCGCGGTGCGGTGCCATGCGGTCTCGGCGCGCGCGACACGCTGCGGCTCGAGGTCTGCTACCCGCTGCACGGCAACGACATCACGCCGGAGACCGACGCGATCTCCGCCGGTCTCGGCTGGGTCTGCGCGCTCGACAAGGAGTTCACCGGCGTGTCGGAGCTGCGCCGGGTGAAGGAAGAAGGCCCGGCCCGCCGTCTGGCGGCGTTCGTGATGGACGAGCCCGGGATCCCGCGGCAGGGGATGACGATCCTGGCCGGTGACGCGGACGCAGTCGGCGAGGTCACGTCCGGCTCGCACTCGCCGATGCTCGAGCGGGGGATCGGGTTGGGCTATGTCGCCTCCGGGCTGGCGCAGCCTGGCACGGAACTTACGATCGACATCCGCGGCCGCTCGCGCCGTGCGAGCGTCGCGAAGAAGCCGATCTACTCACGAGAGGAGCGGAATGCCGGCTGAGAACTACCCTGACGAGCTGCGCTACCACCGCGAGCACGACTGGGCGCGAATCGACGGCGACGAGGCGACCTTCGGGGTCACCTGGTTCGCGCAGGACGCACTCGGCGAGCTCGTCCACTTCGAGGCGCCGGAGGTGGGCGCGACGGTGAGCCGCGACCAGGCGTACGCCGAAGTCGAGTCGGTCAAGGCGGTCTCCGACGTGATCGCGCCGCTCTCGGGCGAGATCCTCGAGGTCAATTCGGCTGTGGTCGACGCGCCCGAGAAGGTGAACGAGGACCCGTACGGCGAGGGGTGGATCGTCCGCGTTCGGCTGAGCGAGCCGGCCGAGGCCGATTCGCTGCTGGATGCCGACGCGTACCGGCAATTCCTCGCCGAGCAGGGGTGAGCACGACCGTCTACGGACGCACGACCGGATGAGCTATCTCGCCCTGACCGACGCGGATCGCGACGCGATGCTCGAGACCATCGGCGTCGCGTCGATCGACGAGCTGTTCGCCGAGCTCCCCGAGGGCGTGCGCTTCGACCGAGAGCTCGCGCTCCCGCCGGCGCTGGCCGAGCAGGAGCTGACGGCGTACTTCGCGGAGCTCGCCGCCGCGAACGAGCGGCCTGACGTCTCGTTTCTCGGCGCCGGTCTCTACGACCACTACGTCCCCGCGGTCGCCGACGCCGTCCTGCAGCGCGGCGAGTTCCTGACCGCGTACACGCCGTACCAGCCCGAGCTCAGCCAGGGCGTCCTACAGGCGATCTTCGAGTACCAGACCGCGATCTGCGAGCTGACCGGGCTCGACGTCGCCAACGCCTCGGGGTACGACGGCACGACGGTTGCCGCCGACGCATGCTTCGTCGCGAAGCACGCGACGGGTCGGTCGAAGGTCGTGGTCACCGAGGCGACCGGGCCGCAGATCCGGCAGGTCGTGAAGACCTACGCGCCGGGGTTCGGGCTCGAGGTCGTCGAGGTGCCGCATCGCGACGGTGCGACCGATCCCGACGAGCTCCGCGAGGCAGCCGAGGACGCGGCCTGCGTCATCTTCCAGCAGCCGAATTTCTTCGGCGTGCTGGAGCCGGCACCCGACCTCGCCGCCGCAGCGGCGGACGCAGGAGCGCTCCCGGTCGCGCACGTGGACCCGATCTCACTCGGAGTGCTCGAGGCGCCGGGACGCTACGGGTGCGCCCTCGCGATCGGAGAAGGACAGTCGGCGGGGAACTACCTCTCCTACGGTGGGCCGCACTACGGCTTCCTGGCAGCGCGCTCCGAGTTCATCCGGCGGATGCCGGGACGGATCGTCGGCGAGACCACAGACGCCGCGGGCAACCGCGGCTATGTCCTCACCCTGCAGACGCGCGAGCAGCACATCCGGCGCGAGAAGGCGACCTCGAACATCACGACCAACCAGACGCTGCTGACGATCGCAGGGCTCGTCTACCTCTCGTGGCTCGGTCCGCAGGGACTGCGCGAAGTGGGGGAGACCTGCATGGCCCTCGCCGAGTACGCGAAAGAGCGGCTCGACCTCCCGCCTGCGTTCTCTGACAAGACAACATTCAAGGAGTTTGCCGTACGCGTCGGACGGCCTGCCCGCGAGGCGATCCGCGACGCGCTGGAGCAAGGGATCAACCCCGGCTACCCGCTCGGGCGCGACTACGAAGGAATGGACGACGTGCTGCTGATCGCGGTCACCGAGCGCCGTACGATCGCGGAGATCGACCGGCTGGCGGAGGTGCTTGCGCGATGAAGCTGATCTACGAGCGCTCGCAAGCAGGGCGCCGCGCCGGGCGACCCCCGCGCCCCGATCTGCCCGACGCCGGAGATCCCCGCCGGAGCTCCGCCGCTCCGAGCCGCCGCGCCTGCCCGAGATCGCCGAGCCGGACCTGCTCCGCCACTTCACTCAGCTCTCGACCCGCAACTTCGGGATCGACACCGGCTTCTACCCGCTCGGCTCCTGCACGATGAAGCACAACCCACGCGTGAACGAGCGCCTCGCCATGCTGCCCGGCTTCCGCGACCTCCACCCGCTCGAGGACGAGGAGCACGCCCAGGGCGCGCTTCGTCTCTGCCACGAGTTGCAGGAGGCGCTCGCCGAGATCACCGGTCTCGCCGCGGTCTCGCTCCAGCCGGCGGCCGGGTCGCAGGGAGAGCTGACCGGCCTGATGCTGATGCACGCCTACTTCGCCGACCGGGACGAAGACGAGCAGCGCCGCAAGGTCGTCATCCCCGACACCGCGCACGGAACGAACCCGGCGAGCGTGACGATGGCCGGCTACGAGCTGACCCACGTCCAGACCGACCAGCGCGGGAACATCGACGTCGAGGACCTGCGCGCGAAGGTCGACGAGCACACCGCGGGCCTGATGATCACGAACCCCTCGACCCTCGGCCTGTTCGACGAGAACATCGAGGAGATCACGCGGATCTTCCACGGCGCAGGCGCGCTCATGTACTACGACGGCGCGAACCTGAACGCCGTCTGCGGGATCTCGCGGCCGGGCGACATGGGCTTCGACATCGTCCATATCAACCTGCACAAGACGTTCTCGCAGCCGCACGGCGGCGGCGGCCCGGGCGGCGGCCCGATCGCGGTCGCGAAGCGCCTCGAGCCGTTCCTACCCGTGCCCGCGGTCGTCCAGAACGGCGAGCGCTACGCCCTCGACTACGACCGCCCGAAGTCGATCGGCAAGGTGCGCGGCTTCTACGGGCCGTTCGGCGTCTTCGTCCGCTCGCTCGCCTTCATCCGCGCGTACGGCCCGCAGCTGCGCGAGATGTCCGAGGTCGCCGTGCTGAACGCGAACTACCTGCTCGCCCGGCTGAAGGACGCGTACGAGCTGCCGTTCGACCGGCTCTGCATGCACGAGTTCGTGCTCTCGGGCCGGAGACTGAAGCACGAGCACGGCACGAGCACGCTCGACGTCGCCAAGCGGCTGATGGACTACGGCTTCCATCCGCCGACGATCTACTTCCCGCTGATCGTGCCCGAGGCGCTGATGATCGAGCCGACCGAGACCGAGGCGAAGGAGACGCTCGACGCCTTCGTCGACGCGATGCTCGCGATCGCCCGTGAGGCGGCCGAGCAGCCGGAGCTGCTGAAGGAGGCGCCGCACGCGACGCCGGTCGGGCGGCTGGACGAGGTCAAGGCGGCCAAGCGGGCGATCGTCCGGTACGGCTTCGAGGACCATCCCGACCTCTCCGCCGAGCCGGCTGCCGCGGCCGCGGTCGAGGCGCCGAAAGGAGCTAGCCGATGATCGACCTCCGCTCCGACACGCAGACGAAGCCGAGCCCGGAGATGCGCGCCGCGATGGCCAACGCCGAGGTCGGCGACGAGCAGAAGCGCGAGGACCCGACCGTCAACGAGCTCGAGCGCCGCGCCGCGGAGCTGCTCGGGCAGGAGGAGGCGGTCTACGTCCCGACCGCGACGATGGCGAACGAGATCGCGCTCTGCACGCTCGGGCGCCGGGGCGACGAGGTGCTGGCCGAAGAGAACTCGCACATCTTCCTGGCCGAGCTGGGCGGGCCGGCCGTTCACGCCGGCTTGATGACCAGGCCGCTCCGCTGCGAGGCCGGCCGGTTCACGCCGGAGCAGCTGCGCGAGACCGTCCGCGTGACCGACCGCACGCACATCCCCCCGACGCGGATCGTGTCGGTCGAGAACACGCACAACGCCTCGGGCGGACGGGTCTGGCCGCTTGACGAGATCGAGGCGATCGCGGCCACGGCGCGCGAGCTCGGGCTGCGCCTGCACCTCGACGGCGCGCGCGTGCTCAACGCCTCGGTTGCGTCCGGAGTCCCCGCCGCCCAGATCGGCGGCTACTTCGACACGGTCACGCTCTGCCTCTCGAAAGGGCTCGGCTGCCCGCTCGGCGCGCTCGTCGCCGGCTCGGCGGAGCTGATGGCCGAGGCGCGGCGGCTCAAGCACCTCTTCGGCGGCGCGATGCGGCAGGCCGGGATCGTCGCCGCCGCTGGCGTCTACGCGCTCGAGCACAACGTCGAGCGGCTCGCGGACGACCATGCCCGCGCCCGCCGGCTCGCCGAAGGGCTCGATGCCGCCGGTGTCCCGGTCGACCTCGAGCAGGTCGAGACGAACTTCGTCCAGGTCGACGTCGGGCCACTCGACCTGACACCGGCCGAGGCGCTCGAACGCCTGATGCAGCAGGGCGTCGGCCTCTCGATGACCGCGCACCCGACGAAGCTGCGCGCGGTCACGCACCTGGGCGTCGACGACGACGACATCGACGGCGCGGTCGAGCTGATCCCGCGCGCCCTGGGGACCCTTGCCCGCGCCTGACGAACGGTTCCGCCGGATCGCCGCCGAGGCGCAGAAGGCCGGGCGGCTGCCGAGCCTCATCGCGGCCGTCTTCCGCGGCGGCGAGGTGGCCTGGAGCGATGCGCTCGGGCTCGCGGACGTCGAGCAGCGCGTCGAGTCCACGGTGGAGACGCGTCACGCCATCGCCTCGATCACGAAGACGTTCACGGCGTCGGCGGTGATGCAGCTGCGAGACGAGGGCAAGCTCGACCTCGAGGATCCCCTCTCACGCCACCTGCCGGAGGCCGCACACGGCACGCCGACGATCCGGCGGATGCTGGCGCACGCCTCGGGGCTCCAGCGCGAGCCGCCCGGCGAGGTCTGGGAGACGTTGGACTTCCCCGGCGAGACCGAGCTGCTCGGGCGGCTGGCGGAGGCCGAGCAGGTGCTGCCGCCGTCGACTGCCTGGCACTACTCGAACCTCGCTTACGCGCTGCTCGGCCACGTCGTCGCGCGGCTCTCGGGCATGCCGTTCCGCGACTACATCCGGGAGCGCTTCCACGTCCCGCTCGGGCTCGAGCACACAACGTGGGGGCCGTCCGAGCCGGCTGCGCTGCCGTACTTCGTCGAGCCGTACACGGACGCGGTACACCGCGAGCCCGTGCTAGAGCCGCTTGGCGGCAAGGGCGGCGAGTCCGGCCTCTACAGCACCGTCGGAGACCTCTCGCGCTGGGGCTCGTTCCTCTGCGAGCCCGATCCGGAGATCCTCCGACCTGAGAGCGTCGCCGAGATGCACGACCTCCAGATCATGGCCGAGCCCGACTGGTCGCTCGGCTGGGGTCTGGGGATCGAGCTCTGGCGGCGCGGCGACCGCATCTTCGGCGGCCACACGGGCGGCTACCCCGGTTTCCTCTCGATGCTCGTCTACTCGCGTCGCGAGAAGATCGGCGCGGTCGTGCTCGCGAACTCGGACAGCTGGCCCGAGCTGATGAAGACGGGCCTCACGCTGGTCGAGGCGGGGCTCGAAGAGCTGGCGCCCGACATCGAGCCGTGGTCGCCCGAGGAGGCGCCGCCTGCGGAGCTGGAGCCGCTGCTCGGCCGCTGGTGGTCGGAGGGGCGGGAGTGGGTCTTCGGCTGGCGGCGCGGGAAGCTCGAGGCGCGCATCGCGATCGCGCCGCCCGAGCGCGAGCCGTCGGTCTTCGAGCCGGAGGGCGACGACCGCTTTCGCACGGTTTCGGGAGGCGAGCGGGGCGAGCTGTTGCGGGTCGTCCGCGACGAGGACGGCGCAGTGACGAAGCTCTACTGGGCGACGTACCCGTTCACGCGCACGCCGGAGACGTTCGCGTCAGCGGTCTCCGGCGAGGTAGAACCCGACGACGGCTAGCGCATAGACGGCCATCAGCGCCGCGCCCTGCCAGCGCTGGACGCGGCCGTCCCGCAGGGCCAGGGCGACCACGACCGCAGCCCCGCCGAGGGCTGTCAGCTCGATCGGGCGGAAGCTGAGCGGCAGCGCCGGCTGCACGATCCAGGAAAGGAGTGCAACCGCCGGCGTCACGAGGACGGCCACCTGGGCGCTCGACGAGACCGCGATCTCCGAGGCCAGCCGGAGGTTCCCGCCGCGCCGCGCGACGACGATCGCGCCGCCGTGCTCGGCCGCGTTGCCGACGATCGCCACGATCACGATCGAGACGAAGAACTGCGACAGGTGCACGTCGTGCGCGAACGTCGTCAGCGAGTGCACGAGGATCTCGCTGACGAAGGTGGTCACCAGGGTCGCCACGGCCAGCGCTCCGAGCGCGGTCGGCATAGCCCATGCGCCCTGTGGCTCGACGCCGCTCTCGCGGTGTTGCTGCCGGTGGCGCCGCAGGCCCCAGGTCGTCACGACGACGTAGAGGACGAGCAGCGCCGCCGCCACGGGCGCGCTCAGGACGGCGAGCGAGTGCCGCTCCGGATCGCCGTGCCAGCCGGGGATCGAGGGGATGAGGAAGAGAGCCGCCGCCGCGAGGACGAGCCCGAGCTGCACCATCATCGACCTGCGATCGACCAGCCGCCGCTCGTCCGGTGCCACGAGCGCCGCGAGCCCGAGCACGAGCAGCAGGTTCGAGACGACGCTCCCGATCAGCGACCCACGCACGACGTCCGGCAGGCCGTCCGCGACGGCGAAGAGCGCGATGATCAGCTCGGGCGCGTTGCCGAAGCTCGCGTTCAGGAACCCGCCGATGCCCGGCCCGGTGTGCTCGCCCGCCTGCTCGGTCGCCTCGCCGATCAGCCAGGCGAGGGGAACGAGGGACGCGGCCGAGAGGACGAAGAGCGTGACGTCATCGGCGCTCGTCGTGTAGCGGATCGCGATCGTGATCGGGGCCAGGACGAGCGACGCCCACAGGAGCTTCCGGCCCACGCCGCTACCCTAGCGAGCCGTGCTCGAGGCGGTTCTCTTCGACTGGGGCGACACGCTGATGGAGTTCCGCTGGGACGAGGAGCTCATGGATGCGGCGTTTCGCGCCGGCCTCGCGGCGCTGGAACGCGACGACCTGCCGGCCGACGAGATCCGCGGCCACTTCAGAGAGCGCTTCGAGCCCCTCTTCTGGGTCCCGGGAACGGTCGAGGAGATCGAGTACCCGGGGATGATCCGCGACGCGCTCGCCCACTTCGGGATCGAGCTCGGCGACGACGAGCTCGTGCGGTTCCTCGAGGCGGAGCACGCCGCGTGGGAGCCCGCCCGCGTGCTCGGCTCGACGACGCACGCGCTCCTCGAGGGGTTGCGCGACCGGGGCCTCAAGCTCGGGCTCGTCTCGAATGCCTTCGACCCGGGCTGGCTCCTGCAGGGCGATCTCGAGCAGATGGGTCTCGCGGAGCGGCTCGACGTCGCGGTCTTCTCGTCCGAGGTCGGCTTTCGCAAGCCCGACCGGCGGATCTTCGAGCGCGCCCTGCAGGCGCTCGAGGTCGAGCCCGGGAACGCGCTCTTCGTCGGCGACCGGCTCTACGAGGACGTCCGCGGCGCCGGCGAGCTCGGGATGACGACCGTGCAGGCGCTCTGGTTCCGCGCCGACGAGCACCCGGACGGCGCCGAGCCCGACCACCAGGCGTTCACCCAGTTCGACGTGCTCAACATCGCGCGCCGCCTACTCGGTTAGTCGCGCGCACTACCCCCGCCCGCGGGACTTGTCAAGTCTTGCGGAGGACGCCTCGGAGCGACCACAATCCAGTTATGCAGATTCGCGAGCAGGCGGCGGCTGTGCCCACAGAGCTGCCCCTGCGCCCGCAGGACGAGTCCGAGTGCCGCCGCTGCGAAGTGCACTGCGACAAGATCGTCTACCCCGGCGCGTGTCTCGAGAAGGGCTGTCCGTTCCTCTACTCGTTCCAGGAGTTCGGGCACACGTACGTCGGCTGCATGCAGAGGGTGTTCGACGTCGACATCGACTTCGACTTGCTGAGCGCCGCCGAGTCGACGCGCAGCGGTTTCGGCGCGATCAAGGCGAAGGGTCAGCCGCTGCCGCTCTGCCGCGTCGAGGTCGAGCCGTGCTACGAGAGCCGGAGCGAGGAGCTCGGGTGCATCAACCCCGAGTTCCACGAGCTGCCGGTCGGCGAGCCTTCGTTCCGCGTTTTCGCGCGCCTCCGCGCTTCGTAGCGCGCGCGTGCAGCTCGCGTAGCTTCGTCATCTGCTCGGCGTCGGGCCCGTGGCCCGTGGTGCCCGGGACCTCGAGCAGCGCCGGCAGGCCCTGCAGCTTCGGGTGGCCGAGGAAGACGCCGAGCTTCTCGCCCATCAGGCCGTCGCCGATGTTGTCGTGCCGGTCGCGGTTCGAGCCGAGGGGCGTCTTCGAGTCGTTCACGTGCAGGCAGCGCAGGCGGTCGAGCCCGATCCGCTCGTCGAGCTCGGCGAGCAGGTCGTCGAGCACGGCCCGGTCCGTGATGTCGTAGCCGGAGGCGAACAGGTGGCACGAGTCGAGGCAGACGCCGAGCCGCTCGTGCCGGCCGGCCGCCTCGTAGATCGCCTCGAGCTCGTCCAGCGAGCGGCCGATCGTGCCGCCGGCGCCGGCGGTGTTCTCCATGCAGAGCCAGGTCGTCTCCGAGCAGCGCTCGAGGCACAGGAGCAGCGCGGGCACCACGCGCTCGAGCGCGGCCTCGAAGCCGCTGCCCAGGTGCGAGCCGACGTGGAAGACGACCGCGTCGGCCTCGATCGCGCACGCCGCGTCCATCGTCGAGCGGAGGGTCGTGACGCTCTTCTCGTAGAACTCGTCCTTCGGGCTCGCCAGGTTCAACAGGTAGAGCGCGTGGATAGTGACGGCCTCGATGCCGAGCTCCTCGCGGCGGCGCTTGAACGCCTCGAGGTCGGCCGGGTCGTGCTCAGGAAAGCGCCACGCGCGTGGGCTCTGCGCGAAGAGCTGGACGGCGTCCATCCCGAACCCGTGTGCGTTCTCGAGCGCTTTCTTGATCCCGCCCGAGCAGTGGCCGCCGAGGATCATGCGCTGACGCTAGCCGAGCCAGGCGCGGAGCCGCGCGGCCTCGTCCTCGAGCTCGCGCCTCGCGGCCCGGGGGAGCGGCGCGAACGGCTCGAGCGCGATCCGGTCGCCCTCGCGGCGCCAGAGGCCGGCGACCACGCCGTCGACCAGGAACGTCTGCTGGACGTCGCCGTTCTTGTGGATCACCGTCTTGCGGTGCTCGTCGGGAAGCACGCGCGTGCGGTCCTTGTGCGCCAGCAGCAGCTCGTCCCAGCGGGGTAGCAGCCGCGGCGGGGCGGGCGCGTCGGCCGGCGCGAGCGGGGCGCGCGGGAGGTCGAGCAGCTCGCGCCCCCGCTCGTCGCGGAAGGTGCGCAGGCGGAGCGCCTCGAAGCCGGGAGCGAGATCGCGGATCGGCACGCCGCTCCACTGCGAGACGTCCGCGCGCGTGGCCGGCCCGAAGGCTGCGAGGTAGTGCTTGATCGTGTAGGCGGCGCCCTCGGCGAACGGCGGGTGCTCGTGGTCCGCCGGCTCGAAGCGCGGCGAGCCGCGGAAGCCGTAGAACGCGCACTCGGGCGTCTGCTCGAGCCGCGCGAGTGCGACGACCCAGTAGTACTTTCGGATCTCGTACGGATCCTGCGTCCGCGGGTCGAGCCCGAGCGCCTCCATCAGCTCCGCGCGCGTTCGCGGCTGCTCGCGCGTCAGCTCGACCGCCCGCTCGACGAGCTCATCCGGAGGCCGCGCCGTTCCTCGTGCCCGTACCTGTGTCCGCGTCTCGCGCACGGCGGCGTCGAAGTAGGGGAGATCGCGCGCCGAGACCAGGTGCATCGTCGCCCGCATCAGGAGCGCCTTGACGACGCGGCGCTGCTTCAACGCACGCTCGAGCGCCGGCCGCTCGAAGCCGTCGACTCGCGCCCAGAGCGCCAGGTACGGCGACGAGGCCAGCTGCCCCTGCAGCCCGGCCAGGCGCTCGATCGCCCGAACCGGAGAGAGCCGCTCGCGCCGGAGCAGGAGCTGGCGAAGCAGCGTGGTGCGGTTCAGCTCGCGCTGGGTCAGGACACGTTCTGACACGCCGTTACGCTAATGGCATGTCGGTACGCGTCCGCTTCGCGCCCAGCCCGACCGGCTTCCTCACCATCGGGAACGTCCACACGGCGCTCTTCAACTGGCTCTTCGCCCGGCACGAGGGTGGCGAGTCCCTCCTGCGCATCGAGAACACCGACACGAGCCGCGAGGTGGCCGAGGCGACCGAGCAGATCCAGGAGTCGCTCCGCTGGCTGGGGCTCGACTGGGACGGCGAGCTCACGTTCCAGCTCGACCGCATGGAGCGCTGCCGCGAGGAGGCCCGGCGCCTGCTCGACGAGGGCAAGGCCTACGAGGACGAGGGCGCAATCCGGATGCGCATGCCGGACGACGGCGTCACGGCCTGGGAGGACTTGATCCGCGGCCGGATCGAGGTTCCGAACGAGCGGCTCGAGGACCTCGTGCTCGTGCGCGGCGACGGGCGGCCGACCTACAACTTCGCCTCGCCGGTCGAGGACTGGCTGGACGGCATCACGCACGTCCTCCGCGGCGAGGACCACATCTCGAACACGCCGAAGCAGATCCGGATCCTCGAGGCGCTCGGCGCGCCGCTCCCCGCGTACGGCCATCTGGCGAACATCCTCGGCGAGGACGGACGGAAGCTCTCGAAACGCCATGGCGACGTGACGGTCGAGGACTTCCGCGCCGACGGCTACATCCCGGAGGCGCTCTTCAACTTCCTCGCGCTCCTCGGCTGGAGCTACGACGACAAGACGACCGTCATGTCACGCGAAGAGATCGTCGAGCGCTTCACCCTCGAGCGCGTCGGCGCGAGCCCGGCCGTCTTCGACTACGCGAAGCTCGACTGGCTGAACGGGGTGTATCTCCGTGAGCTGCCGCTCGACGAGTATGCAGACCGCCTGGTCACGTACCTGCGCGAGCAGGGCTACGACTGGGACGAGGAGCTCGTGCGCCGGGCGGCGCCGCTCGTGCAGGAGAAGATCGCGAAGCTGGGCGAGTTCCCGGCCTTTGCCGGCTTCCTGTTCGCGCGCCCGGAGGCTGCGGCAACGGACGGCGCTGTCCTGCCGGCTGCCGCGGAGGCGCTCGAGGCCGTGGAGCCGTTCGAGTCCGACCGGATCGAGGCGGCCCTACGCGAGTTGGCGGAGCGGCTCGGGCTCAAGCCGCGCGAGGCGTTTCAGCCGATTCGTCTGGCCGTGACGGGGTCGCCCGTCTCGCCCGGCCTCTTCGAGAGCCTCGAGCTGCTGGGCAAAGAGGAATCGCTCGCCCGCATCAGCGGCAGCGGCCGCGGCGGCCCGAGCGGGTCGAGCGCCCGCTGAAACTCACGCCAGGCAAAGCGCCGGAAATGAGCCGTCGGGCGCGGCAGGAGTTCGGCTGGGCCAGAGCTGCGCATTTGTATACGACTTTCGAATCATAAACGTTTGAGACCCCGAAACAGATACGGGTAGCGTCGGATAGATTGCTCTATCCCCGTGAGCGTCACCGAAATTCTCCGTCCAGCCGACTACGAATCCCGCCTGCAGCGCTACCTGTACGAGCGCTCCGAGGAGGGCCGGGCCGTGCGCGTCGGCGAGAAAGAGATCTCCGAGCGCGCCGAGATCGTCGCCCGCTACCGGGATCTGTTCACACGGGATCAGCTCGACGCCTTGAACGAGGCCCACGCGGAGGCGCCGGCCGGCGAGGACCGCGAGCGGCTCTACCGGCTCGGCAAGACTTGCGAAGCGGGCCTGATCACCGGCGCGCTGGCCGAACGCGAGGACGCGCTCGAGAACGCGATCCTGGCCGCGCGGGTCGAGTTCGAGGGCGAGGAGCTCCCGCTCAGGAGCGCGCAGGCGCGGCTCGCGGTGCTCGACTCCTACGCGGGGCGCGAGGAGCTCGGCGAGCGCAGCGCGGACGTCTCGGCCGGTTTCAACGACGAGCGCCTCGATGTGATGCGCGAGGGGGAGAGCCTCGAGGCCGAGATCACCGGAGCCGACGATCCGATCAAGCGGATCGAGGAGGAGAAGGGCATCTCGCTCCGCGAGCTCGAGCGCGCCCTCGCGCAGGCGAGCGACGCCGCGAGAGCGGCCTACGAAGAGCTACGCGACCGCTGGTTCGAGCGGCTGCTCGGGCCGGAGCGCGGCTCGCCCCCGAGCTCGCACCACGTCGCCTTCATGCGCCGGCTCTCGCCGCTCGACAGCATCTACACGAAGGAGCAGGCGGTCCCGGTCTGCATGGACACGCTCGCGAAGCTCGGCTTCGACCTCGACTCGGAGCCGAACATCAAGCTCGACCTCGACGACCGGCCGCAGAAGTCGCCTCGGGCCTGCGTGATCCCGTCGGACCCGCCGAAGATCGTCCACCTGATCACCCGCGCGCAGGGCGGCCTGCACGACTACCAGGCGTTCCTGCACGAGGCCGGCCACGCGCTGCACTACGCGGGCTGCGACCCGGCCCTGCCGTACACGTTCCGCAACATCTCGCGCGACCATGCGCTGACCGAGATCTACTCGTACATCGTCGAGGCGATCTCCCGCGAGCCGGCGTGGCACGCGCATTACTTCGATCTCTCCGACGAGGACGCCGCGACGAACGCCGAGGCGACGACGTTCATGGAGGCGCTGCTCTTCAGGCGCTACACGGCGAAGTTCCAGTTCGAGCTCGAGTTCTGGGGGCGCTTCAACGACGACGGCGGCACGCCCGGCGGCTACGAGGAGCGGCTGACCGAGGCGACCAGCGTCCGCTACCGCTCGGACGGCTACCTCGCGGACATGGACGCGGGCTTCTACTCGGCCGACTACCTCCGCGCCTGGATCCGCTCGGCACAGCTGCGCTCGTACCTCGAGCGCGAGATCGGCCCTGAGTGGTGGGCCAGCAGCGACACGGGCGAGCGGCTACGCGCGCTGTTCGCCGAGGGGACGAAGCCGTCGAGCGAGGAGATCGCCGCGCGGATCGGCTTCGACCCGCTCGACACCGGCCCACTCGTGGCCGAGCTCGGCGCCTAGGACTGGGGAGCCGGGGCTTCCCGGATCACGAACGGGAGCCGCCACTCGTCGCGGCTCTCCGAGTCGAGTGACAGTCGGACCTCGTACGACTCGCCCGGCGTCAGCTCGAAGATGCCGAACGGGACCGCGAGCGGCATGTGCACCATCGCGCCCGGCTTCAGGCCGGGCGGGCGGCCGGCCTCGAAGGTCGCCGAGGTCGCGACCGGCTGGCCGTTCTCCGGGTGTGGCACCGGGCCGCCGTCGGCGTCGAGCAGCTCGAGCTTGAGCTCGTGCTTCTGGTTCGTCTCGTGCCACTCGCACGAGACGAGCCCCGCGACGAAGAACGAGACCGGGCCGGGGCCGATCTGCGTCCAGCCGCCCTGCTGCACGTCGAGCATCCCGTCGGCGATCTTCGCGAAGTTGGCGAGCAGGACGGTTGCGTTCATGGCGAGGTCATGGTGAGGAGGCGCATACGGGATTCGAACCCGTGCCGCCGCCGTGAGAGGGCGGTGTCCTAGGCCACTAGACGAATGCGCCGTGCCGGAGCAGGCTTAGTGTAGCGAGCAAGTGGGCAGAACCGGCTCGTGCTCGGGTGGTGGCGAAAGCGGGGCGAGACGGCCCGCGCGGCGAAGCAGGAAGGCGATCCACACGCGCTCGACGTCGAGGGCGATCCGCGCGGAGGCGTCCAGAGCGAGGAGTACCGCAAAGCCGATCCGCGGGAGCTCGTCGAGGACGAGGGTGTCGTCATGGGCGGCCCCGGCGGGGCGCCGCAGGAAGGCGAGTCGGTCGAGGAGCGCCGCTCCCGGGATCGCGCCCAATCGGGCTAGAATCCCCGGGCCGCAACGGCACGTTGCGGGGTCGTCTAATGGTAGGACGCTCGGCTCTGGACCGAGTAGTCTAGGTTCGAATCCTAGCCCCGCAGCCTCTTCAACTTGAACCGATTCCCGCGGCCGCGGCGCGGAAGGACGAGCGAGACTCACGCCGCACGACCCAGCCGGGATCCTGCAGTTTCCGGGTGTGCGCGAGCTGGTGCCAGTCGCCGGCGGCCGCCGACTGGACGCCGCCGAAGCGGTAGTCGTACGAGTTGCAGAAGCCGCCCGGCCTCGCCCAGCTCTCGCCGGTCGCGACGGGCCCCCAGCGGCCGTGGCTGCGGGGCAGATGGAAGGGGCCGGCGATCCCCTGTGGCGTGACGACGACCCAGTCGTTCGGGTGGAACGGCAGCTCGAGCACCGCCACGCGCACGACCTGGCCGGGCTCGATCCCGTCCGCCAGCTGGACGAACTTCGGCTTCTTGTGGGGCAGCGTCAGCTCGTAGTAGAGGCGGCCTTGCGGCTGGTCGAACGACGCGAGACCGACCTGGAGCCACTCGTCGGTGTTGTGCGGGCCCTCGCCGGCGCCGCCGACCCCGACCCACGCGGCGACGTGTCCGCCGTCCACCGTCGGCTGGTCGAGCATCGTCAGCGAGGCGGCCACGCCGGCCACCGGCTTCGTCGCGTAGAGGCCGGCGTAGGCGTACCCCGGCGGGCACCCGCGCGCGGCGGCGGACGACACGGCGGAAGGCGCCGAACAGGCGCAGGCGAGGGCCAGGAGGAGCGCCCCCGCAAGCTGGGCGATGCGAGCGCGGGGCATTGGAGGAATCGAGCGTCGTACTCCGCAGAAAGCGTGTACGTAGCGTTTCCTCGGAGTACGGACCGGGGCGGCGGCCCGGATTCCCCCGTAACGCTTTGTTAAGGACTCAGGTAGTGGTCGCGCTGAAGGCGTACGGCGAGATCAGGTGGACCCGCGAGCCACGGTCCTGCAGCTTCAGGCCATGGTGGAGATGCCGCCAGCCACGCTTGCTCGCGAGCTCGACGCTGTCGAAGCGATAGGCATACGTGTTGCAGAGCGAACCGCCGTGGGCCCAGCTCTCGCCGGTGGCGACCGGCGACCACTTTCCGTGGCTGCCCGGCAGGTAGAAGGGGCCCTCGATTCCCTTGGGGGTGATCACGATCCACTTGTTCGGGTCGAACGGGAGCTCCATCACGGCCACCCGCAGCGACTCGCCGGGCTGGATCCCGGAGGCAAGCTCTGTGAACACCGGTTTCTTGTGGGGCAGAGCGAGCTCGAAGTAGAGACGCCCGTCCGGGCGGTCGAACGACGCGAGGCCGACCTGCAGCCACTCGTCAGTGCCGCCGGGGCCCATTCCGGCCCCGCCGACGCCGACCCAGGCCGCGACGTGGCCGCCCGGACCGCTGTCGACCGTCGGCGCCGAGAGCATGCTCACCGTGGCCGCGACCCCCGCGACGGGTCGGTTGGTGTACAGGCCGGCATACGTATAGCCGCCTGAACAGGCAAGGGCAGAGGACGCCGCAACAGCGCACGCTAAAGCCGCAAAAACCGCAGTAGTCGTAAAAGCCGCAGCTAGCGTCCTCGCGCGCTGGGCACGCGAGAGGAACACCGCCCCCAAACGATCGGGTCAGAGCCGCCTCTACCGGATCCCTCGTTACAGTGAAATCCCGCTTCTGTCGCGGAATCGGCGCACTTTGTGACGTTGTGAGGCCGGGCTTACGCGACGTCGGCGGCCCAGTCGCCGTACAGGGAGGTGTAGAGGCCCTGGCGGCGGAGGAGCTCGTCGTGCGAGCCCTGCTCGACGATGCGGCCGTGCTCGAGGACGACGATCAGGTCGGCGTCGCGGATCGTCGAGAGGCGGTGCGCGATCACGAAGGCGGTGCGGCCCGAGAGGAGGGTCCGGAGCGCACGCTCGATCTTCCGTTCGGTGCCGATGTCGACCGAGGAGGTCGCCTCGTCGAGGATCAGGATGCGAGGGTCGGCGAGCAGGGCGCGCGCGAGCGCCACGAGCTGGCGCTGCCCGAGCGATAGGCGGGTGCCGCGCTCCTGGAGCTGTGTCTCGTAGCCGTTCTCGAGCCGCAGGATGAAGTCGTGGGCGCCGATCGTCTCGGCCGCGCGGACGATCTCCTCGGGAGCCGCATCCGGGCGGCCGAACGCGATGTTCTCGGACACCGTGCCGGCGAAGAGGAAGCCCTCTTGCGGGACGATGCCGAGCTGGTGGCGGAGCGAGGCCTGGGAGACGTCGCGCAGGTCGTAGCCGTCGATCGTGATCCGGCCCTCGCGCGGGTCGTAGAAGCGCGCGAGCAGCTTCGCGATCGTCGACTTGCCGGCGCCGGTGTGGCCGACGAGCGCGACCGTCGTCCCGGCGGGCACGTCGAGGTCGAGCCCGTGCAAGACCTCGGGGCCGTTGCCGTAACCGAAGTGGACGTTCTCGAACCGGACCCGCCCTTCGACGTGCGGCAGCTCGAGCTGATCCGGACCGTCGACGACCTCGGGTTTCTGGTCGAGCACGTCCACGATCTTGTCGAGCGCCGCCGTGGCCGAGAGGAACGTCCCGTACAGCTGCGAGAGCTGCTGCACGGGGTCGAAGAAGTTCTGCACGTAGAGCATGAAGGCGAACAGCGTGCCGAGCGTGACCGAGCCCTGGAAGTAGAGGTGGCCGCCGTACCCGAGCACCACCGCGAGCGCGATCGAGGAGAGCAGGTCTACGAACGGGAAGTAGATCCCGTTGAGAACGACCGTCTCCATGTTCGAGTCGCGATAGCGCTCGGTCACCTCGCGGAAGTTGCGCATGCTCGCGCGTTCGCGCGTGAAGGCGTGGACGACGCGCATCCCGGCGATGTCCTCGGCGAGGGTGGCCGTCACGAGCCCGAGCCGCTCGCGCACGGCGGCGTAGGCGCGAGCCGAGCGCTTGCGGAAGATCACCGTCGCGATGCTCATGAAGGGGATCACGAGCAGCGTGGCGAGGGCCAGCCGCCAGTCCAGGACGAAGAGCAGGATCGCCGTGCCGAGCAGCGTGAGCGTGTTCTGCACGAGGCTCGTGACGCCGTCGGTGACGAGCTGGTCGATCGCCTCGACGTCGTTCGTCAGGCGGCTGATGATCACGCCGGCGCGGTTGCGCTCGAAGAAGCCCAGGGAGAGGCCCTGGAGGTGGTCGAACAGCCGGTTGCGCAGGTCGGCCAGGATGCGCTCGCCGACCCAGCCGGTCAGGTAGGTCTGCGCGTAGGTCAGGCCCCAGTTGAGGAGCCCGGCAAGCAGGAACGCGCCGACGATCCACCAGAGCTTCGCCAGGTCGTGCTGCTTGATGCCGTCGTCGATCGCGTACTTGGAGAGGAACGGCGGCGCGAGCGCAGTCGCCGTCGCGAGCAGGAGGGCGACGACGGAGAGCGCCGTGCGGGCCCGGTAGCGGCGCGTCAGCTGCACCAACGTCCCGAGGCGCCGGCGGGTGCTTCGCCAGGACCAGTCCTCCACGCTCGCGCTTCGGTCCCGCATCAGGTGCCCGCCCGGCTGCCAGACCCTCAAGCGAGCCTCCCCGATCGGGGCCGCGCGATCCGCAAGAACGCCGCACCCGCACCCGCACCCCCACCCAACTGGAGGGTGGGGTTGAACCCGCCACCCTCGTTGGTGACGATACCGGGCTTCGGCGCACGGGTCTGTGCCTCAAGGGCGCCGATTTCGTGTCGGTTTCTACACAGGTGCGCGGTCACGACGCGGCCTCCAGGGCGTCGTCGGCGCGCGCCTCGACGGCGTCGGCGAACCGCCGCTCGAGCAGGCCGTGCTCGTAGATATCGCGGTAGACCTGGCTGGTCTCGAGCAGCTCGTCATGTGTTCCTCGCGCCGTGATGCGGCCCTCGTCGAGGACGACGATCTCGTCGGCGAGCGCGATCGTCGAGAGACGGTGGGCGATGATCAGCGTGGTGCGGTCGCGCATCGCCTCCCGCAAACCGACGCGGATCCGGGCCTCGGTGGTCGCGTCCACGGAGGCCGTCGCGTCGTCGAGGATCAGGATCCGCGGATCGACCGCGAGCGCCCGCGCGATCGCGAGCCGCTGGCGCTGCCCGCCCGACAGCGTGATCCCGCGCTCGCCGATGATCGTGTCGTAGCCGTCGGGCAACTGTTCGACGAACTCGTGCGCCTGGGCGAGGCGCGCGATCCGCTCGACCTCCGCGTCGTCGAGCTCGGGCGCGCCGAAGGTGATGTTCTCGCGCACGCTCGCCGAGAACAGGAACGGGTCCTGCGAGATGACGCCGATCGCCCGCCGCAGCGAGGCCAGCGTCACGTCACGGACGTCGGCCCCGTCCACCAGAACGCGGCCCGAGGTCGCGTCGTAGAAGCGCGGCACGAGCGACGTGAGCGTCGTCTTGCCGGAGCCGGTCTGCCCGATCAGCGCAACCGTCCGGCCCGCCGGCACGTCGAGCGTGACGCCCTCGAGAACCGGCCGCCCCTCGAGGTACTCGAAGCTCACATTCTCGAAGCGAAGCTCGCCGTCGCCTGGCGGCAGCTCGACCGCGTCCGGCCGCTCGGCGATCTCCTCCGGCTCGTCCATGACCTGGAAGATCCGCTCGCCGGACGCGGTTGCCCGCTGCGACTGGCCGATCCACATCCCGAGCGAGCGGAGCGGCGTCACCAGCATGGCGAGGTAGAGGTTGAACGAGACGAAGTGGCCGACGGTGAGCTCGCCGCTCGTCACCAGGCGCGCCCCCACGAGCAGCACCGCGCCCTGCGCCAGGAGCGGCACCCACGAAATGAACGGGACATACAGCGCGCGCTGCCGGTTGGCGCGCAGCGTCTGAGCGAAGACGGCCTCGGAGCGCGCGTGGAACTTGGCTGATTCCTGCGGCTCCTGCGCAAACGACTTGACGACGTGGACGCCGACGATGTTCTCCTCCGCCACCGTCGCCACATCGGCGAGCTTCTGCTGAACTTCTCGCAGGGTCGGATGCGCCACGTGGCTGTAGCGGTAGGCGACCGCGACGAGCACCGGCGTGATCGCCAGCGCGATCAGCGCGAGCTTCCAGTTGTAGATGAGCAGCACCACGGTCACCGACAGCACGGTGAGCGCGTTCTGAAAGAAGAAGATCAGGCCGTAGCCGAGAAAGAAGCGAACGCCCTGGAGATCGACGGTTGCGCGGGACATCAGCTGCCCGGTCTGGTGCCGGTCGTAGAAGCCGAACGAGAGGCGGATCAGATGTGCGTACAGGTCCCGCCGCATGTCCATTTCGACGGCGAGCGCCTGCCGGCCGGAGAGCAGCCGGCGGCCCGCCATGAGGGCCGCGCGCGCGAAGCCGATCACCAGGACGGCGGCGACCAGGATCTTGAGCATCTCGTGGTCGTGCGTTTTGAGCGCCTTGTCGATCACATCCCCGGTCAGCCAGATCAGCGCGATCGCGGCGATCTGCGAGCCGACCGCGAGCACGATCGAGACGATCAGCGAAACCTTGTACGGCCGCAGGAAACCCAGTAGCCGAGCGAAGGTGTCGCGATAGCGGGGCGGTTCCTGCACCCTCGAAATCTAGCGGCCGGGCCCGTTGCTTCGGACTACGACGAGCTCCGCGCGAATCAGCGCGGCGGCCTCCGCGACGCGCTCGCGGTTGGCGGGGTCGTTCAGCCAACTGCTGGCGCCGGAGGGGTGGGGGAGCGGGATCGCCGCGGCGCCGTCGTGCTCGTAGCGGCGGCCGACGCACTCGCTCACGCTCTTGAGGCCGAGCAGCCGTCGGGCCGCGAGGCCGCCGACCGGGACGATCAGGAGGGGCCTGATCAGGTGGAGCTCCCAGTCCCGCCAGAAGGCGCAGAGTTCCTGCTCGCGTGGTGTCGGCGTGCGGTCGCCGCGGCCGGTCGGCGCCTTGCCCGGGTAGCAGCGCGTGACCGACGCGCAGTAGAAGGTCGCGTAGAACTCGTCCTCGTCCATCGCCAGCCAGCGGCGGAGCGTGCGGCCGGCGCGCCCGCGCCACGGGAGCCGTTCCAGGCCCTCCTGTGCTCCGGGCGCCTGGCCGAAGACGTACGCGCGCTGGCCGGAATAGGGCTGGACGATCGGCAGCGACTCGAGCGGGTAGCCGGCCTCGGCGCAGGCGCGGCAGACGCGGTTGTCGCGCTGGAGCGAGGCGAGCGAGCGGTAACGCGAGCGCCTGCGCGTCAAGAGCGAACGGCGACGAACCAACGGCCGGCGAACAGCGTTTCCCCGCCGCCGAGCTCGTCGGCGAGGCCGTCCGCCGTGAAGTAGCGCTTGTAGACCTCCCAGCGGGAGCCGTCGTTCAGGATCCGCTCCTGGCGCTCCTCCGGCTCGACGTCCTCGCGGAGCGCGGAGTCGGCGACCACCAGCTCGCGCGCGACGCGACGCGCCTCGCGGAGGAACCTCTCGCGCTCGTCACCTTCGAGGTGGCCGTAGAAATGCGACGTGAAGAGCCGGTCGAAGGAGGCGTCGGGGAACGGCAGCTCGAGGGCGTCGCCCTGGACGTACGTGGCTTCGGGTGCCTGGCGCCGGGCCTCTTCGATCATCGACTCGCTCTGGTCGAGGCCGACGACCTCTCCGGGCAGGTGCCGCGTGAGGAAGCCGGTGCCGCAGGCCACGTCGAGGGTCCGCGCCGCCGGGAGCCGTTCCAGCGCCGCGCGCAGGCCGTCGAGCTCCTGCTCCCAGCCGGGGCGGTCTCGCTCCGCAAAGCGGCCGGTGCCGAGGAACCAGTCGTCGTACTCGCCCGCGCGCCGGTCGTAGTAGGTCTTCACGCTCGTAGGGTACGTCCATGCCGCGGCCGCTCGAGTCGGTGCCGAACTTCTCGGAGGGGCGCGACCGCGCGACGATCGACGCGCTCGCGGAGGCGCTCGGCTCGCGCGCTCGGCTGCTCGACGTGCATGCGGACGAGGACCACAACCGCTCGGTCTTCACGCTCGTCGGCTCGGAGGACGAGCTCGTCGACTCGCTCCTCGCCGGGATCGCGTGCGCGGCCGAGCGGATCGACCTGCGGCGGCACGAAGGGGCGCACCCGCGGGTCGGCTCGGCCGACGTCGTGCCGATCGTGCCACTCGTGCCGGAGGAGCTGGAGCGCGCCTCGGCCTGCGCGCGGACGCTGGCCGAGCGGGTCGGGACGGAGCTCGGGCTGCCTGTCTTCGCGTACGGCGAGCTCGCGCCGGGGCGCGGGCCGGCGTTCTTCCGCTCGGGTGGTCTCGACGGCCTGCGGCGGAGGGTCGAAGCGGGCGAGCTGGCGCCCGACTTCGGGCCGTCGCAGCTGGACGAGCGGAGCGGTGCGGTGCTCGTCGGCGCCCGGCGGCCGCTGATCGCGTTCAACGTGAACCTGCGCGGCTCGCTCGAGGCGGCGCGCGAAGTGGCCCGCGCGGTGCGCGAGCGGGACGGTGGGTTCCCGGGCGTGCGCGCGCTCGGTCTCGACCTGCCGCGGGCGGGCCTCGTCCAGGTGAGCATGAACGTCGAGGACTACGAGGCCGCGGCGCTGCACGAGATCGTCGAGCGCGTCGCGCTCGAGGCCGAGGCCCGCGGCGCGGAGGTGATCGGCTCCGAGCTCGTCGGCCTGATGCCGGCCGGGGCGGCGGTCGCGGCTGCGGGGGCGATGCTGCGGATCGACGGCTTCGACGCCTCGCGCGTCCTCGAGCTGCGGCTGCTCGAGCAGTAGTCACAGTTTCGGCTCGAATCCGTGACAGACACGTGCGTCGTTCCCGGATACGATCGCCTCGGGGAGGAGGCCGGGCGAACCGAACTAAGGGACCCTCAGGGCGCCGGCCGGAACCCGAAAGCGCGCGGGATACACTCGCGCACGTGATCGAGAGCAGGGCTCTCACCGGGGAAGATCTCACCGTTGCCGACGTCTGGGCGGTTGCCGTCGGCCACGCGCCGGTCGGGCTGACCGACGTGGCACGAGAGCGGATGACCGCGGCGCGGGAGCTGGTCGAGAACACCCTCCACGGGCGGCAGGAGCACACGTACGGCGTCAACACCGGCTTCGGCCGCTTTGTCTCGCGCTCGATTCCCGAGGAGCTCGGCGAGGAGCTCCAGGTCCGCCTGCTGCGCAGCCACGCGTGCGGGGTGGGCGAGCCGTACCCGCCGGAGATCGTGCGGGCAGCGATGGTGCTGCGCGCGAATGCGCTCGCGAAAGGGTTTTCGGGCGCCCGGATCGAGACGGTCGAGCTGCTCGTCGAGTGCCTCAACCGCAGCGTCTTGCCGCGCGTGCCGAGCCGCGGGTCGGTCGGGGCGAGCGGTGACCTGGCGCCACTCGCGCACCTTGCGCTGCCGCTGATTGGCGAGGGCGAGGCCTGGTTCGACGGGAGCCTGCTTCCGGGCGCCGAAGCGCTGGCGGCGGCCGGCCTCGAGCCGATCAGGCTGCAGGCCAAGGAGGGCCTGTCGCTCGTGAACGGCACGCAGTTCATGGCCGCGTTCGGCGCGCTCGGCCTGGCGCGGGCGCGCCGGCTGGCGAAGTCGGCGGATATCGCTTGCGCACTCTCGCTCGAGGCGTTGCAGGGCTCGCGCACCAGCTTCCTGCCCCAGATCCACGCCGCGCGCCCTCTGCGCGGCCAGGTCGACTCGGCCGCCAACGTGCTCACGCTCCTTGACGACTCCGCCATCAACGAGGCGCACCGCTGGTGCGACAAGGTGCAGGACGCCTACTCGCTGCGCTGCGCGCCACAGGTGCACGGGGCCAGCCGCGACCTGCTCGACTACATCGACTACACGGTCTCGACCGAGCTCAACTCGGCGACCGACAATCCGCTCGTGCTCGTCGAGGACGGCTTGCTCGTCTCGAACGGCAACTTCCACGGCCAGCCGCTCGCGTTCGCTCTCGACTGCCTCGCGATGGCGGTCTCCGAGCTGGCGGACATCGCCGAGCGGCGGGTCGAGAGGCTCGTCAACCCGAGCCTCTCCGACGGGTCTGCCGGCTTTCCTCACGGGAGACGGCGGTCTCAATTCGGGCTTCATGATCCCCCAGTACGTGGCGGCGTCGCTCGTGAGCGAGAACAAGGTGCTGTCGCATCCGGCGTCGGTCGACTCGATCCCGACCAGCGCGGGGCAGGAAGATCACGTCTCGATGGGAAACGCCGCCGGCCTGAAGGCGTGGCAGGCGCTCGCGAACGCGGAGCGGGTGCTCGCGATCGAGCTGCTCGCAGGGGTGCAGGGGGTCGAGTTCCTCGCGCCGCTGCAACCGGGCGTGGGTGTGCGCGCCGTGCGCGAGCATGTGCGCTCGCTGTCGGAGCGGCTGCGGGACGACCGGCCGCTGTCGCCGGACATCGAGGCTGTCGCCGAGTCGATTCGCTCGGGCGCGCTCGTCGAGGCAGTCGAGGCCGAGGTCGGAGAGCTGCAGTGACGACGACGAACGGGCGGAGCCCGCACCGCCCGCGCCGGTCGCCGCGGCCGTACCGCGACAGCGCTCTCATCTACGCGGCATTTGCGGTGATCGTGATCGTGCTGGCGGTGGTCACGGGCGGGTCGATCGTGTGGGCGACCGCGGCCGCCCTCGGCGCGTTCGTCCTGGCGACCGGCCTGACCTGGCGCAACCTGCGCAAGCGCGAGCGGGAGCGGTCGTGAGCACGACGCGTCCGATCGACGAGATGGTCGACGATCTCTGCGGCGACCTCTCGGCGATCCGGGCGCCGCGCGGGACCGAGCTGCTTGCCCGCTCGTGGTCGACGGAGGCGCCGCTTCGGATGCTGCTCAACAACCTCGACCCCGAGGTTGCCGAGCGGCCCGAGGAGCTCGTGGTCTACGGCGGGTCGGGCAAGGCGGCGAGAAGCCCTGAGGCCTTGCGCGCGATCGTCCGGACGCTGCTCACGCTCGGCGAGGACGAGACGCTGCTCGTCCAGAGCGGCAAGCCGGTCGGGGTCTTCCGCACGCACCCGGGTGCGCCGCGGGTGCTGATCGCTAACTCGCTGCTCGTCCCCCGCTGGGCGACCTGGGACGAGTTCCGCAGGCTCGAGGCTCTCGGCCTGACGATGTTCGGGCAGATGACCGCGGGGAGCTGGATCTACATCGGCTCGCAGGGGATCCTGCAGGGGACGTACCAGACGTTCGGGGCCGCCGGGGAGAAGCACTTCGGCTCGTCCGATCTGGCGGGGCGGACGATCCTCACCGCCGGCCTCGGCGGGATGGGAGGCGCGCAGCCGCTGGCGGCGACGCTCGCCGGCGCCGCGATCCTCTGCGTCGAGGTCGACCCGGTGCGGATCGAGCGGCGGCTCGAGACCCGCTATCTCGACGAGGCGACGGACTCGCTCGACGATGCGGTCGCCCGCATACGGGCGGCGGCTGCGGATCGGCGGGCGTTGTCGGTCGGCCTGCTCGGGAACGCGGCCGAGGTGGTACCGGAGCTCGCCCGCCGCGGTGAGCCCTTCGACCTGGTCACCGACCAGACGGCGGCGCACGACCCGCTCAACGGGTACGTCCCGCGCGGCCTCGACGTCGAGGAGGCTGGACGACTCCGCGAGGCCGACCCGGACGAGTACCTGCGGCGGGCCGGCGAGTCGATCGCGGCGCATGTGCGCGGCCTGCTCGAGTACGTCCGGAGCGGCAGCTATGTTTTCGATTATGGCAACAACCTGAGAGGTGAGGCCGCAGAATCGGGAGTCGAAGATGCGTTCACATACCCGGGCTTCGTCCCGGCCTATATCCGGCCGCTCTTCTGCGAGGGGATCGGGCCGTTCCGCTGGGCCGCGCTGTCGGGCGACCCCGAGGACATCCGAGCGATCGACGAGGCATTGCTCGAGTTGTTCCCGGAGGATCAGGCGCTCCAGCGCTGGCTGACCGTCGCTCCTGAGCGGATCGCATTTCAAGGGCTGCCCGCGCGAATCTGCTGGCTCGGCTACGGCGCGCGCGCGGCCGCCGGGCTTGCGATCAACGAGCTCGTCCGCAGCGGGCGCGTGCGAGCCCCGGTCGTGATCGGGCGCGATCACCTCGATGCCGGGTCGGTCGCCTCTCCGTACCGCGAGACCGAGGCGATGCGCGACGGCTCCGACGCGATCGCCGACTGGCCGATCCTGAACGCGCTGCTCAACGTCGCGGCAGGGGCGACGTGGGTCAGCGTGCACCACGGCGGAGGCGTCGGCATCGGCAACTCGATCCATGCGGGGATGGTCGTGGTCGCCGACGGCACCGATCAGGCGGCTGAGCGTCTCGAGCGCGTGCTGACGACCGACCCCGGGACCGGCGTCCTGCGGCACGTCGACGCCGGCTACGAGGAAGCGCTCACGGCCGCGGCCCGGCACGGCCTCGAGCCGCCGATGCCGCCGTCCACCGGCGTGTGACGCAGCCTTCGGCACGGGACGGCTCGCGCCGGCTGCTGGTACGCGATCTCGCGCAGCTGGCGACGCCCGCCGGGGCGGGAGCGCCCCTGCGCGGTCGCGCGCTCGGCGAGGTCGAGGTGCTCGACGACGCGTTCGTCCTCTGCGAGGGCTCGTCCGTTGCGGCCGTCGGGCGGATGCGCGAGCTGCCCGAGCTCGGCGGCGACATCGTCGAGGTCGAAGGCCGCGGCCTGAGCGCGGTCCCCGGTCTGGTCGATTGTCATACCCACGCCTGCTTCATGGGCGATCGGGTCGAGGAGTTCGCGTTGCGCGCCGCCGGAGCGGGCTATGAGGAGCTGCATGCCGCGGGCGGCGGCATCCTCTCCACCGTGCGGGCGACACGCGCGGCGTCCGAGGACGAGCTGCGCTCGGCGGTCGCGCGCCATCGCGACTGGATGCTGCGCGCCGGCACGACCACGTTCGAGGCGAAGTCCGGCTACGGGCTCGACCGCGAGACCGAGCTCGCATCGCTGCGGGCGATCGCCGCCGCAGGCGGCATCCCGACCTGGCTGGGCGCGCACGCGGTCCCTCCGGAGTTCGAGGACGCCGGCGCATACGTGGACTTCGCGCTGGACGAGGTGCTGCCGGAAGCGGCTCAGATCGCCGAGGCTGCCGATGTCTTCGTCGAGCGCGGCGCGTTCGGCGTGGAGGACGCGCGCAGGTACCTCGAAGCGTGCGCAGAGGCGGGTCTCGCGCTCCGCCTCCACGGTGACCAGTTCACGGAGCTGGGCGCGATCCCGCTCGCGATCGAGCTCGGTGCGCGCTCCGTCGATCACCTCGAGGCGACCGGCAGCGACGGTGTCGAGGCGCTGGCCGCGAGCTCCGTCGTCGGCGTGCTGTTGCCGGCGAGCGCGCTCTTCCTCGGGCGCGAGATGCCGCCGGCGCGAGCGCTCGTCGACGCCGGAGCCGCGATCGCGCTGGCGACCGACTTCAACCCGGGCAGCGCGTTCTGCGAGAGCCTCCCGCTCGTCTGCGCGCTCGCGTGCACGCAGCTCCATCTCTCGCCGAGCGAAGCACTCAGCGCATGCACGGTCAACGCTGCGCATGTCCTCGGCCGCGCCGGCTCGATCGGCCGCATCGCCCTGGGCTTCCAGGCCGACCTCGTCCTGCTTGACGCGCCCGACTGGCGCCACCTCGCCTATCACCTCGGCGGCGACCTCGTGACGGCGGTCGTGCGCGGCGGCGAGCTCGCCTGGCACCGCTGAGCGGCGCTACGCTTGCCCGATGCCGACCCGCAAGCAGCGTCGTCGCCGCCAGAAGGAGCTCCGGCACGACTACGAGTTCGTCTACGTCGACGAGGAGGGGCACGAGGTCGCCGTCGACGACGAGCAGAAGCCGGCCCCGAAGGATGCGCGGCGTAACGGCAAGGGCGCCAGCGCGCCCGCGCGCGACGCCGGCCGCTCGGTCAGGAAGATCGATCCGCCGTCGTGGAAGCGCGTTCTGAAGCGCGCGGCGATCTTCGCTCCGCTGATCTTCCTCGCGTTCGGCGTGCTCGACCACCGCCAGAACACCCTCGGCAAGCTCGGGCTTACGGCCGTCTACACGGGGCTGTTCGTCCCGTTCATGTACCTGATCGACCGGGCGATGTACCGCACGTACCTGCGCCGCACCGGGAACGCCCAGCCGCGCGCCACGCGCCGCCGCTAGGCAGCGCCCGCCGGATCGTTGCCCCGATAGTGGCCGGCGCCGGGCCACGGTGCGAGGAAGAGCAAGATGCGGGCGCCGCCGGCGCTCGAGACCGACCTCCGCTCCTCAGGCTCGAACATGAACAGCCCGCCAGGCTGGGCATCGAGGGACTCCCCGCCGGCCTCGACGTGCACGCTCCCCTCGAGGACGAGCACGAACGCGCGCTCCTTGACCTCGTGGTCGCCGAGCTCCTGGCCCGGTTCGAGGACGACGAGGATGGCGCGTGCCGCTTCGTCCGACTCCAGCACGACCGGAGAGCGGCTGCCGCCCGGAGTCTCGATCTCGCGCAGGTCCCAGCTCCGCACGCCGCGATCCTAACGGCGGCCCGCCGACCCGGACCCGCGCGACCGCAGCCGCAAGCGGCACACATTCGTCACGGTCCGGTCACCCACGCGTGCGCATTTCGCGGCTACGCTCGCAGCGGGGAGGAGGCCGGGTACGCCTTACGCGGGAGGGCTCAGCGGGCGCCGGCGGCCGCGGTCACGATCCGCCGCGGCGCGCTACCCGCGCGCAGGAGTGGCGGCCTCGCCCGGTTAGACTCACCGCCCAGGTGAGCCGCCTCTGAGCATCGTCGTCGACCGCTACGAGCTGGGCCCGATCGGGACGAACTGCTACGTCGTCCGGGCCTCGCTCAGCGCGTCCCAGGCCGTCGTGATCGACCCCAGCGGCGATGCGGCGGAGCTGCGCATCGAGCTCGCCCGGCTCGGCTCCTCTTGCGCCGCGATCCTGATCACCCACGGCCACTGGGACCACCTCCTGGGCGTCGCCGAGCTCGCCGAGGGCACAGGCGCTCCCGTCTACATGGCCGAGGACGAGCAAGCCCTGCTCGAGAACCTGCCGGACCTCGTGCCCGCCGGCGTCCCGGCGCGCGGCCGCACCGCGGACGTCCTCCTCCAGGGCGACGAGACGCTCGAGCTCGCCGGGCTGCAGCTCGAGACGCTCCGCGTGCCGGGCCACTCGCCCGGCCACCTCGCCTTCTACTCCGACGGGTGTCTCTTCTCCGGCGACGTCCTGTTCGCCGGCTCCGTCGGCCGCACGGATCTCCCCGGCGCCGACTGGGACACGCTCGTCGAGACGCTGCGCATGCTCACGGATCGCTTCCCGCCGGAAACCGTCGTCTACTCCGGCCACGGCCCACCGACGACCCTCGGCGACGAGCTCGCCCGCAACCCGTTCCTCGCCCCGCTGCGCGCCTCGTGACGAGCTTCGAAGCGCCGCGCGGCACCCACGACATCCTTCCCGCCGAGCAGCCTCTCTGGCGGCTCGTGGCCGGCGAGGCCGAGCGCGTCTGCGCGCTGTACGGCTACCGGCTGATCCAGACGCCCGCGTTCGAGGACACCGCCCTCTTCCAGCGGACATCGGGCGAGGGCTCCGACATCGTGCACAAGCAGATGTACACCTTCGAGGACAAGGGCGGCCGCTCGCTCACGCTCAGGCCCGAGGCGACGGCGCCGATCGCACGCGCCTACCTCGAGCACGGCCTCCACCGCGAGGGGCAGCCGGTCAAGCTCTACACGATCGCGACGATGTACCGCTACGAGGCGCCCCAGCGCGGCCGCTACCGCGAGCACTGGCAGCTCTCGGTCGAGGCGCTCGGCTCGCCCGACCCGGCGCTCGACGCCGAGCTGATCCAGCTCTACGCCGAGCTGCTCGACCGCCTTGGCGTGACCGGCTACGAGCTGCAGCTGAACTCGATCGGCGACGAGAACTGCCGCCCCGCGTACCTCGAGCGGCTGAACGCCTGGCTCGACGAGCACGACGACCAGCTCGACGACGAGGCCCGCCAGAAGCGCGCGACGAGCCCCTTGCGCGTCTTCGACGTCAAGGACGAGCGCGTCCAGCAGGCGCTCGCCGGGGCGCCGAGGATCGGCGACGCTCTCTGCGACGACTGTCGCGCCCACTTCGAGCAGGTGCGCCGTCACCTCGACGACTACGCGCTCCAGTACACCCTCGTGCCGACGCTCGTGCGCGGGCTCGACTACTACACGCGCACCGTCTTCGAGTTCGTCGACGAGGCGATCGGAGCGAAGAGCTCGATCTGCGCCGGCGGCCGCTACGACGGGCTGATCGAGCAGATCGGCGGCGCGCAGACGCCGGGCGTCGGCTTCGGCGCCGGCATCGAGCGGCTCCTGCTCTCGCTGGAGGCGGCGGGCGTAGCGGCCGAGCAGCCCGGCCTCGACGTCTTCGTCGCGCTACTGGACGCCGAGCAGAAGCCCCGCGTGCTGCCGCTCGTCGCGGAGCTGCGGCGCGCCGGTGTGCGCGCCGAGGTCGACTACGGCGGCCGCTCGCTCAAGGGCCAGCTCACGCACGCGCGACGGCTCGGCGCCGATGCGATCGTCGAGTGGGGCCCCGAGCGCTCCAAGATCCGCCGCGCCGGACAGGCCGACGAAGAGGTCCCCACCGCGGAGCTCGCGGAGCGGCTGCGGTGAGCTGGCGCGACCTCGGCGCCGGCGAGCTGCGCAGCGAGCACGTCGGCCAACGGCACACGCTCGCCGGCTGGGTCTCGCGGCGGCGCGACCACGGCGGGCTCGTCTTCATCGACCTGCGCGACTCGACCGGCACCGGCCAGCTCGTCGTCAACCCGGAACGCTCCCCCGAGGCAGCCGCCGCGGCACACGAGATTCGCAACGAGTTCGTGCTCCAGGCCGAGGGCGAGGTCGTGGCGCGCGCCCCCGAGAACGTCAACCCCGGGATCCCGACCGGCGAGGTCGAGCTCCAGGTCGACCGCCTCGAGATCCTCTCGCCCTGCCCGCCGCTGCCGTTCCAGCTCGACGAGGAAGGCGTCGACGAGACGCTGCGCCTGCGCTACCGCTGGATCGACCTGCGCCGGGCGCGCCTGCAGCGGAACCTGCGCCTCCGCTCGCAGATGGTCTCGACGATCAGGCACGTGATGGAGGACGCCGGCTTCCTCGAGATCGAGACGCCGATCCTGTTCAAGCCGACCCCGGAGGGCGCGCGCGACTTCATCGTCCCCTCGCGGCTCCAGCCCGGGCGGTTCTTCGCGCTGCCGCAGTCGCCGCAGATCCTCAAGCAGCTGCTCGTCATCTCCGGGTTCGAGCGCTATTTCCAGATCGCGCGCTGCTTCCGCGACGAGGACCTCCGCGCCGACCGCGTCCAGGAGCTGACGCAGCTCGACGTGGAGATGGCGTTCCCGGACGTCGAGTTCATCCTCGGGCTGATGGAGACGATGATGACCGCGGTCTGGCAAACGATCGGCGTCGAGCTCGAGACGCCGTTCGCTCGGATGACCTACGCCGACGCGATGCTCCGCTACGGCACCGACAAGCCCGACCTTCGCTTCGGCCTCGAGATCCGCGACGTGACCGAGGCGACGCGCGGCTCCGAGTTCAAGGTCTTCGGCGGCGCGCCGGCCGTCCGCTGCCTGACCGTTCCGCAGGAGCTCTCGAGGGCGGAGCTCGACGAGCTCGAGCAGTTTGCGAAGCAGTGGGGCGCGAAGGGCCTCGCCTACGTCGTCTACGGCGAGGACGGTGAGCCGCGCTCGCCGATCCTGAAGTTCCTCTCCGAGGCGGAGCTGGCCGCGTTCGGCGGCGAGCCCGGCACGACCGTGCTCTTCGGCGCGGACACGCCGGAGCTGGTCGCGCGTGTCCTCGGCGCGCTCCGCGAGCACCTCGGCGAGCGGCTCGAGCTGATCGAGCGCGACGTCTGGCGCTTCGTCTGGATCACGGACTTCCCGATGTTCGCCTGGTCCGAGGAGGACCAGCGCTGGACCGCGCAGCACCACCCGTTCACTCGGCCGACGCCCGAGAGCGAAGCGCTGCTCGACGCGGATCCCGGCGCCGCGCTGGCGATCGCGTACGACCTGGTCGGCAACGGCGAAGAGCTCGGCGGCGGTTCGCTCAGGATCCACGAGTCGGAGCTGCAGGCCAAGGTGTTCGACCTCCTGCAGATCTCGCCCGAGCAGCAGCGGGAGCGGTTCGGCTTCCTGCTCGAGGCGCTGCGGATGGGCGCTCCGCCGCACGGCGGGATCGCATTCGGGATCGACCGGATGCTGATGGTGCTCGCCCAGGAGCCGAACCTGCGCGACACGGTCGCGTTCCCGAAGAATCAGGCGGGCCTCGACCCGATGAGCGGCGCGCCGTCGACGGTCGAAGAGGAGCAGCTCGCCGAGCTGGGAATCGAGATCGTCGCCGAGGAACAGGAGGCGCCGGCGCCGGGTTTCCACGAGCCGGTCGAGTAGTCATACTGGTTACCGATGGCGACCGAGGGTCAGGGAAGAGCTGCACAGGCACCGGCGTTGACGTCGCTGCCGCGGGTCGAGGATCTCGGTAGCGCCGCCGACGGCTACGACCGCGAGCAGGTCCGCGAGGCGTTCGAGGCCTTCCGGCGGCACACGACCCAGCTCCAGGTTCAGCTGCGCGTGCTCCAGGCTGCGGGCCAGAGCGGGATCGAGCCAACCGGGCACGCGGTGCGCATGGACGCGCTCCACCTGATTCGTGCTGCCGCCGAGATGGCCGACACGATCGAGCGCGACGCGCAGAACGCATCCGCGGCGCAGTTCCGCCGCACCGAGGAAGAGGTCACGCGGCGCCAGCGCGAGCTGCAGGAGCGCGAGGCCGAGGTCGAGCGCTACCGCACCGAGAGCGAGCGCCAGCGCGCGGAGATGCTGAACGCCGCCAAGGCCGAGTCGCGGCAGGCCTTGCAGGAGGCCCAGACGCAGGCGGCGCAGGAGGTCAGCGAGGCCGAGTCGCGCGCCGCGCGCTTGCTCGAGCAGGCGCGCCACCAGGCGACCGAGCTGACGAACTCCGCGCGCGCAGAGGTCGAGCAGACGCTCGAGTGGGCGCGCTCGCAGGCCGCCGTGATCATCCACCGCGCGCAGGAAGGCGCCGAGCAGGTGCTCGGGGCTGCCGGTCTCAGCGACGAGGTCGTGGGCGGCGTCGCTCAGGCGATCACGGAGGCGGCCGAGGCCGTCACGAAGTCGAATCGTCGCGGCGCCGAACGGGAGTCTGCAGGCACGTCCGGGGGGACCGCCGCGGAGGAGGCCGAGCCGACGAACGGCTCCGAGGTCTCGCCGGGGCCATCGCCGCCCGAGCCGCAGGCAGACGCCGAGCAGTCCGCCGAGGACGCCGGCGACAGCGACGGCTAGTCTCTCGCCGTGCTTCCGCGCCGGCTCGGAGCCCGGTTCGCGCTCGAGGCTCTCTTCCTCGTGCTGCTCGCCGTGGGCGCAGGGCTGGCCGACCTGCGGCCGCTCTTCATCGTGCTCGTCATGGCGCTCGCCTGGCTGCTCGTCGCGCTCGCCGAGCTGACCGCCGAGCGGATCGACCGCTCACCGCTCTCCTACCTGTTGCCCGCCCGCCCGGAGGAGGAGCCCGAGCGCGTCTTCGGCCCGAGACCGGAGGAGAGGACGGTCGTGGCGCCGCTCGCGTCGCTCGAGGCCGAGGCCGCGGCCGCGAGGCCGAGTCGGAGCCTGAGCCCGAACCGGAGCCCGGGCCCGAGCCTGAGCCTGAGCCTGTGGCCACAGCAGAGCCGGAGCCACACCCGGCGCCGCCGCCGGCGACCGCCGTGGCCGAGGGGGCGCTCGAGCCGTCCTCGGGCGGGCGGCTGCGCTCGCTGCTCCGCCGCAAAGGGCCCGAGGCAGACGAGGCCCAGGTCGAGCAGCCGCGTCACGTGAAGCTGCTTCCACGCCGAGCCGCGCCCGAGCCGAGCAAGGCCGCCCAGGAGGTCGCGGAGCTCTTCGGTCCTTCCGGCGGCAAGGACACTGACGAGCCCCAGCGGCCGGAGGAGACCGGCACGTGAGACGGCGGCTCGGGCTGATTCGCTTCCTGCTCGAAGCCAGCTTCCTCGTCCTCGTCGCCGCCGCCGTCGGGCTCGCCGGGCTCGACTGGGTCTGGATCGTCGTCGTGATGGCCGGGGCCTGGTTGCTGGTCGCGCTCGTCGAGCGGAGCGAGAGCCGAAAGCGGCCGAGACCGGAGCTCGTCGAGGAGGCCGCACCTGCGCCCGCGCTCGAGGCGCAGCCCGCGCCGCCCGAGCTCAAGCCGGAGCCGGAGCCTGAGCCAGAACCGGAGCCGGAGCACGAACCAGAGCCCGAGCCCGAGCCCGAGCCAGAGCCGGTCGTCGTCGCGCTCCCGCCCCGACCGGCTCCGCCGCCCGAGCCCGAGCCCGAACGGCCGGCGCGCGTCTGGCGCCGGCGCGCCCCCGAGGAGCCGGTTGTCCGCCTCCCGGTTCCGGCCCAGCCGCGGATGTGGAACATCTGGGAGCTCGAGCGGATCGCCGACGAGGCCGAGGGCTACGACCCCGCCAGGGACGAGGAGCGTGAGCTGCTCGTGCTGAGCCTCCGAGAGTTCGCGGATGCTTCCGGCGACCTGCCGGTCGAGTTCGATTCCCTCGTCCGCGAGGCATTCGACCCCGAGCTGCTCGACGCGCTCGCGCGACCGGTATGAGCCCAGCGCTGGCACAGCGTGAGATCGCCCTCGCGGCCATCGCGCTGCTCGGCGCGATCGTCTCGCTCGCGCTGACCTCGCACGGCGACTCGGCCAAGACGCGCGGCCTCCTCCAGCCCGTCACCCTCCAGGGCGGCCAGTGGCGGACGAGCCTCGCCGGCGCGTCGCCGACGCACTTCGGGCGGCGGACGAACTGCGGGATCGTCGTGGAACCAGGCACGGTTGGCGTCACGGACTCGGTCCTGCCGTGCGGGATCAAGCTCTACGTCGCGTACGGGAACAGCCCGCACATCCTGACCCAGGTGATCGAGCGCAGGCCGGTCCCGCCCGGGCGCAAGTTCGAGCTGACGCCGCGGCTCGCCGAGAAGCTCGGCATCGACGGCACGCAGAAGATCAGCTGGGTCTTCGCGGGCACCGCTCCCGATTAGCCGCATACGCGTTTTTGGCGACTACACTGAGTGGCGTCGACCCTGTGCGTGTCTGGGTCTCAAAGTAGAACCAACACCCATGCAGAGGGAGCTGTCGTTCGACCCGAGGCCTGTGGCCGGAGGCGACGCGGCACCCACCTGGCTAGTCCAGGTTCGCAACGGGCCCAGATAACGGCAGGGTGGGCAGGAACGGGGGGAGCCACTCGCTCCCCCCGTTCATCTCGGTAGCCTGGGCCCGATGGTCGAGGTCGTCGGAGACGCCTCCCGCGACGGCCGCTGGGCACTCGTCCGCCTGACGGTCGAGGGGGACCGGATCGTCGGCGCGCAGGCCGAAGGGCTCGCGCGGCCGCTCGAGGGACTGACGCTGCTCGAGGCAGCCGCGGTCGGCGGCGACGAGCTGGCCGTGGACGCGCTCGCGAACGCGCTCGGGCCGGTCTTCCGCGCGGTGCCGGACCCGCGGCGGGTCGCGGTCGCGATGAGCGGCGGCGTCGACAGCGCGGTCGCGCTGCTCAAGGCGGGGCCTCACGCGATCGGCGTCACGCTGCGCCTCTGGCTCGACCCGGAAGGGCCCGACTCGGAGCGCGCGTGCTGCTCGCCCGAAGCCGTGCTCGCGGCGCGCGCGACCTGCCACGCGCTCGGACTGCCGCACGTCACGCTCGATCTCCGCGAGGAGTTCCGCCGCGCGGTCGTCGGCCCGTTCGTCCGCGGCTACGCGGCCGGCGAGACGCCGAACCCGTGCATCCGCTGCAACGGCAGCTTCCGCTTCGACGAGCTGCTCGACTTCGCCGAGCGCGCCGGCGCCGCGCAGCTCGCGACCGGCCACTACGCGCGGATCGCCGAGCACCGCGGCCGGCTGCTGCTCGCGCGCGCGGCCGACGAGCGCAAGGACCAGTCGTACATGCTCGCCGGCCTCGACCCGGACGTGCTCGCGCGGATCCGCTTCCCGCTCGGCGGGCAGACGAAGGAGGAAACGCGCGCCGAGGCGGCCCGCGCAGGGCTCGCTGCGGCCGGGCGCTCAGAGAGCCAGGAGGCCTGCTTCCTCGCCGGCGGCGACTACCGCGGCTTTCTCGAGCGGCGCGGCCTCGAGCGGGCCGAGGGCGCGATCGTCGACTCAGCCGGGCACGAGGTCGGCCGGCACGACGGCTTCTGGCGCTTCACCCCGGGCCAGCGCCGAGGGCTCGGCATCGCCGGCGGCGAGCCGCTCTACGCGCTGCGCAGCGATCCCGGGACGAACACGGTCGTCGTCGGGCCGCGCTCCCTGCTTGCCGTGCGGGAGCTCGAGGCGCGCGGCCGGCTGCACGTCCCAGTCGAGCGCGTGGAGGCGAAGCTGCGATACAAGTCACCCGCCCTGGCCGCCCGCGCGCTTCCTCTCGACGGCGGTTTCCGACTCGTCCTCGACGAGCCCGCCTACGGCGTCGCCCCGGGCCAGGAGGCCGTTCTCTACGAGCACGACGTCGTCGTAGGCTCCGGCACGATCGCGCCCCCGGAACCTGTCGAAACCTTTAGCGGCGTTCGTCCGTTTGTAGAGAGCAGGTCATGAAGGGCGACCAGATCACACTGACGATTCCGCGGGAACAGCCGTTCCACGAGGTCGCGCACCTCGTGCTCGGCGGCGTGGCCGCGCGTCTCAACCTGAGCTTCGAGAGCATCGACGACCTCGAGACCGCGCTCAACGCCGTGCTCGAGCGCGCTTCGACCAACGGTCACATCACCGTCCGGCTGAACGTCGAGGAGGGCGCGATCCACGCGACCGTCGGCCCGTTGCCGGTCGAGTCGCTGCGCGCCGAGCTCGACCGCGACCCCGGCGAGCACGTCGACCTGCGCCGGATCCTCGACACGGTCGTCGACGGCTACGAGCTCGATCCCGACGGCTGGCTCGAGCTGCGCAAGAACACTGCGGCGGGGGGCGGCTGATGCCCGAGAGCGACAAGGTCCTGCTGCGCCGCTACCACGAGCAGGGCGACCTCGCCGCCCGCGAGCAGTTGATCGAGCAGTACATGTCGCTCGTCCGCTCGCTCGCGCGGCGCTACGCCTACCGCGGCGAGCAGCTCGAGGATCTCGTCCAGATCGGCGCGATCGGCCTGATCAAGGCGATCGACCGGTTCGACGTCAACCGCGGCGTCGAGCTGACCACCTACGCGACGCCGAACATCATCGGCGAGATCAAGCGCCACTTCCGCGACCGCGGCTGGTCGGTGCGTGTGCCGCGCGGGCTCCAGGAGCTGAACATCCAGCTCTCCAAGCTGCTCGAGGAGCTGACGGTGCAGCTCGGCCGCTCGCCGACGATCCCGGAGCTCGCCAAGGCGGCCAATTCGACCGACGAGGAGGTGCTCGAGGCGCTGGAGAGCGGCCGCGCGTACACCTCGCTCTCGCTCTCGGTCGGCGCGAACTCGGACGAAGACGGCGAGCTCGACCCGCTCGAGTCGCTCGGCACAGAGGAGCCGCGCTACGAGATCTCCGAGCACCTGGCGATGCTCGCGCCGGGCTTCCGCGTGCTCGACGAGCGCGAGCGCAAGATCCTGCACCTGCGCTTCTTCGAAGGCCTGACGCAGTCGCAGATCGCCCAGCAGGTGGGGATCTCGCAGATGCACGTCTCGAGGCTGATCCGCCGGTCGCTCGAGAAGATCCGCGACGAGATCGCGGTCGAGGACGAAGCGCAGGCCGCCAGCGCCGACTCCGCCTAGGCCGCCCGTAGAATCGGGCCCATGCGCACGACCGCCGAGCTGCGCGCGGGCTTCCGCGCGTTCTACGAGTCGAAGGGCCACGAGTTCCGGCCCTCGCACTCGCTGATCCCGCGTGCGGACGACCGCTCGACCCTGCTGATCTCGGCCGGGATGCAGCCGCTGATGCCGTTCTTCCTCGGCCTCGAGGAGCCTCCGGCGCCGCTCCTCACGACCGTGCAGAAGGTCTTCCGCACGCCGGACATCGACGAGGTCGGGCTCGACGGCTACCACCTGACCTTCTTCGAGATGCTCGGCAACTTCTCGTTCGGCCAGTACTTCAAGGAGGGCGCGATCGACTTCGCCTGGGAGTTCATGTTCGACGAGCTGAAGCTCGATCAAGACCGGATCTGGGTGAGCGTCTTCGCCGGCGACCCGGAGCTCGGGCTCGGCGAGGACGAGGTCGCGATCACGCACTGGGAGCGGAAGGGCATGCCGCCCGAGCGGATCGTGCGCCTGCCGCGCGCGGACAACTTCTGGTCGGTCGGCGGCCCGGGGCCGTGCGGGCCGGACTCGGAGATGTTCTACGACTGGGGCGAGGACGTCGGCTGCGGCCGGCCCGAATGCCAGCCGGGCTGCGAGTGCGAGCGCTTCCTCGAGTTCTGGAACCTCGTCTTCATGGAGTTCGAGCTGCATGCGGACGGCTCGCTGACGCCGCTGCCCAAGCAGAACATCGACACCGGGATGGGCCTCGAGCGGACGGCGCGGATCCTGCAGCAGGTCGACTCGGTCTACGACACCGACGGCTACCAGGAGATCATGCGCTGGATCGCGGGCGCCTCCGGTGTCTCGTACGGCGAGAGCGAGCAGGCGACGAAGGCACATCGGATCCTCGCCGACCACGGGCGCGGGATGACGTTCCTCGCCGCGGACGGGATCGCGCCGTCGAACGAGGGTCGCGGCTACGTGATGCGCCGTGTCGTGCGCCGCGCGGTGCAGCAGGCGGGCAGGATCGGGCTCGAGCCGCCGTTTCTGGCCGGGCTCGCGGACGTCGTGATCGAGCAGGCCGGCGACGCCTACCCGGAGCTGCGGGAGCAGAGCGACGAGATCCGACAGGTGCTGACCGCCGAGGAGGAGCGCTTCTCCGAGACTCTCGCCCGCGGCCTGAAGCTGTTCGAGGAGATCGCTCACGGCGAAGGGATCTCCGGGGACGACGCCTTTCGGCTGCACGACACCTTCGGCTTCCCGCTCGAGCTGACCGAGGAGCTGGCGCGCGAGCGCGGGCTCGCGGTGGACGTGGACGTGTTCAACCGGCTGATGGCCGAGCAGCGCGAGCGCTCGCGCAAGACGATGGCGCCGGTGGACGTCCGCGTCAGCGCCGAGAAGCGGAGCGAGTTCGTCGGGTACGAGAAGACCGAGGTGCTGACGGCGATCCTCGCGTACGAGGACCTCGGCGAAGGCCGCTTTCAGGCGAAGCTCGAGCGCTCGCCGTTCTACCCGGAGGGCGGCGGACAGGTGTCCGACGGGGGCTTCATCGAGGACGAGGAGACCGGCGCGCGGGCCGAGCTCGTCTCGGCGCTGAGTCTGCCGGACTTCGACCAGGTGCTCACCTTCGAGGGCGAGGGCTTCCGCGAGGGCATGCGCGTGCGGGCGGTCGTCCCGTGGACCGTGCGCTTCCCGACGATGGCGAACCACACGGCGACGCACCTGCTGCACAAGGCGCTCCAGGAGGTGCTCGGCGAGCACGCCAAGCAGGCGGGCTCCGCGGTGCGGCCCGACAAGCTGCGCTTCGACTTCACGCATCCGCAGGCGCTCACACCGGAGGAGCGGGAAGAGGTCGAGCGGCGGGTCAACGAGCGCGTCTTCGAGAACCTGCCGGTGCGCGCGTTCATCGTCCCGCTGGAGGAGGCGCGGCGGCTCGGCGCGATGATGCTCTTCGGCGAGAAGTACGGCGACGAGGTACGGCTCGTCGAGATCGCCGGCTACTCGCGCGAGCTCTGCGGCGGGACGCACGTGCGCGCGACCGCGGAGGTCGGGCCGTTCGCGATCCTCTCCGAGGGCTCGGTCGGATCCGGCGTGCGGCGGATCGAGGCGGTCACGTCGGGCGAGGCGTACGCGCTCCTGCACGCGCGCTCGCGGGAGGTCGACGAGCTGCGCGCCGAGCTCGAGCGCGTCCGGCGTGAGGGCCCGCGGCGCGAAGAGCGCGTCGAGGTGCAGGTCGAGCCGAGCCGCGAGGAGGAGATCGGGGGCGTGAACGTCTACGTCGGCAGCGCGAGCGGGGTCGACGCCGAGGCGCTACTCGCGGAGTCCGATCGGATCAAGCAGGAGCGGGCGCCGGCGGCGGTCGTGCTGGGCTCGGCCGAGGACGGGCGCGTCCACCTCGTCGCGAACTTCGACCGCTCGCTCGAAGGCCGGCTCGACGCGGTCGCGGTGATCCGCGAGGCGGCGGCCGAGGTCGGCGGAGGCGGAGGCGGCCGGCCGACGATGGCGCGGGCGGGAGGCAAGAACCCGGAGAAGCTCGGCGACGCGCTGGCGAAGGCCGAGGAGGCCCTGCGCCGGGCGCTCGCGTGAGCGTGAAGGTGCTCGCGCTCGACTACGGCTCCGCGCGCACCGGCGTCGCCGTCTCGGATCCAACCGGAACGATCGCGCGGCCGTTGGGCGTTGTCGAGCGCGCCGCGAGCGAGGACGGGCTGGCGCGGCTGGCCGAGCTCGTGCGCGAGGAGGAGGCGGAGCGCGTGGTGGTCGGGTTGCCGCTGACGCTGCGCGGCGAGCACGGCGAGCAGGCGCAGGAGACCGCGCGGTTCGTCGAGGCGCTGCGCGCGGTGGTCGAGGTTCCCGTCGAGAGCTACGACGAGCGCTTCACCACGCGCCTCGCCCAGACCGCCCCCGGCCCGGACGACGCGCGAGCGGCCGCGCACCTGTTGTCGAGCTACCTCGAGTGGTCGAGCGCCCGCAGCAAGTGATGCCGCCGCGGCAGAGGCCGCCGCGCCGCACGACAGCGCGCTCGGTCATCTGGAGGCGCCGCCTGCTTGCCCTGGCGGTGCTGGTCGCCGGGTTCGCACTCGCCTGGTTCGCGGTCGCGAGCATCAAGGGCGGCGGCGGGACGAAGGCGCAGACCCAGACGACGCTGCTGCCGCCGAAGCCGTTCCGGATCGTCTTTCCGGAGGGCTTCACCCGGGCGCACATGGCCGAGCGGGTCGGAGTCGTCGCGAAGATCGCCCAGCGCGAGCGCGGCCACAAGCCGAAGCTCGGCACCCAGAGCTATCTGGCGGCGACCAGCCGGCCTCGCTTCATCCCCGGCTTCGGGCGGCACCCGCTCGAGGGCTTCCTCTTCCCCGCGACCTACGACTTCACCCGGAAGACGACCTCGGCGCAACTCGCGTCGCGGCAGCTCCAGGCCTTCCAGCGGAACTGGTCGAAGCTGAACCTGGCCTACGCGCGCTCGAAGAACCTGACCCCCTACGACGTCCTGATCATCGCGTCGATGATCGAGGAAGAGACGGCCGCCCCCGAGGAGCGCCAGCTCGTCTCGGCGGTGATCTACAACCGGCTGCACGACCGCATGCAGCTCGGGATCGACGCGACGCTCCGCTACGGGCTGCACATCCCGCCGACGGAGTCGATCCATCAGTCGCAGCTCGAGACGTCCAGTCCGTACAACACGAGCGCGCTCGGCGGCCACTTCGGCCTGACGCCGACGCCGATCGGGAACCCCGGGCTCGCGTCGCTGCAGGCCGCGGCGCACCCGGCGCACGTGAACTACCTCTACTACGTGCGCAAGCCCGACAAGAAGCACCACTTCTTCACTGCGAGCCTCGACGCGTTCAACGCCTATAAAGCCGCGCACGGCTACGGATGAGCCAGCTCGTCGGGCTGCTCGGCCGGCCGGTCGCGGAGTCACTCTCGCCGCGGATGCAGAACGCCGCCTTCGCGGCGCGGGCGCTCGACTGGGCCTACGTCCCGCTGGAGGTCGCGCCGGAAGGGCTCGAGCGCGCGATCGCGGGGCTGGTCAAGCTCGGCTTCGCGGGGGCGAACGTGACGATTCCGCACAAGCAGGCCGTCGTCGCCTTCTGCGACGAGGCGGACGGAGATTCCGTGAACACGCTCGTGCTCAGCGAGGGACGGGTGCTCGGCTTCAACACCGACCGGGAGATCGTGTCCGGGATCGAGGCGGAGCGCGTCTGCCTGATCGGCGCGGGCGGTGCGGCCGCGGCGCTGTTGCCGGCGCTGCCCGGCGAGGTGCGCGTCTTCTCGCGGAGCGGCGAGTGGCCGCCGGACGCGAGCGGTTGCGACCTGATCGTGAACGCGACACCGGTGCGCGACGAGCTGCTGGTCGAGCCTCGCCCGGAACAGGCGGTGGTCGACCTCGCCTACAACGCCGACGGCAGCCCGACCGCGCTCGTCGAAGCGGCCCGCGCGGCCGGCTGTCGTGAGGTGGTCGACGGGCTCGAGGCGCTCGTCCGCCAGGGCGCCGCGTCGTTCACGCTCTGGACGGAAGTCGAAGCGCCGCTCGGCGCGATGCGGGCCGCCCTAGGCTTAGACCGTGGCGCTTAGGCTCACCACGGCAGGCGAGTCGCACGGGCCCGCGCTCGTCGCGATCGTGACCGGGCTGCCGGCCGGGCTCGTGCTCGACAAGGCGGCGATCGACGCCGACCTCGCGCGCCGCCAGCAGGGCTACGGCCGCAGCCCGCGACAGCAGCTCGAGCAGGACGAGGTCGAGGTGCTCGCGGGCCTGCGGCACGGGCGGACGCTCGGGACGCCGCTCGCTCTCGTCGTCCGCAATCGCGACCACAAGAACTGGGCCTGGGGGATGAGCCCCTGGCCGCCCGAAGGCGAGGCGCAGGGCAAGGGCACGAAGCCGGTCACGCTGCCGCGGCCGGGGCACGCCGACCTCGCGGGCTCGCTCAAGTACGGCCTCGTCGACGCCCGCGACGCGCTCGAGCGGGCGAGCGCGCGCCAGACGGCGGTAGCGGTCGCCGCGGGCGCAGTCGCGAAGGCGCTGCTGGCGGAGATCGGAATCGACGTCCTCGGCCGCGTGGTGACCGAGGCGCTCGAGCAGCGGATCGACGAGGCGCGCGCCGAGCGCGACACGGTCGGCGGCGTGGTCGAGGTACGCGCGCACGGCGTCCCGCCGGGGCTCGGCTCGTACGCGACGAAGGAGGACCGGCTGGACGCGCGGCTCGCCGCGGCGCTGATGGGCATCCAGGCGGTGAAGGGCGTCGAGCTCGGCGCCGGCTTCGAGCTCGCCGAAAGGCGCGGCTCGGAGGCGCACGATGAGATCCTCTCGGACGACGACGGAAACCTCTACCGCGAGACGAACCACGCCGGCGGGATCGAGGGCGGCGTCTCGAACGGCGAGCCGGTCGTCGTGCGGGCGGCGATGAAGCCGCTGCCGACGCTGATGAAGCCGCTGCGCTCGGTCGACCTCGAGACCGGCGAGCCCGGCGAGGCGCTGGTCGAGCGCAGCGACGTCGCGGCGGTCGAGGCGCTCGCGGTCGTGGCGGAGGCGGCAGTCGCGTTCGAGCTGGCCCGCGCCGCGCGCGAGAAGTTCGGCGGCGACTCGCTGGCCGACTTCGCCGCCGCTCACCGCGCGTACGTGGAGCGCATCCCGTGGCGCACGCGCTAGACCGGCACGTCGCGCTCGTCGGCTTCATGGGCGCGGGCAAGTCGACGCTCGGCGCGGAGATCGCGGGCCGGCTCGGCCGGCGGCTCGTCGACCTCGACCGCGAGCTCGAGCGCGCGGCCGGACGCGCGCTGCCCGAGCTGTTCGAGGAGCGCGGCGAGGTCGAGTTCCGGGTGCTCGAGGCCGAGGCGACGATCGCGGCGCTCGAGCACGAGCGTCCCGCGGTGCTCGCGCTCGGCGGGGGCGCCGTCGAGACGCCTCGGATCCGGCGCGCGCTCGAGCAGAACGCGCTGACCGTCTACCTGGACGTCGATCCCGAAACGGCGTGGGGCAGAGTGCGCGGGAGCGGCCGGCCCCTCGCGCGCGACGAGGCGTCGTTCCGGGCGCTCTACGACCGGCGTCAGGAGCACTACCGCGAGGTCGCCGACACGACCGCGACCTGCGCCGACGACGTGGTGCTCGCCGCGGCCGGGATCGTCGCGGAGCCGGGCGCTCTCGCCAGGCTGCCGGAGCTCGTCGCAGGACGCGCTGCCGAGCTGGCCGGCGACGCGACCGTGCTCGGACTGCACCGGCCGCCGCTCGACGCGCCGGTCCACGCGCTGCGGACGGGCGAGGAGTCGAAGAGCCTCGGCGCGGTCGAGCGGCTCTGGCACGAGCTCCGGCTCGACCGGGCAGGCGTCCTGGTCGCGTTCGGCGGCGGCTGCACGACCGACGCGGCGGGCTTCGCGGCGGCGACCTTCCTCCGCGGGATCGCGTGGATCGCGGCGCCGACGACGCTCGTCGGCCAGGTCGACGCCGGGATCGGCGGCAAGACGGCGGTCAACCTGGCGGAAGGCAAGAACCTGGTCGGCGCGTTCCACTGGCCGGAGTGGACGCTGATCGACCCGGCGCTGCTGGAGACGCTGCCGGAGGAGCGAGCGCCGGGCCGGAATGGCCGAGGTCGTGAAGACGGGGCTGCTCGCCGGCGAGCCGCTCTGGGAGCTGCCCGACGAGGAGCTCGTCCGCCGCTGCGCCGCCTACAAGGCCGCTGTCTGCCTACGCGACCCGTTCGAGCGGGGCGAGCGCGAGATTCTCAACCTCGGGCACACGTTCGCGCACGCGCTCGAGGCCGCAGGCGGCTACGACCGGGTCAGTCACGGCCAGGCGGTCGCGCTCGGGCTGCTCGCCGCGCTGCGGCTGTCCGGGCTCGACACCGCCGCCGTCGAGCAGACCCTCGCGCCGCAGCCCGTCCGAGTCGACCGCGCCGCCGCCTGGGCGGCGCTCGCCCGCGACAAGAAGGCGCGCGACGGGAAGCCGCGGCTCGTCCTGCTCGAGGCCCCTGGCAAGCCGGTGACCGGCGTCGAGCTGCCGGAGGAGCAAGTACGCGCGGCCCTGGACGCGCTGATTGCCGGTTAGAGTCGGCGCGTGCGCGTGGCCGTCTTCAACGGAGTCAACCTCGACGTCCTGGAGCGGCGTGACCCCGAGCTCTACGGCGGGCTCACGCTGAACCAGCTCGAGACCCGGATCTACCAGTGGGCGCGCGAGCTCGAGCTGCTGGCCGACTGCCGCCAGACGAACATGGAGGGCCTCTTCGTCGCGTGGTGCCACGACGCGCTCGACTGGGCAGGCGGGGTTATCGTGAATCCCGGTGCCTGGACCCACTACAGCTACGCGATCCGCGACGCGCTCGAGATTCTCAAGGTGCCCGTCGTCGAGGTGCACCTCTCCGACATCGAGCACCGCGAGGAGTGGCGCCGGCACTCGGTCCTGCGAGACGTCGTCACCGAGCGCGTGATCGGCAAGGGCCCGGAGGGCTACCGCGACGCGCTCGTCTTCCTGTCGGAGCGGGGCTCGTGAGCTCTCGGATCGACCGCCTGCGCGAGACGCTCGAGGAGCCCCTGCTCGTCTCGGCGCCGGCGAACGTCTACTACCTGACCGGCTTCTCGAGCTCGAACGCGGCCGTGCTCGTCGAGCCGGAGCGCGTGCGCGTCTTCAGCGACTTCCGCTACGCCGAGGCCGGGCGGGCGCTCGAGGGCGTCGAGTTCGTCGAGGTCGGGCGCGACCTCTACGCCGAGCTCGCCGACCAGCTCGAGGGCCGGATCGGCTTCGAGGCCGAGGTGATCACCTACCGCCGGCACGCCTCGCTGCACGCGGGCGGGCTCGACCTCGTGCCCCGCTACGGGCTCGTCGAGGCGCTGCGCGCCGTCAAGGACGAGGGCGAGCTGGAGACGATGCGCCGCGCTGCGGAGATCACGAGCCAGGCGTTCGAGGCTTTCGCCGAGGAGCGCTTCATCGGCCGCACCGAGCGCGACCTCGCCTGGCGGCTGGACACGCTCTTCCGCGAGCTCGGCGGCGACGGCCCGGCATTCGAGTCGATCGTCGCGGGCGGGCCGAACGGCGCGCGGCCGCACAGCCGCCCGACCGACCGGCCGATCGGGGCGGGGGAGACGATCGTGATCGACGCGGGCGCGCAGGTCGGCGGCTACAACGCCGACTGCACGCGAACGTTCGCGGCCGGTCTGCTCCCGGAGCAGCTGAAAGAGGCCTACGACGTGTGCCTCGCGGGGCAGCTCGCCGGGCTCGAAGGTGTGCAGCCCGGAGTGAGCGGCGTCGACGCCGACGCGTCCGCCCGCAACGTGATCGAGGCCGCCGGGCTCGGCGACAAGTTCGGCCACGGGCTAGGCCACGGCGTCGGGCTCGAGGTGCACGAGGCGCCGCGGCTGAGCAAGCAGTCGCAGGACACGCTCGCCGCGAACAACGTCGTCACCGTCGAGCCGGGCGTCTACCTCGAGGGCCTTGGCGGGATCCGGATCGAGGACATCGTCATCGTGCGCGACGGCGGCCCGGAGATCATGACGACCTCGACCAAAGAGCTGGTCACCGTCTCCTAGACTTCGCGCTTCGTGGCCGAGACCGTCAACACGAACCAGTTCAAGAACGGGATGCACATCCAGATGGACGGCTCCGTCTGGCGCATCATCGAGTTCCAGCACGTCAAGCCGGGCAAGGGCGGCGCGTTCGTCCGCTCGAAGCTGCGCAACCTCGACAGCGGCGCCGTCGTCGACAAGACGTTCAGGGCGGGGGAGAAGTTCCCGCGCGTCCGCACCGAGGTCAAGGAGGTGCAGTACCTCTACGACACGGGCGACGAGGTCGTCTTCATGGACACCGACACGTATGACCAGTTCTCGATGCCGCACAAGGCCGTCGAGGACGCGCTGCCGTACATCCCGCCGTCGTCGCTGGTGCAGATCCTGACCGTGGACGGCAGCCCCTCGGGCGTGCAGCTGCCCTCGTCGGTCGAGCTCCAGGTGACGGAGACCGAGCCGGGCGTGCGCGGCGACACGGTCTCGAACGTGACGAAGCCGGCGACCCTCGAGACGGGCGCGGTCGTGCAGGTGCCGCTGTTCGTGAACATCGGCGAGCGGATCAAGGTCGATCCGCGCGAAGGCCGCTACATCTCGCGCGCTTAGACACGCGTCGTCGCGCGACAAGCACTCTCACCTAGCCGAGCGCCCATGCGCTTGAAGCTGCTAGGCGCGGGGGCGTCGATGGTCTAGCCTCGGCTGGTGGCGATCTGCGCGAATTGCGGACAGGAAAACCCCGGTGGCGCGCGATTCTGCAACGCGTGCGCAGCACCGCTGGACGCGGCTCCCGCGACGCGGGAGCAGCGCAAGACTGTGACGGTCGTCTTCTGCGACATCACCGGCTCGACGGAACTCGGCGAGTCGACCGATCCGGAGGCTCTGCGCGCGCTGCTCGCTCGCTACTTCGAGCGGATGAAGGGGATTGTCGAGTCGCACGGCGGCTCGGTGGAGAAGTTCATCGGCGACGCGGTGATGGCGGTTTTCGGGGTGCCGGCGGCGCACGAAGATGACGCGCTCCGGGCCTGCCGCGCCGCGATCGAGATGCGTGATGCGCTTCCGGAGCTCGGCGTCTCCGGCCGGATCGGCGTCGATACGGGTGAAGTGGTGACCGGGACGGAGGAGCGGCTGGCGACCGGCGACGCCGTCAACGTAGCGGCGCGGCTCGAGCAGGCGGCGCCGCCGGGAGAGGTGCTGATCGGCGAGGAGACGCTGAGGCTCGTGCGTGGCGCGGTCGACGTTGGGGAGGAGCGTCTGCTCGAGCTGAAAGGGAAGGCGGAGCCGGTGCCGGCGCACCCACTGGTCGCGGTGACGGGCGAGCTCGAGCGCGGCTTTTCCACCCCGATGGTCGGGCGCGAGCGCGAGCTGCAAGGTCTCCGCGACGCGTTCGCACGCACCGAGGCCGACCGTTCGTGCCAGCTCTTCACCATCCTCGGCTCTGCGGGCGTGGGGAAGTCGCGTCTCGTCGCCGAGTTCATGAGCGCGATCGAGACTCGCGTCGTCCGGGGGCGCTGCCTCTCCTACGGCGAGGGGATCACGTACTGGCCGGTGGTCGAGATTCTGAGGCAGCTCGACACGCTGCCGGAGGGCGACGCCGCGCGGCCGTTGCGGTCGCTGCTCGGCGAGACAGACGCGCGTGCATCGCCGAAGGAGATCGCCTGGGGCTTCCGCAAGCTGCTCGAGCAGGAGGCTCAGGACGAGCCGCTCGTCTGCGTGTTCGACGACCTGCAGTGGGCGGAGGAGACGCTGCTCGACCTCGTCGAGCATGTCGCAGACCTCTCGCGCGACGCGCCGATCCTGCTTGTGTGTATGGCGCGGCCGGAGCTGCTGGAACGGCGGCAGTCCTGGGGCGGCGGCAAGTGGAACGCAACCACCGTCCTCCTCGAGCCGCTCGACGGGGGCGAGACGGAGCAGCTCCTGTCAGAGCTCGGTGAGGTGCCGCCGGAGCTGCACGAGCGGATCGTCCAGGTGGCCGAGGGCAACCCGCTCTTCCTGGAGGAGATGCTCGCCCTCGTCCGCGATTCCGGTGGCGCAAACGTGGAAGTGCCGCCGACGATCCAGGCGTTGCTCGCCGCACGGCTCGACCAGCTCGACCCGGCTGAGCGCTCAGTCCTCGAGCACGGCTCAGTCGAGGGTCGCACGTTCCACCGTGGGGCCGTCGCGGCGCTCGCCGACGGCGATGGTCAGGTCGACCAGCGGCTCGAAGCCCTGGTGCGCAAGGAGCTCGTCCGCCCCGACCGGCCCCAGCTTGCCGGAGACGACGCCTACCGCTTCCGGCACCTGCTGATCCGAGATGCCGCCTACGACACTCTCCCGAAGGCGACTCGCGCCGACCTGCACCGCCGATTCGCGGCCTGGCTCGAAGAGCAGGGCCGGAGCCTCGTGGAACTGGACGAGATCCTCGGCTACCACCTCGAGCAGGCGGCGCGCTACCTCGACGAGCTCGACCGGGCGGACCCTGAGGTCGCGCTGGCAGCCGGCGACCACCTCGCTGCCGGCGCGATGCGCGCTATGCGGCGGGGCGATCGGCTCGGTGGCGCCTCCGTCTTGCTGGAGCGGGGCCTCGCGCTGACTCGGCCGTATCGGCTCGACGTTCATCTGGAGATCGACCTGGCCCTGGCGAGTTGGGCGCAGCCGGCAGCGGGAGCCGTGGTTGCAGCTGCCGTTGCCGAGCGTGCGGCGGCGGCGGGAGACGAAGCCGGCGCTCTGCTCGCCGGCGCCGTCACGGCGTTGTTTCGGATGGTCTTGGGTGAGACGGCACCCGACGAGGTTGAGCGACTCGCCACGGAAGCGCTCTCACTGCTCGACAGCTGTGGTGACCACCGGGGTCTCGTCACCGTCTGGTTCGTGCTCTCCGAGCTTGGCAACATGCGCGGCCAACTCGAGAGCCGGGCCGCGGCCGTCGAGCAGGCAATCGGCCACGCGCGTCTCGTCGAGGCGCAGTCTGGCCACGCGGACGACCTCGCTTGGGCCCTGACGGACAGCCTGGCGTCGGCTCTCGTACGAGGCCCGAGACCGGCCGGCGAGGCGTTGGAGACGCTCGACCGGCTGGTTCCGGAATCGCGGGACCCCGGCCTTGCCCTGAATCGAGCCATCCTGTTGACGATGCTCGATCGAACAGGCGAGGCAGGGGCGCTCGCCAGGGCAGCGGAGGAGCGGCTGCGGGAATTCGGAAACCTGGGTGATGCGGACGTCGGATTCGCGGAGATCGATCTGCTGACGGGCGACCTCGAGCAGGCAGCGGATCACTACCGTGCTTACTGCCAGCATCTCGAATCGAACGACCGCCGCGCCGAGCTGTCCAGCTACGCGCCACGGCTCGGGCGCCTCCTCTGCGCGTTCGGCGGCCATGCGGAGGCCGAGCGCCTCGCAGACAAGGGGCGGCAACTCGGGGATCGAGACGACGTGGTGACACAGGGAGCGTGGCGCCAGGCGAAGGCGCTCGTGTGTTCCGCCCGGGGCCAGCATGCTGAGGCGGAACGGCTCGCGCGTGAAGCGCTGGAGCTGGCTGAGACGACGGACGGATTGGAATGGCAGGCGGAGGTGTGGGGCGATCTGGCCGAGGTGCTCGACGCCGCCGGGCGCCGCGACGAGTCGATCGCCGCCTGGCGCGAGGCGCTCGGCCTCTACGAGCGGAAGGAGATTGTCCTGCTCGCCCGCCGCGTCCGCGCACGTCTCGCCGCACTCGAACCAACGCGCCAGTGATCCAGCTTCATTTCGAGGAGAACATCGCGACCTGGGCGATTGACCCGCCGTTATCGCTGCGGAACCAACCGGTCGCTCAGGCGACATTCTGCGGCGCTAGGCTCCCCGCGTGCCGAAGCTCGTCGACACGACGATCCGGCTGCTCGGGCAGGAGCCGCTCGCGGGCTACATGCCGACCGTGGATCTTCTCCGGCTCGCGGAGATCCTCGACGGCGCCGGCTTCGCGTACCTCGAGGTCTCCGGCGGCGGGGTCTTCGACACCGCGGTGCGCCGTGGCGTCGAGAGCCCCTGGGAGCGAATTCGCGCGCTCAACGGGCGCACGAAGACGCCGCTCGCGATGGCGCTGCGCGGCCGCTTCCTCGTCGGCTCGCACCCGGTCGGCGGCGACTTCGTCCGGCGTTTCGTCGCCTCGGCGGCCGAGAGCGGGATCGAGGTCTTCCGGCTGCACGACCCGCTGAACGACGTCGAGAACCTGCGCGAGGCGGGCGAGGCGATCACGGCGGCGGGCAAGGAGTTCGATGCCGGCCTCGTCTACGGCTCCGGCTACACGGGCGAGGTCGAGGCGCTCGTCGAGCAGGCGCGCAAGCTGCCCGAGCTCGGCGCCTCGCGGGTGCTCGTGCACGATCCGTCGAGCTCGCTCGAGCCGCAGCAGGCGCAGGAGCTGACGACGACGCTGCGCGAGCAGAGCGGCCTGCCGGTCGGCCTCTACTGCCAGGGGGCCGGCGGGAACGCGCTCTCGGCGGGGCTCGAGGCCGCGCGCGGCGGCGCTGACCTGATCGCCTGCGCGGTCTACCCGGTCGCGCTCACGATCCACCGCGTCTCGGGCGAGGCAATCGCGCGGGCGCTCGCGGGGTTCGGGCTCGACACGGGTGTCGACGTCGATGCGCTCTGGCAGGCGTCGGAGCTCGTGGACGAGCACATCGGCGACGAGCCGGTCACGCCGCTCGCCCCCCGGATCGCAGTGCGCGCCGCCGAGCACCGCCTGCCGCCGGGTCTCGTCGCCGCTCTCGACACCCACCTGCGGACGCACGCCGCCGGCGACCGCCTCGACGAGGTGCTCGACGAGCTGGCGAAGATTCGCGAGGAGGTGGGCTGGCCGCCGCTCGCGGCGCCGATCGGCCAGATCCTCGGCTCGCAAGCGCTGCTGCACGTTCTCTCGGCGACGCGCTACCAGACGGTGATCGACGAGCTGCGCGGCCTGATCGAGGGCCGCTTCGGCAGCCCGCCCGGACCGATCGACCCGGCGGTCCGCCGCGCAGTCGAGCTGGTTGCGTCCGGCGCGCCGCTCGAGGCGGAACCGCCGACGCTCGAGAACGTGCGCGAACGCGCCGAGGGCCTGGCGGCCAGCGAGGAGGAGCTGCTTCTGCTCGCGCTCTTCGGCGAGGAGGCCGAGCCGCTGCTCACGTCGATCCGCGGCCGTGCCCAGCGAGACGAGAGCCTCGCGGCCGGGGGCGTCGACCAGCGCCAGGCCGAGCGGATCCGCGAGATCGTCCGGATCGTCCAGGAGTCGGGAGTGGGCGAGGTGACGATCGAGGAGTCAGGGATGCGGGTCTCCGTGCGGCGCACCCCGGAGCCGCTGGAGCAGCGCCTGGCCGTGTCGGCAGCGGAGGGAGATCTCGCAGAGCCCGAGCTCCCGCCGCGCCCCGAGAGCGACGGGGTCGTCCGCGTCGAGGCGCCGATGGTCGGCGTTTTCTACCGCGCCCCCCGGCCGGGAGCACCGCCGTTCGTCGAGGAGGGCGACACCGTCGCGGCCGGGCAGACGCTCTGCATCCTCGAGGCGATGAAGCTGATGAACGAGATCAAGGCCGAGGCCGCGGGCACCGTGCGCCAGATCCACGTCGGCAACGCCGAGCCCGTCGAGTTCGGGCAGCTCCTGTTCGAGCTCGAGCCCGTGATGGCGCCCCCGGTCGTCTGATGTTCAATCGCGTTCTCGTCGCGAACCGCGGAGAGATCGCCGTCCGCGTGATCCGCGCCCTGCACGAGCTCGACGTCGAGGCGGTCGCCGTCTACTCGAGCGCCGACGAGGGGTCGCTGCACACGCGCCTGGCCGACCGCGCGGTCCGGATCGGGCCGCCGCAGGCGAGCGAGAGCTACCTGCGCATCCCGTCCCTGATCGCGGCGGCGACGACGACCGGCTGCGAGGCGATCCACCCCGGCTACGGCTTCCTCTCCGAGAACCCCGCCTTCGTCGAGGCCTGCGCCGACAACGACCTCGTCTTCGTCGGCCCGAGCGCCGAGACGATGGCGCGCATGGGCGACAAGGTCGAGGCGAAGGGCGAGATGCGCGCGGCCGACGTGCCCGTCGTCCCCGGAACCGAGGGAGCGACGACCCTCGACGAGGCAGAGGCGGCCGCCGAGGAAGCCGGCTACCCGGTGCTGCTGAAGGCTTCCGCGGGGGGCGGCGGCAAGGGCATGCGGCTCGTCGAAGGGCCGGAGCAGCTCGCTTCCGCGTACAGCACCGCGGCGATGGAGGCCGAGGCCGCGTTCGGCGACGGCAGCCTCTACCTCGAGAAGGCGATCTCGCCGGCGCGGCACGTCGAGATCCAGGTGCTCGCGGACGGTGAAGGCGGCGTGCTCACCCTCGGCGAGCGCGAGTGCTCGATCCAGCGGCGCCACCAGAAGCTGATCGAGGAGTCGCCGTCGCCCGCGCTCACGCCCGAGCGGCGCGAGGAGATGGAGGCCGCGGCCGAGCGCGCCTGCCACGCGATCGGTTACCGCAACGCCGGCACCTTCGAGTTCCTGCTCGGGCCGGACGGGGCCTTCTACTTCATCGAGCTGAACGCGCGGCTACAGGTCGAGCATCCGGTCTCCGAGCTCGTGACCGGGATCGACATCGTGCGCGAGCAGCTCCGGATCGCCTCCGGCGAGCGCCTGGCGCGGACGGGCCGGGCCGAGCGGCGCGGCCACGCGCTCGAGGTGCGGCTCAACGCCGAGGATCCCCGGCAGGACTTCCGCCCGACGCCGGGCACGATCACCGGCTTCCGGCCGCCGCTCGGCCCGGGCGTGCGGCTCGACACGTTCATCGAGGAAGGCGCCACGGTCCCGCCCCACTACGACTCGCTGCTCGGCAAGCTGATCGTCTGGGACGAGACGCGCGAGGACGCGATCGCCCGCGCGCTCAGGGCGCTCGGCGAGCTGCGGCTCGAGGGCGTGCAGACGACGCGCGAGCTGGCGATCGACATCCTCCGCAGCGAGGGCTTCGCGAGCGGCCGCTACTCGACGAGCTATCTCGAGGAGGCGGCCGCGGCGCTTCCCGCTCTCGCGGCGGCGGGCTGATGGCCGGCCGGCGCGCGGCTCGCCGGACCGCGCTCGTCCTGCTCTACCAGTGGGACGTGACCGGCCAGGAGCTCGCCTCGCTCTACGAGGGCGAGGTGGACGACTACTCGCGTGAGCTCGCCGAGGACGTCGTCGAGCGGCACGAGGAGCTCGACCTGCGGATCACCGACGCCGCAGACGAGTGGACCGCCGACCGGCTCGGCGCGCTCGAGCGCAACATCCTCCGGCTCGCGATCCTCGAGCTCGACCGCGGCGACGTGCCGGTCGAGGTGGCGATCGACGAGGCGGTCACGCTCGCGAAGCGCTACTCCTCCGAGGACGCGGGGCGGCTCGTCAACGGGATACTTGGCAGGATCGTGAAAGAGCGAACCGCATGAACATGACGCCGGAGGATCGACTCAAGCAGGCAGAGGAGCTGCTCGGGCGGCTCGAGCAGGCGCGCGCGCGGCTCGAGCAGACGAAGGACCCGGACGAGGCGATCGAGATCCTGCAGGAGCTGTCCGAGATCGCGAAGGACGTCGAGTCGCAGCTCCAGGCGGCGAAGCGGGAGGCCGACTCGTGACCGCCCCCGAAGAGCTGCGCGAGCTGATCGAGTCGTACCTCGACGAGCTGGCGCTGACGCCGGAGCTCGGCGGGCTGGAGGCGTCGGTGCGCTACTCGCTCGCGGGCGGCGGCAAGCGCGTCCGGCCGGTGCTCTGCCTGGCGACGGCCGAGGCGGCCGGGGCCGAGCCGGAGGCGGCGCTCCCGGCGGCGGCGGCGGTCGAGCTCGTCCACAACTTCTCGCTCGTCCACGACGACCTGCCGGCGCTCGACGACGACAAGCTGCGCCGCGGGCGCGCCAGCACGTGGGCGGAGTTCGGCGAGGCGGTCGGGGTGCTTGCCGGCGATGCGCTGCTCGCCGAGGCGCTCCGGCTCGCGCTGACCTACCCGACGCCAGCGGTCGCGCGCGAGCTCGTGCAGGCGACGCTCGGGATGATCGGCGGCCAGTACCTCGACATCGCCGGTGGCGCACCTGATCTCGCTTCGCTGCACCGGCTCAAGACCGGCTGCCTTTTCTCCGCCTCGATCGCGTGCGCGCTCTGGGTGGCCGAGGTGCCCGAGCGGGAGCAGGGCCCGTGGCGCGCGTTCGCGGACGAGGTCGGCCTGCTCTTCCAGATCGTCGACGACATCCTCGACGAGGACGGCTTCGTGCTCGAGCGTGGGGCGGATGGGGCGCGGGAGCTCGCCGACCAGACGGCGGAGCGCGCGCAGGCGCTTCTGCTCGAGCTCGCGGCCGACACGTCCGTGCTCTCCGGCATCGTCGCCGGCCTCTCGGCCCGCACGTCCTGAGCCCCGTGCCGCGCCTGTCGAACGACAACGCGGACCTCGTTCCGCGTATCGACTTCGACGGACGCGCGCTCGAGCTCGACTTTCCGGGTCTCGAGATCGGCGTCGCCGAGTACGACGAGGGGCCGACCGGCTGCACGGTCTTCTTCTTCCCGGGCGGGCCTGTGGCGTGCTCGATCGACGTTCGCGGCGGCTCGCCCGCGATCAGCGGCGCCGGGATCGAGCTGGTCGAGGCCGTCTGCTTCGCCGGCGGCTCGCTCTACGGTCTCGAGGCCGCGGCGGGTGTCGCCGCGGAGCTGCTCGCGCGGCGCGAGTACCGCACCGACTGGCTGCAGATCCCGCTCGTGGCCGGCGCGATCATCTTCGACTGGGGCCCGCGGGACAACGCGGTCTACCCGGACAAGGAGCTCGGCCGGGCCGCGCTGAGGGCCGCGGCGCCGGGCAGCTTCCCGCTCGGCCGGCACGGCGCAGGCCGCTCGGCGACGGCGGGGAAGCTGTTCTCGTACGAGGAGAGCGAGCCCGCCGGCCAGGGCGGCGCCTGTCGGCGCGTGGGCTCGACGAGGGTCGCCGTCTTCACGGTCGTGAACGCGATCGGGGCGATCGTCGATCGCGACGGGAACGTCGTCCTCGGTCACTTCGACGCGGGCAGCGGCGCACGGCGGGCGCTCGTGCCGACCGTCGAGGAGCGCCTCGCCGCGGGCAGGCCCGTACGGCCGCCGCCCGGGAACACGACGCTGACACTGCTCGTGACGGATCTCCGGCTTGACGCGCGGGAGCTCCGGACCCTCGGCCGCCAGGTGCACGCGTCGATGGCGCGGGCGATCCAGCCGTTCCACGCGCTCGAGGACGGCGACGTGCTCTTCGCGGTGTCGACGGGCGCGGTCGAGCGCGACCCGCTGCTCGACACGACGGCGCTCGGCGTCGTTGCATCCGAGGTGGCGTGGGACGCCGTGCTCTCGGTTGCCGGCTGATGGCGAAGAAGCGGCTCGACGTCCTGCTCGTCGAGCGCGGCCTGGCAGAGAGCCGCGCCCAGGCGCAGGCGCTCGTCATGGCCGGGCTCGTGCCGGGCCACGAGAAGGCGGGCGAGCAGGTGGACGAGTCGGCTGACCTGGCCGTCACCGCGCCGCCGCCGTACGTCTCGCGCGGCGGCGAGAAGCTGGCGCACGCGCTCGACGTGCTCGGCGTCGAGCCGGCCGGTCTGCGACTGCCTCGACGTCGGCGCCTCGACCGGTGGCTTCACGGACGTGCTGCTGCAGCGTGGCGCGGCGCGGGTGATCGCGCTCGACGTCGGCCACGGACAGCTTCACCCGCGACTGCGGGCGGATCCGCGCGTGACGGTGCTCGAGCGGGCCAACGTGCGGGAACTGCGCGAGCTGCCGTTCGCGCCGGAGCTCGTCACCTGCGACGTCTCGTTCATCGGCGTTCGGACTGCGCTGCCGCCCGCGCTCGCGCTGGCCGCGCCGGGCTGGCAGGCGCTCGTGCTCGTGAAGCCGCAGTTCGAGGCCGAGCGCGGCGAGGCGAAGAAGGGCGTCGTCCGGGATCCGGCGGTGTGGCGTCGCGTCCTGCTTGAGGTCGCGCGCGCAGCGCCCGAGTGGGGAGCGGAAGTCGCCGGCGTCGTAGACTCCGGCCTGCCCGGCCCGAAGGGGAACCACGAGTTCTTCCTGCACCTCGTCAACCGCGAGCGGCCGGAGAATCCCGATGAGCTCGAACGCTGGATCGATGACGCAACCGGCTGAAGTCACGCGTGTGGCCGTGGTCACGCACGGCAAGCCGGAGAAGATCGGCGCGGCGCTCGAGCGCCTGCAGCGTGTGGCCGCGGAGCGCGGCGTGGAGCTGCTCTACCCGGACGAGGAACGGGAGAAGCACGGACTCAGCGAAGACGATGGGGAGCTCGCGGGGGCCGACCTCGCCGTCGTGCTCGGCGGCGACGGCACGATGCTGCGCGCGCTGCGGCGGTTCCTCGGCACCGGCGTTCCGGTGATCGGGGTCAATTTCGGGCGCGTCGGTTTTCTCGCGGCGTTCGAGGCCGATGCGCTGGAGGAGGGGGTCGCCCGGGCGTTTGCCGGCGACTACGTCGTCGTCGAGCTGCCTGTGCTCGAGTGTGAGTCGGGCGGCGCGAGCTGGAAGGCGGTGAACGACATCGTCGTCGCGAGCTCGTCACTCGGCCGCATGGTCCAGCTCGGCTGGGCGATCGGCGGCGAGGACCTCGGCTCGCTGCCGTGCGACGGGCTGATCTGCTCGACACCCTCGGGGTCGACCGCGTACAACCTCTCGAACGGCGGGCCGGTCTTGGTCTGGGGGCTCGACGCGATGGCCGTCACCTTCGTCGCGCCGCACTCGCTGCGCGCGCGCCCGCTCGTCGTGCCGCGCGGGCGCGAGCTGACGGTGACCAACCGCACCGCAGACGTAGACGCCGCGGTGCTCGTGGACGGACACCGCGTGGGCGACCTCGGGAGCGGGGAGCAGCTGGCGGTTCGGCTTGCCGAAGCGCGGAGCCTGCTCGCCACGCTGCCGGAGAGCACGTTCTTCAGCCGCTACGGCCGCACGTTCGCCTCGTAGCCCTGCCCCGGCACACAATCGGCACACAATCGGCACAGATCCGTGACACCTGCGCAGCGGAGGGCCGGTACCGTCCCTAACCCCCACCCACCCTGGGGGAGCGACCCGGCTGTTTGAGCGGGTCGCCGCGGCGCTGATCTCGACGTAGCATCCAGGCCGTGCTGCGCCGGCTCCGGATCGAGAATCTCGTGCTCATCCGCGAGGCCGAGCTCGACCTCGCGCCGGGCCTGAACGCGATCACCGGCGAGACCGGCGCGGGGAAGACGATCCTCGCGCAGGCGATCGGCCTGCTGCTGGGCGCCCGCGGCGACGCAGCGCTCGTCGGCCCCGACGCCGCCGAGGCCTACGTCGAGGCCGAGCTCGAGCCACCCGCGGCCTTCTTCGAAGACGAGGACATCGAGCCGCTTGCCGAGCTGCGGCCCGAGGACGAGGACGGGCTCGTGCTCGCGCGGCGCGTTTTCGCGGACGGCCGCACGCGCGGTTACGCGTGGGGCCGCACGGCGGCCCGCGACGATCTCGCCGCGGCCACCGAGCGCCTGATCGCCATGTCCGGTCAGTTCGAGCAGCGCCGGCTGGCGCGGCCCGCGTACCAGCTCGGCCTGCTCGACTCATTCGCGGGAGAGGAGCAGGCGAAGCGCCGCTCGGAGCTCCGCGTCGCCTGGCGTGAGCTGGCGGTCGCCCGCCGCCGCCACGAGGAGCTCGAGCATGGCGCCGCCGCGGCGGAAGCAAGACTCGCAGAGCTGCGCGCGCTCGTCGAGGACACGAAAGGCCTCGAGCCGGGCACCGAGGAGTCGCTCCGGGCCGAGCGCGAGCGGCTGCGCCACGTGACCGAGCTCGCTGCGGCCGCGGCGCAGGCGGGAGACGCGCTCTCGCCTGACGAAGGCGACGGCGCTGCGGGCCTCGTCGCCCTGGCCGAGCGCTCGCTCGCGCCCCTCGAGCGCCTGGCGCCGGAGCTGGAACGCGCCGGGAACGAGCTCCGCGACGTCGAGCTGCGCCTCCGGGAGACCGCATCGGAGCTGCGCGCGTTCCTGACGACCCTCGAGGCCGAGCCCGACCGGCTGGAGCAGATCGAGAGCGAGCTCGACCGGATCGCCGACGTCCGCCGGCGCTTCCGCGCAACGAGCTACGAGGAGCTCCTCGCGAGAGCCGCCGAAGCCGCGGAGGAGCTCGCCGCGCTGGACGGCGGCGCCGACCCGGCGGCCGCGGCGGCGCAAGCGCTCGCGGCCGCTGAGCAACGCGTGAACGAGCTCGCGGCGACACTCCGGCAAGCACGCGAGCAGGCCGCGACCCCGTTCGCGGAAGCCGTGGCCCAAGAGCTCCAGGGCATCGGCCTGGGCGAGGGCGAGTTCGCGGTCAACCTCGAGCCGGCGGAAGCCGGCCCCACGGGCGCCGACCGCGCGGCCTTCCTGATCCGGCCCAATCCCGGCCTCCCCCTGGCGCCCGTCGCGGAGACCGCCTCCGGCGGCGAGCTCTCCCGCATCGCCCTCGCGATCGCGGCGGTCGGCGGCGGCGAGACCCTGGTCTTCGACGAGATCGACGCGGGCATCGGCGGGCAGACCGCCCACGCGGTCGGCGAGACCCTCCGCCGCCTGGCGGAACGCGCTCAGGTCGTCACGATCACCCACCTGCCGCAGATCGCGAGCCTCGCCGACCGCCACTTCCGCGTCGAGAAGATCCCGGGCGATCCGACTCACACGCGCATCGAACAGCTCGACGAGGCCGAGCGCCGCGACGAGCTGACGCGAATGCTCGGCGGCGAGGAGTTCATCGCGACGGTGAAGGCCGAGCAGTGAGCTTCATCGAGTTCACCGGGACGGCGCGGCTCGGGCGCCGGACGAAGAGCCTGGTCCCCCGGCTCGGCCCCGGCGACGTCGCGATCATCGACCACCAGGACATCGACCGGGTCTCGGCCGAGGAGCTGCTCGAGTCGGGCGTCCGCGTCGTCGTGAACGTGGCCGAGTCGCAGTCCGGCCGCTTCCCGAACCCGGGCCCGCTCCTGCTCGTGCGCGGCGGCGTCCGCCTGATCGACGCCCCCGGCGCGCCACTCTTCGACGAGCTCGGCGACGGGGACGCTGTGACCGTCCGCGGGGCGAGCCTGTTCAGCAACGGCACGTGCCTCGCCAACGGCCGGGCGCTCGAGGCGAACCGGCTCGCGGCGGCGCTGGCCGAGCAGCGGGCTCGCGTGACCGACGCCTTGGAGGTCTTCGCCGAGAACACGCTGGAGTACCTGCGCGAGGAAGGGCGGCTGCTCGCCGAGGGCGTGCAGTTCCCATCCCTGAACACGCGCTTCCGAGAGCGTCACGCGCTCGTGGTGGCGCGCGGCCCCGGCTACAAGCGAGATCTCGGGATCGTCCGCTCGTACGTGCGCGACTTCCGGCCGGTCCTGATCGGCGTGGACGGTGGGGCGGATGCGCTGCTCCAGGCGGGGATGCGGCCCGACGTGATCGTCGGCGACATGGACTCAGTGTCGGACGCGGCCCTCCAGAGCGGCGCTGAGCTGATCGTCCACGCCTATCGCGACGGCGCTGCGCCCGGCGCGGAACGGCTCGAGGCGCTCGACGTTCCCTTCCACACGGTCTCCGCGCCCGGGATCAGCGAGGACGTCGCCCTCCTGCTCGCCTACGAGAAGGGCGCCGAGCTGATCGTCGCCGTCGGAACGCACTTCAACCTGATCGAGTTCCTCGAGCGAGACCGGGCCGGGATGTCCTCGACCTTCGTGACGCGGTTGAAGGTGGGCGAGATCCTCGTCGACGCGAAGGGCGTCTCGCGGCTCGTCAGCCGCGAGGTCGGGATCTGGCCCCTGATCGCGTTCGCAGGCGCAGGGCTCGCCGCGATCGTCGTCGCGATCGTCGCCTCTCCCGGGCTGCGGCACTTCATCGGCCTCGTCGTCCAGCGGCTGCGCGACCTGCTCGGCATAGGCTGAGGCCGGGATGCCTCGCGTCGCCGCCAGCCGGGAGCTGCTCGCGCCTCCGGCGGATGTCTGGGACTTCCTGGCCGAGCCGAACCACCTGTCCGACTGGTGGCCGGGCGTGAAAGGCGTGCGGCCGGACCGCCGCGGCCTCGCGCCGGGCGCGCGCTGGCAGCTCGTCACCGGCCCCCAGACGGGCAACGTCGTCTCGGTTTTCCTGCGCCCGCCCGAAGCGGCCGGCGTGATCGCGATCCTCGAAGTGCGGCCACGCCAGCTCCTCCGCTTCCTGTTCGTCAACGACAGCATCGAGGCGACGCTGCGCCTCGAGCCCGCCGCCGACGCGCACACACGCGCGACGCTCGTGGTCGACGGCCCATGGCTGCGCGTCAATCGCAACCTGCCCCGGAAGGCTCTGAACCGCCTGCACGCTCTCTGCCAGACCGCCGTCGAGCTTTAATGCGGCACGGATGTTCGACCTTCGCTACCACGTAGCCTCGCTTGCCGCGGTCTTCCTCGCGCTCGTGATCGGGATCCTGGTCGGCGTCGGGATCTCCGACCAGGGCCTCGTCGACAGCGCGAACCGCAGCCTGCTGCAGCGGCGTGTGACACGGCTGCAGTCGGAGCTCGACGCCGCCTCGAAGAGCTCGGCGCTCTCGCAGCGTGAGCAGCGGGCCGCCCAGGTCTACATGAACGAGACGTACCCGGTGCTCGTGCGCAACCGGCTGCGTGGGAAGCGGATCGCGGTGCTGTTCGTCGGCTCGGTCGACGGCGGCATCCGCTCGACGATCGAGCGCACGCTGACGGATTCGGGCGCCGTCGAAGAGCAATTGCGCGCGCTCAAGCTCCCGCTCGACATCAAGGGGCTCGAGGCAAAGCTGAAGGCGTCGCCTGCGGGGATCGGCTACACCGGTCGGCCGAAGCTGCAGACGCTCGGGCAGGCGCTGGGCGACGAGGTGATTTCCGGGGGCGACACGCCGCTCTGGGACGCGCTCACCGGCACCCTGGTCGAGGAGCAGGTCGGCACCGGCAAGCAGCCGGTGGACGGGGTGGTCGTCGTGAGGACGGTTCCACCGCAGCGCGGCGCGACCAGCCACTTTCTGCGCGGGCTCTACCAGGGGGTCGACTCGGGCGGCGCTCCGGCGGTCGGGGTCGAGACGACGACCTCGGCGACCTCCGCGATCGATGCGTATCGCAACGCCGGCCTCTCGAGCGTCGACGACGTGGACAAGCCCGCGGGCCGGCTCGCGCTCGTGCTCGTGCTTGCGCGGGCGCCTGTCGGGCAGTACGGGCTGAAGCCCACGGCCGATCAGTCGCTGCCGCCCTTCCCGGTCGCTGGTGGCTGAACGGTTGACCGTGCTCGTCGCCGCGCGCGACGAGGAACGGTCGATCGAGAGCGCGGTGTCCGCACTGCGCGCCGCGTTTCCGGAGGCCGAGGTCCTCGTCGCCGACGACGGCTCGCGCGACGGGACCGCGGCCGCCGCCGAGCGTGCCGGCGCGCGGGTGGCGCGGCTGCCGAGGCTCGGCAAGGGCCAGGCGCTGACGCTCGCCGAGCGGGAGGCGGGCGAAGGCCCGCTGCTCCTCTGCGACGCCGACCTCTCGGGCGACCTGACCTCGCTGGTGGACGATGACGCCGACCTCGCGATCGCCGCCTTCGAGGAGCGGGAGGGAGGCGGCTTCGGCATCGCGAAACGCGCTGCGCAGGAGCTGATCCGTCTTCTGAGCGGTTTCGACGCCCGTGAGCCCCTCTCGGGCCAGCGCGCGCTCTCGCCGGCCGCACGCGAGGCGTGCTTCCCGCTCGCGCCCGGGTTCGGCTGCGAGGTGCGGATGACGATCGACGCCGTCCGCGCCGGTCTCGAGGTGCGTGAGCGCGAGCTGCCGCTCCGCCACCGCCCGACCGGCCGCGACCTGCGGGGGTTCCTGCACCGCGGACGCCAGCTGCTCGACGTCACGCTCGGCTGCGGGCCGACGGCGACGAACTACCGGCGCCTCCGCCTGCCGCTGGTCGGCTGGGCCTTCGCCCTGCGCGAGCCGGTCGTGACCGCGATCGGGCTTGTCGACGACCTCCGCTCAGGCCCCGAGCGCGGCATCCGCGGCCACCTGCGCAAGGGCCCGACGACCGGGACGCTGAAAGCCGTCGCGATCCCGCTCTACGCCCTGGCGCGCACGCGCAGCCTCTCCGGTGCGCTCCTCGTCGCGCTCGCGGCGAACTTCTTCAACCAGCTCGACACGCGTCCCGGCCGGGCGCTGAAGGTCTACCTGCTCCTCGCCCCGATGACCCGAGCGCCGCTCCTGCCTGCCGTCCTGATCGCGCCCTACGATCTCCGCGAGATGACGATGCTCGGTGACGCCGGGTCGAACGCGCTGGGCGCGCTGCTAGGGTTGAGTTCCGTGGACCGTTTCACGGGACGAGGCCGGAAGCTCGCGATCGCAGCGCTCGCCGGTCTCAACCTCCTCGGCGAGACCCGCTCCTTCGGTGAGCTGATCGAGCGCTCGCCCTTCCTTTCCAGGCTCGACCGCCTGGGGCGCGTGACGTAGTGGCGCGCCGGCCGCCGAAGTACGTCTTCGTCACCGGCGGCGTCGTCTCGTCCCTCGGCAAGGGCATCACAGCGTCCTCGCTCGGCCGCCTGCTGAAGGCGCGCGGGCTGAAGGTGCAGATGCAGAAGTTCGACCCGTACATCAACGTCGACCCGGGGACGATGAGCCCGTTCCAGCACGGCGAGGTCTTCGTCACCGAGGACGGCGCCGAGACCGATCTCGACATCGGCCACTACGAGCGCTTCATCGACGAGAACCTCTCGCGCACCGCGAACCACACCGCCGGCTCCGTCTGGGACCGCGTGATCCGCAAGGAGCGCAAGGGCGAGTACCTCGGCTCGACCGTCCAGGTGATCCCGCACATCACGAACGAGATCAAGGAGCGGATCCGGAGCGCGACCGAGGCGAGCGACTGCGACGTGGTCGTCACCGAGATCGGCGGCACCGTGGGCGACATCGAGTCGCTGCCGTTCCTCGAGGCGATCCGCCAGTTCCGGCGCGAGGCCGGCCCTGAGAACGTCTGCTACGTCCACGTCACGCTCGTGCCGTTCATCGAGACGGCGGGCGAGCTGAAGACGAAGCCGACCCAGCACTCGGTCAACGAGCTGCGCCGGATCGGCATCCATCCCGACGTGATCGTCGCGCGCTCGGGCGACCCGATCTCGGCCGACATCCGCGAGAAGATCGCGCTTTTCGCCGACCTCGACCCGGGCGCCGTGATCGCGAACTACGACGTGCCCGACCTCTACCTCGTTCCCTCGGCGCTGCAGCAGGAGGGCTTCGACGCGCTCGTCTGCGAGAAGCTCGGCCTGCCGGACGGCGAGGCCGACCTCGGCGAGTGGCTCTCGTTGACCGAGCGCATCCGCTCGGCCCGCGACGGAGAGGTCGAGATCGCGCTCGTCGGCAAGTACGTCAAGCTGCGCGACGCCTACCTCTCGGTGCACGAGGCGCTGCGGCACGCGGGCGTCCATCACGGCTGCACGGTGAACGTGCGCTGGTTCGACGCGGAGGGGATGTCTTTGGAGGAGGCGCAGGCCGAGCTGGAGCAGGTCGACGGCGTCCTCGTCCCCGGCGGCTTCGGCTCGCGGGGGTGGGAGGGCAAGATCATGGCCTGCCGCGTCGCCCGCGAGCACGGGATCCCGTACCTCGGGATCTGCCTCGGGATGCACGTCGCGGTCTCCGAGTACGCGCGGCACGTCGTGGGACTGGACGGCGCGAATTCCACGGAGATGGATCCCGAGACGCCGTACCCGGTGATCGACCTGCTGCCCGAGCAGAAGGAGATCGAGGATCTCGGCGGGACGATGCGGCTCGGCGCGCAGGCGGTGGAGCTGGCCGACGGTTCGCGCGCGCTGGGTGCGTACAACGAGCTCGTCGTGCACGAGCGGCACCGCCACCGCTACGAGGTGAACAACCACTTCCGGCCGCAGCTCGTCGACGCGGGGCTCGTCGTCTCGGGCACGTTCCAGGGAGGCCGGCTCGTCGAGATCGTCGAGCTGCCGGACCATCCGTGGTTCGTCGCGAGCCAGTTCCACCCGGAGTTCAAGTCGCGCCCGACGCGGCCCGCGCCGCTCTTCCGCGACTTCGTCGGCGCCGCCTTCGCGCGAGCGCGCGAGCGCTCCGGCGCAGCCCTTACGGTCTCGAGCTAACGGGCGCAGTCACTACCAAGGAGGTCAACGCATGGTCTCACGAGTGGCATTTCTCGAAGTGCCGCCCGATCGCATCGATGACGTGGAGCCGGTGGTGCGCGACGTCGTCGATGCCGCTCTACGCGAGCAAGACGGCTACGTCGGCTACCTCGTGCTCGGCGACCGCGAGAGCGGGCGGGTCATCGGGATCACGCTCTGGGAGAACGAGGCGGCGCGGGGGCAGAGCGATCCCAAGGCTGCGCAGCTCCGGCCCGAGGTCGAGCAGGCAACCGGCGGGGCGATGCGCGCGGTCGAAGGGTACGAAGTCCTCTACGACGTGCGGCATCAGTAAGGGCACGGGCTTCTAAGATCGGAGCCGTGCGACCCGGATGGGCCCCGGACGTGCTTTCGCTGTTCCTCGACCTCGCGGCGATCCCGAGCCCGCCGGGGGAGGAGCGGGCCGTCGCCGACCGCGTGCTCGAGTACCTCGCCGCGCTCGGGCTCGAGGTCGACGAGGACGACGCGGGCCCTCAGCTGGGCTCCACGATCGGGAATCTCTACTGCCGGCTCGACGGATCCGCGCAGGGGCTGCCGATCTTCCTCTGCGCTCACCTCGACACCGTCCCGCTCGAGGGGCCGCTCGAGCCGGTCGTCGGCGAGGACGGCTTCGTTCGTAACGCGGGCGGGACGATCCTCGGAGCCGACAACAAGGCCGCCGTCGCGGCGATGCTGGAGGCGACGGCGCGGCTGCTCGAGGACGGCCGGCAGCACGCGGGGATCGAGCTCCTGTTCACGCCGATGGAGGAGGTGGGCTTGCGCGGCGCGGTCGCCTTCGACGAGAGCCGCCTGCGCGCTCAAGTTGGCTACGTCTACGACCACGCGGGCCCGATCGGCGAGGTGATCCTCGGCGCTCCGTACATGCGCAAGCTCGACGTGGTCTTCCACGGCCGCGCGGCACACGCGGGCATGTACCCCGAGGAGGGACGCTCGGCAATTGCCGCGGCCGCGCGGGCGATCACGGACCTGCGCCTCGGGCGGCTCGACGAGGAGACGACGGCGAACGTCGGCACGATCGAGGGCGGGAGCGGACGGAACGTCGTCCCCGAGCGCTGCCGCTTCCAGGCCGAGGCGCGCAGCCACGACGAGCGCAAGGTGGCCGATGTCGTCCAGGAGATGCTCGAGACGTTCACCTTCGCCGCGGGCCTTTCGGAATGCGAGGTCGAGGCGCAAGTCCAGGGGGATGCTCGTGGCTATCGCTTCCGCCGCGACGACCTGCCGGTCCGCCTGGCCGCGACCGCGCTCGAGCGGACGGGTCACGAGCCGAGCTTCGTCCTCTCGGGCGGCGGCGCGGACGCCAACGTCTTCAACGACCGCGGCCTGCAGTGCGTCAACCTCGCCAACGCGATGACCGACATCCACACGCCCGACGAGCGGATCGCGGTCTCCGATCTCGAGGCGATGGTGGACGTGACGCTCGCGCTGGTCGACGTCGCCTCCGCGGAGGCGACCGATGCCGCTTAGCCTCCGGCGCGGGCGGGTGACGGCGATCGTCGAGCGGCATCCGGACCTCGTGCGGCTTGAGGTGGACGGCGCCGCCTGCGTCGCCTACCCGCGGCTGACCGGGCCCGTCGAGGAGGGCGACGAAGTGCTCGTCAACGTCCAGGCACGCGAGCTCGGCCTCGGCTCGGGCGGCTTCGACGTGCTGCACGCGAATCTCACGCGCGGGCTCGGCCTCCCCACGGAGGAGGGCGCGCACGTGATGAAGCTGCCGTACACGCCGCTGCAGTGGGCGGCGCGGCATGGGGAGGAGGACGGCGAGCTCGCGGACGGCCTGGGCGGGATGCCGGTCGTCTGCTGCTCGCTCCACAGCCAGTTGGCGCCGGTCTGCGCCGGGCTGGACGGGTTGCGCGTCGCCTACGTGCAGGTTGCCGGCGGCGCGCTGGCGCTGCCGCTGTCGGACACGGTCAGGCTTCTGCGCAAGCGCGGGCTGCTCGGCGTCACGCTCTCGGCCGGCCCGTGCTTCGGCGGGGAGATCGAGTGCGTCGGCATCGCGTCGGCATTGGCGTGGGCAGCCGGGGCCGGGTATCAGGTGGTCGTGTGCGCGATCGGGCCCGGCATCGTCGGGACCGGGACGAGCCTCGGCCACGGCGGGCTGGGCGCTGCCGACGCCGCCAATGCGGCCGTCGCGCTCGGTGGCCGCCCGGTGCTCGCGGCCCGGGTCTCCAGCGCCGACGAGCGCGACCGGCACCGCGGCGTCTCCCATCACACCGGCGCGGTGCTCTCGCTTTGCCGGGAGGGCGTGACCGTCGCCTGGCCCGCCGGCGTCGAGGCACCGGACTGGGTCGAGCCGCGGACTGAGGTCGACGTTGCCGACTGGCGGCAGGCGTGCGGCGACCTCCCGCTCTCGCATATGGGGCGAGGGCCCGAGGAGGAGCCGTGGTTCTTCGCGGCTGCCTTCGCGGCGGGCAGGTTCGCGCGCGGCCTGGCGGGCTGATGGAAGAGCGCCGGCTCGGACCGGTCGTCGGGCTCGGCACGTGGAACACCTTCGGCGGCGACGAGCCGCTCGCGCGTGAGGTGGTCGACGCGGCGTTCGGGTCAGGCGCGCGGCTGTTCGACTCGTCGCCGATGTACGGCAGCGCCGAGCGCTCTTTGGGCCTGGCTCTTACGGGTCGGCGTGAGAAGAGCGTGGTCGCGACGAAGATCTGGTCGCGCTCGGTCGAGGAAGGGCAGGCGCATTTCGAACGGCAGCTCGAGTGGTTCGAACGAGTCGAGATCGAGCAGGTGCACAACCTCGTCTCCTGGCGGGAGCACCTGCCCTGGCTCGAGGAGGAGCGCGCGGGCGGGAAGATCGACCGGCTCGGCGTCACGCATTACTCGCCGAGCGCGTTCGGCGAGCTCGAGGAGGCGCTGCGGACGGGCCGCTTTCAGACGCTGCAGGTGCCGCTGAACCCGCACGAGCGCGAGTGCGAGGAGCGGCTGCTGCCCTTGGCGGCCGAGCTCGGCATCGCGGTGATCGTGATGCGGCCGCTCGGCGAAGGTTCGCTCCTGCGGCGTGAGCCGTCGGCGGAAGAGCTCGAGCCGCTGCGCGAGCTGGGCGCGACAACGTGGCCGCAGGCGCTCCTGAAGTGGGCGCTGTCGGACGAGCGGGTCGACGTCGTCATCCCGGCCACACGGAACCCGGAGCATGCGCGGGCCAACGCCGCGGCCGGGGAGCCCCCCTGGCTCGGCCCGGACGAGCGGCGCCTGGTCGAGCGGCTCGCGGGCGCCGTCTAGCAGGAAGCGCGCAGGTAGGCCAGCGCGACGATCGACCCGCCGCCTTCGGGCGCCTCGACGTCACGCTCGAGCTCGAGCTCGAAGCCGTACGCGCGGAGCTGGTCGCCGACGGGATCGGTCGCCAGCCCACTGCGCGGGCTGCCGTAGCTGCAGACGATCAGCCGTCCGCCAGGCGCGAGGACCTGTTCGAGCAGCCGCCGAACGTAGCCCGGCCGGTGCTCCTGCGGGACGTACACGAGCTCGGTGCGGACGAAGTCGAACCGCCTCGGCGGATCCCACGTGAGCGCGTTCCCGACGAAGATCCGGTCCGCCCAGTGCGGCATGCGCTCGCGTGCGAGTCGCGCCACGGCGGGCGCGAAGTCGAGCCCGTACGGCTCTACGCGATGCCGCGACCAGCGGACGACGCACTCCATCAGATAGCCGTTCGCGCAGCCGATGTCGAGGAAGCTGCCGTCTCGGTCGATCGCGTCGGCGATCGCGCGCCGCCCGGCCTCCCAGCGAGCCTCGTCGCCGCCGAACCCCGACTGCGCGCGTGGGTTGTCGCCTTCGAGATAAGCGGCGTCGAAGATCGCCGCCATCCCCTCGAACCAGGCGCCGTCATCGATCTCGCCACGTTCGCGCGCTTGATCTAGCGCGCCAGCACGGGCGCGCCACTCGTCCGTCCTTCTCCCTCTCGCCGCTCCAGGCCCGGTGGCCACCAACCTCCTCCCCGCTGCGATCGTATCGAGGAAATTCGCACGGGTGTGTGACGCGTTCGTGACGAAATTGCACCTTCTGCCGCGCGCCCTCGCTCGTCCGTTTTCCGCCGACAAGCTAGGGTTTCTCGCCCGGATGAAGGTCGGAGTCGTCAAGGAGATCAAGGCCGACGAGTACCGCGTCGCGCTGACCCCTGCGGGAGCTCGCGAGCTGGTCCAGCAGGGTCACGACGTGCTCGTCGAGAGCGGCGCCGGCACCGGAAGCACGTTCGGGGACGAGGCGTACTCGTCGGTCGGTGCCACGCTCGGCTCGGCCGCCGAGGTCTGGGAGGACGCCGAACTGCTCCTCAAGGTCAAGGAGCCGCTCCCCCCGGAGTACGCGCTGCTTCGCGAGGGCCAGGTTCTCTTCACCTACCTCCACCTCGCGGCGAACGAGGAGCTGACGCGGGCGCTGGCCGAGAGCGGCGCGGCCTGCGTCGCCTACGAGACCGTCGAGACGGACAACCACGGGCTGCCGCTGCTCGCGCCGATGAGCGAAATCGCGGGCCGGCTCGCCGCGCAGGCCGGGGCCTACTTCCTCGAGAAGCCGCTCGGCGGGCGGGGCCTCCTGCTCGGCGGGGTGCCGGGCGTCGCGCCAGGCCGTGTGCTCGTCATCGGCGGCGGCGCGGTCGGCTACAACGCGGCGGTGATCGCGCTCGGCCTTGGGGCGAACGTAACGATCCTCGAGCGCTCAGCCGACCGGATGCGCTACCTCGACGAGATCCTCTCCGGCCGGGTGAGCCTGGTCATGTCGTCGACGCTGCAGATCGAGGAGTCGATCGTCGAGGCCGACGTCGTGATCGGCGCGGTGCTCATCCCGGGAGCGGTCGCTCCGAAGCTGATCAGCCGCGAGATGGTGGCCGCGATGAAGGACGGGGCGGTCCTGTGCGACGTGGCGATCGACCAGGGCGGTTGCGCCGAGACGGCGCATCCGACGACGCACAGCGACCCCACGTACGTCGTCGACGGCGTCACGCACTACTGCGTCGCGAACATGCCGGGCGCCGTCCCGGTCACGTCGACAAAGGCGCTCACCAACGTGACACTCCCGTACGTCGAAACGATCGCCGAGCACGGCTTCGCGGAGGCCGTCGCCCGCGACCCCGCTCTTGCCCGCGGTGTGAACGTGCTCGACGGGAAGATCACGTACGAAGCGGTGGCCGAGGCGCACGGCCTCGACTTCCATCCGCTCGAGGACGTTCTGCCGCTCTCGCCGGTCTAGCTAACGGAGTCGGGGCGCTTGTTCTTGTCGCGTGCAGGGCTCACCCTGACGACGATCCACGTCATCCCGGCCGCCAGCACGATGATGCAGACAGAGAAGACCGCGAGCAGGATCAGTTGCAGGACGGCTTCCACGACCCACCTAGAATAGCCCGATGCCACGGGCATGCGTGATCGTGCTGGATGCGGTGGGCGCTGGAGCGCTCCCGGACGCCGACGCGTACGGGGACGAGGGCTCGGACACGCTGGGGAACGTCGCGCGCGCCGTCGGCGGCCTCGACCTGCCGAATCTCGAGGCGCTCGGCCTCGGAAACATCGAGCCGCTGGAGGGATGCCCGCCGCAGCCGGGGGCGCCTGCCGTCGCGGGCCGCCTCCTGGAGCGCTCGAAGGGCAAGGACACGACGGCCGGCCACTGGGAGCTGATGGGCATCGTCACGCCGACCGCGTTTCCAACCTATCCGCAGGGCTTCCCGCACGACGTGATCGACCCGTTCATGCACCGCACGGGGCGCGGCGTGCTCGGCAACAAGCCGGCCTCGGGCACGGAGATCATCCAGGAGCTCGGCGAGGAACATCAGCGCACGGGGAAGTGGATCGTCTACACGTCGGCCGACTCGGTCTTCCAGATTGCGGCGCATGAGGAGACGATCCCGCTCGAAGAGCTCTACGAGGGCTGCCGGATCGCGCGGGAGATCCTGACCGGCAACCATGCGGTCGGGCGCGTGATCGCACGACCGTTCATCGGCGAGCCCGGCAACTACGAGCGAACGCCGAACCGGCACGACTTCTCGCTCGAGCCGCGCAGGCCGAACTACCTGTCGCTCGTCCGCGAAGCCGGCAAGCAGGTGCACGGCGTCGGGAAGATCGGCGACATCTTCGCGGGCCAGGACATCGACGAATCGCGCCCGACCCAGTCGAACATCGACGGGATCGTCCAGACCGAGAAGCTGATGCGCGAGCTCGACGAGGGGCTCGTCTTCGTGAACCTCGTCGAGACGGACATGCTCTGGGGCCACCGCAACGACCCGGTCAACTTCCACCGCTGCCTGCAGGACTTCGACCGGCGGCTGCCCGACCTGCTCGACGCGCTGCGGGAGCAGGACCTGCTGATCCTCACGTCCGATCACGGGTGCGACCCGACGACGCCTTCCACCGACCACTCGCGCGAGTACGCGCTCCTGCTCGTGTACGTGCATGGACGGAACGCGGCGGGACGGATCTACGAGGATGGCGAGTTCGCGGACGTCGGTGCGACCGTCAACGCCTGGCTCGGCGGCAAGGCGCCGGGACGGAAGCTTCCCGGCCAGCCGATCGTCGAGCTGTGAAGCCACACGATCCGGCGCTCGTCGCCTCGCAGTACACGACCGAGGCGCCGCTCGAGGCGCGGCGTTCGATCTATGCGAACGTCGACGGCCCGGACGCGCGCGAGGTCGCCTTCCAGGCAATCGCCGAGGCGACGCCGGAGCATGTGCTCGAGGTCGGCGGCGGGCCCGGCGAGCTGTCCGAGCGGATCGGGCGTGAGCTCGGTGCGGAGGTCGTGATGGTCGACAGCTCGCCGCGGATGGTCGAGCTGGCGCGGGCGCGTGGCGTGGACGCGCGCGCCGGAGACGTCCAGGACCTGCCTTTCGCGGACGCCGAATTCGACTGCGCGGTCGCCGCGTGGATGCTCTACCACGTCGAAGACCTCGATCGCGCTCTTTCCGAGCTGCGCCGGGTGCTGCGGCCGGGCGGCCGCCTGGTCGCGGTCACAAACGGGCGAGAGCACATGCAGGAGCTTCGCCGGCTTGCAGGTGACTGGGCCTGGGAGCGGCGCTTTCGGCGAGAGGAGGCGGTCGAGGTGCTCGAACGCCACTTCGGCCGGGTCGAGCGTCGGGACGTCGATGGCTGGGTCACGGTCGATCCGGACGGAGTCCAACGCTGGGTCGAGTCGCTCGGAGGTGCGCCGAGGCCGCGGCTCGTCGAGGCTCCCGTGCGCGCGCGTGTCGCCTGCTCCGTCCTGGTCGCCGAGCCGTGATCCGGCCCGCGGAGCTGATCGAGCGCAAGCGGGACGGCGGAGAGCTCAGCGCGGCCGAGCTGCGCGAGCTGATGCTCGGCTACGCGCGGGACGAGATTCCCGACTACCAGCTCGCCGCGTTCTGCATGGCTGTCTACTTCCGCGGGATGTCGGGAGAAGAGACGTACGCCCTGACCGAGGCGATGATCGAGACCGGCGAGACGATCGACCTCCACTCTGCTCTCGGGCGCAAGGTCGTGGACAAGCACTCGACCGGCGGGGTGGGGGACAAGACCTCGATCGCCGTCGGCCCGATCGTCGCGGCCTGCGGGGTGCCGTTCGCAAAGCTCAGTGGCCGTGGGCTCGGCCATACGGGCGGGACGCTCGACAAGCTCGAGTCGATCCCCGGCTTTCGCGTGGAGCTCACGACCGACGAGCTCGTGGCGCAGGTGAAGGACGCCGGAATGGCGATCGCCGGTGCCGGGGCGAACCTCGTTCCCGCCGACAAGCGGCTCTACGCGCTGCGCGACGTGACGGGAACGGTCGACAGCATCCCGCTGATCGCGGCGAGCATCATGTCGAAGAAGGTCGCCGCCGGGGCAGACGCGATCGTCTTCGACGTCAAGGTCGGCGAGGGCGCGTTCATGAAGTCGCTCGAGGATGCGCGGACGCTCGCCGAGCTGATGCGCGACCTCGGCACCCGGTTCGGGCGCGAGACGGTGTGCCTGCTGACCGACATGGACCAGCCGCTCGGGCGCGCGGTCGGGAACGCGCTCGAGATCCGCGAGGCGATCGCGACGCTGCGCGGCGAGGGGCCGCCCGACTTCGCCGAGCTCGTCGAGACTGCCGCCGCGCGGCTGATCGCCCTTTCCGACCTCGGGCTCGCCGAGGACGACGCACGCGAACGCATCTCCGCTGCCCTCGCGGACGGGTCGGCCGTGCGCGCCTACGAGCGCTGGATCGAGGCGCAGGGCGGCGATCCCGACGAGAGCGTGTTGCCCGAGGCGCCCGTGGTCCACGAGCTCCCGGCACCCGTCTCGGGATTCATCGCCGAGCTGCACTCGCTTCCCGTCGGCCGCGCCGCGCTGCACCTCGGCGCGGGCCGCCGGACGAAGGAGGATCCCATCGACCACGCGGTGGGCATCGTCTGCCTCGCCAAGCGCGGCGACCGTGTCGAGGAGGGCGGGCAGCTCGCCGAGATCCATGCGCAGACCGACGAAGCAGCACGTGCGGCCGCGCAGGAGCTGCAAGGCGCCTACGTCTTCGCAGACGAGCCGCCGGCCGAGCGGCCGCTCGTGCTCGATGTGCTTGCCTGACACCCTCCCTGCCTGACGGCGTCGAGTGGCGCCGGCCTGCCGGGAATCCAGGCCTCGCTAGCCTGAGGACATGCCCGAGCTACCCGAGGTCGAGACCGTCCGAGCGCACCTGGAGCCGAAGCTCGTCGGCCGCCGCCTGGTCGACGTGCAGATCACCGATCCCCGCCTGACGAGGCCCCACGATCCAGTCGAGGTCGCGGCCGAGCTCGTGGGCGAGCGGGTCGATGCTCTCGATCGACGCGGCAAGTATGTAGTTGTCCGGTTCGAAAGCGGTCGCGTTCTTCTGGTTCACCTCCGGATGACGGGTCAGCTACTGCACGACGCAACTGGATCGCTGCCGGCCGACGATCCGCATCGCCGTGCTGTTGTCAGACTAGACGACGGGTCGGACGTCGTCTATCGAGACGTGCGGCGGTTCGGAACGTGGCTCCTAACCGAGCCGGGCGAAGTCGACCCGTACCTGGCGCAGCGGCTCGGTCGCGAACCGCTCGCTCCGGAATTCACCACCCGACGGCTGGCGGAGGTGCTCGCCGGACGGAAGGCGCCGATCAAGGCCGCGCTCCTCGACCAACGCCGCATCGCGGGCGTCGGAAACATCTACGCCGACGAGGCACTCTGGCGCGCCCGCATCCATCCGCTGCGCGAGGCGGGCGGGCTGAGCCCCGACGAGCTCTCGGCGCTTCACCGGGGCGTCCGTGCCGCACTGAGAGCCGGGATCGCGCGGCAAGGCGCCACGCTCCGCGACTACCGCACTCCCGACGGCGTGAGCGGCAGCATGCAGCACGAGTTCAAGGTCTACGGCCGCGCCGGCGAGCCGTGCGAGCGCTGCGGCACGCCGATCGAGAAGATCCGGGCCGCGGGCAGGGGCACGTGGTACTGCCCGGCCTGCCAGCGCGCCGACGCGGACGCCTAGGCCGCGAGCCGCTCGAGCTCGCCGCTGCGGTCGAGCTGCCAGAGCTCGGTGTACCCGCCGATCGGCCGGCCGTCCACCAGGATCTGGGGCACCGTCCAGCCGCCGGTCAGGTCGAGCAGCCGCCGCCGGAAGGCCGGATCGTCGTCGAGCGAGATCTCCTCGTAGTCGAGGCCGCGCGATTCGAGCAGCGTCTTCGCGCGGACGCAGTAGCCGCACCAAGCCGTCGTATACATCTGAATCCTGGCCATATGCGTTGAAACGAGGAACCGCCCGAGGGATTCCCGACCTTGCTCCGCTCTACACTTGAACGACGTGGCCGGGCGGACGTACAAGACCGAGGCCGTCGTCCTGCGCTCCTTCCGGCTGGGCGAGGCCGATCGCGTGCTGCACCTCTACACGCTCGACCGCGGGCGCGTGGGAGCGGTCGCGAAAGGCGTGCGCAAGACGAAGTCGCGCTTCGGGGCGCGGCTCGAGCCGCTCAGCCACTCCGAGCTCATCCTCCACCAGGGCAGCGGCGAGCTCCAGACCGTCACCGGCGCCGAGCTGATCCACTCGCACCACGAGACGAGAGAGGAGCCGTACCGGCTCGGGGTCGCGCTCGTCGCCGCCGAGGCGATGCTCCGGCTCTTCCCCGAGCAGGAGGCGAACGAGCGGGCGTTCCGGGCGCTCACGCGCTTTCTCGACCTGACCGACGCACTCGTGCCGGCGGCGGGGAGCCCCACGATGGATCCGCTGGTGCTCTCGTTCCAGCTCAAGCTGCTCTGGCTCTCCGGTTACCTGCCGCACGTGACGAGCTGCGCCGACTGCGGGGCCGAGGAGGGCCTGACGCTCTACTCGCCCCAGGCGGGCGGCGCCGTCTGCCGTGCCTGCGCGAACGGCGGCGGGCTCCCGCTGTCGCCCGACGGCCTGGCGACGATCGACGGGCTGCTCCGCCGGCCGCTCGACGGCGCGCAAGGGGCCGGCCTGACGAGCCGCGGCGCGCGCGAGGCGCTGTCCGTCATCACCTCGTCCTACGAGTACCACGGCGGCTTCAGGCTGCGGACGCTGCGCGCCTGACGCCTAGGCCTCGGCCGGTCAGTCCTCGCGCTCGCCGTCCTTGATGTCCTCGGCGACGAGCTCCTTGAAGGGCTGGAGCTTCTCGAAGAGCTCCTCGGCCGGGACCTCACGCTCCGAGCCCACAAGCCAAGGCGCCGAGTCGACGGCCGTCTTCCAGGCGACCTCGTCGGCGTGCTCGTCCTCGCCGTCGCGCTCCTCCTCGAGCGGCTCGACCGCGTCGAGGTAGACGTTGCGGAAGCCGTTCCGCTGCTCCTCGTGGTACTCGAGCTTCGCCCGCCTGCCCTGGGCCGCCATCGCCGCCCGGCCGATCTCCTCGCGGAAGGTCGTGTACTCGTTCCCCTCGTCGTCGCGCAGGACGAAGCGCGTGTTCCCGGACTTCGTCTGGAAGGTGCGAACCTCCTCGACGCGCACGGTCGTGTCCATGCCGGGTCTTTGCCCGGCGCGCGCCCCGGTTATTCGCCTTTCGGCGAGCGCCAGTCGCGCCGCAGCGCATCGCCGAGCCACGCGGCGACGCCTGAGATCGGCAACCGCTCCTGCGCCAGCGAGTCGCGGTCGCGCACCGTCACGGTCGAGTCCGAGAGCGTCTGCTCGTCGATGGTGAAGGCGAAGGGCGTGCCGATCTCGTCCTGGCGGCGATACCTCCGGCCGATCTGCCCGCCGTCGTCGTACTCGACGACCCACTCGCCGCGCAGCTCCTCGTACAGCTTCCGTGCGTGCCCGACCATGCCCTCGTCCCGCGCGATCAGCGGCAGGACCGCGGCCTTGACCGGCGCCATCGCCGGATGCAGCCGCAGCACCGTCCGCTGCCGCTCCGCCACGACCTCCTCGTCGTAGGCGTCCGCGAGCAGCGCGACGAAGATCCGCTCGATCGACACCGCGGGCTCGATCACCCACGGCGTGTAGCGCTCGCCGCCCTCGCCGACGTACTCGAGCTTCGTCCCGGAGTGCTCGGTGTGCTGCGTCAGGTCGTACGCGCCGCGATTCGCGATGCCCTCGAGCTCCGACCAGCCGATCGGATAGAGGTACTCGATGTCGCTCGTGGCGGTCGAGTAGTGCGAGCGCTCGTCCTCGCCGTGCTCCCGCACCCGGAGCATGCTCTCGCGCAGGCCGTACTTCAGGAACCAGTTCAACCGCGCCTCGATCCAGTAGCTGTGCCACTTGGAGGCCTCATCGGGCGGGACGAAGTACTCCATCTCCATCAGCTCGAACTCGCGGACGCGGAAGACGAAGTTGCCCGGCGTGATCTCGTTCCGGAACGCCTTGCCGATCTGGGCGATCCCGAACGGCGGCTTGCGGCGCGCGAGCTGCAGCACGTTCTTGAAGTTGATGAAGATGCCCTGCGCGGTCTCCGGCCGCAGGTACGCGGCCGAGCTCGCGTCCTCGAGGGCTCCGACCTGCGTCTCGAACATCAGGTTGAACTGCCGCGCCTCGGTCAGGTCGCAGTCCGGCGTCTCGCCGGGATGCTTCGAAGGCTTGCGGCCGCACTGGGCGGTTCCGAGCTGGTCCTCCCGGAAGCGCAGCTTGCAGGTGCGGCAGTCGACGAGCGGGTCGGTGAAGCCGCTCACGTGCCCGGACGCCTCCCAGACCTTCGGGTTGAGGATGACCGCGGAGTCGAGCGCGACGATGTCGTCCCGCTCGCGCACCATGGCGCGGAACCAGAGCTGGCGGATGTTGTCGCGCAGCAGGACGCCGTAGTGGCCGTAGTCGTAGGTCGAGCCGAGGCCGCCGTAGATCTCCGAGGACGGGAAGACGAAGCCCCGCCGCCGGCACAGCGAGACGATCTTGTCCATCGTCACCTCGGTCGTCTCGGCCACGAAGCTGAGGTTATCGCCCTCGCGCCGATACGCTCCGCGCGTGCCGAAAAACCCCGTCGAGCTGCACGTCATCTCCGACTCCACGGGGGAGACGGCCGTGCGCCTGGTCCACGCGCTCGAGGCGCAGTTTCCGGGACAGGAGTTCGAGGAGATCCGCCACCCGCGCGTGGAGACCGTCGACGACCTGAACCTGGCGCTGAACCGGGCGAAGAACCGGCCCGCGGTGATCATCTACACGCTCGTCCACCCGGACCTGCGTGAGGCCGCGCGGGCGCTCTGCCGCCGCTACCGCCTGCACTACTGCGACCTGCTCGGCCACCCGATCGACGCCGTGGCCCGCGTCGCCGGCGTCTCGGCGCAGATGACCCCCGGCGCCCGTGCGCCGCTCGACTCGACCTATTTCAAGCGCATCGCCGCGATCGAGTTCGCGGTCAAGTACGACGACGGCGTCGCCGCAGGGTTGCACGAGGCCGACATCATCCTCGTCGGCGTCTCGCGCACGTCGAAGACGCCGCTCTCGATGTACCTCGGCTACCTCGGCTACAAGACCTCCAACGTGCCGGTCGTCAAGGGGATCGAGCCGCCGTCCGCGCTGTTCCACGTCGACCCGAGCAAGATCGTCGGGCTGACGATCGACGCGGCGCGCCTGCAGGAGATCCGGCGCCAGCGGGCGGCCCGGCTCGGCGGCAACCAGCGCGCCTACGCGGAGCTGCTGGAGATCTACGCCGAGCTCGAGGAGGCCAAGGAGATTCACCGCCGGCTCGGCTGCCCGGTGATCGAGATCTCCGAGCTGTCGATCGAGGAGACCGCGGCGCGGGTGATCCGCCTCGTCGAGCGCCGGCGCAGCGAGGGGCACGGACGGCGCAAAGCCAAGGTCTCGTGACGGCTCCGGCGCCGAAGGGCCGGGTGCCGCTCTGGCGCTGGGCCCTCTGGTGGCTGATCCTGGCCTTCGCGATCGCCCTGTTCTACGTGATCCTGACGCCGGTCTGGATGGGCCTGCGAGCGCTGGCGTGGCTCGCGGACTTCCGCGCGCGGCGCCGGCCGGGCTACCGGCCGCCGGTCGCGAGCTGACGCCGCGTGTCCGGCAGCGGCGTGAGCACCTGCTCGAGCCGGTCGCGCAGCTGCTCGTAGTTCGGCGGGAGCGAGAGCCGCTCGCCGAGGTGATCCGCGGGCTCGTCCACGGCGAAGCCGGGCCCGATCGTCGCGATCTCGAACAGCACGCCTGACGGCTCGCGGAAGTAGATCGAGCGGAAGTAGAAGCGGTCGATCACCGGCGTGGGGGACGCGCCCGCGGCCTCGACCCGGGCGCGCCAGGCCTCGTGGTCGTCGTTGGGCGATGCCCAGGCGACGTGGTGGACCGTGCCCGCGCCGCCGACGCCGCGTTCGTCGGTCTGGTCGTAGAGGTAGACGCCGCCACGCTCCTCGCCGCGCACCTCCCAGGACGCCTCGCCGTCCCGCTCGAAGGAGAGAGCCTCCTCGAGGAACCGGCGGCTCTGCTCGGGGTCGTGCGCGTAGGCGCGGACTCCGTGGAAGCCCTGCAGCGCCAGCTCCTTCGGGACCTGCGGGTGGTCGGCGATCAGCGGCTCGTCTTCGGTCGCGCCGGGGATCAATGCGTGCCGCAAGCCCTCCGGGTCGCGAAACGCGAGGCTCCCGTCGGGGTAGCGCTCGGTCTCCACGCCCTCGTCGGCGAGCCTGCTCTCCCAGAAGCCGATCGCCTCCGCCGACGCGACGCGCCACCCGATGGTGTGCACCATCCCCGCGCCTGCGCGACCGGGCCGGGCGTTCGGGTACTCGAAGAAGGTGATGTCCGCGCCGGGATCGCCGCGCTCGTCCCCGTAGAAGAGGTGGTAGACGGTCGGATCGTCCTGGTTGACGCTCTTCTTGACGAGCCGCAGCCCGAGCACCCGCGCGTAGAAGTCGACGTTGCCCGGCGCGTCGCCGGTGATGGCGGTGACGTGGTGGATGCCCTCGAGCTTCACGCGCCCAGGCTAGCTCTTGCGCGCCCGCAGGTGGAGGAAGAGCGGGACACGCTGCCAGCGGCTGTCGTCGGGATCGCCGTCGTCGCGGAGCTCGCGGAGGCGATCGACCACCAGCTCGGCCTCTTCGAGCGCGCGCGTGTAGTCCTCGAGCGGGCGGTGGGCGTCCAGGAAGGTCATCTCGAGCCCGTCGCGCTCGACCGGGACCTCCTTCTGCGCCCGCTCGAAGTACGAGCCCTCGATCACGAAGGGCGCGCCGGGGTCCCGCGAGGTGAACGCGCCGGCGGTGTTGAGCGGGTGCGTGATCGCGACGCAGTAGCGGCCGCCGGGCTCGAGCACCCGCGCCGCCTCGCGCACCGCGCCCTCGAGGTCGTCCGTGTTCATCAGCGACATGAACGAGACGACGAGATCAACAGAGCCGTCCTCGAGCGGCAGCGCGGCCGCGTCGGCCTCGCGCACGTCGAGCGCGGGATCGGCCTCGCGCGCGTAGGCGAGCATCGCCGCCGACCGGTCGACGGCGACCACCGTGTGGCCCAGCGCCTTCAGATCGCGCGCGAGCCTGCCCTCGCCGCAACCGACGTCGATGGTCAGCCGCCCCGGCGGAGGGACGAGCTCGAGGAAACGGTCGCGGTGGAAGCGCCAGTAGGAATCGTGCCCCGGCTCGCGCGCCCAGCGCACCCAGCGCTCCGCCTGGCCTTCCCAGAAGTCACTCAGTCCCATGTCTCGAGTCTAAGCAGCGTCCGCATGGGAAGATTCCAGGCGATGCGAGGAAACGGGCGATTCGTCTACGACTTCGACGAGCCGTCCGAGGGCGGGCGAGAGCTGCTCGGCGGCAAGGGCGTGGGCCTGGCCGAGATGACGCAGCTCGGGGTTCCCGTCCCGGCCGGCTTCACGGTGACCACCGACGCGTGCCGCGCCTACATGCGGAACGGCAAGGCGCTGCCCGACGGGCTCGAGCCGGAGATCACCGAGCACCTGCGCTCGCTCGAGGAGAAGACCGGCAAGCGCTTCGGCGACGCGCAGGACCCGCTGCTCGTCTCCGTCCGCTCGGGCGCCGCGGTCTCGATGCCGGGGATGATGGACACGATCCTCAACCTCGGCCTGAACGACGAGGCGGTCGAGGGCCTCGCGCAGGCGACCGGCAACCCGCGCTTCGCGTACGACTCGTACCGGCGGCTGATCCAGATGTACGGCGAGGTCGTTGACGGCGTCGACGGCGAGCGCTTCGAGCGCGCCCTGGGCGACCTGAAGCAAGAGCGCGACGCGCAGCAGGACGTCGACCTCTCCGCCGACGACCTGAAGGAGCTCGTCGGCACCTTCAAGCGGATCTACGAGGAGGACACCGGCAACGCCTTCCCGCAGGATGCGAAGGAGCAGCTGCGCCGGGCGGTCCAGGCTGTCTTCGACTCGTGGGAGACGCCGCGCGCGCAGGTCTACCGGCGCGCCCACCGGATCCCGGACGACCTCGGCACCGCGGTCAACGTCGTCCAGATGGTCTTCGGCAACATGGGCGACCAGTCCGGGACAGGCGTCGCCTTCACGCGCGACCCCTCGACCGGCGAGCAGGGCCTCTACGGCGAGTTCCTCGCCGACGCGCAGGGCGAGGACGTCGTCGCCGGCATCCGTACGCCCCAGCCGCTGGAGGAGATGCGCGGGCAACTGCCAGAGGCGTTCGAGGAGCTGCTCGAGACGATGCGCCGGCTCGAGGAGCACTACCGCGACATGCAGGACATCGAGTTCACGGTCGAGGACGGCCGGCTCTACCTCCTGCAGACGCGCTCGGCCAAGCGCACGGCCGCGGCCGCGCTGAAAGCCGCGGTGGAGATGGTCGACGAGAACCTGATCACCCGCGAGGAGGCGGTCGTGCGGATCGATCCCGGCCAGCTCGACCAGCTGCTGCACCCGATGATCGACCCGAAGGCCAAGCGTGACGTCGCCGCGCGAGGGCTGAACGCCTCGCCGGGCGCCGCGTCGGGCGCGATCGTGCTCGACGCCGACACCGCCGAGGAGCGCGGGCTCGCGGGCGAGAGCGTCATCCTCGTCCGCTGGGAGACGACGCCTGACGACATCCACGGCCTGATCCAGGCGCAGGGGATCGTGACCGCGCACGGCGGCATGACCTCGCACGCGGCGGTCGTCGCGCGCGGGATGGGCAAGCCCTGCGTCGCCGGCTGCGACGGGCTGACGATCGACCTCGACAAGCGGAAGATCTCGATCGGTGGCCACAAGCTCGCCGAGGGCGACACGATCACGATCGACGGCGGCACGGGCGAGGTGATGGTCGGCGAGATCGAGCTCGTCCCGCCGCAGATCAACGAGGACTTCGAGACCGTGCTCGGCTGGGCCGACGAGCTCCGCCGCCTGAAGGTGCGCGCGAACGCGGACACGCCCGAGGACGCCGCCCGCGCCCGCGAGTTCGGCGCGCAGGGGATCGGCCTCTGCCGCACCGAGCACATGTTCATGGCCGAGGACCGCCTGCCCGTCGTGCGCGAGATGATCATGGCGTCGGGCGAGGACGAGCGGCGGGTGGCGCTCGACAAGCTGCTGCCGCACCAGCAGTCGGACTTCGAGGGGATCTTCGAGGCGATGGCGGGCCTGCCGGTGACGATCCGGCTGCTCGACCCGCCGCTGCACGAGTTCCTGCCGCCGCTCGACCAGGCCGAGGACGAGCGGATGCGCGAGCGAATTCGCGCGCTGCAGGAGTCGAACCCGATGCTCGGCACGCGCGGCTGCCGCCTGGGCCTGCTCTGGCCGGAGATCTACGAGATGCAGGTGCGAGCGATCATCCGTGCGGCCGCCGCGGTCGAGGAGCGGACGGGCGACGCGCCGCTCGTCGAGATCATGCACCCGCTCGTCGGCTTCGCCGAGGAGCTCCACCGGCTCCGCGCGATCACGATCGCGACCGCGAACGAGGAGAGCGAGACGGTCGAGTACCTCGTCGGCACGATGATCGAGCTCCCGCGCGCCTGCATCCGGGCGGACGAGATCGCCGAGTACGCCGACTTCTTCTCCTTCGGCACGAACGACCTGACGCAGACGGCGCTCGGCTTCTCGCGCGACGACGCCGAGGGCAAGTTCCTGACGCGCTACCTCGAGGACGGCGTGCTCGAGCGCAACCCGTTCGAGACGCTCGACCAGAGCGGCGTCGGCGACCTGATGCGGATCGCGGTCGAGCGCGGCCGCGGCGCGAAGGAGGGCCTGAAGATGGGCATCTGCGGCGAGCATGGCGGCGAGCCGGACTCGGTCGCGTTCTGCCACGGGCTCGGGCTCGACTACGTCAGCTGCTCGCCGTTCCGGGTGCCGCTCGCGCGGCTTGCCGCGGCGCAGGCGGCGCTGAAGGAGTCGGGCATCGAGGCGGTTGCGGCCGGCGGTTGAGGTCCGTATACTGCGCCGCCGATGAGGCGGGCACTTCTTCTCTGTCTTGTGCTGCTCGGAGCCGGGCTCCTCGTCGCCGGCTGCGGCAGCAAGAAGGTGTCCCCGGCGGCGGACACCGCTGTCCAGGCCGCCTGCACCGGCTCGCAGCTGACCGGCGAGCTGAAGCTCCCGCCGAGCTTCCCGCAGATCGAGGCCGAGAAGGTGACGTATACGCAGCAGCGCAGCGAGGGCCCGACCGACATCGTCGAGGGCTACTTCAACGGCTCGGTCAAGGACGCGCACGACGAGTACAAGAAGGAGCTCCAGGCCGCCGGCTACAAGATCCTCTTCGACGAGCTCGAGGACCACGATTCCGAGGTCTCGTGGAAGGGCGAAGGGCGGACGGGCCAGGTCGCGCTGCGCGAAGAATGCGGGCAGAGCGACAAGACGTACGTCCACATCACGAACCGCCCCGCCTAACCAGCCGACGTAGGGCAATTCACCGCTGTGGGGGATGACCCCGCGGACTCTCGAGCCGATGATTACGGGGTAGCGAAAGGCTCCCCGTGTCCCCAGATCGAGAGAGCAAGAAGAAGACCTTGGCAGCGCTGTTCGGGCTGGTCGCGCTCTTCGCGGTGCGCGGGGGGCACGCGGCGCCCGTGGGCACCGGCTGCACGATCACCGGCACGCCGGCCGCCGACATCCTCGTCGGCACGCCGGGCCGTGACGTGATCTGCGGCGGCGGCGGCAACGACGTTCTCGAGGGCCAGGGAGGAAGGGATGTCCTCAAGGGCGGCCCCGGCAAGGACACGCTCAACGGCGGCGACGGCAACGACGTCCTCTACGGCGGGCTCGGCAACGACAAGCTGCAGGGCGACCAGGGCAGCGACACCGTCTACGGCGGTCCCGGCAACGACACGATCTGGGCCTGGGACGGGTACGCGGACCGGCTCAACGGCGGCCCGGGGTCCGATCACGCGTGGAAGGACAAGCTCGACCACGCGACCGGGATCGAGCGCTTCGGCTAGACAGCGTTACTGCGCGTAGCCGCGGACCTTCAGGTACGCGACGGCGAGGCTGAGCAGGCCGACCCCGCAGAGCCCGGCGACTCCCCAGAGCCCGATCCGGCTGTACGCCGCATGCCCGCGCCCGAAGTGCGAGAGCACGAGCGCGCAGAGGATCCCGCCGATCAGCCCGCCGATGTGCCCGCCGACCGAGATGTTCGACAGCGAGAAGCTGAGAATCAGGTTGATCAGGATCAGGCCCGCGGCGGATCCGCCGAGCACGAAGTTCCGCTGCCGCTCGAGCACGAGCGCGACGCCGAGCAGGCCGAAGAGCGCACCCGAGGCGCCGACGGTCGGCGAGGTCGGGGTGAAGACGAGCGCGCCGGCTGAGCCTGCGAGCCCCGAGATCAGGTAAACGGCGAGGAACCGGCCCCGGCCGAGGGCCGACTCGACCGCCGAGCCGACGAACCAGAGGAAGTACATGTTGAACGCGATGTGGAGCAGGTTCGCGTGCAGGAACGCGCTCGTGATGAGGCGCCACCAGTCGCCGTTCGCGACGGCTGGCCCGTAGAGCACCCACTTGGCAAAGAGCTTCCCGCCGGGCGAGTTGATTCCGTTCCCCTGAACGGCGGTGATGATGTAGACGAGCACGTTCAGCGCCAGGAGCGCTTTCGTGACGAGCGCGCCGGTGCCCTCGAAGACGCCGCGGCGCGCGCCCTTCGTCACGCGGCGGACGCCTTGCGGCTTGCCCGAATGCTCCGGGCAGCGCTGTCCGACGGGCGCGGGCGTCATGCATTCGGCGCAGATCGGGCGGCCGCACTCGGAGCACGAAACGTAGGTCTCGCGGTCCGGATGGCGGTAGCAGCGCATGGGCGCGGACATCTCCCGTAGCGTAGTGCCGAGGTGCGCTGTCACGTCTCTTTCACGCCGGCGGAGGCCGTGTCGGCGCCGCTCGGGGTCGTGATCGACGTCATGCGGGCCACCTCGACGATCGTGCAGGCGCTCTCGTCCGGCTATCGGCGGGTGCTCTGCTGCGCGGAGATCGACGACGCGTGGGCGCTGAAGGAGGAGCTCGGCGACGCGGCGATCACCGGCGGCGAGCGCGAGGCGCAGCGGATCGAGGGCTTCGACGCGGGCGCGTCGCCGCGGGAGTTCCGGGAGCCGCGGGCCGAGACGCTGATCCTCTCGACCACGAACGGGACGCGCGCGATCGTCTCGGCGGCGGCCGGGTGCGGGGAAGTCGTGCTCGGCTCGCTGCTCAACCTCGATGCGGTGGCGGCGCTCGTGCGCGAGCGTGGGGAGGACGTGGTTCTTTTGTGCGCCGGCTACAAGGATGTGTTCGCCATCGACGACGCGTACTGCGCCGGCCGGATCGTCGCGCTGCTCGGCGCGGAGCGGTCGGATGCAGCGGTTGCTGCGCAGGCGATCGCGGAGCGCTACCCGGACCCGGTCGACGGGATCAACGCCCGCACGTACGGACCGCCCGGCCTGGAAGAGGACATCGCCTGGGTCGCGCAGGAGAGCGTCCTCGACATCGTACCGCGGCTCTCGCGGATGCTCGACCGCGCCGCCGAGGTCAGGGGTGGATGACGACGAGCGTGCCCAGCGGCACCGCCGCCATCAGGTACCGGAGGTCGGTTTCTCCCGCGTGCAGGCAGCCGTTCGAGACCGCGCCGCCGATGCCGCCACCGCCGTGGATCGCGACCCGGTCGCCGCCACTCCAGCCCGGCGGCAGGTCCGTTTGGTGCGCCGAGAGCGCCAGCACGCAGCAGCCGTAGACAGACGGATAGAAGTCGGAGAGCTCGTCGGTGACCGAGAACCGGCCGATCGGCGTTGGTGACGACGCGGCGCCGATGGCGACGGGCACCCGACGTACGGCGAGCCCCCAGCGGTGGACGATCAGGACCCGGCCGGAGAGATCGACTTCCAGCACGTAGGGCTTGCGTGCGAGCCGAACGTCCGCCGCCCGCGCGTAGCCCTGGACGCCGTTGCCGAGCGCGTCGGAGACGACCGCGACCCACCCGCCGCGGTCCTGGACGACTGCAAGCCGGGTCGGACTGCCGAAGGCGGTTCGTGCGCCGACTCGGGCCGTGATCCGGCCCCAGGGCTCTGCGCGAAGCGCGACTGCCGCGTCCCGGGGTGCCGCGATCTCCGTTCCCTGGGCATATGGACCCGAGTTGGCGCTGCTGTGCACTGCCGAGGCTGGAGCGACGGCGGCGGCTGCCGACACCGTTGCCGCAAGGACGGCGCCGGCAGCGACAAGATGGCTGCGGCGCATGGTGCGGCGGGGGTTTCGAACCACGGTAGCGCTAGGAAGCCCAGTTGTACAGGGCCATTACTTGCTGGCTTTCGTGCACACACCTGCCACAGTTCGCCCTTGACGTCGAACATGTGTTCGTGTAGAACATGTGTTCGCAAATGATCGCGTGCATCGTCATCCCTGGATTCGAGCTGCGGGCCGCGCTGCGAGAGCGGCCGCGCCTGCAGCTCGAGCCGGCCGCGCTCGCGCCCGAGCCGGGCTCTGAGGCGCTGCTCGGCCCGGTCACGGCCGCGGCGGAAACAGCAGGCGTGCGGCCCGGAATGCGTCTCGGGGAGGCGCTGGCGATGTGCCCGTCGCTCCAGCTCGTCGACCCCGATCCAGCTGCTGCCGAGGAAGCCTGGGAGCAGATCGTCCGGCGGCTCGAGGACGCGGGCTTCTCAGCCGAGGCCGCGGGGCTCGGCTGCGTGTACTTCGAGACGCGCGGGGTGGAGCGGCTCTACGGCGGGCTGGAACCAGCTCTGAGGCGGGCGCTGAAGGCGGTCGGGCCGGGCTGGGATGCTCGCGTTGGCGCGGCGAAGCGCCGTTTCGCGGCGCTGGCGGCGGCCAACGTCGCCCGCTCGGGCCAGGTGCTGGTCGTCTCCGACGAGCACGCGCGAGAGTTTCTCGCGCCGCTTCCGCTGACGCTGCTGCCACTGGAGGCCGCGCGTCGCGAGGAGCTGCGCGAGCTGGGGATCACGAAGGTCGGTGAGCTTGCCGGGCTGCCAGGTGGCGCCGTGGCCGAACGTCTGGGGCCGGACGGCCGGCGCGCCTGGGGCCTGGCGAGAGGGGGCTCGAGCCGGCGGATTCGCGGCAGGAAGCCTGCCGCGGAGCTGTTCGAGACGCTCGAGTTCCCCGAGGCGGTCGGCAACGAGCTGACGCTGCGCCGCTCGCTCGGCGTCCTGCTCGACCGGCTGCTCGCTCGACCGGAGCGCGGCGGGCGGGCCCTGCGCAAGCTCGCGCTGTCCGCGCGGCTCGTGGGCGGAGGCTCGTGGCGGCGAACCGTGACGTTGCGCGATGCCACCGCTGAGCCTGCTCGCCTGCGCACCGCGCTCGGGCCGAAGCTCCTGGACCTGCCCGCGCCGGTAGTCGCCCTGACGCTGGAAGTGCTGGTGCTCGCCGAGTCGGTCGGGAGCCAGCTCGAGCTCGTCCAGCCGGAAGGGGCCGAGCTGCGCGCGCACCTGCGCGAAGGCCTTCGTCAAGTGAGCGCCGGGACCGGGTCGGGCTCCGTCTGCACCGTCGTGGAGGTCGCGCCGTGGTCGCGTCTGCCCGAACACCGAGCACTACTGGTTCCGCGCGACGACTGAACCAGCCTCGGCCGGCGCTCGTCGAGGCGCATGTCGACGGCTCGCCGCGAACGGTCAACCGCTCGCAGGTCGCGCTCGTGCGCGAGGAGTGGCGCGTGGTCGACCGCTGGTGGACGGAGGAGCCGGTCAGCCGCCGCTACTTCGACGTCGTGCTGGCAGGCGGGGAGCACGCGGTCGTCTTCCACGACGAGGAGGTGGGCCGCTGGTTCAGCCAGCGCGGGAGTTGACTCGCTCAGTCGTTCGCGCGCAAGCGGTCGACGAACCCGCCGGGCGGAGCGTGCAGGTTGAGGAACCGGATCGGCTTGCCTCCGGCCACGCGGAACCCGTGCACGGCGTGAGGCGGAGCCGCGACGAAGGTTCCCGGACCGGCGAGGCGCGGCTCGTCTCCGACGAGGAACTCGACCTGCCCCTCCAGGACGTAGAAGCAGTCGGCGTGATCGTCGTGGGTATGGGCGTCGACGCCTTCGAACTCCGGGCGGAAGGTCATGTCGATCGCGGTCAGCTGCGGGAGGTCGCAGAGGATCCGGTGCGTGCTCGCGTCGTGCTCGAGCGTCTCCGCGTCGCCGGGGCGGGTGAACACGGCGTCCGCGAACGGGCGACCTCCGTCAGGCGGCGGGTCGTGCTGGTCGAAGCCGCTCTCCCCGCGGCCGCGCAGGACGTCGCCGAAGCCCGACGAGGGCGCGTGGATGTTGAGGAAGATCGCGGACGCATCGCTCGCGTTGCGGAAGGTGTGGACGACATCGGGAGGCGCAGCCGCGAAGTCGCCCGGGGTCGCGCGCATCGGCTGCCGCTCGGGGCCGAGCGCGAGCTCGATCTCGCCCTCGAGCACGTAGAAGGCATCCGTGTGGTGGTGGTGGACGTGCGGGTCGGGGCCCTTTTCGCCCGGCTCGTAGCGGAACCAGGTGACGATCAGCGGCTCGAGCTCGGCGAGGATCCTGAGCGTCCGCTCGGGCCGGTCCGTGGTCGTCTCGCCTTCGCCGGGCGCTAGGAGTAGAGGCCGGTGTTCGTCGAGCTGCACGCGCACTCAGCGTATTCCTTCCTGGACGGCGCCTCGCTGCCCGAGGAGCTGGCGGCGCGGGCCGCAGAGCTCGGCTATGACGCGCTTGCGCTGACCGACCACGACGGGCTCTACGGCTCGCTCGAGTTCGCGCACGCGGCGAAAGCGTTCGGCGTGCGCCCGATCACCGGCGCGGAGGTGACGCTCGAGCGACGGCTCGCACGTGACGCTGCTGGTCGAGACGGCGGCGGGGTACGCCAACCTCTGCCGGCTCCTCACCGCCGCGCACGCACACACGAGGCCGAAGGAAGGAGCGGAGCCTTTGCCGCCTGCGCTCGATGCGACGCTGCTGGCCGAGCTGAACGACGGCCTCGTGTGCCTCTCCGGCTGCGCGCGGCTCGGCCTGGCGGTTCGGCACCCGAACGGCGCCGCCGCGCTCGCACGCGCGTTCGGGCCGGAGCGGTTCTTCGTCGAGCTGCAGCGTCCCTACGAGCGGGGCGACGAGCGGCGCAACGCGGCTCTGCGTGAGCTCGCCGAGACACTCGGCGTCCACACGGTCGCGACGGGCGACGCGCACGCGCACCACCCTCGGCGAGCCGAGCTGCAGGACGTGCTCGTCGCTGTCCGCTGCTGCACGTCGCTCGACGGCTGCGAAGAGGAGCGACGCGGCAACCACGAGAGCGTCCTGCTCGCGCCGGACGAGGCCGAGGAGCGCTTCCCGCTCGACCGCGACGCCGTCGCCCGGGCGGGCGAGCTCGCCGAGCGCCTCGAGTTCGACCTGACCGAGGACCTCGGCTACCGCTATCCCGACTTCTCCGATACCGGCGAGCCGGCGATCGAGCAGCTCAGGCGCGTCTGCGACCGCGCGTTCGCCGAGCGCTACGGCTCTGCCAACGGCCACAAGCGCAAGGCGCGGGCGCGGCTCGACGAGGAGCTGGCCCTGATCGGCGAGCTCGGCCTCGCCGGCTTCTTCCTCCTCCACTGGGAAGTGCTCGAGCTGGCGCGTGAGTGCGCGCGCGAGGTGCGCGGCGACTCGGCGGCGCGCAACGTGCTGCCGCCCGGACGCGGCCGCGGCAGCTCGGTCGGCTCGATCGTCTGCTACCTGACCGGGCTCTCGCACGTCGATCCGGTGCGGGCGGGCCTGTCGCTCGGCCGTTTCCTCAACCGTGAGCTCGTCTCGGTGCCGGACATCGACCTCGACTTCCCGCGCGACATCCGCGAGAAGCTGATCGTCGCAGTCTGCGAGCGCTACGGCCGCGAGCATTCGGCGCTGGTCGCGAGCTTCTCGACCTACCATGCGCGCGGCGCGATCCGCGACGTCGGCAAGGCGCTCGGCCTGCCCTTCGCAGAGCTCGAGCGGCTCGCCCGCCTGACCGACGGCAACCCGTACCGCGTCGGCGAAGAGCTCGCGAAGCTCCCGGACGCGGAGACGAAGCTGGCCTCGCCGCGCTGGCGCGCCTTCGCGCGGCTCTGCGGCGAGCTCGGCGGCCTGCCGCGGCACATCTCGCAGCACCCGGGCGGGATGGTGATCTCGACGCGGCCGCTGATCGAACTCGTCCCGGTCCAGCCCGCGGCGATGGCCGGGCGCCAGCTCTGCCAGTGGGACAAGGACTCGTGCGCGGACGCCGGCTTCCTCAAGATCGACCTGCTCGGCCTGGGGATGTTGTCGGCCGTCGAGGACTGCGTCGAGCAGATCGCGCTCGCATCCGGCGAGACGATCGACCTCTCGCGGATCCCGCTCGACGACCGGGCTGTGTACGGGGAGATCCAGCGCGCGGACACCGTTGGGGTCTTCCAGATCGAGAGCCGGGCGCAGATGCAGTCGCTGCTGCGCACCCTGCCCGAGAACCTCGACGACCTCACGGTGCAAGTCGCGCTCGTCCGCCCGGGCCCGATCCAGGGCGGCGCCGTCCACCCGTACATCGAGAACCGCCAGCGCCTGCGCGAGAACCCGGAGTTCGAGCCGCCGTACGACCACCCGCTGCTCGCCGAGCCGCTGCGCGACACGCTCGGGGTCGTGGTGTTCCAGGACCAGGTGCTCGCGGTCGCGATCGCGCTGGCGGGCTTCTCGGTCGGCGAGGCGGAGGGCCTGCGCCGGGCGATGAGTCGCAAGCGCAGCAAGGAGGCGGTCGAGGCGTTCCGCGAGCGCTTCGTCGAGGGCGCATTGGGTCGCGGCGTCGACCGCGAGACGGCCGAGCACGTCTTTCTCAAGCTGAACGGCTTCGCGGCGTTCGGCTTTCCGAAATCGCACGCGGCCGCGTTCGGGCTGCTCGCGTACCAGTCGGCGTGGCTGCGGCACCACTATCCGCGCGAGTTCCTGTGCGCGCTGCTGAACGCGCAGCCGATGGGCTTCTATCCGCCGGCGTCGCTCGTGCGAGACGCGCAGCGGCGCGGGGTGGAGGTTCGCTCACCGGACGTGAACCGCAGCGGGGCGAAGTGCGCGCTGGAGGAAGAGGCGGTCCGGATCGGGCTCGAGTACGTCCACTCGCTCGGCGAGGAGGAGGCCGAGGCGCTGGTGGGGGAGCGGGCGCGTGCCGGCCCGTTTGGCGGAGTGCGCGAGCTGGCGCAGCGGAGCGGGCTCGACCGCCCGAGGCTGGAGGCGCTCGTCGCGTCGGGCGCCTGCGACTCGTTCGGCGGCGGGCGGCGAGAGCTCTTCTGGGAGCTCGGGCTGGCCCCGCGCTCCCAGAGTGTCCCGGGCAGTGCGGGAGAGGAGCGGCAGCTCGCCCTGCCGCTCGATCCCACGGCCGCGACACCGGCGCTGCGGGAGCAGTCGGCCTGGGAGCGGATGCTTGCCGACTACCGCACGACGAGCCTCTCCGTCGACGTGCATCCGCTCGCGCTCCTGCGGCCGCACCTGCCGGACGGGACGCTGTCGAGCCGGGAGCTGCAAGGCCGGCCCTCCGGCGGGCAGGTTGTGGTCGCGGGGATGGCGGTCGCGCGGCAGCGCCCGGCCACCGCGAACGGTGTCGTCTTCATGCTGCTCGAGGACGAGTTCGGCCAGATCAACCTGATCGTCCCGCCGGCTGTGTACGAGCGCTTCCGTCCGCTCGTCCGCGCGGAGCCTCTGCTTCTGGCCCGCGGCAAGTTCGAGCGGCTTGGCCGCAACCGCAACGTCGTCGTCCGTGAGCTCGAGTCGCTAGGCCCCCTCGCCCGCCGCCGCGCGGACGATGCGGACGTCTTCGGCTCCCTGCCGGCCGCCCACCACTTCGGCCATCGCTGAGAAACCTGCCGCCGCGCAGAAGACTTCCAGCCCCCACCCAGTAATTGGGTGGGGCTCTTGACCCGCCTCCCTCGCGGTCGACGGTACCGGGGGGCGGCGCACGTGTCTGTGACCGGTGCGTGCCGATTGTGGGTCGATTGCTCCACAGCGGCCCCACCGCCCCGGCGGAGCGGTACGGCCCACGGCCGGAGCGGGTCCTCGGGGCGCCGGCGGGTTTGGCGGCGGGCAGAATCCTCCCGTGCGACGAACCGACGGCTACGCACCGATCCGCGACTACGCGCTGATCGGCGACGGACGCACGACCGCGCTCGTCGCGAAGGACGGGTCGATCGACTGGCTCTGCCTCCCGAACGTCGACTCGCCGGCGGTCTTCTCGCGAATCCTCGACGCGCGCAAGGGCGGCTCGTTCCAGCTCGAGCCGACCACCGACTACGAGGTGGAGCGCCGCTACCAGCCGAACTCGACCGTGCTCGAGACCACGTTCACGACCGCGGCTGGAAGCGTCCGCGTGACCGATGCGATGACGCTGACCGACGACGGCCACCTCTCGCCCTTCAGAGAGCTGACCCGCAAGCTCGAGGGCTTGAGCGGAACCGTCTCGCTCCGCTGGTCGTTCGAGCCGCGCTTCGAGTACGGCGAACGCCCGCCGCGGATCTCCCGGCGCGCGGGGCGGTGGTTCGCGGAGTGCGGCCGAGACGCGATCGCGCTGAGCGTCTGGGAAGCCGGCGAGCCGGAGAAGAACGCGGGCGAGATCGGCGCGCAGCTCGAGCTCGCAGCCGGACAAACGGCCCTGCTCACCCTTGCCGTGGCCAACGAGCAGCCGGTCGTCTTCCCCGGCCGCAACGACGCGGAGGGAAGGCTCGAGCGAACCGCGCGCTTCTGGCCGGAGTGGGCCGACCGAATCGAGTACGACGGCCCCTGGCGCGACGCGGTCGTGCGCAGCGCGCTGACGCTCAAGCTCCTCGTCTTCGCACCCTCCGGCGCGATCGTCGCCGCGCCGACCGCGGCCCTGCCCGAGTGGATCGGCGGCAGCCGCAACTGGGACTACCGCTTCACCTGGCTGCGCGATGCGAGCTGGACGCTCGACGCCATGATCCGCCTCGGCCTCGACGACGAGGCCCACGCCTTCTTCTGGTGGCTCATGCACGCGTCCCGCCTGACGCAGCCGCGCCTGCAGATCCTCTACAAGGTCGACGGCTCGACGCACACGAAGGAGCACGACCTCGAGAACCTCGAGGGCTACCGCGGCTCGTCGCCGGTGCGCGTCGGCAACGGCGCCGCCGACCAGGTGCAGCTCGACGTCTACGGCGCCGTGCTCGAGTCGATCTGGGTCTACGTCCAGGAGGTCGGCCACCTCGACGGCGAGACCGGCCGGGATGTCGCCAGGATCGCCGACTACGTGACGGAGCACTGGAGCGACCCCGACTCCGGCATCTGGGAGGTGCGCGCGGAGGCGACGCACTTCATCCAGTCGAAGGCGCTCTGCTGCATCGCGCTCGAGCGAGCCTGTGCTCTCGCGGAGCGCGGCGTGATCCCCGACCGTTCCGAGCGCTGGCGCGCGGCTTCCGAGGAGATCCGCGACTTCGTCGACGTGAACGGCTGGGACGAGGAGCGGCAGACCTACGTGCGCGCACCGGACATGCGGGAGCTCGACGCGAGCCTGCTGACGCTCGCGATCCTCGCCTACGACAGTCCGGCGCGCGAGCGGCTCAAGGGCACCGTCGCGGCGATCGAGCGCGAGCTGCGCACCGGGCCGTACGTCTACCGATACCTCGGCGAGGACGGCGTCCCGGGCAGCGAGGGCGCGTTTCTCACCTGCTCGTTCTGGCTCGTCGACACCTTCGCCCGCCAGGGCCGGCTCGACGAGGCGCGCTCGCTGATGGACGAGCTGACCGGCTTGGCGAACGACGTCGGGCTCTACTCCGAGGAGATCGACCCGTCCAACGGCGACTTCCTCGGCAACTTCCCGCAGGCCCTGACGCACCTCGCGCTGGTGAACGCCGCGATCTCGATCGCCGATGCGGAGAAGGAGCAGCGGTGACGATCTGGGGAGCCCTCGCCGGCGCGGTGGTCGGCACCGTAGTGCTCACCAGCACGCTCCGCATCGCGCAGGCCGCCGGCTGGACGCGCATGGACATCCCGCTTCTGCTCGGGACGATGTTCAGCGACTCGCGCGGGCGCGCAAGTGCGATCGGCTACGGCGTCCACTTCTTCAACGGCCTCGTCTTCGCACTCGTCTACTACGCGATCTTCCGCGCGGTCGGGCATGCGGGGTGGGCGTTCGGCGCGGCCCTGGGCCTCGTGCACGCGATGTTCTCCGGCGGCGTCCTCGTGAACGGGATCCTGCCGGCGGTGCACCCGCGGATGGGTTCGGCGTGGAGCGACGCGGAGGAGACGCCGATCCTCGAGCCGCCCGGCTTTCTGCTCGCGAACTACGGGCGGCGGACTGCGATCGTGAGCATCGTCGCGCACGTCGTCTACGGCGCGATCATCGGCGGCTTCGCAGCTGGGTTCTAGCGGTTCTCGATCTCGAGGCCGAAGCGCGGCAGGCGCGTGCGAACCGCGCGGTTGAACTCCGCTTCGTACTGATCCGCGGCCTCCTCGCCGAGCGTCGCCGCGAAGTGGTCGCGCAGGTCGGCGAGGATCTCCGTGCCGGTCTCGACGAGATCCTGGTAGTCGCCGTAGCGCTCCTCGGCCTCGTCCCGCTCGGCCCGGTCGTACGCCTCCTCGGCGGTCTCGCAGTCACGGATCAGCTCTGCCGATTCGCGCTCGAAGAGGTCGAGCTGCCGCGAGATCACGTCCGCGAACCGCTGTCGGCGGAACACGCGACCTAGAGTAGTGCGCCGTGCTGATCCGCACCTGGAACGTCTTCCACGGCAACGCAGTTCCGCCCGAGCGGCGCACCTTCCTCGGCGAGATGGTGCGGCTGGCGAGCGCTGACGAGCCGGACGTGCTCTGCCTGCAGGAGGTTCCGGTCTGGGCGCTGCCTCGTCTCCAGGACTGGAGCGGCATGCCCACCCTCGGCGCCGTCGCGGCGCGGCCGATGCTCGGACACGCCGCGGCTCGGCGGAGCCGTGACCGCCGTCCATCGCGGGCTGCTGCGCTCCGCGCTGACCGGCCAAGCGAACGCGATCCTGCTCGGCCGCGGCCTGCGCCTGCTCACGACCGACTCGATCGTGCTCAACCCGCCCGCGTTCCGGAGCGCGCAGGCCGGGCGGCTCGGGTTGTCGTGGCCCGCCCGGCTCGCGTGGGCGAAGGAACGGCGGGTCTGCCACGCTGTTCGCGTCGATGCCGGGGGCCGCTTGCTGACGATCGCGAACCTGCACGCCTCGAGCGTCCGGGACCGCCGCTGCCAGGACGCGGAGCTCCTCCGGGCGGCCACGTTCGTGGATGCCTTCGCGGAGCCGGATGACGTGCTGGTCTTCGCCGGCGACCTCAACGTGATCCGTGAGACCTCGGCGACGCTCGCCGAGCTTCGCGGGCCCGGAGTGGGGGTTCGACAAGCCGATCGCGGGCCTCGACCAGATCCTCGTCAGGGGCGCTCGAGCGGGCCCCCCGCAACGGTGGCCCGAGGAGCGGCGTCGCGTCGGAGGACGCCTCCTCTCCGATCACGCGCCGGTAGAGAGGACGATCGAGTGACCACCGTCGAGGAGGGGCGCGCGCAGTTCCCGGTCTTCGAGCGGTTCGCCTATCTGAATGCGGGCACGAACGGGCCGCTCTCCCGGGCAACCGCGGAGGCCGTCGCGGAGCAGGAGCGGACGGCGCTCGAGCTCGGCCGGGGCGGGCCGTCGTACTTCGAGGGCGCGGGAGCCCTGCGCGACGAGGTGCGCGCCCGGCTGGCGGCGCTCGTCAACGTCGACCCGGAGAACTTCGCGCTCGCGACGTCGACCACGAACGGCTGCAACATCGTCGTGGCGGGGCTCGGGCTCGGGCCCGAGGACGAGGTTGTCACCACGGACGGCGAGCACTTCGGCCTACTTGGCGCCCTCGCGGTCTCGGAGGCGCGCGTGCGCATCGCGCGGGTGCGGGAGCTTCCGCCCGACCAGGCGCTCGACGTGCTCGTGCAGGAGGTGACACCGCGGACCAGGCTGCTCGCGCTCTCGCACGTCTGCTGGATGAGCGGCAACCGCTTCCCGGTCGCGGAGCTGAAGGAGGCCACGGGGCTGCCCGTGCTCGTCGACGGCGCGCAGTCGGTGGGCGCGATCCCGGTCGACGCGTCGCAGTTCGACTACTACGCCTTCTCGGGCCAGAAGTGGCTCTGCGGCCCCGACTCGACCGGTGGCCTGACCGTCGCCGAGCCGGAGTCGCTGGCCCTCGCCGCCCCGAGCTACCTCTCGCAGGCGAGCTACGACTACGAGGGCGAGTTCACTCCGCGGCCCGGTGCGCTCCGCTTCGATCCCGGCTGGGCGCCGCCGGCAGCGCTCGCGGGCCTACGCGCGGCTCTCGACCTGCAGCCGGAGGGTCGTTTCGAGCAGGCGGCTGCAACCGCCGGCCGCTGCCGCGACCTGCTGGCCGAGCGCTTCGAGGTCGTCACCGCCGGCGAGCCCGCGACGCTCGTCACGTTCCGCGCCGAAGAGGACTCCGCCGAGCTCGTCCGCCGGCTCTACGACCAGGGAGTCGTCGTCCGCGACATCCCGGCCGAGGGCTGGATCCGCGTCTCCTGCGGCTGGTGGACGACCGACGAAGATCTCGACCGGCTGCTAACCGCTCTCGGCGCCGGTCCGTAGCCCGAGCTCCGGCGCGATCGGCCGCATCGCGTCGATCACGAAGGCGATGTGCTCGTCCAGCTCGATCCCGAGCTCCTCGGCGCCCTCGTAGACGTCCTGCCGGTTGACCCCGGCCGCGAACGAGGGCTGCTTCAGCTTCTTCTTGACCGAGCGCGGCTCGAGCGTCTCGATCCCGTCCGGCCGCACGAGCCCGCAGGCGTGGATGAAGCCCGCCAGCTCGTCGCAGGCGAAGAGCGTCTTCTTCAGAGGCGTGTCGCGCGGCAGGCCGAGGTGCGACGCGTGCGAGAGGACCCCGTCGACGACCTCGTCGGGCCAGCCCTCCTCGCGCAGGATCGGCGCGCCGTCCTGCGGGTGCTGGTCGAGCGTGGGGTGCATCTCGTAGTCGAAGTCGTGCAGCAGCGCGGTCGCCCGCCAGAGCTGGTCGTCCTCGCCGAAACGGACGGCATAGGCGCCGACGGCGGCCTCGACGGCGAGCGCGTGGCGGCGCAGCGCTTCGCTCTGCGTGTAGCGCGTGAGGGTCTCCCAGGCACGGTCGCGGGTCACGTCCAAGGCGGCGCTACGATAGCGACCTCGTGGCGCAGACCCTCGTCAGAGACTCGCTCGCCGAGTCCTTCGTGATCCAGGGCGGCCAGCCGCTGAGCGGGCGGGTGCGGACGACCGGGAACAAGAACGGCGCCCTGCCGATCCTCGCCGCGTGCCTGCTGACGAGCGAGCCGGTCGTGCTGCACAACGTGCCGCGCATCCGCGACGTCGAGACGATGATGGCGCTGATCGCGCAGCTCGGGGGCGAGGTCGAGTGGACGGGCGAGCACGAGGTGCGCGTGAACGCCGGCGACCTGTCGTCGTTCGAGCTCGACGCACTGCTCGCCAGCCGGATCCGCGCGTCGTTCCTGCTCGCCGGCCCGCTGCTCGCGCGCTACGGGCGTGCGAGCGTCCCGCCGCCCGGTGGCGACGTGATCGGCCGGCGCCGGCTCGACCCGCACATTCACGCGTTCGCCGAGCTCGGGGCCGAGGTCGACATCGGCGAGCGCTTCGAGCTGCGGACGGACGGGCTGCGCGGCAAGCACATCTTCCTCGACGAGGCCAGCGTGATGGCCACCGAGAACATCGTGATGGCGGCGTCCCTCACTCCGGGCGAGACCGTGATCGGCAACGCGGCCTGCGAGCCGCACATCCAGGATCTCTGCCGCTTCCTCGTCTCGCTCGGCGCCGACATCGAGGGGATCGAGTCGAACGTGCTGAAGGTGCGCGGCGTGCAGTCGCTCGCCGGCGGCGAGTGGCGCGTCGGCCCGGAGCACATCGAGGTCGGCAGCTTCATCGGCCTCGCGGCGATCACGGGCGGCGACATCACGATCGAGGAGGTCGAGCCGAAGGACCTGGTCGGGATCCTGCCGACCTTCGAGCGGCTCGGGGTGCGGGTGGAGCTCGACGGCACGAGCGTCCGCGTCCCACCCGGCCAGGAGCTGCTGGTCAAGGACGACCTCGGCGGGCAGATCCCGAAGATCGAGGACGGGCCGTGGCCGGCCTTCCCGGCGGACCTGACCTCGATCGCACTGATCGTCGCCACGCAGGCGCGGGGGACTGTCCTGATCTTCGAGAAGATGTTCGAGAGCCGCCTGTTCTTCGTCGACAAGCTCGTCTCGATGGGGGCGCGGATCATCCTCTGTGACCCGCACCGGGCCGTTGTGACCGGGCCGGCGCGGCTCTACGGGCAGCAGCTGTTCAGCCCAGACATCCGCGCCGGGATGGCGATGCTGCTCGCGGCGCTCTGCGCCGAGGGGACGTCGACGATCGGGAACATCGCCGAGATCGACCGCGGCTACGAGCGGATCGACGAGCGCCTGCGCGCGCTCGGCGCCTCGATCGAGCGCGTCGAGGCCTGATGGGCCAGGCGGATCAGGCCGGGCAGCTCCACGCCCGCGTCGACGTGAACGGGGCCGGCGAGGCTCACGTCTCGACCGGCGTGTCGGTGCTCGACCACGTGCTCGGGCTGCTCGCGCAGTACGCGTCGTTCGACCTCTCGCTGGAGATCGCGCCCGGCGAGGCGGAGGCCGAGATCGCGGCGGCCGGGCGCGCACTCGGAGAGGCGCTCCACGACGCGCTCCGGGCGGACGGCAGCCGGGGCCACGGCTCGGCTGTCGTTCCCGCCGACGAGGCACTGGCCCACGTGGTGGTCGAGGCTTCGGGCCGGCCGCTCGTCGTCTCGAACATCGACCTCAGCGACGCCCGGGTCGCCGGCCTGGCGAGCGACATGGTCGCCACCTTCCTGCACGAGCTCGCGGAGGGCGCGGGGCTGACGTTGCACATGCGGCTGATCGAGGGCGCGGAGCCGGAGCACGTGCTCGAGGCGATCTTCAAGGCGCTTGGGGTGGCTCTTGCCCAGAGCTGCCGGCAGCGAAGGGAGGGCTGATGGACGGCAAACAAGTGGTTCGCACCGACGCGGCGCCTGCGCCGTTCCAGGGCGCGCCGTACTCGCAGGCGATCGTGGCGGCGGGGCTCGTCTTCGTGTCAGGCCAGCTCGGGCTCAAGCCGGGCGAGACGGAGTTCACGGGCGAGATCGCGGAGCAGACCGAGCAGGTGTTCGCGAACCTGCGCGCGATCCTCGAGGAGGCAGGCAGCGGGCTCGACCGGCTGGTCAAGACGACGGTCTTCCTGACCGACCTCGGCGACTTCGCCGCCATGAACGAGGTCTACGCACGCCATGTCGGCGGGGAGCCACCCGCCCGCGCAACCGTCGAGATCTCGGCGCTGCCTTCGGGCGCGAAGGTCGAGATCGAGGCGATCGCGCTCGCCGCCGGCTGATTCATCCCATCGGGATGTTGTGAGAACGCCGGCCGGAACTAGGCTCGCGTTGTGGTCCACGGGCTCGTACGGGTCGGGTCTTTGCTCGCCCTCGTGGCGATTGCAGGGTTCGCACTCGGCGCCTGCGGAGGAGGCGGAGGCGGCGGCGGCGGTGCGCTCAGTACGCAGACAGGGTTGACGCGGACGACGGCGACGCGAACCACGCCGACGCGGACGACCGCGACGCGGACGGTGGCGACCTCGGAGACGGCCACCGAGCCCGCGACCACGACCGTCGCGACCACGGCCACCCAGCCGGCGACGACCACGGTGGTGACGACGACCACCGCGCCCACGACCACGACGGTCGTGACGACCACCGCGCCGGCGACGACGACAGCGGCGACGACCACCGTGCCTACGGCCACGACGGCGACCACGACCGCTCCACCGGCGACCACTCCGACCACTCCCGGCGCCGGGTCTTCGTCGAGCAGCACTCCGTGGGGCTGGATCGCCCTTGGACTAGCCCTGGCCGCCGCGCTCGTGATCGGGCTCCTGCTCTGGCTGCGACACCGGCACCGGGCGGGTGCAGCCGAATGGGGCGCCAAGACGGCGGAGCTGAACCGGCGCGCCCTCGTCGCGCTGGACGACGTCCTCGCCAAGGGCTCGGTCGTGACCGGGCAGATCCAAGCGCTCGCCGCGGAGGCGCGGTCGCTGGAGGCCCGCGCCCCCGACGAGCCCTCGAAGGCTGCCGCCGCCCGGGTGCGCGAGAGGCTCGACGAGCTCGCCGCCACTCTGGAGGCCGACAGAACCCTTCGGCTCACCTCTCCACCGCCGAGCGAGGAGCAGCTCTCGTATTCGACGGCCCTCGTCCGCCAGCAAGTGGAGCAGCTTCAAGGCGCGCTACGGCCGCCGAGCACCGGCCAAGGGCCGACGCCCGTCTGAACGCCCCGCTCCCGGCGGGCAAAATGAGCGCATGCGGGCCGAAACCGTCATCGCGACCCACGGGAACACCGACTTCGACGCCTTCGCGGCGATGCTGGCCGCGCGCCGGCTCTACCCGGGCGCGGTCGCGGCGCTCTCGGGCTCGCTCAACCGCAACGTGCGCGAGTTCTACCGGCTGCACGCGGACGAGCTCGAGCTGATCGACGCGTCGCGGCTCGAGACGGACGCGATCCGGCGGCTGATCGTCGTCGAGACGGTGCACGCGTCGCGGCTTGGCGAGTTGGAGCAGGTCGCGCTCGACCCAGCCGTGGAGAAGGTCGTCTTCGACCACCACGCCGGCGAGTCGCCCGAATGGGCCGCGCCTGAGCACGTGGTCATCTCCGAGGACGGCGCGCTCACGACGACCCTGGTGGGCGTCCTCGCCGAGCGCGAGATCGCGGTGACACCGCTCGAGGCGACGGCGTTCGCGCTCGGCATCCACGAGGACACCGGCTCGCTGACGTACACCGGCGCGGGCCAGCGCGATGCCGAGGCGCTTGCGTGGTGCCTGCGCCACGGCGCGAGCCAGGAGCTCCTGGCCCAGTTCCTGCACACGCCGCTGGGCGACGACGAGCGGGACCTGCTGGCGGCGATCCTCGACGCCCTCGAGCCACATGCGGTGGCCGGGGTCGAGGTGCTCGAGGCCGCGCTCGCCTGGCCGCGCTACGTCGACGGGATCTCGAACCTCGCGCACAAGGTCGTCGACGTGACCGACTGCAAGGCGCTTGTCCTGCTCGTCGAGATGGACGGGCGCGTGTTCTGCGTCGCCCGCAGCCGCACCGACGAGATCGACGCGGGCGCGATCGCGGAGCTGCTCGGCGGCGGAGGCCATCGGCAGGCCGCCTCGGCGATCTTCCGCGGGACGATCGACGAGGCGCGGGCGCGGCTCGAGCAGGGCCTGCCGGGCGTCGCGCGCGAGCCGCTGACGGCGCGCCGGCTGATGTCGACGCCTGCCCGCACGATCTCACCGGACGAGACGGTCGCGCGGGCACTTGTCACGTGCCAGCGTTACGGGCAGAGCGGGATCCTCGTCGCGGATGACGGCCGGCTGGTCGGCGTGGTCGGGCGCGAGGACCTCGACCGCGCCGTCGCGCACGGCCTCTCGCACGCGCCGGTCAAGGGATTCATGAGCACGCGCGCCGCCACCTGCGAACCGGACACCCCGGTTGCCGAGCTGCAGCGGCTGCTCGCGGGCGGCGACGAGCGTGTCGCCGTGCTCGAGGACGACCACATCGCGGGCGTGGTGACGCGCAGCGACCTTTTGCGAGCGCTCGGCGGGGCCACCGCAGCAGCCGAGCGCCCCGGCCCGATGCTGACGGAGGAGCTCGACCGCCTCGAGCGCCTGCAGCCGGTCTTCGAGGCGGTCGCAGCGGTGTCCGGGCCGTACGAGGGCGTCTACCTCGTCGGCGGCACCGTGCGCGACATCCTGCTCGGCGAGCGGAGCTTCGACCTCGACATCGCGGTCGAGGGCGACGCGATCGCGCTCGCGCAGGCGCTGGCGGACGCGCTCGGCGGCCGCGTGCGCGCCCACGACAAGTTCGGCACGGCAGTTGTGGTCTACGGCGACGACGAGCGAGTGGACGTCGTCACCGCGCGCACCGAGTTCTACGACGCCCCTGCGGCGCTGCCGACCGTCGAGCACGCCTCGATCCGCGAGGACCTCTTCCGTCGCGACTTCACGATCAACGCCATGGCGGTCTCGCTCAAGGGCGCCGATCTCGGCCGGCTCGTCGACCCGTTCGGCGGGCGGCGCGACCTCGAGGCGAAGACGATCCGCATCCTCCACAACCTCTCGTTCATCGACGACCCGACGCGGATCTTCCGCGCGATCCGCTACGAGAACCGCTACGGCTTCCGGATGGACGAGCACACGCAGCGGCTCGCGCGCGGGACGATCGAGATGGGCCTCGTCGGCGACCTCTCCTCGGCACGGCTGCGCGACGAGCTCGAGGCGCTGCTCTCGGAAGGGGAGATCGAGCACTCGATCCTGCGGCTGGCCGAGCTGGGCGCGGACACCGCGATCCATCCGCACCTGGCCGCCGACGAGGAGGCGGTCGCGCTGCTGCGCCGGCTGACCGAGCTCCGCGACCGCTACGGCCTCGAGATCCCGTCCTGGCGGCTCGGGCTGGCGGCGCTCGCGCGGAAGCTGCCGCCCGACGAGGTCTACGACTGGCTGCAGCGGCTGAAGGTTCGCCGGCGGGACGCCGAGCAGATCGCGGCGGCGGTCACGGTCGGCCCGAAGCTGGTCGAGCGCCTCCGCGGGGGCGCCTCGCCGGCCGAGGTGGTCGCCGCCGCGGAGCCGTACGCGCCCGACGCGCCGCTCTTCGCCCTGGCCCTTGCAGACCTCGAGCCGCTCCACGCGTATTTCGAGCGCCTCCGCAATGTGCAGCTCGAGGTCAGCGGCGCCGATCTCGCCGAGCTCGGCCTCGGCGAGTCGCCGCGCGTGGGGGAGATCCTGACCGAGCTGCGCCGCCGCAAGCTGAACGGCGAGCTGGACGGGCGCGACTCCGAGCTCGCCGCCGCGCGGGAGCTGATCGCCGCCTCATGAAGCTCTACCGCTGGGAGGTTTCCGGCCCGTACGAGGTGGCCTTCACGTCGCGCCTGGGAGGGGTCAGCGAGGGGCCGTACGAGTCGCTCAACCTCGGCCTCATGACCGGCGACGACGCCGACCGGGTCCACGAGAACCGGCGGCTGGTGTGCGCCGAGCTCGGCGCCGACCCCGACGCCGTCTCGATGAACAAGCAGAAGCACACGACGCACGTCCACCGCGCGGTCGCGGGAAAGCGCGGGGAGGACGGCGACGGCCTCTGGACCGACGAGCCCGGGCTGCCGATGCTCGCGATCGTGGCCGACTGCCTGCCGATCGCACTCGCGCGTGTGAACGGGCGCAAGCCCGCCCTCGCGGTGCTGCACGCCGGCTGGCGCGGGCTGCTCGAGGGGATCGCGCCGAAAGGCGTCGAGGCGCTCGGCGGCGGCCTCGTCGCGGCGGCGATCGGGCCCGGGATCGGCCCATGCTGCTACGAGGTGCGCGAGGACGTGTCGGAGCCCTTCCGACGCGCGTTCGGCTTCGGCCTCCTGCGCGACGGCAAGCTCGACCTCTGGAGCGCGGCCGAGCGCGCGCTGCGGGCCGCCGGCGTCACGCGCGTCGACCGCTTCGACCTCTGCACGGCCTGCAATCCAGACCTCTTCTTCTCCCACCGACGAACAGGAAAGCCGCGTGGAGTCCAGGGCGTTCTCGGGCTTATCGGCTGAGACGGTCCGGTCGAACGTCGAGCGGATCCGAGCCGAGCTCGGACCGGATGTGACCATCGTGGCCGCGACGAAGTACGTCGCCGCCGACCAGCTCGGCATCCTCGCCCAGGCCGGGATCGAGGTCGTCGGCGAGAACAAGGCCCAGGACCTCGAGCGCAAGCACGCGCTCCACGGCGACTCCTTCCGCTGGCACTTCATCGGCCACCTGCAGAGCCGCAAGGCGAAGACGGTCAACGAGCTCTGCGAGCTCTGCCACTCGCTCTCGAGCGAGTCGGCCGCCCGTCGACTGGCGATTCCGGCGCTGGTCGAGGTCAACCTCTCCGGCGAGGAGTCCAAGTCGGGCATCCCGGAGAGCGGCCTCGAGGACTTTCTCGGGCTCTACGGCGACATCCGGGGCCTGATGACGATGCCGCCCGAGACCGGCGACCCGGAGGCGTCGCGCCCCTACTTCAGGCGGCTGCGCGAGCTCGCCGAGCGCTACGGCCTGAAGGAGCTGTCGATGGGGACGAGCCAGGACTACCGCGTGGCAGCCGACGAGGGCGCAACGATGGTGCGTCTAGGCTCGATCCTGTATGGCGACTAACATTCGCGAATCATGAGCTTTGCCGACGTCTGGAACCGTACGCTCGTCTACTTCGGGATCGCCGAGGAGGAGGACGAGTGGGACGAGGACGGCTACCTGACCGAGGAGGACCTCGAGCGCACCTACAGCGAGCGCCCGAACGTCCGCCGGCTGACGCCGCGCAGGCGGGGCCAGCAGCAGGACTTCGACGACTGGACCGATCCCGAGCCCGAGGAGCGCGCGCCGCGGACGCCGTCGACCCGCAGCCGCGCGAGGCGGACGGACGGCGTCGTCCAGGCGGTTCCTTCGGTGCAGGTGCACCTCGTACTGCCGGAGAGCTTCCAGGACGCGAAGCACATCGCCGACCGCTTCAAGGACGCGGTTCCGGTGATCCTCAACCTGCAGGGAGTCGACCAGGAGCTGTCGAAGCGGCTGATCGACTTCACCAGCGGCCTCACCTACGCCCTCGACGGCGGGATGCAGCGCGTCGCCGACAAGGTCTTCCTGCTGACGCCGCGAAACGTGCAGGTCTCTGCCGAAGAGCGCCAGCGCCTGCTCGAGCGCGGCTTCTTCAACCAGGCTTAGGAGGGCTTGCGAAATGGCGTCTGTGCCGTCGGGCCGCGCTGTCCGCCACGAGGCGGCGTCCTCAGTCGGGCCTCCCTGCGTCCTTGCCTCGGAACGGCCATCGCACCCCGACGACGAGCACCATTCCACCAAACCCTCCTAGCGGCCAGGACTTCGGCCGGATGAGCCGAACTCGCTCTTGATGGCCACGCTTGCGCTGCTCGCGGACGCCGCGTCGGCGGCGAACCAGTTCGTAGACGTCTTCATCTACGTCTACATCCTGCTGATCTTCGTCTACATCCTGATCTCGTGGGTGCGGCTGCCCTACACGCCCTGGGTGCGCCGGATCACCGAGTTCCTGCGCGACGTCTGCGAGCCGTATCTACGGCTCTTCCGCCGGCTCCTGCCGGGGCTCGGGCCGCTCGACCTGTCGCCGGTCGTGGGCATCATCGTCCTGTTCGCGCTGATGACCGTCGTGAACAGGCTCTTCGACGCGTTTTCCTGAGAGGAGAGCCATGACCATCACACCAGTCGAGCTCCACCACATAGAGCTGAAACGCGGTCTGTTCGGCTACCGCCGCGCACCGGTCGACCAGCTGCTCGAGGAGATCGAGCGTTCGTTCGAGGACACCTGGCGCGAGCGCGCCGAGTACGCCGACCGGATCGAGCAGCTCCAGACAGACATCGCCCGGCACCGGGACCTCGAGACGCTCCTGCGCACGACGCTCGTGACCGCCGAGAAGTCGGCGCACGAGCTGAAGGCGCAGGCCAAGCGGGAAGCGGATCTCGTGCTCGAGGAGGCGCACGCCGAGGCGCGGGCCGTCACGCGAGAGGCGCTCGCCGAGCGTGAGCGGCTGCTTGCCGACGCGCGCAAAGTGAGGGCCCTGCTCGAGGCTGCGCTGGACGCCGTGGACGACGCCTCCGACGCACAGGCCGCCTGAGGCGTCGAACCTATACTGGACGCGATGGAAGCGTCGACCAGCGTCCGCCTGCGCGTCTCCCCAGGCGCCCGCCGCAGCGAGATCGTCGGCCGCCACGGCGACGGCTGGAAGGTGCGCGTGACCGCGCCGCCGGAGGACGGCCGCGCGAACGAGGCCGTGCTCGGCCTGCTCGCCGAGCGGCTCGACCTCCCGCGCCGCTCGCTGTCGCTCGTTTCCGGGCACGGCGGTCGGGATAAGGTCGTCCGCATGGCGGGCATCTCGCAGGCCGAGCTCGAGCGGAGGCTTGCTGCGATGAGCGCCGCGATCGACACCGAGCACTACCGCAAGCGCCTGCTGGAAGAGCGCGAGCGCGTGCAGGAGGCGATCGACTACCTCCACGAGGAGAACAAGGGCTCGCTGGAAGACGAGACGCAGGAGATCCAGAGCGACAACCACCCCGGCGACATGGCCACCGCCACGCTCGACCGCGAGATCGACTACACGCTCGAGGAGAACTCGGAGCGCCTGCTGGCGGCGATCGACGCGGCGCTCAAGCGGATCGAGGACGGCACCTACGGCATCTGCCAGACCTGTGGCAAGCAGATCGGCGCGGAGCGCCTCGACGCGCTGCCCTACACGACCCAGTGCATCGAGTGCAAGCGCAAAGAGGAGCGCGGGTGAGCGAGCACGCCCCGCGGACGCTTGACGTCCGCGTCGGCTCGAGCACCGATGCGCTGACGCCGGTCTCGGCCGCGGAGCGTCCGCTCGGCGCGCGCGCGGCTCAGTGGCTCGAGCTCGCCGCGGTCGCCCTCGCGGCGGTCGCCGCCGACCAGCTGACGAAGCTGATCGTCTCGACGCAGCTCGACCTGGACGAGTCGCTGCACGTGATCGGCCCCTTCTCGATCCACCACGTGCAGAACTCGGGGATCGCGTTCGGCCTCTTCTCGAGCGCGACCGTTGCGGTGACCGCCCTGACGGCCTTCGCGGTCGGCTGGATGCTGCTCTTCTTCGCCCGCTCGGGCGCGCGCCACCCGGTGCTGCCCGTGGCGCTCGGCCTGCTGATCGGCGGCTCGACGTCGAACCTGATCGACCGGGTCCGCCTCGGCCACGTGACCGACTTCCTCGACCTGGGCTGGTGGCCGGCGTTCAACCTGGCCGACTCGTTCATCGTGATCGGCGTCGGGATCCTGTTCGTCACGCTGCTCCTCGGCGAGACCTCTCGCCGGCCCCGCCTCTGACGGCCCGCTCGCTCGTCGTGCCCGCAGAGGCTGCCGGCGAGCGCCTCGATCGTTTCCTCGCCTCGCTGCCCGAGCTCGGCTCGCGGGCGGCGGCGGAGCGGCTGATCGACGGCGGGGGCGCGCTGGTCGAGGGCCAGCGGCCGGCCAAGAGCCACCGGCTGGCCGGCGGGGAGCGGATCGAGCTCGAGCTGCCGGAGGAGCCCTCGAGCGCGCTCGTGCGGGAGGACGTGCCGCTGCGGATCGCCTACGAGGACGAGCACCTGCTGGTCGTGGACAAGCCGGCCGGCGTCGTCGTCCACCCGGCGCCCGGACATGCGAGCGGCACGCTCGTCCACGGGCTCGCCGGCCTCCTGGGTGGCGGCGACGCGCCGGAGCGGCCGGGCATCGTGCACCGGCTCGACCGCGACACCTCGGGTCTGCTCGTCGTCTCCCGCACGGAGGACGCCTACCGCGGCCTGCGTAACCTCGTCCGCCGGCGCGAGCTTGAGCGCCGCTACAAGGCGCTCGTCCGCGGGCGCCCGCGCTCCTGGCGCGGGAGGATCGAGGCGCCGATCGGCCGCGACCGGCGCGAGCCGACGCGTGTCTCACTCGACACGGACACGCCGCGCGACGCGGTCACGCACTTCGAGGTCGAACGACTGCTCGACGGCCATGCCCTGCTCGACGTCCGGCTCGAGACGGGGCGGACCCACCAGATCCGCGTGCACCTCGCGGCGATCGACCTGCCGGTCGTCGGCGATCGCGTGTACGGCGTGCCCGAGCCCGAGCTACGGCGCCAGTTCCTCCACGCCTGGCGTCTCGCGTTCCCGCACCCGCTGACGGGCGAGCCGGTCGAGGTCGAGTCACCGCTCCCGCCCGAGCTTCAGGCGGCGCTGGCCCGTTTCGCCGAGTAGAGCCGCTCGTCGGCGAGCCGGAAGAGCCCCTCGGCGTCGGCGACCTCGTCGGGGTAGAGCGCCGCACCGGCGCTGAAAGAGAGATCCGGCGCGTCGCCGAGCTTTTCGAGGCGCTCCCGCAAGCGGGCCATCAGGCTCAGCCCAGCCTGGTCGTCCGCTTCCACGAGGTAGGCGGCGAACTCGTCGCCGCCCATCCGGCCGGCGCGATCGGAGGCGCGCAGCGATCCCTTGAGCGCCGCCGCGAACGCCTGCAGCGCCCGGTCCCCGGCCTGGTGGCCGAGCGTGTCGTTGACGTCCTTGAAGTTGTCGAGGTCGAAGAAGACGAGGGCGAGACCGTGCTCGTAGCGCCCGGCTCGCTCGACCTCGGCCTCGACCTCGCGGACGAACGCCTGGTGGTGGAGCAGGGCGGTCAGCTGGTCGTGCTGGGCCTGATGGGCGAGCTCCGAGGTCGCGCGGTCGAAATAGGCGACGACGCACTCGGCGACGAGCCGGTCGATCGTGTCGTTCAGGCGGCGCTCGACGAGCAGCACCTCGTCGGCGTCGAGCGAGGCTGCCCGCTCGGAGACGAAGCGCCAGAGCACGCGGCGGAGGACCAGGAACTCGGTGACGATCTCGCGCGGCGCGAACCCGAGCGCCTCGCGCTCGCGCGCGTGCTCGCGTGTCTGCGCGGCGAGCGGGCTCCCGATGCGCAGGCGCTCCGGCGAGGGGTCCACGAGGCCGCGCGCGAGCTCGGCGATGAACGTCGGCGTGTCGCCGAGCTGGCCGAGCCGGCCGAGCCGCTGGAGCGACGGCAGCTGGTCGTCGCGGAGACCCTCCTCTACCGCCGCGGCCGCGAGCTGCCAGGCCTCCTTCTGGATGGCGTCTGCGAGCTCTTCGAGCATTCCAGGGAGATCATCGGCGCGAAAGGGGCCGAATCTGAGGGTTCGGCTAGACTTTCGCGGCTTTGTCCCCGACCCGGTGAGCACGTCCGGGTGGCGGTGCCGGCCTGACGGAAGGCCGGTTCCACCCGCCTCTCACCGGCGAAACGACCGAAACCGAGAGAAAGGAAGCGAATGTCCGTCGTCACCATGCGCGAGCTCCTGGAGGCCGGGGTTCACTTCGGCCACCAGACGCGCCGCTGGAACCCGAAGATGAAGCGCTTCATCTTCGGCGAGCGCGGGGGGATCTACATCATCGACCTCCAGCAGACGCTCCAGCAGTTGCAGGAAGCACACGATTTCGCACGCAATCTCGCCGAGCGCGGCGGAACGATCCTCTTCGTCGGCACGAAGAAGCAGGCGCAGGACTCCGTGGAGGAGCAGGCGCAGCGCACCGGGATGCCCTACGTGAACCACCGCTGGCTCGGCGGCCTGCTGACGAACTGGCGCACGATCTCCGACCGGATCGAGCGGCTGCACGAGCTGCGACGCCTGCGCGACGAGGGCCAGCTCGAGCTGCTCCCGCCCAAGGAGCGGATCTCGATGCAGGCCGAGCTCGAGAAGCTCGACATGAACCTTGGCGGCGTCGCGGACATGCGCAAGCAGCCGGACGCCATGCTCGTGATCGACCTGCGCAAGGAGCAGCTCGCCGTGCGCGAGGCCCGCAGGCTCGGCCTGCCGATCATCGCGCTGGTCGACACGAACTGCGACCCCGACGAGGCGGACTTCGTGATTCCGGGCAACGACGACGCGATTCGCTCCTGCAGCCTCGTCGTCCGCGCGATCGCCGACGGGATCGACGCCGGCAAGGCGAAGGCGAGCCCGGCCGACTTCCCACAGCCGGAGGAAACCCCGGCCGAGCCGGAGCCCGCACCCGAGCCCGAGCCCGACGCCCAGGCGGTCGCCGAGGCCCCGGAGCACGAGGTCATGGCCCCCGGAGAGACCGCCGAGCCAGCTGAGGCCCAGTCAGAGCCTGAACCACAGCCTGAGCCAGAGCCCGAGCCGCAGCCCGAGGAGGTCGCGACAGCGGCGACGCCCGAAGGGGAGGGCGCGTGACCGAGATCTCGGCGGCGCTCGTCAAGGAGCTCCGCGAACTGACCGGCGCCGGGATGATGGACTGCAAGCGGGCGCTGCAGGACGCGAGCGGCGACCTCGAGGCCGCGCAGAAGCTGCTGCGCGAGCGCGGGATGGCGAGCGCGGCAAAGCGTGCGGGGCGCGAGACGCCCGAGGGCAAGGTCGGCTACCGCGTCGCGGAGGACGCCAGGCGCGGCGTGATCGTCGCGGTCGGCTGCGAGACGGAGCCGGTCTCGAACACCGAGGAGTTCCTCGCCTTCGCCCAGAAGGTGCTCGAGACCGTCGAGCGCGACGGCCCGGGCGCCGAGGAGCAGCTCGACGAGGAACGCCAGGAGCTCTCCGGCAAGCTCGGCGAGAACATCGTCGTCGCCGGCGCAACGCGCTTCGAGGCGGTCGACGGCGCGACCATCGACGGCTACGCGCACCCGCCCGCGAACAAGCTCGGCGTGCTGGTGCAGCTGCGCGGCGGTCCTGACGGGCTGGCGCGCAAGGTCGCCATGCACATCGCCGCCTCCGCGCCGCAGTGGATCGGCCGCGAGGACGTTCCCGAGGAGATGGTCGCCGCAGAGCGCGACATCTACGCGAACTCGGACGAGGTGCAGTCCAAGCCAGAGCAGGCGCGCGAGAAGATCGTCGAAGGGATGGTGAACAAGCGCTTCTTCGCCGCGCAGGTTCTCACCGAGCAGGTCTGGATCCACGACACGGGGAAGACGGTCGGCGAGGCGCTCGGCGAGGAAGGCGCCGAGGTGCTGGAGTTCGAGCGGTTCCAGCTCGGCTAGCGATGGCGAGCACCGAGACGGCGCCCGCGGAGAGCGCGACCGAGCGGCCGGTCGCCTCGCGGCGCGTCCTCCTGAAGCTCTCCGGCGAGGCGCTGATGGGCGAGCGGGAGCACGGGCTCGACCCGGCGCGCGTCGCCGCGCTCGCGGACGAGATCGTCGAGATCCAGCAGCGCGGGGTGGAGCTGGCGATCGTCGTCGGCGCCGGGAACATCTACCGTGGCCTGGAAGCGGCCGCCGAGGGGATGGACCGCGCGACCGCCGACTACGCCGGCATGCTCGCGACGCTCCTGAACGCGCTGCCGCTGCAGGACGCGCTCGAGAGTCGCGGCGCGCACACGAGGGTCCTCTCGGCGCTCGCGGCGGCCGAGGTCGCCGAGCCGTACATCCGCCGCCGCGCGATCAGGCACCTCGAGAAGGGCCGCGTCGTCATCTTTGCAGCCGGCACAGGCAATCCGTTCTTCACGACCGATACCGCCGCGGCCCTGCGCGCGCTCGAGATCGGCGCCGAGGCGATCCTGATGGCGAAGAACAACGTCGAGGGTGTGCTCGACGGCGATCCGCGAAGCGACCCGAACGCTCAGCTCCTGCCCGAGATCACCCACCTGCAGGCGATCGAGCGAGGCCTGAAGGTGATGGACACGACGGCGCTCTCGCTCTGCATGGACAACCGCCTGACGATCTACGTCTTCGCACTCCAGCCTGGAAACATCCGTAAGGTTGTCGAGGGCGAGCGCGTCGGCACGATCGTCTCGACTCCCTGATACTTCACGCATGGCGATCGACGACCTGATCCAGGACGCACAGCGGCGGATGGACAAGTCCGTCGAGGCTGCGCAGGCCGAGTTCTCGACGCTGCGCACCGGGCGCGCGTCCGCGGCGCTGCTCGACCGCATCCAGATCGACTACTACGGCCAGCAGACGCCGCTCAAGCAGCTTGCGACGATCAACGCGCCCGAGCCGCGGATGCTGACCGTGCAGCCGTTCGACCCGACGTCGATGGCCGCGATCGAGCGGGCGATCCAGGAATCCGACCTCGGCCTGACCCCGTCCAACGACGGCAAGGTGATCCGACTGCCGATCCCGCAGCTGACGGAGGAGCGGCGGAAGGAGCTGGTCAAGGTCGTCCGCCACATGGCCGAGGAGGGGCGGGTCGCCGTGCGGAACGTTCGCCGCGACGTCATGCACCACCTCAAGGAGCTCGTGGACAAGGGCGAGGCGGGCAAGGACGACGAGCATCGCGCCGAGGAGCGCGTCCAGAAGCTGACGGACGAGCACACGCACAAGATCGACGAGCTGCTCAAGCGCAAGGAAGCCGAGATCCTCGAGGTCTAGTGCCCCAGGCGCCGGACCCTGTCGTCGTGGACGGCGAGCAGAGCGGCGAGCACGCCCGGTCGGTCGCGATCATCATGGACGGCAACGGCCGCTGGGCGGCGAAGCGCGGCCTGCCGGTCGCGGAGGGGCACCGAGCAGGCACGCGGGCGCTCCGGCGCACGGTCGAGGCGGCGATCGACCTCGGCGCTCGAGACGCTGGTCGTCTACGCGTTCTCGACCGAGAACTGGTCGCGCCCGGAGGGCGAGGTCGACTCGCTGATGGACATCTTCGGCGAGACGATCGAGCGCGAGCTGCCGGATCTCGTGCGCCAGGGGGTCCGCACGCGCTTCATCGGCAGGCGCGACCGCGCCTCCGAGAGCCTCCGCGCCGGCATGGAGCGGCTCGAGGAGGAAACGGCCGGCAACGACACGCTCAGGCTCTGGGTCGCGCTCGACTACGGCGGCCGCGCGGAGCTCGTCGACGCCGCGAGGCGGCTCGTCGAGGCGGGAGTCGCGCCTGACGAGATCGACGAGGACGTCTTCCACGCGAACCTCTACGCGCCCGAGCTGCCCGATCCCGACCTGCTGATCCGCACCTCCGGCGAGCTGCGCATCTCGAACTTCCTCCTCTGGCAGCTCGCGTACGCGGAGCTCGTCTTCACCGACACGCTCTGGCCCGACTTCGGCCGGGAGGAGCTGGAGCAGGCACTCGCCGCATACGCGGGCAGGCGCCGCCGCTTCGGCGGACGATGAGCTCCTTCTGGTCGCGCATCCTGGTTGCGCTCGTCGGCCTGCCCGTGGTGCTGGGCCTGGTCTGGCTCGGCGGCTGGTGGCTGTGGGCGCTGGCGGCCGTGGGCGGCCTGATCGGGCTGCACGAGTTCTACGTCGTCGCCCGCCCGCTCCGGCCGCTCGTCCTGGCCGGCTACTCGGGCCTGTTGCTGACGTTGCTGGGGGCGCAGCTCGGCGGGACCGATCTGGATGCTCGGCGGCTTCCTGACGACGCTCGCGTTCGCGTTCCTGCTCAAAGGGATCTCCGAGACGCGGCAGTCGCTGACGGTCGCGGTCGCGACGACCGTGCTCGGCGTGGCCTGGATCGGCTTCGGGCTCGCGTACGTCCTGCTGCTGCGAGGGCTGCCCGAGCACGGACGGCTGGCGGTCTTCACGGTCGTGCTGGCGGTGTTCGCCGCCGACACGCTCGCGTACTTCACGGGCGCGCTGATCGGGCGTCACAAGCTGGCGCCGGTGCTCTCCCCCGGCAAGACGTGGGAGGGCCTGATCGCCTCGACGGTGACCGCGATCCTCGTGCCGTTCTTCGCGCTCTACCACGAGCACTTCCTGACCGTCGGCGAGTCGCTCGTCCTCGGCGCCGTGATCGCCGTCGCCGCGCCCATGGGAGACCTCTTCGAGTCCGCGGTCAAGCGCGATCTCGGCGTGAAAGACACCGGGCGGCTCCTGCTCGGCCACGGCGGGGTGCTCGATCGCCTCGACGCGCTCCTGTTCGCGGCGATCGCCTCGTTTTACACGATCCTCGCGTTCACCTGATCCGATCTGCAGGTCCGGCCGTACAATTCGAGTGAATGAAGCGCGTAGCCCTGCTCGGGGCGACTGGTTCCATCGGCCGCCAGGCCGTCGAGATCGTCACGAGCCACCCCGAGCTCGAGCTCGCCGCGGCCGCCTCCGGCTCGCAGCCGCTTGACGGCCTCGCCCCGCTGACGCAGGTCGGCGGCGACCTCACCGAGCTGCTCGAGCGGGCCCAGCCCGACGTCGTCCTCAACGCCGTGGTCGGCTTCGCGGGCCTGCCGGCGACCCTCTGGGCGCTCGAGCGCGGCGTCACGCTGGCGCTCGCGAACAAGGAGAGCCTCGTGGCCGCGGGCGAGCTGGCGCTGCGAGGCGCAGGAGCGGGGAGGAGGGCTGCTGCTGCCCGTCGACAGCGAGCACTCGGCCGCGTTCCAGTGCCTCGACGGACGCACCGCGGAGCAGGTCGACTCGCTCGTCCTGACCGGCTCCGGCGGCCCCTTCCGTGGCCGCAAGCGCGACGAGCTCGAAGACGTCACGCCCGAGGAGGCGCTCGCGCACCCGACGTGGAGCATGGGCCCGAAGATCACGGTCGACTCCGCGACGCTCGCCAACAAGGGGCTCGAGCTGATCGAGGCGCACTTCCTCTTCGGCCTGCCGTACGAGCGGATCGAGGTCGTGCTGCAGCCGACGTCGATCGTGCACGCCCTCGTGCGCTTCCGCGACGGCGCCTCGCTCGCCCATCTTGGCTACCCCGACATGCGGGTGCCGATCTCGTTCGCCCTCACCTACCCGGAGCGCGCGGCGACGCCGCTGCCCGGGCTCGACCTTGCCGCCGGCCTCGTGCTCGAGTTCGAGCCGCCGGACCTCGAGACGTTTCCGCTGCTCTCGCTCGCCCGCAGCGCCGGCGAGCGGGGAGGCACCTATCCGTGCGCGTTCAACGCCGCGAACGAGGTCGCCGTCGCCGCCTTCCTCGAAGGGCGCTTGTCCTTCCTGGGTATCGCCGAGACCGTCGAGGAGGCGCTCGCCGATGTCGACGGTGCGCCCGCCCGTGACCTCGGGGACCTGGTCGAGGCCGACGCGGCCGCGCGGCGGCTCGCCGAGCGGGGGCTCGCAGTCCGATGACGGTCATCGTCGCCATCCTCGGCCTGGCGTTCCTGATCCTGATCCACGAGGCGGGCCACTTCTTCACCGCCCTCGCGGTCGGCATGCGCCCGCGCCGCTTCTACGTCGGCTTCCCGCCCGCGATCGTGAAGAAGAAGCGGAACGGGGTCGAGTACGCCCTCGGCGCGGTTCCGCTCGGCGGCTACGTGAAGATCCCCGGGATGCACCGGCCGGCAGCGTCCGACCTGGACGTGTACTTCGGCTCGGCGCTCTACGAGGAACCGCGCCTGCTCCCTGCGGTCGACCGCGTCAAGCGGCCGCTCGAGGTGGGCGACTTCGACGGGGCTCGCGGCGCGCTCGACGAGCTCGACCACGCGATCTCGCAGGCGGTGCTGTCGCCCGGAGCCGCGCGCGCGGCGAAGCGAGGCCTCGAGGAGCTGGGCGACGGTGTCGGAGGCGACGCCTACTGGCGCCAGCGCACGTGGAAGCGGCTCGCCGTGATCGCGGCCGGTCCTGCGGCGAACCTCGTCTTCGCGATCGTGCTGCTCGCGATCGTCTACATGATCGGAATCCCGTCCGCAGCGTCGCGCCGCGTCGATGCGATCGAGCAGGGCACGCCCGCCGCGCACGCGGGCCTGAAGTCCGGCGACACGATCATCGGCGTCAACCGCGTCGCGACACGCACGTTCGACGAGGTCCGGCAGGCGATCCAGACGAGCCACGGTCACCCGCTCTCGCTCTACGTCATCCACAAGAACGGCCAGCTGGACGAGCTTCCGGCGGTGAAGCCGGTCAAGCGCTCGGGCACGTACATCCTCGGCTTCCGGCCCGCGATCGTCCGCTACAAGCACTACCGCCCGATCCAGGCCGTCGGCCTCGCAGGCCGGGACGTCGGCTACGTAACGAAGGCGATGGGCACCTGGATCATCCACGTGACGTCGCCCGCGAACCGCAAGCAGATCTCGACGCCGGTCGGGATCGTCCGCACGTCCAGCGAGGCCGCGCAGCAGGGCTACCGCGACTACTTCGCGATCCTGGCCCTGATCAGCCTCTCGCTCGCGCTGCTCAACCTGCTGCCGCTGCTCCCGCTCGACGGCGGGCACATGGCCTTCTCGATCATCGAGGGCCTGCGCGGCCGAGCGGTCGGCCGGCAAGTCTACGAGCGCGTCTCGATGGTCGGGATCGCGCTGATCCTCTTCATCTACGTGCTTGGCATCTCGAACGACATAAGCAATCTGCGCGGCGGGTAGCCGCGAACCGTCATGCCGGTCGCGGCGGCGGTCACCCGAAGCAGCCGTTTCTCAGAGAGACCAGGGTTTCCGGGCGACCCACCTGTACGTCTTCTAAGTCCCTGGACTACACTCACGGCGGTGGCCAGCGAGCGGCAGATCAAGGTGGGAAACGTCGCGATCGGCGGCGGTGCGCCTGTCGTCGTGCAGTCGATGACGCTGACCAAGACGCACGACGTCGAGGCGACCACCGGCCAGATCGCGGCGCTCGTCTCGGCGGGCTGCGAGGTCGTGCGCGTGGCCGTTCCGAAGAGCGAGGACGCCGACGCGCTGCCGAAGATCGTCCGGCTCTCGCCGGTTCCGGTGATCGCCGACATCCACTTCAACGCGAGCCTCGCGCTGCGCGCGATCGAGGCCGGCGTCGCGGCGGTTCGGATCAACCCGGGCAACATCGGCGGGCCGGACAAGGTCGCCGAGGTCGTCCGCGCCGCGCAGAAGAAGGGCATTCCGATGCGGATCGGCGCCAACTCGGGCTCGCTCCCGAAGCACCTCGCCGATGTCGCCCAGCGCGACCAGGCGGAGGCGCTCGTCGAGGCCGCCCTCGAGGAGGTGCGCCTGCTCGAGAGCCTCGGCTTCTACGAGTTCAAGATCTCGGTCAAGTCGAGCCACGTGCCGACGATGATCCGCGCCTACCGGATGCTGGCCTCGAAGGTGCCGTACCCGCTCCATCTCGGCGTGACCGAGGCGGGCACGCCGTACTCGGGCTCGATCAAGAGCGCAGTCGGGATGGGCGCGCTGCTCGTCGACGGGATCGGCGACACCGTGCGCGTCTCGCTGACCGCCGACCCGGTCGAGGAGGTCAAGACCGCCTTCGAGATCCTGAAGGCGCTCGGTCTGCGCGAGCGCGGCCCGGTGATGATCGCCTGCCCGAGCTGCGGCCGCGACAACGTCGGCGTGCAGACGCTCGCCGAGAAGGTCGAGGAGCGCCTGCACGACTACCCGCAGCACTTCGAGGTCGCCGTGCTCGGCTGCGCCGTCAACGGCCCGGGCGAGGCGGGCGACGCGGACTTCGGCATCGCGGGCGGCCGCGACGTCGGCTTCGTCTACGCGCACGGCCGCGTGCTGAAAAAGGTCTCGTCCGACATCCTGATCGACGAGCTCTTCCACGAGATCGACAAGTGGATCGCCGATGGCATGCATCGCCCGAAGCGCCTCAAGATGGCCAAGCCGGCGGCACTCGCCATGGCCGAAGCCTCGATGATCCCGCTCGAATAGTCTGAGGGGACAACGGTGATTCATCGGGCGTCAGAGCTCTTCCTACCCACGCTGCGCGAGGCGCCGGCCGACGCCGAGGCGGCGAATCACAAGCTGCTCGTGCGCGGCGCGTTCGTGCGGCAGCTGACGGCGGGCGTGTGGACGTTCCTGCCGCTCGGCTGGCGGGTTCACCGCAAGATCGAGCAGATCATCCGCGAGGAGATGGCCGCCATCGGCTCGCAGGAGATGCTGATGCCGCTCCTGACGCCGTTCGAGCTCTGGGAGAAATCCGGCCGCGGCAAGATCGACATCATCTTCCGGCTCAAGGACCGCAAGGGCGGCGACTACGTCCTGCCGGTGACGCACGAGGAGACCGTCACCTGGCACGCGCGCGAGCTGCAGAGCTACAAGCAGCTGCCCCAGATGCTCTACCACTTCTCGATCAAGGAGCGGGACGAGCCGCGGCCGGGCAAGGGCCTCATCCGCCTGCGCGAGTTCATCATGAAGGACTCCTACTCGTTCGACCGCGACCCGGAGGGCATGGACCGCTCGTTCGAGCTCCACCGAGGCGCGTACCACAAGATTTTCGACCGTTGCGACATCGAGGTATATGAGGTGTTGGCGGAGTCGGGAATGATGGGCGGCAGCGAGTCTTTCGACTTCCTCGCCCCGTCCGGCTCCGGAGAGAACACGCTGGTCACCTGCGAGAACGGCGATTACGCGGCCGACGTCGAGATCGCGCGCGGCGTTCCGTCCGAGGCGCAGTTCCCCGCCGAGCTTCCGGCGCCCGAGGAAGTCGAGACCCCGGGCCAGCGGACGATCGAGAGCGTTGCGGCGTTCCTCGGGGTGGACGAGCGCGCGACCGCGAAGGCGATGCCGGTCGTGCTGGACGGCCGCGTCGTGCTCGCGCTGGTTCGCGGCGACGACCGCCTGAACGAGATGAAGCTGCTCGGCGAGCTCGGCGAGGACTTCCGGCCGGCCGAGCAGGAGGAGATCCAGGCCGCCTTCGGCGCATCGGGTGGCTCGATCGGGCCCGTGGGCGTGTCCGTCGAGGTGATCGCCGACGAGACCCTGCGCGAGGGCCAGTACGTCGTGGGCGCGAACCGCGACGACTTCCACCTGCGCGGCGTGCAGGCCGGCCGCGACTTCGAGCCACGGTTCGCCGACCTGCGCGAGGCCCGCGACGGCGACCGCTGCCCGACGTGCGGTGGGGCACTCCAGTTCCAGACCGCGATCGAGCTCGGGCACATCTTCAAGCTCGACACGGACTACTCCGAGCCGCTCGAGGCGACCTTCCTCGACGAGGACGGCCGGGAGCGTCCGTTCGTGATGGGCTCGTACGGGATCGGCCTGGCGCGGACGATGGCGGCGATCGTCGAGCAGCACCACGACGAGCAGGGAATCGTGTGGCCGAAGTCGGTTGCCCCTTACGATGTGCACGTGGTCGCGCTGCCCGGCGTCGAGGAGCAGGCGGCCGCGGCAGCCGCACAGCTCGATGCGGCCGGCGCGGACGTCCTCCTGGACGACCGCGACCAGCGCGCCGGCGAGAAGTTCGCCGACGCCGACCTGATCGGCATCCCGCTCCGCGTCACCGTCGGCTCCAAGACGGTCGAGGACGGCGCGGTCGACGTGCGGGAGCGCGCGAGCGGGGAGGAGCGGCGAGTCCCGCTCGGCGAGCTCGGGAGCGTCGTCTGATGGCGCGCAAGCGGCGCTTCAGCGACCAGCCGTTCGGCACGACGATCGAGTCGCTGATGACGGAGACCGGCGTGACCTACCGCGGCCTCGCCGACAAGACGAAGCTCTCCGCCGGGTACCTGAATCACCTCGTCCACGGCAACCGCCCGGTGCCGTCGGACAAGGTCGTGCGTCAGCTGGCGAAGGCCCTCGGCGTGGAGCCGGAGCACTTCCGCGAATACCGCCTGCGCGTGATCACGCGCAAGCTGGAGTCGATGCCCGACCTGATCGACCGCCTCTACAAGCGCCTCGGCTAGTAGCCGCGATCAGGCGACGAGCTCGACCTCGGCGCCCGGGTGCAGCGCCCGCCAGACCTTGAGGTACGCCTCGACCTCCATCCGCGCCCATTCCTCGGTCAGCCTCTGCGTGTCGACTCGAGTGTCCAGGTGGGAGCTCTCCCGGCAGTCGTGGCAGTGCGACGAGCCCAGCCGAAACAGCGCATCCGCGATCAGGTTCCCACAGCGGCAGCAGATGCCGGAACGCAGCCGTCTGACGGCCGCGTCCGGGTCGACGGCGTGCTGGACGCCGACGCCGACGATCGCTGGGCCGAGGTCGCGAACCTGGCACTGGCAGCGACGCAGGAAGGAAACGAGGTCAGGCGTGAACGACGGATCGTGAAGTCTCAGCCGGACCATCGCCGCATCCCCTCCCTCGTCGCAGTCGCGCGGAGTCTCGTACGGGCAGGCCCGGTCTGCAACAGCGAGAAGGACAGGATTGGTCCAGTGCCGATGGTTTACAGGGAGGAATGGCTGACTAAGATGCCGTTCAGACACTCGAGGCGGGGATTGGGGCTGTTTGCGGTGAAGGTCAAGGAACAATCGGTGGTCGTCTTCGACCCTTCGCCCTTGTGGCTGCACGCGGTCGGAGAAGTCCTGTCTGCGGAGGGCGCCATCGTTGTCGGCCTGACGGAAACGCCGGAGCAGGCGCTCGCGCTGATCGAGGAGCACCGGCCGAGCCTGCTGGTCGCCGATCCGGCCGAAGCCGGAATCGACGTCATTCGCGAGGCGCACGTCCGTGTCCCGGGGCTGAAGACGGTCGCGCTCGGGGCGCCGGCGGACGCGGGTCAGGTCTCCGCGGTGCTCGCGGCGGGAGCCGCCGCCTTCGTCGTCAAGGGCGGGCGACCCGACAGCTTCGGCGCGGAAGCTGCTCCTGGGCGGCCGCGAGACGACCGAGGTGAGGCGGAAGAGCGCCGCCTGAGCGGCTACGGCCCGGACTTCGCCCGGGAGGTGTCGATCATGAGCGTGACCACGAGCTCGAGCGTCTCGCGCAGCTCGTGCAGGTCCGCCGGCTTCCGCACGAACGCCGCGGTCCCGGCTCGCACCGCCGCGGCGGAATGCAGCTCGGTGTCCTCGTCGCTCAGCACGATCACCGTCGGCGAGTGGTCGTGACCCGCGATGCGCCTCAAAGCATCCACGACGTCGAGGTCGCCCTGCGTGGTGTCGATCAGGACGGCGTCAGGCAAGAGCTCCTCGGCTTTCGCGCCCGCCTCGTCGCTGTCGAGCGCGACGCCGGCAATCTCGAAACGGCCGCCGTCGAGGTGAGCCTCGAGCGCCTTGACCACCAGGGGCTGACGTCCCACGAGCAGGATTCGGAAGGGCGTATCGGGGGCGGCACCCGACATTGGGGAACTATCGCGCGCTGCGGGCGAGCTCGCTAGCCAGTATCTGCTGGCCATCCGGCTAGCTTGCGCAACGTTTGCATGTTCGTAGTGGCCCGAGATCACGTTGCGAAACATGAACAGGCGTCAACCGTGAGTAGACTGAACATCCCGCGGGGCGTGGCGCAGCCTGGTTAGCGCGCTTGTCTGGGGGACAAGAGGTCCCGAGTTCAAATCTCGGCGCCCCGATACAGAAAGGCCCCGCTCCGAGCGGGGTTTTTCACGTCAAGACGCGCTAGGGCAGCCAGCCTTCCTCGTAGGTAACGCGGACCGGGCGCGGCAGGTCGGCGTACGCCTCGGAGGGGTCCTTCGTCTCCTCGGCGACCGAGACGCCGTGCTTCGCCGCGACCGAGGAGACCGGATAGACGAGACCCTTCGGCCGGCGGCCACGCGCTCCGACCGCCACGACGACCGCCGGGCCGTCACCGGCGCCGACGATCATGTGGGCGGTGCCCGGCGGGGAGTGGAAGAAGTCCCAGGCGCGCAGCTCGCGCTCCTCGTCCTCGACGATCACGACGCAGTCGCCCGAGACGACGAGGAAGTCCTCCTGCGCGTTCTCGCGGTGGTAGCGGCCGAGGCTCTCGCCCGGCTGGAGGACGCTGATGTTGACGCCGAGCTGCTTGAAGCGCTTTTTGCCCTCGAACTGGCAGTAGACGCCGAGCCGCTCCCACGCGCGCCAGCGGATCTCGCGGGCGTTGACGACGAACCAGCCGTCTCCGTCGGGCGCGAGGCCGAACTTCGTCTGCCGCAGGGGGGCCTCGGCCGTCATGCGAAGACGTCAGCTCCGCAGCCGAAGACGAGCGCCGCGTGCACGTCCTCGACGCCGGCGAGCGACGGATGCTCCAGGTTCACCTCGACGTCCGGCCAGCGCTCCAGCCCCAGCGCAGCCGCGCCCTCGTCGGCGCCGAAGCAGAGCAGCGACGAGACCGAGACGACGCCGCGGCGGCCGGTGCGGCGGCGCGCGATGCCTTCGAGCTCGCGCAGCTCCTCGAGCGGGTCGATCCGGACGTTCGAGTCCGAGCCGATGCAGAGGCCGATCCCGCGCTCGCAGAGCTGCTCCACCGGCGCGAAGCCGTCGCCGAGATTTGCCTCGGTGGTCGGGCAGACGCACACCCGCGCGCCCGCCTCGGCGAGCAGGTCGAGCTCGCCCTCGTCGGCGTGGGTCGCGTGGACGACAGTTGCATGCGGACCGAGACACCCGGTCTCCGCGAGCAGCTCGATCGGCCGCAGCCCGTGCTCGGCCAGGCATTCCTCGATCTCGCGCGGCTGCTCGTCGGCGTGCACGTGCAGCGGCAGCGACTCGGCAGCCGCGTAGCGCCCGAGCTCCTCGAGCCAGTCGCGCGGGCAGGCGCGCACGGAGTGGGGGGCAAGGCCTACGCGCACGCCGGTCTCGCGCACTGACTCCAACTGCGAGAGGTAATCGGCGGCCGACTCCTGCCGGAAGCGCTCGAGCCCCCCGCGCCCGTAGGCGGAAAGGAGCAGCACGAGCTCGATCCCCGCTTCCGCGGCCGCCTCGACCGCCGCGTGGGCCTCGGGCAGACCGAGGTAGTGGAACTCGCCGACGGCCGTGTAGCCCGCGGCGAGCATCTCCCGGTAGACCTGGACGTAGCCCAACCGGACCTGGTCGGGGGACAGTCCCTCGGCCAGGGCCAGCATGGACGTCCGCCACTCCCAGAAGTCCGCGCCTTCCGTCCGGCCGCGCAGCGCCCGCTGGAATGCGTGGCTGTGGGCGTTCACGAATCCCGGGAGGCTGAGCGTCTCCGCCACCCCCGTATCCTGTCAGCATGGCGACGCGCGCAGTTCCGGCCCCTTTGGCCCTGATTCCGAACGCGCTGACGATCGCGCGCCTCGCCGTGATCCCGGTCTTCATCGGGCTCCTGCTCGCCACCGACGACGGCCACAGCTGGCCCGCTGCGATCCTCTTCGGCGCCGCGGGGATCACGGACCAGATCGACGGCTATCTCGCGCGTACCTGGCACGTCGAGTCCGCGTTCGGCAAGATCGCCGACCCGCTCGCCGACCGGCTGCTGATCGACGCCGCCGTGATCCTTCTCTGGCACTTCGGCCGCCTGCCCTGGATCGCGCTGGCAATTCCCGCGCGTGACGTAGCGCTCGTGGCCGGGTACAAGCTCGTCGTGGGGCGTGGCTACGACTTCTCAGTCAACCTGGCCGGCAAGGCCGCCACGTGGCTGCTCTACGCCTCGCTGCCCTTCATGATGGTCACCAAGCCGGGCACCGAATGGCCGCTCTGGATCTTCTGGGCGGGCGTCGGCCTCGCGGCCGTCGCGCTGGCCGGCTACCTGCTGAAGGCGCGGCGGGAGGTGAGCGTCACGTGAAAGCCGTGGTGATGGCCGGCGGCGAGGGGACGCGCCTGCGCCCGCTGACCTCGAACCAGCCGAAGCCGATGGTCCCGATCGTCGGCAAGCCGTGCATGGAGCACATCATCGAGCTGCTCAAGCAGCACGGCTTCGACGAGGTGATCGTCACCGTCGCCTTCATGCCGCAGGCGATCCGCAGCTACTTCGGCGACGGCGAGAGCCTCGGGCTTGCGATCGAGTACTCGGTCGAGGAATCGCCGCTCGGCACCGCGGGCTCGGTCAGGCTCGCGAGCGACAAGCTCGACGAGCCGTTCCTCGTGATCTCCGGCGACGCGCTCTGCGACGTCGACCTGACCGAGCTGATGCGCGTCCATCGCGAGCGCGAGGCGGCCGTCACGATCGGGCTCAAGTCGGTCGAGAACCCGCTCGAGTTCGGGATCGTCGTCACCGACGATGACGGCCGGATCGAGCGCTTCCTCGAGAAGCCGTCGTGGGGCCAGGTCTTCTCGGACACGATCAACACCGGGATCTACGTGCTCCAGCCGGAGGTGCTGCGGCACATCCCGGACGACCGGCCGTACGACTTCTCGAAGGAGCTCTTCCCGCTCCTGCTCGAGATGGGCCGGCCGCTCTACGGGCACGTCCTCGACGGCTACTGGCAGGACGTCGGAGACCTCGACCAGTTCCGGCAGGCGAACTTCGACGCGCTGGACGAGCGGGTTCGCCTGAACATCCCCGGGATCCGCCTGCGCGGGAACATCTGGCTGGGGGAGGGCGTGGACGTCGACGATCTCGCGTCGATCGAGGGGCCCGCGCTCCTGGGCAACTACTGCCGCATCGCTCCTGACGCCTCCGTCGGCGCGTACTCGGTGCTCTCGGCGAGCGTCACGCTGCTCGAGCGCGCACATACGGAGCGCTGCGTGATCGACGCCTCGACCCACATCGGGCGCAGCGCGCGCGTCGAGGGCGCCGTCGTCGGCCGGAACTGCGACATCCGCGCGCATGTCCACGTCCAGGAGGGCGCCGCGCTCGGCGACGAGGTGTCGCTCGGCCCGCAGAGCGCCGTCTTCCCGGGCGTGCGGATCTACCCCTACAAGGAGGTCGAGACCGGCGCGCAGATCCACGAGAGCCTGATCTGGGAGTCGCGCGGGCCCTCGCGGCTGTTCGTCGAGGATGGGGTCTCCGGGCTCGTCAACGTCGACCTTACGCCGGAGACGGCGGTGCGCCTGGCCGCGGCGCTCGGCACGGCGCTCAAGCGCGGCGCGCGGGTCGTCACCAGCCGGGAATCGCCGGCAGCCTGCCGGATGATCAAGCGCGCGATGGTCTCGGGGCTCACATCGACCGGGGTGAGCGTCGCCGACCTGCGCGTGCTGCCCGCGTCGGTCGGGCGCCACCTGCTGAAGACGCAGGGCTACGACGCCGGCTTCCACGTCGGCGTCAGCCTCACCGATCCGGAGGTCGTCCAGATCCGTTTCTGCGAACAGCCGGGGATCCAACTGACTCCGCAGATGCAGAAGGAGGTGGAGAAGCACTTCACGCGCCACGAGCTGCGCCGGGCGGCGTTCGGTTCGGTCGGCGGCATCTCCTACCCGGCACGTGTCCGGGAGAGCTACGCCCATGACCTGCTCTCGGCGCTCGACGTGGACGCGGTCCGCGGGCGGCGCTTCCGGCTCGTGGTCGACTACGGCTGCTCCTCGGCCTCGTTCGTGCTGCCGCTCCTGCTCGGCCCGCTCGGCGTCGAGACGGTGAGCGCGCACGAGTTCGCCTCCGACAGCCCGGAGAGCGTCGTCTCGCTGCGCGAGTCGCTCGACCAGGCGAAACGGCTCGTCGCCGCGATCGGCGCCGACCTCGGCGTCGTGTTCGACCGAGCGGGGGAGCGGCTCTTCCTGATCGACGAGCAGGCCCACGAGGTGCCGCTCGAGCGCACGCTGCTGCTCTTCCTGCGCTTGCTCAGCTCGAACGGCCACCGCGGCAAGCTCGCGTTCCCGATCACCGTCACGAGCCGCGTCGAGGAGATCGTCAAGGGCAGCGATCTCGAGGTGATCCGCACGCCGGCCTCGCTCGCCGAGCTGACCCGCGCCGCCGCCGAGGACGGCGTCATCTTCGCCGGAGCGGTGAGCGGCGGCTACGTCTTCCCGGAGTTCCTGCCGGCCTACGACGCCGTCGCGAGCCTGTGCTACCTGCTGCAGCTGTTCGCCCCGGTGCAGAAGCCGATCTCCGAGCTCGTCTCCGAGCTGCCCGCGAGCACGCTCGTGCACCGACGCCTGCCGTGCCCCTGGTCGCTCAAGGGCACGGTCATGCGCGTGCTGACCGAGCGGCTGCGCGACCGCAAGCTCGATCTCCTCGACGGGATCAAGGTGCTCGACCGGCGCGGCTGGTCGCAGGTCCTGCCGGACCCGGACGAGCCGGTCGTCCACATCTACGCGGAGGGCCGGACGCGCGAGGCTTCGAATGAGCTCGCCGACGAGCTGCGCGCCCTGGTCGAGGAGATCGTCGAAGGCTCCGAGCTGGAGACAAGAGTCTCAAGCTGAGGTTGACCCTTCGGTGTCCTCCTGCATACACTAGGAGGAGCCGCGATCCCGACGAAAGGTACTCCGTGGAAGCGTTTCCCGATCTCGCATCGCTCTCCGACGCCGACCTGAAGAAGCTGATCGACGACCTCACCAAGGAAGAGCTGGAGGTCTCGTACCGGCGCCGGATCCTGCACGGGAAGATCGACCTCCTGCGGGCCGAGCTCCAGGCGCGGCTGCGCGAGACGGGCGGGAAGAGCGTGCTCGAGCAGGTCGACGTCGACCATCTCGCGGCGATCCTCGCCGGCAAGGCTGCGCCTCCGAGCGAGGAATGAGCCACATCTACTGTCCTGAGTGCGGCTTCCAGAACCCGGAGGCCGCGAACTACTGCTCCCGCTGCGGCGCGCTGCTCGTCACGGAGGAGCCGGGCACCGAGACGACGATGAGCTACACGCCGGACGAAGGGGACGAGGAGCCGTCGGTCACGCTCGAGGAGCTCGGGACCGAAGGGCCGGCGCTCGTCGTCCGTTCGGGAGGCGGCCGCGCCGGCGAGCACTTCGTGCCGCAGGGTGAGCGCACGACGATCGGCCGCTCGCCCGACTGCGACATCTTCCTCGACGACGTCACGGTTTCCCGCACGCACGCGGCCCTCGTCGAACGCGACGGCGAGCTCTTCATCGAGGACCTCGGCAGCCTCAACGGCACGTTCCTGAACCGGAAGCGGATCGAGTCGGCGCCGCTCGAGAACGGCGACGAGCTCCAGGTCGGCAAGTACAAGCTCACCTTCCTGCGGAAATGACGACCGCTCCTGCATCGGACCGGCCGGCAGCCGACGGACAGCAGCAGCGGCGGCTGCTCACGATCGGCGCCGTCTGCCGGGCGCTGCAGACCGAGTTCCCGGACATCTCGATCTCGAAGATCCGCTACCTCGAGGACCAGGGCCTGCTCGCGCCGAGGCGCACGCAGAGCGGCTACCGGCTCTTCGGCGAGGACGACGTGGAGCGCCTGGAGACGATCCTCCGGCTCCAGCGTGACGAGTTCCTGCCGCTGCGCGTGATCCGGCAGGAGCTTGCCTCGCCCTCGGGCGCGGGCAAGGAGCGTCGCCGGCAGCGTGCCGGCGGGCTGGCCGAGCCCGACGACGAGCTGAGCCTCGCGGAGCTCTGCGAGCGGGCCGCGATCGCGCCGGAGCTCGCCCGGGAGCTGGAGGAGTTCGGCCTGCTCCATCCGCGCCGGGAGGGGAGCGACAAGCTCTACCAGGCGACCGACGTCGACATCGCAGTCGCCTGCGCGAAGCTCTCGCGCTACGGAATCTCGGCGCGGCACCTGCGCACCTTCCGCACCGCCGCGGACCGCGAGGCGGGGCTGCTGCACCAGGTGCTCGCACCGGCGCTGCGCTCGCGCAATCCCGAGCGCCGCGAAGGCGGCATCCAGCAGCTCGAGACGCTCGCGGAGCTGGCGCAGGAGCTCTCGACGCTCCTCTTCTGGCGCGACCTGCGGCAACTCGCTTCCGGCTAGCCGTGTCGGAGAGCCTGAAAGCCAAGATCCGGGACGTCCCGGACTTCCCGGAGCCGGGGATCGTCTTCAAGGACATCATGCCGCTGCTCGCCGACCCGGCGACGCTGCGGGAGACGGTCGACCTGCTCGCCGACTGGATCGCGCCGCGCAAGCCGGACGTGATCCTGGGCGCGGAGGCGCGCGGGTTCATCCTCGGCGCCGCGCTCGCATACAAGCTCGGATGTGGCTTCGTGGCTGCGCGGAGGCCCGGCAAGCTGCCCTGGGAGACCGTGAGCGCCACGTACGCGCTCGAATACGGCGAAAACAGCCTGGAGCTCCACTCCGACGCGATTGCGAACGGACAGCGCGTCCTGGTGCACGACGACGTCCTGGCGACCGGCGGCACCGCGGGCGCCATCTGCAGCCTGGCGGAGCAGCTCGGCGGCGAGATCGTGGGTGTCGCCTTCGTGATCGAGCTCGCGTTCCTCGAGGGCCGCAAGCAGCTGGGCGAGTACGACGTGCACTCGCTCATCCAGTACTAGGGTTTCGCGTCCGGCGAGCCGATTAGAAAGGGCATATGTACGACGCCCTGACGACGCGCTACGCGTTCTCGTGCCCGGACCGGGGAGAGGCCAGAGTCGCGCTCTCCGCGTTCCGGCGGATCGAGCAGCTGCCGGGCGCGGCGCACCCGGCCGTCTTCGAGGTCGACTTCGACTGCGCTTGTGGCGAGCGCCATCCGGGCCTCGTCACGCACGACGAGCTCGACTGGGCACCGCTGGGCCTGGCCGCAGGCGTGTTCCTCAACCTGATGACCGCGCAGCTCGACGCGGTCGAGGACGAGCTGGCCGACCTGGCCGCGCGCCGGATCGGAGCGGGGGAGTGGCCCTGGAGCTTCTTCTGCTACCCCGAGGAGCGCCCGCGCCCGATCTTTCCGTCCTCGTTCTTCCTGCTCGCTCCGGCACAGGACCGTGAGGCGGTCGGGATCGCCGTGCGCTGCCCGGTCTGCGGCAGCGTCTCGGTCAACCTCGTCTCGAGCGCGCACGTCGACGTGCCCTTCCACAACGACGCGCAGATCGGCGTCGTGGAGCACGTCTTCCAGCTCGACGCCGAGCGGGCCATCGAGGAGTTCTCGGAAGAGCTCCACTCTGCGCGATTCGACGCCCGGCGCCTGTCGCTGTAGCCGAGGTTGCGGTTTCGGGGGGCGGGGTAGGACCGGCCCGGAGGTGGTTGCATGTACGGTCTGACACGTGGCATAGCGACGCTGCTCGGCGTGGCTCTAGCCGGGTTTCTGATCTGGATCGCAACGCAGATCGACGACGGCTCCACCGGGGGCTACTGGGCGGTCTACGGAATCGTGGCCGCCGCAGGCCTGACGATGGCCCTGTCGCAGCTGCTCGGCGGCTGGACGAAGGGAGGCCTGCCGAGACTTTCGGCCAACGTCTTCCTGCTCGCGTTCATCCCGACGCTGATCGCGGCCGGCTGGGTCGTGGTCGCGCACCAGCCGCATCCGAACTGGGCGCGAAATCACGTCATGAGCTGGTCGGGCGACATCGGGATCCTGGGCCTCGTGCGCGATCTGGCGGAGTACGTGTCCGTGCTCGCATTCGGCATCGGGCTCGTGTTCGGCTTCTCGTTCGACACGTCCGGCCCCGCGACGCCGCGGCCGGTCGGTCGCGGCCGCACGGCCGCCGACGAGACGCCGGCCGCCGGTGACGAGACGGTTTACACGCGCGATCGCACCGCCGACGGCACGCCCGTCTCGCGGGAGCGCGAGCCGGTCCGGAGCTAGCTCACACTCAGTCCCGCTTCGTCCTTCCCTCCGGGGAGGGATGAAGCGGGCTGGACGAAAGGGCCGATAGCGGCTGTATGGACGCCGCAGTCCATCGCGACACCCGCGCCGTGGAGCTCTTGCTCGCGCACTGTGCCGCGATCAGCGCCGCCTCGGACCAGCAGTCGCGCCGGCCGGTGTTCGACCGCCTGCGCGACATCCTCGGCGCCGAGCTGACCCGGATGCTGCTCTTCGGCCTGACGGGCGCTCAGCGCGCGCGCCGGCCGCTCTGACGAGCCGGCTCGTCGCCGCCGAACGCGCGCACGTAGACGAAGATCCCGAAGCCCGAGACGGCGCCGACGATGAACGACGTCGCGCCGGAGATGCCCACCGCGACCATCCCGAGCCAGATGAACACGCCCAGGCAAAGGCCCCACAGGAACGCGCTTGTTCCCTGGGAGAAAGAGGGAGGGCGGAGGTGCGCCACGACGTGGAAGCCTACCGCGGCGCCGGGAGCCGTGTTATCCACATGTTGCACGGTCTGCTGTGGAAATGTGGAAAATTGAATTTCCGCAAATTGCGGCCTCGACGTGTTCTTCACCCCTTGCACGACCCCGGCGAAGGCCCTAGATTCCTGCTTGCGCCGAGCACGGAGCCCGAGTAGGTCGAAGCCGAACTCGAGGACTGTACCCGGAAGGGGAAAGTCAGCGAGAGCGGTGGACGAAAGGGAAACCGGCTCGGCGAACTTCTGGTCCCGAACGGGTTGGCGCGATTGGGGGACTGACGGTTCGTCGGGCAACTTGACATAACACCGGTTACCGTGCGTCAAGCAGTAGTTGCGCTCAGGAGGGGGTTTCAGACATGCTCGGCGGTGAAAGGACGGCATCAGTCGGGATGACAGCAGTCGAGATCGAGAACGTCCTGGCGACCCCCGAGTTGCACGAGCTGGTGGAGACGGCCGAGCAGACGGGTTCGCTGCGCTACGCCGACCTCGCAGAAGTGCTCGAGCTGCTGCACCTGGACGCGCTCGAGACCGACGCCGTCTACCGGGGGCTCGAGCAGAAGGGCATCGAGATCATCGAGCAGCAGGCCGAGCCGCAGCCGGCCCCGCCGCCGCAGCCGATCGCCCACGAGACGACGACCGACGCGCTGCAGCTCTTCCTGCGCGACGCCGGCCGCCATCCGCTCCTGACCGCGGCCCAGGAGGTCGAGCTCGCCAAGCGGATCGAGCGCGGTGACGGCGACGCCAAGCAGACGATGATCCAGTCGAACCTCCGCCTGGTCGTCTCGATCGCCAAGAACTACCGCAACCAGGGACTGCCGTTCCTCGACCTGATCCAGGAAGGGACGCTCGGGCTGATCCGCGCCGTCGAGAAGTTCGACTGGCGCCGCGGCTACAAGTTCTCGACCTACGCGACCTGGTGGATCCGCCAGGCGGTCGCCCGCGCGCTCGCCGACAAGGCGCGCACGATCCGCATGCCCGTCCACATCGTCGAGCGGATGCAGAAGCTGAACCGCGCCGAGCGCACCCTCTGGACGCAGCTCGGCCGCGAGCCGACGCTCGAGGAGATCGCCGAGGAGGCGAACCTGCCAATCGCGCAGGCGCACGAGGTCAAGGCCGCGGCGCGCGCGTCGACGAGCCTCGACCAGCCGGTGGGCGACACCGAGGACGCGGTCTTCGGGGACTTCGTCGCCGGCGAGGGCCCGCTCCCGGACGAGCAGGTGGAGGTCTCGCTCCGCTGCCAGGCCCTTGCGGAGGCGCTCGCGGCGCTGTCCGAGCGCGAGCGGAAAGTGCTGATCCTCCGCTACGGGCTCGACGACGCCGAGCCGAAGACGCTCGAGGAGATCGGGCGGCGGCTCGGACTGACGCGAGAGCGCGTGCGCCAGATCGAGACCGAGGCGCTCAAGCGCCTGGCGCGACTGCGTGAGATGGAGTCGGTCGCGCGTTCCTGAGCAGCGTCCCGTCGAACAGCTCCAGCGCAGCCTCCTCCCCCACTCGCTCCTTCACCAGCACGTAGGCGTCGTCGAGGCGCGCGGGCCGCGTCAGTCGGTGGCCGTCCGACGCCACGATCGCGGCGAGGCCGCTTTCGACCAGCTCCCAGCCGATCGACTCGGCCTCCTCCCCGTGACGGCCCAGAAGGCTCGTCGCGTTGACCTGCAGCGGCCAGCCGTGTTCTGTCAAACGCTCCGGCAGCCCGAGGTCCGAGCGCACCGCCTCGGTCCGTTCCGGGTGCGCGATCAGCGGGACGAGCCCGGCGGACTCGATGTGCTCCGCGACGGCGAGCAGCTCGTCAGGCGGCCCGATGAAGGGCACCTCGACGAGCACGAGCTCGGTTCCCTCGAGCAGGTAGCGCTCGGGGCTCTCCTCCAGGAGCGACGGCATCGGCGTCAGCTCGTAGCCGAGCCGCAGCTCGAGCGGCGCGCGGCTGCGGAGCGCTTCGAACGCGGACCGGATCGCCTCCTCGCGGGCGTGAGTCAGCGGCAAGAGCGGCGAGACGTGCGGCGTGGCGTAGAGCACCTCTGTGCCGGTTCGAGCGGCCAGCCGGCAGAGGTCGAGCCCTTCAGCGGCGCTCTGAGCGCCGTCGTCGCCGGAGGGAACGACGTGGGAATGGCAGTCAAGGAATGCGGGCCGCACCGATTCCACGGTACCCACACCCAGCCTTGTAACAGACTGTTACTCGGCTATTCGTACTGGGCTACTCGCCGCGCAGGTAGAGCTGGAGCGCCGGAGCGACCGTGCGCAGCTCGCGCAGGGCCCGAGACTCGAGCTGGCGCACGCGCTCGCGCGTGATGCCCAGATCGGCGCCGACCTCCTCGAGCGTCTGCGCGGGCTCCCCGTCGAGGCCGAACCGCCGGCAGAGCACGTGCCGCATCCGCGGCGCGAGGCGGTTGAGCGCGACCGAGAGCTCGGCGGAACGGAGGATGACCGCGGTCGCGTCGTCGGGCCGGTCGGAATGCGTGTCCTCGATCAGGTCGCCGTAGAGGCTCTCGCCGTCGCCGACGGGCGTTTCCAGGCTGACCGGGTCCTCGACGAGCTCGAGCAGCGCGCGGACGCGCTCGGGCGGGAAGCCGCTCTCCTTGGCGATCTCCGGCAGGGTCGCCTCGCGATTGTGCTTCTGCGCGAGCACGCGGCGGGCGCGCATCACCTTGCGCACCTGCTCGGCAACGTGGACCGGGAGCCGGATCGTGCGGCCCTGGTCGGCCAGGGCACGCGTGATCGCCTGTCGGATCCACCAGGTCGCGTACGTCGAAAGCTTGTAGCCGAGCTTGTAGTCGAACTTCTCGACCGCGCGAATCAGGCCGAGGTTGCCCTCCTGGATCAGGTCGAGCAGCGGGACGCCGGCCTTCGTGTAGTTGCGCGTGATCGACATCACCAGGCGCAGATTCGACTCGATCAGCTTCTGCTTGGCGGCCTCGTCGCCCTCGTCCTTCAGGCGCGCGAGCTCGCGTTCCTCACCACGGGTGAGCAGGCGGCCGTCGCCGATCTGGCGGACGTAGAGCTTGAGCGGATCGGCAGTCTGCGGCTCGGGCCGCGCCTCCTTTTCCTCCTCGGCGTCGACGTCGTCGGCCACGACCTCGAGCCGCGTGTCCGGAACCTCGGGCTCGGGGAGCGCGTCAGGGAGCGGCCGCTGCGCCATGTCCGGTCTATCGGCGCTCGATGTCCCTCGCTTGAGGCATGTCTGCACCCGCAAGAGGGATCAGGGATTCAGGCGCCGAACCGAGACAGAGTGATGCCGGCTAACTCTCGGCCGAAGCCCTCGTCAAACTCTCTGGCGGTCAGGTTACGGGCCGCCGGACTCGTGGAAGGGGTCTTGTAGCAACGACATGTGCGGCATTGCGGGATACAGCCTGAGCGCCTCCAGCAGGGTGGAGCGGACACTCGCTGCCCAGGCGCTGCTGGCAGGGATCGCCGAGCGCGGCGCCGACGCCGTCGGCTACGCCTACTGCGGGTCCGACCTGCCTCTCGAGATCCACAAGCAGCGCTCCGGCGCGAGCGAGCTCCTGGAAGAAGTCCTCATCCCCGCGTCGGCCACGAAGACGCTCGTCCACGTCCGCGACTACACGAAGGGCCACCCGCGGATCGAGGCCAACAACCACCCGATCCGCCACGGCGCCGTCGTGGGCGTCCACAACGGGATCATCTTCAACGACGACGAGCTGATGCTGGAGCACGGTTTCGAGCGCGCCGAGCCGCAGATGACCGTCGACTCCGAGGCGATCTTCGCGCTCGCGGAGGCGTCGGACAGCTCGGCGACGGCGCTCGAGCAGCTCCGCGGCTCGATGGCGACGGCCTGGCTCGACGAGCGCCATCCCCACGAGCTCTATCTCGCCCGCGGCGTCGGACGGCCTCTCTGGACCGGCGCGGGCCGTGAGGAGCTCTTCTTCGCTTCGACAAAGGCGGCCCTGGAGGTCGTCGAGCGCTACCTCGGGCTGAAGCTGCGCAAGCGCGAGATCGGCGAAGGCACGCTCGTACACGTGAGCGCCGGGGTCGAGCTCGAGCGCGAGCGCTTCCGGCCGGACCGGAACTTCGAGGAGCGCCCACTCCCGGCCGTGCGCGCGCCGCACGAGGGCATCTCCTGCCTGCGCCAGCTGGCCTCGCTGGCCGCTCTGTAGTAGCTAGCGCTTCTTCTTTTTCTTCGTCTTCAGGTACGTGAAGCGCGCGCAGCTCTTCGCGCTCTGGTTGAGCGAGCCGTCCGTCGCCTGGACGCAGAAGCGGAACGACCTCGGCGCGCTGCGGAGGACGAACGCCGGCACTCCGACCGCGTACGTTCGCGAGGGATTCACCGAGGAGATCAGCTTGCCGCTCCCGACCGAGCTGAAGCCGTGCTTCGTCGACCACTGGGCTTCGACGTCCACTTCGACCGGTCCGGCGTTCTCCGAGGCCCGGAACTTCAGCTGGACCGTACGTCCGCGCCGGCCCTTGCTCGCGATCGCTCGCGCGGTCGGAGGCACGGCGTCGATGAGCGGTTGCCAGTCCTGGACGAGATCCACGTAGCTGTTGTCGGTCAGGCGCGTGAGGTTGCTGCCGCTCGGCGCGAGCTCGTAGACGTCGGAGCTTCCGTCGGTCTCGTTGGAGAAGGCGATCAGGCTGCCGTCCGGCGACCAGGCCGCGTGGGTGTCGGCCCCGGGCAACGTCGTCAGCCGCGTGGCGGCGCCGCCGGCCGCCGCCATCAGATAGAGGTCGACCCCACCGCTGCGAGAGCTGGAGAAGACGATCGTCCTGGAGTCGGGCGACCAGTCTCCGACGCGGTCGTCGGCTGGATCGTTCGTCAGGTCGGTCTGGCCGGAGCCGTCCGGCGACATCGAGAAGACCTCCCAGTCGCCGGTGCGGTCGCTCTCGAAGACGATCTTGCTTCCGTCCGGCGACCACCGTGGATTGCGGTCGTTTCCTGTGGCCTCGTTGCTGACGTTGACCGGCGACGAGCCGTCGGACGCCGCCACGAAGACGTCCCACTTGCCGTTGACCTTGTCCGCGTACGCGATCTTCTTGCCATCCGGCGACCAGGAGGGCCGGCCCCCGCCTGCGACGTTGCGCGCGACCTCGCCGCCGTCGGAGGTCAGGAACCCACCCGTGATCAGCTCGGCGCTGTTCGGGTCGCCTGGGTCCAACGGGACGCTGAAGTTGAGCGCGAGGTGCGTGCCGTCGGCGCTGAGCGCGGCGCTGCCGTTGGCACCGAGGGGAATCTCGAGCGGGACCTTCTGCGCGCCTGGACCGAGGAGCTCGAGCCCGGCGATCCCGGAGGCCTCCGTCAGGATCACCAGGCGTTGCTGTGCCGCCGGAAAGCCCGCGCTGGAGGGAGCCACCGCAACGAGACCGACGGCGATGGCCGCGATGACAAAGGTGCAGAGCCTGCCCACCGCCGGCAGCCTAGAGCACGCGGCCGTCCGGCGCGACCTCGGCGCCGGAGTCGAGCAGGCGCTCACGGATCAGGAACTGGAACGTCGACCATGCTCCGCGGCGCCCTTCGAACATCCGGTAGATCTGCCACTCGGTCAGCAGAGATTCGTCCGCGCGGCGCGCGTCGGACCAGTCTGCGAACTTCGGCAGCCGCTCGAGCTTGTGGGCGAGCTCGACGCCCTGCTCGAGCGCCCGCTCGAGCTTCTCCTCCCCCACCGGCACGTCGAAGCCCGCCTCCCGCAGTGCGTTCGCGAGCGAGCCGAAGGTGTGCCAGTAGAGCGACTTGGACGGCATCCGGCCGCGGTGCTCCTCGATGTCGCGTGCCGTCGGGACCCGCCCTAGCTCCTCGCCGAGGCCCTTGAGCAGCTCCAGCAGCTCCTCGCGCGTCGCGAAGCGGCGCGGCACCAGCCCGGCCTTCCGTTTCGCCTCGTTCCAGCTGCCGAAGTGCTCGATCACGGTCTGGGGATGGACGGTCGTCACGGGGTCGGCGGCGAACTCGCGCATCGTGGGCGAGCGGCCGAGCCGTTTCGCTGACGAGGTCAGCTCCTCGAGGATCTGCTCGTCGGTGTAGCGCTTGCGGATGCCGGCCTGGAAGGCCGCGAGGGCCTTCTTGTCGATTCCCGCGACCGCGCGGTACTGGGGCTTGCGCGCCATGGGAACCAAGAATGGTAGAGCAATTACACCTGATTGCAAGCCAGGGGCTAGCGTCTAGGCCCCGCTGCTAGACGAGCTGCTCAGGAAGCGGCGAGCACGCGCTCGTGGGCCTTGCCCCCGTCGTCGATCCCCTCGAGCGGCAGGATCCGCTCGAGCGCGGCGACGCAGCGCGGGCAGAACTGGCTCCCGGCGGCGCGGCGCAGCTCGTCGAGCGCCTCCCCTGCCGGCCTCGCTGCGCGGTAGATGCGCGTCGTCAGCATCGAGTCGAGCGCGTCCGCGACGTGGATGATCCTCGCGCCGAGCGGGATCTCCTCTCCCTGCAGGCGGTCCGGGTAGCCCGTGCCGTCCCAGCGCTCGTGGTGGTGGCGGATCGCAGGCACCGCGTCGTTGAGGAAGCCGAGGCGGTCGATGATGCGCGCCCCCTCTTCGGCGTGTCGCTGCATCAGGTCCCATTCCTCCGCCGTCAGGGTCGCCGGCTTCAGCAGGATCGCGTCCGGGATCGCCAGCTTGCCGATGTCGTGGAAGAGCGCAGCGTGCCCCAGCAGGTCGAGCTCGGCCTGCGAGAGGCCCAGTTCCCGGCCGATCGCCAGCGCGAGCTGCTGGACGCGGCGCGAGTGGCCCGCCGTGTAGGCGTCGCGGGCGTCGACCGTGGCCGAGAGGCTCTCCATCGCCGCCGTCGAGCGTTCGCGGAGAAGCTTGTTGGCGTGCTCGAGGGAGATGTTCTGGGTCTGAATCGTGTCGGCGGCCTGGCGCAGCTTCTGCGCGCTGCGCTGCGTGTGGCGCAGGTAGGCCTCCTGCGTCTTGCGCATCAACAGCAGCGGCAAAGCGAAGACGGCGAGCGCCCACAGGCCGGCGGTGTCGTGGCCGACCCAGATGACGCCGCCGATGAACCCGTAGACCAGGTAGTGGGTCGCCAGCCAGGCGAAGCGCTCCTTGAAGACCGAGAGCCAGCGTTCGTGCCCCTCGACGGCGACGACGAGGCTGATCAGGCTCATGTTCACGAAGTAGTAGGTCGCACCCGCGGCCACGCCGGCGAGGACGTAGACGAAGCGACCGACGTCGCCCTGGAAGCCGAGCGTGAAGACGCCGGCCGCGGCGAGCGACGAGAGCGAGAGCGTGCCGATGTTGAAGATCACGTAGTGGAACGGCGAGCGCCGGGCGCTCCATTCGACCGCTGCGATCGTGATCGCCAGCGGAAGGGCGGCGCGCGGGCCGAACAGCGCGGCGCCCGCGATCGAGCCGACGGCGCTGACGGAGATTGAGCCGTCGTCCACCTCGAGCGCCAGGGCCTGCCCCACGCCGACGAGCGTGACGATGGCGGCCAGGCCGATCCAGTCGGTGCTGGAGCCGTAGATGAACCCGAGCGTGCCTGCTGCGAGGCCGGCAGTACTGACGATCCCGACCAGCACCGCCAGCCGGCGGGAAAGCGAGAGGAAACGCGGGCCCTGGAGTGCGTGCGGGCGCGGGTGGCGCCGCTCACGCTCCGGAATCGCCTCGACGGCCGGTGCCAGCGGCGCGAGGTGGTCGCCGTCCTCCGGCACCGCGACGAGCCTGGTCTGGCGCTTACCGGGAGCAACAGGGGCTCGGTGCTCGCGTCGAGCACGCGGTTGCGCCCCTGCAGCTTGGCGCGGTAGACAGCGAGGTCGGCCTGGTGGATCAGTTCGTTGGCGTCGACACCGTCGCGCGGGTAGGCGGCGACGCCGATCGAGACCGTTGCCCGGATCGGCTCGCTCGAGGTCTCGACGTCAAAGGAGCGGGCCGCGACGGTGCGCCGGATCCGCTCGGCGATCTCGAAGGCCTGATCGGCCGGGGTCTCGGGCAGCAGGATGGCGAACTCCTCGCCGCCGAAACGAGCCGGCACATCGTAGTGCCGCAGCTGCGCGCGGAAGATCTCGGCGATTCCCTGCAAGACAGCGTCGCCCGCGAGATGGCCGTACGTGTTGTTGATGTCGCGGAGGAGGTCGAGGTCGGCCATGACCAGCGAGAGCGGCCGCTCGAAACGGGCGGCGCGTGTGAGCTCGTCGCCCAAGGTCGTCGCGAAGTGGCGTGCGTTGAACAGGCCTGTCTTCGGGTCGACGCGCGCTTCCTCCTGGAGGCGGGGCACTGAGAGCGAGCGGTGGATCAGGAGGAGCGGCGCGACGGCGAAGGCGATCAGCCAGGGGTTCCCGTGCCAGAACGCTGCAGTGGCAACGCCCAGCATGGCGAGTACGAGGTCGGTCGAGAGGCTCGGGAACGAGAGCAGGCCCGACTCGCGCAACGAGTGACCGTTCGCGAGGTGGAGCATCGGGGCCATCAAGAGGTGGTTGACGGCCACCATCGAGGCGGCGGCCGCGAGGCCGGCGAGGGCGTACGACGCGCGCGTGCCGAGGCCGATGTCTCCGACGATGGTGTGGAAGCCCCCCCACGCCGCCAGCATCGCGAGCGTCCAGTTGCAGATGTTGAAGATCTGGATGTACCAGGAGCTGCGAGCCTTCAGCCACTCAGGGACGTGATGGATGACGCCGATCAGCGCGACGAGCGCCGGCGGCAGCAGCATCGCGGCTGGGATCAGGAAGACGATCGTCGTGTGGTACGACTGGTTCCGGGAGGGCATGCGAACGACGAAGAGCTGCGCGGTGGCCGCAATCAGGGCCAGGATCGTGAAGGTCGTCCAGCCCGGCGTCGACGAACCTAGTCGCGTGATCGCAGGCACCGCCGCGACCGCCGTGGCTGCGCCGACCAAGAACAGGTAGGCAACCGCCCGCGGCGCCAGCTTCGGTACCTCAGAGCCAGCGTTTCCGAGCAGCTCCTCTTCAAGCGGTGTAGGGAAGGCGCTCACCGACCTCCCTCAGGAAAACCGCTCATGGTGAGCCAAGACGCCGCATCCAGCACCACCTCCGCAAGCTAGGCCGCATAGAGCCGGGTCACATCCCCCTTTTTCGGTACACCCTGCAAATCCCCCGAAAGAGTGAGGGGCCGGGAGTGTGTCCCGGCCCCTCGTCGGATCCAGTCGCGGGCCCCCTTACGGGGTGCCGCCCCCGTCCGTCGAACTCGTGTCGCCCGAGATCGCCGCGCTGATGTCTGCCGGAAGGTCTTCCGGCGCCGGCGCGGTCTCGGGATCGGCCATGATCTCCGCCGCCTGCTCGGGCGTCAGGTCATAGCCGCCGTCGTGGTTGGTGTCACCCTCGGCCGCGTCCTCGTAGGCGCTGTCCGTCCACGAGACGGCGTCCCAGGAGACCGCGTCCCACGAGACGGCGTCCCAGGAGACCTGCGCCCAGGAGACGGCGCTCCAGGAGGCGTCCGCCCACGAGACGGCGTCCCAGGAGACCGCGTCCCAGGAGACGTTGGCCCTGGCCGTGTCAGTCCAGCTGACGGCGTCGAACATCTTGCCGCCTGTCACCGGGTCGGTCACGAGGAACCGGTTGAGAGCCAGGTCCGGGTTCGGCGCGGTCTTCAGCACCGCCGCCTTGCTCATCTGGATCTCGCCGACGCCGACCGAGCCGAGCGTCGCGCCGTCGACCGGCTTCGCGGAATCCATCAGCACGCCCTTGACCTGGTCCGGCGTGTAGTTCGGGTTCTTGGCCAGGATCTGCGCCGCAGCGCCTGAGATCACCGGAGCTGCGAACGACGTGCCCGAGAGCTGGATGTAGCCGGGCGCCACCACGCTGGTCGGGCGCTCTGCCACGAGCGTCGAGCTCGTCGGCACCGGGCCGACCATGTACCGGCCGGGAGCCGAGATGTCCGGCTTCATGAACCCGTCCGGAGTCCGGCCCCAGGCCGACCACGGAGCGTTGTAGTCGTCGTTCCGGTTCTTCGTGCCGCCGATGTCGATCGCGCCGACGGTGATCACGAACGGGTCGTTGCCGGGTGCGTACAGGACGCCGCTCGGCTGGTCGGGCAAGCCGTAGTTGCCGGCCGCCGCGACGACGGTGACGCCGTTGAACCAGAGCTGCTCGACCGCCTTGTCCAGCGGATCGGTCGTGAAGCTGCTCGGCGTGGAGGCGTGCAGCGAGAGGTTCGCGACCTTGATGTTGTACTGGGCCTTGTGCGCCAGCACCCACTGGCAGCCCGCGATCACGTCGCTCGTCTTCGCCATGCCCTGGTCGTCCATGACGTCGACCGAGACGAGGTTCGCCTGCGGGGTTGCGCCGGTGTAGCCGTCGGCCCCGCCGGCCGCGATCCCGGCCACGAAGGTGCCGTGGCCGCGGCCGTCACCGGCCGAGTTGTTCGGGAGCGTCGAGAGGTTGACGCTCGCGAGTACTCGGTTGCCGAAGTCGGCCCGACCGGTCTGGATCCCCGAGTCGATCACCGCGATCGCCGGCGCGTTCGCACCGGCCGCTGGGGCCGTGTTGCCGCTCCAGTTCGCGGAGACGCCCGACTCGTAGGGCCAGAGCTGGTTCGACGAGTAACCGCTCGTGTGCACGGCTGCATCCGGCGTGATCGTCAGTCCGGGGATGCCCGTAAGGTCGTTGATCTTCTTTGCGGGCAGGTCGATCGAGAAGCCGTTCACGAGCCCCAGGTTCTTGTTAGGCCCCAGCCCGGAGCGTGCAAGCAGTGATTTCACGGCGCCGAGACTCGTGTCGAGCGTCGGATCAGCCGTGATGATCACGGGCACCTTCGGATTGCCGTTGCCGTCGGCCAGTTTCTTCAAGACCGGGGCAACGTACGTATCGGGAGCCTTGTAGCCGTGTCCGTTGCTGCTGGCTGCAAGTGGAACGCTGATCGCGAGCATCGCCACAAGTGCGGTGACGAAGCCGCGGCCGCCCTTGCCCCAGAGCGCGTTTGAACGAGTCTCGCCGCCGCGGTTGCCTGTGCCCCACAGCGCGCTCGACCGCTGTTCTCCTCGCTTACCGCTGGTCATCCGCACCTTCCGTTCTCCTTTCCGCGCCCTTGAGCGCGGGCCGCATGTCATCTACGTCCGCAACGTCGAGACGAGCCCGCCGCCGCGAAAACCAGGCGGAACCTAGGTGGCTCGGGGGCCCTCCTACATCCCCCGGCAGGGGGAGAGCGAATCAAAATTCACTCGACCGAGGGAGCCGACCGGTAGCGTCCCGCCGTGGCCCTGCGCGTTCCGCTTTCCGCCGAGATCCTGCTCGCCCGCGCGGCCGCCCGCCTGTCGCGGTTGTCCGGTGCAGGGGGCGGGACGACCGTGCCCGGCAAGCTGCTCTGGAAGCTCGATCCAGGCGCGGTCGACCGCCTTGCCGCCAGGCTGCCCGATGGGGCGGCGCTCGTTTCCGCGACAAACGGCAAGACCACGACTTCCGCGATGGCGGCTCGGATCCTCGCCCCCTCGTTCAGGCTCGCGCACAACCGGGCCGGGGCGAACCTCGTCTCGGGCGTCGCCTCGGCGCTGCTCGCGGCTCAGGGCGCGGAGCTCGGGCTGTTCGAGGTCGACGAGGCGGCGCTACCCGAGGTCGCCCGGCGGCTCCGCCCGCGCGCTCTCTGTCTCGGCAACCTCTTCCGTGACCAGCTCGACCGCTACGGCGAGCTCGAGCTCGTGGCGGCGCGCTGGCGCGAGGCGGTCGCGGCGCTGCCGGAGAACGCTGCCCTCGTCGTCAACGCGGACGATCCGCAGGTCGGGGCGCTGGCGGGCGAACGGCCCGCTGCGACCTTCGGCCTCGACGACCCGCGTCACGCCACGGACGGGCTCCAGCACGCCGCCGACTCGAAATGGTGCGTCCGCTGCGGCACGCCCTACACCTACGCCGCGGCCTACATCGGCCATCTCGGGGACTACCGTTGCCCCTCGTGCGGTCATGCCAGGCCGGCCCTTGACGTCGCCGCGCGGCGGATCGAGCTGAACGGGCTCGAGTCGGTCTCGTTCGACCTGGACGTCCCGGAGGGGAGCCGGCGGGTCGAGCTCGCCGTGCCGGGCCTCTACAACGTCTACAACGCGCTTGCGGCGGCATCGCTCGCGCGTGTGCTGGGGAGCGGACTGGACGAGATAGTGCTCGGCTTGCAGGGCTTTTCTGCCGCGTTCGGGCGCTTCGAGCGGATCACTATCGGCGAGCGGACCCTGCTCGTCCTGCTGATCAAGAACCCCGCCGGCGCGAACGAAGTCGTGCGGACGCTTCTCTCCGCCGGCGCGCCCAGGCTACTCGTGATCGCGCTGAACGACGAGATCGCGGACGGGCGCGACGTTTCGTGGATCTGGGATGTCGACTTCGAGCCGCTGCTCGGCGGGCTCGACCGTCTGGTCGCCACGGGCTCCCGTGCGGCCGAGCTGGCGCTCCGCTTCAAATATGCGGGCCTGCCGGACAACGCGATCGAGGTCGTCCCGCAGCTGGAACGGGCGCTCGACCGCGGGCTCGAGCTGACGCCGGCGGGCGGCGAGCTCGTCGCGCTGCCGACCTACACCGCCATGCTGGCCCTGCGCGAGATCGTGGCGCAGCGCGGGCTCGTCAAGCCGTACTGGGAGGCCGCCGCGTGAAGATCGTCGTCGGGCACCTCTTTCCGGACTACCTGAACATCTACGCCGACCGCGGCAACATCGCGGTGCTGGCACGACGGGCGGCCTGGCGCGGGCACGAGCTCGAGGTCCGTGCGCTCGGCGCCGGTTCGTCCGGGCTCGGATCGGGCGAGCACGATCTCTTCTACATCGGAGGCGGCCAGGACCGCGAGCAGGAGCTGATCGCGCCGGCGCTGGCCGCGCTCGGCGACGGAGTGCGGGCGGCGGTCGAAGGCGGCGCGGCGCTCTTGGCCGTGTGCGGCGGCTACCAGCTGCTCGGGCGCTCGTACCGCGACCAGAGTGGCGACGAGCTGCCGGGCGTGGGGCTGTTCCCGTTGCGCACGGTCGCCGGGGAGCGGCGGATGATCGGCGACGTCCTGCTCGAGTGCGAGCTGGAGCCCGGCCGGCGGCGAACGCTGGCCGGCTTCGAGAACCACGCGGGGCGGACGTACCTCGACGACGGCGCCGAGCCGCTCGGCCGCGTGGTCGCGGGCTTCGGCAACGACGGCGAGAGCGGCTACGAGGGCTGCCGCGTCGGGCGTGCGATCGGCACATATCTGCACGGGCCTCTCCTCCCCCGCAACCCCTGGCTGGCGGACTGGCTGCTCGCGCAGGCGATCGCCCACCGAACGGGTGACGAGGCCGAGGCTCTCGAGCCGCTCGAGGATGAGCTCGAAGCCGAAGCCCACGACGTTTCCGCCGAGCGAGCCCGCTCCCGCGGCGGCCGCCACTGACGTCTCGCGCGCCGGCGTGCGCGCACGTACGCGCCCCCTGGGTGGGTGGGGGTTAGGGACGGTACCCGCTGGAGGCGCACGAAACCGTCACGGCTTCGTGACGATTGTGTGCCAATTTCCTATGGGGCCCAGAGAGCGCCGAGGTAGACCGCCGGGTCGCCCGGGGTCCAGCGCTGCAGGAAGCGCTGGATCGGCGGATGCAGGACGATCTCGTCCAGCTCATCGGGCGTGAAGAGGCGGTGACCGCGGACAGCGGCGTCGCGCGAGGTCACCGTCTCGAGCGACCGGCCGCTCAGGTCGCCCGCGAAGATGATGTGGACGACGTGCTTCGCCGCAAAGCTCCGCACGGGCGCGATCGAGTCCACGATCGCGACCGGCCCCTCGACCGGCGGCTCGTCGTCGATCCCCACCTCCTCGGCCAGCTCCCGGTGGAGCGCATCGACGAGGCTCTCGCCCGAGTTGACGCCGCCGCCGGGCAGAAGCCAGTGCTCGCGGTCGCCCTTCTCGTGCCGGCACAGGAGCACGCGCCCGCTCCAGCGCAGGATCGCCGAGACGCGGATCCGGGGCTCGGCGCTCATGCCCTGGAAGAGCCGAAGCCTCGCACGCCACGCTCGGTCTCCGGCAGCTCCTCGACCTCGACCGGCTCCGGTGTCTCGACCGCCACGACCACGAGCTGGGCGATCCGCATCCCCGGCTCGACCACGAACGGCTCGGCGGTGTCCGTGTTCAGCAGAACGACGCGGATCTCGCCGCGGTAGCCGGAGTCGATCAAGCCCGGCGCGTTCACGACGGAGATCCCGTGGCGAGCAGCAAGCCCCGACCGAGGCTGGACGAAGCCCGCACACCCCTCAGGGATCGCGACCGCGAGGCCGGTCCCGACGACGGCGCGCTCGCCCGGCGCGAGCTCGTGCCGATCGCACGCGCTGAGGTCGAGACCCGCGTCGCCCGGGTACGCGCGCTCGGGCAGGACGGCGTCCTCACGCAGCCGCCGCACCTGCAACTCCGTCATGCGCGCCGGCGCGCGGAGGCCTGCGAAGGCTCGGCGATCAGGTAGCGCGCGAACCGGCGTACCTCCCGCCGAGGCAGGCGTGCGCGAATGAAGACCCCTTCCTCCTCGTCGGACCGCTCGTCGACCGGCGCGCCGAGCTCGTACAGCTCGGCCAGGCGCGCACCGTCCGCGTACGGGATCAGCAGTCGCACCGGCTCGAAGCGGTCCGAGAAGCGCTCGGCGATCCTGGCCCGCAACGCGTCCAGCCCCTCCCCGGTACGCGCCGAGACCTGAAGCGCCTCCGGAAACCGGTTCGCGAGGCGCCGGCGCCGCAGCGGATCGGCGGCATCGATCTTGTTCAGGACGAGCTCCGCGGGCAGCTCCCCGGCGCCGATCTCGGCGAGGACGGACTCGACGGCGTGGAGCATCTCCTCCAGCCGCTCCTCCGGCGCGGAAGCGTCTGCCACGTGCAGGACGAGATCGGCGACGAGCGTCTCCTCGAGCGTCGCGGCGAAGCCTTCGACCAGCTGGTGCGGCAGGCGGCGGATGAAACCGACCGTGTCGGTCAGCAGGTAGCGACGGCCGTCGAACTCGAACGAGCGCGTCGTCGGGTCGAGCGTCTCGAAGAGGCGGTCGTTCACCGAGGCGCCCGCGCCGGTCAGCGCGTTGAGCAGCGTCGACTTGCCGACATTGGTGTACCCCGCGAGCGCGATCGTGGGCGTCTCCGACCGCCGCCGCGACTTCCTGCGCGTCGCGCGCTGGCGGGCGAGCGTCTGCAGGCGGCGGCGCAGGAGCGTGACCCTGCGGCGCGCGAGCCGCCGGTCGGTCTCGAGCTGCGACTCACCGGGCCCTCGCGTCCCCACTCCGCCTCCGAGCCGCTCGAGGTGCTGCCAGAGGCCGCGCATGCGCGGCAGGTTGTACTCGAGCTGCGCCAGCTCGACCTGGAGCTTGCCCTCGGCGCTGACGGCGTGCTGCGCGAAGATGTCGAGGATCAGCTGCGTCCGGTCGACCACGCGTGCCTCCAGCGCGTTCTCGAGAGCTCGCTGCTGGACGGGGCTGAGCTCGTCGTCGACGAGCAGCACCTCCGCTCCGGAGTGCGGGTAGGCCTCCTTCAGCTCGGCGAGCTTGCCCTTGCCGACGAACGTGCGTGGATCCGGGTGAGCACGGTGCTGGACGAGCGATGCCAGCGGCTCGACGCCGGCGGTCCGCGCCAGCTCCTCGAGCTCGGCGAGCTCCTCCTCGGCGACAGCGCCCTGGTCCAGCACCGCGAGGACAAACCCGCGCTCGGGCTCGGCGCCCGGCGCCGGGTCGGGCTGGTGTGCCGTCACGCTTCGATTATGCCTGCTCGCAGGGAAGATTCGATCCGGCCGACAGCCTCTTCCAGCTGCTTGTCCGGCACGGTCAGCGAGATCCGGAAGTAACCCTCCCCGCTCGGGCCGTACGCAGGCCCTGGGGAGACCACGACCGCGGCCTGCTCGAGCACCAGCTCGGCGAACGACTCGGAGCTGTAGCCCTCCGGCACCCGCGCCCAGAAATAAGGCGTCGCCTTCGGCCGCTCGACCGGCAGGCCGATCGCGTGCAGGGCTTCCGCGACCAGGTCACGCCGCCGCTGGTAGACCTCGGACATCTCGCGCGGGAAGTCGCGCGCCTCGGTCAGCGCCGCGACCGTCGCGAGCTGGACGGCCTCGAACATGCCCGAGTCGAGATTCGTCTTCAGATGGCGGTAGTGCTCCACGACGTCCGCGTTCCCGGCCACGATCGCCGAGCGCCAGCCGGTCATGTTCCAGCCCTTCGAGAGCGAGAAGATCTCGACCCCGACCTCCTTTGCTCCCGGCGTCTCGAGGAAGCTCGGCGCGCGGTAGCCGTCGAAGCAGACCTCCGAGTAGGCGTTGTCGTGGACGACGACCAGGTCGTGCGTGCGGGCGAAGTCGACCGCTCGCTCGAAGTAGCCGGGCTCGACGACCGCGCCGGTCGGGTTGTTCGGGTAGTTGAGGAAGAGGATGTTGGCGCGGGCGGCCGTGTCCTCCGGGATCGCGTCGAGGTCGGGCAGGAAGCCGTTCGACTCTTCGAGCGGCAGGTAGCTGACCTCGGCGCCTGAGAAGACCGGGCCCGAGGTGTACGGCGGGTAGCCGGGGTCCGGGGAGAGACAAACGTCGCCTGGATCGAGCAGCGCGAGGCTCACGTGCGCCACGGCCTCCTTGCCGCCGAGCGCCGGGACGATCTCGGAGCCGGGATCGAGCTCGACCCCGAAGCGGTCGCGGTAGAAGCCGGCGACGGCCTCGCGGAAGGCATCGGTCCCGTGGTTGGTCGGGTACTGGTGCGTCGCGGGGTCGCGGGCGGCCGCGGCGAGCGCGCTCACGACGGGCTCGGGCGTCGGCAGGTCAGGGTCGCCGATGCCGAGGCTGATCACGTCGATGCCCTCGCGTCGCTTTGCGGCAATCTTGCGCTCGAGCTCGGCGAAGAGGTACGGCGGCACCTCGTCGAGGCGGCGCGCGAACCTCACAGCGCGAACTCCTCCGAGAGCTCCACGGTGCAGATCTCCTCCGCGGGCCCTGTGAGCGTCGCCTTCCCGTCCGCGAGCTCGACCGTCAGGTCACCGCCGGCGAGGTGGACGGTGACCGGGCTCTCGCACCAGCCGCGCTCGACCGCCGCGGCCGCGGCTGCGACGGAGCTCGTGCCGGAGGAAAGCGTCTCCCCCGCGCCGCGCTCCCAGACGCCGACCGTCAGCTCGTGCGGCCCGTCGACGCGGACGAGCTGAACGTTCGTGCGCTCGGGGAAGCGCTCGTGGTTCTCGACGAGCGGCCCGAGCCGGAGCAGGTCGTCGCGGTTCGGCACGAGCTGGATGACGGCATGGGGGTTGCCGACCGAGACCGGGGTGAACTCGATCTCCTCGCCGACGTCGAGCATCTCCGGCTCTCCAACGGTCACCTCCCCCACGTCGAGCTCGACCTCGTGGCCTTGCAGCCGCGCGGAGACCTCGCGTGGCCCAACGCGGATCCGGACAGCATCCTCGCCGGCGCGCCGCGCCAGCCAGCGGGCCGCGATCCGAGTGCCGTTGCCGGAGAGCTCGGCAGTCGACCCGTCCGGGTTCCAGATCACGACGTCGGCCTCGGCGCCGTTTGCGGAGACGACCTCGAGGATCCCGTCCGACCCGACGCCGAAGTGGTAGTCACAGATCCGCTTGACGCGCTCAGGCGTGAGCGGGGCGTCCAGCGTCGCCCGCTCGACGAGCAGGTAGTCGTTCCCGAGTCCGTGCCATTTTGAGAGTTGCATAGGGCGCGCAGGACGCTAGCAATGCTAGGAAGCGCACGGATCACGCATGGGGAACTCGATCTCTAGCGGCCCGCGGAGCGGAACATAGACAGTGCGGGTCGAGAGAAGGAACTTCATCCGAATGGGGATCGACTCAAGGCCAGTTCCGTTGCCCTGGTGAAATTGACGGCAGTTCGCGTAGTGGCCGAGGAGCATGATTAACCGCTCCTTCCCAGGCTCCAGCGTGAAGGGATGAAACGTCTCGGCGCACATCGCGCCGATGCAGTTGTTCTCAGCCGGTCCAAGGTATGGCCGCACGGCGAAGGGAGTGAATCTCCCTTGGATTATCGGAACGCCGAGAATGCGGACAGGGAAGTGCCCGTCATTCCTCACAGAGGCCCCAACCTGGAACGGCTTGCCGCTTCGAAAGGTCGCCACCCGCCCCTCCAGCGCGGCTGGTCCGCGGGCATTGAGTGGGAACATCTCCGCGCCGCCCTCCGATAAGGGCTGGTAGCTTCGCGACCAGAGTCCGCCCGCTGTGATCGCACCGATGAGCGCAAGCAGAAGGGCTGCGATCGCCACGTTGCGCGGGCGGCGTGCTCGCAGGAAGGCAATCGGCCCGCGGCGGGGCCTGAGATCCGCTGCCTCGCGAAGCTCGGTCGCATAGTTCCACGGGCTCCCAAGGCGCTCCTCGAGATCCTCGTCAGGCGGGATTTCGTCGAGATGGAGGCGAAGGTCCGCGAGGAGGCTCTTCCGAGCCTTCCAGGGAAGGTCGGACAGCTCCGATTCGACCACGGCCAGGTATTGGTCGGCGCTGGCGGTGCTCACGACTTGCCGCCCACGAGGACGTCGAGCGCCTGCTCGATCCGTCGCCACGATTCGGTGCCGACGCGCAGCGCCGCGCGGCCGGAGCCGGTGATCTCGTAGTACTTGCGTGCCGGCCCGTTCGGCGATGCGGCGAGTCGGGCCTCGAGATGGCCCGCCTGCTCCAGGCGGCGCAGCGTCCCGTAAACCGAGGCGTCTCCGACGCCGTTCAGGCCGGCTTCCTCGAGCCGCGAGAGGATCTCGTACCCATACGTCTCCCCTTCGCTCAAGACTGCCAGCACCGCGATCTCCAGGATCCCCTTCAGGAGTTGTGCTTGTTCCACCTCTACTCTGCTTGGCAGAGTAGCACGGATACATGGGTACGCTAGCGGTGACTGAGAATGTCGTCCGCGAGCTCTTCGGGCGGCCGCATCCCGTCGAGGGCGACGAGCCCCGGAATCCGTTGCATCCACCTGAGCTGGTACACGGCGTAGCGGCTTGACCGCGTGACGAGCGCCTCGATCGCCTGCTCGCGTGGTAGCTCGGCGATCTCGGTCAGGCCGTGGATGTGACGCGCCGTCGACGAGATCGGCTGCTCGAGGGCGCGGCGTACTTCCTCCTCCACCCCGCGCTCGAACATCCCGCGCGTGCGTTTCTCGATTCGACGGCGCAGCTCGTCGCGCTCGAGGACGAGGCCGGCGATCAGCGTCGGGTGGCGCGTCTCGCCGCTCCAGAGACGGTCCTGCCCGGGCCGCAGGGAGCCGCCGGCCTCGACGAGCTCGAGGGCCCGCACGACCCGGCGGCGGTCGTTCGGGTGGACCGCGTCGGCTGCAGCAGGGTCGCGCTCCGCGAGGAGCTCATGGGCACGCTCCGCGCCGACGCGGTCGTACAAGCGCTCCAGTCGCTCGCGCGCCTCGGGCGGTGCCGCGGGCGGAAGCCCGAGCTCCGCCAGCGCGGCCCGCAGGTAGAGGCCCGTTCCTCCGACGACGACCGGCGTCCGGCTGTCAGCCAGGATCTCGTCGATCGCGGCGTGCGCGAGCTCCTGGTACTCGCCGACTGACGCCTCGTGATCGAGGTCCCAGATACCGACCAGCCGCGTCGGGTAGTCGGACTGGTTCGTGAGCACCGGCACCCCGCGGTAGACCTGCATCGAGTCGGCCGAGACGAGCTCCGCCGGGATTCGCTCCGCGATCGCCTCGGCGACGGCGCTCTTGCCCGAAGCGGTCGGGCCGAAGATCGCGATCACGCTCATCCGCCCAGGCGGTCGCTCAACCGGTCGAGCCGGGCGCTGTCGGCACCGGCCTCGACGAGGAACTCGCGGATGCTGCCGTGCCGGCGCTCGAGCTCGAGCACAACGTTCCGCATCGCCGCTGCGGGCATGACGGAAAGCAGTCGCCGTTTGCGGCGCTCCGCTTCGTCGGGCGCGGCGGCGACCCACTCCTCGATCGTCGGGGCCCAGCTCGCCTCGCTGAGCGCGTAGTCCTCGGCGATCGTGTCCGGCCCGACGCCCGCCAGCCGGAGGAGGAACGCTGCGATCAGCCCCGTGCGGTCGACTCCGCCCGCGCAGTGAACGAGGACAGTGCCGTCCTCTGGCTCACCGACTGCGTCGGCGGCGGCGGCGAACGCCGGTGCGAAGCGCTCGAGGAAGAACAGGTAGTTGCGCGTGCGCCACTCGATGACGTCGTCGACTCCGAGGAGGAGCTCGTCGATCTCGCGGATGCTCGGATCGTCGAGCAACGGAACGCGGACGAGCTCGACCGGCGTCTCGTACGGCGGATCCTCGTGGCGAAGGTCGACGATGCGCGTTACGCCGTAGGCGGCGAGCGCTTCCCAGCCGGCAGGCGAGAGCAGCGAGATGTCGTCGGCGCGGACGACCACTCGGAAGCGCGTCTCGGCTCCGTCCTCGGTCGGCAGGCCTCCGAGGTCCCGGATGTTGCAGCAGCCCTCCCAGCCGAGGGCGCGGCTAGCGGAGCCGTGCGCGGACACGGTCCAGGTCTTCGTCGTCGACGCCGGCCGAGCGCAGGTAGCTCTCGACGCTGCCGTAGCGGTGCTCGAGCTCGCGGAAGACGCCGAGCATCGAGCCGGGCGGCGTCTGGGCGATCCGGCGCAGGCGTTCGAGCTCCTCCTCCGTCTCGGCCGCGGCGAACCATCCTTCGTGCCGCGACAGGAGGCGCTCCTCACTGAGCGCGTAGTCGGCGGCGATGTCCTCGTCCGAGACGCCCGCGAGATGGAGCAGGAACGCGGTCAGGAGGCCGGTGCGGTCCTTGCCGCCGACGCAGTGGACGACGATGCCTCCCTCAGGCGCACGCGCGACGGCGCGGACCGACGCGGCGACGTTCTGCTTGAAGCGCTCGAGGAAGATCAGGTAGACGTCACGGGTCGAGGTCTCGACGTCGGGGGCTGCCGCGGCGGCAGTCTCGATCTCCTCGCCGATCTCCTCCCATTCGCGCTCGTTCGCCTCCATGAACGGGATGTGCTGCACGTCGACCTCGAGCTCGCGCGGCGGGTCGTCCTCGCGCTCGTGGTCGCCGCGCAGGTCGATCACGGTGCGGACGCCGTGCGCGACCAGCGCCTCCCAGCCGGCGTCGCTCAGCTGGCTGACGCTGTCGGAGCGGACGATCCGGCCGAAGCGCGTCTCGCCGCCGTCGGCCGTCGGGTGGCCGCCGAGCTCCCGGACGTTGAGACAGCCGTCCCAGACGAGGTCGCGCTTATGCAACAAGTGCTGCCGGCTCGGCGCCGCGGAGGGTCGTCGAGGTTGCTTCCTGGATCTCGACCGGCACCAGCTCGCCCGGGGACGCCGTGCCGGCGAAGTTCACGGTCGTGTTGCGGCGAGTGCGGCCACGGAGAAGTGCGGGGTCGGTGCGGCTGGCGCCTTCGACGAGCACCTCCTCGATGCGACCGATCCGCTCCCGGTTCCGCTGCTCGGCGACGCGCTGGACGACCTCGACGAGACGCTCGATCCGCTCCGCGCTTGACCTCGTCGGGAACCTGGCCGGCCATCGAGGCGGCTTCCGTGCCCGGCCCGCGGCGAGTAGACGAACGTGAACGCGCCGTCGTAGCCGACCGCCTCGACCGCGCTCAGCGTCTCCTCGAACTCGGCCTCGGTCTCGCCGGGGAAGCCGACGATCAGGTCGGTCGTGAGCGCGAGGTCTGGGATCGCCGCTCGAAGCTCGTCGACGAGGCGCAGGTAGCGCTCGCGCGAGTACGTGCGGCGCATCGCCTTCAGGACTCGTGTCGAGCCGGACTGCAGCGGCAGGTGAGCGTGCTCGCAAACGGTGTCGCACTCCGCCATCGCCGCGATCACCGGCGCGCGGAAGTCCTTCGGGTGCGGGCTCGTGAAGCGGATCCGCTCGATTCCCTCGACCGCGTCGACCGCGCGCAGCAGCTCGGCGAAGTCGCTGCCCAGATCGCGGCCGTACGAGTTCACGTTCTGCCCGAGCAAGGTCACCTCCCGCACGCCCTCGCGCGCCAGCGACTCGACCTCGGCCAGGACCTCGCCCGGCCGGCGCGAGACCTCGCGGCCGCGAACCGCGGGCACGATGCAGTAGGAGCAGACCGAGTTGCAGCCCATCGAGATCTGCACCCAGGCCTGGAAGCTGCGCTCGGCGTGTCGCGGGAGCCGGCCGGCGAAAGCGCGCTCCTCCCCGGTCCCGAACGCTCCGCGCGCGATCCCCTCGCCGCCCGCGCCGAGCCAGTCCGCTAGGTGCGGGATCGACCCAGGCCCGAAGGCGACGTCCACGAACGGGTACAGGTCGAAGATTCGGTCGCGCTGCGCCTCGGCGTAGCAGCCGCCGACCGCGATCACCAGCTCCGGGTCGCGCTCCTTGAGCACGCGCGCGTTGCCGAGGTGCGCCGCGAGTCGCGTGTCCGGCTTCTCGCGGATCGTGCAGGTGTTGAAGACGAGCACGTCGGCCTCGTCCTGCGACGGCGCCTCGCCGAGGCCGAGGTCCTCGAGCACGCCCTTGATCCGCTCGGAGTCGTGGGCGTTCATCTGGCAGCCGAACGTCGTGACGTGGTAGCGGCGCATCAGGCGCTCAATCTACTTGGCGTAATCGACTGCGCGGGACTCGCGGATCACGGTCACCTTGATCTGCCCCGGGTACTCGAGCTGGTCCTCGACCTCTCGCGCGATCTCGTGGGAGAGCAGGACGGCGGCGTCGTCGTCGATTACCTTCGGCTTGACGAGCACGCGGATCTCGCGGCCGGCCTGAAGCGCGTAGACCTTCTCGACGCCTTCGTGGCGGGCGGCGACCTCCTCGAGGGCCTCCAGGCGCTTGATGTACTGCTCCAGGCTCTCGCCGCGCGCGCCGGGCCGTGACGCGGAGATCGCGTCGGCGGCGATCAGCAGGACGGCCTCGACCGTCTGCGGCTCGACCTCGTAGTGGTGCGCCTCGATCGCGTGGACGACTGCCGGAGACTCCCCGTAGCGGCGCGCGAACTGCGCCGAGAGGAGCGCGTGCGATCCCTCCAGCTCGTGCGTCAGCGCCTTGCCGACGTCGTGCAGGAGCGCGGCGCGCTTGGCCGTCTTGACGCTCGCCTCGAGCTCGGCGGCCATGATCCCGGCCAGGTGGACGACCTCGAGCGTGTGCTTGAGGACGTTCTGGCCGTAGCTCGTGCGGAAGCGCAGGCGGCCCAGGATCTTCACCAGCTCCTCGTGTAGCTCTCCGCAGTTCGCTTCGAAGACGGCCTGCTCGCCGGCCTGCTTGATGACCTCCTCGATCTCCGCCTTCGACTGGTAGTACATCTCCTCGATCCGCGCCGGGTGGATGCGGCCGTCCTCGATCAGCTTCGTCAGCGTGAGCTTCGCGACCTCGCGCCGGATCCCATCGAAGGACGAGAGGACGACCGCCTGGGGCGTGTCGTCGATGATCACGTCGACGCCGGTCAGGTGCTCGAGCGCGCGGATGTTGCGGCCTTCCCGGCCGATGATCCTGCCCTTCATGTCGTCGGAGGGGAGCTCGATCAGAGACACGGTCGTCTCCGAGGCGTGGTTCGCGGCTACCCGCTGGAGCGCGTCGGCGACCAGGTTCCGGGCGCGCCGCTTCGCCTCGCCGCGCGCCTCCTCTTCGGCCTGGCGGACGAAGCGGGCGAGCTCGTGGCGGATCAGCTCCTCCGAGCGCTCGAGCAGGTGCGCCTTCGCCTCGTTGACGGTCATGCCCGAGATCCGCTCGAGCTCGGCCTGCTGGGCGTCGCGTGCGCCCTTGAGGTCTTCCTGCAGCTCCTTCGTGTGGACTTCTCGGTCTGCGATCCCCTGCTCGCGACGTGACAGCTCGGTGAGCTTGCGGTCGATCTCCTCTTCCTTCGCGAGGATGCGTTCCTCGATCTTCATCGCTTCCGTCCGTCGCGACGCGACCTCCTGTTCGAGCTCGGCGCGCAGGCGGACCGCTTCCTCGCGGGCCTCGATCTGAGCCTCCCGCTTGTACGACTCGGCCTCGCGGCGCGCGTCGGTGACGAGCAGCTGGCGCGTCCGGCGCGCGGCGGCCAGGCGGGAACCGGCGAAGGCGTAGAGCGACAGGAAGGCGAGCCCGACTCCGACTGCGAGTCCGATCGCTATCCCGATGACGACGAGCATGCGCGCTCCCTGCTTGGCGCCGGGCGGGGGGCCCGGCTGGGACCGGTTGTCCGCGCCGAAACGCGGTGCTCATTCGGCACCGCTGCAGCGGACGTGCTCGAATCGGGCGATGCGAGGCAGGCGCGCGCCCCGCAGCGGACGGTCAGCTCACCGCCGCCTCGTCTTCGCCTCCTCTGCGCTCATCTTGGTCTCGGTCTCTTTCGAAGTTCCGGGGTCCGATTCGGGAAACACGTGAAGTTGCAGGCAAAATGTCGAATGAAGCTTTCGTATCCTAGCGCCGCTCACCGTTCCGGCGCAATCCGATGTTCCGCCGCGAGCTCGACCGCCTCCCGGTCGAAGCCTCTGCTCGCCAGCAGCCGTGCAGTCTTCGGGCCCGCGCCGCGGCGGGAGACGATCCGCTCGGCACGCTCTCGCTCGGGCTGAAGCTCGGCGAGCGCGGGCTCGATCAGCTCCGCGTCGATGCCCTGTCGGCGCAGGTCGAAGCGAATGGCCTTGTCGCCCTTCCCCCGCTCTGCCAGCGCTCTCGCGCGCCGGCCGGCGAAGCGTTCGTCGTCGAGCAGGCCGACGTGGCGGAGCTCCTCGAGCGTCTCGTCGAGCTCGCCGGCCTCGATGCCCGAGCGCAGCAGCCGCTCACGGAGGCCCCGCTCGGAGTAGTCGCGCCGCGCGAGCGCGCGGGTTGCGGCGGCGAGCGCCTCGCCCACTCGCTACGCCTTCGAGGTGACCCCTGCCGCTTGCTCGGCCTTCGGGTCCGGCTCCGCCTGCGCCTCCGCGACCTTGCCGTTGTCCTTGGCCTTGCCCTCGGCCTTGGCCGGCGGCTCGAGCTCCGGCAGCAGCCGGGCCGAGACGATCTGGTCCGGTCCGGCGAGCGCCTGGATCCGCGCGAGGATCTGCTGGCTGACGTCCGGGTGCTCGCGCAGGAAGGCGGTTGCGTTCTGCCTGCCCTGTCCGAGCCGCTCGTCCTCGAAGCTGAAGTGCGAGCCCGACTTCTGGACGATCTTCCGCTCGAGCGCCGTGTCGAGCACGGTGCCCTCCCAGGAGATGCCGGTGCCGTAGATGATGTCGAACTCGGCCTGCTTGAACGGCGGCGCGACCTTGTTCTTCACGACCTTTACCCGCACTCGATTACCAAACGCCTCGACGCCGTCCTTGAGCGTCTCGATCCGGCGGATGTCGAGACGCACCGATGAGTAGAACTTGAGCGCCCGGCCGCCCGGCGTCGTCTCCGGGTTGCCGAACATGACGCCGATCTTCTCGCGCAGCTGGTTCGTGAAGATGCAGATCGTGTCGGTGCGGTTGAGCGTGCCGGCGAGCTTGCGCAGCGCCTGGCTCATCAGGCGGGCCTGCAGGCCGACGTGCGAGTCGCCCATCTCGCCCTCGATCTCCGCCTTCGGGGTCAGCGCGGCGACCGAGTCGACCGCGACGACGTCGAGCGCGCCCGAGCGCACGAGCAGCTCGGCGATCTCGAGCCCCTGCTCGCCGGTGTCGGGCTGTGAGACGAGCAGGTCGTCGATGTTGACGCCGATCCTCTTCGCGTAGGCCGGATCCATCGCGTGCTCGGCGTCGATGAAGGCGCAGATCCCGCCGCGCCGCTGGGCCTCGGCGATCACGTGGTAGACGAGCGTCGTCTTGCCCGAGGACTCCGGGCCGAAGATCTCGACGACGCGCCCGCGGGGAAGCCCACCGACGCCGAGGGCGAGATCGAGTGCGAGCGACCCCGTCGAGACGGCGCCGATCGCGACCTGGGCCTGGTCGCTCATGCGCATGACTGAGCCCTTGCCGAACTGCCGCTCGATCTGGCCGAGTGCGGTGTCGAGAGCTTGCTCGCGGTCCAACGTCATCTACCTCCTAGAGCCACCGATTCGAGAACTTCGTACTGCGCCCCGCCGGGGCGTAGACGTGACAGGTAAGCAGCCGCATCGGACAGCGCGAATGGTTGCAGGACCGGTAGCTCCGGCCGCAGCTTCGGCCGCTCGCGGAAGCGCAGGACGGTCACGTGCGGCAACCACCTGCGCCGCTCCGGCTCGTAGACGCCGAGAGCCTCGAGCCGCCCGTGCAGATCCCGCGCCAGCGCCTGGGCGCGGCCGTCCTCGTCGTCGAGCGTGAGCATCCCGACGCTCCGCGTCTCGCGGTAGCCGCGCACCGAGAGGAGCGGCGCTTCCACGGTCGCCGCCGAGCCGCGCAAGGCGTCGACGATCGCACGGAGCTCGCCCTCCGGCCGGTGGCCGAGGAACGCCAGCGTGACGTGCAGGTTCTCGCGCGCGACCACCCGGACGCCCGGCACGCCGTCGAACACCCGCCGCTGCCACTCGACGAGGCCGTCGAGCGTCCCGGCCGGAAGCCTGAGCGCGCAGAAGAGCCGTATCCGTTCATCGCCTCCGACGCTAGCAGCCCGGCTCAAGCCGATTTGTGCCGAATCTGTGACAACAGCTGCCGCAGCAGGTGGAGCCCGGCGACCGTTGCGCGGGCACGCACCGCCGACCGGTCGCCCGGCAGGCTCAGTTCGAGGGCTCGCGCGTCGCCGGGCCCTTCCGCGTGTAGGTAGACGAGCCCCACCGGCTTCTCCGGCGTGCCGCCGCCGGGGCCCGCAACGCCCGTCACCGCGAGCGCCACGTCGGCGCCGAGCCGTCCGCGCGCGCCCGCGGCCATCGCAGCGGCGACCTCCGCGGAGACGGCCCCATAGCGCTCGAGTAGCTCCTCCGGCACGCCGAGCTCGCCCGCCTTGACCTCGTTCGCGTACGCGATCACCCCGCCCCGGAAGACGTCGCTCGAGCCGGCCACGGAGGTGAGCCGCGCCGCGACGAGCCCGCCCGTGCACGACTCCGCCACGGCCAGCGTCAGCCCGCGCTCGCGGCAGAGGTCGAGCACGAGCTCCTCGACCGGGCGCTCGTCGAGCGCGAACAGGTACGGCTCGAGGCGCTCCGTGAGCTCGCCGGCCAGCTCGTCGACGCGGCCCCGCGCCTCCGGCTCGGCGAAGAGGTCGACGTGGATCTCGAAGTCGCGCGCGCAGATCGTGGCGCTGACACCGTCACCCTCTCCCCCGGCTTCAGCGAGCGCCTGCGCGACGGTGGACTCTCCGGCGCCGTAGAACCGCAGCACGCGCCGCTCGGGCACCCGTGCGCGCGACACGACCGCCTGCACCGGTGCCGACGCAAGCGCCGGCGCCCAGAGCCGTTGCAGCTCCGACGGCGGGCCGGGCAGCGCGACGGCAACTGCGCCGGCGGTCTCCAGCACGAGCCCGGGCGCGGTCCCGGCGACGCCGATCACCAGGGCGCCGTCGGGAAGCGTCGCCTGCTTGCGGACACCCGCCTCGAAGTCCGCGTACGGCCGCCGCAACCGCTCAGCGAACCCCCGCGAGACGCGCTCGATCTCCGCCTCGAGCTTCTCGTCCACGAAGAGCTTCCGGCCGGCCGCGCGCGCGAGCAGCTCCACGGTTCGGTCGTCGTGGGTCGGCCCGAGCCCGCCGGAGACGAGGCAGAGATCCGCGCTCAGCCCTTCGCGCAGCGCATCTTCGAGCTCCGCCGCGTCGTCGCCGACGATCAGGATCCGCGCCGGCTCGATCCCCAGCCGCAGCAGCTCGCCGGCCAGGAAGGGCCCGTTGCGGTCCGTGCGCTCGCCGCGCACGAGCTCGCTGCCGGTGACGACGACGACCCCGCGCGGACGGGTCAAGCGGTGGCGGGAGCCCGCACGATGCCGGTCGGCGTCACGAGCACGGCAACCGTGCCACCGCCGCCCGGAATAGGCACGACTTTGCCGTTGACGACGACCTTGAGATTCGCCGGGCTGCCGAAGTCGATCCAGAGACGCCGCCTGGTCCAGCCGAGGCTTTTGCCCTGGTCGACGGTGCCCGTAAAGAGCGTGCGGCCGTTCGAGGAGTAGTTGCGGACGTCCATCCAGGAGGGGCCGTTCGCGGCGAGCACGAAGAACTTCACCTTCGCGGGCCGGACAACCGTGTGCCTCTGCTTTGGCGCCGGCTGCGTCGCCGTCGACTGGGTCGTGGTCTGGCCGAGGTTGGGGATCGGCTGGTTACCGCTGTCCGAGAACTTGAAGGCGGCGATCACCAGCGCGCAGAGGATCCCGATCGCGCCGAGCGCCAGCAGGACGCCTCGTCGCTCGAGCCGCCGGTGGCGCTGATGCACGAGCGCGGTCCGCCGCGCGACGACCGGCTCGCGGGGCTCGTCCTCGCCGACGCCGTAGCGCGAGTTGTACTCGTCGACGTAGAGCTGGCCGTCGAGCCCGAGCCAGTCGGCGTACGTGCGCAGGAACCCTTTGACGTACGTCTGCGCCGGCAGGACGTCGAAAGCCTCCTCCTCGAGGGCCCTCAGATAGCGCGCCCTGATCTTTGTCGCTTGCTCGACCTCGGTGAGCTCGAGCTGCTGGCGGTGGCGCGCCTCGCGCAGGCTGTTGCCGATCTCGAACACGGAGGGTGCCGATTGTAGACCCGATTAGCCGAAGTAGCGGAGCAGCGCGTAGAAGCCCAGCGCGAGTCCTGCTGCGCAGCCGATGCAGATCGCGACGACGCCGAGAATCTTCCCGGCACGCGCCGTTCTGCGGCCGCCGACGCGCCCGAGCGTGTACTCCAGGTTCCGGCGGGCGCGCCTCGACAGACCCACGGCCAGCAGGCCCAGCAGCACGGAGCCGCACGTCGCAGCCGTCGCATGCACGAGCGTCACACGGCCGACCTGGCGGGCCACCGCGAAGGCGGCGACCGGGAGCGCGAGCCCGAGCAGCGCGCAGACGAGCGACCCACGGGCCGCGTCGTTGCGGGCGCGGGCGCTACTGCTTCTTGTAAGGGCGTCCATCGGCGGCTGGAGGAATGGTGCGGCCGATCACGCCGGCGATCGCGACCAGGGTCAGGACGTACGGCAGCGTCTGGAAGAGCGTCGCGTACGTGTCCGCCCATGGATAGGCGTTCGGCAGTCGGTAGGCCAGCGCCGTCGAAAAGCCGAACAGGAGCGCAGCGCCGAACGCGCCGAACGGCCGCCAGTTGCCGAAGATCAGCGCGGCGAGCGCGATGAAGCCCCGGCCGGCCGTCATGTTCTCGTTGAACGTGCCGACGAATCCCACCGACAGGAACGCCCCGCCGAGCGCGGCGAGGACGCCCGACGTGATCACCGACGCGTACCGCACGGCGTAGACGTCGATGCCGACGGTGTCGGCGGCACGAGGATGCTCGCCGCACGCCCTGATGCGCAGCCCGATCGCGGTCCTGAACAGGACGACGTACGAGAGCGGCACCAGGATGATCGCAACCCAGATCAGCAGGTTGAGGTTCCCGAAGGCGGGCCCGAGGAACCGCTGGTTCTCGATCCACGGGATATTCACGTCGGGAATGCGCGAGATGTTCGACGGGATGTTGCCGCCGTGGTAGAGCTTGAAGAAGAGGTAGCCGGTCAGGCCGAGCGCGAGGAAGTTGATCGCCATCCCGCCGACGATCTGGTCGGCGCGCAGGTGGATGGCGAAGACGGCGTGGACGAGCGCCATCAGCGCGCCGGCGAGCATCGCGATCAGGATCCCGAGAAACCAGGAGCCGGTCTTGTCGGCGCCGTAGATGCCGAAGAACGCGCCCATCAGCATCATCCCCTCGAGGGCGATGTTCACGACACCGCTCCGCTCGGAGAACATCCCGCCGAGCGCGCCGAAGGTGAGCGGAGTCGCGAAGACGAGCATCGAGGCGATGATCGAGGCGCTGAAGACCTCGTTCAGGTTGCCCGTGCCCGACTGGAGAGCGAGAGCCCCGAGCCCGGCGCCGAGGACGCCCGCCGCGACCGCCGTCCAGCCCAGCTTGCGAACGCCTCGCGAGAGGGCCGCCACCCCGCCAAAGGCGGCGAGAAGGCCGAGCAGGATCGGCCAGATGACCGCGCGCACCGTGAACGGCGGGAGCGCGACCAAGCAGGCGAGCACGCCGAGCGCGATCCCGTAGATGGCGATGCTCCTCGGCTCGGTCAGGCGCGAGGTCCGCAGGCGGCCGTAGGCGGCTGTCGTCGTCATGCGGACGGCTCCGGCTCCGCCCGTACGCGGGGAACGCGCCGACGCAGCCTCCGGCGCGCGCTCCACAAATACAGGATCAGGACGTCGGCGCCTACGAAGAGCACGATCAGGCCCTGGATGATCAGCGTCAGGTTCCCGGTCAGCTGTGCCGGGATCGCGCTGGTGGTGAGCCCGTGCGTGGTGCCGTACAGCAGGCCGCCGAAGAGGAACGCCGCGATGCCGGTGCCGAGCGCGGTGTTGCGCCCGAGCAGCGCAACCGCGATCCCGAGGAAGCCGATCGACGAGCCGTAGACATCGAGCGTGCCGAAGCCGATCGTGTTGAACGTTCCCAGCATGTCGATCCCGCCTGCAAGGCCTGCGAACCCGCCCGAGATCGCCATCGCGCGGATGTAGTTCTTGCGGACGCTGATCCCGCCGTAGGCGGCCGCGTCGGGGTTGTAACCGACGGCGCGGACCTCGAAGCCGAGCGTCGTCCGGTTCAGGATGGCCCAGAAGACCACGAGCGAGGCGAGCGCGACGAAGAAGCCGACGTTGACGCCACCGAGAGTCTGATCGCCCCAGAAGAACTTGATCACGCCGCTCGGCACGATCGGCGACGAGATCGGGGCGCTCGGCTGCGAGCCCTGCAGCGGTCCTCCCTGGCCGAAGACGTACGCGCCGATATAGATCGCGATCCAGTTGAGCATGATCGTCGAGATCACCTCGTGCGCGCCTGTCGTCGCCTTCAGGAAGCCCGCGATCCCGGCCCAGACCGCGCCGGCGAGCATCGCGAGGACGATCGCCAGCGCCACGTGCGCCGGGCCCGACAGGCCCGCCATCGACACCCCGATCCAGTTCGCGACGATCAGCCCGACCAGGTATTGGCCCTGGCCGCCGATGTTGAACATCCCGCACCTGAAGGCGAACGCGACCGCGAGCCCCGTGAGGATGAGCGTCGTCGTGTAGTTCAGGGTCTGCGCGAAGTTGTAGGCCGACGTGTCGGCCGTGTCGGTCGTCAGGTGCCCGAACCAGTTCAGGCCGGCGCCCTGCGCGATCTCCCAGTAGGTCGTGAACGGGTTGTAGCCGGACAGGGCGAGGATGATCCCGCCGATCACGAAGGCCATCAGCGCCGTGATCACGGGAACGATCACGCCGCCGGCGCGCTGCATCAGGTCGTAGCGGGCGGCGATCGTCTCGGGCGGAGCGGCGCCCTCGGGCTCGGGCGCGCTCCCGGGAGCGACCGGCTCACTCATGCCCGCTCCCCGGTCACGACCGCCTCCTGCCGCTTCGCCCCGAGCATCTCGAGGCCGATCTCCTCCTCGCTCGCTCCCGACTCGTGCTCGGCCACGATCTGCCCCTCGTAGATCACGAGGAGCCGGTCCGAGAGCGCGAGCACTTCCTCCAGCTCGAGCGAGACGAGCAGGACCGCGCGCCCCTGGTCGCGCTCTTCGACGAGACGGCGGTGCAGGTACTCGATCGCGCCGACGTCGAGGCCGCGCGTCGGCTGGGCCGCGATCAGCACCATCGGATCGCGGTCGACCTCGCGCGCGACGACGAGCTTCTGCTGGTTGCCGCCTGAGAGCGCGCCCGCGCGCGTGTACGGGCCGCCGCCGCGGACGTCGAACTCCTTGATCAGCTTCCGCGCGTGCTCGACGAGCCGCTGCGGGAAGAGCCAGCCCCACTTCGAGTCGGGCGGCTTGTTGTAGTCGTGCAGCGCGACGTTCTCCGAGATTGGAAACTCGAGCACGAGCCCGCGCCGCTGGCGGTCCTCGGGGACGTGCCCCACGCCTGCGTCCAGCATCTCGCGCGGGCTGGCGTGGGCGAGCACTTTGCCGGCCACCTTCACGGTTCCCGCGTGTGCGCGCCGCAGCCCGGTGATCGCTTCGATCAGCTCGCTCTGGCCGTTGCCGTCGACGCCGGCGATGCCGACGATCTCTCCCCTGCGGACCTGAAACGAGACATCCCTGACAGCCGGCAGGTCGCGGTCGTCGAGCACCTCGAGGCCCTCGACCTCGAGCAGCGGCTCGCCGGGGGTGGCGGGTGGACGCTCGACCCGCAGAAGCACCTCGCGGCCCACCATCGCCCGGGCGAGCGCCTCTTCGGTCGCGCCCTCTCGCGGCACGGTCTCGACCAGCTTGCCGCGCCGCAGCACCGAGATCCGGTCGGCGATCTCGAGCACCTCGTTCAGCTTGTGGCTGATGAAGATGACCGACATTCCTTCCCGCACGAGCGTCCGCAGGATCCCGAACAGCTCGGTCGCCTCCTGCGGAGTCAGCACGGCGGTGGGCTCGTCGAGGATCAGGATGTCCGCCCGCCGGTAGAGCGCCTTGAGGATCTCGACGCGCTGCTGCTGGCCGACGGTGATCTGATCGACACGCGCGTCGGGGTCGATCGCGAACCGGAACGTCTCCGACAGGTGGCGAACGCGCTCGCGCGCCGCGTCGTAGTCCAGCAGCACGCCTGCGTGTGTCGGCTCCTGTGCGAGGACGATGTTCTCGGCGACCGTCATCACCGGGATCAGCATGAAGTGCTGGTGCACCATCCCGATCCCGTGGTCGATCGCGTCGGCGGCGGAGTGGAACTTCTCGGGTTTGCCCTTGATCAGGACCTCTCCCTCGTCCGCGCTGTAGAGCCCGTAGAGGATGTTCATCAGCGTCGACTTGCCGGCGCCGTTCTCGCCGAGCAGCGCGTGCACTTCGTTGCGGCGCAGATCGAAGTCGACGTGGTCGTTCGCGAGGACGCCGGGGAAGCGCTTGGTGATGCCGCGCAGCTCCAGGATCGGCGTCGACGCCTCCACCGGGGCGATTCTAGAGTGAGGGGCGAGCGGAGGCCCGCCCCTCACTCCGAGGTACTAACCGGTCAGAGACGTCGGGACCTTCAGCCTGCCGCGGATGATCTTCTGCTTGTACTGGTTCATCTCGTCGATGAACGACTGCGGCACGGCCGGATTGATCTTGCCCACGTCCATGCCGCCGTTCTTCAGGTTGAAGAGCAGGTCCGAGCCGCCCTTGAACTTCCCGTCCTGCACCTGTTTGACCGCGTCGTAGACCCCGGTATCCACTCGTTTGACGCCGCTCGTCAGCACCCGCTTGGCGTCGTTGTACTGGTCCTTGTCGACGCCGATGCCCCAGATGCCCGCGTCGTCGGCCGCCTTCAGCGTGCCGAGGCCGCAGAGACCGGCGACCTGGAAGAGCACCTGCGCGCCCTGCGAGATCAGGTTCTGGGCCTGCGTCTTGCACTTGTCGGACGCGACGAAGTCCTGGGAGTAGTTGATCAGGACCTTCGTCCCCGGCACTGCCTTCTGCGCGCAGTAGCGGTAGCCGGCGATCCAGATGTCGACGGGCGGGATCTTGAGCCCCCCGACGGCTCCGATGACCTTCTTGCCCATCTTCTCCGCCATCTTGGCGGCCAGCACGCCGACCAGGCAGCCCGACTCGTTCGCCGCGTAGGTCAACCCCTCGACGTTCTGGTAGAGCGGCGTCCCCGACTTGTCCGCGAAGGGCGCGGCCTCGACGGGATAGTCGGTGATCGCAAAGTGCTTGTCCGGGTACCTCTTCGCGACGGTCGCCGTCGCGGGCGCGAGCAGGAACCCGGCAGAGATGATCAGGTCGGCCTTGCGCCTGATCGCCGACGTCAGGTTCGGCAGGTAGTCACTCGCGGAGTTCGACTGGAGCGGAATGGGCGTGATGCCGAGGTCCGCCTTGGCCTTGTTCAGGCCCTCCAGCTGCGATTGGTTGAAGGACTTGTCGTTGAAGTGCCCGACGTCGCTGATGAGCGCCGCAGTGACGTGCTTCATCTCGCTCGTCGTCGTCGTGTTGCCGCCTGCGTTGTTGTTGCTCTTGCCGCCACAGCCCGAGGCGACCAGCGCCAGCATCAATGCCAGCGCAGCCACCAGGAGCGACAGCCAATACGTTCGTCTCACGAAGCCTCCTCCGATGCCCGACAGTTCCGCCTGATGCTAACCCGCTTGCCGGGCGGACGCGGGATCAGGACGCGAGGACGCGCTCGAGCTCGGACTCGCCGACGAGCACGCGACGCGGCTTGGAGCCCTCGTAGCCGGAGACGATTCCGCGGCGCTCGAGCATGTCGATCAGGCGGCCGGCGCGCGTGTAGCCGACCCGCAGGCGCCGCTGGATCAGGGAGACGGACGCGGTCTGCGTCTGGACGACGACCTCGATCGCCTTGTCGAGCAGCGGATCCTCGTCGGGGTCGAACTCGCCGTCGTGCTCGTCGGCCTCGCCCGGCTGCGGCTCCGGCGGCTCGAGCAAACTCTCGTCGAGGTCCTGCTCGCGCTGGCCGCGGCACTGCTCGACGACCAGCGCGATCTCCTCCTCGCTGACGTACGCGCCCTGGACGCGCTGCAGCCGTGAGGTGCCGAGCGGCTTGAAGAGCATGTCGCCCTGGCCGAGCAGGCTCTCTGCGCCGGCCCCGTCGAGGATCACGCGCGAATCCGTCTGGCTCGAGACCGCGAAGGCGATCCGGCTCGGGACGTTCGCCTTGATCATCCCGGTGATCACGTCCACCGATGGGCGCTGGGTCGCGAGCACGAGGTGGATGCCGACCGCGCGCGACTTCTGCGCCAGCCGGATGACGCAGTCCTCCACCTCCTGCGGCGAGATCATCATCAGGTCGGCGAGCTCGTCGATCACGACGAGGAGGTACGGCAGCTGCTGCTCGCCGCGAGAGCGCAGCGCCCGGTTCGCCTCGGGCAGGTTGCGGGCACGCACGGCCGAGAGCCGCTCGTAGCGGCGCTCCATCTCGGCGACGACGTTTCGCAGCACCGCGGCCGCCTCCTTCGGGCTCGAGACGACCGGCGTCAGCAGGTGCGGGATCGACTCGTAGTAGCCGAGCTCGATCCGCTTCGGGTCGATCAGGATGAAGCGCACGTCGTCGGGGCTCGAGCGCAGCAGCACCGAGGTGAGGATCGTGTTGATGCAGCCCGACTTTCCGGAACCCGTGGTTCCGGCAATTAGCACGTGCGGCATGCGGGCGAGGTCGGTCCAGACGGCCTGACCGGAAATGTCTTTCCCGAGCCAAACGGCCAGTGGGCTTGCAGCTTTGCGGAAGGTCTTCGAAGATGTCCCCGAGCGTGACGAGGTTCGGGCTCTGGTTGGGCAGCTCGACGCCAACCGCCTGCTTGCCGGGGATCGGCGCGAGGATCCGGATCTCCGTCGTCGCGAGCGCGTAGGAGAGGTCGTCCTTGAGCGACGCGACCTTCGAGACCTTCGTGCCGGGCGCGAGCTGGAGCTCATAGCGGGTCACCCTGGGGCCCGAGATGCGGCCGACGACGGTGGCCTCGACGCCGAAGTTCCCGAGGGTCTGGACGAGCGCGTCGGCGACGCGCGCGCTCTGGTCCGAGTTGCCGTTGCCGCCGGGCGGCGAGATCCTTAGGAGCGCGCGGTCCGGCAGCCGGTAGTCGGCCGCGGGCTCGGGTGCGGCGTCGAAGAGGCTGGTCTCCTCCGGCTCCGGTTGGACCAGCAACGGCTGCGGCTCGGTCTCCGCGACGAGCTCGGGGTATTCGTCCACGACGTCGATCGGCGGGCGCAAAGGCTTCGGCGGGGCGTCTCCCTCGATCACGCGCAAGGCCGGAACGGGGCGCTGGAGCGACCGGCGCGCGGCGCGGTGGACGGCGCGGCCCGAGGAGCGCAGGATCGCGCCCAGCGAAGCGCCGGTCAGCAGGAGAGCGCCGACGAGCAGCGCGAGCACCCCGACGATCGCGACGCCCGTCCCACCGAGCGCGAGCCCGAGGCCGCCGCCGATCACGGTGCCCACGTAGCCGCCCTCGGACTGGCCGAGAGTCAGCATCAACCCGATGAAGAGCACGACCATCCCGGTGCGGAACGGGCGAACGTCGACGAGGTCGCTGCGCGCGACCATCAAGAGGCCCACGACGGCGAGCGCAGCCGGCAGCCCGAGCGCGGCCTGCCCGACGAGCGCGTCCAGGCCGTCCGCGAGCCAGCCGCCGACGTAACCGCCGTTCCAGCCGCCCCAGATCACGGCGGCGAGGAAGACGCCGAGCGCGAGCAGGACGAGGCCGATCAGCTCGGGGTGCTGCTGCCCCCGCGGCTTCTTGCCCCGCTTTGCACGCTTGACGCGCCTTGGCATGCGCGGCTTGAGCGTGCGTCTCTTCCGACGGCGCGCCATGCGCGCCTGCTTCGACGCGGTCCCCGGGTTCCCTGCGTCAGCTGGGTTGGGTCGGTCGCGCCTGCGCGAAGCGCCAGCGGCGGCCTTCGAGATCAAGGGCTACGTATGACGTGAAGCCCGTGCGCTCGAGCTCCTGGACGATCGTCGCTCCTTTCGCCCGCGCCCGGGCGAGATGCTGCTCGGGGTCGTCGACGAAGACCCACGGCTCGTACGTGGCCTCCACGCCGTCGGTGGGCTCGTCCGCGAGCGGCTCGATCATCAGGGACGCCCCGCCGGCCTGGAGCTCGATCCACGGGTGTCCGTAGTCGCCCTCCGGGAGCGGGTCGTCCCCGTCGGGCAATGGGCTCGGCGCCTCGAAGCCGAACGCACCGACGAGCCAGCGGGCGGCGGCGGCAGGCCGTGCGTAGCGCAGCGTGAGAGCCAGCCGAGCGAGCTCGTGAGCCCTCCGCGGAGCGCCGTCACGTCTCTCCATCCATGCACCGAACCACGGCGGAGTCACGCGGACGAACGTCGAGCCGCCGCGGTCCTCCCCACCCTCGGCAACCGTCGCCTCCAGCCGGACGATCGTGCCGGCCCCGCTCGGCTCGAAGCGCACGTCGATGGACACTTCGTCGAGCGAGCTGTCCCAGGCGACGCGGCTGCCGGGCTCCCAGACGGTGATGCGCGCCAGCTCGAGCCCGTCGCCGCTGTCGGCGTCGTACACCTCGAGGATCCGCCCGCCGACCCCGGGCTCGCAGCGCATCTCGACCAGCCGGCCCGAGTCGTAGGCGTTGATCGGCCCGCGCACCCACCACAGGTCGAGCTCGTCGGTGAACGCCGTGAACGCGGTGAGCGGGTCGGTCCCGACCTCCACCAGCGACGAACGCGAACGTGGCTCGCTCACGTCGCTCTCCTTCCTTCGACGTGCCGCTTGAAGGACGCGAGCTGCTCGTCGGCCGCTGCCTGCAGCTCGTCCAGCCAGCCACGCAGGGGCTCGATCGACTCCGGCCGCAGCCAGAACACTCTCGCGCGCGCGTCGTCGGCCGGCCGCTCGTCGGCGACGATCCCCGCCTGCAGCAGGATCCTCAGATGGCGGCTCATCGCGGGTGCCGAGATGCCCGAGGCGGCTGCGAGCTCGCCCGCGCGGTGCGGGCCTTCGCTCAGGAGCTGAACGACACGGCGCCGGGCAGGATCGGCGAGCGCCGTCAGCACAGGCGCGAGATCGGGTGCCATCCGCCTAAATACTTAACATATAGCGCAACTATTACGCAAGTGAGCGGCTAGCGGCGTTGCTGTCTCTTGAGCTTCTCGGCCGCCCGGCGCTGGGCGCGGTTCATCGGCTCGGGCATCGCGCCCTGCTGGTCCGCGGCGTCGAGATAGGCCTGCCGCTCGGCGGGGCTCAGCCGGGAAAGCGCCTGCTGGGCCTTCAGCGGATCGCGCGTCGCGCCCGAGCGCTCGAGCTTCGCGACCGCGCTCGCGAGCTCCGGGTTCTGGCGCTCGAGCGTCGCTCGCGAGGCCTTCTTCAGCTGCGTGCCGACCCACGGGATCTTCATCATCGTCGTCGCGATCGGCCGCACGTAGCGCCCGCCCTGCACCCGCGCGAGCAGGTTGAGGGCGATCAGGAGGATCGCGATCGCCCCGAGGATGATCAGCGGGATCAGGAAGACTGGGATGGCGAGCGGCATGCCGGCCGTAGGTTAGCTAGGCCGCCAGCGCGCGCAGATCGTCCACCGCGCGGCCGAGCAGGTTCTCGCGCAGGTCGAACAGCCCCGCCCAGAGGGACGAGCGGTCCGGCGCGGAGCGGATACGCGCCGCGTCGCCGAGACCCGCGAGCGCGCGCAGGAAGACCGCGAGCTCGAGGTAGGCCTGGGTGACGCGCAGCGGCGAGACGTGCACGCCGGCACGGTCGAGCACGGGCGTCCACTCGAGCAGCTCCGCCGCGCCCGGGGCGCCGTACCAGGAGCGGCCCTCGGCGCGCTCCGGCTCGAGCTCGAGCAGGTAGCGGCCGAGTGGCGCCTCGAGGCCCGCAAGGGCGGTCTCGGCGCGATCGGCCGCGCGGCGCAACGCTGCCTGGCGCCCGCCTGCCGTCGAAGGCGCGGCGTCACCGCGGCCCCAGCGCTCGAGCAGCCGGCAGAACGCGAGCGCCGCCACCTCGCAGGCACGCAGCTGCCGGACCAGCCGCTCTGCGGTCTCGACCTCCGCCGCGCAGTCGACCAGCACGTCCGCCCACGTGCGCTCGGTTTGGAGCCTGCTCATACTTCTACAACCACCGGCAAGATCATCGGCCGGCGGCCGGTTCGGTCGTAGACGAGCTGCCCGAGGCCGTCGTGCAGGTGCTCCTGCAGGAGCTTGATCTCCGTCACGTTGTCCTCGAGCAGCTCGACGAGCACGCGGTGTGACTCCTCGCGCATCTCGACGAGCAGCTCCTCACCGGGCTCGCCGAACCCGCGCGCGATCAGCTCGGGCTGCCCCGCGACGCCGCCGTTCCTGCCGGCGAGCGTCGCGACGATGATCAGGACGCCGTCCTCGGAGAGATGGCGCCGGTCACGCAGCGCGACGTCGTGCACGTCGCCCACTCCGAGCCCGTCGACGAAGGTGACGCCGGCCTCGATCCGGTCGACGATTCGCGGTACGCCATCGGTGAGCTCGACGACCGAGCCGTTCTCCGCCAGCACGATCCGCTCCTCCGGCACGCCGCCCTCGCGGGCGAGCCGCGCGTGCGCCACGAGCATGCGGAACTCGCCGTGCACGGGCATCACCGCCTTCGGCCGGACGAGCCCGAGCATCGTGCGCAGCTCCTCCGCGTTCCCGTGGCCGGAGACGTGCACCGGCGCGATCTCCTGGTGGAGCACCTCGGCGCCGCTGAGCGCAAGCTGGTTGATCGCGTCGTGCACGCGCAGCTCGTTTCCGGGGACCGGCTTGGCCGAGATGATCACGGTGTCGCCGGCTTCGACGCTGACGTCGCGGTGGTCGCCGTACGCGATCCGCACGAGCGCCGAGAGCGGCTCGCCCTGGCTCCCGGTGCAGAGGATCAGCACGTCGCCGCGCGCATAGTCGTCGAGCTCGTTCGGCCGGATCAGGACGTCGTCGGGGACGTTGATGTAGCCCAGGTTGCGGCCGATGTTGATGTTCTTGCGCATCGAGCGGCCGACGACGCAGACTTTCCGCCCGACGTCGACAGCCACGTCGACCGCCTGCTGCATGCGGTGGATGTTCGACGCGAAGGACGCAACCAGGACGCGGCCGGTCAGCTGGGGGATGATCTGGCGGAACGCCTCGCCGACCAGGCGCTCGGAGCCGGTCACGCCCGGGCGCTCGGCGTTCGTGGAGTCGCCGAGCAGCAGGTCGACTCCTCGCGTGCCGAGCTCGGCGAGCCGCCCGACGTCGGTGCGCAACCCGTCGACGGGCGTGTGGTCCATCTTGTAGTCGCCTGTGTGGACGATGCGGCCTCCCGGCGTCTCGAGCACGATCGCGACCGCGTCCGGGATCGAGTGCGCCACGCGGACGAACTCGACGCGGAACGGCCCGAGCTCGACCGGCGGGCCCTCGGGGTCGGCCTCGCGCAGCTCCACGGAGCGCAGCAGCCCGTGCTCGTCGAGCTTCGACTTGACGAGGCCGAGCGTGAGCTTGGTCGCCCAGACCTCCTGCACGCGCGCCTGGCGCAGGACGTACGGCAGCGCGCCGACGTGGTCCTCGTGGCCGTGCGTGAGCAGGATCGCGCGCACGGGCCGGTCGCGGTCGGTCAGGTACGAGAAGTCGGGCAGGATCAGGTCGACGCCGAGGTGCTCGTCACGCGGGAACGCAAGGCCGGCATCGACGACGACGACCTCTCCGTCCGCCTCGTAGACGGTCATGTTCTTGCCGACCTCGCCGAGGCCGCCGAGCGGGATGATCCGTGTGGTTCCGGGCACCAGCTCAGTCTAGACACCCTAAGGCGGCGCCCCCGGCGGCCGATACAGCTTCGGTGCGGCTTTCAGTCCTCGCGTACGCGACCGTCGTCGCCGGTCTCGGTGTCGCCGCAGCCGGCGCGTTGGCGGCTGCGCACCAACCGCTGACGGCCCTCGCGCTCTTCGGCGCAGGGGCGCTTGCCGCCGAGCTGCTCGAGGAGCCCGAGCGCGCGCGGGTGCGCGAGCCGCTCGGGTCCGGCGTCTTCCGCGTCTCTTCGGGCGTCGACCTCGCGGCAGTGATCGTGCTCGGGCCGTGGCGCGGCGCGCTCGTCGCCGGCACGGCTGCGCTGCTCGCCCGCCTCATCCGCGCGCCGTGGCGGGTCGCCGCCTTCCAGGCCGCGGCCTACGCGCTCGCCTCGCTCGCGGCCGGCTACGGGTTCTTGCTGGGCGGCGGCAGTGTCGGGCACCTCGTGCTGCCGGACGATCTCGTCGCGCTGACCGTGCTCGCGCTCGTCTACCTGCTCGTCTCGCGCGGGCTGCTCCAGGTCGTCGGCGGGCTCGAGGTCCTGCAGGCCGACTTCGGAGCCGCCGCGGCCGAGACGGGCCTGGGTGCGCTGCTCGCCCTTGCCGCCCTCAACCACCCGTGGAACGCGCTCGCTGTGGTGCCAGTCGCGATCGCCGTCAATCAGGCGCATTCGCGCGTCCGGCGCTCGCGGCAGGAGACGCTCCACGCGCTCGAGACCTTCGCCAACATCGTCGACGAGCGGCATCCGTCGACCTATCGCCATTCCGTGCGCGTCGCCGGCTACGTCGACCAGCTGGCCCGCGCGCTCGGCCTCCCCTTCCGCGACATCGACCGGCTCCGGTGGGCGGCGCGGCTGCACGATCTCGGCAAGGTCGCGGTCGACTCTTCCGTCCTACGCAAGCGCGGCCGCCTGAGCGCCCACGAATGGGGAGCGATGCGCCGCGCGCCGCGGCTCTCCGCCCGCCTGCTGCGCCGCTTCGACCTCTCCGCAGCCGAAGCGCGCGCCGTCGAGTACCACCACGAGCGCTTCGACGGCGCCGGCTACTACGGCCTCTCGGCCGAGGAGCTGCCGCTCGCCTCCCACTTCTTGATCGTCGCGGACAGCTTCGACGCGATGCGCTCGGACCGGCCCTACCGGCCCGGGCTGAGCATGGAAGAGGCGCTCGCGGAGATCGAGGCGAACACCGGCACACAGTTCCACCCAGCGGTAGCCAAGGCATTCGTCGCCGTCCAGCGCGGTCAGGATCCCTATTCGGGGCTGACGGCCCAGGAGCAGGACGTGCTCCGCAGCGCCGCCGCGCCGCACCACACTCCTGAGCTGCCGGGTGCCGGGGACCTGCGCGAGCGGCCGGAGCTGCTCGTGTTGGGCGGCCTCGTCGTGGCGTTGACCGCCGTCGGGCTCGACCAGGTCTGGCTCGTCACTGCCGGCATGGCGCTCGCCTGCGCCGGGCTACTGCTGCGAACCTGGTCGCGCTACCGCTCGGGCCGCGTCCGCCGCGCGCTCGACTCGGTTCTCGCCGCCGGCGACCGGGAAGCGGTCTTCTCTCGCCTCGCCGAGTTGTTTCACGGCGCTGCCCGTGCCGACTGGGTGGGCCTCGTCGACTGGGAAGAAGACGGCCTCGGCGGGACCCTTGCGCGCTCGGCGGGCGATGCACCTCCGGAGCGGTCGCTGATGAGCTGGCTCGTCCGAGAAGCCGAGTCGCGGGAAGAGCTGCTGACGACCTCGGCGCAAGAGCTCGGCGGTCCCGTCGGCGTCTACATGGCCTTGCCGCTCCGCCGCGAGAACAGCGCTCTCGTCGGCTTCCTCGCGCTGCGAGCGCCGCGCGTCCTCCCGCGCCCGATGCGGACGGCCCTCGGCTCGACGCTGGACGAGCTCGGCGTCGCGCTCGCAGAGGATCCGTCCGAGACCGCCGGCCTCGAGCCCAAGCCGCACAGCTCGGGCGGAATCCTCCGGACCGGCAGCGACCTGTCTGTGATCGCGATCAACGGGCTCGGCCCCGCCGTCGAGTCGGCGGCACTTCAGCTGGGGACCGAGGGCGTCTCCGTCGAGGTGGTCGAGCTGAACGGCAACCGCGCGTGGAGCGAGCAGGCGGTGCTCGAGAGCGTCCGCAAGACCTCGAAGGTCGTCCTCGTCCACGAGGAGGAAGACGGCGACGAGGCCACGGAGCTCGCGGCCTTGATCGCCGAGCGTGCATTCGAGGATCTCGACGGCCCGGTGCGACGCGTGCGCGCCGACACGGGTCTCGCGGAGACCCTCCGCGATCTGGCCGGCTTCTAGATCCGGGAAGGCTCGAGCAGCTTCAACCGCTCGAGGCAGTCGCGGATACGCGCCTGCTCGTCCTCGCTCGCCTCGACCAGCGGGAGGCGCAGGCCGCCGACGTCGTGCCCGAGCATGTTCAGCGCGGCCTTGATCTGGATCGGGCCGGTGACGACCGAGAGCAGCTCGTAGGCGGGCGCGAGCTCCTGGTCGATCCGGCGAGCCTCGTCGAGTTCGCCTGCCCGGTACCGCTCGACCATCTCCTTGACCCGCGGGCCGACCACGTGCGTGTGGACGCAGACCCCGCCCTTGCCGCCGAGCTCGAGGAACGGGTGGATGAGGTTGTCGTCGCCGGCGTAGAGCTCGAGCCCGAGCTCAGGGATCCGGCGCGCCTGGTCGAGGTCGTCGTTCGCCTGCTTGACGGCGGTCACGTTCTCGATCTCCGCCAGCCGGGCCATCGTCTCCGGCTCGATGTTGATCACGACGCGGCCCGGGATGTTGTAGACGATCACGGGCCGGTCGGTGGCGGCGGCCACGGCCTCGAAGTGCGCGACGATCCCGCGCGGCGGCGGCTTGTTGTAGTACGGCGTGACGACGAGAAAGCCGTGCGCGCCCGCCTCGTGGGCCTGCTCGGTCAGGTGGATCGAGTGCTCCGTCGAGTAGGTGCCAGTGCCCGCGACGACCGTCTTGCTGTCACCGATCGCGTCGAGCGCCGTGCGCAGGAGCTCGAGCCGCTCGTCGTCGGAGAGCGTCGGCGACTCGCCGGTGGTGCCGCTGACGACGACTCCGTCGGAGCCGTTCTCGACGAGGAACCTGCAGAGGTCGGCGTAGCGCTCGTAGTCGACCCCGCCGTCCGCGTCGAACGGCGTCACGGTCGCGGTCAGCACCTCGCCGAGCACGCCTTCAGTCTACGCCGCGCCGCCCGCCAAGCCTGCCGCCAACCGGGCCGCGAACGCCCGAGCGACCCCCAAACCACCCCCAAGGGGTCCCCCGCGACCCCTGCGAGGAACGCTACCGGCAGGCGTGTGACGTGTCTCTAACGGAAGTGCCGCGGATCTGAGACTTCTCGTCCACAGCTGCCGCCGGCCGCGGCGTCAGGGCGTTAGCCGCTTGCCCATGACGAGGAACGGCGGAAAGTCCGGGCCGAAATCGATCTCCGGCACCACCACCTCCCAGCCACGACCGCGGTAGAGGGCGATCGCAGGCTCGTTGTCGATCTCCGTCGAGAGCACGGCAGCCGACGCGTCGAGGCCAGCGAGCAGCGCGTCGTGGAGGCGGCCGCCGATCCCGCGCCGTCTGAGATCGGCACGGACGGCGAGCTCGACGAACTCGAAGTGGCCGGGACAGAGCCAGCGGGCGCGCGCCGGCTCGTCCATCGCCGCGGCGACACGGTCGTGCCACCACTGCCCCTCCTCGCCGCGGTAGCCGTACGCGATGCCGGCAAGCCGTCCGTTCTCGTCGTCGTCGGCGACGAAACGGAAGCCGGGCCGCTCGAGGTGCCGCGGCACGATCACGTCGAGGCGGTCGCCGCGTGCGTCCGGCCACACCGCAACGAGCTCGTCCGGCCGTGCGACGAGCGCGCGCACCTCCTCGAGCGTCAGCTCACGCAAGGAGGGCGTCGAGGCCGAGCGTCAGCCCCGGCGGCAGGTCCCGGAGCTTCTCCAGCGCGAGCAGCACACCCGGGACGTAGGCCTCGCGCGAGTACGCGTCGTGCCGGATCGTCAGCAGCTGGCCCTCGCCGCCGAAGAGCACTTCCTGGTGCGCGACGAGGCCCGGTAGCCGGACGGAGTGGATCGGCGGATCGCCGGGAAGCAGCGCCGCGGTCGCCGTGGCCGTCCCCGACGGCGCGTCCTTCTTCGCCTCGCCGTGCAGCTCCACGATCTCCGCCCGCGGCAGGAAGCGGGCCGCCTCGGCCGCGAGCCGCATCATCACCACGGCCCCGAGCGCGAAGTTCGGCGCCACGAACAGCACCAGCCCGCGCTCCGCCGCCAACTCGCCGGCCGGCCCGGGATCCCAGCCGCTCGTCCCGACGACGCACGGCACGCCCGCCTCCAGCGCCGCCCGCACGTTCGCCTCGACTGCCTCGGGCGCCGTGAAGTCGACCATCGCCTCGGCCTCGGCGAGCTCCACCAGCTCGTGGCCTTCCGTCTCGAGCGCCGGCCCGAGCACCGACCCGACGCGGCCTCCGCGGCCGAAGAGGCAGACCTTCACGCGGCCTTGGCGAGGCCTGGGTTGACCCGCTCGACCGCCGCGAGGAAGTGGTCCTCGGACGGCCCGATCCCCGCCGCCGAGAGCTTCTCCGGCGCGAGCAGGATCCCGGCCAGCTCCGCGAGCGCCTCGGGCTCGACCGCGTCGACCTCGGCCATGATCCGCTCGATCGAGAGCAGCTCCGTGTCCGTGATCAGCGACTTGCCGAGCCGGCTCATCCGGTTCGACGTCGACTCCATCGAGAGCATGATCCGGCCTTTGAGGTTCTCCTTCGCGCGCTGCAGCTCCTCGGCGCGCAACTTCCCGTCGGCGATCTCGCCGATCTGCTCGCTCGCGATCTCGAGGCAGGCGGCGAGGTTGTCCTCGCGCGTGCCGATGTAGATGCCGACCTGGCCGGTGTCCGTGTACTGCGACGCGAAGCTGTAGACCGCGTAGGCCATCCCGCGCTTCTCGCGGATCTCCTGGAAGAGCCGCGACGAGGCGGAGCCGCCGAGGATCCCGTCCAGCAGCGAGGCCGCGAAGCGGCGCTTGTCCGAGCGCGCGATCCCGGGCGCCGCGACGCAGACGTGGTACTGCTCGGTGTCCTTCCGCTGGAAGCGCAGGCTCGGCGCCGGCGGCTTGACGAGCGGCGGGCGCACCTGTGGGCCCTTCCGCACCGGCTCGGCCGCCTTCCGCTGCGCCTTCAGCAGCAGCCGCTGCAGGTCCTCGTGCTTGAGGTTCCCGGCCGCGGAGACGACCACGTTGCCCGGGACGTACATCGAGCGGTGAAACGACGCGAGCGTGCGCCGGCTGACCGACGAGATCACCTCGGCGCGACCGATCACCGGCCGCCCGAGCGGGTGCTTGCCGAAGGTCGCCTCCGAGATCAGGTCGTGCACGAGCTCCTGCGGCTGGTCCTCGTACATCGCGATCTCCTCGAGCACGACCTCCCGCTCGGCGTCGAGCTCGGAGAACGACGGCGCGAAGACCATCTCGCCCATCACGTCGAGCGCTGTCTCGAGTCGCTCGTCCGGCACCCGCGCGTAGACGACCGTGTGCTCGCGCGAGGTCGCGGCGTTCAGCTCGCCGCCGAGCGTGTCAAAGGTCTCGGCGATCGCCTGCGCGGTGTACGACGCCGTTCCCTTGAAGAGGAGGTGCTCGAGGAAGTGCGAGACGCCGGCCTTCGCGTCGGTCTCGTCGCGCGAGCCGGTGCCGATCCAGAAGCCGATCGCGACCGACCGCACGTGCGACAGGCGCTCCGAGATGACGCGCTCGCCGGAGTCGAGCTCGGTCAGGACGTATCGCTGCACGCGCGGATCGTACTTGCGCTGCTAGCTAGGCTCGTTCCATGGACGAGCAAGAATTCGAGGAGATCGTCGGCGCCGCGCTCGACAGCCTGCCGCCGGAGCTGGCAAGCGCCATGTCGAACGTCGAGCTCGTCGTCGAGGACGAGCCGCCGGCCGGTGAGCCGCTGCTCGGCCTCTACCAGGGCATCCCGCTGACGCTGCGGACGAGCGGCTACGCCGGCGTGCCCCCGGACAAGATCACGATCTACAAGGGCCCGCTCGAGCGCCACTTCGGCCACGATCCCCAGCTGCTGCAGCGGCAGATCCGGCACGTCGTCCTGCACGAGATCGCGCACCACTTCGGGATCAGCGACGAGCGCCTGGTCGAGCTCGACCGCTACTGACGTAGAGCCTGGTCGATCGCCGCGGAGAGCTGATCGACGCTCGGGATCACTCCCGGCGCGACTTCGACGCGCGGGCCGCTGCCCTTCGCGACGTAGACCGTTGGCGTGCCAGTGACCTTGTCCGCGTTCGCCTGAGAGCTGTAGTGATTGGCCAGACTTGTGACCGCACCGGAGTTCAATGCATTCTTGAAACGCGCGAGGTCGAGGCCCGGAATCCCGGCGGCTGCGTTCAGCGCGGTCTGCTCCGTCAACCAGCCCGAGTTCTCGGCCCCTTGGTTGTAGTAGAGGATCTGGGCGAGGGTGAAAAGGGCCTTCTGCTGGCCGGCCGCGGTCGTAGCCCGCACGCCCAGCTCGGAATCGGGCCCGATCACCACGATCGGACGCGCCTCGACCTTTACCTTCCCGGTGCGCACGTACTTCCTGATGATCGTCGGCATGTTCTCGCTCTCGAAGATGCGGCACGACGAGCACTGCAGGTCGATGTACTCGGTCATCGTCACGGGCGCGCTCGGCGAGCCGAGCACGTTTCCGCTCTGCGGAATGCCTTTCAGCAGCGACACCGCTGTGCCGGAGTCGGGCAGCGGCGTCGCAGTCGTGCTCGAGCTCGATGACCCGCCCGTGAACGCGACGGCGGCGGCCACGGCGATCCCGGCGAGGACGATGACCGCGCCGGCGATCGCGAGCACCTTGGGCGAGGCCTTTCGGCCGCCGGTGCTGCGAACCGGAGGCGGCGGCGTGCGCCGCTGCTGGCGGGCCTTCTTACCGCTCGTCATCGTCCCTCCACCGTAGCCGCTCGCGCGGGGGGTAGTGCCCCGAGCAGCAGGAAGGCAAAGCAGAGCGCGAAGCCGGTCAGGGCGAGCACCGGGATCGTCACGTAGCCGAACTCCTCGATCCACTTCGTCGCGCAGCCGCCCGGCGCCGAGATCAGGCAGGCCTGCGTCTGCTGGAACACGCCGTTCTCGACGAGGATGTGGTAGACGGAGACCCCCGCTCCGACGAGCGGGAGCGGCAGCAGGTACCGCGCGACGCCCCGGTCGTTGGCGACCGCCGCGAGCAACGAGATGATCGTCAACGGGTACATGCAGATCCGCTGGTACCAGCAGAGCTCGCACGGGACGAAGTGGGCGATCTCGGAGAAGAACAGGCTGCCGGCCGTCGCGATCGACGAGACGAGGAACACGAGCCAGAGCTCGTAGCCCTCGACCGAGCGGCGCAGCAGGTCTCCGGGCCCGCGTAGGCCGAACAGCCAGGCGAGCCCGACGAGCAGGAGCAGCACCGCGAGCACCTGCCCGGCGACGCCGAGCGCGGAGAGCAAGACGATGACGTCGTGCGTCATGCCTGCGCCTTCGGTGCGAGGAAGATCCGGCCCGACGGCCCGCGCTGGGCGTAGAGGCGGCCCCCGAGCTCGTGTTCCGACAGCGCGAGCTGGCCCGCCGAATACAGCGCGGCCAGCCCAAGCCCGGCGAGGATGCCCGCGAGCACGGCGGCCAGATCCGGGCTCACAACCAGTGCGATCGCAGTCACCGCGGTGAGCCCGACCGTGCTCGGATACATGGCCAGCGTGAGCGCCCGCCGGTGTGGCATGACGTACGCGTCTTCCGGCATCGGAACGGCTTCCACCACGCGCTCGCTACCCCGCCGGCGAGTGACGCTCGCGGGAAGCGCGACGAGCAGCAGGCCGGCTCCGAGCGCGAACAGCCCGGCTGCCGGGCCCGGGTCGAGCCCCCGCACGCGCGCGAGGCCCATCGCAACGACGGCGAGCCCGAGCCGCAGTCCCGCGATCAGAAGAGCCTGCACCCGCACATTGACGAGCGCGGGTGCAGGCTCTTCGGTCTCAGTCGCGGTCGCGTCCGCCCCGGCCTCGGCCACTGCCGCCCCGGCCCCCGCGGCCGCCGTCACGACGCGGTGGGCGCTCTTCGCGCTCGC
>CAVWKS010000035.1:0-33908 GCA_963755635.1 uncultured Actinomycetes bacterium | reverse complement strand
AAGGACCTGACCGCGCCGGAGCGGATCTGGCAGCTCGGCGACGCCGAGTTTGCGCCGCTGCGGAGCCTCAATGCGACGAACCTCCCCGTGGCGGCGAGCCCGCTCGTCGGGCGTGAGAAGGAGGTGCGCGATCTCGCTGGGCTCCTATCGGGCTCTGCGCGCCTCGTCACCGTGACGGGAACCGGCGTGACCGGCAAGACCCGGCTCGCGCTGCAGGTGGCGGGCGAGCTGGTCGGGGAGCTCGGCGGCGGTGTCTTCTTCGTGCCCCTCGCGGGAGTCCCCTCCGCCGATCTCGTCGCCGGCGCGATTGCCTCGACCGTCGGCCTGCTCGACCTCCGTGACCTCCGCGACCGCCGCGACTTGCTTCTCCTCGACAACTTCGAGCACCTTCTGGACGCCGCGCCGGCGATCGCCGAGCTTCTGCGCGGGCAGCTCGCGCCTGAAGGTGCTCGCCACGAGCCGGGCGCCGCTACGGATCGAGGGCGAGCGCGAGTATCCGCTCGAGCCGCTGCCCGACGACCAGGCTGTCGATCTGCTGACGCAGCGCGCGCTCGCCGTCCGTCCGGACTTCGTCCCGGACGAAGCGGCGAGGGAGATCTGCAAGCGGCTCGACGGACTTCCGCTGGCGATCGAGCTCGCGGCATCGCGGCTGCGCTCGCTCGGCTCCGACGCGCTGCTCGAGCGACTCGAGCGGCGGTTGTCGGTACTGACGACCGGCCGGCGCGACGTTCCCGAGCGGCAGCGCACGCTGCGGGCCACGCTCGAATGGAGCTACGACTTGCTCGACGCCGGCCTGCAGCGAGCGTTCGAGCGGCTGGGCGTTTTCTCGACCTTCTCGCTCGAGGCAGCGGAGGGCGTCGCGGATGCCGACTTCGACACGATCGACGCGCTGGTCGAGGCGAGCCTGCTCAAGCACGTCGGCGGCGAGCGTTACCTGATGCTCGAGACGATCCGGGAGCTCGCGCTCGAGCGGCTGGAGGCGTCGGGCGAGGCGGACGATGTCCGGCGCCGCCAGATTGTGTTCCTGACCCGGCTGGCCGAGCGGGCGAACCTGACGATCGAGGGCGAAGGGCCGATGCGCCACGAGCTCGTCGTGCCCGAGCGCGGCAACGTGCGGGCTGCGCTCGAGTGGGCTGTCGAGTCCGGCGAGGTCGAGCTCGGCCTGCGGCTGGCGGGCGCGCTCGAGAACTTCTGGATGACGACGGACCCGGCCGAGGGCACTCACTGGGTCGAGGCGCTCCTGGCGCGAGGCGAGGTCGAGCCCTGGCTGCACGGCCTCGCATTGCGCTGCCTCGGCAACTCCGCTGCGATCACGGGGGATCGTCTTCGCGCGGTCGAGCTCTACTCGCAGAGCCTGGACGATTTCCGTAAGTCCGGCGACGAGTTGCGTGTGGCAGTCGGGCTCCACCGGCTCGGGATCAACCTCGCCGCGGTGGGCAAGCCGGACGAGGGTGCTGCGCTCGTGGACGAGGCGCTCGACTACTTTGAGCGCCGCGGGTTCTTGAAGGGCGAGGCGCAGTGCTACTCGTTCTTCGCTTCTCGCGCGGAGGCCGCCGGGGCGCACGAGGAGGCCCTCGCGCACCTCGAGCGCTGCGTCGAGCTGTGCCGGGAGACCGGCTTCGCGTGGTGGGAGATCCACACGCTCGTCAGCCAGGCGCTGCTCTTGTTCAAGCTGCGGCGACTCGACGACGCCGTCCGCTGCGCGCGCGAGTCGCTCGAGGTCGCGCGTCGGATCGACGACCGGGTTGGGATCTTCAGCGCAATTGGGCTCATCTCCCGCGCCGCTGTCGAGGCCGGCGATCAGCAGCTCGCCGGCCGGCTGCTCGGGGCACTCGAGGCCGAGAACGAGCGAGCGCCGGTGGCCGTCTGGGAGAACGACCGTTCGTGGCTCGTGGAGCCGATTCTCGAGCGGGCCGGCAACGACTTCGAAGTAGGGCGTACTCAGGGGCGCAAGCTGTCGTTCGAGGATGCGGTGCAGTTCGCGCGGGAGGCTGCTGTTGCCTGAGCTTCCCTCCGGCACCGTCACCTTTCTCTTCACTGACATCGAGGGCTCGACCAAGCTCTTGCACGAGCTGGGCGACGCATACGCGGATGCGCTGGCCGAGCACCGGCGCGCGTTGCGGGCCGCGTTCGAGTCGCACGACGGGGTCGAGGTCGACACCCAGGGCGACGCCTTCTTCGTCGCCTTCGCGCGGGCGGGCGACGCGCTCGCGGCCGCGCGCGAAGGGCAGGAGGCTTTGGCCGCCGGCCCGATCCGGGTGCGGATGGGGCTCCACACCGGCGAGCCGATCGTCACCGAGGAGGGCTACGTCGGGATCGACGTCCACCGCGCAGCGCGGATCGCCGCGGTCGGCCACGGCGGTCAGGTTCTCCTCTCGCAGTCGACCCGCGAGCTGGCCGGCGCCGAAGGCCTGAACGACCTCGGCAAGCACCGGCTCAAGGACTTCGACGAGCCGGTTGCGCTCTTCCAGCTCGGCGAGGTGGCCTTCCCGCCGCTCAAGACGATCTCGAACACCAATCTCCCGAGCCCTGCGAGCTCGTTCGTGGGCAGGGCGCGCGAAACGGCCGCGATAGTCGCGCAGCTCCAGAACGGAGCCCGCCTGCTGACGCTCACGGGCCCCGGGGGCTCGGGGAAGACACGCCTCGCCATCGAAGCCGCGGCCGAGCTCGTCCCGGAGTTCAAGGCCGGAGTCTTCTGGATCGCCCTGTCTCCCGTTCGCGATCCCGAGCTCGTGTCGCCGGCGATCGCGCAAACGGTCGGCCTCGGTACGGGCCTGGCCGAGTCGATCGGCGAGCGCGAGCTGCTCTTGCTGCTCGACAACGTCGAGCAAGTCGTCGAGGCGGGGCCCGAGCTCGCCTCACTCGTCGAGGCGTGTCCGAATCTCAGGCTGCTCATGACCAGTCGCGAGGCGCTGCGAGTGCGGGGTGAGGTGGAGTACCCCGTCGAGCCGCTCGCCGATTCCGACGCCGTCGAGCTCTTCCGGGCGCGGGCGCGCACCGACTCGGACGAAGCCGTCGCAGAGCTCTGCCACGCACTCGACAATCTCCCTCTCGCGCTCGAGCTCGCCGCTGCGAGGACGACCGTGCTCGCGCCGCGGCAGATCCTCGAGCGCCTCTCCGACCGGCTCGACCTCTTGCGGGGCGGGCGCGACGCCGATCCGCGGCAGCAGACGCTCCGGGCCACGCTCGAGTGGTCCTACGAGCTGCTCTCGCCCGAGGAACGGCGCCTCTTCGCGCGCCTCGCTGTGTTCAGCCGCGGCTGCACGCTCGAGGCGGCCGAGCAGGTGGCGGACGCCGATCTCGACACGCTGCAGTCGCTCGTCGAGAAGAACCTCGTCCGCCATACCGAGGAGCGCTTCTGGCTGTTGGAATCGATTCGGGAGCTCGCGGCGGAGCGCCTTCGCGACTCGGGCGAGCTCGCCGAAATGGCCGGCCGGCACGCCGCGTACTTCCGCGCGTTCGCCGAGGAGGCCGAGGCCGAGCTGCCGGGTCCGGGCTCGAGCAACGCGATCGATCGCGTCGACGCTGACCTGGACAACGTGCGAGAGGCCTTTCGGTGGGGCGTCGAGCAAGGCGACTGCGAGCAGGCGCTGGCGACGCTTGTCGCCCTCGACCAGTTCTGGTCGAAGAGAGCGTTGCCGCGCGACCTGCTCGGCATGCTCGAGGCGGCTTTGCGGGATCGCTGTGCTTCGGTGACGGGCGAGCTTCGTGCCCGGGCCGCCTGGCTCGCCGGCTTCCAGTGGGTGCGCGCGGAAGAATCAACGCGCGCGGAAGGGCCTTTCCGGGAGGCTCTCGAGCTGTTCCTCGAGCTCGGCCAGAACTACAGGGCTGTGAATTGCCTCGGTGAGCTCGCCATCCTTGCCCAGGAGCACGGGCGGGAGGACGAGGCGACCGAGCAGGCGGAGCGCGCACTCGCGATCGCGCGCGACCTCGGCGACCCGCGCGCGCTGGCCGCAGCCACCACGGGCCTCGCGACAGTCGCCTATTTCCAGCACGATTTCACCGCAGCGGCGGATCTCTACGAGGAATCGCTCCGTTTCAACCGGGAGGCCCAGAACGCTCCCGGCCCGGTTGCCAGTTGCCTCTACAACATCGGGCTTTCGGCTCGGGAGTTAGAAGACTACGACCGGGCAGAGACTGCCCTGCGCGAGGCCCTCGAGGTGGCCACGGGCGCACGGCACGGCGTCATCATCGGCAACTCGGCGAACACCCTCGGCTACGTGCTGCTCGCTCGCGGCGACGTGGAAGGCGCCCGTTCGCTGTTCCTGCACGGAATCGAGGCGTTGAGGGAGATCGAGAATCCGGTGTGGATCTGCTCCGCGCTGAACCTGATGGCGTTGATCAGCGCCGAGCGCGGCGACGATCGTGACGCCGCGGTGCTCTGGGGAGCGGTCGACGCTCTGCTGGAGGGTGTCGGCAGGACGCAGCTCTCCGAGGAGCCCGAGGCTCGGGCGCGTCAGCAGGTCGAGCCTCGTGTGCGGACCTCGCTGGGGCCGGTCGCGCTCGCCACAGCTACGGAGGAGGGTCGGGGCCTGGCGCTGGCGCAGGCAGTCGAGCTGGCGATCGCGCTGGCGGAGAGATGATTCGCGGCGTGCGCGAGCTCCCTCCGGCACCGTCACCTTTCTTTTCACCGACATCGAGGGGTCGACCAAGCTACTGCACGAGCTGGGCGACGACTACGCGGAGGCGCTGGCCGAGCACCGCCGCGCGCTCCGCTCGGCCTTCGAGGCGCACGGCGGCGTCGAGGTCGACACCCAGGGCGATGCCTTCTTCGTGGCCTTCGCTCGCGCCGGCGACGCCCTCGCGGCCGCGCGGGAGGGGCAGCAGGCGCTGGCCGATGGCCCGATCCGGGTACGGATGGGCCTGCACACCGGCGAGCCGGTCGTCACCGAGGAGGGCTACGTCGGGATCGACGTCCACCGGGCCGCCCGGATCGCGGCGGTCGGCCACGGCGGCCAGGTGCTCATCTCACAGACGACCGTGGCGCTCCTGGATCCAAGCAACAGTCTGTTACTTGACCTAGGGGAGCACCGGCTCAAGGACCTGACAGCGGACGGGCCTGAGTTCTCGCGCGCGCGACAAGAAGGAAGGCGGCTGACCTTCGCGAGGGTGGTCGAGGAGGCGCTGGCCTAGGCCGGAGGCGGCGGGCCGCGGCGCGAGGCTCGCAGGGCGCGGACCCGCTTCGTCGTCGCGAGGCCGCCGGCGGAGATGAGCAGCAGGGCGCCGAGCGAGGCGAGCACGATCAGCGGGATCGGCAGCGAGTCGGCGTTGCTCGTGCCGAGGTTGTCGATCGCCTTGCGGTAGGCGGAGCGGTCGGGACCGGCGTTGACGCCGCCGGTCGCGCCGGAGCCGCCTGTCGGGCCGCCGCCCTTCGAGGAGCCGGGCCCCGAGCCGGAGCCGGAGCCCGAGCCGACGTCCTGCGGGCTGCGCGTGCTCCGCTTCGCGATCTGAGCCTGCATCGCGGCGTTGATGTCGTCCGCGGCGCTCGAGTAGTCGCGCAGGTCCTCGGGGAGGCGCTGGACCGCCTCGCGGTAGCAGTGCAGCGGATACGAGCCGATTGTGCGGCCGTTCGACCAGTCGTTCAGGACCTTCTTCCAGCACGGGGTCGCGGCGGCTGCCCCGGCCGGCAGAGACAGGGCAACGAGGACCCCTGCGGCGAGGGCGGCGAGAATCGTGATGAGCGCGGCTGGGCGCTTGGTCATGGATTGGCGGTACCGAATAGCTGGCCCCGTCAGTCTGACCCCGGGGCGTGATTGGCGCGTGATCCCCACGTTATCGTTTTGTAAACGCAGGCGCGGGTGGGGGCCGCTGTTAGCCTCACGACCCTCATGTGGAGCGCCCTCGAGCGCCGCGCGGCGCTGGTTTCGCTCGCCGCCGCCGGGGCTCTCGTAGGGGTTTCGGTGCTCTTTTCGGCGGGGTCGTCGAACGGCCGCCTGCTGTGGATCGGGCTCGCGGCTGTGGCCGTCGCGGCCGCGTTCGGGACGGCTGCGCTCGCCGGCGCGCCGCGGCCCGTGCTCTCGGTGGAGGCGCTCGTCGCGCTCGGCCTGCTGGTCGCGTTCGTCTGCTGGTGCGGGCTCTCGGTGCTCTGGTCGATCGACCCGGACCACTCCTGGGCGTACCTCAACCGCGGGCTCGTCTACGTCGCGCTCGCGGTCGTCGGGCTGGCGGTCGGCGCCTACGTGCCGCGGGCCGTGCGGCTGTGGGCCTACGTGCTGACCGTGGTGGTATCGCTCGCGCTCGGCTGGGCGCTGCTCGGGAAGGCCGTGCCGGCCGTGGGCGGCTCCGGCCGCGTCGCGCGGCTGAGCTCGCCGATCGGCTACTGGAACGCGCTCGCGCTGCTCTTCGACATGGGTCTGCCGCTCGGGCTCTGGCTCGCGTCGCGGCGGGACCATCCGGCCTGGCTTCGCGCTGCCGGGACGCTTCTCCTCTACGGGCTCGTCGTCGGCGTCCTGCTGACGTACTCGCGGGGCGGGGTGGTCGTGGCGGTCGTGCTGATGGTCGCGTGGCTCGTCGCGGATCCCGAGCGCTGGCTCGAGAGCGGCGCGGCGCTGCTGCTCGGCGGCGGGCTCGGCGCCGCGGTCGGCGCGTGGGCGTTCACGCGGCCGGGGCTCGCGAACGACCTGCAGTCGCACTCGGTCCGCGTGCGCGACGGGGCCTGGTTCGCGCTCGTGTTCGTGCTGGGCGCGTGCGTCGTCGGGTCGCTGGCGTACCTGGGCTCGCTGGCCGAGGAGCGGCGGGCGCTGTCTCCGAGCGCGCGGCGGCTCGCGACACGGGTTGCGCTCGGGGCGCTCGCGCTCTGCGCGGTCGTGGGGATCGCGGTGATCGCTGTCAAGACGGATCCCGCGAACTGGTTCCGCGACTTCAGCGCGTCCGGCGGTCCGGCCGCGAACACTCCGGGGCGGTTGACCACGATCAGCTCGACCAGCCGCTGGGAGTGGTGGAAGGAGGCCTGGCACGCGTTCGAGGACCAGCCGCTGCGCGGGACCGGGGCGGGGTCGTTCGAGCTCACGCACCGGCTGCTGCGGACATCAAGCATCGTCACGACCGAGCCGCACGACCTGCCGCTGCAGTTTCTGAGCGAGACCGGGATCGTCGGGGCGCTGCTCGCCGCCGGGTCGCTCGCCGCCTCCTCGGTGGGAGTCGTGCGGCGGCTGCGGCGGCTCGGGGGCGACGAGCGCGCGGCCGGGCTGGCACTCGCGCTCGGCGCGCTCGGCTTCGTCCTGCACGCGCTCGTCGACTTCGACTGGGACTTCGTCGCCGTCTGCGCGCCGTTCCTGGTCACGGTCGGCGTCCTGCTCGGGGGCGGGACGGTGCGCGGCGAGCGGCGTTGGGCGCTCGCGCTGCTCCCGGCCGCTGCGGCGTTGGCCGTCGCGTTCTCGCTCCTGACGCCGTGGTTCGCGCAGCGCTCGACCAACTCGGCGCTCGCGGCGCTCGAGGCGGGCCGGCCCGCGCAGGCGGCCGCGCGGGCGCACCACGCGCGCTCGCTCGACCCGTTCGCGCTCGAGCCGATCTTCGTCGAGGCCGCGGCGGCGGAGCAGCTCGGAGACCTCGGCGCGGCGCGCTCGCTCTACGTCAAGGCGGTCGACGAGCAGCCGCTCAACTGGAGCGCGTGGTACGAGCTCGGGGCGTTCGAAGTGAGCGTTCGCAACGACAGGGCGGCCCTTGCGCCACTGCAGCGCGCGGTCGAGCTCGACCGGCACGGAACCCTCGCGCCGGCGCTCTTGCAGCAAGTCGAGTCGCGGCTCGGTTAGGCCGACCGGGCACGCAGCCAGATCTGCGTCATGACCGGCGCGAGCACACGGAAGGCGAACGGCTCCGCGAGGTGCTTCGCGACGTCCCGCGGGGCGTTTCCCGGCAGGCGCTTGCGCGCGGGGTGGAAGCGCTCCAGCTCGGTGAAGCCCTGTTCGCGAAGCAGGCGCTTGAGCCGGTGCGGGGTGTAGCCGAGCTCGGTGACGCCGTAGTCGCCGGAGGCCTGGCGGCCGCCGAAGCGGTGCGCCCAGTTCGGCTCCGCCAGCAGGATCCGCCCGCCCGGCTTGAGCGCGGCGTGCGCGCTCGCGAGCACGAGATCCGCGCGCGGGCTGTGGTGGAGCGCGTCGTAGAGCAAGCAGGTGTCGAAGCGGCGGCCGAGGTCGAGCTGCTCCATGTCGCCGACCTCGTAGCGGATGTCGAGGCCCTCCTGCGCGGCGACCTCGCGGGCGATCTCGATCATCTCCGGCGCGATGTCGTACCCCTCGGCCTGGACGCCCTGCCGCGCCGCGAGGCGGCTGATCCAGCCGGGCCCGCAGCCGAGCTCGCAGAGGCTCACGCCGGGCTGCAGCTCGAGCAGCTGGACGATGTGGGCGAAGTCGAGCAGCAGGCGGGCGGTCTCGTCGGGCGTGCTCCGGAACGGCTTGCTCCGCAGCCACGCGCGGCCGGCCTCGCCGATCGCGCGCGGGTAGTCGATCTCGGCCTGCTTGCGCTCGTCAGGAGGCATGGGCTCGGAGCCAGATCTGCGTCCAGAACGGGGCGAGGATGCGGTAGACGAGCGGCTCGGCGACGTGCGCGGCCACATCGCCCGGCGAGTTCGAGAAGAGCCGCTTGCGCGTGTTGTGGAAGCGGCGGATCTCCGTGAAGCCGGCCGCGCGGAGGAGCCGCTTGAGCTTGCGCGGGCTGTAGCCGAGCTCGGTCACGCCGTACTCGCCGGACGCGTCGCGGCCCTGGAAGCGGTGCTTCCAGTTCGGCTCCCCGAGCAGGAGCAGCCCGCCCGGCTTGAGCGCCCGGTGCGCGGTCGCGAAGACGAGGTCGGCGCGCGGCGAGTGGTGGAGCGCGTCATAGAGCAGGCAGGCGTCGAAGCGCCGGCCGAGGTCGAGCTCCTCCATGTCGGCCGCTTCGAAGCGGACGTCGAGCCCCTCCTCGGCGGCGAGCTCGCGGGCGATCGCGATCATCTCGGGCGAGATGTCGTAGCCCTCGGCGTGCAGGCCGTGGCGCGCCGCGAAGCGCGTCATCCAGCCCGGGCCGCAGCCGAGCTCGCAGAGGCTCATCCCGCCGCGCAGGTCGAGCAGCTGCAGGACGTAGCCGAAGTCGATCAGCAACCGCGCCGACTCGCGCGGCGTGTTCCCGAACGGCTTCGAGCGGAGCCACGCGCGGCCGGCCTCGCCGATCGCGCTCGGGTAGTCGATCTCGGCCTGCTTGCGCTCGTCCTCGGCGGCCATCGGCCGATCATAGGCCGATAATCGCGAGCTGCCATGAGTCGCAGGTCGCGCGTCGGTTGGATCGTCGCCGGGTCGGCGCTGGCAGCAGTCGCCGGGCTCGCGATCGCCTACGCGCTGACGAGCTCGAGCTCGGACACCACCAAGCCCGGGTCGTCGTCGAGCTCGCTGACCGTCATCCCGGAGACCGGGCCGCCCGACCTCCACGGCGGCAGGCCGGCTGCGGGCCGGCTGCTCTTCACGCAGATGGCCTGCGGTTCCTGCCACACACTCGCGGCGGCGGGCGCGCACGGAAAGATCGCAGCGGATCTCGACGCGAATCCGCCGGGCTTCGACCTCGTGCTCGACCGGGTCACGAACGGCGTCGGCCGGATGCCGTCGTACCGCGCGCGCCTGAGCGAGCGTCAGATCCGCGACCTGGCCGCGTTCGTCGTGATCGCTAGCCGAGAATGACGGCGACCTGCGCGCCGCGCAGGTCGCGCGGGCGCAGGCCGTCGAGCGGCCAGACGAGCCGGATGCCGAGGTCGCGAGCGAGCCGCAGCGCCTCGGGACGGCGCCCGGGGCGGTACATCACCATCGTCGAGGCGTAGCCGCCGTGTGGCGCGTTGCCGACGACGCCGATCCGGTAGCCGTGCGCGCGTACGCGTGAGGCCTCGGCGGCGGCGGCGCCTGCGACCCCGTTCCCGTTCAGGACGGTGACGCGGACGGAGTGGCGAGGCAGGATCGGCCGAGCCGGGGTCTTGTGCGCAGGCACCGACGTGTTCGCGTCGGCGCGGGCGGCCTTCTCTACCGCGGGCTTCGCCACGAGCGCGGTGCCGACGGCGATGAGCCCGAGCAGCTCGAGCGTCGCGATCCCGGCGGCGACGACCGCGATCGTGCGCCAGGGGTGGGGGTGACTTGCTGGGGTCGGCAAGACGTGCTCCACGGGGAGCATCGGTTTCGCCGCCGGCCGGCTTGATCCTTCAACAGCAGCGCTTGAAGTCGTGCCCGTCGAAATACGCGTAGGCGACCGGCCTGCGCGCCGGGCTCGGCGTGACGAGAACGCGCAGCGCGAGGCCCGGCCGCTTGGTGCTCCCGGGCAGGCGCGCGTAGGAGCACTCGCCCGTCAGGCCGGCGGCCGAGTGCAGCACGGGCAGGTCGAACGCCGCCGACCAGCCGCTGTCGCCGCGGTAGGCGCCGCCGCTCCGCTCGAACCGCATCTGGCCGGGCCGCAGCGAGCGCATCTCGGCCGGAGCGCAGAACACGGCGGCGATGTCCGTGATCCCGCGGTAGCGGAACTCCCGGCTCAGGTCGCCGCCGATGAAGACGTGCGCCGTGCGGTAGCCCTCCGGCTGCGAGAGCAGGATCAGCTCCCCTCCGGGCGGGGTCATGGCCGCTGCCGCTGGCACGAGCCGCTTGCTCAGCCGGCCTGCCTGGAGCCAGTCGAAGGAGTTGTAGAGCGTGAGCGCTCCCAGCAAGCAGATCGCCGCGCCGGCCGCCGCGGCTATCCAGGCGCGGCGCGGAACCGGGATCAGCCCCGCGAGGGCGAGCGCGAGCCCGACCGATGCCAGCAGCAGGTTGCGCTCCCCGTTCGCGTTGTTCAGGTCGACCGGCAGGTTGGCGAGCGGCAGGATCGCGACGAGCCACCAGGCGGCCCCGATCACGACGACGCGCACGTCCGCGGTCGCGCCGCGCCGCCGCAGCACGAGCACGCGCCAGACGACGAGCGCGAGCAACGCCACGGGCAGCAGGAAGACCGCCACGTAACGGAACGCCTGGACGCTCGGAGGGATGCCGCTGGCAAGCATGTACGAGGCGTACGAGCCGGCCATCAGCTTCGGCGTCCACGGGTACTCGGTGTAGCCGCCGATCCCGCCGATCACCGCGTAGCGCGCGATGAAGGTCCCCAGCTCGACGAGCAGCATCGCGCCTGGGATCCACAGCTCGCGCCGGCCCTCCCGGCGCGGCAGGACGAGCAGCGCGAGCACGGGCAGCGTGAACGCGATCTCCTTCGAGAGGGTCGCGACCGCGGTGAGGAGGGCGGCTCCGGCGATGCGCAGCGCGAGCGACCAGCGGGAGCGGACGACGAGCAGCGCCGCGAGCGAGGCGGTCACGGCGACGAGGTCGGTGTTGCCGGAGACCCAGGCGACGGACTCGCCGTGGCGCGGGTAGACCGCGAAGGCGGCCGCGGCGATCCACGCGCGCGCACCGTCGACGAAGGTCGCGGCGAGTGCCCAGACCTCGAAGACGACCACCGCGAAGAGCAAGAGGTTCGAGACGTGAAACGCGACCGCCGAGCCCCCGAACGCCTTGAAGAGCCAGAGGTTCCAGAGCACCCAGAACGGGCGGTAGAAGTGCCCGGCCGCGCCGGCCTCGCCGATGTCGTTGTGCGTGAACACCCAGCCGACGCCGCCGTGGTGCAGGTTCGTCAGCAGCAGGAAGTCGTCGGAGAGGAAGCCCGCCCAGACCGCCGGCACGAAGACCGCGCAGGCGATGATGGCGAGAGCGGCGGCCCCGGCTACTCGCCGAGCGACTGCCAGGTCAGCCGTAGGCCCTCCTCGAGGCCGACCTCCGGGCTCCAGCCGAGTTCGCGCTCGGCCAGCGAGACGTCGAGAACGGATCGGCGCACGTCACCGAGCCGGGCCTCCTCGAAGCGCGGCCCGCGCTCCACGTCGGTGACAGCGGCGCACACACGGTGGAGGTCGAGGATGGTCGTCTCCTGCCCGGTGCCGACGTTGAAGACGCCGCTGTCGTGGCCCACCGTGGCCAGCAGCGCGCGCACGACGTCGCCGACGTAGACGAAGTCGCGGGTCTGGCCGCCGTCGCCGAAGATGATCGTCTCCTCGCCGCCGGCCATCCGCTCGAGAAAGATCGCGACGACGCCGCCTTCGAGCCCGGCATCCTGGCGCGGCCCGTAGACGTTCCCCAGCCGCGTGACGACGTTGCCCGAGCCGTGCATGCGGTTCCAGCCGCGCAGGTACTCCTCGCCGCAGAGCTTCGCGATCCCGTACGGCGAGAGCGGCTCGCGCGGCGCGTCCTCGGCCGCCGGCCCTTCGCACTCGCCGTAGATCGCCCCGCCGGTCGACGTGAAGACGACCTGTGCGCCCACGGCGCGCGCGGCCTCGAGCACCCGGACCGTGCCGACCACGTTCACAGACGCGTCGAAGTCGGGCCGCTGCATCGAGGTCTGAACGTCCGCCTGCGCGGCGAGGTGGAAGACGACCTCGGCGCCGTGCGCGTCGATGCCCTCGCGGATGTCCCGCTCCACGAAGCGCGCGCTCGGGTTGAGGTGCTCACGCTTGCCCGAGGAGAGGTCGTCCACGACCACGACGTCGTCGCCCCGCTCGACGAGCGCATCGACGAGATGCGAGCCGATGAACCCGGCGCCCCCTGTCACGATCGCCCGCAAAGCCTGCATATCCTAGGGCCGCGGTGTTCGTGACTCTTGAAGGGATCGACGGCTCGGGCAAGTCGACCCAGGCGCGCCTCCTCGCGGAAGCCCTCGTGGCGGACGGTCGCGACGTCGTGCTGACCCGTGAGCCGGGCGGTACCGAGCTCGGCGAGAAGATCCGCGACCTGCTCCTCGGCGGCGGCGACGTCTCGCCCTGGGCCGAGGCTGCGCTGTTCGCGGCGGCGCGCGCCCAGCTCGTCGAGGAGGTGATCGCGCCGGCGCTCGCCCGCGGCGCCGATGTCGTCTGCGACCGCTACCTCGACTCGTCCCTCGCCTACCAGGGGATCGCGCGCGGGCTTGGCGTCGACCGCGTGCTCGAGCTGAACCTCAACGCGATCGGCGCCATCCTCCCCGACCGGACCTACCTGCTGCTGATCGACCCGGAGGAGTCCGCGCGCCGGCTGGGCCGGCCGAGCGACCGGATCGAGCGCGAGGACGCGGCCTTCCGCGCGCGGGTCGACGAGGCCTACCGCGAGCTCGCCGCGGCCTTTCCGCAGCGGATCACCGCCATCGACGGCACCCGGCCCGCGGAAGAGATCGCCGGAGAGATCCTTGACGGCCTTCGACAGCCTTCCTGAGCAGGAGGAGGCCAAGCGCCTCCTCGGCTCGGCACTCCGCGAAGGCCCGGCGCACGCGTACCTGTTCCATGGGCCGGCCGGAGTCGGCAAGCGGCGGGTGGCGCTCGCCTTCGCCTCGGAGCTTCTGGGCGGAGACGCACGCGTCGAGCGGCGCACGCATCCCGACCTGTACGTGCTCGAGCCGCTCGGCGAGCAGATCCGGATCGACGCGGTCCGCGAGATGCGCCGTGACCTGCACATGCGCCCCTTCGAGGCGGAGCGGCGCGTCTACCTCGTCTTCGGCGCCCACCTGCTGAACGAGGAGGCCGCGGATGCGCTGCTCAAGGACCTCGAGGAGCCGCCCGGTTACGCGGTGATCGTGCTCGTCGCCGACGAGGTCGGGCCGCTGCCGGAGACGATCCGCTCGCGCTGCCAGCCCGTGCCGTTCCGGCGGCTGTCGGAGCGGGCGGTGCGCGAGGAGGTGCGTGCCCGCGCGCCGGAGCTCTCGGAGGACGAGGCGACGTCGATCGCGCGCGTCGCCGGCGGGCGCCTCGACCGGGCAGAGCGGCTGCTCGATCCGGCTGCGGCGAAACGGCGGGCCGAGCTGCTCGAGGTCGCGCGGGCGGTCTACTCGGACGAGGACTTCGACCCCGGCGCCGCGGCCGACCGGCTGGTCGAAGGCGCGCGCGCCCGTTCTGCCGAGGCGAAGGAGCGCGAGGAGGCCGCGATCGAAGGCCTCGACCTGCCGAACCGCGAGGCCGAGCAGCGTGTCCGCAGGGCCGCGCGAGGCGCCGAGCGCGAGGAGCTCCTGGCTGCGCTCGAGGAGCTCGCGGCCTGGTACCGCGACCTCGTCGCTGCGGCTGCGGGCGCGGAGAGCGCGCTCGTCCACGCCGACCGCGCGGCGGAGCTCCTGGAGGACGGAACGCTCGAGCGCCTGGAAGCCGCCGAGCGGGCCGCCGAGCTCGTTCGCGAGACGTGGCGCAACTTCGAGGAGCTCCAGCTCTCGGCGTCGCTGGCGCTGGAAGCGCTCTTCGTCCAGCTCCGCCGCGCGTTCGCCGGCGCGCTGGTTGCTTAGACCGTCTCGCTGAGAGCCCGACCGCCCCAGAGCTGGTCGATCAGGCGGTAGGAGGCCCAGTTGACGAGCCAGATGATCACGACGACGCCGACGTAGGTCCAGAAGCCGTCGATCGAGAAGTTCGGCGCGATCCACTCGGCGAGCGCGACCATCGCGATGTTGATCACGAGCAGGAAGAGGCCGAGCGTGACGATGACCAGCGGGAGCGTCAGCAGCGTGAGGATCGGCTTGATGATCGTGTTGGCGATGCCCAGCACGATGGCTCCGATGATGTAGGCCCAGGCGCCGTGGATCTGGACGCTCGAGAAGATCCCGTTGCAGATCCACAGCGCCAGCGCGTTGACTCCCAGGGCAATCAGCAGACGGGCCAGGATCGGCATCGGCCGAGTCTACGGGAATCCGGCTCTTGCGGCCGCTCCGTATTGACTGGCAGAAATGGGGGTGAGCACGTGAGCCTTTCGCGTAGGACACTCTGGATCACCGGAGCGCTCGTGGCGGTGGCCGTGATCGCGGTCGTGCTGCTCGTCGTCTACTCAGGTGGCGGCGGTGGCGGCGCCGGCGGCGGCTACTAGGCCCGGCACCAACCGGCTACAGTGAGAAAACCGCCGACGTAGCTCAGCTGGTAGAGCACTTCACTCGTAATGAAGGGGTCCCCGGTTCGAGTCCGGGCGTCGGCTTCGAGCGATTACCAGCGATTTCACGCAGACAGCGACGCTCGGGGCCGCTGCTCTCGGTGCCCAATAGGTGCCCAGACGTGCCTGACGAGAACTCGGAACCGCAGCCCCCTCCACCGCCGCCGCCCAAGTCGCCGCCTAAACCCGCCGTCCCGAAGAAGCCGGGCTACGAGTCGCGAAGCGCGGAGGGCGCACGTCGAGACATTGAGCGCCTGCGCGAAGATCGGCTACACGAGAGCGAATCCTAAGACAGAGACGCGATCACGGCGAATCCAACAATCGGCGTTCCGCTGGCCCTCCTGGACTTGATGAACGAATCGATCACCCGGCATTCACGGCCGCTCGCATTCGATGCGCTCGGGGATAGCGCGACGCTCTCGGGGAAGAGCCAGGGACGGGCGCGGGATCCTGCGGCACAAACCCGCGCCCCCGGTGGGAATAGGGAGACACATCCACCGTTCCCCGGCTTCAGGGAACGTGTTTCGGCAGGAACCCCACCTAACCCTCCGTCCCGGTCGCACAACGGCGCACATCTCCGAAACAGACCGTGGTTTGCGGCAGGGGGAGGCTTGGCGAACTCCCCCAGACGCCTGCCTCTGAGCCGCAGTAGACCCCTGCCGCAGCGGTCAATTTCCGCAAGAGGCGATGGTGTAAACGCATTCAGCCTGGGTAACGGTGAGGAGAGTCGGGTGGCCTCCCTTCCCCCTGGGCGGCCAAGCCGCTCAGCCCTGGACTCGGCCGCCCGGCTCTCCTCATCACTACTGATGCTTCCGAAGCTCAAGCTTGCGGCGAGCGGCTGCGTATACCCGGTTGATCTTGGCCGACAAGATCGCTGCTGCGACTTTCGGGCGGCGAGGCGCTTGGCTACTTGGGAATGCAGCCGGAGGTCGCGACAGGCGAGACGATGGTCTTCCCGTCCACGGTCTCGGCGCTAACCGACGACGCCCCCCACGTGCAGGGCGCTTGATCGAGTCTTGCGCCTGTCGCCTGTGCAGACGGCAACGCCAGCACCGCCGCGACCGCGGCGATAACGAGGCAGGCGCTGACGAAGGGGCGTGGGCCGCAGAACCTCACCCCACGAGGATGACGAGCGGCGACCTCGAGCGCCATGGGCCGCGTGGCTCATCTTCGACCACGATGAGTCCCATCGCCGCGACGCCTTAGACACCTCGAGTCAGTCTCTCCGAGCTGTCAGTCCGGGAGAGTCTGCGTTCCGCGCGCTACGGCAGAAGAACGCGAGTTCAGGCTGCTCGTCGTCAGGATCAGGATTCTTGGTGGGGCGGTCAGCGCCGCAGCGCCGACCGCCCGACTTAAGTTGAGCCGAAAATGGCTGCGACAACCGCCCGAGAAGTTCGGGCGTTACCAGCCTTTCGGCGCTTTCTGCCTAAACTCGCAATGGCCGTCCGGCTCCAGCGGAAGGAGGAGTCACATGGTGTTCCTGTTCAGGTTGGAGATGACGGACGGCGAGCCCGCCGAGCCGTCGATGCTTGAAGCGGCGGTGCCGAATTGGCGACCGGGCGACACGATCCCGCTCGGCGGTCAGTGCTGCGCGTGGTCGTCTACGACGGTCGAACTAACGTCGAGGACCTTCCCGCGACCTCCGCGCCCAAACGTCCGAAAACCGGGCTGACGGAGGAAGCGGGGTTGAGGCCGCCGAGCCCGACGTTCTCCCTGCACGTAAGCCACTTTCCACCCCTCCGCGCCACGCCCCGCCCTTACCCTCGATTTCTCCCGTAACGAAGGGTTCCCTGGTTCGAGTCCGGGCGTCGGCTTCGAGTGATCACCAGCGATCTCACGCAGACAGCGACGCTCGGGGCCGCTACTCCCTCGTTCTAAGACCCTTGCCTCGGCTTTCAGAGGCCCGTTTTTAGCGGCCGAGACTTACGTGCATACCAATCTTGGTTCCGCGAGGAAGTCGGGCACCGGGCTTCCAACTTCACAATAAAAGATGCCGGGCCCGAGGTGTGACCGTCCTCGACGCACGGCGGCCGCTCGACAATGTGCAGTGCGTCGTTCCGAAGGTCGTGGGCAAGTCACTTGCGAAGGCGAAGAGGAGACTCAGCACTGCACATTGTCGAACGGGCGCCGTGCGTCGAGGACAGTCACGCCTCGGGCCCGGCATCGTTTATTGGCAGAGTCGGAAGCCCGGTGCCCGACTTCCTCGCGGAACCAAGATTGGTATGCACGTAAGTCTCGGCCGCTAAAAACGGGCCTCTCAAAGCCGAGGCAAGGGTCTTAGAACGAGGGAGTAGCGGCCCCGAGCGTCGCTGTCTGCGTGAGATCGCTGGTGATCACTCGAAGCCGACGCCCGGACTCGAACCGGGGACCCCTTCATTACGAGAGAAATCGAGGGTAAGGGCGGGGCGTGGCGCGGAGGGGTGGAAAGTGGCTTACGTGCAGGGAGAACGTCGGGCTCGGCGGCCTCAACCCCGCTTCCTCCGTCAGCCCGGTTTTCGGACGTTTGGGCGCGGAGGTCGCGGGAAGGTCCTCGACGTTAGTTCGACCGTCGTAGACGACCACGCGCAGCACTGACCGCCGAGCGGGATCGTGTCGCCCGGTCGCCAATTCGGCACCGCCGCTTCAAGCATCGACGGCTCGGCGGGCTCGCCGTCCGTCATCTCCAACCTGAACAGGAACACCATGTGACTCCTCCTTCCGCTGGAGCCGGACGCCATTGCGAGTTTAGGCAGAAAGCGCCGAAAGGCTGGTAACGCCCGAACTTCTCGGGCGGTTGTCGCAGCCATTTTCGGCTCAACTTAAGTCGGGCGGTCGGCGCTGCGGCGCTCACCGCCCCACCAAGAATCCTGATCCTGACGACGAGCAGCCTGAACTCGCGTTCTTCTGCCGTAGCGCGCGGAACGCAGACTCTCCCGGACTGACAGCTCGGAGAGACTGACTCGAGGTGTCTAAGGCGTCGCGGCGATGGGACTCATCGTGGTCGAAGATGAGCCACGCGGCCCATGGCGCTCGAGGTCGCCGCTCGTCATCCTCGTGGGGTGAGGTTCTGCGGCCCACGCCCCTTCGTCAGCGCCTGCCTCGTTATCGCCGCGGTCGCGGCGGTGCTGGCGTTGCCGTCTGCACAGGCGACAGGCGCAAGACTCGATCAAGCGCCCTGCACGTGGGGGGCGTCGTCGGTTAGCGCCGAGACCGTGGACGGGAAGACCATCGTCTCGCCTGTCGCGACCTCCGGCTGCATTCCCAAGTAGCCAAGCGCGCTCGCCGCCCGAAAGTCGCAGCAGCGATTTTGTTGGCCAAGATCAACCGGGTATACGCAGCCGCTCGCCGCAAGCTTGAGCTTCGGAAGTATCAGTAGTGATGAGGAGAGCCGGGCGGCCGAGTCCAGGGCTGAGCGGCTTGGCCGCCCAGGGGGAAGGGAGGCCACCCGACTCTCCTCACCGTTACCCAGGCTGAATGCGTTTACACCATCGCCTCTTGCGGAAATTGACCGCTGCGGCAGGGGTCTACTGCGGCTCAGAGGCAGGCGTCTGGGGGAGTTCGCCAAGCCTCCCCCTGCCGCAAACCACGGTCTGTTTCGGAGATGAGCGCCGTTCTGCGACCGGGACGGAGGGTTAGGTGGGGTTCCTGCCGAAACACGTTCCCTGAAGCCGGGGAACGGTGGATGTGCCTCCCTATTCCCACCGGGGGCGCGGGTTTGTGCCGCAGGATCCCGCGCCCGTCCCTGGCTCTTCCCCGAGAGCGTCGCGCTATCCCCGAGCGCATCGAATGCGAGCGGCCGTGAATGCCGGGTGATCGATTCGTTCATCAAGTCCAGGAGGGCCAGCGGAACGCCGATTGTTGGATTCGCCGTGATCGCGTCTCTGTCTTAGGATTCCGCTCTCGTGTAGCCGATCTTCGCGCAGGCGCTCAATGTCTCGACGTGCGCCCTCCGCGCTTCGCGCCTCGTAGCCCGGCTTCTTCGGGACGGCGGGTTTAGGCGGCGACTTGGGCGGCGGCGGTGGAGGGGGCTGCGGTTCCGAGTTCTCGTCAGGCACGTCTGGGCACCTATTGGGCACCGAGAGCAGCGGCCCCGAGCGTCGCTGTCTGCGTGAAATCGCTGGTAATCGCTCGAAGCCGACGCCCGGACTCGAACCGGGGACCCCTTCATTACGAGTGAAGTGCTCTACCAGCTGAGCTACGTCGGCGGTTTTCTCACTGTAGCCGGTTGGTGCCGGGCCTAGTAGCCGCCGCCGGCGCCGCCACCGCCGCCACCTGAGTAGACGACGAGCAGCACGACCGCGATCACGGCCACCGCCACGAGCGCTCCGGTGATCCAGAGTGTCCTACGCGAAAGGCTCACGTGCTCACCCCCCTTTCTGGCAGTCAATACGGAACGGCCGCGGAGCCGGATTCCCGTAGACTCGGCCGATGCCGATCCTGGCCCGCCTGCTGATTGCCCTGGGAGTCAACGCGCTGGCGCTGTGGATCTGCAACGGGATCTTCTCGAGCGTCCATATCCACGGCGCCTGGGCCTACATCATCGGAGCCATCGTGCTGGGCATCGCCAACACGATCATCAAGCCGATCCTCACGCTGCTGACGCTCCCGCTGGTCATCGTCACGCTCGGCCTCTTCCTGCTCGTGATCAACATCGCGATGGTCGCGCTCGCCGAGTGGATCGCGCCGAACTTCTCGATCGACGGCTTCTGGACCTACGTCGGCGTCGTCGTGATCATCTGGCTCGTCAACTGGGCCTCCTACCGCCTGATCGACCAGCTCTGGGGCGGTCGGGCTCTCAGCGAGACGGTCTAAGCGACCAGCGCGCCGGCGAACGCGCGGCGGAGCTGGACGAAGAGCGCTTCCAGCGCCAGCGACGCCGAGAGCTGGAGCTCCTCGAAGTTGCGCCACGTCTCGCGAACGAGCTCGGCGGCCCGCTCGGCGGCTTCCAGGCGCTCGAGCGTTCCGTCCTCCAGGAGCTCCGCCGCGCGATCGGCGTGGACGAGCGCGCTCTCCGCGCCCGCAGCCGCAGCGACGAGGTCGCGGTACCAGGCCGCGAGCTCCTCGAGCGCAGCCAGGAGCTCCTCGCGCTCGGCGCCTCGCGCGGCCCTGCGGACACGCTGCTCGGCCTCGCGGTTCGGCAGGTCGAGGCCTTCGATCGCGGCCTCCTCGCGCTCCTTCGCCTCGGCAGAACGGGCGCGCGCGCCTTCTACCAGCCGGTCGGCCGCGGCGCCGGGGTCGAAGTCCTCGTCCGAGTAGACCGCCCGCGCGACCTCGAGCAGCTCGGCCCGCCGTTTCGCCGCAGCCGGATCGAGCAGCCGCTCTGCCCGGTCGAGGCGCCCGCCGGCGACGCGCGCGATCGACGTCGCCTCGTCCTCCGAGAGCTCCGGCGCGCGGGCACGCACCTCCTCGCGCACCGCCCGCTCCGACAGCCGCCGGAACGGCACGGGCTGGCAGCGCGAGCGGATGGTCTCCGGCAGCGGCCCGACCTCGTCGGCGACGAGCACGATCACCGCGTAACCGGGCGGCTCCTCGAGGTCCTTGAGCAGCGCGTCCGCGGCCTCCTCGTTCAGCAGATGGGCGCCGAAGACGAGGTAGACGCGCCGCTCTGCCTCGAAGGGGCGCATGTGCAGGTCACGGCGCATCTCGCGGACCGCGTCGATCCGGATCTGCTCGCCGAGCGGCTCGAGCACGTACAGGTCGGGATGCGTGCGCCGCTCGACGCGTGCGTCCCCGCCCAGAAGCTCCGAGGCGAAGGCGAGCGCCACCCGCCGCTTGCCGACTCCGGCCGGCCCATGGAACAGGTACGCGTGCGCCGGGCCTTCGCGGAGTGCCGAGCCGAGGAGGCGCTTGGCCTCCTCCTGCTCAGGAAGGCTGTCGAAGGCCGTCAAGGATCTCTCCGGCGATCTCTTCCGCGGGCCGGGTGCCGTCGATGGCGGTGATCCGCTGCGGAAAGGCCGCGGCGAGCTCGCGGTAGGCCTCGTCGACCCGCGCGCGGAAGGCCGCGTCCTCGCGCTCGATCCGGTCGCTCGGCCGGCCCAGCCGGCGCGCGGACTCCTCCGGGTCGATCAGCAGCAGGTAGGTCCGGTCGGGGAGGACGGCGCCGATCGCGTTGAGGTTCAGCTCGAGCACGCGGTCGACGCCAAGCCCGCGCGCGATCCCCTGGTAGGCGAGGGACGAGTCGAGGTAGCGGTCGCAGACGACATCGGCGCCGCGGGCGAGCGCCGGCGCGATCACCTCCTCGACGAGCTGGGCGCGCGCCGCCGCGAACAGCGCAGCCTCGGCCCAGGGCGAGACGTCGCCGCCGCCGAGGAGCAGGTCGCGGATCTTCTCGCCGAGCTCGGTACCGCCCGGCTCACGGGTCAGCACGACGTCGCGACCGTCCGCCACGAGGGCTTCCGCGAGGAGGCGCGCCTGGGTCGACTTGCCCGAGCCGTCGATCCCTTCAAGAGTCACGAACACCGCGGCCCTAGGATATGCAGGCTTTGCGGGCGATCGTGACAGGGGGCGCCGGGTTCATCGGCTCGCATCTCGTCGATGCGCTCGTCGAGCGGGGCGACGACGTCGTGGTCGTGGACGACCTCTCCTCGGGCAAGCGTGAGCACCTCAACCCGAGCGCGCGCTTCGTGGAGCGGGACATCCGCGAGGGCATCGACGCGGAGGGCGCCGAGGTCGTCTTCCACCTCGCCGCGCAGGCCGACGTTCAGACCTCCGTGCAGCGGCCCGACTTCGACGCGTCCGTGAACGTCGTCGGCACGGTCCGGGTGCTCGAGGCCGCGCGCGCCGTGGGCGCACAGGTCGTCTTCACGTCGACCGGCGGCGCGATCTACGGCGAGTGCGAAGGGCCGGCGGCCGAGGACGCGCCGCGCGAGCCGCTCTCCCCGTACGGGATCGCGAAGCTCTGCGGCGAGGAGTACCTGCGCGGCTGGAACCGCATGCACGGCTCGGGCAACGTCGTCACGCGGCTGGGGAACGTCTACGGGCCGCGCCAGGATGCCGGGCTCGAAGGCGGCGTCGTCGCGATCTTTCTCGAGCGGATGGCCGGCGGCGAGGAGACGATCATCTTCGGCGACGGCGGCCAGACCCGCGACTTCGTCTACGTCGGCGACGTCGTGCGCGCGCTGCTGGCCACGGTGGGCCACGACAGCGGCGTCTTCAACGTCGGCACCGGACAGGAGACGACGATCCTCGACCTCCACCGAGTGTGCGCCGCTGTCACCGACGTGGAGCGCGGGCCGCGCTTCGAGGAGGCCCGGCTCGGCGACGTGCGCCGCTCGGTGCTCGACGTCTCGCTGGCCGAGCGCGAGCTCGGCTGGCGCCCGGAGGTCGGCCTCGAGGAGGGCCTACGGCTGACCTGGCAGTCGCTCGGCGAGTAGCCGGGGCCGCCGCTCTCGCCGTCATCGCCTGCGCGGTCTTCGTGCCGGCGGTCTGGGCGGGCTTCCTCTCCGACGACTTCCTGCTCCTCACGAACCTGCACCACGGCGGCGTCGGCTGGGTGTTCACGCACAACGACATCGGCGAGGCCGGCGCGGCCGGGCACTTCTACCGCCCGTTCTGGGTGCTCTGGAACCTGTGGCTCTTCAAGGCGTTCGGGGGCTCGGCGGTCGCGTTTCACGTCTCGAACCTCTTGCTCTTCGCGGTGGTCGTCTTCGAGGTCTGGGCACTCGCCGCGACCTTCGTCGACGGTGCGCGCGCGTGGATCGCCGCGGCCGCCTTCGCGGTCTACCCGCGCCACGGCGAGTCCGTCGCCTGGGTCTCCGGCAACACCGACCTCGTCGCCGTGACCGCCTCGCTCGCGGCGCTGCTCGTCGTCCGCTCCCGCTGGTCGCTCGCGCTGCGCATCGCCGGAGCCGCTCTCCTCACCGCCGTCGCGACCCTCTCGAAGGAGATCGCGTTCACGCTGCCCGTGCTCGCGCTGCTCGTCCTGCCGCGCCGGGAGGGCCGGCGCGAGCTGTGGATCCCGGGCGCGATGCTGCTCGTCGAGCTGGGACCTTCATCGCGCGCTACGCGGTGATCGGCGGGATCGGCGGCTACACCGAGTACCCGTGGACGCCGAAGCTGATGGCCGGCTCGTACGCCTCGTACATGCTTGCCAGCGGCATCCCTCCGAGCGTCCAGGCGTTCCGTTACGTGGCGGTCTTCCTGCTGCCCGTGGCGTTGCTCGCGCTCGTCGTCTGGCGCGTGCTCGTGCTGCGGCGGCGCGGCGCGACCGCGGACGTGCGCGTCGTCGTGATCGGGGCCGCCTGGTGGCTCGTCGCGATCCTGCCGCTCGCCAACCTGCCGGTCGACCTGAACAACGCGAACGGGGAGCGCAACCTGCTGCTGGCATCGGTCGGGCTCGCGCTCGCCCTCGCGGGGCTGATCCCGGTTCCGCGCCGCGCCTCGGTAGCCGCGGCGGCCGGCGCGGCGATCTGCTTGCTGGGAGCGCTCACGCTCTACAACTCCTTCGACTGGCTCCAGGCAGGCCGGCTGAGCAAGCGGCTCGTGCCCGCGGCAGCGGCGATGACGCCGCCCGGAGGGGAGCTGATCCTGCTCTCGCAGCCGGAGGGCTACCGCACGGCGCACGTCTTCATCGGCGGCGACCTGAGCCGGGAGTTCCGCTACCGCGGGATCACGGACATCGCCGCCGTGTTCTGCGCTCCGGCCGAGATGCGCTCGCTGCGGCCCGGCCAGATGCGGTTCGAGCGGAGCGGTGGCGCCTACCGCGGCGACAGCGGCTGGTCGGCGGCGTTCGACCTGCCCGTGCTGCACTCGGCCGCCGGCCTGACGGGCGAGTGCTCCTACGCGCGCCTGCCCGGGAGCACCAAGCGGCCGGGCCTCGCGCTGCGCGTTCTCGTCACGCCGAGCCCGGCGCGCAGGCCGGTCGCCTACGCGTATTTCGACGGGCACGACTTCAAGCGCTGCTGTTGAAGGATCAAGCCGGCCGGCGGCGAAACCGATGCTCCCCGTGGAGCACGTCTTGCCGACCCCAGCAAGTCACCCCCACCCCTGGCGCACGATCGCGGTCGTCGCCGCCGGGATCGCGACGCTCGAGCTGCTCGGGCTCATCGCCGTCGGCACCGCGCTCGTGGCGAAGCCCGCGGTAGAGAAGGCCGCCCGCGCCGACGCGAACACGTCGGTGCCTGCGCACAAGACCCCGGCTCGGCCGATCCTGCCTCGCCACTCCGTCCGCGTCACCGTCCTGAACGGGAACGGGGTCGCAGGCGCCGCCGCCGCCGAGGCCTCACGCGTACGCGCGCACGGCTACCGGATCGGCGTCGTCGGCAACGCGCCACACGGCGGCTACGCCTCGACGATGGTGATGTACCGCCCCGGGCGCCGTCCCGAGGCGCTGCGGCTCGCTCGCGACCTCGGCATCCGGCTCGTCTGGCCGCTCGACGGCCTGCGCCCGCGCGACCTGCGCGGCGCGCAGGTGGCCGTCATTCTCGGCTAGCGATCACGACGAACGCGGCCAGGTCGCGGATCTGACGCTCGCTCAGGCGCGCGCGGTACGACGGCATCCGGCCGACGCCGTTCGTGACCCGGTCGAGCACGAGGTCGAAGCCCGGCGGATTCGCGTCGAGATCCGCTGCGATCTTTCCGTGCGCGCCCGCCGCCGCGAGTGTGTGGCAGGAACCGCAGGCCATCTGCGTGAAGAGCAGCCGGCCCGCAGCCGGCCTGCCGCCGTGGAGGTCGGGCGGCCCGGTCTCCGGGATGACGGTCAGCGAGCTCGACGACGACCCGGGCTTGGTGGTGTCCGAGCTCGAGCTCGTCAGCGCGTAGGCGATCGCGAGCCCGGCGACTGCTGCCAGCGCCGACCCGGCGACGATCCAACCGACGCGCGACCTGCGACTCATGGCAGCTCGCGATTATCGGCCTATGATCGGCCGATGGCCGCCGAGGACGAGCGCAAGCAGGCCGAGATCGACTACCCGAGCGCGATCGGCGAGGCCGGCCGCGCGTGGCTCCGCTCGAAGCCGTTCGGGAACACGCCGCGCGAGTCGGCGCGGTTGCTGATCGACTTCGGCTACGTCCTGCAGCTGCTCGACCTGCGCGGCGGGATGAGCCTCTGCGAGCTCGGCTGCGGCCCGGGCTGGATGACGCGCTTCGCGGCGCGCCACGGCCTGCACGCCGAGGGCTACGACATCTCGCCCGAGATGATCGCGATCGCCCGCGAGCTCGCCGCCGAGGAGGGGCTCGACGTCCGCTTCGAAGCGGCCGACATGGAGGAGCTCGACCTCGGCCGGCGCTTCGACGCCTGCCTGCTCTATGACGCGCTCCACCACTCGCCGCGCGCCGACCTCGTCTTCGCGACCGCGCACCGGGCGCTCAAGCCGGGCGGGCTGCTCCTGCTCGGGGAGCCGAACTGGAAGCACCGCTTCCAGGGCCGCGACGCGTCCGGCGAGTACGGCGTGACCGAGCTCGGCTACAGCCCGCGCAAGCTCAAGCGGCTCCTCCGCGCGGCCGGCTTCACGGAGATCCGCCGCTTCCACAACACGCGCAAGCGGCTCTTCTCGAACTCGCCGGGCGATGTGGCCGCGCACGTCGCCGAGCCGCTCGTCTACCGCATCCTCGCCCCGTTCTGGACGCAGATCTGGCTCCGAGCCCATGCCTCCTGACGAGCGCAAGCAGGCCGAGATCGACTACCCGCGCGCGATCGGCGAGGCCGGCCGCGCGTGGCTGCGGAGCAAGCCGTTCCGGAGCACGCCCGACGAGACCGCCCGCCTGCTGCTCGACTTCGCCCATGTCGTCCAGCTGCTCGAGCTGCAGCCCGGCGTGAGCCTCTGCGAGCTCGGCTGCGGGCCCGGCTGGATCAGCCGCCTCGCGGCGCGGCAGGGCGTCCAGGCCGAGGGGTACGACATCGCGCCGGAGATGATCGAGATCGCCCGTGAGGTCGCCGCGCAAGAGGGCCTCGACATCCGCTACGAGGTCGGCGACATGGAGCAGCTCGACCTCGGCCGCCGCTTCGACACCTGCTTGCTCTACGACGCGCTCCACCACAGCCCGCGCGCGGATCTCGTGCTCGCGAGCGCGCACGCCGCGCTCAAGCCGGGCGGGCGGATCCTGCTGGCGGAGCCGAACTGGGCGCACCGCTTCGGCGGCCGCCAGGCCTCCGGCGACTACGGCGTCACCGAGCTCGGCTACACCCCGCACCGGCTCAAGCGCCTGCTTCGCGAACAGGGCTTCACCGAGCTGGAGCGTTTCCACCCCGCGCGCAAGCGCCTGCCGGGAAACGCCCCGCGGGACGTCGCGAAGCACCTCGCGGAGCCGTTCGCCTTCCGTGTGCTCGCGCCGGTCATGACGCAGATCTGGCTGCGTGCCCGGTCGGCCTAACCGAGCCGCGACTCGACTTGCTGCAAGAGCGCCGGCGCGAGCGTTCCGTGCCGGTCGAGCTCGACCGCGCGCTGCAGTGGCGCAAGGGCCGCCCTGTCGTTGCGAACGCTCACTTCGAACGCCCCGAGCTCGTACCACGCGCTCCAGTTGAGCGGCTGCTCGTCGACCGCCTTGACGTAGAGCGAGCGCGCCGCGCCGAGGTCTCCGAGCTGCTCCGCCGCCGCGGCCTCGACGAAGATCGGCTCGAGCGCGAACGGGTCGAGCGAGCGCGCGTGGTGCGCCCGCGCGGCCGCCTGCGCGGGCCGGCCCGCCTCGAGCGCCGCGAGCGCCGAGTTGGTCGAGCGCTGCGCGAACCACGGCGTCAGGAGCGAGAATGCGACGGCCAACGCCGCAGCGGCCGGGAGCAGCGCGAGCGCCCAACGCCGCTCGCCGCGCACCGTCCCGCCCCCGAGCAGGACGCCGACCGTGACCAGGAACGGCGCGCAGACGGCGACGAAGTCCCAGTCGAAGTCGACGAGCGCGTGCAGGACGAAGCCGAGCGCGCCGAGCGCGAGTGCCAGCCCGGCCGCGCGCTCGTCGCCCCCGAGCCGTCGCAGCCGCCGCACGACTCCCACCGAGGAGGCGGCGAGCGACCCGGCAGCGAGCAGCGCCCCGACGATCCCGGTCTCGCTCAGAAACTGCAGCGGCAGGTCGTGCGGCTCGGTCGTGACGATGCTTGATGTCCGCAGCAGCCGGTGCGTGAGCTCGAACGACCCCGCCCCGGTCCCGCGCAGCGGCTGGTCCTCGAACGCGTGCCAGGCCTCCTTCCACCACTCCCAGCGGCTGGTCGAGCTGATCGTGGTCAACCGCCCCGGAGTGTTCGCGGCCGGACCGCCGGACGCGCTGAAGTCGCGGAACCAGTTCGCGGGATCCGTCTTGACAGCGATCACCGCGATCCCCACGACCGCGCAGAGCGCGAGAGCCCCGAGCGCAACCCGTGTCGCGAGCCGCCGCGCGCTCGGAGACAGCGCCCGCCTCTGCTCGGCCAGCGAGCCCAGGTACGCCAGCGACCCGACGACGCACGCGCCCAGCACGAACACGAGCGCGAACCAGGCCCCGTCGCGCACGCGGACCGAGTGCGACTGCAGGTCGTTCGCGAGCCCCGGCCGCGTGAACGCCCACGCGCCGACCGCGGCGCCGAGCCCGCCGCCGAGCAGCAGCGCCGCGCCGCTCTCGAGCCAGCGCTCGGGATCCGCGACGAGCCACGCGACCATCAGCACGACCGCCACGACCACCCCGCCCCGCGAGTACGTCAGCAGGACGCCGACGACGAGCCCGTAGAGGAGAAGCGTCCCGGCAGCGCGAAGCCAGGCCGGATGGTCCCGCCGCGACGCGAGCCAGAGCCCGAGCGGCAGACCCATGTCGAAGAGCAGCGCGAGCGCGTTCCAGTAGCCGATCGGCGAGCTCAGTCGCGCGACGCGGCCGGAGCCGCCCACGGCCGGCACGGCCTTCCCGAGCAGCGCCCAGCCGAGCGCGAGCGATACCACCACGGTCAGCATGTAGGCCCACAGCCGCACGGCCCGCGGCACGTAGGCGCCGACCGCCAGCCCGACGACCGCGAGCGCGACGTAGACGAGCCCGCGGTTGAGGTACGCCCAGGAGTGGTCCGGGTCGATCGACCAGAGCACCGAGAGCCCGCACCAGCAGACGAACGCGACCAGCAGGCCGAGCGCGACGAGCGCCTCCACCGAGAGCACGGGCCGCGGCGCGCCGGCGAGCGCAGCCGCCCCGAACGCGGCCGCGACGGCCACAGCCGCGAGCCCGATCCACAGCAGGCGGCCGTTCGACGACCCCGCCGAAAAGAGCACCGAAACCCCTACGAGAGCCCCGGCGGCGGCGAGCGAAACCAGCGCCGCGCGGCGCTCGAGGGCGCTCCACATGAGGGTCGTGAGGCTAACAGCGGCCGCCACCCGCGCCTGCGTTTACAAAACGATAACGTGGGGATCACGCGCCAATCACGCCCCGGGGTCAGACTGACGGGGCCAGCTATTCGGTACCGCCAATCCATGACCACGCGCCCAGCCGCGCTCATCACGATTCTCGCCGCCCTCGCCGCAGGGGTCCTCGTTGCCCTGTCTCTGCCGGCCGGGGCAGCCGCCGCGACCCCGTGTTGGAAGAAGGTCCTGAACGACTGGTCGAACGGCCGCACAATCGGCTCGTATCCGCTGCACTGCTACCGCGAGGCGGTCCAGCGCCTCCCCGAGGACCTACGCGACTACTCGAGCGCCGCGGACGACATCAACGCCGCGATGCAGGCTCAGATCGCGAAGCGGAGCACGCGCAGCCCGCAGGACGTCGGCTCCGGCTCCGGCTCCTCGGGGCCCGGCTCCTCGAAGGGCGGCCCGACAGGCGGCTCCGGCGCGACCGGCGGCGTCAACGCCGGTCCCGACCGCTCCGCCTACCGCAAGGCGATCGACAACCTCGGCACGAGCAACGCCGACTCGCTGCCGATCCCGCTGATCGTGCTCGCCTCGCTCGGCGCCCTGCTGCTCATCTCCGCCGGCGGCCTCGCGACGACGAAGCGGGTCCGCGCCCTGCGGGCCTCGCGCCGCGGCCCGCCGCCTCCGGCCTAGGCCAGCGCCTCCTCGACCACCCTCGCGAAGGTCAGCCGCCTTCCTTCTTGTCGCGCGCGCGAGAACTCAGGCCCGTCCGCTGTCAGGTCCTTGAGCCGGTGCTCCCCTAGGTCAAGTAACAGACTGTTGCTTGCGATCCAGGAGCGCCACTGTCGTTTGTGAGACGAGCACCTGGCCGCCGTGGCCGACCGCCGCGATCCGGGCGGCCCGGTGGACGTCGATCCCGACGTAGCCCTCCTCGGTGACGACCGGCTCGCCGGTGTGCAGGCCCATCCGTACCCGGATCGGGCCTTCGGCCAACGCCTGCTGCCCCTCCCGCGCGGCCGCGAGAGCGTCGCCCGCCCGCGCGAAGGCGACGAAGAAGGCATCGCCCTGGGTGTCGACCTCGACCCCGCCGTGCGCCTCGAAGGCGGCCCGCAACACGCGGCGGTGCTCGGCCAGCGCGTCCGCGTAGGCATCCCCCAGCTCGTGCAGGAGCTTGGTCGACCCCTCGATGTCGGTGAACAGAAAGGTGACGGTGCCGGAGGGAAGCTCGCGCACGACCCGGATCATTTCTCCGCCAGCGCGATCGCCAGCTCTACTGCCTGCGCCAGCGCCAGGCCCCGACCTTCCTCCGTAGCTGTGGCGAGCGCGACCGGCCCCAGCGAGGCCCGCACATGAGGCTCGACCTGCTGACGCGCCCGAGCCTCGGGCTCCTCGGCGAGCTGCGTCCTGCCGACACCCTCCAGCAGAGCGTCGACCGCTCCCCAGAGCACCGCGGCGTCACGATCGTCGCCGCGCTCGGCGCTGATCAACGCCATCAGGTTCAGCGCGGAGCAGATCCACACCGGATTCTCGATCTCCTTCAACGCCTCGATTCCGTGCAGGAACAGGGAACGGGCGCCTTCCATGTCGCCGCGAGCGAACAGCACGTAGCCGAGGGTGTTCGCCGAGTTGCCGATGATGACGCCGTGGCGTGCGCCCGTGGCTACCTCGAGGGCCTCGCGCAGGGCAGTCTCTGCCCGGTCGTAGTCTTCTAACTCCCGAGCCGAAAGCCCGATGTTGTAGAGGCAACTGGCAACCGGGCCGGGAGCGTTCTGGGCCTCCCGGTTGAACCGGAGCGATTCCTCGTAGAGATCCGCCGCTGCGGCGAAATCGTGCTGGAAATAGGCGACTGTCGCGAGGCCCGTGGTGGCTGCGGCCAGCGCGCGCGGGTCGCCGAGGTCGCGCGCGATCGCGAGTGCGCGCTCCGCCTGCTCGGTCGCCTCGTCCTCCCGCCCGTGCTCCTGGGCAAGGATGGCGAGCTCACCGAGGCAATTCACAGCCCTGTAGTTCTGGCCGAGCTCGAGGAACAGCTCGAGAGCCTCCCGGAAAGGCCCTTCCGCGCGCGTTGATTCTTCCGCGCGCACCCACTGGAAGCCGGCGAGCCAGGCGGCCCGGGCACGAAGCTCGCCCGTCACCGAAGCACAGCGATCCCGCAAAGCCGCCTCGAGCATGCCGAGCAGGTCGCGCGGCAACGCTCTCTTCGACCAGAACTGGTCGAGGGCGACAAGCGTCGCCAGCGCCTGCTCGCAGTCGCCTTGCTCGACGCCCCACCGAAAGGCCTCTCGCACGTTGTCGAGGTCAGCTTCGACGCGATCGATCGCGTTGCTCGAGCCCGGACCCGGCAGCTCGGCCTCGGCCTCCTCGGCGAACGCGCGGAAGTACGCGGCGTGCCGGCCGGCCATCTCGGCGAGCTCGCCCGAGTCGCGAAGGCGCTCCGCCGCGAGCTCCCGAATCGATTCCAACAGCCAGAAGCGCTCCTCGGTATGGCGGACGAGGTTCTTCTCGACGAGCGACTGCAGCGTGTCGAGATCGGCGTCCGCCACCTGCTCGGCCGCCTCGAGCGTGCAGCCGCGGCTGAACACAGCGAGGCGCGCGAAGAGGCGCCGTTCCTCGGGCGAGAGCAGCTCGTAGGACCACTCGAGCGTGGCCCGGAGCGTCTGCTGCCGCGGATCGGCGTCGCGCCCACCCCGCAGGAGGTCGAGCCGGTCGGAGAGGCGCTCGAGGATCTGCCGCGGCGCGAGCACGGTCGTCCTCGCAGCGGCGAGCTCGAGCGCGAGCGGGAGGTTGTCGAGTGCGTGGCAGAGCTCTGCGACGGCTTCGTCCGAGCCGGTGCGCGCCCGCGCCCGGAAGAGCTCGACGGCGTCGGAATCGGCGAGCGGCTCGACGGGGTACTCCACCTCGCCCCGCACTCGCAGTGCCTCGCGACTGGTCATGAGCAGCCTGAGATTCGGACACGCCTCGACGAGTGAGGCGAGCTCGGGCCCCGCCCCGAGGACTTGCTCGACGTTGTCGAGCAGCAAGAGCAGCTCGCGCTCGCCAATCGACTCGGCCAGGCCCGTACCGAGGCCGACCGTTTGCGCGATCGCCGGCGACACGAGCTCGGGATCGCGAACGGGAGACAGGGCGATCCAGAAGACTCCGGCCTTGAACTCCGGGACGAGCTCGGCCGCGGCTTCGATGGCGAGGCGTGTCTTCCCCGAGCCCCCGGGGCCCGTGAGCGTCAGCAGGCGGGCTCCGTTCTGGAGCTGCGCGACTATCGAGGCCGTTTCGCGCGCCCTGCCCACGAACGAGCTCGCAGGGCTCGGGAGATTGGTGTTCGAGATCGTCTTGAGGGGCGGGAAGGCCAGTTCGCCGAGCTGGAAGAGCGCGACCGGCTCGTCGAAGTCCTTCAGCCGGTGCTTGCCGAGGTCGTTGCAGGCCGTCTGCGCCGGCCAGCTCACGGGTCGACTGCGAGATGAGCACCTGGCCGCCGTGGCCGACCGCCGCGATCCGGGCGGCCCGGTGGACGTCGATCCCGACGTAGCCCTCCTCGGTGACGATCGGCTCGCCGGTGTGGAGCCCCATCCGCACCCGGATCGGCCCGGCGGCAAGAGACTCCTGCCCTTCGCGCGCGGCCGCGAGCGCGTCACCTGCCCGAGCGAAGGCGACGAAGAAGGCGTCTCCCTGGGTGTCGACCTCGACCCCGTCGTGCGCCTCGAACGCGGCCCGCAACGCGCGCCGGTGCTCGGCCAGCGCATCCGCGTATGCGTCGCCCAGCTCGTGCAAGAGCTTGGTCGAGCCCTCGATGTCAGTGAAGAGAAAGGTGACGGTGCCGGAGGGAAGCTCAGGCAACAGCAGCCTCCCGCGCGAACTGCACCGCATCCTCGAACGACAGCTTGCGCCCCTGAGTACGCCCTACTTCGAAGTCGTTGCCGGCCCGCTCGAGAATCGGCTCCACGAGCCACGAACGGTCGTTCTCCCAGACGGCCACCGGCGCTCGCTCGTTCTCGGCCTCGAGTGCCCCGAGCAGCCGGCCGGCGAGCTGCTGATCGCCGGCCTCGACAGCGGCGCGGGAGATGAGCCCAATTGCGCTGAAGATCCCAACCCGGTCGTCGATCCGACGCGCGACCTCGAGCGACTCGCGCGCGCAGCGGACGGCGTCGTCGAGTCGCCGCAGCTTGAACAAGAGCAGCGCCTGGCTGACGAGCGTGTGGATCTCCCACCACGCGAAGCCGGTCTCCCGGCACAGCTCGACGCAGCGCTCGAGGTGCGCGAGGGCCTCCTCGTGCGCCCCGGCGGCCTCCGCGCGAGAAGCGAAGAACGAGTAGCACTGCGCCTCGCCCTTCAAGAACCCGCGGCGCTCAAAGTAGTCGAGCGCCTCGTCCACGAGCGCAGCACCCTCGTCCGGCTTGCCCACCGCGGCGAGGTTGATCCCGAGCCGGTGGAGCCCGACTGCCACACGCAACTCGTCGCCGGACTTACGGAAATCGTCCAGGCTCTGCGAGTAGAGCTCGACCGCGCGAAGACGATCCCCCGTGATCGCAGCGGAGTTGCCGAGGCAGCGCAATGCGAGGCCGTGCAGCCAGGGCTCGACCTCGCCTCGCGCCAGGAGCGCCTCGACCCAGTGAGTGCCCTCGGCCGGGTCCGTCGTCATCCAGAAGTTCTCGAGCGCGCCCGCCAGCCGCAGGCCGAGCTCGACCTCGCCGGACTCGACAGCCCACTCGAGCGCAGCCCGCACGTTGCCGCGCTCGGGCACGACGAGCTCGTGGCGCATCGGCCCTTCGCCCTCGATCGTCAGGTTCGCCCGCTCGGCCAGCCGGGTCAGGAACACAATCTGGCGGCGCCGGACATCGTCCGCCTCGCCCGACGCCTCCAGCCGCTCGAGCGCGAGCTCCCGGATCGTCTCGAGCATCAGGTAACGCTCGCCGCCGACGTGCTTGAGCAGGCTCGCCTCGACCAGCGCGTCGATCGTGTCGAAGTCGGCATCCGCGACGCCCTCCGCTGCCTCGAGCGAGAAGGTCGAGAAAACGCCCAGCCGCTCGAACGCTCGCTGCAGGCCGGCGTCGAGCAAGTCGTAGCTCCATTCGAGCGTGGCCCGCAGCGTGCGCTGCCGCTCGGGAACGTCGCGCCGGCCGGTCGTCAGTACCGACAACCGCCGCTCGAGTCGCTCGAGCAGCGCGTCGGAGCCGAGCGAGCGCAGCCGCGATGCCGCGAGCTCGATCGCCAGCGGAAGTCCGTCGAGCCGCTTGCAGATCTCCCTCGCCGCTTCGTCCGGGACGAAGTCCGGACGGACGGCGAGCGCGCGCTGCGTCAGCAGATCGACAGCCTGGTCGTCGGGCAGCGGCTCGAGCGGATACTCGCGCTCGCCCTCGATCCGTAGCGGCGCCCGGCTCGTGGCGAGCACCTTCAGGCGCGAGCTGCCCGCGAGAAGCTCGGCGATCGCCGGCGCGGCGTCCAGAAGTGCTCGAAGTTGTCGAGGAGAAGCAAGTCGCGGCGGTCGCGGAGGTCACGGAGGTCGAGCAGGCCGACGGTCGAGGCAATCGCGCCGGCGACGAGATCGGCGGAGGGTACTCCCGCGAGGGGCACGAAGAAGACACCGCCGCCGAGCTCCCCGACCAGCTCGCCCGCCACCTGCAGCGCGAGCCGGGTCTTGCCGGTCCCGCCGGTTCCCGTCACGGTGACGAGGCGCGCAGAGCCCGATAGGAGCCCAGCGAGATCGCGCACCTCCTTCTCACGCCCGACGAGCGGGCTCGCCGCCACGGGGAGGTTCGTCGCATTGAGGCTCCGCAGCGGCGCAAACTCGGCGTCGCCGAGCTGCCAGATCCGCTCCGGCGCGGTCAGG
>CAVWKS010000034.1:0-15873 GCA_963755635.1 uncultured Actinomycetes bacterium | reverse complement strand
CATCCGGCTCGTCTGGCCGCTCGACGGCCTGCGCCCGCGCGACCTGCGCGGCGCGCAGGTGGCCGTCATTCTCGGCTAGCGATCACGACGAACGCGGCCAGGTCGCGGATCTGACGCTCGCTCAGGCGCGCGCGGTACGACGGCATCCGGCCGACGCCGTTCGTGACCCGGTCGAGCACGAGGTCGAAGCCCGGCGGATTCGCGTCGAGATCCGCTGCGATCTTTCCGTGCGCGCCCGCCGCCGCGAGTGTGTGGCAGGAACCGCAGGCCATCTGCGTGAACAGCAGCCGGCCCGCAGCCGGCCTGCCGCCGTGGAGGTCGGGCCGCCCGGTCTCCGGGATGACGGTCAGCGAGCTCGACGACGACCCGGGCTTGGTGGTGTCCGAGCTCGAGCTCGTCAGCGCGTAGCGATCGCGAGCCCGGCGACTGCTGCCAGCGCCGACCCGGCGACGATCCAACCGACGCGCGACCTGCGACTCATGGCAGCTCTCGATTATCGGCCTATGATCGGCCGATGGCCGCCGAGGACGAGCGCAAGCAGGCCGAGATCGACTACCCGAGCGCGATCGGCGAGGCCGGCCGCGCATGGCTCCGCTCGAAGCCGTTCGGGAACACGCCGCGCGAGTCGGCGCGGTTGCTGATCGACTTCGGCTACGTCCTGCAGCTGCTCGACCTGCGCGGCGGGATGAGCCTCTGCGAGCTCGGCTGCGGCCCGGGCTGGATGACGCGCTTCGCGGCGCGCCACGGCCTGCACGCCGAGGGCTACGACATCTCGCCCGAGATGATCGCGATCGCCCGCGAGCTCGCCGCCGAGGAGGGGCTCGACGTCCGCTTCGAAGCGGCCGACATGGAGGAGCTCGACCTCGGCCGGCGCTTCGACGCCTGCCTGCTCTATGACGCGCTCCACCACTCGCCGCGCGCCGACCTCGTCTTCGCGACCGCGCACCGGGCGCTCAAGCCGGGCGGGCTGCTCCTGCTCGGGGAGCCGAACTGGAAGCACCGCTTCCAGGGCCGCGACGCGTCCGGCGAGTACGGCGTGACCGAGCTCGGCTACAGCCCGCGCAAGCTCAAGCGGCTCCTCCGCGCGGCCGGCTTCACGGAGATCCGCCGCTTCCACAACACGCGCAAGCGGCTCTTCTCGAACTCGCCGGGCGATGTGGCCGCGCACGTCGCCGAGCCGCTCGTCTACCGCATCCTCGCTCCGTTCTGGACGCAGATCTGGCTCCGAGCCCGTGCCTCCTGACGAGCGCAAGCAGGCCGAGATCGACTACCCGCGCGCGATCGGCGAGGCCGGCCGCGCGTGGCTGCGGAGCAAGCCGTTCCGGAGCACGCCCGACGAGACCGCCCGCCTGCTGCTCGACTTCGCCCATGTCGTCCAGCTGCTCGAGCTGCAGCCCGGCGTGAGCCTCTGCGAGCTCGGCTGCGGGCCCGGCTGGATCAGCCGCCTCGCGGCGCGGCAGGGCGTCCAGGCCGAGGGGTACGACATCGCGCCGGAGATGATCGAGATCGCCCGTGAGGTCGCCGCGCAAGAGGGCCTCGACATCCGCTACGAGGTCGGCGACATGGAGCAGCTCGACCTCGGCCGCCGCTTCGACACCTGCTTGCTCTACGACGCGCTCCACCACAGCCCGCGCGCGGATCTCGTGCTCGCGAGCGCGCACGCCGCGCTCAAGCCGGGCGGGCGGATCCTGCTGGCGGAGCCGAACTGGGCGCACCGCTTCGGCGGCCGCCAGGCCTCCGGCGACTACGGCGTCACCGAGCTCGGCTACACCCCGCACCGGCTCAAGCGCCTGCTTCGCGAACAGGGCTTCACCGAGCTGGAGCGCTTCCACCCCGCGCGCAAGCGCCTGCCGGGAAACGCCCCGCGGGACGTCGCGAAGCACCTCGCGGAGCCGTTCGCCTTCCGTGTGCTCGCGCCGGTCATGACGCAGATCTGGCTGCGTGCCCGGTCGGCCTAACCGAGCCGCGACTCGACTTGCTGCAAGAGCGCCGGCGCGAGCGTTCCGTGCCGGTCGAGCTCGACCGCGCGCTGCAGTGGCGCAAGGGCCGCCCTGTCGTTGCGAACGCTCACTTCGAACGCCCCGAGCTCGTACCACGCGCTCCAGTTGAGCGGCTGCTCGTCGACCGCCTTGACGTAGAGCGAGCGCGCCGCGCCGAGGTCTCCGAGCTGCTCCGCCGCCGCGGCCTCGACGAAGATCGGCTCGAGCGCGAACGGGTCGAGCGAGCGCGCGTGGTGCGCCCGCGCGGCCGCCTGCGCGGGCCGGCCCGCCTCGAGCGCCGCGAGCGCCGAGTTGGTCGAGCGCTGCGCGAACCACGGCGTCAGGAGCGAGAACGCGACGGCCAACGCCGCAGCGGCCGGGAGCAGCGCGAGCGCCCAACGCCGCTCGCCGCGCACCGTCCCGCCCCCGAGCAGGACGCCGACCGTGACCAGGAACGGCGCGCAGACGGCGACGAAGTCCCAGTCGAAGTCGACGAGCGCGTGCAGGACGAAGCCGAGCGCGCCGAGCGCGAGTGCCAGCCCGGCCGCGCGCTCGTCGCCCCCGAGCCGTCGCAGCCGCCGCACGACTCCCACCGAGGAGGCGGCGAGCGACCCGGCGGCGAGCAGCGCCCCGACGATCCCGGTCTCGCTCAGAAACTGCAGCGGCAGGTCGTGCGGCTCGGTCGTGACGATGCTTGATGTCCGCAGCAGCCGGTGCGTGAGCTCGAACGACCCCGCCCCGGTCCCGCGCAGCGGCTGGTCCTCGAACGCGTGCCAGGCCTCCTTCCACCACTCCCAGCGGCTGGTCGAGCTGATCGTGGTCAACCGCCCCGGAGTGTTCGCGGCCGGACCGCCGGACGCGCTGAAGTCGCGGAACCAGTTCGCGGGATCCGTCTTGACAGCGATCACCGCGATCCCCACGACCGCGCAGAGCGCGAGAGCCCCGAGCGCAACCCGTGTCGCGAGCCGCCGCGCGCTCGGAGACAGCGCCCGCCTCTGCTCGGCCAGCGAGCCCAGGTACGCCAGCGACCCGACGACGCACGCGCCCAGCACGAACACGAGCGCGAACCAGGCCCCGTCGCGCACGCGGACCGAGTGCGACTGCAGGTCGTTCGCGAGCCCCGGCCGCGTGAACGCCCACGCGCCGACCGCGGCGCCGAGCCCGCCGCCGAGCAGCAGCGCCGCGCCGCTCTCGAGCCAGCGCTCGGGATCCGCGACGAGCCACGCGACCATCAGCACGACCGCCACGACCACCCCGCCCCGCGAGTACGTCAGCAGGACGCCGACGACGAGCCCGTAGAGGAGAAGCGTCCCGGCAGCGCGAAGCCAGGCTGGATGGTCCCGCCGCGACGCGAGCCAGAGCCCGAGCGGCAGACCCATGTCGAAGAGCAGCGCGAGCGCGTTCCAGTAGCCGATCGGCGAGCTCAGCCGCGCGACGCGGCCGGAGCCGCCCACGGCCGGCACGGCCTTCCCGAGCAGCGCCCAGCCGAGCGCGAGCGATACCACCACGGTCAGCATGTAGGCCCACAGCCGCACGGCCCGCGGCACGTAGGCGCCGACCGCCAGCCCGACGACCGCGAGCGCGACGTAGACGAGCCCGCGGTTGAGGTACGCCCAGGAGTGGTCCGGGTCGATCGACCAGAGCACCGAGAGCCCGCACCAGCAGACGAACGCGACCAGCAGGCCGAGCGCGACGAGCGCCTCCACCGAGAGCACGGGCCGCGGCGCGCCGGCGAGCGCAGCCGCCCCGAACGCGGCCGCGACGGCCACAGCCGCGAGCCCGATCCACAGCAGGCGGCCGTTCGACGACCCCGCCGAAAAGAGCGCCGAAACCCCTACGAGAGCCCCGGCGGCGGCGAGCGAAACCAGCGCCGCGCGGCGCTCGAGGGCGCTCCACATGAGGGTCGTGAGGCTAACAGCGGCCGCCACCCGCGCCTGCGTTTACAAAACGATAACGTGGGGATCACGCGCCAATCACGCCCCGGGGTCAGACTGACGGGGCCAGCTATTCGGTACCGCCAATCCATGACCACGCGCCCAGCCGCGCTCATCACGATTCTCGCCGCCCTCGCCGCAGGGGTCCTCGTTGCCCTGTCTCTGCCGGCCGGGGCAGCCGCCGCGACCCCGTGTTGGAAGAAGGTCCTGAACGACTGGTCGAACGGCCGCACAATCGGCTCGTATCCGCTGCACTGCTACCGCGAGGCGGTCCAGCGCCTCCCCGAGGACCTACGCGACTACTCGAGCGCCGCGGACGACATCAACGCCGCGATGCAGGCTCAGATCGCGAAGCGGAGCACGCGCAGCCCGCAGGACGTCGGCTCCGGCTCCGGCTCCGGCTCGGGGCCCGGCTCCTCGAAGGGCGGCCCCGACAGGCGGCTCCGGCGCGACCGGCGGCGTCAACGCCGGTCCCGACCGCTCCGCCTACCGCAAGGCGATCGACAACCTCGGCACGAGCAACGCCGACTCGCTGCCGATCCCGCTGATCGTGCTCGCCTCGCTCGGCGCCCTGCTGCTCATCTCCGCCGGCGGCCTCGCGACGACGAAGCGGGTCCGCGCCCTGCGGGCCTCGCGCCGCGGCCCGCCGCCTCCGGCCTAGGCCAGCGCCTCCTCGACCACCCTCGCGAAGGTCAGCCGCCTTCCTTCTTGTCGCGCGCGCGAGAACTCAGGCCCGTCCGCTGTCAGGTCCTTGAGCCGGTGCTCCCCTAGGTCAAGTAACAGACTGTTGCTTGCGATCCAGGAGCGCCACTGTCGTTTGTGAGACGAGCACCTGGCCGCCGTGGCCGACCGCCGCGATCCGGGCGGCCCGGTGGACGTCGATCCCGACGTAGCCCTCCTCCGTGACGACCGGCTCGCCGGTGTGCAGGCCCATCCGTACCCGGATCGGGCCTTCGGCCAACGCCTGCTGCCCCTCCCGCGCGGCCGCGAGCGCGTCGCCGGCGCGCGCGAAGGCGACGAAGAAGGCATCGCCCTGGGTGTCGACCTCCACCCCGCCGTGCGCCTCGAAGGCGGCCCGCAACACGCGGCGGTGCTCGGCCAGCGCGTCCGCGTAGTCATCGCCCAGCTCGTGCAAGAGCTTGGTCGACCCCTCGATGTCGGTGAACAGAAAGGTGACGGTGCCGGAGGGAAGCTCGCGCACGACCCGGATCATTTCTCCGCCAGCGCGATCGCCAGCTCGACTGCCTGCGCCAGCGCCAGGCCCCGACCTTCCTCCGTAGCTGTGGCGAGCGCGACCGGCCCCAGCGAGGCCCGCACACGAGGCTCGACCTGCTGACGCGCCCGAGCCTCGGGCTCCTCGGCGAGCTGCGTCCTGCCGACACCCTCCAGCAGAGCGTCGACCGCTCCCCAGAGCACCGCGGCGTCACGATCGTCGCCGCGCTCGGCGCTGATCAACGCCATCAGGTTCAGCGCGGAGCAGATCCACACCGGATTCTCGATCTCCTTCAACGCCTCGATTCCGTGCAGGAACAGCGAACGGGCGCCTTCCACGTCGCCGCGAGCGAACAGCACGTAGCCGAGGGTGTTCGCCGAGTTGCCGATGATGACGCCGTGCCGTGCGCCCGTGGCCACCTCGAGGGCCTCGCGCAGGGCAGTCTCTGCCCGGTCGTAGTCTTCTAACTCCCGAGCCGAAAGCCCGATGTTGTAGAGGCAACTGGCAACCGGGCCGGGAGCGTTCTGGGCCTCCCGGTTGAACCGGAGCGATTCCTCGTAGAGATCCGCCGCTGCGGCGAAATCGTGCTGGAAATAGGCGACTGTCGCGAGGCCCGTGGTGGCTGCGGCCAGCGCGCGCGGGTCGCCGAGGTCGCGCGCGATCGCGAGTGCGCGCTCCGCCTGCTCGGTCGCCTCGTCCTCCCGCCCGTGCTCCTGGGCAAGGATGGCGAGCTCACCGAGGCAATTCACAGCCCTGTAGTTCTGGCCGAGCTCGAGGAACAGCTCGAGAGCCTCCCGGAAAGGCCCTTCCGCGCGCGTTGATTCTTCCGCGCGCACCCACTGGAAGCCGGCGAGCCAGGCGGCCCGGGCACGAAGCTCGCCCGTCACCGAAGCACAGCGATCCCGCAAAGCCGCCTCGAGCATGCCGAGCAGGTCGCGCGGCAACGCTCTCTTCGACCAGAACTGGTCGAGGGCGACAAGCGTCGCCAGCGCCTGCTCGCAGTCGCCTTGCTCGACGCCCCACCGAAAGGCCTCTCGCACGTTGTCGAGGTCAGCTTCGACGCGATCGATCGCGTTGCTCGAGCCCGGACCCGGCAGCTCGGCCTCGGCCTCCTCGGCGAACGCGCGGAAGTACGCGGCGTGCCGGCCGGCCATCTCGGCGAGCTCGCCCGAGTCGCGAAGGCGCTCCGCCGCGAGCTCCCGAATCGATTCCAACAGCCAGAAGCGCTCCTCGGTATGGCGGACGAGGTTCTTCTCGACGAGCGACTGCAGCGTGTCGAGATCGGCGTCCGCCACCTGCTCGGCCGCCTCGAGCGTGCAGCCGCGGCTGAACACAGCGAGGCGCGCGAAGAGGCGCCGTTCCTCGGGCGAGAGCAGCTCGTAGGACCACTCGAGCGTGGCCCGGAGCGTCTGCTGCCGCGGATCGGCGTCGCGCCCACCCCGCAGGAGGTCGAGCCGGTCGGAGAGGCGCTCGAGGATCTGCCGCGGCGCGAGCACGGTCGTCCTCGCAGCGGCGAGCTCGAGCGCGAGAGGGAGATTGTCGAGTGCGTGGCAGAGCTCTGCGACGGCTTCGTCCGAGTCGGTGCGCGCCCGCGCCCGGAAGAGCTCGACGGCGTCGGAATCGGCGAGCGGCTCGACGGGGTACTCCACCTCGCCCCGCACTCGCAGCGCCTCGCGACTGGTCATGAGCAGCCTGAGATTCGGACACGCCTCGACGAGTGAGGCGAGCTCGGGCCCCGCCTCGACGACTTGCTCGACGTTGTCGAGCAGCAAGAGCAGCTCGCGCTCGCCGATCGACTCGGCCAGGCCCGTACCGAGGCCGACCGTTTGCGCGATCGCCGGCGACACGAGCTCGGGATCGCGAACGGGAGACAGGGCGATCCAGAAGACTCCGGCCTTGAACTCCGGGACGAGCTCGGCCGCGGCTTCGATGGCGAGGCGTGTCTTCCCCGAGCCCCCGGGGCCCGTGAGCGTCAGCAGGCGGGCTCCGTTCTGGAGCTGCGCGACTATCGCGGCCGTTTCGCGCGCCCTGCCCACGAACGAGCTCGCAGGGCTCGGGAGATTGGTGTTCGAGATCGTCTTGAGCGGCGGGAAGGCCAGTTCGCCGAGCTGGAAGAGCGCGACCGGCTCGTCGAAGTCCTTGAGCCGGTGCTTGCCGAGGTCTTGCAGGCCGTCTGCGCCGGCCAGCTCACGGGTCGACTGCGAGATGAGCACCTGGCCGCCGTGGCCGACCGCCGCGATCCGGGCGGCCCGGTGGACGTCGATCCCGACGTAGCCCTCCTCGGTGACGATCGGCTCGCCGGTGTGGAGCCCCATCCGCACCCGGATCGGCCCGGCGGCAAGAGCCTCCTGCCCTTCGCGCGCGGCCGCGAGCGCGTCGCCCGCCCGCGCGAAGGCGACGAAGAAGGCGTCGCCCTGGGTGTCGACCTCGACCCCGTCGTGCGACTCGAACGCGGCCCGCAACGCGCGCCGGTGCTCGGCCAGCGCATCCGCGTATGCGTCGCCCAGCTCGTGCAAGAGCTTGGTCGAGCCCTCGATGTCAGTGAAGAGAAAGGTGACGGTGCCGGAGGGAAGCTCAGGCAACAGCAGCCTCCCGCGCGAACTGCACCGCATCCTCGAACGACAGCTTGCGCCCCTGAGTACGCCCTACTTCGAAGTCGTTGCCGGCCCGCTCGAGAATCGGCTCCACGAGCCACGAACGGTCGTTCTCCCAGACGGCCACCGGCGCTCGCTCGTTCTCGGCCTCGAGTGCCCCGAGCAGCCGGCCGGCGAGCTGCTGATCGCCGGCCTCGACAGCGGCGCGGGAGATGAGCCCAATTGCGCTGAAGATCCCAACCCGGTCGTCGATCCGACGCGCGACCTCGAGCGACTCGCGCGCGCAGCGGACGGCGTCGTCGAGTCGCCGCAGCTTGAACAAGAGCAGCGCCTGGCTGACGAGCGTGTGGATCTCCCACCACGCGAAGCCGGTCTCCCGGCACAGCTCGACGCAGCGCTCGAGGTGCGCGAGGGCCTCCTCGTGCGCCCCGGCGGCCTCCGCGCGAGAAGCGAAGAACGAGTAGCACTGCGCCTCGCCCTTCAAGAACCCGCGGCGCTCAAAGTAGTCGAGCGCCTCGTCCACGAGCGCAGCACCCTCGTCCGGCTTGCCCACCGCGGCGAGGTTGATCCCGAGCCGGTGGAGCCCGACTGCCACACGCAACTCGTCGCCGGACTTACGGAAATCGTCCAGGCTCTGCGAGTAGAGCTCGACCGCGCGAAGACGATCCCCCGTGATCGCAGCGGAGTTGCCGAGGCAGCGCAATGCGAGGCCGTGCAGCCAGGGCTCGACCTCGCCTCGCGCCAGGAGCGCCTCGACCCAGTGAGTGCCCTCGGCCGGGTCCGTCGTCATCCAGAAGTTCTCGAGCGCGCCCGCCAGCCGCAGGCCGAGCTCGACCTCGCCGGACTCGACAGCCCACTCGAGCGCAGCCCGCACGTTGCCGCGCTCGGGCACGACGAGCTCGTGGCGCATCGGCCCTTCGCCCTCGATCGTCAGGTTCGCCCGCTCGGCCAGCCGGGTCAGGAACACAATCTGGCGGCGCCGGACATCGTCCGCCTCGCCCGACGCCTCCAGCCGCTCGAGCGCGAGCTCCCGGATCGTCTCGAGCATCAGGTAACGCTCGCCGCCGACGTGCTTGAGCAGGCTCGCCTCGACCAGCGCGTCGATCGTGTCGAAGTCGGCATCCGCGACGCCCTCCGCTGCCTCGAGCGAGAAGGTCGAGAAAACGCCCAGCCGCTCGAACGCTCGCTGCAGGCCGGCGTCGAGCAAGTCGTAGCTCCATTCGAGCGTGGCCCGCAGCGTGCGCTGCCGCTCGGGAACGTCGCGCCGGCCGGTCGTCAGTACCGACAACCGCCGCTCGAGTCGCTCGAGCAGCGCGTCGGAGCCGAGCGAGCGCAGCCGCGATGCCGCGAGCTCGATCGCCAGCGGAAGTCCGTCGAGCCGCTTGCAGATCTCCCTCGCCGCTTCGTCCGGGACGAAGTCCGGACGGACGGCGAGCGCGCGCTGCGTCAGCAGATCGACAGCCTGGTCGTCGGGCAGCGGCTCGAGCGGATACTCGCGCTCGCCCTCGATCCGTAGCGGCGCCCGGCTCGTGGCGAGCACCTTCAGGCGCGAGCTGCCCGCGAGAAGCTCGGCGATCGCCGGCGCGGCGTCCAGAAGGTGCTCGAAGTTGTCGAGGAGAAGCAAGTCGCGGCGGTCGCGGAGGTCACGGAGGTCGAGCAGGCCGACGGTCGAGGCAATCGCGCCGGCGACGAGATCGGCGGAGGGGACTCCCGCGAGGGGCACGAAGAAGACACCGCCGCCGAGCTCCCCGACCAGCTCGCCCGCCACCTGCAGCGCGAGCCGGGTCTTGCCGGTCCCGCCGGTTCCCGTCACGGTGACGAGGCGCGCAGAGCCCGATAGGAGCCCAGCGAGATCGCGCACCTCCTTCTCACGCCCGACGAGCGGGCTCGCCGCCACGGGGAGGTTCGTCGCATTGAGGCTCCGCAGCGGCGCAAACTCGGCGTCGCCGAGCTGCCAGATCCGCTCCGGCGCGGTCAGGTCCTTGAGCCGGTGCTCCCCGAGGTCAAGTAACAGACTGTTACTTGGATCGAGGAGCGCCACTGTCGACTGCGAGACGAGCACCTGCCCGCCGTGCCCGACGCCCGCGATCCGCGCTGCGCGGTGAACGTCGATCCCGACGTAGCCCTCCTCGGTGACGATCGGCTCGCCGGTGTGGAGCCCCATCCGCACCCGGATCGGCCCGGCGGCAAGAGACTCCTGCCCTTCGCGCGCGGCCGCGAGCGCGTCACCTGCCCGTGCGAAGGCGACGAAGAAGGCGTCTCCCTGGGTGTCGACCTCCACCCCCTCATGCGCCTCGAACGCGGCCCGCAACGCGCGCCGGTGCTCGGCCAGCGCGTCCGCGTAGTCATCGCCCAGCTCGTGCAGCAGCTTGGTCGACCCCTCGATGTCGGTGAAGAGAAAGGTGACGGTGCCGGAGGGAAGCTCGCGCACACCGCAATCAAATCCGAACGAGCGGAGAGTGGCAGGCATAATCCCGCCGTGGATCCAGCGCCGAGGTAGCGATTCTTTGCGCGGCGAGCAGCCGCGCGTTTCCGGCGCAGTGTCGCCGAGGCCCTGCACCGCGGGGCCCGGGCGCTGCGCGCAGACCGCTACGACGGAGGTCCATAAATGAATCGTCAAAACCTCTTCTCCGACTCATGGGACGGAGAGAACGAAGAAGACAGGACTCGACATCGAATCTTCTGGCGGCCGGACTACGCCAGGATGGGAGCGACGCTGTACGAGCTCGCGCCCTCCGCGCCCGAGCCGCGGATCCACATGCACTTCGGGGCCGAGGAGATGTTCTTCGTCCTGAGCGGCCGGCCCGTCTTCCGGAACCAAAGCGGCGAGGAGGAGCTCGCTCCGGGCGACTTCGTCTTCTGCCCCGAGGGACGTGCGGGGCTCCACACGTTCAGCAACCCCGGCGAAGAGCCCGCTCAGATCCTCGCGATCAGCGCCGGGAGCTTCCCGGACGTCGTCGCCTATCCCGAGCACGGATATGCCTGGGTGGCGACTCGCGATCCCGATCCGAAGCTACTCGCGAGGGGCGGCGACCCGGGCATCATCGCCCGCTTCGAGATTCCGATCGAGTAATCGCCTGGCCAGAGCCGAAGAGGCCGCCCGGGCGGCCTCTTCGTGCCCAGAGGCGTTACGCGACGTCCTCGTAGAGATTCTCGCCACGGTGGAGGCGCCTGGCGATCTCGTACGTCTGCCGTTGCGAGCGGTCCGTCGGCGCGTGCGCGGCCAGGTAGCGCGCGCCCGCGATCAGCGGCAGGCGCTCCTCGTCGGTACCGCGCAGGAGCTCGTGCTGGCGCACCGCCGCCTCGACGCACTGGATCGTGTGGAAATTCCGGTCCTCGCGGAGCAGGCAGGAGCCGAGGGCCGCGATCAGCTCATCCGGGTCGCCGCCGTACGAGGCGACCAGCTTCCCCGCCTCGTCGACCTGCTGCTGCTGGTCGAGCAGGTGCGGCAGCTCCGTGAGCTCGCCGTCTCCGTCCTCGGCCGCCGGAAGCCGCGTGGCCGGCACGTTCAGGAAGCGGTCGAGGTGGACGCTCATCGCCGCGTCGAGCACGCCGCGAAGAAGCTCTTGCGAAGGCGAGCGGCGGAGCCCCTGCTCGACCGCATTCGCGAACGTGAACGTGTGCAGCGCCGTGTCCCAGTCGCCGAACTCGTTCGTCGTCGGGAAACGGGCGATCCGCATCGCCGCCGCGAACGTGACGGCTGACGCCAGCTCCACCGCAGACGCGCCCGCCCGTAGCGCCGCGAGCAGCGCCTCGAGGATCTCGGCCGCATCGGCGGAGAGAAGCGTCTCCACGAGCTCTGCGCGGCCGCCCCAGCCGCCCGGCCCCGGCTCGGGCAGCCGCTCGAAGGCGTCCTCGAGCAACGCGACCAGGTCGACCGGGTTGCGCCACGCGTTCGACTCCTCCATCCGCTCCGCGAAGGCGAGCTGGGCCGGCAGCGAAGCGAGCACAGCCTCGGCACGCTCCCAACCGGCGACGTCGAGCGCCTCGAGCGCCTTGTTGACGAAGTCGAGCGTGTGTCCGCCGTCGAGGTAGCGGTGGTCGGTCGCGGCCGTGAAGACCATGTCCGCGAGCTGCTCCGGAGTCGCGCCGGCCCGAACCGCCGAGACCAGCGCGCGCTCGGCGCCCTCCACGTCGCGCACCTCGACGAAGCGGCGAAACCAGCGCGCGAGCCGCTCCGGATCGGCCTCGCCCGGCAGCGGCTCGAGCGGGAAGCGCGGCTCCTCGCCCGCTGAATCGAGAGCGACGTCGGTCAGCCCGTGGTAGAGCGCGGCCGCCCGCTCCTCCGCCGGCAGGCGCGGCACGAGGTTCATGAAGCAGCTCAGCGTCGTGAGGCCGCGGAACCAGCCGCCGCCGCGCCGGCGCACACCGAAGTCGAGACCCGCGCGGAACGCGTCGATCCCGCTCGGGTCGGCCTCGACGAGCACGATCGCGGCCTTGGCGACGACAAGCGAGATGTTCCGCTCGAGCCCAACCTGCAGCCGGCCCCGCTGGTGCTCGACCGGGTCGCGCCGCGGCGTCAGGTCGACATAGACGTCGTCGCCTTCGAGCTCGACCGGGAAGCGGCGCAGCTCGTCCGCGAACTGGTCGAACGTGCCCCCGGTGCAGAGGTCGAAGCGCGCGTGGTGCCAGTGGCAGGTGAGGATCCCGTCGCTGACCGTCCCGCGGTGCAGCGGGAAGCCCATGTGCGGGCAGCGGTTGTCGACGGCGTAGACCGCGTCTCCCTCGGTGAGCAGGCAGATCGTGTGGCCGTTCAGGCTCACGACCAGCCGCCCCTTCTCGCGGAGCTCCTCGAGCGAGGCGGCCCTCGTGCTCAGTCTCTTCGTCTCCACCGGCCGCACACTCTAGAACCTCAACTATTGTTCAAGTCAAGTGGCTACAGAGCTCTCGATCGGCGAGGTCTCGGCGCGCAGCGGGATCGCGCCCTCCGCGCTGCGCTTCTACGAGCGCCATGGCTGATCGAGTCCAAGCGAACCGACGGCAACCAGCGCCGCTACGACCGCGCCGTCCTGCGCCGGATCGCGTTCATCCAGGCCGGCCGGGCAGCGGGAGTGACGCTTGCCGACATCCGCGGCGCGCTCGAAGGCCTACCCACCCGGCGCACCCCGAGCCGCAAGGACTGGGAGCGCCTCTCGAACAAATGGCGAGACGACCTCGACGCCCGCATCGAGACCCTCCAGGCTCTCCGCGACCGCCTGACGACGTGCATCGGCTGCGGCTGCCTCTCGATCGACCAGTGCGACCTGCTGAACCCCGACGACGAAGCCGCCGGCCGAGGCGCGGGCGCGCACTACCTCAGAGAGGACGGGCCTCGAGCGTAACCTGCGCCGGCTCGATGGACGTGAGCATGCCCTGATTGCTCAGAGAGCCTCCGATCCTCGCCAGAACAAGCGCCAGAGATGTCGCGGAGTCCGCCGCCAGCCCGCCTTCTTGGCCTCGTTGATCGTCACCTTCCCAGCCAGGAACACGCCAACCAGCCCGATCACGACCTGGATTCCCCAGATGACCAACCGCAAGGTCGAAGCAGAGCTGTCGCTCGTCAGGTGGCCGTGACCTCGAAGGACGCTTATGAGGATCTGAGCAAACGGGAACCACGACAGGATGATCAGCAATATCCCGAGTCGCAGCCGAACTAGGTGTGACTGCATGGCTTCATCAAGCGGTCGTGCTCCCTACGCGCGCGGGTGCACGGAGAAAGCGACTGCAGCGTATTCGGCGCAGGCGACGTTCGACGGCCTGCAAGCATGAGCTGATGTCGCTCGCCGACCTCAGCAGCCTGGCCGCTCAGCTCGACGGTGTCGTCGAACGTCGCCGCGACGGCCTGCTCGAGTGGCGCTACCGCGGACGCCTTGTCGCGCGGCAGCTCGACGACAGCCACGTCGTCATCCGCGCGACGTTCGACTTCCGCGATTTCCTGCTCCAGTCGTTCTCCGGAAACGTTCTCGGTGCCGAAACGCTTCGCGAAGCACATGATGATCGTCGCCGACCTCGAGAACGGGAATCCGGATGCGATCGAAGACGCGGTGATCGCCGCCTGGGAGCTGCAGTCGGGCAAGTAGCGCCTAGTACTCGTCGTTCTGCGGCAGGTCGTCGGTGATCTCGAACCAGGGCGCCTTCGAGCCGACGAAGATGTGCTCGCTCGGCCTGATCGACGGCGGGTCGGCGAGCGACCCGAGCGCGACGTGCACGTACTCGCCCTCGCGCACGACCGAGTAGAGCAGCGAGCCGCAGACGCCGCAGCGCGTGTGGTTCAGCTCGTCGTCGCCCCAGACGAGCAGGCTGTCCGCGCCCTGCGTCACCTCGAGCTTCTCCCGCTCGATCCCGGCGAACGGCTTGAACGCCGAGCCGGTCGCGGCGCGGCAATTCGAGCAGTGGCAGTTGGCCGCGTAGAGGAACTCGTCGGCCACCTGGTACCTGCACCGCGCCGCACTCGCACTTGCCGTTCAGCACCGCAGTCACGTCCCAGGGCTCGGCAGCGGCGGAGCGGGCGCCTCGGCTTCGATCTCGATCCGCGGCAGCCACTCGAGCCAGCTCGGCAGATACCAGCTACGCGCCCCCAGCAGCCGCATCGCCGCGGGCAGCAGCACCGAGCGGATCACCGTCGCGTCGATCAGCAGCGCCACCGCGATGCCGAAGCCCATCTGCTGGAACATGACGAGGTCGCCCTTCGCGAAGCCACTGAAGACGGCCACGATGATCAGCGCCGCGCCGGTGATCAGCCGCGCCGTCGAGGCGACGCCGTGGACGACCGCCTCGTTCGTCGAGCCGCACGCGTCGTAGCGCTCCTTGATCCGGCTGAGCAGGAACACCTGGTAGTCCATCGAGAGCCCGAACAGCACCGAGAACAGGAAGAGCGGCACCCACGCCTCGATCGCGCCGACCCGCTGGAAGCCGAGCAGGCCGGTCGCGAAGCCGTGCCGGAAGACGAGCACGACCAGCCCGTAGGCGGCACCGACCGAGAGCAGGTTGAGCGCGATCGAGACCCCCGCGATCGCGATCGAGCGGAAGACAACGGTCAGCAGGACGAAGCTGAGCCCGAGCACGAACGCGAAGACGATCGGCAGCCAGGCGTTCATCGCGTCGATGAAGTCGACGTTGTCGGCCGTGTCGCCGCCGACCCAGACGCGGACGCCGGTGCCGCTGAAGTCGCGATGGGCCGTCGTGCGCAGCCAGCGCACCGCGTCGAGCGCCCGCTGGCCGGTCTTGTCGCCGCCGAGCTCGACGCCGATCGCGGCGGTGTCGCCGCTCGCGGAGAAGCGCAGGTCGCTGCGGCCGAACGGCGGATGCGCCCCCGCCTCCGCGCGCAGCCGCGCGATCGCAGCGCGCACGGCAGGCGAGCGCACGTCCCCGGAGACCGCGACGAGCGCCGGGGCGGCACTCGCCTGCGGGAAGGAGCGCACGAGCGCCTCGTAGCCGCGCTTCGACTCGAGCCGGTTCGGCAGCGTGCTCACCCCGCTCGCGCCGAGCTTCAGCCCGATGGTCGGCACCGCCAGCGCGACGAGCAGCCCGCCGAACACGAGCAGGCTCGCCACCGGCCGGCGCATCACCGCGCGGACGACCGCGCCCAGAAGCGCCCCTCCTGCCCGTGCGAGCGCCCGACCCACGGGATCCGGAGCGCGTTCACCCGGTCGCCGAGCAAACCGAGCAGAGCCGGCAGCAGCGTCAGCGCCGCGCAGACCGACACGATCCCGACCATGATCGCCGCCACCGCAAGGCTCTTCATCACGTTCGAGGGCACGAGCAGCATCCCGGTCAGCGCGATCACGAACACCGAGCCGCTGAAGAGAACCGCGCGGCTCGCGGTCGCGCCCGCCCAGCCGATCGCGTCCGGCTCCGCCCGCCCGTTGGCGCGCTCCTCGCGGTAGCGCGAGACGACGAACAGCGAGTAGTCGATCCCGAGCGCGAGCCCCATCCCCGTGAGCATGTTGATGAAGAAGACCGAGAGCGTGAAGATCCCCGCGATCACCGCGCAGAGCCCGAGCGCGACCATGATCGAGACGAGCGCCATCGCGAGCGGCACGAGCCCCGCGACAACCGAGCCGAAGACGAGCAGCAGCACGATCAGTGCTGCCGGCAGGCCCACCTCGAGTTCGCCCGACTGGAGGTCGTGCTGGGAGAGCGCGTCGAAGCGTGGTCGAGAGTCCCGCCGCCGG
>CAVWKS010000033.1:0-58319 GCA_963755635.1 uncultured Actinomycetes bacterium | reverse complement strand
TGAAGCCGAACGCGCAGGACTTCGCGGCGTGGCCGAGCGTCACCTCGACGACGTGCACGCGTTCCTCGTGTACCTGACGGGAGACCGAAACGTGGCCGAAGACCTGACAGCAGAGACATTCGCGCGGGCGCTGGAGCGCTGGCACCGGTTCGACCCGCGTCGCGGGAGCGCTCGCACTTGGCTCTGCCAGCTCGCGCGCTCGACGGCGCTCGACCATTTCCGCTCGGAGGATCGCCGGCGGCGGCGCGAGGGGCGCTATGCGCTCGAGTGCGGCGGAGGCCGCACGAGGCGTCGTTCGGCGAAGGGCTCTCGCCGGAGCTCGAGGCCGGGCTCGCGCGTCTGTCGGCCGCGGAGCGCGAGGTGCTCGCGCTGCGAGTGCTGCTCGACCTCGACGGCGAGAGCGCGGCCCGCGTGCTCGGGATCAGCCAGACCGCCTGCTCGACGCGGCTCAGCCGCGCCCTGCAGAAGCTCGAACAGGAGGTGAGCGCCGGTGTCGCCGCTTGAGCTCGTAGACGATCGTTTCGAGAAGCTCGCCGAGGAGCTGCGGGCTGCGCGGCCGGTCGCGCCGGAAGCTCTGCGCGAGCGCGTGCTGACTTTGGCGCCGCCGCCGCGGCGAAGGCTCGAGCTGCCGAGCCTGCGGCGCATCGTCCCTGCTGTTGCGCTCGCTGGTGCAGCCGCGGCGCTGGCGGTCGCGGGCGTGGCAGGCCTCGTCCACGGCTCGTCCACGCAGCGTGCGGGCGCGCCGCCGAGTGAGATCCAACGCTCCATCGCTCTCGGAAAGGCGTTGAAGGGCTCGCAGCAGTCGCCCGTGCGCGCCGCCCCCGCACGGACCTTTGGAGTCGTCCCGTCAAAGAACCGCTTGCAGCAGTACGACGCGTTCCTGCGTGTGCGGGTCGCGAGCCAGGACGAGCTGTCGGCGCGAACGCAGCAGGCGCTCCGGCTGACGCGCAAGCTCGGCGGCTACGTCGTCTCTGCGAACTACTCGGCCCCCGGCGCTGCCGGCACGTCCAGCCTCGCGTTGCGGATCCCGATCGAGCACGTCCAGACGGCGATCGCCCGCTTCTCGGGCTTCGGGACGCTCGTCTCACAGCGGATCGTCTTGAAGGACCTGCAGCGCCACGTCGACACGCTCAGCGCCCGGATCCGCAAGCTGCGGGCCGAGATCGCCGCCGGCGGTCTCTCGCAGGCGCAGCTCGACCGGGACCGCGCGCTGCTCAAGGCCCTCACGAGCCGCCGCTCGGCCGCGGTTCAGCGCGCGCAGCTCGCGTCGGTCGCCTTGACGCTCGCCGTCGCGCCGAAGCACAAGCACGCCGCGGTGCCGCCGGGCCGCTTCCACCGGACGCTGAGCGATGCCGGCGACGTGCTCGTCCGCGAGCTCGAGCTCCTCGTCTACGCGCTGCTCGTGGCGGGACCGCTGCTCGTCCTCGGCGGCCTGGCCGTCCTCGCCGGACGCATGCTCCGCCGCCGCGCCGACCGCCGCTTGTTGGAACGGGCTTAGTTAGTGAACGATCCGGAAGCGCGGCTTCGTCACGATCAGCCGCACAGGCGCCGACCAGGAGAGCTCCGGGCGCGAGCCGGTCATCAGGAAGTCGAGCCCGCGGACGCGGTAGTACCACGTGCCGGGCGTCAGCGGCAGCATCAGCGAGGACGAGTACGTGGCGAGCATGCCGGCTGAGCGCCACGGGTACTTCGTCCGGCTCCACTGGATCTCGTACGCGTGGGCGGAGGAGGTCGGCAGCCAGGCGACGAGCGGCGCTCCGTAGAACTTGGGACTTGCCTGCGTCGCGGCCACGAGCTCGCCGGTCGGCGAGAGACCTGAGGCGAACGGCGTGCGCTGGCCCGTCACGATGGGCTGCGTCGACTTGCCGAAGGCGAGCACCCGCCCAGCGGCGCAGGCGTCCTGGGCCAGTTCCGAGTCGCGGTAGGTGATGGTCCCGCTAGGACGGAGGACCTCCTCACCGGCGAGGTGGACGCCCTGCAGCCCAGTCTTGAGCGTGAGCGTGTTCCCGCTCACGCCGGTGACGACGGCGTGCTCGCCCGGCCAGGGGCCGATCAGCAGCGGGTCGCCTGCTCCGATTCCCGTTGCGTCGGCGACCGTGATCGTGGTGTCACCGATCATCGCCGGCACCGCGAGCGGGGTAACGAGCGCATCGGCGGGCACCGCGTCGACCGGCATCGCGGTCCAGTAGTAGCGGCCGCCCGGCCAGCTGTTGTCCCAGAGGTCGACCCGGGCCGCTGCGCCGTCCTGCGGTACGTCGAGCTCGTTGGTCTTGAAGGTCTGGCCGTCCGCCGTCACGCCGTCGGGCTCGGCGCCGCCGTCCAGGAAGGAGGTCCAAGCCTTCTCCTCGTTCGTGGCGTCGGCCGGCATCGCGAGCGGGCCGGACATGCGCGGCACGTAAGCCGGGCTGCCGACGACGGCGCCGCGGAAGACGGGATTGAGGCAGTCCTGGTCAGTGAAGATCTCGACGCGCCAGAGCTCGTGACGGAGGCCGTCGATGCCCGTGTCGCCGTGGTAGACGAAGGCCGGCATCGTCTCGTGGATGCGCGTGTTGGCGGCGTTGGAGACGGCGCCCAAGGTGACGGTCGCCTGCGGGGTCAGCGGCCCGCTCGACGGCGCCGGGTTCGAGTTGACGTAGACCGGGCTCCAGGGGCCGTGCGAGACGGTCGGCAGGCCGTTCTGCGTCGCGCCGTAGAGCAGGCGCTCGGCGCGCACGCGCCATACGACCGCCGACGTCCACGCCGCGTCCTGGTGGAAGGTGTAGTACTCGCGCTCGTCCGCCATGTTCAGGTGCGTCGTGAAGATCTTCGATTCGCTCTGGTCGACCGGATTCCGGATCCAGACGTCGTAGGCGGTGGCGCCGGGTACCTCGGTCCAGCGCAGGAGGCCCGGGTAGTTCGGAGTCACCGGTGCGGGCACTGCTGTCCAGCGCATGTTGAAGCCGAACGCAGCGCTCCAGGGGCCGGAGCCCCGGTTCGTGACCGCGCGGACGTGCGCGTACAGCGAGTACGGGTTGCCCGTGATCCACGGCAGCGAGATCGGCACCGCGACAGTCGGCATCCGGAGGTTTTTCGAGGACCAGACGATCGAGTTGTCCGAGAAGGTGGGGCCCGTCGCGAGCTCGAACTGGTAGCGCCGCGCGCCTTTGACCGGGTTCCAGCCGAACGACGGTGTGCGCGAGAACGTGTGCACGACCGGCTCGTTCGACCGGAGCATGAACGCGTGGAGCCCCGTCGGCGCCCTGCCCGCAGCGCGAGCGCCGGCCGCACCGCACAACGCGAGCATGGCGAGGAGAGCTGCAGCAGAACGGGCGCGAGCCATCGTCGAGAACGTTGTCGGCACCCGAAGAACGCGCTGGCGTCCCTCGAACGAGGGAGTCAGCCGTGGGACAAAGCGGCTTCGAGAGCCGTTCCGGCGGCCAGGACGAGCGCATCCCGGCCGTGCGGCGCGGTCAGCTGGAGCGACGCGGGCAAGCCATCCTCGGCGGGGCCGCAAGGAAGCGCGAGCGCCGGCCAGCCGAGCGCGTTGAACGGGTAGGTGAAACGGGTCATCTCGTCGATCTGAGCGCGGCCCAGGTCGAGCTTCGGCGCTACGAAGGCGAGAGTCGGCGTGACCAGCAGGTCGAGGCCCTCGAGCGCGTCCGCCGCGCGCTCGCGGTAACGCTCGCGGCGGCGCAGGTCGCGCTGGTAGTCGGCCTCGGTGACGGCGAGGCAGCGCTCGATCTTGCCGGCCGTGTCCTCGCCGTAGTCCTCGGGATGCTCCTCGAAGAGCTCGGCGTGGACGTCCGCGACCTCGCGCATGAAGACGGAGGCGGGGCGGTCGCCGGGCTCGGGGAAGTCGACCGGCCGGCTGTTCGGGAAGAGGGCGGCGGCCTGCTCGACGCGGGCGCGGACCAGCGGGTCGGCGTGCTCGAGCCAGGCGATGCCGACCTGAAGCTCGGCGAGCTCGACGTTTGTGGGCTCGAACCCGTCCATCAGCTCGGCGAGAAGATCCGCGCAGCCGGCAACGCTCCGCGCGAGCGGGCCCGCGTGGTCGAAGCTCGGCGCAAGCGGGAAGCAGCCCTCCAGCGAGACGGCGCCGTAGGACGGCTTGAAGCCGACGACGCCGCAGCAGGCCGCGGGCAGCCGGATCGACCCACCCGAGTCCGTGCCGAGCGCCGCATCCGCGAGCCCGGCCGCGAGCGCCGCCGCCGAGCCGCCGCTCGAGCCGCCCGCGATCCGGTCAGCCGCGAGCGGGTTCGGCACCGTCCCGAAGTGCGGATTGATCGAGGTAACCCCGTACGCGAACTCGTGCAGGTTGGTCTTGCCGACATCGACCCAGCCCGCCGCCTCGGCGCGCCTGACCGGCCTCCGCGGTCGCAGTGGGCACGTGAGCGGCGAACATGATCGAGCCGTAAGTCGTAACGAGCCCCTCGGTGTCGAAGAGGTCCTTGACGGCAAGCCGCCGGCCCTTCTGAGCTTCCTCCGCGCCAGGCGGTCGCGCGAGGAAGATCCCGTCGAACTCCTTGTCCGCAGAAGTCAGAGTTTCGTCAGCCTACGGTTCCTAAAGGCCGTGAGCCACGAAAGCATCCGTGTTACGCTCGATGCCATGCGCGCTTCGGTCGTACGGTCATACGTCAGGCGCTTGTTCAGGCGGAGCTCCCACCGAAGCCACGGCGACGAATCCGGGCGCTACGTGCCGTCCGAGGAGTTCTTTGAGAAGCGTGCGCAGACGTTTGGGCCAGACGGCTACGACCACGTCGACGTGAACCGGGAGCTCAGGAAGCCCGAGTAATTTCCCGTGCTCCTCAGTCCAGCGCGAGGTAGACGACCGCGATTAGGACGGTCAGGGCGAGCAGCGCGAGGAAGACGCCGAACAGCGCGAGGCCGAGCGTCAGGTTGCCGCGCTGCTGGTCGGGGGTCGGCTCCATCAGCCGATTAGCGGGTCGATCGCCATCGCCACGAAGAGCAGCGCGAGGTAGAGCAGCGAGAAGTGGAAGAGCGCGCGCGCCCGTACCGGCGTCGTCTCTCGTCGCAGCCGCCACGCGAGCCGCAGGAAGATTGCGCCGAGCACGACCGCAGCGGCGAGGTAGAGCACCCCGGCCGTGCGTGACGCGAACGGCAGCAGCGTCGCCGCGAACAGGACGAGCGAGTACCAGACGATCTGGCGGGCGGTCTCGTCGTCACCGCGCACGACGGGCAGCATCGGGATCCGCGCGGCCGCGTAGTCGCGCTTCAAGAGCAGCGCGAGCGCCCAGAAGTGCGGCGGCGTCCAGAGGAAGACGATCAGGAAGAGGAAGAGCGCGGGCACGGTCAGGCTGCCGGTCGCGGCCGCCCAGCCGACGAGCGGTGGGATCGCGCCCGCGGCGCCGCCGATCACGATGTTCTGCGGCGTCGAGCGCTTCAGCCAGCGCGTGTAGACGAACACGTAGAAGAGGTTCCCGACGAGCGCGAGCACCGCGGTCAGGACGTTCACCGCCGAGGCGAGCAGGACGAACGAGAACGCCGACAGCGTCAGCCCGAACTCGAGCGCCCGCGCCGGCGCGACCCGCTCGCCCGCGACCGGTCGCGTGCCCGTGCGGGGCATCAGCCGGTCGATGTCGCGATCGAGCACGTGGTTGAGCGCGCTCGCGCCCCCGCAGGCGAGCGCGAGGCCGGCCATCGTCACCAGGAACAGCTCGGTCCCCGGCCAGCCGCGAGCGCCCACGAGCATTCCTGCGGCGCCTGTCAGCAGGAGCAGCGTCATGATCCGCGGCTTCGTCAGCGTGAGGTAGTCGCGCCACGACGCGCGCGGGACCCACTCGCCCCGGAAGCAGCCGACGAGGACGACGAGCGCGGACGCGAGAGCGAGCGCCGCCAGCGCGAGGTGCAGTGGCCGCGGGACCAGCAGGGCGGCGGCGAGGAAGAAGAGGAGCGCGGCGGCCGCCGCAGGCAGCAGCCGCCTGTGCGCGACCCACGCCGCGGCGACCAAGGCGCAGAGCGGCGGCAGCGCCAACGCCGCGAGTACCCGGTGCGCCGCCCCGAGCTGGAGCGCGCCGCTGACGACAGCCGCACAGCAGGCCGCGGCCGCCGCGAGCGCGGTCAGGCGAAGCCAGGCTCCGGGCCTCACGTCAGGCACGGCCCTCCGCGAGCCTCCGCCGCAGGTCCCGCAGCGGGCGCGCGCTCGACACGTAGGGCACGCGGTCGAAGTTCTGCGGCGGCGGCGGCGAGGTCGTGTACCACTCGAGCGTGTCGGCGAGCCAGGGGTCGTTGACGGCTCGTACGCCCGAGAGCGAGGTCTTCATGACGTTCACTGCGAACACGAGCACACCCAGCGCCATCACCCCCGAGCCGATCGTGGACACGAGGTTGTACCACTCCCAGACCCCGCCGTGCGAGTACGTGTAGACGCGCCGCGGCATCCCGAGCAGGCCGAGCATGTGCATCGGGAAGAAAGTCAGGTTCATCCCCACGAACATCAGCCAGAAGGAGATCTTCCCCAGCCGCTCGTCGAGCATCCGCCCGAAGATCTTCGGCCACCAGTACGTGAGCGCGGCGAAGACGGCGAACATCGAGCCGCCGAAGAGCACGTAGTGCAGGTGGGCGACGATGAAGTACGTGTCCGTCACCTGCCAGTCGAACGGGTACGTCGCGACGAAGATCCCGGAGAGGCCCCCGATCGTGAAGACCGCGATGAAGCCGAGCGCGTACAGCATCGGCGTGTCGAAGTGGAGGTTCCCCCGCCAGGTCGTCGCGAGCCAGTTGAAGATCTTGATCCCCGTCGGCACGGCGATGATCAGCGACGAGATCATGAAAAAGCCCTGCAAATAGCCCGGTAGCCCCACCGCGAACATGTGATGGGCCCAGACGAACATCGAGTAGAAGCCGATCGCTACGGTCGAGAGCGCGATCGCCGTGTAGCCGAAGATCGGCTTGCGCGAGAAGACCGGGATGATCTCCGAGACGACCCCCATCGCGGGCAGGATCATGATGTAGACCTCGGGGTGGCCGAAGAACCAGAAGACGTGCTGGTAGAGCAGCGCGCTACCGCCCTCGTTCGGGATGAAGAAGTGCGTCCCGGCCTGACGGTCGAGCAGAAGCAGTGTCAGGCCGCCCGCCAGCGCCGGCAGGACGACCACGAGCAGCGCGGCGTAGACCTCCATCGCCCACACGAAGAGCGGCATCCGCATCCAGGACATGCCGGGGGCCCGCATTCGCTGGATCGTGACGAGGAAGTTGATCGCTCCGGCCAGCGAGGAAAGCGTCAGGACGTGCAGCGACAGGATCCAGAGGTCGAGTCCGTGCCCGGGCGAGTACAACACCTCGCTCAGCGGCACGTAGCCCGTCCAGCCGGCCTTCGAGGCGCCGCCCGAGGCGAACCAGCTCGACCAGAGGATGATCCCGCCGAGCAGGAAGAACCAGTACGAGAGCGCGTTCAGGCGCGGGAAGGCCATGTCCCGCGCGCCGATCATCAGCGGCACGAGGTAGTTGCCGAGGCCCGCCCAGAACGGCACGACGACCAGGAAGATCATCGTCGTCCCGTGGATGGTGAAGAGCTCGTTGTATGAGCCCTTGGTGATGAAGTGCTCGTTCGGCGTCGCCAGCTGGGCGCGCATCAGCAGCGCGAGCACGCCGCCGGCCAGGAAGAAGACCAGGCTCGTCGCCAGGTAGAGGATCCCGATCCGCTTGTGGTCGAGCGTCGTCAGCCAGCTCGAGTAGCGGCCGCGCGAGACCAGCAGAGAGGCGGGCTGCCGCTCGACCCTAACCGCCACTGGAGCCTCCCTGGTGGAACCGCTGCTGCAGGTAGGCGATCGTGTCGTCGAGCTCTTGCTGAGTCCAGCTCTGGCCGACGGCAGGCATCTTCACGCCGCCGTTGCGGATCACGTTGGCGAGGCCCTGCCGGTCGGCGAGCAGGGCGCTGCTGGCGAGGGGCGGCCCGATGTCGCCCTGGCCGGCGAGCCCGTGGCACTTCGCGCAGACGCCGACGAACGTCTCCTTGCCGAGCTCGAGGTTCCCCGCCCGACTCGCGCGGTGCTGCACCCAGGCCTGGTAGTCGGAGACCGGCAGCACCTCGACCTGCGCGAGCATCTGCGCGTGCAGGACGCCGCAGAGCTCGGCGCACTGGCCGCGGAAGGTCCCGAGCTTGGTCGGCCGGAGGGTCATGTGGTTGGTCCGGCCCGGGATCGCGTCGAGCTTGCCGCCGAGGGCCGGCACCCACCAGCTGTGGTCGACGTCGCGTGAGACGATCGTCAGCCGCACCGGCTTGTCGAACGGAAGGCGCAGATGGTCGATCGAGATGGCGCCGTTCGGATAGATGAACTGCCAGTAGTACTGGTGCGCCTCGATCGTGATCTCCTCCTTGGCGGCGCTCGACGGCGTTGCGCTGAGGTCGGAGACCTTCCAGAAGGTGAAGCCGGCGATGATCGCCAGCAGGATGACCGGGACGATGGTCCAGGCAAGCTCGAGGTTCGTGTGGCCGCGCACCTGCGCGCCTTCGATCTCGCGCGGGCGGCCGCGGCTGCGGTAGCGCACCATGAAGAGGAGCAGCGTCGCGATCACGATCAGGAAGATCCCGCCGGTCACGCCGAGTATCAGCCAGTAGATCTCGCGGATGTGGTGCGCGCTCGGCGACGCGGGCTCGGGAGGCGCGAGCCCGCCGTTGCCCGCGAGCGCCGCCGGAGCCACCGCGAGCGCAAGCAGCGCGAAACAGAGGAGGACGCGACGGGGCCGACGCACAGGCGGTGGCATTCTACGAAGGTGCCCGAGACGCGCGTGCAGCTACCCGCAGGGGCGGGCGAGGGCATCGAGGTCTTCCTGAACGGCGTCCGTCAAGAACCCGGCCGCGACTACCGGCGCGAGGGCGACGAGCTCGTCTTCGAGCGGCCACTTGCGCGGGAAGGGGAGCTCGGCTTCTGGCGCTGGCTCTCGCTCTTCCTCGGCGTCGCCGGCACGTACCGCCAGAACGACAGCGTGGACGTCGTCTACCAGGTGGGCGGGCGCCGCCATGTGGCGAGCGGCCTGCCTCTACGAGAGCCCTAGGCCTCAGGCAGGTCGACGCGCTCGCCGTCGACGAGCACCTGCGTCTCGTCGAGCTCCGAGTCCGCCGCCCAGCGGGCCACGGCGTGAAGCACCACGTCGAGCTCGTCCTCGGAGGGCTCCTCGACCCGCACCTCCCAGCGCTCGCCGGCGAGCGGAACGACATCGGTGCGGGCAAACGGGACCAGCTCGCGTGCGAGCTGCGACGCCGCTGACGACGTCGGCGCCTCGATGCGAATTGTGCGGATGAGGACTCCCCTCGGCGGCTGAGGGGACAGGGTAGCTCAGTTCTTCGCCGACAGAACCTCGTCCAGAATGCCGAGCCCTTCGTCGAGCTCGTCGCGGGTGATCGTCAGCGGCGGGCAGACCATGATCACGTTCCAGTGGGTCATCAGGTAGAGGCCGCGCTCCATGGCGGCCTTCGCCAGGCGCGTGACCGGCGCGAGCTCCTCGCCCGACGCGTTGAATGGGACGAGCGGCTCGCGCGACTCGCGGTCGCGCACGAGCTCGATGCCCCAGAAGAGGCCCTTGCCGCGCACCTCGCCGATTGACTCGTGCCGCTCCTGCAGCCCGCGCAGACCCTCGCCGAGCGCCTCGCCCATCGTCGCCGAGTTCTCGACGATCCCCTCCTCTTTGAACGCCTCGATCGAGGCGATCGCGGCCGCGCAAGCGAGCACGTGGCCCGAGTACGTCAGCCCGCCCGCGAAGTACTTGTCCTCGATCCAGTCGGCGAGCTTGCGGTTGATCACCATCGCGCCGAGCGGGACGTAGCCGGAGTTGATCCCCTTCGCGACGGTCATGATGTCCGGCACGACGTCCCAGTGCTCGCAGGCGAACCACTTGCCGGAGCGGCCGAAGCCGGCCATCACCTCGTCGAGGATCAGCAGGATCCCGTGCCGGTCGCAGGTCTCGCGGATCGCCTGCAGGTAGCCGTCGGGCGGGACGATCACGCCGTTCGTGCCGACGATCGTCTCCATGATCACGGCGGCGACGTTCTGCGGGCCCTCGTACTGGAGGATCTCCTCGAGGTGCGGCGCGCCCGTGCAGACCGGGCACGGATCGGGGTGGCCTGCCGGGCAGCGGTAGGTGTATGGGTCGAGCATCCGCACGACGCCCGGGATCCCCGGCTCGGCGGGCCAGCGGCGCGGGTCGCCGGTTGCGGTCATCGCGCCGGCCGTCGCGCCGTGGTAGGAGCGGTAGCGCGCGACGATCTTGTGGCGGCCCGTCGCCCAGCGCGCCAGCTTGATCGCGTTCTCGTTCGCCTCCGCGCCGCCGTTCGTGAAGAACGACATCGTCAGATCGCCGGGCGTCACTTCGGCGATCAGGCGCGCCAGCTCGGAGCGCGTCTCGTGGGCCATCGGCGGCCCGATCGTCGTCAGCTTCTCGGCCTGCTCCTTGATGGCCGCGACGACCTTCGGGTGCTGGTGCCCGAGGTTGACGTTGACGAGCTGCGAGGCGAAGTCGAGGTAGCGGTTGCCGTCGTAGTCCCAGAAGTAGCGGCCCTCGGCGCCCGCGACCGCGAGCGGCGAAAGCTGGCTCTGCACCGACCACGAGTGGAGGACGTGCTGCCGGTCGAGCTCCTGGATCCGCTTGGCGTCGAGCCCTTCGGAGACGGCCATGCGTCGATCCTAGCGCGCGAAGGGCCGCCCGTTTTCGAGCGGCCCTTCGGATCGCGTCTTGTCTAGAAGCTGAAGCGCGTGAGGTGGCGCAGCAACCCGAGCTGCCTCAACCTCGGCTTCGCATAGGGCTTTCTCGTCATCCGATTCCCCCTTCGATCAGTCGTAGATCACGACCTGGGTGCTCGCTCCTCCCTTGCCGTGAGCGATCAGCCCGATCCGGTTGTGATTGCCCCGCTTCATGCGGCGGGCGACGCTCACGGTTCGGCGTGCCCCTGGGCGGAGCTTGATCTGCTTGTAGCGCTTGCCGTTCACGTAGACCCAGACGCTCCGAATTCCGGGGCGCGTGTTGATGAACATGACCTTGCTCTCGGCCTGTGCCAGGCCGCGGTACGTCTGCTTCGCCATGCCGGTGGTCCGGTTGATCTTCAGCGACGAGAGCACCGGGTCGCAGTCGGTGACGTTGCCGGCGACGTCGGTCACGCGCAGGGCCACCGTCGAGCGCTGGTTCTGGTCGATCTTCGTCGAGGTGACGATCACCGGGTCGGTCGTGCCGGGCGTGAACGCCGGAACGGTTGTGTCCGCGTTGGTCGACTCCGTGACGACGATCGAGCCCATGCCGCTCTGGGTGTCCTGCGTCCTGATGTACAGAGTCGTCGGCGGGCCTGGATCGATGTGATCGATCGCGCACGTAGGAGGCGTGGTGTCCGGTGGCGGAGGCGGGGGTGGCGGCGGAGGCGGCGGAGGCGGCGGTAGGCGGAGGCGGAGGTGGAGGCGGAGGTGGAGGTGGAGGTGGAGGTGGCCCCCCGGTCACGGTGATCTCCGCCGTCGGCCCCGTCGAGAGCACGGTGTAGCCGCCACCGGCAGTGCCGCCCGCTTCGTTGAAATAGTCGCCCGCGACGGTGGAAACCGTGACCAGGAAGTGGAGTGAAACCGATCCGTTCGCGGCGACCGTGAACGGCCCCGTCCAGGTCAGGTCCTGCCCGTTGATCGCCGGATCGCTCGTCGTCACACCTGTGCTGGAGCCCGGCACGTAGCTGAACCCGGCCGGAAGCGTGTCCGTGATCGTCGCCAGCGAGACGGGATCCGGGTTCGGGTTGGTGATCGTGATCGTGTACCCGTCCTGCGAGCCGGCCATCGCGGTCGAGCTGTCGGCCGTCTTCGAGGTGACGAGTGGCTCCTGACCGGTCGGCGAGAAGGCGGTGACCTGCGAGTACGTCACCGTCGCGCCGGCGGGCGCGGTGAAGCTCCAGCTGACTCCGCCGCCGTTGTCCTGGAAGGTGGTGCAGTCGCAGGTGTCCGGGAAGGCCGTGTGACCGCCGATCCAGGCCCACACGCTTCCGTAGAACGATTCGTAGAAGTTGTTCCCGCCGGTGAGCGGCACCCACTCCTCGATCCGGCCGGGCGGCGAGTTGTTCGCGTTCTGGGAGCAGCCGACCGCATTCCGCGTGCCGAAGGTTTCGGTGAAGCCGAAACCGGCGTCCGATCCCCCGAGGTAGCAGTCCCCGGCCCGGTAGAGGATCACGTCGGCGGGGGCGCCCGTGTTCGAGATCGCGACGTCGGTCCGGTAGGACTCGTCTCCGACGACGTACGAGTCGGTCTGCTGGATGTGCAGGCCGGTCGTGCCGACGTCCACGTTCGTGACGACCCTGTACGGGTCGCCCGCGGTGCCCGTGCCGGTGACGCCGCTCTGGCTCACGGGCGTGAACGGCGTGTAGGTCCCGAGATTGCTGGTCGCGGTGACCCCGTGACCACTGAAGTCGGGCGCATAGAGATTGCCACCGGTGACGATGAACGTGCCGCAGTCGCCGGGAATGGTCTGAGGTGGGTAGAACTCGAGGAACGAATCTCCCGTGTGACGGATCTGGCAGCTCAATTCGGTGCCGAGATAGACATCCTGGAGCGGACCCGCCGAGGCGATGTCCGCATAGGCGGTCGCAGGGGGAACCGGTTTTCCGGTCCAGCCACGATTAGCCGAGGACGCCCCTTGTGCCGTAAGGGCGACGATGAAAACGACGCCCAGCAACGGCCAGAGTAGGCGCTTCATGACTCTCCCTCCCTTTGAGTGCGGACTACAACTATCGCGCAGACGTCCTATGTGTTTCAAGTAGCCAGTTGGCGAGACCACGAGTGGAGGACGTGCGCGTGGTCTAGCTCCTGGATCCTCTTTGCCTCGAGTCCCGCTTCCATGGTCATGAGCCGATCCCACCCCCGCCGCTTGAGTGCTGGCCTCGATCGGAGCAGGATCTGGCCATGCACACCGAGCTTCTGGCCTCGACCGGGATCCTCGAGCGCGAGGGCTCGCTCGAGATCCTGCGCGAAACGATCCGCGAAGCGGAGCGCGGCCGCGGCCGGCTCGTCCTCCTTGCGGCGGAAGCCGGCGGCGGCAAGACGGCGCTTGTCCAGACATTCCTCGCCGAGCTGCCGCGTGAGACCAGAGTCCTTGCAGGCGCCTGCGATCCGCTCTTCACGCCGCGTCCCTTCGCGCCCTTTGCCGACGTGGCCGTCGCGACCGGAGGCGCGCTTGCGGACGTCGTCGCGGTCGGCGCACGGCCGCACGAGGTGCTCGGGCCGCTCGTCGCCGAGCTGGGCGCGAGGCGGACGGTGCTTGCGCTGGAGGACCTCCACTGGGCGGACGAGGCGACGCTCGACCTGCTCCGGCTCCTGGGCCGGCGCGTCGAGGCGCTCGGGACGGTCGTGATCGGGACGTATCGCGACGACGAGCTGGGTCTCTCGGATCCGCTCCGGATCGTCATCGGCGACCTCGAGTCGACCACGGCGGTCGTGCGCCTACACCTGCCTGCCCTGACCGCAGACGCGGTCGCCGAGCTCGCCGAGCCGCGAGGCGTCGACCCGGCTGACCTCTATGCGAAGACTGGCGGCAACCCGTTCTTCGTGACCGAGGCGCTCGCGGCGGGCGAGGACGGTATTCCGGCGACGATTCGCGACGCGGTGCTCGGCAGGGCCGCCCGTCTACCGCCGGCAGCGAGGAGCGTGCTCGAGGCGGTGGCAGTGGTCCCGCAGCAGGCCGAGCTGTGGCTGCTCGGAGCCCTAGTCGGCGACGCGATCGGGGAGCTCGACGCCTGCCTGGCCTCGGGCATGCTCACGGCCCAGGCCCAAAGCGTCGGCTTCCGGCACGAGCTCGCGCGGCTCGCCGTCGAGGAATCCCTGCCTGCCCACCGCAAGGTCGAGCTGCACCGCAAGGCACTGCGGGCACTCGAGGGCCGCCCTACGATCGACGTCGCCCGCGTCGCCCACCACGCGGAGGGCGCCGGCGACGAAGCTGCAGTCCTCAGGTACGCGTCGGCCGCGGGCGACTGGGCCGGCTCCGTGGGCGCGCGACGGGAGGCGGCCGCGCAGTACGCGCGGGCGCTGCGGTCCTCCGCAGGCCTCGGGCCGAGGGAGCGAGGCGAGCTGCTCGAGAAGCGCGCGTACGCCTGCTACCTGATCGGAGAGTTCGACGAGGCGATCGAGACGCAGCAGCAGGCGCTCGCTTGCCACCGCGAGGTAGGCGACCGACGGCTGGAGGGAGATGCGCTCCGCTCTCTCTCGCGCCTGCTCCGCTACGTCGGTCGCGCGGACGAGGCGATGGCGGTCGGCAACGACGCCGTGGAGGTGCTCGAGCGGCTCGAGCCGGGTCACGAGCTCGGCATGGCCTACTGCAACCTCTCACACCTGTACATGCACCTCGAAGACCGGGAGGCGACGTTCGACTGGGCCTCGCGCGCACTCGAGCTCGCGGCGCGCCTCGGGGATCCGGAGGTCGAGGCCTACGCGCTCCTGAACACGGGGAATCTCGAGCTGCTTCACGGCGAGGGCTCCGACACGCTCAAAAGGGCCCTGCGCCTCAGCCTCGACCAAGGCTTCGAGGAGCACGCCGGGCGGGCCTTCCTCAGCTTCATGTGGTGGTCGTCTCGCGGCCGTCAGTACGAGGAGGCCGACCGGTACCTCGACGAGGGCCTGGAGTACTGCAGCGAGCGCGGTCTCGACATCTGGCGTCACTTCCTGCTCGCGTACCACGCGCGGGCGCAGCTCGACCGCGGGCGCTGGGACGAGGCCGCGGTCGCCGCGGCGCAGGTCGTGCGGAGCCCACGCACCTCGCCGGTGCCGCGCGTGGCGGCGCTCGCGATTCTCGGGCTGACGCGGGCGCGGCGCGGCGATCCCGAGGTCTGGCCGGTACTCGACGAGGCCTGGGCCCTGGCCGAGCCGACGGGCGAGCTGCAGCGGCTGGAGCCCGCTGCCCTCGCGCGGGCCGAGGCGCTCTGGCTCCAGGGCCGGCCGCAGGAGATCGAGCAGGCCACCCGTGCGACGCTTGGCCTCGCCCAGGCGCGGGGAGCGTGGTGGATCGTCGGCGAGCTCGCCTGCTGGCGCCGCCGCGCAGGCGTCGAGGAGGCGGCTCCCTCCTCCGTGCCCGAACCGTGGGCGGCGGAGCTCGCAGGCGGCTGGCAGCGCGCAGCCGAGCTGTGGACGCGGCTCGACTCTCCCTACGAGGCGGCGCTCGCCCGCGCGGAGTCCGACGACCAGGGCGTCGTGCAGGACGCCGTCCAGGAGCTGACGCGCCTGGGCGCGCGGCCGGCCGCTGCGATAGCCGCGCGCCGGCTCCGCAAGCGCGGCGGACGCGGTGTCCCTCGCGGCCCTCGCCCGTCCACCCGCGCGAACCCGGCCGGGCTGACCGCTCGAGAGCTCGACGTGCTCCGTCAGCTCGCCGAGGGGCTGCGCAACGCCGACATCGCCGAGCGGCTCGTGATCTCGGAGCGCACCGTCGACCACCACGTTTCGGCCATCCTGCGCAAGCTTGGCGTCCGCACGCGCGGAGAGGCCGCGGCGGCCGCCCGCCGGCTCGGGCTCCTCCAAGATCGGTAGCCACGGCGTCCAAGATGGGCACTTCCGCCGATTTCGGACGCGCGCCCGGCCCTTAGCGTCGGACGGGTCATGAAACGAGGCCGCACAGGAAGGGCCGGATGAACACGTACGTCGTCCTACGGCGCGGAAGCTGGCGGACGGCCGACGGGCTGAACGAGGCCAACGAGCGCTCGCGCATCGAGGCGGAGCGCATGGCCGACGAAGTTCGCCGGATCCGCAGCTACGTCCTCGCCGAGCCCGACGGCTCGATCGGCAGCGTCTGCATCTACCAGGCGCCGAGCCCGGAGACGATCCGGGCGCACGCGGCCCGCGCGGGCCTGCCGGTCGACGAGATCGTGGCGGTCACGGAAGTCGTCGTCGTTCGTCCCGATCCCGTAGAAGCAGCGGCCTGAGAGGAGGAAGGAAGCAATGAAGAGGATCTCTCGCACACGGCTCGTCGTCGCGGTGCTTGCCGCCACGGTCACGGGCTTCGGCATCCAGGTGGTGACGGGGCTCGCCGCGGCGGGCGGCCAGCAGCAGCTCGCCGGAGCGCGGAACGCGACGGCGCGCTACCACGACCTGTCGGCCGCGCAGGCCGACCAGTACCAGCTCTTCACCGACGCGCAGGGAATCGCGTGCATCGACAACCAGCCGACCGGCGGGATGGGCATCCACTACGTGAACTTCTCGCTCGTCTTCAACCCGGACGGCTCGCCGAACACCGATCTCGACCCGGCGCACCCGGAGGCGCTCGTCTACGCCCCGAACGCGGCCGGACAGACACGGCTCGCGGCGCTCGAGTACATTGTCTTCCAGGACGCCTGGGACGCTCAGCACTCGAATCCGCCGGAGCTGTTCGGGCAGACGTTCAACCTCACGCCGGCTGGCAACCGGTTCGGAATTCCGGCGTACTACTCACTTCACGCCTGGGTCTGGGAGCCGAACTCGGCCGGTGAGCTGCAGCCCTGGAATCCACGCGTGCACTGCTGACACTCGTTCTCGGGGGCGGGCCCTCGCGCCCGCCCCCGGCGCGCTAGGCTGGTCGGCGTGACCGAGGTCGCGGACCAGTTCACCGAGGAGCATTCCGGCGAGGTCACGCGGATCTCGCACTGGATCGACGGTCAGCGGGTCGAGGGGACCTCGGGCCGGAGCGGCCCGGTCTACAACCCGGCGCTCGGCGTCCAGACCGGCGAGGTCGATTTCGCGTCGGTCGAGGAGGTCGACGCGGCGGTGCAGGCGGCGAAGCGGGCCTTCGAGTCGTGGCGCACGTTTTCGCTCTCGCGGCGCACGGAGCTCTTCTTCCGCATCCGCCAGCTCGTCCACGAGCACTCGGAGGACATCGCACGGTTCCTGACGCTCGAGCACGGCAAGGTGCTCTCCGACGCGAAGGGCGAGGTCGCGCGCGGGCTCGAGGTGATCGAGTTCTGCTGCGGGATCCCGGAGCTCCTGAAGGGCGAGTTCTCCGAGCAGGCCTCGACCGGGATCGACGTCTACTCGATCCGCCAGCCGCTCGGCGTCGTCGCGGGGATCACGCCGTTCAACTTCCCGGCGATGGTGCCCATGTGGATGTGGGCGCCGGCGATCGCCTGCGGGAACGCGTTCGTGCTGAAGCCGTCCGAGAAGGACCCGTCGGCCTCGGTCTTCGTCGCGGAGCTGCTGAAGGAGGCCGGGCTGCCGGACGGCGTCTTCAACATCGTGCACGGCGACAAGGTCGCGGTCGACGCGGTGCTCGAGCATCCGGACATCGCGGCGGTCTCGTTCGTCGGCTCGACGCCGATCGCGCGCTACGTCTACGAGACGGCGACGGCGAACGGCAAGCGCGTGCAGGCGCTCGGCGGGGCGAAGAACCACATGATCGTGCTCCCCGACGCAGACATCGACATGGCCGCCGACGCGGCCGTCAGCGCGGGCTACGGCTCGGCCGGCGAGCGCTGCATGGCGGTCTCGATGCTGGTCGCGGTCGGCGGCGCGGCGGACGAGCTCGTCTCGGCGATCCAGGAGCGGCTGCCGAAGGTGAAGGTCGGCTCGGGCCTCGACCCGGACTCCGAGATGGGCCCGCTGGTGACGCGCGAGCACCGCGACAAGGTCGCCTCGTACATCGACCGCGGCCGCGAGGAGGGCGCCAAGGTCGTCGCGGACGGCCGCGAGACGGCTCCCAACGGCGATGGCTTCTACCTCGGTGTCTCCTTGCTCGACGACGTGCGACCCGAGATGGACGTCTACAAGGACGAGATCTTCGGGCCGGTGCTCGGGGTCACGCGGGTCGACACCTACGACGAGGCCGTCCGGCTCGTGAACGACAACCCGTACGGCAACGGCGTCGCGATCTTCACGCGCGACGGCGGCGTGGCGCGGCAGTTCCAGTTCGACGTCAAGGCCGGCATGGTCGGCGTCAACGTGCCGATCCCGGTGCCGGTCGCGTACTACTCGTTCGGCGGCTGGAAGAGCTCGCTCTTCGGCGACCTGCACGTCTACGGGCCCGAGGGGATCCAGTTCTACACGCGCGGCAAGGTCGTCACCTCGCGCTGGCCCGACCCGGCGACCTCCAAGGTCGACCTGGGCTTCCCGCAGACGCGCTGATGGCAGGCTGGCTCGGCGAGAGCGCGGCGCTCGCCGTGCTGTCGTTCGACGTCGATGCCGAGAGCGTGGTGCTCGCGGAGGACCCGCGCCACGCGGCCAACGCGATGCTGATGAGCCATCAGGCGTACGGGCCGGAGGTCGGCGTGCCGCGGTTGCTGGCGTTGCTGGCGGAGTACGGCGTGCCGGCGACGTTCTTCGTCCCGGGCCTGACCGCCGCGCTGCACCCAAAGGTCGTCGAGCTGATCGTCGAGGCCGGGCACGAGATCGCGCACCACTCGTTCACGCACCGCAGCCCGATCGGGCAGAGCGAGGACGAGGAACGGCGCGAGCTGGAGCGCGGGCTCGAGGCCCTGGAGCGGCTGGGCGTCCGGCCGGTCGGCTACCGCGCGCCGAGCTGGGAGCCGTCCTGGCGCACGGCCGCGCTGGTCGCGGAATACGGCTTGACGTACGACTCGAGCCTTGCGGACGACGATCGCCCCTACGTGCTCGAGACGAGCTCGGGCGAGCTCGTCGAACTGCCCGTGTCGTGGTGGCTCGACGACTGGCAGCAGACGGCCTACCTGCCGCCGCTCGCCCGTAACCAGACGCGTTCGGCGCGGGAGGTGCTCGACCTCTGGGCTGGCGAGCTCGACGCCTACGCACGCCACGGCTGCCTCTACGTGCTCACCTGCCACCCGTTCCTGAGCGGGCGCCCGGGCCGGGCCGAGATCCTGCGTGGCCTGATCGAGCACATTCTCGGGCGCGGCGACGTCGAGCTGCTCGAGGCCCGGCAGGCCGCCGAGCGAGCCCGCGCCGACGCCTCGCTCGCGCGGCGCAAGCACGAGCCGCTTGAGCTCGAGCCGGGTCTTTACCCCTAGCTAGTAGCTGAAGACGGTGGCGTCGTCGCCGGCCCACTCCCACATCGGCGTGGCACCGGCAACCCGGGCGTTCGGAACGAGCTCGCTGTCCTCGAGCTTGCGCGAGCTGAGGCAGATCGGGCAGACGAGCAGCTCGCCACCGCCGTCCGCGAACTGCTGGAAAAGGCGTTCCAGCGGCGGACATCCCTCGCATGCGACTCCCTCGGCGTGGCCGGGCAGCCCGAGGCGAACAGCGTCCTTCGTCAGGAACATCGCGACCTGCTTTCCCTGTTCGAGCGCCGCACCGCCGACGAGGAATGCCACCAGAACTCGTTCGGCGTCCTCCATGCCCGTGGCGAGGTTGATCAGGACCTTCTTTCCGTCTGCCATCTGGGTCCTCCTTACGCTTTCGTCGGTTCACGCTTGAGCTCTTCGCCGAACCGGGCCCGCGGGACGTACTGCCCGATCCCGGGCTGGGCGACGAGCTCGTCGTTCTCGACCAGGACCCGGCCGCGGAGCAGCACGACCTCGGGCGAGCCGGTGACCTCTGTGCCTTCGAACAGGTTGTAGTCGGACTTCGAGTGCTGATTCGCCGCCGAGATCGTCACGCGCTTCTCGGGGTCGAAGACGACGAGGTCGGCGTCCGATCCGACGGCGATCGTGCCCTTGCGCGGGTAGAGGCCGAACAGCTTCGCGGGGCTCGTCGCCAGCAGCTCGACCATCCGGTTGAGCGTGATCCGGCCGCCGCGGACGCCGAACTCGTGGATCATCTGCAGCCGGTTCTCGAGGCCGGGCCCGCCGTTCGGGATCTTCGAGAAGTCGTCCTTGCCGAGCGTCTTCTGGCCGTCCCAGAGGAACGCGCAGTGGTCGGTCGAGATCGCCGAGAGGATGTCGGTGCGGACGGCGTTCCAGAGCACGTCCCAGTTCGACTTGTCTCGGACCGGCGGGGAGTAGACGTACTTCGCGCCCTCGAAGTCCGGCTTCGCGATGTCGTCGAGCGAGTTGAAGAAGTACTGCGTGCACGTCTCGCCCCAGACGTCCCAGCCCTCCTCGCGGGCGCGGGCGATCGGCTCGACGGCCTCGCGGCAGGTGACGTGCACGACGTAGAGCGGCGCGCCGGCCAGGCGGGCGAGCTGGATCGCGCGGTTCGTGGCCTCGCCTTCGGCCTCCGGCGGACGGGTGAGGGCGTGGTAGAGCGGGTCTGTGTTGCCGGCCTCGAGCGCCTGCTTGACCAGCACGTCGATCACGTCGCCGTTCTCGGCGTGCACCATCACGAGCGCGCCGGTCTCGGCGGCGACCTCCATCGTCCGAAAGAGCGTCTCGTCGTCGACCATCAGCGCGCCCTTGTAGGCCATGAAGAGCTTGTAGGAGGTGACGCCTTCGTCCGGGAGCTGCGCCAGCTCCTCGAGCGTGCCGCCCTCCTTCAGGTCGGTGACCGCCATGTGGTAGCCCATGTCGATCACCTGCTTGCCTGCCGCCTTGCCGCGCCACTCGTCGAGCGCTTCGGGAAGGTCGCGCCCTGCGGCTGGATGACGAAGTCCACGTGCGTGGTCGTGCCGCCGAAGGCCGCGGCGGTCTGGCCCGACTCGACGTCGTCGATCGTGACCGTGCCGCCGAAGGGCATGTCGAGGTGCGTGTGCGGGTCGACGCAGCCCGGCAGCACGTACTTGCCGCTCGCGTCGATCACCTTGTCGGCGGCGACGTCGAGCGACTCGCCGATCAGCGTGATCGTCTCGTCCTCGGCGTAGACGTCGCCGACGTAGTCGTCGGCGGCGGTCAGGATCCGGCCGCCTTTGATCAGAACTGACATTCGACGCGAGTTTATGCTCGGCGCGTGCCGCTGTCGCCGAGCCGAACCGTCGACGAGCTGAAGGAGCTGCGCGAGCTCACCGGCGACGAGAACGGCGCGCAGCGGGTCGCCTGGACGGAGACCTGGTCGACGGCTCGCAAGTGGCTCGACAAGAAGCTCTCCGAGCTGCCGGTCGAGAAGACGTGCGACGCGGCCGGCAACCAGTGGTTCACGCTGCCGGGCGATTCCGAGCGGGCGCTGCTGATCGGCGGCCACATCGACTCGGTCCCGAACGGCGGCTGGCTCGACGGCTCGCTCAACGTCCTCGCCGGGGTCGAGGTGCTGCGGCGGATCGCCGAGGAAGGCACGCCGCCGGTGACGGTGCGGCTCGTCAACTGGGCGGACGAGGAGGGAGCCCGCTTCGGGCGTTCGCTGTTCGGCTCGTCGGCTGCGGCCGGCTCGATGGACGACCAGGACGAGCTGCGGCAGCGCCGCGATGCGGACGGGGTCTCGCTGCCGGAGGCGATCGGGCGCTTCGACGTCGATCTCGACACCGCGCTCGAGGCGAAGAGCGAGCTCGAGAACGCCGCGGCCTACCTCGAGCTGCACATCGAGCAGGGGCCGGTGCTGGAGTCACTGGATCTGCCTCTGGGAGTCGTGCTCGGGACCTTCGGCGTCGAGCGCCACCAGGTCACCTTCCGCGGCCAGGCCGCACACGCCGGCTCGACGCCGATGGACAAGCGCCGCGACGCGCTCGCCGGCGCCGCGAAGCTCGAGCTCGAGCTTCCGGAGATCGCGAAGCGGACCGGCGGCGGCGCGGTCTGCACGATGGGTGGTGTCGTTACCCGGCCGGGAATCGTGACGTCGGTCGTGGAGACGGCCGAGTGCCTGCTCGACCAGCGCCATCTCGACGCGAACAAGCTCGCGGAGATGCTCAGCAACGCCGAGGCAGCGTCGCGGAAGTTCGCGCAGGAGGAGGACATCGAGGTCGACTGGGAGCGGATCTGGCAGATCGAGCCGATCCTGTTCGACGATGCACTGATCGAGCTCGCCGACGAGGCCGTCGTCGAGGTTGCCGGCCGGTCGCACCGGCTGCCGAGCGGGCCGCTCCACGACGCCGCCGAGGTCGCCCGCGCCGGAGTGCCGACGGTGATGCTCTTCGTCCAGAGCCTGCGCGGCCTCTCGCACACGAAGCTCGAGGACACGAAGGAAGAGCACATCGAGCTCTCCGTGCAGGCGCTCGACCGCCTGGCCGACAAGGCGATCGCCCGCGTGGCAGGCGCGTAGGCGGTCCAAGATGGCCATGGCCGGGGTCTGACCCCGGACGTGTCAGGAAAGACGGACGAGCGCGATCTCGGGCCGATTTCGGAGCGGTATGCTCGTCACTTGCCCCTGAGCTTCGGAGTAACCGTCCTCCCCGACCCGCCTTACTCGCGGCTGATCGAGGTGCTCCAGCGCTCCGAGGGCCTCGGCTTCGAGTACGGCTGGACGTACGACTCGCACATCCTCTGGCAGGAGAGCTACGCGCTCCTCGCGATCGCCGGCAGCGCAGACGGAGAAGCTCAAGCTCGGCCACTGCGTCACGAACCCCGGCATCCGCGACCCGACGATCACGGCAAGTTGGTACGCGACGATGCAGGACATCACCGGCGGGCGGATGGTGATGGGAATCGGCCGCGGCGACTCGTCTCGACGCGTCGTCGGCCTCAAGCCGGTCAAGGTGGACGAGTTCGAGCGGCGGCTCGTGATGATCAAGGACCTGATGAACGGCCGGCAGGTCGAGTGGAACGGCAAGGAGCTGCGGCTCGAGTGGGTGCGCGAGGAGCTCCCCGACATCCCCATGTACGTGGCCGGCTACGGGCCGCGGGCGCTCGGCGTCGCGGGGCGAGTCGGCGACGGCGTGATCATCCAGCTCGCCGACCCGCAGATCATCCAGTGGATCATGGACACCGCGCGCCGGGCCGCCGAGGAAGCCGGCCGCGACCCGGCTGCGCTCAAGTGCATCGTCTGCGCGCCGAGCCACGTCTCCGCCGACCTCGCCGACGCGCGCGAGCAGGTGCGCTGGTTCCCGGCGATGGTCTCGAACCACGTGATGGACCTGATCGAGCGCTACGGCGAGGGCTCGGACGAGATCCCCTCGGCGCTGACCGACTTCGTCAAGGCGCGCAAGTTCTACGACTACTCCGAGCACAGCCGCGTGGGCGCGAAGCACGGCGAGTTCGTCACCGACGAGATCTGCGACCGCTTCTGCGTGCTCGGCGGCGCCGAGCAGATCACCGAGAAGCTGCGCGAGCTCGAGTCGATCGGCGTCGACCAGTTCGACATCTACCTGATGACGAAGGGCCAGGACGAGACGCTCGCGGCCTACGGCGAGGAGATCATCCCGCAGTTCACTAAGGTGACGGCGTGAGGAAAGCTGCGGCAGTCGCTCTCGCCCTGCTCGTCGTCGCGCTCGCGGCCGCCTGCGGCTCCACCAAGAAATCGAGCTCGCCGTCGGGAACGACCACGACGTCCTCGAGCTGCACGAAGGGCAGCCTGAACCTCGTCTCGTCCGGCAAGCTCACGATCGGCACCGACAACCCGGCGTTCCCGCCCTGGTACGGCGGCGCGCCCGGCCACAGCTGGAAGGTCAGCGACCCGTACAGCGGCAAGGGCTACGAGTCGGCGGTCGCGTACGCCATCGCGAAGCAGCTCGGTTTCGCCCATGGCGACGTCACCTGGAAGTACACGCCGTTCGACAACGCTTTCGCTCCGGGCAAGAAGGCGTTCGATTTCGACATCAACCAGGTCTCGTTCACGCCGGACCGCGCGAAGGTCGTCGACTTCAGCGACTCGTACTACGACGTGGCGCAGTCCGTCGTGGTCAACGACGGGACGCCGATCGCGAAGGTCACGACGGTCGCGGGCCTCAAGCCCTACGAGCTCGGCGCGCAGCTGGGCACGACGAGCTACCAGCTGATCCAGAGCCAGATCATGCCGTCGAAGAAGCCGTCGGTCTTCCCGTCGAACGCCGGCGCCGTCCAGGCCCTGAAGAACAAGCAGATCGACGGGCTCGTGGTCGACCTGCCGACCGCGTTCTACGTGACGGCCGTCCAGGTCCCGAACTCCAAGGTGCTCGGCCAGTTCCCCGCGCAGCCGGGCGGTGAGCACTTCGGCCTCGTCTTCCAGAAGGGGAACTCCCTCGTCACGTGCGTGAACAAGGCGATCGGGACGCTGCGTACGAACGGGACGCTCAAGCAGCTCGACGATAAGTGGCTAGCGAAGGCGACCGGCGCCCCGATCTTGAAGTAGAGGCGCGCCGCTCGCGCCTGCTCGGGGGGCTGAGCCTGGAGGCCGAGGGGGCCCGCGGGGTCGCGATCGCCCTCCTCAGCACCGCCGTCTTCCTGACGGTGGTCATCGTCGCGATCTCGCAGTCGCCCGGCTGGCCCGAGGTGCACCGCGTCTTCTTCAGCTGGGACGACATCAGGGGCACGTTTCCCGAGATCGCCCGCGCCTTCGTGCTCAACGTGAAGATCTTCCTGGTCTGCGAAGTCTTCATCCTCATCTTCGCGCTGCTGATCGCGATCTTGCGAAGCCTTCCGGGGCCGGTCTTCTTCCCGCTGCGCGCGCTGGCGATCATCTACACCGACCTCGCTCGCGGCGTCCCCACGATCCTGGTGATCGCGCTGCTCGGCTTCGGCGCGCCCGCCCTCCAGCTCCAGGGCGTGCCCACCTCGCGCGTGTTCTGGGCCGGCGTGGGGCTGGTGCTGATCTACAGCGGCTACGTCGCCGAGGTGTACCGCGCGGGGATCGAGTCGGTGCACCCGAGTCAGGAGGCGGCCGCGCGCTCGCTTGGGCTCTCCCGCACGAAGGCGCTGCGCTTCGTGATCCTGCCGCAGGCGGTCCGGCGGGTGATCCCGCCGCTGCTGAACGACTTCATCGGCCTGCAGAAGGACACGGCGCTCGTCGGCACGCTCGGCGTGATCGAGGCGTTCAACCAGTCGCAGATCGACGCCAACGCGACGTTCACCTTCGGCTCATACCTTGCGGCGGCCATCCTGTTCGTCGCGATCACGATCCCGCTCGCGCGCTTCACCGACGTCTTGATCGCCCGCGACCGGCGCCGTCGCCAGGCCTCCGGCGCCTTCGCGTGAGCGCGCTCGCGCTCGAGAGCGTCCACAAGTCGTTCGGGGCCAACGAAGTGCTGCGCGGAATCGATCTTGTGCTCGAGGAGGAGGAGGTCGTCTGCCTGATCGGCGCGTCCGGCTCAGGGAAGTCGACGCTCCTGCGCTGCGTGAACCTGCTCGAGCCGCTCGACGCCGGGCGGATCCTGCTCCACGGCGAGGAGATCACGCGGCGAGGCGTCGACGTGAACCACGTGAGGCAGCGGATCGGGATCGTCTTTCAGGCGTTCAACCTCTTCCCGCACATGACCGTGCTCCGCAACGTGATGCTCGGCCCGCGTGAGGCGCTTGAAGCTCGGTCGCGAGGAGGCGGAAGCGCGTGCGCTCGAGCTGCTGCGTCGGTTCGGCCTCGCCGACCGGCGCGACGATTACCCGGACCGGCTCTCGGGCGGCCAGCAGCAGCGCGTCGCGATCGTCCGGGCGCTGGCGATGCGGCCCCAGCTGCTCCTGCTCGACGAGGTCACGAGCGCACTCGACCCCGAGCTCGTCGGCGAGGTCCTGAGCGTGATCCGCGAGCTCGCCGAGGGCGGCATGACGATGCTGATCGCCACGCACGAGATGGGCTTCGCCCGCGACGTCGCGAGCCGGGTGTGCTTCCTCGACGCCGGGCTGATTCTCGAGGAGGGACCGCCGGACGAGATCTTCGCGCACCCGAAGGAACCGCGGACGCGGCAGTTCCTCGAACGGATCGTTCAGGCCGGGCGGCTCTAGAGACCGGTCAGTTCATCGAGACGCCGTCGAGCAGCGCCCAGTTCGCGGCGAGCGCCGACTCGGCCAGCGCGACGAGGCGTGCGTCGTCCGCGCCCTCGAGCCGTGAGCGCGCCTCGGCGGCGTGCTCGTGGTCGCGCTCCGAGTGCAGCTCGAAGTACGCGGTTCCGGCCGAGCCTTCCTCGAAGCCGTAGTGCTCGACCAGGCCACGGAGCTTCGTCTCGGAGATCGCGGGCTGGCCTGCCTCGATCGCGTACATGATCGCGGCGGCGCCCTCCTCGTCCTCGGCGGCCGACCAGGCGGATGCGCAGCAGCGGGTCTGCGGCAGCGGCTCGTGCTTGTCGCCGTTGACGCCCAGCTCGGAGGCGAAGTCGTCCCAGAGCGAGATGTGCTCGGCCTCTTCGTCGGCGTGCATCTGCGCAGTCCGGGCGGCGCGCGCGAGCGCGACCACGGCGTGCCGGTACTCGCCGGCGTAGCGGGCCAGGTCGTCGCGCGTCAGCTCGCCTGCCTCCCAGCGCGTGTAGAACGGATGCTCGAGCACGTTCCAGCGCTCCCGAGCCGCGTCGATCCCTGCAATCACATCCATCTGGGCTCCCTCCCGTCGACCGACCCCTCCTTCCGATCCTATCGCGGCAGGGAGACGCGACCTAGAATCGACGCGATGCGCCTGGGCCGCCGGACGGACGACACGCCGACCGTTCGCCGCGTCCTCGTCGCCACCGACCGTTCCGAGACCGCCGAGCGCGCCGTCAGATTCGCGAGCGACATGGCGCAGCGCTACGAAGCCGAGCTCTTTCTCCTCCGCGTGCTGCTCTCCGACGACGGGGTTCTCGGCGAAGCTGCCCGCGAGCTGGCCGAGTACGCCCGCGACCTTGCCGGGGAGCGCGGACGCTCGTCCGTCGTGCTGGCCGACGATCCGGCGGAGGCGATCATCGAGGCGATTCGCCGCGAGGAGGCAGACGTGGTCGTGATGGGGAGCGTCGGGATGAGCGGCCGCAAGGAGTTCCTGCTCCGCAACGTCCCCAACCGCGTCTCCCACAACGCGCCCTGCACCGTCGTGATCGTCCAGACCCATGGAGCCGGCGGATGAGCGCCGCAGCCGACGAGCGGCTCCTCGGCCGCGCGACCCGGATCGCGACCGTGCTCGGGAAGTACGGCCTGGGCGAGGCGCGCCGAGACACCGCGTCGCCGCAGGACAGCGCGCGCCGCCTGCGCCAGGCGCTCGAGGAGCTCGGCCCCACGTTCGCCAAGCTCGGCCAGATCCTCTCCACCCGCCCGGACCTGATTCCGCCGGAGGCGGTGGCGGAGCTGGCGGCGCTTCAGGATCAGGTCACGCCGCTCACCGAGGCCGAGGTGGTCGAGGTGATGGAGCAGGAGCTGGGCGTGCCGTGGGAGGACGTCTTCGCGTCGATCGAGCCGGAGCCGCTCGCCGCAGGGACGATCGGCCAGGTGCACCGCGCCGTGCTGGAGGACGGGGAGCGCGTCGTGGTCAAGGTGCAGCGCCCGAACGCGAAGGAGGACATCCTCCGCGACCTGAGCCTGCTCGAGCTCTTCGCCGAGAAGACCGCGGGCCGCAGCGCGCTGAGGCAGCTGGTCGACATTCCGGCCGCGATCGAGCACCTCTCCGACTCGCTGCGCCGCGAGCTCGACTTCAAGCTCGAGGCCGAGAACGTCGAGCGGCTTCGCGCCGCGCTCGGCCACTTCCCGCGCCTCGGCGCTCCGCGTGTCCTCGAGCAGCTGACGACGAGCCGGCTGCTGGTGCTCGAGGAGATCCAGGGCGTCCCGGTGCGCGACGCACCGCCCGGGCTGGAGCGCACGGAGGTCGCCCGGGAGCTGCTCGAGTTCTACTACCGCCAGATCCTGGTCGAGGGCTTCTTCCACGCCGACCCGCATCCCGGGAACCTCCTCTGCTGGAACGGGCGCGTCTACTTCCTCGACTTCGGGATGGTCGGCGAGCTCACGCCGGAGATGCGCGGCCACCTGCTGCTGCTCCTGCTCGCCTTCTGGCAGGAGGACGTCAGCTTCCTCACCGAGGTCGTGCTGATCATGGCCGGCCCGGAAGCAGAGAACGCGGACGCCGCGGGGCTCGAGGCCGACCTCGGCGAGCTGCTCCGCCGCTACCGGCACTCGTCGCTCGGAGAGATCCAGCTCGGGCCGCTGCTGCAGGAGATCGCGCAGGCTTCGACGAGGCACGGCGTGCGGCTGCCCGTCTCGCTCGTGCTCACCGGCAAGGCGCTCGCGCAGATGCAGCTGACGGTGGCGGAGCTCGATCCGGAGCTCGATCCGTTCTCGGTCGTGGGCCGGTTCCTGATGCGGAACCTGATCACCCGCGCGCGGGCGGGCGTCGAGCCGAAGCGGCTCTTCTACGACGTCTCGAAGCTGAAGGTGCGCGCCGAGCGCATGATCGAGGCGTTCGAGCGAATCAGCGGCGCGCGGCCGGGCCCCCGGTTCCAGGTCGACGTGCGGGGGATCTCGCCGCTGGAGCGGACGATTCGCGTCGCGGCGCGCCGGGTCGCGCTCGCGGTCACGGCCGGCTCGGCGCTCGTCGCCACGGGCGCCACCGCGGCCGCGGTGCACGTCGCGAGCTGGGTGCCGATCACCCTCGGCAGCGTGGGCGGCACCTTCGTGGTGCTGCTGCTGCTCGATCTCTTACGCGGGGACCGCCGCTAGCCGCGCTTCGCGAGCGCGCGGCTGACGCGCCGCTCGAGAAAGAGCGCGAGCACGCTCATCAGGCTGCCCAGGATCGCGCGCTCGAGCCGGCGTCTCATGCCGCGAGCCTACTCCTCCAGCTCGAGGCTCGCTACTCCGCGGAGATCGAGCCACGTGCGGCCGCGGCCCTGGACGATCCGGACCATGACGGCGTCGCAGTGACGGCAGCGCACGACGATCCCGGCGCCGACGTAGACGTCCAGGCAGGCCATCTGCTCCCGGGCGCCACAGTCCGCGCAGGTGCAGGGCACGGCCGTCAGCTCGACGCCGAACAGCTCGCCCAGCAGGCCGGCCACCGCGTTGCCGTCCAGCCGCAGCTCCGCGATCCCGGTCATCCCGTCGCTCCGAAGCGCTCGGTCCGGATCCAGCCGGGCTCGTAGCCGAGCGCGACCAGCGCCGTCGGCGGCCGCCTCGACGAACGCGCGTCGGGCCGCACACGTAGACGCGCGGGCTCTCGCTCGCGGGCCAGGCGACCTCGGCGAGCAGCTCGCCGTCGATCCGCCGCGCGTAGCCCGTCCAGCCCGGCGGCTGCTCGCGCGTGAGCGTGTGGATGACCTCGACGCCGCGCGCGCCGAGCGCCTCGAGCTCGGCGCGGTAGATGACCTCCTCGAGCGTGCGCGACGAGTAGAGCAGCCGCATCGGCGTCGTCGGCGCCCGCGCGCGCGCGGTGCGCGCAGCATCGCCATCAGCGGCACGATGCCCGAGCCGCCGGCGACGAGCAGCAGCGGGCCGCCGTCGTCGCCGTCCCAGACGAAGTAGCCGCCGACCGGCCCGCGCAGCTCGAGCTGGTCGCCGGTCGCGCAGCCTCGTCGACCAGGTACGGCGAGACCTCGCCGTCGTCGAGCCGCTCGACGGTGAGCGCGACCGCGCGTCCTCCGGCGCGGAGGCGATCGAGTAGCGAGCGCTCGGCCTGGTAGCCGTCCTCGGCGGTCAGCCGCACGTCGAGGTGCTGGCCCGGCGCGGTGGCCCGGCCAGTCCGGCGACGTCGAGCACGAGCGTGCGCGACGCGCGGCGTCTCGTCGACCGGCCGCCGGCGACCGTCGCGCGACGCAGCCAGCGTCAGTCGCCCCAGTACCGCTGCTCCCGCCACGGGTCGCCGTGGATGTGGTAGCCGTTCGACTCCCAGAAGCCGGGCTCGTCGTCGTCGCGCAGCGTCGAGGCCGCGCACCCACTTCGCGCTCTTCCAGAAGTAGAGGTGCGGGACGAGCAGGCGCGCCGGGCCGCCGTGCTCGGGGTCGAGCGGCTCGCCGTCGTAGCCGTACGCGACCCACGCCTTGCCGTCGATGACGTCCTCGAGCGGCAGGTTCGTCGTGTAGCCGCCGTCGCAGAACGCCAGCGACGTAGCGGCGTCGTGCTCCACCGCGTCGAGCAGCGTGTCGACCGAGACGCCCTCCCAGGCCGTGTCGAGCTTCGACCACTTCGTGACGCAGTGGATGTCGCGCGTGATCGTCTCGCTCGGCAGCGCGCGGAACTCCTCCCAGCGTCCAGCGCACCGGCTCGTCGACCGCGCCGTCGATCGTGAACGTCCACTCGTCGAGCGGCGTGTGCGGCGTCGGCCCGGCCGAGAGCACCGGGAAGTCGTCGGTGAGGTACTGGCCCGGCGGGACGCGGTCTGCGGGCCCGTCGCGGCGCTTGCCCTTGAACCCGCGCGAGATCAGCACGGGGCGAATCTACTCCGGTTAGCGGGAGACCGCGATCAGCGACGGCGTCGTGCGGCCGCCCGCCGTGGGGCGGAGGACCGTCACGTAGGCGGTCGTCGGCGTGAGCGCGGTCGTCCAGAGCATCCGCTTCGTCGGCTTCGGCGGGCGGCGGCAGGGCAGGCGCTCGCCCTGCTTCGTGTGGCCCGGCTCGTGGCCCGCGTCCTGGCCCGCGAGCGGCGGCAGCCGGTAGAGCGTGCGGCCGGGAGCCCCTCCCGTCGAGCGGGCCGAGCCGCAGCTCCTGCCCGCAGCGGCCGACGCGCTCGTAGAGCAGCCGGCTGCCGACGCGGGCCGGGTTCAGCAGGAGATCCCTGCGCGACGAGCGCAGCAGTCGCCGCTTGCCGGAGAGCAGGTCGAGCGAGAAGAGCTCGCTGCCGCCCGGGTTGACCATGTGATAGACGACCGTGTTGTGGCCGAGCGAGGGCCGGCCGAGGCGGCCTCGCGCGCGGGCGTGCGAGATGGCGCGCACCGTCGCCGGATCCGTGAACGACAGGGCTCGAAGCTGCTCCTTGCCGCTCGGAAGCCGTGCGCGGAAGACGAGCCAGCGCTCGGAGACCCCGAGCTTCTCGGCTCCGGGGAGCGAGAGCTGGAAGACCGGCTGGAGCGAGTCGGCCGCAGCCACCGTGACCGCGTCGCCGTTTCGCCACGCGATGTAGGGGCCGCCGACCGCCGGGTCGGTGCCGGCAGCTGGATGCGCTGGCCGTTGCGGAGCAGGAAGCCGCCGACGCCCGGCTCGTTCCAGACGAGATCCGTGTCGGCCGCGACCGGGTCGCCGCCCGGGGCCGCGATCGGCGCCGAGGCGCGTGCCTCCCCCGCGACGAGCGTGACCAGGAGCGCTCCGACGACGGCGGCGGCGCGCGCGTTCAGCACTTCACCTTCGTGTCGTAGTACATGACGCAGAAGACTCGGCGGCCGTGGTAGCAGTAGCCGGTCAGCGCCGCGTCGCCGTTGATCCGCCGGCGTACGTAGCCGCAGCAGTCCGTGAGCCGGCGAATGTGCCCGCCGCAGCAGCGGTACCAGGAGCCGTCGTGGTAGGCACGGAAGCCGTGCGCCTCGGCGGCGCCCTCGCACACGCGCGTGCGCGGGGCCGCGGGGAGCGGGTTGCCGTCCGGGTCGAGCAGCGGGTTGCCGTGCGCGTCGACCGGCTGGCCGGCCGCGTTGATCGGCCGGCCGAGGTCGTCGACCGCATGCCCGTCCCGCGCGCGCAGCGGGAAGCCGCGCGCGTCGATCCTCGGCAGGCCGGTCGGGTGCGGGCAGGAGCCGGTCGTGTAGATGTGCCCGCAGAAGTGGAAGGCCTCCGCCTTGTCCGCGCGGAGCGCCGCGGCGAGATCCCGCCGCCGCTGACGGCGAGCAGCAGCTTCCCGGCGCGGGCGAGGAACCCGCGGCGGGAGGTCGACTCGGCGACCGCCTCGCTAAGCACGCACCGGTTCGGTCGCTGCGGCGAGCACGCTCTCGAGCTGGAAGAGCGAGTTGAACGTCCCCTTGGCGAGCACCTCGCCGTCGGGCGAGAGAACGACGGCGTAGGGGCTGCCCGGAACCGCGAGCTCGCGCCAGGCCTCGGCGTCCTGCTCCTCGTCGAAGACCTCGAGCTCGACCTCGGGGTCCGAGGCGACGAGCCTGAGTGACGGCTCGAGCGCGCGGCAGAGCGCGCAGCCGGGGGAGCTGAAGACCGCGAGCAGAGCGGAGCGTCCCTCTCGAAGCGCTCGATGAGCTCTAGCCGGCTGCCGAGCGCCGGGCCCTCGCGCTCGAGCGAGAGCGCGGCCTGCGGGGCGATCGCCAGGCGCAGCTCGCCGACCTCGCGCGCCAGCGCCAGCAGCGCCACCGCGACGACCGCGAGCGCGACCAGCGCGGCGATCAGCCCGGTCGCGAGCCAGGCGTCCGTGGACGGCTTCGTCGCGGGAAGGAACGGAAGCGCTGCGAAGCCCGCGGCGAGCACGACTTTACGCGCGACCGCGCCCCAGCCGATCCGCGAGCGGGCGCCGAAGCAGCCGCACGGCTTCCCGGCGCGGCCCCGTGAGATCGCCCAGACGAGCGCGAGCGCGAAGACCGCGAGCAGCGAGCCGCGGCCGCTTCCGCCGCGCCCGGAACGTCCGAGCGCGACGCCCACCGCGAGCGCGGTCTCGAGCGCGACGAGCCGGCCCAGGCGGCCGCTCTGGGCAGCCGGCGCGCGTGATCCCGTACGAGCGCAGAGCGGCGCGGGCCTGCGGCCCCCCGAGGAGCTTGGCAGCGGCGGAGCCGAGCAGCACCGCGGCCAGGGAGAAACGAAGAAGACCCGCGATCGTCAGAGGTCGGAGAGGATAGTCGGCGCTGGTGACCCAGGAGGTCGGCTCGATCGCCGGGCTCACGCCGAAATGCGTGCGGATTGACACGTTCGAAAGTGGGTAGTTAACTTCCACGAGCAGGTACCGCTGAGGACGACGCTCTGGGAGAGGAGTCGTGCAAAGGGTCCCGACGGCAAGCCGCCGGCTGTTGGTTTTAGTTCTGGCTTTGACCAGCCTTGCCCTGCCTTCAGCTGCGGGTAGCCAGACTGCGGACGACTCGATCACGTGCGTCGATCCGCGGGACGCTCGGAGCGAACGGCTGGTACATCGAGCAACGTCACGGTCAACTGGGTGATCGATCCGCCGCCCAGACTCGTCGACCGGGTGCGACGCGTTCACGCTCACGGCCGATACCCGGGGTCACTCGCGTACCTGTCAGCGCGACGTGGGGACGGACGACGCTCGACACGAAGACGGTCACGATCAACATCGACAAGACGGCCCCCGCAGTGCACGCCGTCCCGAGCCGGCCGCCCGACGCGAACGGCTGGTACAACCATCCCGTCGCCGTGTCATTCGCCGGCAGCGACGCGACCTCGGGGCTCGCCGGTTGCTCGTCCACGACCTACAGCGGCCCGGACAGCGGCAACGCGTCGGTCGCCGGCACGTGCACGGACAACGCGGGCAACGTCGGAAGCGCGGCGTACGGGCTCGCGTACGACGCGACCCCGCCGAGCGTCGCGAAGGTGACCGCGAAGCATGGAGACCGAAGCGTCCTGCTCGGCTGGACGGCCTCTCCCGACACGCAGGTCGTGCAGGTGACGCGCTCCCGGGGCTCGAGCCCCAGCAAGCTGATCTACCGCGGCACGGCGCGCTCGTTCCGCGACAAGGGGCTGCGGCCCGGTGTGAAGTACAAGTACACGGTGACCGCGTTCGACCCTGCCGCAAACTCGGCCTCGAAGGCGCTGGCGGTCACGGCGACCGGCAGGCTGATCAATCCCGCCCCCGGCGAGCGCGTCAGCTCCCCGCCGCGTCTGGCCTGGCTGCCCGTGAAGGGTGCGAGCTACTACAACGTCCAGCTGATCCGCGGCGAGCGGATCCTGAGCGCCTGGCCCAAGCACGCCCACTTCAAGCTGCCGCGGAGGTGGGTCTACCAGGGCCACCACTACCGGCTTCGGCCGGGGGTCTACCGCTGGTACGTGTGGCCCGGCTTCGGGCGGCTCGCGCAGGCGCACTACGGGCGCATGATCGGCAGCAGCGCGTTCGTCTACGGCGGCTAGACGCAGCAGCAGCACGAGGGCGACGACGAGCCAGACCAGGACGAGCCCCGCGAGCACCCAGAGCAGGAACGCGGTCTCGCTGAGCGGGAGCCACTTGAGCTGGACGTCCTCGACCTGGAACCAGAAGCGTCGCCCCTCTCGAGCTTCGGGAGGGTCGAGGGTCTCTCCGCGAGCAGCGGCGCGCTTCCTCGTCATCGTTTGCGGATTGTAGGCTCAGCGCCCGGATCGGAACAGCAGGGCGGAGACGGTCTTGGCGCAGATTGCGAGATCCACGACGAGGTTGCGGTTCCGCAGGTACCAGAGGTCGTACGAGAGCTTCTCGGCCGCGCTGGACGAGTCGAACGCATAGCCGCAGCGGAGCTGTGCCCAGCCGGTGATGCCGGGCTTGACCAGCAGGCGCCGCGTCCAGAAGGGGACCGAGCGCTCGAGCAGGTCTACGAACTCCGGCCGTTCCGGCCGTGGGCCGACCACCGACATCTCGCCCCTGAGCACGTTCCAGAGCTGGGGCAGCTCGTCGAGATGCGTCTGGCGGAGAAAGTGTCCGACCCAGGTGATGCGGGAGTCGTGCTCCTGCGGCGAAGCGCGGAGACCCGTCGTCCTCGGCGTCGACCCGCATCGTCCGGAGCTTGAAGATCGTGAAATGCCGTCCCCCTTCGCCCAGCCGGGTCTGGCGGTAGATGATCGGTCCCGGGGTGGTGCGGACCAGCAGCACGAGGAACGGGAACAGCGGCGCCGCCAGGAGCAGGCCGGCTGACGAGACCAGGAGGTCGAACGCGCGCTTCGCCAGCCTCGTGTACGGCTTCTGGCGGAGGTGCAGCATGCTCATGAACCACGCCGGGGTCAGGTGGCGGAGGGGAACGCGCCCGAGCGCGTGCTCGACGAAATGCGAGACGCCGACGACCCGGAACCCGATCGGCGCGAGGTCGAGGAGCGGATCGACGGCCCACGAGCTCACGCGTTCGTCGGTGAGGATCACGATGTCGGGCCGGTGCGTCTCGACGATCTCCTGGAGCTCGTCGAACGAGCCCAGGCGCGGGACGTCGCCGGCGGGCGCCTCGCGTCCTTCGCCGACGAGCCCCAGCATCGTGAACGGGGCCCGCCCGCCGCGCTTCAGCTCGTCCAGAACCTCGGCAGCGCACCCGCCGGTGCCCACGACGAGCACGCGGCGCTTCGCGATGCTGCGGACCGCGTGCTCCCAGGCGGCGGACAGCGCGAAGACGATCAGGGCGGTCTCGGCCAGGGCCACCTTCGCCGGGGTCGATCCCCGGCACCCAGAGGTCGAAGGCCGAGACGGCGACGAGCCCCGTCAGCGTCCCGGCCGCCGAGGCAACTCGCCGGACCGAGGGTGAAGTAGGCGCTCAGGCCGGCGCGGAGGCCCAGGAGCCAAATCGCCGAGATCGCGCAGGCGGCGGCGAGTGCCTTGGGCGTCGGGGCGGTCTGCGCGAGCAGGAAATAGACCGGCAGCCAGATCAGGAGCGCGCGTCCGCCGAGGACGAGCCAGGTGACGCCGTTCCGGGGAGCGACATAGGGACGCGCGCCCGGCTCCGCCTGGGTGAGGCCGTGCAGGTGCTCGGGCTCGAAGGGGTGCGCCTCGGTGCGGGTGCTCAGGTGCGCCTCCGTCCGCGGAGGGCCAGATTCAGGCCTCGGGCCACCAACGGCCCCGGGTCGGTCACGCGGAACCACGAGTGCGTGACCCGGCGGTGAGGAAGGACTGCGGCAACCGCCGCCCGGGGCCGCCGGTGGCGCAGCTGCCACGCGAAGTGGCAGAGGTCGCCTTCTTCCCAGCGATACCGCCTGGCTGGCTGCGCGACCACAGGGAGGGGGTTGCGGCCGAGCAGCCAGTCACACCAGACGGCAGCGAGATTCGCGCCGGCGTAGTTGTCGAGCGCGATCGACGCGAAGACCCGTGGGTTGAGATCGATCACCGAGAGCTGTCCGTCCGGTAGCTCGAGCATCTGGACCTGGAAGATGCCCTGCCAGCCGACCGCTGTGAGCAGCGCGCGCACACGATCGGTCAGGCCGCGCGGTGGGCTGACCGTCTCCGAGTAGCAATGCATCCCCGCGACGGGCGGCCAGAGCCGCAGGACGCGCGAGGTCGTCGCTGCCAGCAGCCGGCCCTCCGCGAAGACGCCGGTGCAGGACAGGAAGCCGGCCCGCTCGAAGCGTTGGACGAGGAAGGGCGGCATCAGCTTCGGCACCGAGCTCTCGAGGCTCTCCGCGTCCGGAACGACGACGACGCCTTGCTGCTTCAGGCCTCCGTTCACCGGCTGGAACGACTGCGCCGGCTTGAGCACGACTGGGTAGCCCAGCTCGGAGGCGGCGGCTTCGGCCTCCTCGAGGTTGGTGCAGGCCTTGCTGTGCGGCGCAGCAAGGCCTGCGAGGTCGGCCACCTCGAGCAGCAGCCGCTTGTCGACGCTCCGCCGAACGGCCTCGCGCGACGGTAGGCCGAGGCGGGTCGAGCGCTCGAGCCGTTCCCGGTGCTCGGAGACGGCGAGCAGCGAGGCGTCGCTTCCCTGGGATGAGCGCGTCGTAGCCGGCCGCTCTGCAGGAGCTCGTCGAGCCCGTCGATGAAGCCCCGGACGTTCTTGCGCGGGTCGGGCAGCCGGACGCGTTCGGCACACGAGCGCGACCAGTGCGTCGCGGCCGGGCGACCGCGCGCGACCGCGCACACCCGGTAGCCGGCTCTCCGAAGGCCGCGAGAAGCTCCGAGCGCGGCGCGCTCCTCGGCGTCGGTCACGACGACCGAGCTCATCGCCGTGCCTTCCCGGCGGGGTCGTGTTCGTACGAGACGGGGACCGCGCCGGGCGCGAGACCGTCGAAATTGTTGTCGTAGTACTGGTTGTCGACGCCCCGGAAGTCCCCGATCCCGGCCCAGTCCTGGCCCACGAAGACGCAGTGGCGGACGAGCGTCCGGGTCGTTCCCTGGTCGAGGTAGACGCCCACGTGCGACGTCCTGAAGGACGCGTCCTCGATGACGTTGTCGACGCTGGCCGGTCGCCCGCCCTGAGCGCGATTTGCCCACTCGGCGTTGACCCCGCGGGTGACGCCCGCTCCGAACCTCAGGCGCCGGAAGGTCGTGCCGGTGGTGAAATGCTCGATGTAGATCCCGACCCGTGAGCGGTCGATGGTTGCGTCTTCGATGCGCGAGCTCTTCATGGCCGTGCCGGTCCAGATCCCGCTGATCGCGCAGTTGTGGACGCTGACCCGCTGGACCGTCCCTCGGCTTCCGAGCCAGAGGCAGGCCTCGGCCGTGCCGTTCGACGAGCCCGGCACCCTTCGGCTCACACGCGCGATCGTGAGGTCGCGCAGCGAGTACGGCGACTTCGACGTGTAGTTGAAGTCGTTCGGGTCGACGACGATGCCGTAGCTCAGAAACCGCGTCGCGACGACTCGCTGCGCGACGAAGCCGGCCGGCTGATGGACGACGAGCCCGGCGTCGATCACGCCGTGGCCGTCGATCCGGGTGTCGAGCACCCGCGCCCCCGACGCGGAGCCCCAGACGTGGATGACGTCTCCTTGCAGGGTCTTCCTCGGATCGCTGACACTGAAGCTCAGGCCGCGGATCAGCGCTCCCGGCGGGCCGTTGTTCCCGCCCAGGGCGATTCCGGCCCTCAGCACGGCCCGGCCCAGCCGGGACGCGTAGATCCGATCGCCCTCCCGGTCGGCGAACTCCTCGGAGTTGTCGTAGATCCCGGGGGCCAGCACGATCGTGTCACGGCGTCTGTTCGAGAGCGCCGCCGTGAGCCCCGACGAGGAGGAGACGCGCAGCGCGTTGCGGGGGACCGCGTACGGGGCCGGAGCGCGAGGGCGACGGACCCGGCTGAGCGTGACCTGGGTGCTCGTCGTGCTCGTCGTCGCGGCCGCCTGTGGCGCGCGGCCCGAGGCCGACGCGCAGCCGGTCTCGCTCGCGGCAAACAAGCCGACGCAGGCGACCCCGATGGCGATGCCCAGCGACATGGTGCTCGTGGCGATGACGCCCATCGGTCTCTTAGTGGGTAATTACCCATTCGTGACCGCTCGCGTCTCCGAAGAGACGGCCGTCTTCGAGGCGCCCAGGGAGCAGGCTCCGCTCAGGCTCGAGACGATCGACTCCGAGGACGGGCTGGTCGCTCTCGCCGGCTCGTGGGACGCCCTCGTCCGGGCGATGCCGCGGCCCAGCCCGTTCCTCCTGCACTGCTGGCTGGTCGAGTGGTGGCGCCATTACGGCGAGGGCAGCCGCCTGGCGGTCGAGGTCGCCTTCCGCGGGGACCAGCTCGTCGGCGCCCTGCCGCTGATCACGTTCTCCCGGCACGGCCTGCGGATCGGCACCTTCATCGGCGCGCGCCAGTCCATGCTCGCGGACGCGCTGATCGCGGAAGGCGAAGGGCAGGAGGTCGTCGAGGCGCTCGTCGACCGCGTCCTCGCCTCCGAGCACGATTACGTCGACCTCTTCGGCCTTTCCGACCAGGGCCGCCTCGCAGCGCTTGGACGGGCCGCGCAGGCTCGAGCTGTTCCAGCGGATCGAGGCCCCCGTGCTGGATCTGTCCGACGGCTGGGAGGCTGCGTACCGCGCGAAGACGAATTCTCGCAAGCGCGCCCATCACAACCGCCGGCGCCGCCAGCTCGCCGAGCTCGGGGAGGTCGAGCGTCATCCACGCGCGGACGCTCGACGAGCTCGAGCCCGCGCTCGAGCACGCCTTCCGCCTGCACGAGCTGCGCTGGCAGGGCCGGCCGGACGGCTCCGGGTTCGTGACGGCGACCGGGAAGCACTTCACCCGCGCCGTCGTCAAGGGGCTCACGAAGATCGACGCGAACCGGATCGTGATGACGAAGGTCGGCGGGCAGCCGGTCGCCTTCTGCTGGTACTTCTGCTCGAGGGGAACGTGTACCTGCACCGGCTCGCGTTCGATCCCGCCTACAGCCGGTTTCGCCCGGAATAGTGAACGCGCTCGACTCCCTGAGGCTCGCGGCCCGGGAAGGCGCGACCAGGGCCGAGTTCCTCGGCGGCGCCGAGCGCTACAAGGTCGAGCTCGCCGACGGGTTCGAGCCGCTCCACCTCGGGCTCGGCCTGGCCGGCAGCGCGCGAGGCCGCGCGGCCGTTGCGGCGCGGGCGGGGTGGCTTCGGCTCCGTCGCCGCGGCAAGAGCTCGGGGCTCGCGAGGAAGGTCTACTACGGGTCCGCCTCGGTGCGCCACCGGCTGACGCGGCAGCGGGACGTGCTGCGGCCGAGCGGCGTCCGGCGGCTCCGCGACTAGCGTGGCCGGCAGGGGCATCCCGGGCGTCGGCCCCTCGTTGCCCGCACCGCTCAAAGCGGCGGTCACGAGGACGCGGTCCGCCTGGTGGCTCGTTCGAGCCCGCGGGAAGCTCGACGACTCGAGCGGCCTGCGCATCATCTTCTACCACCGCATCTCCGACGACGACGATCCGCTTGCGGTCTCCCCGCGCCGGTTCCGGCAGCAGATGGAGTTCCTCGTGGACGCCGGCTTCCGCGTCGTCGGTCTCGCCGAAGCGGTGGCGCTGGTCGAGGAGGGACGGTGCCCGCCGCGCACGATCGCTCTGAACTTCGACGACGGGTTCCGCGACGTCGGCGAGAACGCGCTGCCGATCCTGGAGCTGTTCGGCTTCCGCGCGACCGTCTTCGTCCCGACGGGGGTGATCGACGGGACGGCGTCGTTCCCCTGGTACTCCGACCAGCCGCCGCTTCTGAACTGGGAGGAGATCGTGGAGCTCGACCAGGCCGGGACCCTGCGCTTCGAGGCGCACTCGGTCACGCACCCGAATCTGCTGCTGCTCGCCGACGACGAGTCGCGGCGGGAGATCGCGCAGTCGAAAGCCGACCTCGAGGCGCGCCTCGGCCGCCAGGTCGAGGCCTTCTGCTACCCGGCCGGCCTCTTCGGCGAGCGCGAGCTCCGCTTCGTCGCCGACGCGGGCTATCGCCTGGCCGTCAGCTGCGAGCCGGGCGTGAACGTGCGCGGCGCCGATCCGCTGGCGCTGCGGCGGCGACAGATCGATCCGCGGGACCGCCTGCTCGACTTCCGGGCCAAGGTCGCCGGCGGGCACGACACGCCGCTGCCCCTGCGAGGCCTGTACCGGCGGGTTCGCTACGGCGAGCAGCATCCGAAAGGCACCGGTCAACCCGCGGCTCCGAGCTTCGAGCTGATGGTCGAAGCGGTAGTCGTCCGCAGGCCGGGCTTCCCGTCGCCGAGACCCTGGGACTGCTCGCCGGGGCGATCGGGATCGGCGCCTTCGCTGCGGCGCTCTCCTACCTCCTCTACCGCCATCCGCCGAGCCTGCTGATCATCGCCGGGTTCGCGTTCGTGCTGCTCGGATCGCTGGCGCTCGCGATCTTCGCCTACGACGCCGCCGTCGCCGTCGGCGTGCTCCTGCTCGCGGCGGTCCGCTTCCAGCCGGCGCCGACGGACGTCGTCTTCGCCGTGCTGATGATGGTCGCGCTCGTGACCGGCCGCTTCAGCCTCCGACGCCTGACGGCCGGACCGGTGCTGCTTGCAGGCGCGTTCCTGGCCTTCAACCTCGTCTCGATGATCGACGTCGTCGACGGCCTGCGCGCCGTGCAGTTCCTCGGGATCACGATCTACGTGCTGATCTTCGCGCTCTGGCTGGCGTCGACCGTGACGGAGAGCTCGGTCGCCCGACGGATCACGCGCTGGTACGTGGTCGGGGCCGTCATCTCGGCCCTCCTCTCGACCCTCGCCCTGATCGTGCCGTTCCCGGGCCACGCACCTCTTCACGCGGATCGGCCGGGCGGAGGGGCTCTTCAAGGATCCGAACGTCTTCGGGCCCTTCCTCGTGCCGGGCGCGCTGATCCTGCTGGAGGAGATCCTGATGCCGCGCCTGTTCTCGTGGCGCCGCTCGACGAAGGTGCTCGCGTTTCTGATCCTGACGCTCGGCGTGCTCTTCTCCTACTCGCGCGCGGCCTGGCTCAACCTCGCCGTCGGCCTCGCGGTGATGGTCGTGGTGTTCAGCTTCCGCCGCGGGGCCGGCAAGCAGGCGGCACGGGCCGTCGCCCTGGTGCTCGTTGCCTGCGTCGCGCTCGGCGCGGTGGTGTCCTTCACCGGCTCCCTGTCGTTCCTCGAGCAGCGCGCGAAGGTGCAGAGCTACGACAACAGCCGCTTCGGGGCGCAGTCCGAGAGCATCAAATGGGCGGAGCGCCATCCGTTCGGGATCGGGCCGGGGCAATTCGAGCGGCACGCGCACATCTCCGCGCACAGCATGTACGCACGGGCCCTCGCCGAGGAGGGCGTCCCGGGCCTCCTCAGCCTGCTGGCCCTCATGCTCGGCACCCTGTACTGGGCGGGCAGGAACGCGATCCTCGGACGCGACACGTACGGGGTCGGCTCGGCGGCCTTGCTCGGCGCGTGGGTCGGCGCGCTCCTGAACGGCTTCTTCGTGGACACGCTCCACTGGCGCCATCTCTGGCTCCTGGCGGCGCTGATCTGGGCCGGCAGCGCGCGGCGCTCAGCTCGCTAGGCGCTCCCGCCCGCCCTTCGCCGAGCCGAGCACCACGTGCCCGAGCACCGTGGTGTCGACCTGATCGAGCTGTTCCCGCAGCTCCACCAGCTCGTTCGGCGACATCTTCTCCAGCTGCGAGACGACCAGCAGCGCGTCCGCGTGCCGAGCCCACGCTCGGCAGCCCTCGGGCTCGAGCAGCGGTGGAGCGTGGATGACGACGAACGTGAACGCCGACTCGCGGAGCTCGTCGAACAGAACCGCGAGGGCGTCCGGGGAGACGAGTGAAGGCGAGGCGGCCTCGCCGGCTCCGAGAACGGCCAGGATGCCGGTCCGGCGCGACGAGGCGGAAGCCGGGGGCTCGACGATCATCCCCGCGGCCGTCTCGGTATCGCCGTGCCGTGCTGCGGCGAGGATCTCGGCGAGCCCCGGCGCGCGTTCCATTCCGAAGAGCTGCTCGAGCGACGGCCGGCGCAGGTCGGCATCGACGACGAGCGCAGTCTCGCCCGACTGCGCGAGAGCACGGCTGAGCCCGGCCGTCACCCGCGCCTTGCCCTTGTCCGCGAGCGGGCTGGTCACGAGCAGCACCTTCTGGCGCTGCCGGGGGAGTTGGGCTTCGACCACCGCGGCCAGGGTGTCGAAGGCCTCCCGCTCTGCGGCGGCGCCGTCCGCGCCGCGGCCCGCAGCCGGGATCTCGGTCACGATCGGGACGCCGCTGAGGCGCTCCAGGTCGCGGCGTTCGCCCACGCGCGGCGCGATTCGCTCGCGTCCGAGCGCAACCAGAACGGCGATGAAGAGCGCCGCGACGAACGCGAAGGCCGCGTTCCGGACCGGACGAGGAGATGTCGCCTTGGTCGGGGGACGGGCGGCGTCGGCGAGCTGGAGCTCGTTCCCGGCTGTCGCAGCCGTGACGCTGAGCTCGCTCAGCCGCTCCCGCAGCAGCAGGATCTCGGCCTTCCCGCCGCGAGTGCCGGCGAGCCGGAGGATCGCGTTCGTCAGGCGCGTCTTTGCCGTCTGCAGGCTCGCCAGCTCGACCGCCCGCTCCCGCGCGAGAAACGCAGCCGCAACCGCGTTGGCCGTGGCCGCGGCCGCCTTCGGGGTCGAGGCGGAGGCCGAGATGTTGACGATGTTGGCGTTCGGGTCGACCGTCGCCTGCACCTTCGGCTGGAGCGACGCGACGGACGTCCCGAGCCTCCGCGCGCCGAGCGCGAGCACGTCCCGGGTCATCAGCAGCTTCTGGATCGTCGCCAGCTGGCGCTGCGCGTCGGTCGTGGCCGTGACGCTCGGCGTCTCGTCGAAGAGAATCGTGGCCTGCGCCGTGTACGTCTTCGGCAGCGCGAGCGAGAGCAGGAGCACGAGCGCCGTCAGCCCGATCACGATTGCCGCGATCAGGATGCGTGAGCGGCGCAGCGCGTTGACGTACCTCCCGACGTCGATGGCCTCCTCGGGCGGCAAGTCCAGGGCGTGAAGCCGGGAGACGGGGGCGCGGATCTGTCGCTCTTCGATCACTGGGTCAGCTCCTCTGTGGACGTGGGCGGACGAGAGGCGCGGGCGCGAGGGCCCGTAGCACCTCGAAGTCGCCCGGCTGGGGGACGACGAGCTCGCGCAGGCGGAACGGCGCCCGCGCGCGGTAGAGCAGCAGTGCGGTCAGGCCTCCGGCGCAGTAGGCACCGCTTGCTGCTGCTGCTGCGCCCGAGGCTCCGAAGAAGGGAATCAGCACGAGGTCGAGCGCGAGCCCCACGAGGAAGCACGCGATTGCGGCCACCGACGACCGGCTTGGCAGCGACGACGCGACCAGCGCGTTCGAGAAGACGATCAGCGCGGTGAAGCCGATCAGCCCCGGCAGCAGGAGCAGGAACGGCGTCACCGAGGCGCTGAAGGAGGTGCCGAAGACGAGCGGGATGAGCGGCGGGCCGAGCGCCGCGCTCAGGAGCAAGGTGGCAAGCGTGACGTACGCGGCCGATCGGAACGCCTTCAGCGTCTGGGCGAGCCGCGGCGCCGCCGCGCTTCGGGCGGCGAGCGGCAGGAGCGCGGTCGACACCGCGCCCGGGAAGTAGAGCAGGATCTCGGAGAGGTTCACGGCGACGACGTAGAAGCCGAGCGCCGTCTCCGACGCGATGATCACGAGCAGGATCTGGTCGATGCGGAAGCCGAGCGAGTCGGCCAGCGTCCCGATCCAGGCCCGCACGCCGAACGAGATCGACTCCCGCAGCACGCGTAGGTTCGGCCGGCTGAGGCCCTCGCGGGCAACGGCGAGGAAGATCAGCAAGATCGCCCGAAGTGCCTGCGTCGCCGCCCAGACGAAGGCGCCGAGCGCGATCGTCATCCCGAAGAACGCCCAGAGGACTACGACCAGCAGCGGATAGACCCACGACGTGACCGCGGTGACGAGCGCATGCACGCGAAAGCGGCTGCAGCCGAGCATGAAGCGGTAGCCGGCGTCGGCGAGACAGGCGGCGAGGATGCTGAACGCGAGGACGGCCAACTCGGTCTCGCCCACGTGCTCGGGCCGCAGCGAGGGGACGAGCCAGAGCGTTCCGCAGACGAGCGCCGACGCGGCGAGGCCGGCCACCGTTGAGAACGAGAGGCTGTTCGCGAGCAGAACGGGCCGCTCCTCCGGACGCCGCGCCGCGAAGACCACCGTCGCCTCCGTCACGCCGAGCCGCGCGATCCAGGCGGTGATCAGCGCGGTCACCGTCAGGAATGCGACCGTCCCGCGCCCGGACGGGCCAAGTGCGCGGGTGACCAGCAGCATGCCCACGAACAGCCCTGAGTTCCCGATGATCTGGGCCCAGAAGAGCAGCGCCGGCCCGCTGGTTGCCGCGCGCTCCTCGCTCGGAGGCTCCGTCTGGCTGGGTTCCGGGACGCTCACGCACGGTCACTCGCCGGCTCGCCAAAGGCCGCGATCTCTAGGAGCGAGCTCAGCCGTTCCGGGCCGCGCGCGTGGCGGGCGCGCAGGTGGTCCGCGTTTGCCGCGAACTCCTCGCGGTGGCGCGCGTACGAGGAGGCGAGCTCGAGGATTGCTGCAGCCGCGGCGTCGGGATCGGATACGTCGACGCAGAACGACTGGAGGGACGCGGAGACGTAGTGCGCGGGCGCGTCCCCGACGCGCGTCGAGACAACGGGGATGCCGCGCGCGAGCGGCTCGAGGATGGCGATCTGAGTGGCGTCCCGCAGTGACGTCGACAGGCAGACGTGGCCCTCGGCCTGAGCTTCCTGGACCTCGCTCCAGCTGCGCGGGCCGCAGAGGACGAGCCACGGCCTGTCGCGCGCGAGCCGCCAGAGCTCGTCCCAGAGGACGCCGCTGCCGTAGACGTGGAGGGTCGCGTCCCGCCGGCGGCGCACGCGCTCGACGGCTTCGATCGCGAGCAGTGGGTTCTTCTCCCGGTACAGCCTGCCGACCCACACGATCCTGAGCGGCTCGTCGGGCCGGAGCGAGCGAGGCGTCGCAGGTGGCAGCTCCCGCAGTGGGTACGGAACGTGCGCGGCCTCGACGCCGTAGCGCCGGCGCGCGCCTCCGACGCCGGCGCGCGACAGCGAGATCGGCAGCGACAGGCGCAGGGCTACGCGGACGACGAGCCATTCGAACGCGGACCCGAGCAGGCGGTGGTAGACGAGCGAGCTCGTCGTGAACGGCGCGCCGGAGCCGTGCAGGACGAAGATCGCCCTTCGTCCGCGGAGCCGGGCCGCAAGGGCGGCGATGTTGGGCAGGAGGTTGCGGCTGCCGTTCACGACGATCGCGTCTGCGCGGCCGATCTCCCGCCAGAGGGCGCGCCAGCCGCCAACCGGCACGGGCCAACCTCCCGGGGGCAGGAAGCGGGTCGGCATGGTGACGTCGGCCTCGGCGGTCCCCTCGCGCGGCCTACAAGCCAGAACGCGGACCGCCCAGCCGCGCTCGGCCAGGAGCGTCGAGGCGGTATCGACGAACTGCTCGACGCCTCCTGCGTGCGGGAGGACGAAGCTCGAGACGATCAGCACCCGCTTGGCGAGCGGTGCCGGGGCGAGGTCGAGATGCCTTTGTCGAGCCGGTGCCGCTTGTGCCGACGCAGGCGCGGGTGTGGTCGCTGCGCGGGACATCGCTAGAAGCGCACCACCCGTGCGGCGCCGTGCGTGCGGTTTCGCGTGGTCCAGAACCAGGCGACGAGGAAGACGAGATACGCGAGGCCGAGCGCGAGCCCGAGCCGCAGCAGGATCCTGGCGTCGGCTACCTGCCCGGTCGGGCGAACCGCGCTTGATATCACCTTCGTGCCGGGATCCTGCGCGTCACTCGGAGCGATCCACCAGGCGATCTGACCGCCCTTTGGCACCTGGTTCTGCGCGCTGAATGCTGGCGACATGCCGTCTTGCCGGACGTCCATTTGCTGTGACGAGTCCTGACGCAATTGATACCGCGCATTTTGCGTTCGATACCACCCCGCAACGGCGTTGTCGAGCCGCGTCCGGCGCCGCTGTGGATCCGCCTCGGCGGCGACATTGGCGGCATCGCCGCCGGACGGATCTGCGGCAGGGAGAGTGGCCCCGACTCTGGGCCCAGTATCAGCCGTTTTCGTCTGATACTGCGGCGATACCAGCCCCTTTGCAGCTGGAACTACCGCGGAGAGGGCGAGGCAAGCGCCCGCAGAGGCGAGCGCCACTAGCCGGAGGCGCCTCCAGCCTCCGAAACGGTCCAAGAGCCGGCGGCGGCAGAGCCGATCGACGTGCGCATCTCTCCCGGTTGTACTCACATTCACCTCGCTCGACCCGGCTTCATCACTGATATGCGGTAAGTACCCCGACACATCCGGGGCGAACCATTGAGGTGGCGGCAAAGAAAAATCTGCAGAGATTTGCAAACGGAATAGACGGGCGCTATAGTGCGCCGAGTTCGAGAGCGGCAAATGTGACCGCCCACCTGGGGAGATGAGGCGAGCGTAGTGGCTGCAATTGCGGCAGAGATCGACCGGCAACGACCGGTACGGGCTCGCGTGGTCAGCCTGGAGGGAGGGCGTCCGCAGCCCCGCCGCAGGTCGGCCGGAGCCAGCCGGGAGCACGTTCACAGCCTCATCCGCGAGTACCGCGAAGAGGGGAACCTGCGAGCGCGCGAGCGCCTCATCCAGCAGTACATGCCGCTCGTCAAGAGCCTCGCCCGGCGCCACAGCATGCGGGGCGAGCAGTACGAGGACCTCGTCCAGGTCGGCTGCATCGGCCTGATCAAGGCCGTCGACCGCTACGACCCGCAACGGCGCGTCGAGTTCGGGGCCTTCGCGATCCCGAACGTCGCGGGCGAGATCAAGCGCCATCTCCGCGACCGCGGCTGGCCGATCAGGGTTCCGCGCCGGCTGCAGGAGCTGCGGCCCGGCCTGTGCGCCTGCTCCGCCGAGCTCTCGGCACGGCTCGACCGGCCCCCGACGATCTCCGAGATCGCGGAGTCGTCGGGCGTCGCGGAGCCGGAAGTCATCGCGGCGCTGGACACCGAGCGGCTGCAGTCACCGGTTTCCCTGTCCCAGCCGGCTCCCGACGAGGACAACGATGCCTATGCCGATCTCGAGGTGCTCGACGGCGGGTACGAGCAGGGCGAGCAGCGCGCGCTGCTGGCAGCAGGCTTTCGGGTGCTGGACGAGCGCGAGCGCCGGCTGCTGGCCCTGCAGTTCTTTGGGGGGCTGAGCCAGCCTCAGGTCGCCCGGGAGATCGGGATCTCGCAGATCCACGTCTCGCGGCTGACCCGCCGCGCGCTCGTGAAGCTACGCGCCGAGATCAGCCCGGATCAGGATGCAAGCCCTGCAGCGGCGGCCGGGCTCTGAGCCGCCGAGGTGCGTTTCTTTGCTCTCGTCGTACAATCTGAAGCCCGTGAGATCGCGAGGCCGCCAGGAAACCACGGCGAGCGCATATCGGGCGACGCGTTCGCCGTCAGAGGAAGAGGCTCCGGCCGATCCGCTCGACGTCCCCTACCCGGTGACGCTGGTTCGCGACGACACGGACGACGCCGAGTGGGTTGCGACGGTCGATGCGCTCCCCGGCTGCAATGCGCGCGGGTCGACCCCGGACGAGGCGCTCGAGCGGGTCGCGGCCGCTGTGGCCGCGTGGGTCGAGACCGCCGGACGAGAGGGCAAGCAGGTTCCCGAGCCGAAGTCGGCCGAGTCGTACAGCGGCCGTCTCCTGCTGCGGATGCCACAGACCCTTCACGCCGAGCTCTCCCGGGCCGCGGAGCGCGAGCGTGTCAGCTTGAACCAGTTCATCACCGATGCCCTCTCCGGAGCGTTGGGCTGGCGCGCGTCGAACCGGGACACCGCTCGGGCAACACGGGTCGTGCCGGAGGAGGCGCTCGACGGAGAGGCGAGCGCCTCACGCGGGCCGAAGAGCCCGCGGGTCGCGAACGCCGTCTTCATCGCGAACGGCGTCATCGTCGCAGTCGTGGCGATCATCGCGATCATCGTGCTGATCGCCACCTTGCGCTAGCATCACGTCGACGACGACGAGAGGGGAGACTCGAGTCGTGAGCGCAAGGGTTTCGATGAGGGGAATGTTCGCGGCGGCCTGCGCGCTTCTGGCGTTTGCGGCGATAGCCCAACGAGCCCACGCCGCGCCCAAGCCCGTGGCTCCGCCGCATGCACACCGCCAGGCACTGAAGCCGGTTGCGTGGCCCGGCGCATCGTCGACGAGCACTGGGTCCGTGTCGACGTCCATTCCTGCGGTGCGGCGTGCGGCCAGATCGTCGGCTGTCGTCCGTGCGGTCCACGGGCCTGTTGCACCGGCCACACCGCAGCGACCCCAGCCACGCAGCAAGGCCCAGCCGCAGGCACAGGATCGCGGGCGGCCGGTCGGCTTCCAGGACGCGGCCGGTTTGAGTGAGCTGCGCGCGGCTGCAAGCTCGAGCAGCTCCGCCTTGCCGCTCGCGGCGGGCATCGCACTCCTGTTGCTCGTGATCGGCGAGACAACCTTCCTGGGCCTCGCGAGCTCACGCCTCGGCGTCGCCGGCGCTCGAGGCCCCGTGACGCGGCGTCCCCCGGAGGAGCCGTTGCCTATTCGCCAGGTCCAGCTGCGACGCTGACCAGGCGCGCGCCGTCGCTGCCGGTCGCGGAGGCGCAGCGCTCCAACTCCCGGCGATAGAGCTCGACATGGGCGCGCCAGAAGTCCGCGACGTCGAAGTACCGGTGTGCCCGTTCGCGCCCGGCCGTTCCCAGGCGCAGCCGCAGCGCGCTGTCCGTCAGGAGGCGGTCGAGCGCCGCCGCGAGCGCGTCGGGGTCGCCCGGCGGGACGAGTAGCCCGGTCTCGCCGTTCACGACGCTCTCGGCGACGCCACCGACGTTCGTAGCCACGACGGGGAGGCCGGCCGCCATCGCCTCGAGGATTGAGACCGGGAACCCCTCGGAGCGGCTGGACAGTACGAAGAGGTCCGCCGAGGCGAGCAGGTCAGGGACGTCGCCCCGGTTGCCGAGGAGGTCGATCCGCCCCGTCAGCCCCCGCTCCAGGATCGCGGCAGCAACCTCCGGCAGCAGCGGGCCCTCTCCGACGAAGGCTGCCCGGTAGTCCGCGCGGGTCGCTGCGAGCGCCTCGACGAGGGTGGCGAAATCCTTGGGGAAGGCGAACCTGCCGACGCTGACGACGCGCGGCGTGCCGTCGAGCCGGCCAGGAGCCGCAAAGGCCGTGACGTCGACTGCGTTGTGGATCACAAGCGTGTGCTCCGCGCGGCAGGCCCGCGCAGCCACGCCGACGTCGCGCGACGCGGCGGCGACGCAGACGACCGCGGTCGTTACCCGGCGCAGCCGGCGCTCGACCCACAGATACAGGCGCCCCGGGAGGCCGCTGTACGCCGCGAACGACCAGCCGTGGACGGTGAAGATGCGGACGGGTACGCGGGCTAGTGCGGCAGCGAGCCGGCCGAGAGCGCCGGCTTTCGAGCTGTGGGCGTGCACGATGTCCGGCCGGAGTCTCCGGCAGAGCCGAACGAGCTCGCGCAGTGCGAGCACGTCCTGCCACGGACTGATCGCCCGGCGCATGTGCTCGAGGTGGACGAAAGGAACGCCGGCCGCACGGGCAGCGTCGCGTAACGGCCCCGAGCCGTGCGCCGCGACCGTCACGTCGAACTCGCCGGTGAGCCCCGGCAGCAGGAGCGAGACGGAGGTCTGGGCGCCGCCGGCCTCCGCGAGCGTGATCAGGATCAGAAGGCGGGGCTTTTCGGACATTCCTGTTCAGATAAGTACCCGCGAGTGCCCCCGGGCCGGATCGAACGGCCGCACGCGGTTTAGGAAACCGCTGCTCTATCCACTGAGCTACGGGGGCTCGCAAGCAAGGGTAGCGCTGCGCCAAACCGGGTACAGCGCGCCACATGAAGCTTCTCAACAGACACAAGGAAGAGACGCACGAGGACTCCGGCGAGCGGCCGCTGCCCGACGAGGCGCCCGAACCGCAGCCCGAGCACGAGGAGCCTCGGCTCCAGGATCCCGGCCCGACCGACCTGTCGAAGCGCGACTACCTCGCGATCGTCAAGCGCTCCTTCAAGAGGTTCAACGAGGACCACATGACGAACATCGCGGCCGCGCTCGCGTACTACGCGTTCCTCGCCATTCCCTCGACGCTGCTCATCGTCGCCGGCCTCTTCGGCTTGCTCGCAGGCCCGAACGCGGTCACGACGGTGATCGACAAGCTGCACGGCATCGCACCGGCCCAGGTGACCTCGCTGCTGGAGCAGAGCCTCAACAACCTGACGCAGAACAGCGGGACGAGCATCACCGTCCTCTCGATCGGCGGCGTGCTCGCGTTCTGGTCGCTGACCGGCGCGATGCAGAACGTGATGTGGGCGATCAACATCGCGTACGACCGCGACGAGCGGCGCGGCTTCGTCCGGCGGCGGGTCACGGCGCTCTGGATGGTCGTCTTCGCGCTGATCGGCTTCGCGCTCGCGTTCGGCGTGCTCGTGCTCGGCCCGCACATCTCGACCTGGATCGGCAACGCGCTCGGCGCGCACACGCTCGTCAAGATCGCCTGGTACATCGCGGAGTGGCCGCTGCTCGTCGGGGGCCTGCTGTTCGTGTTCGCGGCCTTCATGTACTACGGCCCGAACGTCGAGCACCCCCGCTGGCGGTTCCTCAGCTTCGGCGCGATCCTGGCGCTCGCGCTCTGGCTGATCGGCTCGGGCGCGTTCGCCTTCTACGCGAGCCGCTTCAGCTCCTACAACAAGACGTGGGGCTCGCTCGCCGCGGTCGTCGTGATGCTGACCTGGCTCTGGCTCAGCTCGGTGGCGCTGCTGCTCGGCGCCGAGGTCAACGCCGAGGCCGAGCGCAGCCGCGAGCTGCGCAAGGGCGAGCCGGCCGAGGTCGAGCTACAGGCGCCCGCGAAGGCGTAGCCCTCCCTAGGACGGTCGGTTCGCGAGCGTCACCGTGACGGTGTTGCTTTTGCCGTCGCGCGTGTAGGTGACCGAGACCGAATCGCCGGGCTGGTGCGTGCTGATCGCGCGGGCGAGGTCGTCCGAGGTCGAGACCGGGGTTCCGCCGAACGAGGTGACGACGTCGCCGGTCTTCAGGCCGGCCTTGGCCGCCGGAGTGCCCGAGTGGACGCCCGCGACGCGTGCGGTCGTCGAATTCGAGTCGAGCGAGACGCCGAGGTAGGCGTGCTCGGCCTTGCCGCTCGAGACCAGCTGCGAGGCGACCGAGCGAACGGTGTCGGACGGGATCGCGAAGCCGACGCCCTCGTTGCCGCCCGACTGGCTGCGGATCTGGGCGGTGATGCCGACGACCTTGCCGTCGGCGTTCAGCAGCGCGCCGCCGGAGTTGCCGTGGTTGATCGCCGCGTCGGTCTGGATCGAGTCGGGAATCGTGAAGCCGTTCGGCGCCTCGGTCGTGCGGTGCAGCGCGCTGACGATTCCGCTCGTCGCGGTCTCTGCGAGCCCGAACGGGCTGCCGATCGCGACGACGCCGTCGCCGACCTGGAGCTTGCTCGAGTCGCCGAGCGTGAGCGGGAAGATCTGCGAGTCGGGAGCCGTCACGCGCACGACAGCGACGTCGGTCGAGGGGTCGCTGCCGACGAGCGTCGCCTTGTAGGTCTTGCCGTTCCAGAACTGGACGGAGATCGACTGCGCGCCGGCGATGACGTGCTGGTCCGTGAGGATGTCGCCGTTCGAGTCAAAGACGAACCCGGAGCCCTGCGCCTGCTGCGTCTGCCCACCGCCGAACGGGCTCGCGCCCTTGCTCGAGACGGTGATCTGGACGACGCCCTTGTAGGCGCCGCGGTAGATGTCGGGGATCGAGAGCGGGCTCGTGGTCGAGGCCGGCTGAGAGTTCTTGACCGTGACCTCGTGGACGACCGTCTTGTCGTTGCTCGGGCCGGCGGCCGCGTAAAGGAGGGCCCCGCCGCCCACTCCAAGGCAGAGGGCTGCAAGGAGAGAGGCTACGTGGGAGGTTTTCGGGCGGCGGGGCATCGGGAGTGACATGCTCCTTTGGGGTCGGGGTTGTGGCCTCAATACATCAACCCCGCCTAAGACGGTTCTGAAGCGGGTCTAAGAACTGGATAAGAACAGTACGGGCTTTTCAGGAAGTTCTCACACTCGGCGCGCAGAATGTTCCCGTGAAGATCCTGATCGCAGACGACGAGCGGGCCGTGCGCGAGTCGCTCCGTCGCGCGCTCGAGCTCGAGGGGTACCAGATCGAGCTCGCCGCGGACGGGCGCGAGGCGCTCGAGCGGCTCGAGACCGAGACGCAGCCCGACGCGGTCGTGCTCGACGTGCTGATGCCGGGCGTGGACGGCCTCGAGGTCGCGCGGACGATCCGCCGTACCGGCAGCCGGATCCCGATCCTGATGCTGACAGCGCGGACGCAGGTCGAGGACCGTGTCGAAGGCCTCGACGCGGGTGCCGACGATTACCTGACGAAGCCGTTCGCGCTCGAGGAGCTGCTCGCGCGGCTACGGGCGCTCTTGCGGCGGACCGCGGACGGCTCCGGCGAGATGCTGCGCTTCGCCGACCTCGAGCTCGACCCGGGCACGCGCGAGGTCAGGCGCGGCGGCGAGCCGATCGAGCTGACGCGCACCGAGTTCTCGCTGCTCGAGCTGTTCCTGCTCAACCCGCGGCAGGTGCTGACCCGGTCGGTGATCTTCGAGCGCGTCTGGGGCTACGACTTCGGCTACGGCTCGAACTCGCTCGACGTCTACATCGGCTACCTGCGGCGCAAGACCGAGGGTGGCGGCAAGCCGAGGCTGATCCAGACGGTGCGCGGCGTCGGCTACGCGCTTCGAGAACTGCATGAGCTTCCGCACCCGGCTGGCGCTGGTCGCCGCGGTGGCGGTGGCGCTCGCGGTCGTGATCGCGTCCGTGGTCGTCTTCGTCGTCGTTCGCAACGAGCTCCGTGGCCAGGTCGACGCGACGCTGCGGGCGCGCGCGACCCAGATCTTGAACGGGCCGTCGCCGCGCATCGACGGCGGTTACCTCGAGATCCCCGGAGGCCCGCTCGGCTCGGCCACGTTCGAGCAGGCGGTCACGGCGACCGGCCAGGTGTACCCCACGCGCGGCGAGCAGGGAGCGCTCCCTGTGACCAGAGCGACGATCGAGGCAACTCACGAATCCGGAATCCAGGAGCACTTCAGCGACGCGCACATCAAGGCCGGCCACATTCGCGTGCTCACGATCTCGCAACCCGGGATCGCGCTCCAGGTCGGCCGCAACCTGGCCGAGGTCAATCACACGCTCCACCGCGTGACCACGTATCTCCTCCTGATCGCGCTCGGCGGGATCCTGGTCGCGGCGGCGCTCGGGCTGGCGGTGGCCCGGACCGCGCTTGCCCCGGTGCGGCGGCTGACCGAGACGGCCGAGCACGTGACCGAGACCGGTGACCTCTCGCAGCGGATCGAGGTCGGCAGCACGGACGAGCTCGGCCGGCTCGCGGCCAGCTTCAACACGATGCTCGCGGCGCTCGAGGAGTCGAGCCGCGCCCAGCGGCAGCTCGTCGCCGACGCCTCGCACGAGCTGCGCACGCCGCTGACCAGCCTGCGCACGAACATCGAGGTGCTTGCCACCGAGCGAGCGCTCCAGCCCGGCGACCGCGAGAAGCTGCTCGGCGACGTGGTCGAGCAGCTCGGGGAGATGACCGCACTGATCGCGGAGCTGATCGAGCTAGCCCGCGCCGAGCAGCATCACGAGGAGCCCGAGGACGTCCGGCTCGACCTGCTCACCGAGAGCGCCGTCGAGCGCGCGCGGCGCAACACGCCGACCGTCACCTTCACGACCGACCTGGGCGAGTCGCTTGTTCACGGCGTCCCCTCGACGCTCGAGCGTGCCGTGGCCAACCTGCTCGACAACGCCGCCAAGTGGAGCCCGCCGGGCGGCGAGGTCGAGGTCGGCGTCCACGACCGCGAAGTGACCGTGCGCGATCACGGCGCCGGGATTGCCGACGAGGACCTGCCGTACGTCTTCGACCGCTTCTATCGCGCCTCGTCGGCCCGCGGGCTGCCGGGCTCCGGGCTCGGGCTCGCGATCGTCAAGCAGGTCGCCGAGGCGCACGGCGGGACGGTCACCGCCGAGCCGGCCGAGGGGGGCGGGACGCTGATGCGGCTGCGCCTGAACGGCACGGTCTTAGGCAGTTCTTAGCCAACTTTCAGGAAGCCCTCACGTCGCGGTGGTCTGCTGAGACGGTCAACGAAAGGAGCCTTCGGAATGGAGTGGTCACACAAGTGGAAGATCGTCGCGGGAGCCGCCGCCGCGCTCGCGGTCGGCGGCACCGGCGCCGCGATCGCCGCCACGAAGATCGGGAGCTCGCCGAATAACCAGAGCAAGGCCGTCATCTCCGACGCCGCCAAGCAGCTCGGAATCGCGCCGGCCAAGCTCTCGAGCGCGCTCAAGAAGGCGGTCGCGGACCGGATCGACGCCGCCGTCGCAGCGGGCCGCCTGACCAAGGCCCAGGGCGCGGAGCTCAAGCAGCGGATCGAGTCGCAGGGCTTCCCGCTGGTCGCGCCGCCTTTCGGCGGTCCCGGCCACTTCGGGCACCACGGGATGCCGGGTCTCGACGTCGCCGCGTCGTACCTCGGCCTCAGCCAGGACGCGCTCCGCGCCAAGCTCGAGTCCGGCAAGACACTCGCGCAGGTCGCGCAGGAGCAAGGGAAGTCGGTCGACGGCCTCGTCGCCGCGCTCAAGGCCGAACTGAAGCAGCACCTCGACCGCGCCGTGGCCGACGGGCACCTGACGCAGGCGGAGGAGGACCAGATCCTGTCGCAGGCCGACCAGCGCCTGACCGATCTCGTCAACGGCAAGTTCCCAGGCCCGCCGCCCGGCCGCCCGGGCTTCTTCCGGCACGCGCCGGACCACGCAGGCCTCAGCTTCGGAGGCGGCGCATAGCGGCTCACGAGGCTGCCGGCTACGACCCGGCTTCGACCTTCTCCGCACCGATGATCGGCCGCCCAGCCCCTCCCTCCCCGGGCAGTGGCGGTCCCTCCGGCTCGGCGGGCGACTCCTCTCGCGCCCGCCGGGCCTCGTCCTCGAGCAGTCGCACGGCGGTACGCTGACCGTGTGTCCGGCGTCCGCGACGAGCTAGCGCGCCTGCTGGCGCAGGGCGAGCGGCCCGCGCTCGCGACCGTGGTCGCGACCAGGCGCGCGGCGCCACGCCCCGTCGGCTCGAAGCTCGTCGTCTCGGAAGGCGGCGAGCTCTACGGCTCCGTCTCGGGCGGCTGCGTCGAGAGCGACGTCGCCGTCCAGGCCGCCGAGGTGATCGCGGCCGGCGAGCCGCGCTTGCTCAGCTACGGGATCGCCGACGACGAGGCCTGGGAGATCGGGCTGCCGTGCGGCGGCGAGATCGACGTGTTCGTCCAGCGGCTCGAGGGCGCGCCGCCAGAGGGCGAAGGCGTGCTCGTCACCTGGCTCGACGGCGAGCAGGCCGGCCGGCTGGAGCTGCAGCCGCGCGGATCGCTGGAGCCGGGAGTGCAGGAGCTGGACGGCGCGACGGTCTTCGCGGAGGTGATCGCCGAGCCGCCGCGGCTCGTCGTGGTCGGCGCGACCGACACCGCCGAGGAGCTCTGTCGCGCCGTGGGCGGGCTGGGCTGGCGCAGCGTCGTGATCGACCCGCGGGCTCGGCTTGCGACCCACGAACGCATTCCGAGCGCGGGCGCGATCGTGGTCTCCTGGCCCGACGCGCTCGAGGCCGACGAGGACACCGCGGTCGTCGTGCTGACGCACGAGGAGCGGCTCGACGTCCCGGCGCTGACCGCTGCGCTGGCCAGCGACGCGTTCTACGTCGGCGCGATCGGCTCGCGCAAGACCCAGGCGAAGCGGCGCGAGCGCCTGCTCGAGGCGGGCGTCTCCGAGGACGCGTTGGAGCGGCTCTCGGGCCCCGCCGGCCTCGACCTCGGCGCGGACAGCCCGGCCGAGACCGCGGTCTCGATCCTGGGGGAGATCCTCGCCGTGCGCGCGGGCCGCGACGGCGGTCGCCTGCGCGACCGCAGCGGGCCGATCCACGCCGTTACGGGCTAGCGCTCCAGTGCTCGTCCCAGAAGGCGGACTGCTGTTTGCCGTCGACGTCGGTGAAGTCGTACTCGCGGGCAAGGGCGGGAGTGGTGAAGAGGCCGCCCGACTTCTCGAGGACGTCCGGGTCGGAGGCCAGCGCCGCGATGCCGCGGCCGGGGAACTCCGGTGACTCGGCCCTGGCTGCCTGCTCCGGCGTCAGGTCCATTCGCTCCAGGCGCATCCAACCCGGCGACACGGCAATACACGCGACACCGTGCGGGCGAAGGTCGTCCGCCATCTGCTCGGTCAGCTTGTTCGTCGCGTTCTTGACGACCTCGTAGAACGTGACGCCGTGCGGGCGGTCCAGCACCCAGGTGATGTTCACGATCAGGCCGCGGCCGGCTTCGATCATCATCGGCGCGGCCAGCATCGAGGAGAGGGCGGTCGCACGCAGGCCGCCCTGGAACATCAGGTCCCAGTGGCGCCACTCCATCTCCCAGAACGGCGTCTCGAAGTAGAGCGGGAGCTCGTACCCGCTCCAGGCATTGTTGACGAGCACGTCGAGGCGGCCCTGCTCGCTGCGAATCCGCTCGAACAGCGCCTCGACCTGGGAGTCGTCGGTGTGATCGCAGCGAACGGCGATGCCTGTTCCGCCGCGGGCGGTCAGCTCCTCGGCGGTGTCGTCGATCGTTCCCGGGCGGTCGAGCGTGGTCGGCTCGCCGCGGACTGAGCGGCCGGTCACGTAGACGGTCGCGCCTTCCTCCCCGAGTACGAGCGCGATGCCTTTACCGCCGCCTCGGCTCGCGCCGGTGACGAGAGCTACCTTGTCGGTGAGCCTCGGCTTGCTCATCGCTCCGGCCATAATCCTTGCATGGGTTGGGTGAGCGAGCTGGTCGAAGAGCGCGGGGCCGAGGCGCTCGATCTGCACGCGCAGACGGTCAACCCGCAGTTCGTGCGCCTGCTGCGGACGATCGGCTTCGACCGCCGCTGGACGCGGGCCGAAGGCGCCTACCTCTGGGATTCGGACGGCAACCGCTACCTCGACATGCTCGGCGGGTTCGGCATGTTCAACGTCGGGCGGAACAACCCGCGGGTCCGCGAGGCGCTCGTCGAGGCGCTCGAGCTGGAGCGGCCCGGCTCGGTGCAGCTCGGGGTCGACGCGCTGCCGGCGCTGCTCGCCGAGGAGCTGCTGCGCCGCGCGCCGGCCTCCGTCGGAAAGGTGATCTTCACGAACTCCGGCGCAGAGTCGGTCGAGGCGGCGCTCAAGCTGGGCCGCGCCGCGACCGGCCGGCCGCGCGTGCTCTCGGCGGAGCACGCCTTCCACGGCCTGACGCTCGGCGCGCTCTCGGCGACGGCGAGCCCGGAGTTCACGAGCCGCTTCGGGCCGCTCCTGCCCGGGTTCTCGCAGGTTCCGTGGGGCGATCTCGACGCGCTCGAGCGCGAGCTCGCGCTCGGAGGACGTCGCCGTCTTCATCGTCGAGCCGGTGCAGGGCAAGGGCGTCAACCTGCCGCCGGACGGGCTACCTGCAGGGCGCGCAGGAGCTCTGCCGCCGCTACGGGACGCTCTTCTGCGCCGACGAGGTGCAGACCGGCTTCGGCCGCACCGGCCGCCTGCTCGCGCTCGAGCACTGGGGGCTCGAGCCCGATCTGGTCACGGTCGCGAAGTCGCTCTCCGGCGGCTACGTGCCGGTCGGCGCGCTCCTGATGTCGGACGCGGTCTACGAGGGCGTCTTCGACTCGCTGCCGAACGCGGTCAGCCACGGCTCGACCTTCGCGCCGAACGACCTCGCGATGGTGGCCGGCCTGGCCACCCTGCGCGAGCTCGACGACCAGGGTCTCGTGGAGCGCTCGGCGCGGCTCGGCGAGCTCCTGCTCGAGCGAACGCGACCGTTCGTGGAGCGCTTCGACGTCGTCGCCGAAGTGCGCGGGCTCGGTCTGATGTGGGCGATCGAGTTCCAGGAGCCACCCGGCGGCTCGCGCACCTGGAAGCTGCTCGAGCGGATCGAGCCCGGCCTGTTCGCGCAGCTCGTGATCGTCCCGCTCTTCCGCGACCACCGCATCCTCAGCCAGGTCGCGGGCCACGGCCTCAGCGTGCTCAAGGCGCTACCGCCGCTCGTCGTGACCGAGGAGGACGTCGACTCGTTCGTGACCTCGCTCGAGGAGACGATCGCCAAGGCGGAGAAGATGCCGCGTGCGCTCGTCCGCTTCGCCCTCGGCGCCGCGCGCGCCGGCCGCGCGCCGAAGCGCAGGCTCGCGCGGGCCTAGCGGTCTAGCGCAGGTCCTCCTCTTGGTCGCAGAGGCGGCACTCGAGCGGCGTCCCGAGTCGTTCTTTCCGTCCCTCGGGCCCGAGTATCCAGCCCTGCGGGAAGAAGGGCGGCTCGTGACGCACGTGCTGTCGGTGGCCGCAGGCGAGCTCGGCAATCCAGTCGCCTTGCTCGTCCTGGCGGTACCCGACGATCGCGCGCTGCACCCAGTCAGGGTACGGCGGTCACGGCGTCCTCGCGCGTGACGCTCCGCCGCGCCGTGAGATAGTCGAGCCGTGAAGCACGTCGTGATCCTCGGCGCAGGGTTCGCGGGCCTGGAGCTCGCGACGCGGCTCTCCGAGTCGCTGGCCGGCGAGGTCCGCACGACGCTGATCGACCGGAACGACTCGTTCTTCTTCGGCTTCTCGAAGCTCGACGTCCTCTTCGGGCGCTCGTCCAAGGCGGACGTGCTGCTGCCCTACGCGGACATCTCCAAGGAGGGAGTCGAGTTCAGGCAGGAGCGCGTGACCTCGATCGACCCGGAGACGCGCCACGTGACGACCGACGCCGGCTCCTACGACGCCGACATCCTCGTCGTCGCGCTAGGGGCGGCCTACGACTTCGCGGCAACCCCGGGATTCGAGGACGGCGGCGTCGAGTACTACTCGATCGACGGAGCGGAGCGCATGCGCGACGTTCTCGCGGAGTTCGACTCAGGACGGATCCTGATCGGGATCCTCGGCCACCCGTTCAAGTGTCCG
>CAVWKS010000032.1:0-10846 GCA_963755635.1 uncultured Actinomycetes bacterium | reverse complement strand
AGGCGCACCCCTTCGAGCCCGAGCAACTGCACGGACTCACCCAGGCGGAGCCGGGCGCGCGTCCCTATGTCGCCCCCCGGAACGGCGTCACCTGGCTCGTCCTCGGCGGACGCGCGCTCCTGATCTGGCTGCCGGTCTATTTCCTGCTCGCGCAGACCGTTCCGACGCCCGAGGCCCTCGCCGCGGCCTGCGTGATCTCGGCGATTTGGCTCCTGGGCCTCCGCGCCGGACTGAGCGCCTACTTCACCCTCGGTCCGGCGATTGCCGCGGCGGCCGGGACGCTGACGGGGCTCGTCGCCGTCTCGGCATTCGACCTCTGGGTGCCTGGGATCGACCCCGGCGAGGTGGCTCTGGCCGAGACCGCCCTGATCGTCTTCGCGCTGTCCGCCGCCTGGGAGCACGCGGTCCGCAGCATCGCGAAGCGCCGCGTGCTCGTAGTGGGCACTGGCGGATGTGCTGCCGAGGTTCTGGAAGAGCTCAAGCGCGGCGAGCGGGCCCCGTTCACGATGCTGGGGCTCGTCGAGCGACCGACGCGAGGCGCCCGCGCGGCGACGTCCCACGCCTGGGCTCGTTCGACGAGCTCCAGAAGATCGTCGAGACGCACCGGCCCGACATCGTGATCCTCACCGACGAACGCGTGAGCTCGTGGGCCGTCGATCCGCTCCTCGACCTCGCGCCGATCGGGTTCCGGGTCGTCGGCGTCTCGCATTTCGTCGAGCACGCGCTCGGGCGCGTTCCCCTCCGCCACCTGACCCCGGCGTGGTTCATGAGCATGCTGCACCTGCGCCAGAAGCCGTACACGCGGCTCGCGAAGCGCGCGTTCGACCTCGTGGTCTCGTCAGCCGGCCTGCTCCTGGCGGCGCCGCTGTTCCCCTTCCTCGTGCTGCTGGTCCGCACCACCCCGGGACCGATCATCTACCGCCAGACCCGGCTGGGCGAAGGGGGACGACATTTCACGATCTTCAAGCTCCGGACGATGCGGGTCGACGCCGAGGACGACGGGTCTCCGCGCTTCGCCCAGGAGCACGACTCCCGCATCACCTGGGTCGGACACTTTCTCCGCCAGACGCATCTCGACGAGCTGCCCCAGCTCTGGAACGTGCTCAGGGGCGAGATGTCGGTGGTCGGCCCACGGCCGGAACGGCCGGAGTTCGTAGACCTGCTCGAGCGCTCGGTCCCCTTCTGGACGCGACGCCTGCTGGTCAAGCCCGGGATCACCGGCTGGGCACAGCTCCGCTGCGGCTATGCGTTCGACTCGTCCAGCGCGGCCGAGAAGCTCTCCTACGACCTCTGGTACCTGCGGAACCGCAACCTCGTCGTGGATCTCGCAATCTGCGCCAAGACCGTCTCCGCCCTGCTGTTCCGATCCGGGCGCTGAGCCTACAATCCGCAAACGATGACGAGGAAGCGCGCCGCTGCTCGCGGAGAGACCCTCGCCCCTCCCGAAGCTCGAGAGGGGCGACGCTTCTGGTTCCAGGTCGAGCACGTCCAGCTCAAGTGGCTCCCGCTCAGCGAGACCGCGTTCCTGCTCTGGGTGCTCGCGGGGCTCGTCCTGGTCTGGCTCGTCGTCGCCCTCGTGCTGCTGCTGGTGTAGCTAGCCGCCGTAGACGAACGCGCTGCTGCCGATCATGCGCCCGTAGTGCGCCCGCGCGAGCCGCCCGAAGCCGGGCCACACGTACCAGTGGTAGACCCCCGGCCGAAGCCGGTAGTGGTGGCCCTGGTAGACCCACCTCCGCGGCAGCTTGAAGTGGGCTTGCTTGGGCCAGGCACTCAGGATCCGCCCGCCGCGGATCAGCTGGACGTTGTAGTAGCTCGCCCCCTTCACGGGCAGCCAGGCCAGACGCGGCCGGGAGCTGACGCGTTCGCCGGGGGCGGGATTGATCAGCCTGCCGGTCGCCGTGACCGACCAGCGCCTTCGAAGCCGAGTTTGCGGCGGGGTCGAACGCGGTCACCGTGTACTTGTACTTCACACCGGGCCGCAGCCCCTTGTCGCGGAACGAGCTCGCCGTGCCGCGGTAGATCAGCTTGCTGGGCCTCGAGCCCCGGGAGCGCGTCACCTGCACGACCTGCGTGTCGGGAGAGGCCGTCCAGCCGAGCAGGACGCTTCGGTATCCATGCTTCGCGGTCACCTTCGCGACACTCGGCGGGGTCGCGTCGTACGCGAGCCCGTACGCCGCGCTTCCGACGTTGCCCGCGTTGTCCGTGCACGTGCCGGCGACCGACGCGTTGCCGCTGTCCGGGCCGCTGTAGGTCGTAGACGAGCAACCGGCGAGCCCCGAGGTCGCGTCGCTGCCCGCGAATGACACGACGACCGGATGGTTGTACCAGCCGTTCGCGTCGGGCGGCCGGCTCGGGACGGCGCTGCACTGCGGGCGGCGTCTTGTCGATGCTGATCGTCGACGATTCGCGTGAGCGTCTCGTCGGGTCCATCCACGTCGCGGAACACGTGAAGTGGTGCCGCCGTGTCGTCGTTGAGCGGTTGAAGGCAACGCAGCCGTCGCCGAGTATGGGCGGCGGCGTCGACCGTCCAGTCGACGTGAACGTTGCTCACGTACCAGCCGTTGGCGCCGAGCGTCCCGTGATTGCGTACGTGATCGAGCGTCCGCGGTCTGGCTCGCCGCGGCTCGAAGGCAGGGCAAGGCTGATCAAGACCAGTGCGAAAACCAACAGCCGGCGGCTTGCCGTTGGGACCCTTTGCACGACTCCTCTCCCAAAGCGTCGTCCTCAGCGGTACCTGCTTGTGAAGTTAACTACCCACTTTCGAACGTGTCAATCCGCACGTCCCGGACTGCACCCGGTTCATCCCCGGCTCTTCATCACATGGGGCCGGCTCAGGTCGACCGCGATCGCGAAGAGCAGGAACCCCGCCCACCAGTTGACCGGGTCGAACGTCAGCACCTCGCGGTCGCCGATCAGGTCGCAGATCAACCACACGAAGAACCAGAGCAGGGTCACGCTCGCACCTCCGTTGTCGCTGCCGCCGACTATCCTCTCGGACTTCTGACGATCGAGGGTCTTCTTCGCTTCTCTCTGGCCGCCGTGCTCCTGGGCTCGGCCGCCGCCAAGCTCCTCGCGGGGGCCCGGGCGCGCGCGGCCTTGCGCTCCTACGGCGTGACGCGCGCGGGCGCGCAGGCAGCGCTCTGGGCGGGGCTGATCGCGGTCGAGACCGGGCTCGCGATAGCCGTCGCGCTCGACATTCCGGGCGCGGCGGAGGCCGCCGCTGCGCTGCTCGTCGTCTTCGCGATCGCGATGGCCGCGGCCATCGCACGCGGGCGGGCCGGGTCGCCCTGCGGCTGCTTCGGCGCGCGCTCGCGGATCGGGTGGGGCGCCGTCGCGCGGAACCTCGTGCTCGCCGCCGGCTTCGCGGTGCTCCCGTTCCTGCCGGCGACCCGTCCGTCCACACAGGCCTGGCTGGCGGCGGGCCTGGTGCTGGCGCTCGTCGCGGTCGCGGTCACGGCCGTCGCCCTGCTCGCGCTCGCGCGGGAGGTCGGCGAGCTGCGCCTGGCGATCGCCCCGCAAGCGGCACTCTCGCTCGACCACGAGGGGCCAGAGATCGGCAGCCGGCTCGGGCTCGTCGAGCGCTTCCAGGGCGACTCGCCGCTCCTGCTCGCGGTCTTCAGCTCGCCCGGCTGCGCGCTCTGCCGGGCGCTCGAGCCATCGCTGCGGCTGGTCGCCTCCGACCCCGAGGTCGAGCTCGAGATCTTCGACGAGCAGGACGACGCCGAGGCCTGGCGCGAGCTGGCGGTCCCCGGCAGCCCCTACGCGGTCGTGCTCTCGACCGACGGCATCGTGCTCGCGAAGGGGACGTTCAACTCGCTCTTCCAGCTCGAGAGCGTGCTCGCCACGGCGACCAGGCCGGTCAATGCTTAGCGACGCGGTCGTCTCGACGACCTCGCGGCGCGGGTTCCTCGCACGTACCGGCCGCCTGCTGCTCGCGGTCAGCGGGGCCGGCGTTCTCGGCGCTGCGCTGCGCGCGCAGAAGGCGGAGGCCTACCACTTCTGCGGCCACATCTACACGACGGGCTCCTGCCCGCACCCGACCGGACTGCCGCGGATCGACGCACGCGGCTTCCCGCTGCGAGCGAGCGACGGGCACGCGGTGGACGACCTGGGCCGGCCGGTCAATGCCGCCGGACAGCCTGTCGACGCGAAGGGCAACCCGCTGCTCGACCCCGACGGAAACCCGCTCCCGGCCGCCCCGCGCACGAAGATCTGCGAAGCGGCCGGTCGCGCGCACGGGTTCCGGCCGCACCTCGATGGCTCCTGGTACCGCTGCTGCGGCGGGCACATCCGCCGGCTCGTCGACTGCTGTGGCTACACGCGGCGGCGGATCAACGGCGACGCCGCGCTGACCGGCTACTGCTACCAGGGCCGCCACGTCTTCTGCGTCATGTACTACGACTCGAAGATCAAGTGCTGACGGCCGCGCTCTCCCTGACGGCGCTGTTCGTGGGACTCGCCGGCGCCTGGTCGCCCTGAAGCCTCTCGATGGTCGGCACCGTGCGTGCCGCACGTGGACGCAGAGAGACGGCGCTCGCGGGAACGGCCTTCGCGGTCGGGTTGTCGCTCGGGGCCGCGTTGATCTTCGGCTCGCTGGGCGCGCTTGGCGCAGCGCTGCACCCGGGGTGGATCCCGGTTGCGATCGTGGCCGCCGTCGCGGCTCTGATCGATTTCGCCGGCTTCCGGGTCCGGCCGCAGATCCGCTTCCAGGTGCCTGAGCCCTGGCGAAGGACCATGCCGCTCTCCCGAGCCCTCTTCCTCTACGGCTTGCTGCTCGGGACCGGCGTGGCGACGCTCGTTCCGGCCGCCGCCGCATGGGCGTTGTTCGTGCTGTGCCTCGCGCTCGGGAGCGTGCCGGGAGCGCTGGCGATCGGGCTCAGCTTCGCCGCCGGCCGGGCGCTGCCCGTGCTCGCTCTCGCAGCCCGCGGGAACGAGACGGTCCTCGCAGAGCGGCCACAGGGCCTGCGCCTGCTGCGCGTGCTGGCGGCTGGCTCTCTCGTGCTCGCGCTCGCGGCCGGGGAGGCGCGCGCCGCGAGCCGCGTCGCCGCCCCCGCCGGCGATCCCGTCGCGGCAGGCACCGACCTCGTCTGGAACGAGCCGGGCGTCGGGGGCTTCCTGCTCCGCGGCGGCCAGCGCACGCAGCTTCCGGGCACGGATCCCGCGATCGGCGGCCCCTACATCGCCTGGCGGAACGGCGGTGCGGTCACGGTCGCCGCGGCCGACACGCTCCAGCCGGTCTTCGAGCTGACGATCCCCGGAGCCGAGAAACTCGCGGTCTCCGAGCGCTGGCTCGTCTTCCGCGTCGCGCTCCCGAGCGGCAAGGAGCAGCTGCGAGCACTCTCGTTCACGGACCCGGCCACCGTTCGCGTCCTCACGGCCGCGTGGGCGCGAGGACGCCTCGGCCGGCCCTCGCTCGGGCACAACATGGTCGTCTACCACCTCGTCACTGCGCGCGGGAGCGAGCTCTTCTCGATCAACCTCCTCACGGACAAGCAGCGGCTATTGCGCTCGTCTCGGCGAGACCTGCTGCTGAACCCGTCCCGCGTCGGCAGCCGGCTCCTGTACGAGCAGGTGGGACGGTGCGGGCAGCAGCTCCGGCTCGGGTCGCTGAAGGGCGCGAGGCCCGGCCGACTCCTCTACCGGCTGCCGCCCCTCGCGGGCGAAGACCTCGGCCACGAGAAAGGGCACACGACCCAGGGCGAGCACCTGCCCTGCCCGCGCCCGCCGCGCCCGACCTCGCGGATGCTCTGGACGACCGCGCTGACGCCGACGACGGCGTTCGTGACCGTGCTCAGGCCGAGTGGCGGCGGGCGCACCACCCCATCGCTGCTCGCGATCGCGCGCTAGGCGTAACGCTCGGCGCCGCCTGCGCGACTGAACCACGTCAAGCGACCGGGGAGGCAAGAGATGAATCGCGTGTACGTGCAGACGAACGATGCGGAGCGCAACGAGGTGATCGCCTTCGACCGCTCCGGCGACGGGCGGCTCGACGCCGCTCGCGCGCTACGAGACCGGCGGGCGCGGGACCGGCGTGCCGCACCTGCCCTCGCAGAGCTCCGTCGCGCTCAGCGACGACGGCGCCTGGCTGCTGGTCACGAACGCCGGCAGCGACGAGCTGACCCTGTTCGCGATCGAGGCCGACGGGCTGCGGCTCGCGGGTCGGGTCGCGTCCGGCGGCAGCAACCCGACGAGCGTCGCCGTCCACGGCGGGCTCGTCTACGTGCTCAACAACGGAACGCCGGGCGTAAGCGGCTTCCGGCTCGACGACAACGGGCTGACGGCGGTCGACGGCTCGGCTCGTGAGCTGAGCGACGGCGCCGACCCTGCGCAGGTCGCGTTCAGCCCGGACGGCCGGACGCTCGTGATCACCGAGCGCGGCACGAACTCGATCAGCACGTTCACGGTCGACGCGCAAGGCCTCGCCGAAGGCCCCGCGACGATCCCGTCCTCGGGCGCGACGCCGTACGGCTTCGACTTCGCGAACGGCTCGGTCGTGGTGACCGAGGCGTTCGGCGGCGATGTCGGCAAGGCGGCCGCCTCGTCGTACTCGCTGGCCGCCCGCGGCGAGCTCGCGCCCGTCAGCGCGTCGGTCGCCGACACGCGCAGCGAGGTCTGCTGGGCCGCGGCGACCCGCGACGGCCGGTTCGTCTACGTGACGAACTTCGGCGACGGGACGATCTCGAGCTACGCGCTCGGAGAGGGCGGCTCGCTGGAGCTGCTCGAGCCGGTGGCTGCGGCGACACGGCTCGGCGAGGCCGGCGTCCGCGACGAGGCGATCACCCGCGACGGCCGCTTCCTGTACGCGATCGACGCCGACGCGCAGCGCGTCTTCGGCTGGACGATCGGCGACGACGGCAGCCTCGAGCCGATCGGCGAGTTCGAGGGCGTGCCGGCGACGGTGGCGGGGCTCGCCGCAAGCTGAGAGGGTTCGTCTGACGTGATCATCTCGCGCGGGTTCAAGGGCAAGCGGCGCGACGCCCCGGCCGACCGGGTGCCGCCGGGCCAGTACGTCACCGACGACTTCCCGGTCCTCTCGGCCGGGCCGACGCCGCACACGCCGCTCGAGCAGTGGACGTTCGAGATCCGCGGCGGTGCCGAGCCGGTCAGCTGGACGTGGGACGAGCTCCGCGCGCTGCCGAGCGAGACGATCACGACCGACATCCACTGCGTGACGAAGTGGTCGAAGCTCGACACCGCCTGGGAAGGCGTCGCGATCGACACGCTGCTCGAGGCGGTCGAGCACGACGCCGCCTACGCACTCGCGTTCTGCGACGGCGGCTACACGACGAACCTGCCGCTCGAGGATCTCGTCGACGGCAAGGCGTGGGTCGCGTACCGCTACGACGGCGAGGAGCTCGACCCGGAGCACGGCGGGCCGGCGCGGCTGCTCGTTCCGCACCTCTACTTCTGGAAGAGCGCGAAGTGGGTGCGCGGGCTCGAGCTCCGGGACGAGGACGAGCCCGGCTTCTGGGAGTCGAACGGCTATCACCTGCGCGGCGACCCGTGGCTGGAGCAGCGGTACTGGGGCGACTGACGTGGCTCACCGCGCGCGTGTCCGGCGCCGTCGCCGAGACACCGCGGGTGCGCACGCTGGAGCTGGACGTCCCGGGCTGGGACGGTCACCGCGCCGGGCAGCACCTCGACGTGCGCCTCACGGCCGAGGACGGCTACCAGGCGGAGCGCTCGTACTCGATCGCGTCGGCGCCCGGTGAAGAGCTTGCGCTCACCGTGGAGCGGCTCGACGACGGCGAGGTCTCGCCCTACCTCGTCGACGAGGCGGCCGAGGGCGACGAGATCGAGGTGCGCGGGCCGATCGGCGGCTACTTCGTCTGGGACGGCGACGAGCCCGAGCCGGTGCTGCTCGTCGCGGGCGGGTCAGGCGTGGTGCCGCTGATGGCGATGGCTCGGCACCGGGCGGAGATCGGCGCTTTGGCGCCGATGCGGCTCGTCTTCTCCTCGCGGACGCTCGAGGACGTGATCTACCGCGACGAGCTCGATCGACTCTCGGGAGACGGCTTCGACGTCGTCCACACGCTCACGCGCGAACAGCCGCCGGGTTGGACGGGCTACTCCCGCCGGCTCGACCGCGAGTTGCTGGCCGAGGTCGCCTGGCCGGCGGCGGAGCGCCCGCGCGTGTACGTCTGCGGCTCGACCCGCTTCGTCGACGCCGCCGCCGACGGGCTGCTCGAGCTCGGCTACGACGCTTCGTGGATCAGGACCGAGCGCTTCGGAGCGACAGGATGATCGGGGTCGCGGAGCTCAGGCTGGACGGCAACGCGGTGGGCGGGATCATGCTCGAGCTCTTCGGCGTGGAACTGACCGTGTGCCCGTGCGTCTGCGCCGGCTGCGGCGCCCACGAGGAGCTGGCGCGGCTCGACGTCTACCGGGGCGCGGGCATCGTCGTCCGCTGCTGCCATTGCGAGGCCGTGATGATCCGGATCGTCGAAGCGGGCGATCGCACATGGCTCGACCTCAGCGGCACCGCCTCGCTCCAGCTCGGCCCTCAGTAGTTTCCGCCGCCCCGTCAGCGCCCGTACCGATGCGGTTTTCCGGGCGCCGGACGATCATTTGTAGCGGAGGTGAGCTTCATGACAAGGCTACGGAATTTCGGCCTGTCTCTCGCCGCCCTCGTGCTGCTGCTCGGCGTGCAAGCCGCCACGGCCCAGACTCCGGGGGCAGTCAAGCAAACGCGGAGCCCCATCACGACACTGGCGATGGACGGCTCGCGAGTCGCGTACGCGAGCGGCGGCAAGGTGTACGTCTGGAACATGAGCACCAGGACGACGACCCTCGTCCAGGGCAAGTACAACAAGCACACTGCCGAGCTCGCGATCGCGGGCCGGCGGGTGGCCTGGATCACGCGCTACGTGGTCGGCAACTCGCAGCAGACCACGGAGTCGCTCTTCACTGGCTCCGTCGGGACGCGCGGGCGACTGCTCGCGTCCGGCCGGCACTACCTGCGTGACCCGGAGAACCAGCCCTGGTACGGCCGCTGGATCGCCGGCTCGGTCGGCTCGGGGAACACTCTCGCGGTCAGCACGTGGTGGTCGAGAGGCGATGGCACGTGCGTTGCGCAGCGCCTGAGCCTGGTCACGCCGACCGGGCTGAAGCAGATCGCCACCGGCCCCGGCGCGATCATGGCCGCCTCGGCCGACGGCGGGCACATCGCCGTGCTGCGCTCGGAGGAAGCGTGGCCGCAGTTCGGTCCGACCCCTGCCCCGACCGTCGGGATCTACTCGACGAGCGGCAAGCTGCTCCGAGAGATCACGCCCAGCTCGCCCGACGAGGTCGCGCTCAGCGGTAAGCAGCTCGTCGTGCTGACCGAGACCAAGACGCTCGAGGTCTACGACTGGACGACCGGCAAGCTGCTGCACACCTGGCCCGTCGCCGTCTCGACGCCGAGGCTCAAGCCGGGACATCTCGCAGTCTCCGGACAGCTGGCTGTCTACTCGGTCGACCCGCGTTCCAGCGCGGCACGCAAGCTGCACGTCATCCGGCTGACCACCGGAAAAGACGTGGTCGTGGCCACGGGCAAGGGCTCGGGCTACTGGAGCCACGACGCGGCGATGAGCTCGCACGGGCTCGTGTACGCGGTCAACTACCGCGACCACGGGAAGCTCGTCTTCGTGCCGACGGCGAAGCTGCTCGCAAAGGTCTCCTAGACCTCTGCCGGACCCCGCCGCCCGCTCTTGTAGGATCGGGCGGCGGGGTCGTCGCGACGGGAGGGAGCCCAGATATGGATGTGATCGCAGGGATCGACGCGGCTCGGGAGCGGTGGAACGTGCTCGAGCATCCGTTCTACACGCGCTGGGAGCAGGGTGAGCTGACCCGCGACGAGCTGGCCCGCTACGCCGGCGAGTACCGGCACGCCGTGGTCGCGCTCGCGCGCGCCGCCCGCACCGCGCAGATGCATGCAGACGAAGAGGCCGAGCACATCGCGCTCTGGGACGACTTCGCCTCCGAGCTCGGCACGAACGGCAAGCACGAGCCGCTCCCGCAGACCCGCTGCTGCGCGACCGCCTGGTCGGCCGCCGAGGACGAGGAAGGCGCCGCCGCGATCCTGTACGCGATCGAAGCAGGGCCAGCCCGCGATCTCCGAGACGAAGCTCCGCGGGCTCGTCGAGCACTACGGCTTCGAGGAGAGCTCACCGGGCACCGCGTACTTCGAGCTCCACTCCGAGCGAGACCACGAGCACGCCGCAGAGGCGCGGTCACGGCTCGAGGGCGCGGACGACGCACGCCTCGTCGCGCTGGCCGAGTCTGCGCTCGCGGCCAACTGGGCGCTGCTCGACGGCGTCTCCGTGAACTAGCCCGTCTGCTGCTCGAGCACCTTGCGGGCAGCCGAGAGGTTCTGCTCGTCGACGAGGATCTCGTGCTGCCCTCCCGCGCCCGGGAGCCCGCCCGTCATTCCGGCGCCCAGGCTCGTCTGCCGTACGAGTGAGGGGATGCCCTCGCTCTTCAGCAGGCCGCGGATCATGTCCCCCTCCGACTCGGACTGCACCACTTGGAGCACCACTAGCTCGGCCACAGCTGCACTCTAGAGCCGCCCGGCCTGAACGATCCGTTCGAGGAACTGCCGCGTCCGCGGTTCCTTCGGGCGCGAGAAGATCTCGTCCGGCGGTCCCTCCTCGAGAATCAACCCGTCGTCCAGGAAGCACACCCGGCTCGCGACGTCGCGGGCGAAGCCCATCTCGTGCGTGGCGATCAGCATCGTCATGCCACCTTCGGCGAGCTCGCGGATCACGCTGAGGACCTCGCCGACGGCTCGGGGTCGAGTGCGCTCGTGACCTCGTCGAGCAGGAGCAGCTGGGGCCGCATCGCCAGCGCCCGGACGATCGCGACGCGC
>CAVWKS010000031.1:0-11595 GCA_963755635.1 uncultured Actinomycetes bacterium | reverse complement strand
GAGCGTTGCGAAAGCCCCTCCCCGCTTTCCGGCCGGAGCGTCTATGGTTCGATTTGGCTGGCCGTCTCGGTTTTCAACAGCCTTTCGCCGAAACTGTAGACATGGAGCGTGGATAGATGAGCGAAAGCGTGGCCGACGCGCGATAGCTAGGTTTTCTCTCCGGCGGCGTACAAGGCAAGGGCTGCGGTAGGCCGAGATGTGAATGACTCTTTCGTAGTGCCTCTGCAATGACCGCCTGCCCCAGCGGAAGTCGATTTCCGCACCCGAGACGCCGAAGCCGATGACGTCTCTCTGAGGATGATCTTCGCAGCTGTGCTCTGACCGGTATGGGCGCCCGAGAAGCTGAAGGAGCTCACGCCGCCCACTTCCACGATGACGCGAAGCAGCAGGTTGAGCCGTGTGGAAGGGGCCAGGTTCCGCGCTCTGATTCATTCGCTTCCTTGACGGGCAAGCGGCCGGGCGATGCTCCACGCCAGCCACCAGCACCCCGACCACGAGTGCGCGATGCTGGCAACTCGGATCCACTGCGCCCGCTGAACTGCGGGATATCAGCGCGACGCCGATCGCGAGCGGCACTCCGCTCCAGCGCGGCAGAGTCTCAGCGCCACACCGAGGAGGCGACGACGATCGCGCCGACCGCGAGCATGAAGAGGCCGAAGATGATGAACCAGATCCCGGCCTCCCACGGATTCCAGTGCGTGAGCGATTTCAGCAGGAATGACGTTTCGTTCCGCGACGACGGGCTTGACCTACCGCGCGCAGGCTGAACACTTCTGCCCCGTAGTACGGCAGCGTGAATCCGACGCCATCCAGATCAGCGTCACCGCCTTGCCCATCCGGCGCCGACGATCGCGTGTCGCAGTCGGAGGCAGAGGCCGAACACTCCGAGCGGGAATAGGCGAAGGCGGCGATTCCCATCGAGTGGGCAACGACCCAACGAGGCGATGCGAACGCGTGGGCGCCTGCAAGTGAGACCTCGTCCGAAAACGACGGATCGTGGGGTAGAGAAGGAAAAGAGGCCTGCCAGCCCCAGCGCCGTCGCGGAGCCGACAGAGGAGCGAACGCTAACCGTCGCCTGCGCTGGTGGGGTTCTCCGAGGAAGACGCGCGCACCACGCTCGGTCATCTCGCTCCGCTTCCCGCCGGCGGCGAGTGTGGGGGCCAACTCGGGTCGCGACTCTTTTGCTTGCCTCCACTCGGCGCCCCCCGCCCCCCCCTCCGGGAACTCGACGCGCGGGGAGTGCCCGGCGCCCGGGGATCATCCCGATCGCGCCGTGCGCGCGCTCCGCGACCCGAGCTGGGCTTCGGCCGCGTAACTTCAAAGATCCCGCGGCCGAAGCCCAGCTCGTCTCGCGGAGCGCGCGCACGGCGCGATCGAGATGATCCCGGGGCGCCGGGCACTACCCGCACGTCGAGTTCCCGGAGCCGACGGCGAAGCTGATCGCCGAGTTCACCTGCAAGCACAAGGGCGATGCCGCGACCCGGTTGGCACCCCCACTCGCCGCCGGCGGGAAGGGGAGCGAGATGACCGACGTCATGCGCGTGTCCAACCTACCGAGAGCCCCACCACGCGGGCTACGGTTAGCGCTCGCTCCTCTGTCGGCTTCGCAACGGCGCTGGCGCTGGCAGGCCTCTTCTTCCTTCTCTACCCCGCGATCCGGCCGTTTTCGGACGAGGTCTCACTTGCAGGCGCCCACGCGTTCGCATCGCCTCGCTGGGTCGTTGCCCACTCGATGGGAATCGCCGCCTTCGTCCTGCTCGCGCTCGGAGTGTTCGGCCTCTACCTCCGACTGCAAGACACGATCGTCGGCGGCCGGATGGTCAAGGCGGTGACGCTGATCTGGATCGGCGTCGGATTCACGCTGCCGTACTACGGGGCCGAAGTGTTCGGCCTGCACGCGGTCGGTCAGACCGCCCTCGCGCAAAGAAACGTCGTCCTACTGAAATCACTCACGCACTCGATCCGCTGGGAGGCCGGGATCTGGTTCATCATCTTCGGCCTCTTCATGCTCGCGGTCGGCGCGATCGTCGTCGCCTCCTCGGTCTGGCGCTCAGAACGGCTGCCTCGCTGGAGCGGAGTGCCGCTCGCGATCGGCGTCGCGCTGTATATCCCGCAGTTCAGCGGGCCGCAGTGGATCCGAGTTGCACATGGCGCACTCATGCTGGTCGGGTGCTGGTGGCTGGCGTGGAGCATCGCCACACCTGCCCGTCGAGGAACCGAATGAATCAGAGCACGGGACCTGGCGCCTTCCGCACGGCTCAACCTGCTGCTTCGCGTCATCGTGGAAGTGGGCATCGTGGGCGCATTCGCCTTCTGGGGCGTCCATACCGGTCAGAGCACAGCTGCGAAGATCATCCTCGGATTCGGCGCTCCCGTCATCGGCTTCGGCGTCTGGGGTGCGATCGACTTCCGCTGGGCAGGCCGTCGTGCAGAGGCGCTGCGCCTCACCGAGGAGCTCGTCATCTCGGGCCTCGCAGCCCTTGCCTTGTACGCCGCCGGAGAGCCGAGCCTGGCTATCGCGCTGGCCGCGCTTTCGCTCGTCTATCACGCTCGTGTCTACGTTTCGGGCGAAAGGCTTCTGAAACCGAGACGCCCAGCCAAATCGACCATAGACGCTCCGGCCGGAAAGCGGGGAGAGGCTTTGGCGAACGCTCAGCGAGTCCCCTCCGCGACGCCGCTGTCTTCCCCAGCCCCACCGGCGAGTCGACGACGGCCGTGAACTCCGACGAGCAAGGCCAAGTTCTTACAGATACATCACTGCCTGGTTTAGATGCGTTCACGCCGTTGAGGCACGCTGGATGCGAGAGCGACCAAAGGTGTGCAGCGAGCCGGCGGCGTGGGCCGGGAATGCGTCCAAGGGGGATGGATATGGAACCGATCAATAGGGAAAACTTCACCCAGAGACGAGGATGGAAACGAACCGTGCTCGCCGGAATCACCGCGATCGTGACGCTCAGCGGCCTCCTCTCGTCGGCTGCGGCCGCGCAGAACACGAGCAACGCCTCCGCCGTCGTTGGCAACCCCAAGGCCGGGAAAGCGACGTTCGTGTCGACGTGCGGGGTCTGTCACAGACTCAGCGCCGCGAAGACGCTCGGCGCAATCGGGCCCGACCTCGACAAGGTGAAGCTCACCGAGGCGACGATCGTCAAGGCGATCGATAACGGCGGCGCCAGCGTGATGACCAAGGCGGCCGTTGCCAAGTACCCGACCCGCATGACTCCTTACAAGGGGGTGCTATCGGCGTCGCAGATCCAAGACGTGGCGGCGTTCGTCTACGCCTCCACTCACCCGGCTACCGCGAAGACGGTGAAGGCCACGCTCGCCGCGGCCGGCCACGCCCCGAAGATCAACGTCCGCTGGCGCTACACGGTCCGCGTCACCGCGGGCGGGAAGCCCGCTGCCGCGAAGATCACTGTTCAGATAGTCGACCCGACCGGCCATGCGCACCCGGTGCAACTCGGGACCAGCAAGAAGAACGTCACCAACCATGCTTTCCGGGGGACCTTCAGCGACTTCGTCGTCTGGCCGGCGAGCGCGCGAGGAGTTCCGCTCAAGCTCCGCGCCACCGTCCGCGTCGCGTCGACGAAGAAGGTGCTCAGCTACCGGCTGACCCCGAGGAAATAGTCGCCGCGTAACCCGAGCGCCGGAGCGCTCGCCCGGAGCGTCACCCGACCCGCTTGTCAGCGCCCGCCGGCGCCTTTGCCCAAAGCCTCGATCGTTAGAAACCGCGCCCGAGTGTCGGAGCACGCACGAAATGGGAACGGGACGATTTGGGACGACCGCTGATTCGGCGGATACACGCGCAGGCCGGCTGCCATCCTGGGTCGGCAGGTGGAGGCGGGGAAGTTCCCCACGTTCACGAGCCGGAGCACGGAGTTCGCGGTAGCCCCGCTCGCGAGGGTGATCCGGGCCGGCCGACGCGCGATGTTCCGGCTGGCGGCGCGGCCGAGTTGGCGGCCCCCGATCCGGACAGCCGACACGCCCGGATATCCCACAAGGCTGCAGGGGCGCCCGGAGAAGTTCGTAAATCTGAGGTGGTGGTACACGCTTCCCGCAGCGCCGCTCCCCGCTGTGTCCAACCAGATAACGAGATCCGACGTTGCGCAGGGGCGCAAGCCCGAAGCCGAGAGCGCCGCGGTCGTAGGCACGAAGGCGAGGATCAGCGCGCAGAAGATCCCGCCCACCGCCGCCGCAGGCCACCGCTTGGACTTCTTCCAGTAGCACCGAGCAGCTCGCACGTCCTCGAGTCTAAGCGCGCACGAGGCGTGGTCGGTACTGGGTCAGGCCGAGGAGATAGCCGAGCTGACGATCTCGTCCACGCGGGAGCCGAGCGAGATCAGACGGCGCTCCGGATCGATCTCCGCGACGAGGCCGACGGGAACAACCGCGAAGCCGCCCGGTATCGAGTCGGCTGTGCGCACGATCAGGTAGTCGGGCCCAAGCGCCGTGCCTGAGAAGACGGGAGTCTCGACGACTCCGAGGTCTTGGTCAGAGGCGGCGATCGCGAAGCCGTGGCAGCACGCCAGCACACTGTCTCTTCCGCCGTTTCCGCTCACCTACCCACCCTAGCCTCCTCGGGTGAGGATCTCCCGCACCGAGATGAGGTTTGCGTTTCCGGGTCGTGAGGATCTGCTCACACCTCGGCGAACTTGTAGCCGAGCTCGCGCACGGTGAGGACTCTCTCCGGGTGGCTGGGGTCGCGCTCGATCTTGTGCCGCAGGTTGGAGACATGGACGTCGCAGGCACGAGGATCGCCGACGTGCGGGGTCTGCCACAGGTGCTCCATGATCTGGGTGCGGGAGAACACGTGTCCGGGCTCCGCCGTCAGGAGGGTGAGGAGGTTGAACTCGGAGGGCGTGAGGCTCACCGTCTTGCCGTCGACCTCGACGCTGTGCCGCGAGAAGTCGATCCGGACCCCACCGACGTGCCTCGTCGCCTCGGCGTTGCCGGCCCGGTCGAGCTCGCGGCGGCGAAGCAGGGCCCTGACGCGGCTGACGAGCTCGGCGGAGGAGAACGGCTTGGTGACGTAGTCGTCGGCGCCGATCTCGAGCCCGACAACCCGGTCGACCTCGGCGTCCAGGGCCGTCAGCAGGATGATCGGCAGGTCGCCTTCGGAGCGGAGGATGCGGCAGACGTCGGTTCCCCTCGTCCCGGGCATCATCACGTCGCAGATCAGCAGGTCGTAGGCCCCGGTTCGGGCGGCCTCGAGAGCGGCATCGCCGTCCTCGACGCAGGTCACCTCGAATCCCTGCCGGTCGAGCTCGTAGCGGATCGGCTCGAGGAGGTCCGGTTCGTCGTCGGCCAGGAGGATGCGGTGGCTCATACATCGGCTCCGTGGAGGACAAGGGTCGCGGTCGTGCCTTCGCCCACGCTCGACTCGATGGTCAGCTTTCCACCGATGGCCTCGGCCGACCCGCGCGCGATCGCGAGGCCGAGGCCGAAGCCGTTTCGCTCGTTGCGGTCGACGGTGAAGAAGCGGTCGAAGATGCGGCCCTGCGCCTCGGCAGGGATGCCCGGTCCCGGTGTCGGACACCTCGATGATCGCGTCTGCGCCCGGAGCGCCGGGCCCTCAGCACGACCTCTCCGTTCCGGGTGTGCTTGACGGCGTTGCCGACCAGGTTCGCCAGCACCTGCTCGAGGATGTCGCGACGCCCCATCGCCGTCACCGGCGCGGCGCATTCGACGCGGACGCGGACTCCGTCCTCGAGGTCGGTGACGGCGGCGTCCTCGAGCAGCGGCTTCAGCTGTCACCGGTTCGAGTTGAAGCTCTTCCTGCGCGGTCTGTGCGCGGGCGAGTGTCAGCAGGGAGCTCGTCAGCCGCGTGAGGCGGGCCGACTGCCTCTCGATCAGCTCGATGAACCTCACCCGGCTCTCGGGCTCGTCCTGGGCGCCCGCCTTCAGCGCCTCGACCGCACTTGCGATCGCGGCGATCGGGGTCCTCAGCTCGTGCGAGGCGTTGGCGACGAACTCCTGCTCGGCTTGGCGCAGCCGCTCGTGCTCGGTGATGTCGGCCACGACGAGGACGACGAGATCGGAGGAGCCGGCGGGAATCCCCACGAGCGAGACGATGCCGCCGTCGGCACGGCGGGTCCGAGCCTCGATGATGCGGGCGTCCGGGGCGAACAGCGACCTGCGAGGCGGCGGAGCGGGAGCTCCTCGTAGGTCTCCGGCAGCGGCTCGCCGAGCGCGAACCGGGCGCCGGGCAGGATCGAGGCGAGCTGCTCGTTGACGAACTGGACGGTCAGGTTCGCGGTCGACCGCGAGGACGCCCTCGTGCAGCTGCTCGAGCAGGAGCGACGAGCCGGTTGCGCTCGGCGCTCAAGATGCTCGAACGCGTCGCCGAGGCGGCCTCCCATCTCGTTGATCGTCGCGGCGAGCTGACCCACCTCGTCACCGAAGCGCGGCTCGAAGCTCTGCGCGAAGTCGCCCTCCTCGATCGAAGCGGGCGGCCGTCGCGATCCGCCGCAGGCGTCGCGCGATCAGGGAGGCGGCGACGAGCCCGGCTGACGACCGCCGCGAGGACGGCCCAGATCGACGCCCGCACGACCTCGTCCGGAAGATCGCGTTCGCCGCGCGCGACCGCCGGCGGCCGCGGCGCGTAGGCCACGACCGCGGCGGCCTTCGGCGTCCGGTGGAGCGGGAGCGCCGACGACCGTGGCCCGGCCGCCCGTCGAAGGTCTGCACGAAGCGCCGGTCGGCGAGCGCCGTCGAGAGCGCCGCGTTTCGCCTCGGCACGTCCTGCCAGCGGACGGTGCTCAGCCCGTAGGACGCGAACATCTTCCGGTTCGCGCGAGAACACGAACAGGGCCAGCCCGTGCTGGCCCGCGATCGAGACGATCTCGTGCCCGAGGTTGGCGGTCCGCGAGCGCCCGCTCGACCGCGAACCCGGCCGCGACCGTCTCGCCGACGGCGATGCTCTCGCCGTTGGCGCGCAGGTCGCGTACCCGCCTGCCTCGAGGAGACGCTCGCGATCAGTGACCGCCGTCAGGATCGCGATCGCGGCGAACACTGCCGAAAGCCACCAGCGCATGCCGACCCGGAGAGCCGGCACCCAACCAGTATCGCGAACCCATTCAGGCGAATGACCGGCGCCGAGCCGCCTGTGAGGGAATCTTCACACGAAGCTGATGACCCGCTCACCGGGGCTGTGGCGACCCTCAACCCGCCTGCCTAGCCTGGCTTGTATGAAAGCTTCAGCGATCAACAGCAAGACCCACTTCTCGTGTTTCGACAGCCCCGCTGCAGACGAGCGGGCGCTCCGCGAGGTGTTCGACCGCATAGCGTCGTTCACCATCGGCGCCGAAGAGGAGTACTTCCTCGTCGACCCCGAGATCGTACGAGCTGACTCCGGCCGCGGAGTTCGCTCTGGCACGAGCTGACGGTGACGGCCGGATCGCGGCAGAGCTGCGGGCAGCGCAGATCGAGGCGATCACCGCCGGTGTGCGTCACCGTTCCCGAGCTCAAACGCGAGCTCACCTCGATCCGAAGCCTGCTCGCGGCCGGCCTCGCCGACTCTGCGTTTCTCGTCGCCGCCGGAACGCACCCGCTGGCGCTCGCGCCCGGCGAGGTCACGCCGCGCCCGCGCTACCGGCGGCTCGTGGCCGAGAACCCGTGGGCCGGCGAAGCAGCGTGCTCACCTGCGGCCTTCACGTGCATGTCGCGGTGGGAGGCGCCGAGCGGGCCCTCGCCGTCTACAACGCGCTCAGAAGCTATCTGCCCGAGATCATCGCGCTCGCCGCGAACGCGCCGATCTTCCGCGGTGAGGACTCCGGGCTCGCGACCGTCCGGCCCAAGCTCAACCAGGTCTGGCCCCGGGCGGGCGTTCCGCCTGCATTCGCGTCCTGGCGCGACGTTGCCGCCTTTACCCGCTGGGCGCGGGAGGGCGGCGCGATGCCCGACGAGAGCCACCAGTGGTGGGACCTGCGGCTCCGGCCGAGGTACGGCACGATCGAGATCCGGGCGGCCGACGTCCAGACACGCCTCGAGGACTCCGCGACGGTGGCGGCGCTCGTGCAGAGCCTCGTCTACGACCTCGCCTCCCGCTACGACGCAGGAGAGCCGCTCCCCGTCGATCCAGGCGAGCGGATCATCGAGAACGCGTGGCTCGCCACCCGTGACGGCGTGAACGGCTGGTTGATCGACCTCGCGACGGGAGCTCGCGTCGAGACCGGCAGAGCGACTGCACGCTCTCGCGGAGCGACTGCTGCCCTCGGCCGCCGCCCTCGGGTGCGACCGGGAGCTCCTCGGAATCGGCCGGATCGTGCTCGAAGGCGGCGGCAGCACCCAGCAGCGGCGCGCGTTCGAGACGGACGACCCCGGCAACCTGATCCTCTCGCTCGCGTCGGAGACCCGCCCGACTCCCGGAGACACCGGCGCCGCAGCACTCCTCCGTGACCCCGAGCCGAGCGCGGTTCGAAGCGCATGACCCAGATCGAGGAAGGCGCCGAGATGATGGTGTCGACTCGTGCGCTTCACGTCCGGCCTCGCCGATGACGAGGTCCGGAAAGTCTTTCGCGAGCGGTCCGACCGCTACCGCGGCGTCCCCGGGCTGATCGAGAAGCTCTATCTCCACTTCCCCGAGACCGGCGAGTTCGGCGCCGTCTACGTCTGGAACTCGAGGGAAGACTTCCTGCGCTTCAGAAACACCGAGCTGGCCCGCTCGATCCCTGACGCCTATCGGATCGAGAAGGCGCGAGGGATGGAGCTTGCTGAAGTGTGCCTCGTCGTCGAGCCGACGGACGAGCTCGAGGCTTCGGCGGGGCGTTCCGGTCGTTCCGGTGGGGCAGGAAACTCGTCAGCTCTTGCTCGCAAGTAGCTCGATGAGCCGTGCGCGTTCCTCGCCGAGCTCCGAGACCGCGCCGGCGAGCCGTCGTTCTCCCTCTTCGGTCAGGCGGAGGTAGCGAATCTCGAGCATCGCTGTCGAGCAGCTCGCGACGGATCAGGCGGAGATTCTCCGCCCGGCGGACGAGCTGGGTGACGGTGCTGTTTGCGAGGTGGAGATGCGGTCGGCGAGCTCGCCGACCGTGGCGCCGCCGTCGTCCCGGCTCGCGAGCTTGATGAACAGGAGCAGCTGGTAGCGCTCGGTGGTGAGCCCGTGCCTGCGCGCGACGCGCTCGGTCTGGCGGCACGAACTCCTGCAGTGCGCGCCGAAGCTCGCCCGCCTGCTCGTACTCGGCGGGGCTCGGCGCATGGTTCTCGTTCTCGCGGCGTCGGCTTCACGGCGGGCCTCCTCTTTCAGTTGTAGCTCCGATACAGCGTACCACAGTTTTACAATGTATTAAAACTTATACGTGTATCATGCTGAAAAAGTGTAATACAAGATAGATTGGAGGTTTCGAATGGACGCGTTGCAGATCATCCGAGCCTTGCCTCGCCGGTGGCGGCGACGCACCGTCTCGTCCGTGCTCGTGCTCGTGCTCGGCAGCCTGACGGTGTTCGTCGCTGCTGCCGCGGCGGACACCGCCCCGACGAACACGTCGCTTCCGACGATCACCGGAACGGCGCAGCAGGGCCATACGCTGACGGTTCAGAGCGGAAGCTGGTCGGGCACGAACCCGATCGTTCTCAGCTACCAGTGGAGACGCTGCGACACAAACGGCGCCGGCTGCGCCGACATCGCCGGTGCGATCGGCCAGACCTACACGCTCGCCGCCGCCGACATCGGCGCCACGCTGCGGATCTCGGTCACGGCGACCAACTCGCAGGGCACCGCCAAGGTGCTCTCCGATCCCGAGCGCGGTCGTCGGGGCGCTCAACGCGCCGCTGAACACTGTGGCGCCGTCGATCTCCGGCACCGCGCAGCAGGGCGCGACCCTAACGGCGAGCAGCGGCAGCTGGAACGGCTCACCGCCGATCAGCTACGCCTACAAGCTGGCAGCAGTGCGACTCGCACGGCGCCGGCTGCAGCAACATCGGCGGTGCGGTCGCGCCAGACCTACGCGCCGACGGGCTCCGACGTCGGCCACACGATCCGCGTCGAGGTCACCGCGACAAACGCCGCCGGCTCGTCCTCGGCGGTCTCGGGCTCCTCGTCGATGATCGTCGGGCCCGGGCAGTGTCCCCGCGAACACGGGCAGGCCGACGCTCTCCGGGACGCTCAGCGAGGGCTCGAAGCTCACGGTCAGCCAGGGAGGCTGGCAGGGCGCGACGCCGCTCTCCTACTCCTACGGCTGGCAGCGCTGCGACGCCAGCGGCAACAACTGCAGCGGCATCTCCGGTGCGGCCGCCCAGCAGTACACGCTCGCCCGCGGTGATGTCGGCAACCGGATCCGCGGCGTCGTCACCGCCTCCAACAGCGCTTGGCTCCACGACCGCCTACACCGACCTGAGCGCGGTCGTCGTCTCGACGCGCGAGCCGGTGAACACCGCGCTGCCGGTGATCAACGGCAGCCCCGTGCTCGGGCAAACGCTGACCGCGACGGTCGGCGCCTGGACCGGCGCCACACCGTTCCAGTACTCCTACCAGTGGGCCCGCAGCAACGCCAAGGGCGGCTACGACCCGATCCCGCAGGCAACCCAGCAGACCTACAAGCTGACCGCCGACGACGTCGGCCGGCCGCTCTACATGCAGGTCAAGGCCCAGAACAGCTACGGGCCGGCCTGGGCGACCTCGCAGCCGACCGCGAAGGTCACGAGCACCCCCGTCGCGGCACCGGCGTGGTCTCGGTCTCCGACGATCGCCTTCCCGAACCGGCTCGAGATCTCGAACGTCTCCTTCGCGCCGTCGATGCTCCGATCGCGGGACCGCCTTCCAGGCCCACTTCGTCGTCACCGACAGCCAGGGACATCCCGTCCAAGGAGCGCTCGTCTACCCGCTCGGCCTCCCCTACGGCTGGGTCAAGAACGCGCCTGAGCAGGCAACCGGCGCAGACGGGTCGGTCACCCTGACGATCGTCCCGACCGCCAACCTGCCCATGGCGGCAACCACGCGCTCGTCATGTTCGTCCGCGCCCGCAAACCGGGCGGCAACCTCCTGGCCGGCGTCTCGACCCGGACGGCTCGTCCAGGTGCTCCTCCGATAGCCGGGAGCGCCGAACCCTCGCCGCGCCACACCTGGCGGCGAGGAGTGTCGCCCGAGGGGGCGGACGCCGTCGGCGTCCCGCCCCCTCATCAGTGCCTTGATCGTGCCGAGACACTCGAACCCATCTCATGCTCGACCACATTGTTTTGTACGCCTTCGATATGAATCGGATTTTCGAGGACCAACGTCGGCTGACGCCGTGGGGGAGGAGGAAATCGCTGTGAGAGTCTTAATCGCACTTGATGACTCGCCGATCGCGCTCCGTGCAGCACGCGAGGCGGCGCACCTGTTTCCGGCGCTCAGTTCCTCGTAGTCAAGGTCACTCGTCGAGCCTCCCCGTGGGTGATGGAAGGCGAGTTCGGGGCGGTTTACACCGCACCACTGGCGGATCTTGATGTGGAAGGCTGGACGAGGCAGAGCTTGCTGCACGCGCAGTGACAGCCGGCCTTGATGAGGCCGAACTTCTTACGCTCAAAGGCGACCCGGCAGCCGCGATCTGCGACGCCGCCGAAAGCCATGACGTTGACGTCGTGGTCGTCGGCTCACACGACAAGGGCGTCCTTCGTCGCCTTCTC
>CAVWKS010000030.1:0-10007 GCA_963755635.1 uncultured Actinomycetes bacterium | reverse complement strand
ACTCGCGCCTGGGGTCTCGGCCGTGATCCGCCGCGCGCGAGACTGCTCCCGGCAAGCTCGCACTACTGGAGGCGATACCTGCGGATCGCCTCGAGGAGGCAGTCCTTGCCGAAGCGGATGGCCTCAGCAGGAACTCGCTCGTCCGGCGCGTGGATGAGATCGACGGTGATTTCCTTCGGAAGGCGCATCGGAAGGAAGCCGTACGTCTGGATTCCGAGGCGCGCGAAGTGGCGCGCGTCCGTGTAGCCAGGAACGAGCGCCGGGATTGGAACCCCGCCAGGGTCGCGGCTGCGGATGATCTCGGCGAGCATGGGATAGAGCGTCAGGTCCGGCTCCGGTCTTGCGGCTGGCTCCTCGCGGACGAGCTGGAACTCTGCGACGTCTCCGGCGAGTCGCTCGAGCTCGCGAACGAGGTCCTGCGGCGACTGCCCGGGCAGGACGCGGCCATCGAGATCGACCGTCACCTCTGTCGGGATGACGTTGCCGCTCTCGCCACCGCGGAGGCCGGTGGCAGTCGCGGTGTTGTGTAGGAGCGGGTCGAGGGAGTCGGCGTCCTTGCCAAAGAGATCGAGCAGGCGATCCGTAAGCGCCGGAACGAGCAGCGGTCGCAACGCCGCGCGCTGATGGAGAGGCAGCGCTTCTGCCATGGCGCTGACCATCTGCCGCACGACCGGCGTCACGTGGACGGGCAGGCGCTTCTCGGCGAGTCGGCTGAGCAGCTGGCCTGCCTTTCCGGCGGCGGTGCTGCGAACCTTCGTCGAGGGATGACCTCCCGCACCACGGCAGGTCGCGCGGATCAGGCACCGCTGCTTCTCGGCGACCTGGATCGGATAGAGCCGCCGGTCCCCGACCCACTCCGTGAAGCCGCCGATCTCGCTGAGCGCGAAGCGAACCCCGTCGAACAGCTCCGGATGCTCCTCGACCAGGAGCTTCGCGCCGAACTGGCTTCCCGTCTCCTCGTCGCTCGCCAGGGCGAGGATGAGATCGCCCGACGGAGGCTCAGCCGCAGCGCGCGAGGAACGCCGAGACGAGCATCGCGACGCCGCCCTTCATGTCGAGAGCGCCGCGGCCCCACACAACGCCGTCGACGAGATCGCCCGAGAACGGACGCGTGCCGCCACTCAGCCGGGTCGGCGGGAACGACGTCGACGTGCCCGTAGAGGAGGAGCGGCGGCGAATCGCCCCTGCCAGCGCAGACGCGCCACGAGGTTCGGCCGCTCTGGATCCCCCAACGATCACCGGCTCGATTCCGCTCGCACGGAGTAGCCCCGCGACGTACTCGATGCACGTCCCGCTCGTTGCCCGGCGGGTTCGAGGTGTCGAACCGGATCAGCTCCCGGAGCAGCTCGACCGGATCGAGGGATTCGGCTGACGCGCGAGAGGGAAGCACTGGCTGAAGATACCCGGTATCTCTCAAATGGCAGTAGAATCACTGCCTTCGCTCATGAGGCACGTCGGAGCGTAAGGGGGGAAGGTGGAGTTCCTCGAGCGAGGTCAATACGGCACCGCGAGGCTGATCGATCGAGGCCGCAAGTTCCGAGCCCTAACACTGCTGCTCGGTGGCGCCTTCGCCGCGTACTGCATCGCGACGGTGGCGGGAGCACCGAAGGGCCTCCTCAGCTCGTCCTATAACGCCTTCATGGCGCCGGTTCCGATCGTCGTCTGGTGGGCGTACGTGCGGGCGCCGGCAGAGCTCCGTCGCCTCGTCTTCACCCTGGGCTGGGCCTCGACGTTCTGGCTCGTCGGCTCGGTCGTCTGGTACGGCTACTACGTCGCCGGAGGGAACACCGTCCCATCGCCGCCCGGCACCTGGGACGTGTTCTTCGTGCTCGCGCGGGTGCTCGTGATCGTCGCGATCCTCGACACGATGCGCTCCGTCATCTCGTTCCGGCTCGCGGCGCTCGACGCGGCAGTGATCTCCGCCGCCGCCTTCGCGCTCGGTACCGCGTTCGTCTGGCGCGGCATGGCTCACGGCGCGACAACTGCATCGCTCGTCACGCTCAATCGGCCGCTACTGGGAGTCGTGACGCTGGCGCTGATCGCCTCCGCCGCCGTCGGGTCCGCGGGCGGACTGCGCAAGTCGCTCGCGCTGATGGGGCTCGGAGAGGTGGCGATAACGATCGGGAGCCTGATCTACAGCTTCCAGGCGATCGACGGCGCGTTCGTCGACGACCGCTGGGCGAACCTCGGCTGGGCTGGCGGGGCGGCGCTTTCCACCCTGGCCGCGTTCGTCCTGATCCTCGGGGTCGACCGTCCGCTGGCGATTGTCCGTCGGCGGATCCCGAACCACGTTCCTGCCGCCCGACCCGTCGTGCTCCTCGGCCTCGCCGGCTTCGTCCTCTGCATCGCGGTCGCAACGTACGGCGCCGTTGAACAGAGCGGACTCCTCATCGCCACCGGCCTCATCAGCAGCGCCGTCATTGGCATTGCGATGGCTGTGCGAGCGCGCGACTCGATCCGGACCGCGGAGACCGCCTACGAGCGGCTCGACCAAGAGCTAGCAGGCTCAGAGCGCCTGCGCGACGAGCTCGCAGCCGCGAACCGTGACCTCGCACGAGCGAATCTCGAGATGCAGACACTGCAGGTCGCGATGGCCGACCTGCTCAACCTGGCGGACGAGCGCGCCGGCGGTCGGATCCGCGAACTCGTCGAAGACACGGGCGGCGAACTCGCCGAGCTCCTCGAACAGGAACTGGATCGAACTCGCGACGGGAGATAGTGCCGCGTGGCCGCGGAGAACCCGGTCGGGGAAGATGCGTCAAGTGATCGTCTACGGGATTGCCAGCAGCCTCTCCGAAGACATCAACGACTTCTATGCGAGCCGCGATGAAGCCGAAAGCGCGCTTGCACAGATCCTCGCCGACGAACCCGAATTCGATGGGCAGCTTTGGGTGGAGGCGGTGGAGTTTGAGGTATCCCGCAACTGACGCTCTGGCTGAAGTCACGTCCTTGGCGGATCAGGGGCGCTGAGCAACCACAAGAACTCACGTCGGGGCACCGCGGCTAGCGTTGGCGGGCCTTGCGAGTGTCGAAGGAAGATGCCCGAGTCTTGAAGGCCCTCCGCGCGGAGTCGGAGACCCTCTTCCGGATCAACCGGCGAATAGTGGAGCTGGGCGGGCGGCCGATCCCACCACGCGCAAAGCGCCTAACGCGGCTAGCTCGATGATGATGCTCTCCGGGCCGCGCAACGTCCTCTTCGGCGATACCCTTTGGCTCCATGACGGAACGTGGAACGTCCGCCGGCGACGGCTCTGGCCCCAAGACCCGCTACCACCTACTCACGACCGACGGGGGCATCGTCGCCGATCAACCCGGAAGAATGGCGGGTGAAGCCGCGATTGGTGTGGTCCTGAAGGCCCCTCTCGAGGAGATCTCGGAGCCAATAGGGCCGGCGCAGGACCACCACGTCGCGGAGTATCGAGCTCTCATCAGAGGCCTCGAGGCCGCCCGCTCTCGCGGGATTGAACACTTACGCGTGTGCCTCGATTCCGCTCTGCTAGTCAACCAGCTGAACGGCAGATGGAAAGTCAAGGCGGAGCACCTCAAGCCCTTGCATGAGCAAGCGGTTTCTTTGATCCAACAGTTCGCTGACATCAAGATCACGTGGGTGCCCCGAAAGGCGAACGCCGAAGCGGACGCACTTGCGAGCACCCCACTTGGGCCGCTGAGGCCCAAGCCGAAACCTTCAATCGACGAACTTCCGCTCGAATAGCGCCATCCGTTCAGCTCCTCAGCGCAGCCTGTTTGGAGTACATCGAGGCCGCTCCCGACCAGCCCTGAACGCGCTCTCGATCGTCAGTCTGACCTCGTGTCGCAGAGTCCGATGCTCAGCCCCTCCGCAATCAGCGCGGCGCGCCGCGTGGTGCCAGGCGCCGGAAGAGGACACCTGCGTCGCCTGGGCCAGTGTTCCGCAATGACCGCTGAGCGGGCGGTTACGACGGCAAAGTCAGGCGGGCAAGCTCCTCGTCGGCGGCCGCCTTCATCGCCGTAGTGGGATCGTTGCGGCCCATCCAGACCTCGAACTCGAGCAACTCTGTCGCATTGGTGTGTCCAGAGATGAAGTACTCGGACACGTTCGGCGCCCACTGACCCTCGTAGTTGTTCCCGTGGAAGTCCATTTGGGAGAGAGTCGCCGGGAAGCTGAGATCGGGCAAGGCGTCGCTACCCGTGTACGTCCACGGGCCCACGACGTTGATCACGATCCCGTCCGGCGGGAGGCTCTTGATGGTGTTGATCGGCGTCTCCCGTGACTCGGGCTGGAACGGCACGTTTGCTGCCCAGAGGACCTCTGGCTGTGTCGGGTCGGCCAGCACGTTCGTCTCGAAGGTGTTCCAGCCGAGTGCGGGCTGGAACGACGTGACCGGGGTCGAGACCCTGTCGCGGGTCGAGTTAGGCGAGCGCGGCGCCGGCGAGCCCACCGATGAGTAGCGCGAGGCCGACGAGGGCGACGGTTGCGAAGAGACGCCGTCTTGCCATCGGGCGCGGGCGCGGCCCAGTCGATGTGATCCGCTCGCGCAGCCGGGGAAGAAGTCGGCCGAGTTCGAGGGGACGGGCAGCTCGCTGAGCGCGTGGGCGAGCTCTTCATCGCGGTATTCGGGCATGACCTTCACCTTCCGTTTCGTCTAGTGGCTCCCGCAGTGCGCGGCGGAGCAGCGGTCGGGCGTGGTTCAGGCGGGACGCAATCGTCCCGCGCGGCACGTCGAGAATGGTTGCGGCGGACTCGTAGTCGAAGCCGAGCCCATCGACGAGGACGACGCAGGCCCGTTCCTCGCTGGAGAGCGTGCCCAGGGCACGCCAGAGGCTGTCCCTTGCTGCGACGTCTGGCTCCGATTCATTTGCGAAGGGCAGCTCTCGAGGCCGGACGCCCACTGCAGCGGCTGGCGCCGCGCCCGCCGCAGCTCGTCGAGGCATGAGCGATAGATGATTCGGTACAGCCAGCTTGAAATGACCCGAGCTCGGCGCGGTACTGCGGCAAGGCCGCGAAAGGCCCGGAGATACCCTCTTGCAACACGTCCTCCGTCCAGCCCGGCCCCAGCACCCGATGGCTGAAGCACGCAGGCCGCGATCGAACTCACGCACGAGCTGTTCGAACGCAGCGTCATCGCCCCTCTGCGCACGTGTGACCGTCTCGGCGGTCGAGTCTGGAACGGGTTCCACAACGGCTCCTAGCTATCCATACGCACCAGAGCCGCGAATCGTTCATCCGCTCGCCTGCGCCAGCGTCTCTGACGCCTGAGCGAACCCGCCGCGAAGACTTAATTGTTCTCGCGCGCGCGAGAGGTGAGGCCGAGCTCTTCCGCCGCGGCTGAAAGATCCGCGATTCGGGCGTCGTCGCCTCTCATGGCCTCTGCGGCGGCGACCCCGATCATCGACGTCAGCGTGAGGTAGTCGGCGAATGCCATCTCCTCCGCTCCCGTCCGCCAGCGGCGTAGCGTCTCGGGCGAGGTCCCGAGGGCAGCCGCCGCAACCTCGTCGCTCTCCCAACCGAAAAGCCGGAATGCCGCCTCGAGGAGAGGGACCGCTCCTCCGGATCGCCGGCGGCCTTTCTTTCTTTCTTGCCGCTCGGGCTGCGCCTCGCCGACCGCGACTCCGCCTGCGTCCTCGAACACGGCTGCATTGATCTCCTCGGGTGAGATCTGGAGAAAGTGGGCCATCCGCAGGACGTCGTGGATCGGAGGACGGGCGACGCGGCCCAGCTCCCACCCTTCGATCGTTCCGGGCTTGATCCCGACGAGCTCGCCGACGCGCGTGCGAGAGTAGCCGGCCGCCTCACGGCGCTCCTGGAGTAGGCGCCCGAGAGCGGTCTGTCGCGGCGTCATGAGGTTCGAAGGCTCCTTCCGTCGGGAGGCAGTCGATCTACTGCCCCAGATTGTCCCAGTATACGCGGTCGGACATGGCCCAGGCCGCGGTTCCGCTGCCAACACCGTGGATCACCTGCTATAACTGCATGGCAGGTGATCTACGGAAGGAGGGGCCGTGGCGGAAGGAAGCGGAGAACTCGATTGGGTCGCGTCGATGTGGACGGACGGAGAGGCGCCGATCCCGCTCCTCGGCGCGGGGGACGCGGAACGATCTGGCGGACCCACCGCCGGCGAACGGCGGCAAGCCGACGACTGTGTTGGAGGACGTGCCGGCGTCTGCGGCGCCTTCAGCGGGTGACTTCTCAGCCGAGCGAATGCTGCGCCCCGAGGCCGAACTGCCAGCTGGTGGCTGGCGACTTGGCGTCTACCGGCTGACCGGCGGGCTCGTCCACGTCGGGCCGAGCGCGGCCGAACTGCGTCAGCGCGAGCTCGTCGCGTTGGCGAAGACGCCCGTGCGCGGGTGCCGCAAGATCGCGTTCATCTCCCGCAAGGGCGGCGTCGGAAAGACGACGACCTGCCTGCTCACCGGGCACACCTTCGCGTCGCTACGCGGCGACCGCGTGGTTGCGCTCGACGGCAATCCCGACGCTGGAACGCTCGGCCATCGGATACGGCGCGAGACCAAATGACGGTCGGCACGCTCCTCGAGGACCTCGACCGGATCAGCCGCTATGCCGACATCCGCGGCTATACCTCACAGGCGGCAAGCCGGCTCGAGGTCGTTGCCGCGGACGACGACCCGCGGATCACCCAGGCGCTCGGCGAGAGCGAGTTCCGGCGGGCGATCGAGCTGCTGGAGCGCCACTACAACCTCGTCTGCCTCGATACCGGCACCGGGGTCCTCGAGTCGGCTACGCGGGGCATCCTCGACGCGGCCGATCAGATCGTCGTCGTCAGCGCGCCGAGCCTCGACGGCTCGCGCGCGGCGAGCTCGACCCTCGACTGGCTCGAGCAGAACGGTTACGAGCAGCTCGTTCGGGGAGCCGTTGCGGTGCTGAACACGGTCCGAGACGGGAACGGCGCCCTCGATCTCGACCGCGTCGAGGACCACTTCGCCGCGCGCTGCCGCACGTCTGTCCGAATCCCCTGGGACCCGCACCTCGACGCAGGCGCCGAGGCGGGCCTCGACGGACTGCGGCCGGCAACCCGCGACGCCTACCTCGAGCTGGCAGCGGCGGTCGCCGCCGGCTTCGGCGAACCGATCGGAAGGAGGTCATGAGTCATGTCACCGCTCGCAGGCATCGTGATCGCAGCAGCCGGAATCAGCAGCAAGCCGGACCCCAACGGGCTTCCGGGTAGCTCCGCGCTGCAGCAGCTCGTGAACGGGCTCTCGTTCTGGGGCCTGCTCGCTGCGCTCGCGGGTCTCGTCATCTCGGCGGCCGTCTGGTCGCTGAGCTCCCATTCGGGGAACTTCCAGCACGCCGCGGTCGGGCGGCGCGGGACGCTCGTCTCGGCGGCGGCCGCGTTCCTCGTAGGCGCTGCCCCGGCGATCGTCACGTTCTTCGAAAAGCTCGGGACCACGGTCAAGTAGTGGCGCCGGTCCGACTCGGCAACGGCCAACCGCGGCGAAGACGCTGGGCGTTACTCGCAGTTCGCCGCGGCTGCTCTCGTCGCCCTCGGCATCGGGATCGGGAGCAGGATCGCGGCGCCGAGAACGAGTCGCTCTGTGACGACAGTGGTGAACCCATCGCCGGAGCCCGCAGGGACGAAACCGGCAACGGCTGCTCGTACGGAGGCCGGAGCCGTCGCGGCGGCCGCGGAGACGGTGAAGTTGCTCGACGGCCCCGCTCTTCTGAACTCGGCACGGATCCGCGAGCTTGTCGACCGCCTTGCTGCGTCCAGCGCACGCGACGTTCTCGCTCGCGCTTACGAGCAGGGCGCCGTGGAGGCTCGCGCCCGCCTGGGAGCCGACACCATCCCTGCGCCCGTCGTGATCCTCCGGTCGGCGCTCGTCGGCTACCGACTCCTCAGCTTCTCCCCCTCGGCAGCAACGGTCGCCGTCTGGCGAGTCGGGATCATCGGCAGCGGCGCGACCATCCAGCCGCAGCAGGCCTGGCGGACCGAGACCGTCTCGCTCGTCTGGGAGCAGGGCGGCTGGAAGGTCACGTCGTTCTCGAGCGCTGCCGGTCCCACGCCGCCGCTGCCGGACGCGACCCAGGCGTCGGCGGCGGGAGATCTGTTCACTGAGATCCCACGCTTCCGGGAGTTCTCGCGTGCACTGCCATAGCCGCTCCTTCCGCGTCGCCGCGGCGACGCTCGCAGCCGCTCTGTCGGTCGCCGTCGTCGGAGGCTGCAACGTCACCCCCGCGGCCGCAGGGCCGATCCCGAACCCGTGCGACCTCCCGGGCGTCGACTTCGTCTGCGGCGCAGCCGGCGATCTCGCGGGCAACGCTGCGCAGGCGGCAGGAGAGTTCGTGATGCGCGGCGTCACCGTGTGGGTGACGAACGCGGCGGTCTGGGTCACGGGCAGGGTCGGGAGCCTGATCGAGGCGACGGCCAGTCCCGACGTGCAGGCGAAGTGGTTCGTCGGCCAGTACCACTCGATGATCGCGGTCGCCGGACTGCTCGCCTTACCGATGCTGCTGCTGGCGTTGATTCAGGCGGTCTGGCGGCAGGACATCTGGATCCTCTTGCGCTCGGCCTTCGGCTACCTGCCGATGGCATTCATCCTCGCCGGCGCCGCGATCGTCGGTACGCAGCTGCTCGTCTCGATCACCGACGGCCTCTCCGCGACGGTTGTGCACGGGCTCGGCACGGACTCGGGGACCGCTCCAGTCCGTCGGCGACGCGTACAAGACACGCGCTCGACGACACCTCCGCCGGTGCCGTCCCTCTCTTCGGCGTCTTCCTCGGCGCGATCATCCTCGCGATCGGCGCGTTCGTTCTCTGGCTCGAGATGGTGATTCGCGACGCAGCCATCTACGTGGCGCTTTTCTTCTTGCCGCTCACCTTCGTGGCGATGATCTGGCCGGCGACGCGCCGCTGGGCGCGGCGGCTGGTCGAGTTCCTCGTGGCGGTGATCCTGGCGAAGTTCGTGATCGTCGCGATCCTCGGACTGGCGTCGGCGGCGATCACGCAGACGACCCTCGGGCAGCCCGGTGACGGGCGGTGTCTTCGAGCGGATGATCGCCGGCGCGGCCCTGCTCGTCCTCGCCGCCTGGTCGCCCTTCGGCCTCATGAGGCTGATCCCGATGATGGAGGTTGCGGCCGGAGAGCGTGGTCGGTCAGCGCGCGGCGATCTCGGGCGCGGCAGGCTCCGCCGGGATCCACAGCCCGGCGAGCTACATGCGCCAGGCGATGGATCGGCAGTCGGGTGCATCGACGTCGCCCGCTTCCCTCGGGCGTGCCGCGCACCGTGTACGGGCCACCGCGGAGCGAGGACACGGCTTCGACCGGTGAGCACGCCACGGCTCGTGCCGACACAGCGTCGAAGCGCCGAGACGCGGACGACGTACGGACGTACGGAATCGCCGAGAGCAGCCGAGCCGTCCGATGAGCGCTAGCGAAGCCGCCGGCGCCGCCAGCGAGCTCCTCTCCCCCGTCACGACCACCTGACCCGAAGCCACCACGGCCGCCCGACCAGAAGGAGTAGCGATGTCCGAGACAGAGATGCGTCGCTATCGGTTCGGACCACTCGAGCGGCGCGGGCTCATCGGCTCGCTGCGCGCGACGCAGGTGATCCCGATGGCTGTCAGCCTCGCCGCCGCAGTCGTGCTCATGCGAGCGCTGCCGGGTGGCGGCGGGGGTAGTTGTCGCCCTCGGGCTCGTCCTCGCAGTCGCGGCCTTCTGCTTCTGGCCGCTGAGCGGGCGTTCGGCAGAGGAGTGGCTGCCCATCGCGGGCGCACACGTCTGGCGCCGGGCGAACGGCCGGCAACGGCAACTCTCAGGCTCCGACGGCGGGTGCCCGGGTAAACGAGTCGGGACGGCCTGAGCCGGCCGTCGCTCTGCCCGAAGCGGCGCTGTCGGCCTCGAACTGCTTGCCGCTCCGTTCCGCGGTGAGACCGTCGGCGTGGTCAAGGACGCGCGGGCGAAGTCGTACACCGTGGTCCTTGCGGTGCGGGTGACGTCCTTCGGCCTGCTCGATCGCTCCGAGCAGGAGACGAGACAGGCGGGCTGGGGTGCCGTCCTGTCGAGCCTTGCGCGCGA
>CAVWKS010000029.1:0-8862 GCA_963755635.1 uncultured Actinomycetes bacterium | reverse complement strand
ATGTATTGCTCCCGCGGCCGGTTCCGATCTCGACGTCGCCCCGGACGCCGCAGTCGAGCAGCGCCGCGAGCGCCTGCCCGCAGTCGGCGACGTGCAGGAAGTCGCGCACCTGCGTGCCGGCGGTAGTCCGCGCCTCCGCGCCTGCCAGCACGCTGAGGGCGACCGAGGGCACCAGCCGTTCGGGCTGCTCGAAGGGCCCGTAGGGAAAGAAGCAGCGGTCCCGTCGAACAGCTCTGAGCCTTCTGCTTCATTCGCCCGTAGAGCGTCGCCGGCTCACGGGGCGTCTCCGTCTCCGAGAGTGGCGTTCCCGCTCTCCAGTCGTACTGGGCGCAGCTCCCGGCGAGCACCGTGCGCTCACCACCCGCCTCGGCGAATGCATCGACCAGCTGCCGGCTCGCCTCCACCCAGCGCTCGTTCACGGGGTCGTTCCAGTAGCGGCCGTGCTCGGTCGTCCAGGCCAGGTGGAGGAGGTGCGAGGCTCCGCGCGGCGGGCCACGCGCGGGGGAGTTGCCGGATGAGCAGGTCCGCCTCGTGCCAGGCGTCGGCCTCGATGGCTTCCGGCTGCCTGCGCGCCACGCCGTGCACCTCGAAGCCGCGGCCGCGCAGGGCGTCGACGGCGAAGCGCCCGACGAAGCCGCTCGCCCCCGTGACGAGGGCGCGGCTCACGTCCGGGATCGACCAATGGGCAGCGGTACCATCCCGTGCGCGAACCTCAGCAGCTCCCTGAACTCCGGCCCGGTGATGGTCCGGGTCAGCCAGAGGCCGGCCAGGAACGCTGCGACGGCGAGCAGCTTGACCGCCACCGCGACTCCCTCGGGCCCCAACGGCACGACGCCGAGGACGCCGAGCCCCGACGCAAGCACGAGCATGGTCACGATCTTTCCGCCCTCGTACGGCGTGTGGTAGACGCGCTGCGAGACGACGTAGTACGCGGCGGTTAGCGCGAGGTAGGCGACCGCGGTCGCCACGGCCGCTCCGACGATCCCCCAAGGCGGGATCAGGGCGAAGTTGAGCCCGATGTTCAGTGCGGCCGCAGCGACGGCCATGAGCGCGAGCCGACCGGTCTTGCGTGCGATCGAGAACCCAGTCGTGAGCAGCGAGACGAGTCCGTACCCGATTGCCCCGAGCATCAACGGCCCGACTGCCTTGTACGCCTCGTGGAAGCGCGGCGCCAGCACGTCGATCAACTCGCGCGCGAACAGCGTCAGCACGAGCCCGGAGAAACTAAGAATGAAGGTCAAGTAGGTAAGCGTCCGCGCCCGCGCCGCCTTCTCCTGCGCCGGGTCCTCCGAATAGATCGAGAGCAGGTACGGGGTCAGCGCGAACAGGAACGCCGTCAGCCCGATCAATAGCAGGCTCGCGAGCCGGTTGGCGATCGCGTACTGCCCGACCTGGGCGAGGCTGCCGAGCCGCGAGAGGATGATCCGGTCGACGAGCGCAAGGGCCCAGGCCGCGACCGTCGCGGGGACGAGCGGCAGTCCATACCGCAGCATCCTGCCGAGCTCGAAATTCGAGAAGCGGCCCGCAAGGGCCCGGCGCACGACGAACATGCCGTAAACGGCCGCGGCGACGTTGCCGACGAGGGCCGCGAAGAACACGCCCTGCACCCGCCAGCCGAGCGCGACGACGCCTACCACCGCGAGTGCCGTAGTGATCGTCGCCGCGATCACCGCAGTCGCAAGGTACGAGAAGGCCTGCAGGCGAACCCGCATCGCCTCGCTGACGTAGCGCCACGTGTTCAGCGCGGGGACTGAGGCCGCGATCACCACTACCAGCCGCCCCTCCCCGGGCCGCCCGAACAGCCAACGGGCGATGTCCTCCCGCAGCACGACGAGCGCGACGGCGACAGCGAGCGCCAGCAGCGTCGTTGCCAGGAACCCGTCAACATGACCGAACGCCGTTCACCCTCTTCGTCGCTGCCGTAGTCGTAGTAGCTGCGGAGCGCGGCCGAGCAGAGGCCGGCGTCGGTGAGGGCCAACGCCACTGCCATCACCGTGGTGCCGAGCTCCATCAGCCCGTACTCACCGCGCGTGAAGACGCGGGCGAAGATCGGCAGGGTGATCATCCCTACGAGTGGGCCGATCAAGCCGGTCAGGCCGTACGCGAGGGTTTGCCGCGCGAGCGGCGCCGGATCGGGTGGCAGGACGCGGTCCTCGGCCGGCTGCGCGGCGCGATCCTCGTCTACGACCATCGAGTCAAGGTTAGTGGAGGCGCCTACCGGGGTCGCTCCGCGCGAGGGCGCGTAGCTTTGGGAGGTGGTGGCGCTCGAACCGGCGCCCAGGAGCCCCGCTCGAACGCCTGGAGCAACCATGGCCAGCGCGAAAGGCCGAGGACGAGGTCGGCGGCGGCGAGGCCGAGATCGATGGTGTAGGCAAGCCGTGCCCGGGGCCCCATCAGCGCGGCGCGCAGCTCCCGATGCCGCTCGCGCATCCCCGCGACCGCGCGCGCGAAGTGCTCTCTCTGCTCAGGATTGCGGCTGCCCGCCGCTGTGTCGGCGCCAGCGGAGGAGCGGCTTGCGCACGTAGGTGCCGCGCCTGCCGTGCTCGACCAGCTTGAGCCAGAGATCCCAGTCCTCCAGCGCGACGTCGCCCAGATTGACGCTCATGCCGCCGACCGCGAGGTAGTCCGCGCGCCTCGTCAGTGCGCTCCCGTTGACGAAGTTGGTCCGGAGGGCCAGCACGTAGGCGCTGAAGGGTAGGCAGCGCATCAGCCGCTCCTCCGCGCCGAACATGCGCATGCGGCAGTACGCGAACGAGGCCTCGGGCGCGCGACTGAGCGCGTCGTAGAGCTCCTCCACGTAGGTGGGCTCAAACACGTCGTCGGCGTCGAGGAACGCCGCTGCTCCCCCTTCGCCTCCGCGACCCCGCGGTTGCTTGTCCGCTCGACGCCCATGTTGGGGTGCGTCAGCACACGCACCTTGTCGCCGTAGCTGCGCGCGATCTCGAGCGAGTCGTCGGTCGAGCCGTCGTCGAGGACGATGATCTCGCAGTTCGGGTAGGTCTGACCGAGCGCGCTCTCGATCGCGTCGGGCAGGAAGCGGCCGTAGTCGTGGCAGCGCACGATGATGCTGACGAGCGGCGGCGTCCAGACAGGGAGGCTCACCGAGACGAGTTCGGCCTCAAGCCGCTCTGCCAGCCGGCGGTCGCTCTCGCCGTCGCCCACGACCACCACCCGGCGCGCGTCAGCCTCGCGCACGAACGAAAGCAGCGGCTCGCTCTCGTCCTTGGCCGCTCCCAGCTCGTCACGGCCGAAGATCGCCTTCGGCGGATCGAGGCCGGCGGTCTCGACGAAGCGCTCGATCACCGCGCGCCCGTTGTGGCTGACGATCGCAGTCAGCGCGCCTTCCGCCTGAGCCTGAAGGTAGAGCTCGACACCGCGCGCGACCGGCCCGCCCTGCTCCAGTCCTTGAGCTCGGCTCTTGTCAGGGCCTCCTGCGCCCGCGGGTCGCCTCCGAGCCGGAGGGCCAGCGTGAGCAGCCCTTCGTCCTGCACTGCTCTGCTGCCGGCGAGTGCCTCGAGCTCCGTGCGGAGACCCTGGTAGTCCGTCGCGAGTCGGCAGAGGGTCCCGTCGAAGTCGAACAGGACTAGCTGCTCGGGCGGCTCGTCCACTCGCCTTCCCGCACGAGCTTGAAGCCCATGTCGATCATGCGGATCCAATAGAGATCGGCCTCGGCAGCGTTGAAGCTCGGCAACTCCTCCACGGGCTCGCCGAGTGCGAGGCGCACGTAGTGGTACGGCATGTTGACGCCTGCGGCCGCGAGGAAGTTGCTCGTCGTGAAGAAGCGGCCGGCGTTGATCTCGGTAACCAGCGGCCGTCCGTCCGCATCCTCCTTGAGGTCGACGCAGAACACCCCGGTCGCTGCCGGGTCGACGGCTCTGACGATCGCTGCGGCAAGCTCGTTGACGTCCTGGCGGTGCACGGTGCGCGCGACGGAGGGGGTCGACGTCTGACCGCTGGGTGCCACGTGCCCGAAGAGGTAGGCGAGGCGCTCCCGGGCGGCCGAGACGAGCAGGCGCCCGTCAAGCCAGAGGCTCTGGAAGGCGAACTCGCGCCCGGAAAGGAACTGGCTGACCATGAAGTCCTCCGCCGTCAGGCCACGCACGTCTGCCCAGTACTGCAGCCACGCGACCGCCTGCTCAGGCGCCGTCACGGGCAGGCTCGCCCGCGCTCCGGCCCCTCGCCTCGCCCGGACCCACGCCTTCCCGTGAGCCTCGAGGATTTCGGCCGTTGCGGCCCGCAGCTCCTCCTCGGAGGTGCCGCTGCGGGCGTCGGGCGACGGCAGGCCTGCCGCAGCGATCGCCTGCGCCGACGCCGCTTTGTCCTGGCACAGCACGATGGTTTCGTGCTGTGGCAGGAAGGTGCGGGCGCCCAGCTCGTCGCGGACCGCGGACAGAGCCAGCACCTCCGGATCGGGCTGAGGGTGGACAAGATCGATCTGCTCCGTCTCGATCACCGCTCGCAGCTCCGCCAGGTACGACGGGTCGTCCGCGCGGGGAACGAGGTAGCGAACGTCGAGGTCGGCGAGCTCGAGCAGGTACCTGTCCGAGTCCGTGCCGACGAGGTGGAAGTCCTCGCTCGTCATCCGAAGCGAGTGGACGAAGTTGGCGGCCGCGGAGCCGCCGGCGCCGGTGACGAGGAGGCGCCTCACGAGAACGAGAAGGCCCGGCGCTCGGCGACCTCGACCAGCCTGGCGGCCACCTCCATCGTCCGCCTCGCGTCCTGCGCTTGCACGATGTCGGCCGGCTCGCCGACGAGCGGCCTTGAGGAACTCCACGAGCTCCCTCGCGAGCGGTTCTTCGTGTGGGAAGTCGAGCCGCTCCGGCTCCTGCTCGCTGAAGGCCTCGACGTCGGCGAACGACCGCGTCTCGAGGTTCGCCTGCGCGGGATAGAAGTCGAGCCGCTGGGTCACGTACTCGAGCTGTGCGTAGCCGCTCGTCCCGGTAACTGCGAGCGTGCGGATCTTCACCGGCGTGAGCCAGTTGACCTGCAGGAAGCACGACGACTGGGCCATAGCGGAGGAAGATGTCGGCAAAGTCGAACCGGTCGCCGGTGACCGCCCGGCCGGCGTTGCAGTAGAGGTCGTCGGGGTCGGCGCCGTCGAGCAGGAAGCGGAAGATGTCGATGTCGTGGACGGCGAGGTCGATGATGACGTTCGCGTCTTTCACCTGGGGCGGCATCACGCCGACGCGCCTCGCCACCAGAGACAGGGAGCGCCCATGCGGCCCGTCGGCAATTAGGCGCTTGAGCTCACGGACGGCAGGGTTGAACCGCTCGACATGGCCGACCGCGAGCACGGAGCGAGCGCCTCTCCGCCAGCCTGATCAACCGGTCCGTCTCCTCGAGCGTGGGCGCGATCGGTTTCTCGACGAGCACGTGCACGCCGGCGCCCAGCAGCTTCGCCGCCACGTCGCCGTGCGAGGTCGTCGGGACGGCGACGGAAGCTGCGGCGAGGTCCTCGACACCCTTGAGCATCGCCTCGATGTCCGTGTAGGCCTCCGCGCCGAACCTGGCGGCCACCTCCTCCGCCCGCGCGCCGTCTGCGTCGACGACCGCCCGGAGCTCCGCCCCGTCGAGGTCGTGATAGTTGCGCGCATGGTGGCGACCCATGTTCCCCGCGCCGACGACTGCCACCGGCAGCGTCACGCCATGACCTTCGCGTCGCTCACGGCCGCCAAGCCTAACCGCAGCATTTGGCGCTCTCGGAGCGAGCGCCGCTAAGCTCATCGGCTCAGATGGCAACGGAGGCGGACACGCTACGGCAGCGCGCGGAAGTCCGGCCCAGTGGCCTCCGGCTACTCGCAATCGTGCCCGCTTACAACGAGGAGGGCTCGATCCAAAGCGTGGTCTCGGAGATCCGCGCCGCCGATCCGGAGATCGAGATCGTCGTCATCGACGACGCGTCCAAGGATGCCACCGCTCGTCTCGCGGCGGCCGCTGGGGCTTCCGTCGTCCGTCTGCCGTACAACCTCGGCATCGGCGGAACCGTGCAGACGGGCCTGCAGTACGCCCGCGAGCACGGATTCGACGTCGCCGTCCAGGTCGACGGCGACGGGCAGCACGATCCGAGCGAGATCGCGAAACTGCTCGAGCCGATTCTCGAGGGACGGGCCGACATGGTGGTGGGCACCCGGTTCGCCGCGGGTGGCGGCTACCGCGGCACGCCAGCGCGCCGGATCGGAATCCGGATCTTCGCCGCGATCGTCTCGCTGCTCGTCCGCGCCCGGGTGACCGACACGACCTCTGGGTTTCGCGCCGTCAACCGGAAGGCGATCCGGCTCTTCGCCGCCGACTATCCGCACGACTACCCCGAGGTGGAGGCGACCGTGCTGCTCGTGCGCAACCGGCTGCGCATGGTCGAGGTGCCGGTGCAGATGCGCGTCCGCGAGTCCGGGCACTCCTCGATAACCGCCCTTCAGGCTGCCTACTACATGATCAAGGTTCTGCTCGCGCTGTTCGTCGGCCTTTTCCGCAGGTACTCGACGCCCCTGGAGGAACCATGACCCCGTTGCGAATCTCGATCGCCGCGGCGATCGCGGCCGCGATTCTCCTGTTCGTGATCCTCGAGCTGATCCGCAGCCGCAGGCTCCAGGAGCGGTATGCGCTGCTCTGGCTCCTGACCGGCACCGTCATCTTCGTCTTCGCCGTCTGGCGCGGCCTGCTCTCCAGAGTCGCAGACCTGGTCGGTATCTCGTACCCGCCCTCGGCGCTCTTCATCATGGCGGCGTTCTTCGTGCTGCTCGTCCTGCTCCATTACTCGACCGTTATCTCGAAGCTCTCCGACCAGAACAGGATCCTCGCTCAGCGGCTCGGACTGCTGGAGCATCAGCTACGCGAAAGCACCGAGGCGCGCGACGGAGACACCGGTCCCTGAGAACCTGAGGGCTTTCGCCGGGCGGCGCTGGCTGACTGCGTCGCTCGCGGTGGGCATCCTGGTCGCCGCGGCGCTGCTGGCGCGACTCCTGCTCGTCCGCGACCTCGCGGCGCCGTGGATCATGCCGGACGAGCTCGAGTACGCCGAGTTCGCCAAGAACTTCGCCTCCAGCGGCCACTATCTCTTCCGCGGGCAGCCGACCGCCGTCTCCACGATCTACCCGGCGCTGATCTCGCCGGCCTGGCGAGCCGGCTCGATGCACACGACGTACGAGCTTGCGAAGACGATCAACGTCTTCCTAATGACCGCAGCCGTCGTGCCGTTCTACCTCTGGGCCCGTCGGCTCGCGCCCGGCTGGCCGTCCGTGGTCGGCACAGCGCTCTTCCTCGCACTGCCCTCGTACATCTACACCGGGACGCTGATGACGGAGAACGCGTCCTTCCCGCTCGTCATGCTCGCGTTCTTCGCGATCGCCCTCCTGCTGGAGCGGCCGACGGCGCTCCGCCAGTTGCTGGCGCTGGCCGCGATCGGCATCGCCTGCACCGCTCGCGTCCAGTCGCTCGTGCTCCTTTTGGTGCTGGTGCTGGCCATCGTGCTCAAGCTGGCGATCGACCTCTCCGGCGGCGCCGTCGCGCGGACCCGCGCCGCGGCGTGGCAGGAGCTTCGGCGCTACTGGCTCGCGGCGGCCCTGCTGATCGCCGGAGTAGTCGCCTACGGGCTCCTCAAGTTGGCAGAAGGCCAGCCGCTCTCGAGCGGGCTTCGCGCCTACGCGAGCACGGCTCAAGTGCACTACTCGATCCGCGACGTCCTCCGCTGGAGCGTCTACCACGCGGGTGAGCTCGCGCTGGCGGTCGGCGTCATCCCGGCGTGCGCGTTCGTCGTCCTGCTCGCCTTCTTCCGGCGTGACTGGCACGCGACCCCTGCAGAGCGGGCCTACCTCGCCGTGACGCTGGCCGCGCTACCGCTTGTCCTGATCGAGGTCGCCGCATTCGCGTCGCGCTACTCGCTCCGGATCGAAGAGCGGAACTCGTTCTACCTCGAGCCGCTGCTCCTGCTCGCGCTCGTCATCTGGATCGCGCGCGGCCTGCCGAGACCCCCGGCGCTCTCGGCGGCCGCCGTGGCGGTCGCCGTTGGCTTGCTGATCACGATTCCGCTCGAGAGCCTGTTCAACGTGTCGGCGGAGAGCGATACGTTCGGGCTCATCCCCTTCCTCCGACTCAGTGAGGTCCTGAACGGGGGCGCGTCCGAGGTAAGGACGCTGATCGGAATCGGCGCCATCTGCGCGGCGCTCCTCTTCGCCGCTTTGCCACGAAGCGCCGCCGTCTGGGCGGTGCCCGTCGCGGTCGGGGGGTTCCTGATCCTCTCCTCGGCCGGCGTCTTTGGCAAGGTGAGGTTCATCGCCGACTCGACCAGGCACGCAGGCGGGCTCTCCGGCGACCCGAGTTGGGTAGACCACGCCGTCGGCCGCGACGCGCGGGTCGAGTTCCTGTACACGACCGACATCGATGTCGACCAGCACATCCTCTGGCAGTCGGAGTTCTGGAACCGGAGCCTGCGCCGCGTATTCGGAGTGACCTCGAACGACCCGTCGATCCCGGACGTGAACGCGCCGCTTGACCCGACAACCGGCCGGATCCGGCCCGAGCTCCCGGCCGGTTCGCCCGATGCATCGCCGCGCTACGTCGTCGCCGCCTCGGGCCTGGACGTCGCGGGAAAGCTGATTGCCCAGAGCGGTTTTCTGTCGCTCTATCGGACGCGCGGGCCGTTGCGTCTTGGCTCGCTTTCCTCGGGCCTGCAGCCCGACGCGTGGACGGGGCCGTCCGCGACGTACACGAACTTCCGCGGTACGCGCGGGGGCAGGCTTGACCTGGTCGTCTCGCGGCCGCCGATCACAGGACCGCCGCCGGCACACGTCACGGTCGAGGTCGGAGGCCTGCGCCCGGGCTCGACCTGGGAGACACAGCGCTGGACGCTCGAGAACGGAAAGCGGC
>CAVWKS010000028.1:0-110778 GCA_963755635.1 uncultured Actinomycetes bacterium | reverse complement strand
CCTCGGAGCGACTGGTCGAGACGGCGGACGTGAACGACCCGACGACGATCGCGGCGCTGCGCGAGGCTCGAGCCGGACATGATCTTCGTCGTCGGCTGGTCGCAGCTCGTGCGGCGAGCCGTTCATCGACGGCTGGCGACGCGAGGGCGTCTTCGGGATGCACCCGACGCTCCTGCCGCGGCACCGCGGGCCGGGCCGCCGATCCCGTGGGCGATCCTGAGCGGGCTCGCGACGTACCGGCGTGACGCTGTTCGAGATCGTCGATCCGAGCGCAGACTCGGGCCCGATCGTCGGTCAGGTCGAGGTGCCGATCTCCTGCGGACGAGCCTCCGAAGACGCTGTACGCGAAGGCTCGACCGACGCCCACATCGAGCTGGTCCGCCCGCTACGTGCCGGAGCCGCTGCCACGGAGCGCGCGCCGCGGCTGCCGCAGGACACGCGGCGCGCGAGCGCCTGGCCGAGCGGAGCCCGGCGGACGGGATCATCGACTGGGAGACGCGCGCGCCGTACCTGCCACGACTGGGTCGCGCGTAAACGCGGCCCTACCCCGGCGCGTTCAATGTTTCTCGGCGACGTGACCGGATCGTGGTTTGGCGCGCGCGGCCGGTCGGCCCTGGGGGAGGAATCGGTCGCCGCCGGGACGATCGTCGGTCATGAAGGCCGATGCGGCAGGTGGTCGCGTGCGGCGAGGGCGGGCTCGTGCTCGAGGAGGTGGAGGGCGTGGAGAGCGGCGCAGCCGGTCGATGCCCGGCTCGGATGAAATTTGTCCTGGTCTTCGCAGCCCATCCCGACGACGACGTGCTCGGCATGGGCGGAACGCTCTGCCTGCCACGCGACCGAGCGCGGCGACGAGGTTCGCGTCGTCCTGCGTCACCGACGGCAAGCTCGACGCAGTACCCGGGCGACGCCGAGGTCCGCGAGCGCAAGAACCAGGAGGCTGTGCGCACAGCCGGCCTCGCTCGGCGTCCACCGACTACGTCCACCTCGACCTGCCCGACATGCGGCTCGACACGCTCGCCGCACGCCGAGCTGAACCGCGGTCGTCGAGGAGCACGTTGGCGAGTTCGCGCCGGCCCGTCGTCTACATGCGCCCACCCGGATGTGAACCGCCGACCACAGGGCGCTCTTCGACTTGGTCGCTGTCGCCACGCGGCCGACTCCCGGACCAGCCGGTGCGCCGCGTCCTCACCTACGCGCCGACCTCGAGCACCGAATGGACTCCGGCCGCAGACGAACTGGTTCGTGCCGAACTGGTTCGTGGACGTGACGGCGACACTCGAGCGCAAGCTGGAGGCGTTCGCGTGCTTCGAGACAGAGCCCGTGACTATCCGCACCCGCGGAGCGAGCGTGCACTCCGCGGGCGCACGCCGAGCTCTACGGGGCGAGCACCGGATGCGAGTACGCCGAGCCGTTCGTGCTGCTCGGCACCGTCGACTGACTGGCTCCGCCGCGCCCGCATCCTCGTGGCGGTGGCGGGGGGCCCTGCTCGGCGGCACGGCCGCGGCCTTCGCGCTGACGGAGCACCTCAAGCTCTAGCGCAGCCCGGTCTACCGCACCGGGGTCGGGAAGCTGCTCGGGCCGAACTGCCGCTGCCCGCTGGCGAATACTCGGATTCGGTTCATCCTCCGAAAGCCGGAGACGCTGACCGTCAAGATCGTCGACTCGAACTACCGGCCCGTGCGGACGATCCTCGACTCCGGCCCGCGGCCGAAGGGCGTCCAGCAGTTCACGTGGGACGGGCGCGACGACGCGGGCCGCGTCGTGCCGGCCGGGACGTACAAGCCGCGGCTGCACCTCGCGCGCGACCACCGCACGATCCTGATGCCGGACCCGATCCGCGTCGACACTGCGCCGCCGCAGGTCGTCGTCGGCGCGGTGAGGCCGCGGTCGTTCTCGCCGGACGGCGACAAGCGGAGCGATTTCGTACGGATTCACGTGCGGATGAGCGAGCCGGCGCGGGCGCTCCTGTTCGTGAACGGGCGGCTGCGGCCGAGGCTGCACCGCTACGCGACGTCGGGGGTGCTGCGCTGGTTCGGGGTCGGGTTCCCCGCAGGGCGTTACCGGCTCGTCGTGCGCGCGGTCGACCTCGCGGGGAACCTCTCGGGCCGGCGAACGCCGGAGTGGTACGGATCCGGTTCGTCTCGGTGCGGCCGCACGTGCTTCACGCGGCTCCGGGGGCGAAGGTGGGGTTCCGGGTCCGGAGCGATGCGCGCCGCATCCGCTGGCGGCTCGGCAGCGCGGGCGGCTCGTCCCGGCCGGGGCTCCTCGTCCTGCGCGCTCCCGCGGCCGGCCGCTACGTCCTGCGCGTAACCGCGAATGGCCACACGGCCCAAGGCCGTCCTGATCGTGAGCGGCTCGTGAGCTCGGAGCTCGCACGGGCGGCCGGGCCCATCGGGGCAGCCGGGCTCGTGGTGCTGCTGCTGGCGCCGGCGCGCTGTCAGCGCCTCGCCGGGCCTGGTGGCGTGGGCCGTGGGCGCCGCCGTTCTCGCCGCGTATCTCGCGCCGAAAGGACACGCTGCGCTGCTCGGCGCCGGGCAGTCGCGGGGCTCGTGGTGGCGGTCGTGGGCGCCTACCTGTCCTGCGCTGGCCGTGGCTGCTCCCGATGGCCACCCTCGCCTGCGTCCCCGCAAGGATTCCGGTCACGTCGGCTCGACGGAGGCGAATCTGCTCGTGCCCCTCTACGCCGTCGTCGCGGCGGCCGCGCTCGCCGCTCGCGTGGGATCTCCTGCACGGCGACAAGAGGTCGCGGAGCTCGGCCCCGTTGCGTGCCACTCGCGGCGTTCGTCGCGTGGGCCGGTCTCTCCCTCGCTCTGGAGCAAGGACGTGCGTCAGGGCGCGATCGAGCTCCTCGCGTTCTACCTGCCGTTCGGCCTGCTCGCGGTCGTGCTCTCGCGGCTGACTGGCGCGCGGTTGGTGGCGCTCGCCCCTACGCCGAGCCTGCGCGATGGCGTTGATCTTCGCCGTGGTCGGGATCGAGCAATGGATCACGCGCGACTCTTCTGGAACCCGAAGCTGCTCGTCGGGCAACGCCTACGCGCCCTTCTACCGGGTCAACTCGGTCTTCTGGGACCCGTCGATCTACGGACGCTTCCTCGTCGTGGCGATCCTGGCCACCCTGGTCGTGGCCCTACTCGCGCGCGGCCGCGCGACGCTCGCTGGCGGTCGCGCCGCGATCGGCGCGTCTGGGTCGGTCTGTCTTCTCCTTTTCGCAGTCGAGCTTCGTGGCGCTGATTGCAGGCGTCGTGCTCGCCGCGTCTTCGCTGGGGCCGGCGCGCGATTGCTCGCGCGATCGCGCTCGGCGCGCTCGTGTTCGTGCTCGCCGCCGCTGCCGCCCCGAACGTCCGTCACGCGTCCTCCACCGGACGAACGGCGGGCGTTAACCGCGTCGACGAGCGGCCGCTCGAAGCTCGTCACGAACGGGCTCAAGATCGCCGAGCACCACCCGGCCGGCGGCGTCGGGCTCGGCGGCTTCAAGCGCGCGTACGCGAAGCAGGCTCACCTCCGCTCGAAGGAGCCGAAGGCGGGCGCGTCGCACGACACGCCGATCACCGTCGCCGCCGAGACCGGGTCGTCGGCCTCGCTCCTGGTGCTGGCTCGTTGTCGCGAGCCTCGCTGCTGGCGTTCCGCCGTCGCAACGGCGATCTGGCCGGCATGACCGCGCTGACCTGCGGGCTCGCTCTTCGCCGCAATCGTCGTGCACTGCCTCTTCTACAACGCGTTCTTCGAGGACCCGACGGCTGGGCCTCCTCGGGCTGGCCGCGCTAACGGCTCGCGTGCCGCTACCGGGCCGCCGTGACGAGCGACGAGTCGCCGCAGCTCGAACGGCAAGTAGAAGCCGAGCGCGAACAGCATCGAGCGGGTAGACGGCGACAGCGCGACGCGCACCGCGAGCGGCACGCGGAGCGACTTCCCGAGGACGGTGAGCCCCACCGGACGCTGACGGCCAGCGCGACCCGCGCCACTGGTACGGCACGGGGTACACCTGCTGCGCTCGGCACGCCATCCGACGAACATGAACACGTACGCGACGAGCGCGCCGCGGCCGCGCCGGTATCCCGTACGTCGGGATCAGCCAGAAGTTGAGCCCGATGTCGAGCGCAGCCGCCGCGCCGTGACACCCAGTTGAACTGCGTCCTGCTGGCGCGGCCGATCCCGATCGACATGACGGTGAACGCCGATGAAGCGTCGCCGCCGAACGCGAGCAGGGCACGACGCGCGCTCCGCGCCTAGAACGCAGGGGCGGCCAGCAGCCGCACGATCCACGGCGCGAGCAGGGAGAGAGCGAGCGACATCCAGCAGGTGATGTAGAGGACGTAGGTGAGGACGAAGCCGTATGCGCGCTTGGCCTCGCGTCGTCGGTGATCGAGTAGGCGAACGCCGGCCAGGCGGTGCGGAGCGCGATCAGCAAGAGGAGGATCGCGGTCGAGACCCGCACGCCGACCGAGTAGAGCCCGACCTCGGCCGCGCCCGAGCCTCAGCAACAAGAAGCGGTCGGTGAAGTCGAGCGCCCAGAGCGCGAGCCCCGACGGTACGAGCGGCAACCCGAAGCGCTGCATCTCGCGGAAGAGCGGCCGGTCGAACTCGAGGCCGAGCTGGAAGCGCCGGTAGCCGAGCAGCACGAAGAAGACGACGAGCGTGCCTGTGAAGTTCCGACGATCACGCCGACCGGCCCCTGGTGCCAGACGCCACGAGGAGGATTGTCGCGACCAGCGTGATCACGACGTTCGCGAGCGTCGCCGCCACGTACGAGACCGAGCGCTCCTCGACGCGGAAGAGGGACGTCAGCTGCTCGTAGTTCATCTGTGCCCAGAGCAGGACGAAGGCGGCGCGGACCAGGTTCGTGCGCGAGTGGGTCGAGAAGCGGAACTCGGAGCTCTGCGGGGCGAGCAGCACGCCGACGACGAGCCCGGTGGTCGCCGCGGTCATCGTGAACCAGAACGAGGTGCGCACTACCGTCGTGCGGCCGCGGTCATCCGTGGCGTCGAAGTAGAAGCGGAAGAACGCCATCGAGATCCCCGCGCGGAAGACGATCACGAGCACCACCGAGAGCGCGATCAGCGTGTCCACGGCGCCGAGGTCGCTGCGCGTCAGGTAATGCGTCACCACCGGCAGCAGGAAGAGGCCGATCAGGCGCGAGACGACCGCGCCCAGCCCGTAGATGGCCGAATGCTTGCCGAGCCGCCAGAGCTGACGCGCTAGCACGCGTGCAAGTTTGGCCGAAGGTGCTGCGGGTGGTCGGAAAACGACAGCGTGATGTCTATGTACACCTACATCGCCATCGATGTACCTAGACATCATTCGTCGTCCTTTCGGGCCGGGAAAAGCGCCGAAGCTAGACTCCGGCCGTGGCGCTTACCGGCAAGCGCATCCTCCTGACGGGCGGGGCGGGCTTCATCGGCACCTCGCTCGCGCGACGGCTCGTCGCCGACAACGAGCTCGTCGTCCTCGACAACCTGCACCGCGACTCGCTGACCGGGACCGACCTGGCCGAGCACCCGAATCTGCGCTTCGTCCAGGGCGACATCCTCGACCTCGACCTGGTGCGGACGCTCACGAAAGATGCGAGCCATGTCGTGCACATGGCCGCGATCGCAGGCGTCGACAAGGTCCTCGAGAGTCCCGTGCGCACGATGCGGGTCAACCTGATCGGCACCTCGAACGTGCTCGAGGCCGCGCAGGAGGCCGGAACGGTCGAGCGGCTCGTCGACTTCTCGACGAGCGAGGTCTTCGGCACGCACGCCTACAAGGTCGAGGAGACCCACGTGACCTCGCAGGGCTCGGTGGGCGAGGCGCGCTGGACCTACGCGGTCTCGAAGCTCGCCGGCGAGTACCTCGCGCACTCGTACTTCGACGAGTACGGGCTGCCTGCGGTGTCGGTGCGGCCGTTCAACGTCTACGGGCCGGGCCAGGTCGGCATCGGCGCGATCCACCACTTCACGGTGCGCGCGCTGCGGGCCAGGAGCTCGTCATCCACGGCGACGGCTCGCAGATCCGCGCCTGGTGCTACGTCGACGACGTGGTCGAGGCGCTGCTGCTCGTGCTCGAGAGCGAGGAGGCCGTCGGGCAGGTCTTCAACATCGGCAACCCGCGCTCGGTGGTCACGGTGTTCGACCTCGCCGCGCGGATCCAGCGGCTGGCGGGCTCCGAGTCGGAGATATCTTCCGCCCCCTGCACTACACCGACGTCGAGATGCGGATCCCGAACGTCGACAAGGCTGAGAAGCTCCTGGGCTGGGAGCCGCGCGTCGACCTCGACGATGGGCTCGCGCGCACGATCGCCTGGTACCGCGAGCGGCAGCCCGTGCAGAGCCTGGCCTCGCAGGCGTGAGGCTCCTCCTACTGGCCGCCGCGGCGGCCGTGCTCGTCGTCCCCGGCGCGGGTGCGCGCGACATCGCGCCTCCGGTGCTCGTGGCGTACGGGCCGGCTGCGGTGAGCCCGAACGGGAACGGCGTGCACGACACGCTCACCGTGCGGGTGCGGGCCGGCGCGCGCGTCGACCTGGTCGCCTACGTCTGGGGTGGGCGCCTGCACGGCTGGCGCGAGCTCCACACCGGAGTCAGCGGAACGGGGACGCTCAACTGGACTCCGTCCGCGCTGAGCGACGGGACCTACCTCGTGACGGCCTGTTACAAGGATCGCGGCCGGCAGCTACCGCCGGTCATCCCGCCACGCGAGCAGCGGCCCGGCGCGGCCGAGGCGACGGTCTCGCGGCCGCCCTGGCGCTACTCGGGCTGCCTCGCGCGGCCGCGGGTCGTGCGCGTCGAGCGGCTCGCCGCGTTCGTCGACTCCACGCAGAGCTACGAGCCCGGCTCGCGGCCGCCGCTCTCCGTCTCGGCGGACGGCGGTCACGCGTCCGTCCAGCTGGAGCAGGACTGCTCGGGGCGGCGCTCCCGCGGGACGAAGCTTCCGCAGGGTCTCGTCTCGGGCCTCTACCACTACGCCGTGAGCGATCCGGCGGGCGACACCTTCGAGGCGCCGGTCGTCGTCCGCAACGCCGCGTTTCCGGTCGATCACCCGCCGCTGCACACGGCGCTTGTCGTCTGGCCTTACCTGACCTGGCGCGCGTACGACGCCTACGACGCCGACGCGAACGGGATTCCCGACAGCTGGTACCACTTCTGGCGCCAGCGGCGCGTTTCGCTGCGCGGGCCGATCCTGCCCGGCGGCCAGGAGGACGACCACAAGGCCGCCGCGCCCTTCTCGCAGTGGCTCTGCGCGCGGCACCCGCGCGTGCAGAGCGTGACCGACGTCGAGCTCGGGCGGCTGCCGCTCTCGACGCTGCGCCGTTACTCGGCGATCGTCTTCCCAGGCCACACCGAGTACTACGAGCGGCACACCTGGGACCTCCTACGCGAGTACCGCGACGGCGGGGGCCACCTCGCCTTTCTGCAGGCGAACCCGTTCTACCGGCAGGTGAAGCTCGTGCGTGACCGAAACGCGATGGTCATGACCGACTTCGACGCGCGCGAGGGCCGCTCCGACTTCGCGCTCGCAGGCGTCGGGTACGACGGCTGCTGCTTCCCGCGCTCGCACGCCGCGCGCTACGTGGCCGCCACCGGTGCCGCCTACGCGCGGGTGCGCTGGCTCTTCCGCGGGACGGGGATCCGGCCGGGCCAGGCCTTCGGCTACGCGGGCTCCGAGAGCGACCGCATCACCCTGAGCTAACGCCGCGCGACCACTCGTCGCGGCCGAGGCGATCATCCCCGGCAACTACGGCGCCGTGAACGCGGCGCTGGTCTGGTTGCGCGCGGGACGCGGCGAGGTCTTCGCCACCGGCAACTACGACTTCCTGCGCATGCGCAGGTCTCTCACGTGGACGCTGCTCGACAACGTCTGGCACAAGCTGGTCTCGTAGCGGTCGCGCTGCTCGCCGGGTGCGGCTCGTCGCAGCATGCGTCGGGTGACGCGCTGCGGCTGGCGCTACCGGCGCTGCCGCGGACGATCGACCCGGCGAAGGCCGGCGACATGGCGTCGCTCGGCGTCGCGCGCGAGCTCTACGCGGGGCTGACGCGCTTCTCGGGAACAGGTGTCGTGCCGGACCTCGCGCAGTCGTGGGACGTCTCGCAGGGCGGCCTCGTCTGGACCTTCCACCTGCGCAAGAATCTGCGCTGGAGCGACGACCGCCGCCTGACCGCCGGCGACTTCAAGCACGCCTGGATACGCGCGCTGGCGCCGTCGACGAAAGCCCCGCTGGCGGGGCCCGACCTCGGGATCGTCCGCGGGGCCCGCGCCTACCACGCGACCGGCCGCGGCTCCATCGGGGTGGAGGCGCCCGACGATCGCACCTTGCGCGTGACGCTTCAGCATCCCGTTCCCTGGCTCGACCAGCTCGTTGCGCACCCGATCGCGGCGCCCTACCGGGCCGACGCCTACAGCGGGCCGTTCCGCCTCGCCAAGCGCTTCGTGCTCGAGCGGAACTTCAACTACTGGAACGCACGCTCGGTGAAGCCGAGCCGCCTCGTGCTCTCGACCCGGACGAAGGGCGCCGACGCGATCCTCCCGCGCGGGCTGGCCCCGCCCGGGCTCCCATGGGTGCAGACGGCGAAGCCGCCCACTGGCTCCGGTTGGCGCAAGCTATCGACGCTCGCGGTGCAGCTTCTCTGGCTGCCGCAGAACCTGTCGAAGCTGGACCGCGCGACGATCGCCGGCAAGGTAGGAGACGCGAGCCTGAACGAGCTCGACCCGCCCGCGATGCCTGGACACGACGCGGTCGTCTCCAACGCGCTCGTCACGAACGGCCGCCTGCGCCCGCTCCGCTTGACCCTCGGCTACGACCCTCGCGATGCGCTCGCGCCGAGAACGGTCGGCCGGATCCGGGCGGCGCTGGCCCTCGCCAACGTCGCGGTCGACCCGAAGGCCGGCCCCGGCGGAGACCTCGTTCTGTCGGGCTGGAGCCCGAAGATCTTCGACGAGTACAACTTCCTCGACCTCTTTCCGTGCGGGAGCGCGTTCAACGTCGCGCACTGGTGCGATCCGAGCTACGACGCGCTGATGCGCCGCGCCGTGCGCACGCTCGACGACGGGAAGCGCCACGCGATCGAGCGGGAGCTGCTCGGCGAGAAGCTTCGCCCGGCGGTGCCTGCGGTGCCGCTCGCGAACCCGCCCGAGTACGTCTGGCTCAAGCCGGGCGTACACGGGTTCTCGTGGTCGCCGATCGGCTACTACGAGCTCGACGGCGTGACGCGCTCGTAGATCTCCAGCATCTGCCCGGCGACCATCAGGTGCCCGTGCACCCGCTCGACGTAAGCGCGGCTGCGTCGCCCGAGCGCGGGCAGCGTCTCGCGCGTCTCGACGAGGCCGGCGAGAACCTCCTCGACGTCGGCCTCGGAGGCTCGAACGAGCGGCAGCTCCAGGCCGAACGCCTCCTCGGTCTCGGCGGCGGCCTCCTCGTCGAGGTGCACGACGACCGGCTTCGCGAGCGCCATCGACTCGATCGCGAGCATTCCGTACCAGCCGATCCGGAGCTGGTCGATGACGACGTCGGCGGCCGCGTAGCGCAGCCGCGCTTCGCGGTTCGGGACGCCCTCGATCAGGTCGAGCTCGATCGGAGCGCCGCGCGCGCGGAGCGATTCGACCGCGGCGAGCACGGTGTCGGTGCCCTTGACCGCGCGCTTGCTCGGCGCGTGCGCGACCCGCAGCACGGCGCCGGGCTCCGTGGGTGACGGCTCCCAATCGGTGAGCACCAGCGCGGGATGGACGACGTCGTACTCGGGCCAGCGGCCGCGCGGCGCGAGCCGTCTGGTCAGGTAGCTGCCGACGATCACCGCATCGGCGGAGCGCAAGTAATTCACCTCGGAGGCGCTCCGGCTGCGCAGGTCCGAGCCCCACGACTGGAAGACGATCCCCTTGCGCGCGAGCTCGAGCGCCGGCAGGTTCAGCTTGCGCGGCAGCAGCGTCAGCCCGGCGTGGAAATGGAAGACGTCGAAGTGCCGCAGCGCCCAGGCGAACGCCTTCAGCTGCCGTGGAAGGTTGAACGGGACGCTGGAGACCTTGCTCGTGTCGCGGAGCTCGAGGTTGACGTCGAATCCGCGCTCGAAGGGCCGCTCGTTGAAGACGAGCAGGGTGCTCTCGACGCCGAGCTCGCGCAGCCCCTGCGAGATCGCGCCCGGCCCGCCGGCGATGTTGATCGGCGAGTGGAGGACTCTCACGCGGGGACGCGCTCGACCGCGATCTCGACGTCGAGCGCCTTGAGCGCGCGGTCGGTCAGGTCGTCGAGCTCGTCCTCGCCGGCCGCGGTCAGGACGAGGTAGCCGAGGCGCTCGGCGCCGGAGGTCAGCGGCGGCAGCATCATCCCCTCGCGCCAGTAGAAACCGGCTTCGTGGACGCCGTCGAGCTCGAGCGCCGGCTCCGTGTTGAGCCGGACGATGCGCCCTGGAGGCGCGACGACGAAGCGCACCTGGCCGGTGCCCGCGGTCGCTTCGCCGCGGCGGAGGTCGTCCGCCGAGAGCTCGTCGAGCGCCCAGAGCGTGTTGGCCCGAACCGCGTCGAAACCGGTCACGAGCTTGGCGAGCTCGGCGTCCTTGCCGCCCCCGAGGCGGGCACCGACCTCGATCACGAACGACTCGCGGACTTGCACGTACGATGGCCCCGTCTCGATGCCGACGGCCTCGCTCGCCAGACGGGCGATGCGGAAGAGCTCGCCTTCGCGCTCGGGCGAGAGGCCTGACGGGTAGCGGTGCGCGATGCAGACGCCGAGCGGCGGCGGCGGGTGCAGCAGCCGCTTGGTGATGCTCATCGGGAAGTACTCGCCGTCGAGCAGGAAGCCATTGATCGTGAACTCGTCGCCTTCGAGGTACTGGTCGAGCACGACGGCGCCGGTGCGCGAGGCCGCGAGCGCCCGCTCGAAGGCGGCCGGAAGCTCGGCCGCCGAGCGAACCTCGGTGACCCCGCGTTGCGCGGAGCCGTCGACGGGCTTGAGGACGGCCGGCCCCGTGACCTGGAACGCCTCGGCGGCATCCTCGACGCTGGTGACCTCGCGGCCGGCGGCGGCGGGGACGCCGGCCTCCTGGAACGCCGCGCGCATCTTGCGCTTGTCCGCAACGATCTCGGCCGTTCGTACGGGCAGGCCGGGGAGACCGAGGCGCTCAGCCAGGCGCGCGGTCGGCAGGACGGCCTGGTCGGAGCCCATCGTCGCCACCGCGACCGGCTCGATCTCGCGGGCGCGCAGGTCGTCGACCACTGCGTCGACCTCGACGAAGTTCCGCACGATCCCGATGTCCGCGTCGGCGAGGAGCGGCGCGGTCTCGGCGCCGTCCACAACGCAGACCTGATGCCCCAGCGCGCGCGCCTGCTCGAGCAGCCCGAGCTGCGAACGGGAGCCCCCGACGAGGACGAACGCGCGCCTCACGCCGCGGGCGCCGCTTGCCAGGCCTCGAGCATCAGGCGCATGCCTTCCTCCAGGCCGACCTCCGGCTCCCAGCCCAGGGCGCGGAGCCGCTCGATCGAGATCCTCGGCGAGACCCGGCCCGGCGGCGGCTCGACCTCGTCGATCAGCTCCTTCGAGGCGCCGACGAGCTCGCAGGCAAGCCGCGCGACGTCTGCGATCGCGACCGGGTCGGCGTCGGTGCCGACGTTGAAGATGCCCTCGCTGCCGGAGTCGAGCGCGACCCGCACCCCGCGCACGATGTCTCCGATCCAGCACCAGCTTCGCGCCTCACCGCGGAAGACCGGCATCCGCTCGCCTCCCTGGGCCTGGCGGAGCAGCGTCGGGAGCGCGCCCTTGCCCTGGCCGGTGTCCACGCCTGGGCCGTAAGGGCTCGCGAGGCGCAGGATCAGTAGCCGGTTCGGCGCGTAGAGCTGCGCGGCCTGCTCGCCCAGAGCTTCGTCAGCGTGTAGAGGCTGGTCGGGGCCGGCGGTGTCTCCTCGTCGGCGACGGGGGTCGGGCCGTAGACGTCTGTGGTCGAGATGTACGCCAGGCGGGTGCCGTGCGGCGCGCAGGCGCGTGCGACCTGGATCGTGGCGAGGGCGTTGGAGCGGAGAGCGAGCTCGGGCTCCTCGTCGCAGCGGACGACGCCGATCCGCGCGGCTGCGTGCACGACTGCGTCCGGCTTCGTCTCGGCGAGGGCACGCTCGGCGACGCCCTCGTCGGCGAGATCGCCGGCGTCCCGCGGCAGCGCGGAGACCTCGTAAGCTCGCTCTCCGTGACGCAGCTCATCCATGAGCGCGCGCCCGACGAAGCCCGACGCTCCCGTGACCAGGACTCTCATCGCGGGCGAGTCTACTGGCGCGCCTTGGCGCTCCTGGGCGTGCTGGCGCTGGCCGGCTGCCATGGCTCGAACAAGCCGGGACCGCCGCCTCCGCCGCCGGCTCCGAAGCTCACGTTCCGCCAGCTAGACGTGCAGCAGCAGCGCCTGGTCGCCGACTACGAGCCGGTCAGCCGCGCTCTGACCGCCTACGAGATCGCCTTCCGTGACCGTCGCGGGCTGGCGGCTCAGGCCCGCTCGTTCCGCAGCGTCGTCGAGGCCGCTCTCACGCGTCTACGAGCCGACCGGGCGACGGGTGAGACCGGCCGCGCGAAGAAGCTGCTTGTCGACGGCCTCACCGCGCGGGTCCGCGCGCTCGACCAGCCGCCTGGAAGCGCGGCCTACGCGAGCGCCTGGAACCGCTCGGTCGTCGACGCCCGCCGCGCGCTGACCCTCATGCAGGACGTCAGAGACCGAGCCCGCCTGATCCCGCTCCCGGAGGACTCGATCTCGTAGGCAGTCAGCCGCGGCGCAGGAGGGCGTAGCCCTCGCGGAGGAACGGCGTTCGGTCTACGAGCGCGGCGACGTCCTCCGGCTGGAAGGAGCCTTCCTCGGTGAAGACGCTGTCGATCAGCTCGGGCGGCGTCAGCTCACGGTCGCCGACTCCCGGCGCATCAGCGACGTCGATCGGGGCGAGCTTGAGCACCTCGCACGCGACGATCGCCGGCACGCCTGCCGCGTCCGCAGCCTCGGCCAGCGCCCGGGTTCCGGACTTGTTGCAGAGTGTCCCGCAGCGGTAGACCGTGTCAGCGCCGAGCAGCAGCAGCGTCGCCCACTCGAGCTGCGCGGGTGCCACGGCGTCGTCGACCAGCTCGACCTCGAGCCCCGCGTCGCGCAGCTCGTGCGCGAACGCGCGGCCCTCTTCCTGCGGCCCCGAGACGGTGCAGATCACGCGTTCGGGCGGGAAGCGCAGCAGCGCCTCGCGAACGGTCGCCGACGCGGAGTGCGTCAGGACGACAGCGTCGGTGAGCCGCTCCTGGAGTTGGATCGCGATCGAGGCGGCCGCGCGGTTCGCGCCGTCGACGAGCGACTGGGCCTCCTCGCGTACGACCTGCTGCAGTTGCTCGGGCTCGAGGTGCGCCTCGCGCTGAGCCGCGGCTAGCACCCGGCCGACCGCGCCGGCGACCGCGCCGATCCCCGGGCGGCTGGACGCGAGCTCCTGGCCGGCGGAGAGAAGATGGTCGAGGAGTTCCTGCCCGCTTGCGGCCTGCTCGTCGGCGACGTGCACGAGAGCCTCGACGGCGCGCCGAGCCATCCAGCTTCCGCCGTGACTCCGGTCGGCGCGAAGCTCGTCGATCCGCTCCCCAAGGACCGTGGGCACGCGCGGATTGTCTCAGAAAGGGGCACCGTCGCGTGCCATCGCGACAATGGGTCGCTAGTTGGAACGACTACTCGTGCTCGGGGCGGGGGCTGCGCAGCTCGGTTTGCTCGAGGCCGCGCGGGCCCGTGGGCTGTTCGTGATCGCGGTCGACCGCGATCCGGGCGCGCCCGGCTTTGCGTACGCCGACCGGCGCGCGATCGTCCCCGTCGACGACGAGCCGGCTCTCGAGCGGCTCGCCGAGGCGGAGCGCATCGACGCAGTGATCGCCCCGGGCGCCGACCAGCCCGTCGGCGCCGCCGCCCGTATCGCCGCCCGCCTCAGCCTCCCGCACCCGCTCTCGCCGGAGACCGCCGTCCTCTCGACCTCGAAGCTCCGCCAGCGCGAGCGGCTCGCCGAGGCCGGCGTCCCGCAGACCCGCTGGCGGGTCGTCTCGACCCCGGACGAGGTGGTCGGCGTCCCGTGCATCGTTCGCCCTCCTGACCGCCAGGGCCGCCGCGCCCGCGCCGTCGTCCGCTCCTCGAGAGAGCTCCGCACGGCGGTCAAGGCCGCTCTGCACGGCTCGAGGACGGGTCTCTGCCTCGTCGAGGAGCTTGCAGAGTCGCCGGTCGTGAGCGTGAGCGCGTTCTCGCGCGACGGCGTCTTCCACCCACTGATCGTCACCGACCGCGCGCCGCTCGTGGACGTCTGGGAGAGCGAGCACGCGCGTCCCGCGAACGCGCTCGCGCGCCAGGCCGCCGTCGCGCTCGGAATCCGGAACGGCCCGACCGTCACCCGGATCAGCATGGATCAGGACGGCCCGAAGGTGCTGGAGCTCTCCGCGCGGCTCGGCGGCGGGCACGACGCGGACCTCTGCCATGCCGCCGTCGGAGTCGACCTCGACGGGCTCGCGCTCTCGGCGGCGCTAGGCGAGCCGGTCTCCGACCGCCGTCTGCGGGGCAGGCGGCGGGTGGGCGGCGCCTGCCTGCGTTTCCTGCCGGCCGAGGGCGAGCCGGACGGGCTCGAGCAGGCCGCGGCGATCCGCGGCGTCCGCTGGGTGCGGTCGTATCGCGGTTCCGACCGGGCCGGGGCGCTGCTCGCGACCGGCGCCACCCGCGAGCAGGCTCTCGCGCGGGCGACGCTGGCGGCCGAGTGCATACGCTTCCGGGCGGCCGATGCCCAGGTTGTCTGACATTTGAGGAGGCGTTCCCTCCGCGTCGCGGCGACGCTCGTCGTCACCGGCCTCTGCACCGCCTACATCGTCTGGAAGATCGACATCCGGCGGGTCGGGCACATCCTCGCGCACGCGAACGCCGGCTACTTTCTGCTCGCGCTGGCGATCATGGTGCTCTCGGTCTGGCCGATGGCCTGGCGCTGGCAGAAGCTACTCGCGGCGCGCGGGATCCACGACAAGCTTTCCTGGCTGGTGCGCGCCTACTTCGTCGCGTACACGGCCGGCCAGGTGCTGCCGACCGCCGTCGGCGGAGATGCGGTCCGGATCTACGAGACCGCCAAGCGGCACCCCGGCGAGGGCGGGCCGGTGGCCGGCTCCGTGCTGCTCGAGCGTGCGCTCGGGGGCGCGGCCACGCTCACGCTCGCGGGCGTGGGGTTCGCGCTCGCGGTCGGCCGCTACAACGTCGGCCCGTACGTCTGGATCGAGCTCGGCTTCGTCGTCGCGACGGTGCTCCTGGCGATCGGCCTCTTCTCCCGCCGCGCCCGGCCCGTGCTCGCCAGGACGGTCCCGCTCCTTCGCAAGATCCGCGTGGAGCGGCCGATTCGAGCGACGTACGAGAGCATCCACTCGTACCGCGAGCATCCGCGTCTGCTGGGAGGTGTCTTCGCGCTGACAGTGGCGGTGCAGTCGGTGCGCGTCCTCGCGATCTGGTCGGCCGGGAAGGCGGTCGGCGTCGAGCCTCTCGCCGCGGCCCTACTACGTGATGGGCCCGCTGCTCTTCCTCGTCCTGCTGATGCCGTTCACGGTCAACGGGATCGCGGTGCGGGAGTCGTTCTTCGTCAGCTTCCTCGGCGGGCTCGGCGTGAACGCGGACAAGGCCTTCGCGACCGGGCTTCCTGTTCTTCGCGGTCACGATCTGCCTCTCGGTGCCCGGCGCGATCATGCTCGCCTGGCAGAGCCTGCGCGGGCTCGGGCGTCCCGAGCTCCCCACCAGCAGCACCATGGCTGAACCTTCCGGTCGTCGTCGTCACCTACAACGCGCTGCCCTGGATTGACCGCTGCCTCGAGAGCGTGCGCGGTTACGAGACGATCGTCGTCGACCACGGCTCCACCGACGGGACGCTCGAGCTCGTGCGCGAGCGCTTCCCGCAGGCGCGGGTGATCCAGCAGGAGAACAAGGGCCTCGGCGGCGGCTCGAACGCCGGCATGCGCGTGGCTTCGGGCGACTACTTCCTGCTGCTGAACTCGGATGCGTGGGCCGTCGGGGACGCGGTCGACCGGCTCGCGGCTTTCGCCGAGGAGCATCCCGAAGCGGCGGTCGTCGGGCCGAAGCTGCTCAACCCTGACGGCTCGCTGCAGCGATCGGTGCGCGGCTTCCCGACGCTCTGGCGCCTGACGACGGAGTACTTCTTCCTGCGCAAGCTCGCGCCCCGCACCCGCGCCCTGAACGCTTTCTACGGCGCGCGGTTCGACGCACGACCGGGTGCGCGAGGCCGAGTGGCTGATGGGCGCCTGCCTGCTCGTCCGGCGCGAGGCCGCCGATACCGTTGGCCTCTTCGACGAGGACTTCTTCATGTTCAGCGAGGAGACGGACTGGCTCTATCGCTTCCGCCGCGCCGGCTGGAAGGTGCTCTTCTCCCCGGCGCTGAGTTCGTCCACGTCGGCGGCGCCACGACGTCCGCGACTGGGGGCCGATGTACCGCGAGCAGCTCCGCGGCCACCTGCGCTTCTTCGCCAAGCACGGCGCGCCGCGCGACGCCGAGCGGGCGCGGCGGCTGCTGCTCTCGTCGATGCGCCTCCGCTCGGTGGCCTTCCGCGGCGGGCGCCGGAAGACCTACGCCCAGGCGGCGCGCTGGTTGGCGAGCGGCCGGCCCGCGATTCGCTCGAGGAGAAGGCGTGAACCTGGAGCGCATCGCCGGCGCGACCCGGCCGGCGGCGATCGTCGTCGACGTCGGCTGGGTGAACGGGCTCGCGGCGATCCGGTCGCTCGGGAGGGCCGGCGTGCCCGTGATCGCGGTCGACCACCGCGCGTGCGCGCTCGGCTTTCGCTCGCGCTACGCGCGATGCCGCGCGTCTCGCCCGGACCCGCAGGACGAGGACGGGTTCGTCTCGTGCCTCGCGGAGATCGGCCGAGGAGCTCGAGGACGGCCGGCCGCCCGTCTTCCCCACGCACGACGAGCCCCTGAACGCGATCGCGCGGGCGGCCGACGGCTCGGCGGGCGCTTCCGCTTCCCGTTCCCGCCCTGGGAGGTGCCTCGAGCGGATCCAGAGCAAGCGCGCCCAGTACGAGGCCGCCGAGGCGGCAGGCGTCCCGTTCCCGCAGACCCGTGCGCCCGGCTCGGCGGCGGAGGCGCGCGCCGCCGCGGACGAGCTCGGCTACCCGGTGCTGGTCAAGCCGTCCGCGACCGACGGGCTTCAAGCGCCGGTTCGGGCGCCAGGCCTTCCGCTGCGAGAGACGGCGACGAGGTCGAGCGCGCCTACGCGGAGGCCGAGGAGTACGAGCCGCTGGTGCAGGAGCTCATCCCCGGCGGCGACGACGCGCTCTTCACGCTCGGGAGCTACCTCGCCGCGGACGGCGAGCCGCTCGGGCTCTTCTGCGGGCGCAAGCTGCGCCAGACGCCGCCGGCGGCATCGGCACGCTGCCGCGTCGGCGAGGCGGTCTGGGACGACGAGGTCGTCGAGCAGCGGCCTGCGGCTGCTGCGCGCGCTCGGCTTCCACCGGCCTCTCGCAGGTCGAGTTCAAGCGCGACCCGCGCGACGGCGCGCTCAAGCTGATGGAGGTCAACCCGCGCCTGTGGCAGTGGCACGGGCTCGCGGCGGCCTGCGGCGTCGACCTGACGCGGATCGCCTACCAGGATCTGATCGGCGACCCGCCGCCGCCGGCGACGATGAACGGCAGGGCAGGCGCTGGGCGATCACCCTCCTCGCGGGCGAGCGGCCCGCGCCGCAGCGCCCGCCCTACATCGACGCGGTCTTCGCCCGCGACGACCTCAAGCCGGCGCTCGTCCAGGCGGCCCGTCTGCTGCGATGAGCTTGCTCGCCGACGACTCGCCTCCGCTCGCGCCGCCTGCGCTTCCCGCTGGCCTGGCTCGCGGCTCCGGCGCTGCTCGGCGTCGCGCGGCTGCTGCCGGCGACGGCTTCGGCCTCGGCCTGACGGCTCGTCGCCGCGACGGCCTGCCTGCTGCTCCCGGGCTGGCGGGAATCTCCGGGCGCTGACTGGCGGGCTCGTCGCCGGCCCTCGTCTGGAGCCTGGCGGCGCTGTTCGCCGGGATGGCGATATGTTCGCGGTTCACGGCTCGATCTGGCTCCCGTTCGCGCATGGTCGCCGCGGCCGTGCGCGCTCACCGCTCGCTTCGCCGCGCCGCCCGGCCCCGCGTCTCGCGCTGGGGCACCGGTGGCTGCTCTCGTCGGCCTGCCGCCGGGATCTCGCTCTGGTCGGTCGCGGCCTTCGGCGGCGACTCGTTCTTCCACCTCGGCCGGATCCGGAAGCTCGACGACCTCGGATCGCTCTCGCTGCGCTAGCTCGACGAGTACCGCGACGGCGGGCTGCACCCCGGGATACGCGTTCCCGCTCTGGCACGTGGGTTCATGGCGCTCGTAGACGAGGCTCGCCGGGGTCGATCCGGCCGCCGGGCCGTGCTGCACGCCCCGGACGGTCCTTGCTGCCGCTTTCACTTCGTGCTCGTCTTCGAGGTGGGGACGATCCTCTTCCGCTCGACGCTGGGCGGGGCTCGCGACGAGTTCTGCTCCAGTTCGCGTTGCCTCGGGCCTCGCTCCGGGCCACGGCGGCTCGCTTCGTCTTCGCTGGCGCTAGCCGGCGAACCCCAGCGAGCCGGATGCTCCTCCTCCCGGCGCTCCTCGCGGCGGTATTCGCGTACGTGCGCGCGCCCGTCGTGGGCGGGGCTGGCCCCACCGATCGCCAGCCGCAGGCCGGCGCCCTCACGCTGACGCATCCGCCGCATGCCGCACTCGTGGTGGTCGTCCTCTCGGGCTTCCTCGTGGCCCGGGCTCTGCTCGTCCGGCGCGACCTGGTCCCGCTCGCCGCCGCGCTCGCAGCCGTGATCGTCCCGGCGGGAGCGGTCGCGCTGTGGCTCCTGCCGGTCGTGCGCGAGACAGCTGCCCACAACCCGGGCACGGGCGAGCTGCACCGCGCCTTCCCCAACTACCGGAACGAGATCGACGTCTTCGGCCTGCACCGCTACCGGCTCAAGCCGGAGCTCTTCGGGCGCGCCGGGATCGTCTCGGTGGCGGCGCTCGCGCTGCTGCCGTTCGCCGTCTTCGCCCGGCGCCGGCTGTGGGCGGCCTTCGCGCTCGGCGGGATGCTCGCCGCGTTCGCCGTCTCGCTGATCGCGTTCGTGTTCCCGCACTTCGCCGACGCGGTCTCGCTCTCCCAGGCGCGGCGGATCGTCGGCTTCTCGCCGGCGGGAGATCGCGCTCGTCGGCGCCGCCTTCGTTCTCGCCAGGCTGCTCGGCGTCTTCGTCCTGCCGGTCGCCCTCGCTGCCGGGATCGCGCTGCAGCTGGCGTTCCCCGGCGACTTCGTGCTGCCGTTCCGCCACATGCAGGGAGCGCCTGCCTGGCTGACCTGGTGGGCGTTCGCCGCCGCCGGTGTCGTCCTGGTCGTCGGCGCGGTCGCGGGAGGCTGGCTGCCACGCGGACGGAGCGGCCCGTTGGCGGCGCTGGCGGTCGCGCTCTTCGTCCTGCCGGTCGCGGTGCACGGCTACGAACTGGAGCACGCGCGCCGGTCCGCCGCGAGCCGCTCCCGCCGGCTCTCGTGCAGGCGCTGCGCGCGCGGATCCCGAACCGCGCGGTCGTGTTCAGCGACGCGCTGACCGCGTACCAGCTCGCCGCGGCGCTGCCGGTCTACGTCAACGCGACTCCGCCGATCCACTCCGAGCGACACGAAGGCGAACCATCCGGCGGCGCGCGTCCACGACGAGATTCGCTTCTTCCGCCGCGGCGGCCCGATCTCCGTGCTGCACCGCTACAGAGCCGGCTGGCTGCTCGTCGACCGCACCCGCGTCCCCCACGCGCTCTTCCCGCTGCCGCAGGCGAGGGTACTCCGACGGGCGATACGTTCTCTACCAAGTCCCGTGAAGGTGCTGCTCGTCACGCTGTACTTCCCGCCGGCGGGCGGCGGCGGCGTCCAGCGGCCGCTGAAGTTCGCGACGCACCTGCCCGCGCTCGGGATCGAGACGCACGTGCTCGCGCCGGACGACCCGAAGTGGCTGCACCGCGACGACGGAGCTGCGCGCCGCCGACGCAGGCGTGGGTGCACCGCGCGCGCTACCTCGGCCCGCGCGGGCGCGGCGCCGCCGAGGAGCTGCACGGGACCGAGCGGGGCTCGAGCGGCTGCGCGTGCAGGCGCGGCTCGCGGGCGGCGGCTGCTCGTCCCCGACGAGAACGTGACCTGGAACGCTGACGGCGATCCCGGCGGCGATCCGGCTCGTGCGGCAGCGAGGGGATCGACGCCGTGCTCACGACCTCGCCGCCGGGCTCGGTGCACCTGTCGGCGCCGCGGTCAAGCGCGCGACGGGCGTCCGCTGGGTCGCCGACCTGCGCGACTCGCTCGTCGCGCACCCGCACCGGCGCGCCGAGGCGCCTCGTGCCGCGCGAAGGAGCAGGGCGAGCAGCCGTGGCGCGGCTCGTCGCGCGCCAGCGCGGACGCGATCGTCGCGGTCTCCGAGGCGATCGCCGAGGAGGCGCGCGCGCTCGAGCCCGCGCGGGCGGGTCGTGACGATCGCGAACGGCTGCGACTTCGACGACTTCGCCGGGCTCGAGTACCACGCGCGGCGACGCGGTTCCGGATCACGCACACCGGGCAGCTTCTTCGGCAAGCGCGACCCGCGACCGTTCCTGACCGCGCTCGCAGCAGCTCGGGCTCGACGTCGTCGCGCGCTTCGTCGGCGACTTCCGCGCCGCCGACCGCGAGTGGGCCGAGAGCCTCGGCCTCGGCGACCGGCTCGAGCTGCTCGCCGTACGTGCCGCGCCGCGCGCTCGCTCGAGCTGCAGCGCGACTCGGAGGCGCTGCTGCTGCTGATCCCGGAGGCCGGCGGGCGCGGCCGGGGCGTCCTCTCGGGCAAGGTCTTCGAGTACCTCGCGGCCGAGCGGCCGATCCTCGCCGCGGTGCCGCCGGACGGCGCCGCCGCCGACGCTGATCCGCGAGACCGGCGCCGGGATCGTCGCGCCGCCCGACGACGTGCGACGGCGCTCGCGCGAGGCGCTCGCGGCGCTCGCACGGCGCTGGCGGGCCGGGACGCTGACGGCGCGCGCCCTCACCGCCGGAGTGCGCGAGCGCTCTCGCGCGAGACGCGCGTCGAGGAGCTCGCCGAGCTGCTCGGAGATCGGTGAGGCGCAGCGCCGTAGGCTGCGGCAGGCGCCGCGCGCGACGGCGGCGACCGCGGCCGGCGTCGTCGACTTCTTCTTCTTCGCGACGCTCTTCTGCGTCACCTTCGAGAAGGTGCACTGGAAGGTCGCCGGCACCGTCGTCCTCGCCGACATCCTCGCGCTCGGCTTCCTCGTCGCGTTCGCGCTCGACCGGATCGGCCGCGCGCGACGCGGAGCTGCCGCGGACGGCGGCGGTCCTGCTCGTCTTCCTCGCGCGCGTTCCTGCTCGTCTACCTGCTCGGCTTCTTCAACCTCGAGACGGCGCAGGCGCTCGACCAGTTCGCGAAGGGGATCGTCAAGTTCGTGCATCCACTTCCTGTTCCTGGTCGCCGGCGTGGCGTACCTCGCGCGGCGCGGTCGAGCGCTTCTACTGGCGCACGCTCGGCTGGTTCCTCGCGCGGCATGGTCGTCAACGCGCGTCTACGGCATCCTGCAGCTCCTCGCGGCGCAGCGCGCGGCGGCAACCTCGACAGCGTCGTCCTCGCGCCGCTCACGGGCGGCGCGAGCTCAGATCAACATCTACGGCGCCGTCAACGGGCGCGAGCGTCTACCGGCCGAACGCGCTGACCGGCGACCCGAACCACCTCGGGATCATGCTGTCGTCCCGCTGCTCGTCCTGACGCCGCTCTACCTGCGGCTCGAGCGCGGGCACCCGCGGCGGAGGCGCGCTCGCCCTCGCTGATCGCGTTCCTGCTCCTCGTCGAGCTCGCGACGCTCTCCCGCAGCGGCGCTGCTCGGGCTCGCGGTCGGCGCGCTCGTCCTGCTGCTCCCGTACCGGCACCTGCTCGTCTCGCGCGCGGTGCTCGTGCCCGCTCGCCGGCGTCGTGCTCGTCGTCGCAGCGTCGTCCTCACCGGCGCCGGCACTTCTTCGCGTCGTCTTCCGCTCGCGCGTCCAGACCGGCGGCGGCTCGACGCCGCGCACTTCGACGTCTACGACTTCGTCCCGCAGATCCTGCACTTGCACCCGCTCTTCGGGCTCGGGCTCAACAACTTCTCGGTCTACTACGAGTTCGTCACCGGGAAGACGAACTGGGGCCCGCACTCGTTCTACGTCGCGCTGCTCGTCGAGACCGGCCTCGTCGGGACGGCGCTGTTCGCGGTCTTCCTCTGGTACCTGTTCCGCGCGGCTGCGGCGCTGGCGCGCGCGCTCGGGCGCGCGCTCGCCGCGGCGCGGCGACCCGCTCGCCGCGCGCGTCCGGCCGCTCGCGTGGGGGCTGACCGCGGCGCTCGCCGGGACGATGGCCGCGAACGTCTTCTACCTGACGATGTCGTTCTACTACTTCTACGCCTTCGCGAGCTCGCGCTCGCGGCGCCGCTCGTCTTCGGCGCCGCGCGCGAGCGGTGAAGGTCGCTCGTGCTGACGACGTCGTACCCGCGCTACGCGGGCGATGTCGCCGGCGACTTCGTCGCGCGACGCGGTGGCGTGCTTCGCGGGAGCGGGGGTCGACGTGGACGTCGTCTCGCCGCGGGACTTCCGCCACTACGGGATCGCGTACGGCGCCGGGATTCGGCGAACCTGCGGCGGCGGCCGTGGCTGGCGGCGCTGGTGCCGGCGATGCTGCGGGCTTCCGCGCGCGGCGCGGGCGGGCCGCGCGGGGCCGACCTCGTGCATGCGCACTGGCTGCCGTCGGGCTCGTTGCGGCTGCGACGCGGGCAAGCCGTTCGTGCTGCAGCTCTGGGGGACGGATGTCGAGCTCGCGCGCCGGGCGCCGTCGCTCGCCCGCCGGGTGGTGCGGCAGGCGCGGCTCGTGATCTGCCCGTCGCGGGCGCTGCGAGGTTGCGGCGCGGGAGCTCGGCGCGAGGGAGGTGCGCGTGATCCCGAGCGGGGTGACGGTGCCGGAATCCGTCGGCGAGCCTGCGGAGCCGCCGGAGGTGCTGTTCGCGGGGCGGCTCTCGCCGGAGAAGGGGATCCTGGAGCTGGTGGAGGCCGCTCGCGAGCTGAAGCTCGTTGTGGCTGGGGACGGGCCCGCTGCGCGATCGGGTGCCCGGGCTCTCGGATTCGTCCCGCACGACGAGCTTGGGCCGCTCTACGAGCGGGCCGCGGTGGTCGCGTGCCCGTCGCACCGCGAAGGCTTCGGCGTCGTCTGCGCGGAGGCGATGGCGTACGGGCGGCCGGTCGTGGCGGGTGCCGTGGGGGGCCTGCTCGACCTCGTCGTCGACGGCGAGACGGGCCTGCTCGTCCCGCCGCGAGACGTGACTGCGCTTCGGGCCGCGCTGGAGCGGTTGCTGGGCGATCCGGAGCTGCGAAGCCGCCTAGGCGTGGCGGCTCGGGAACGAATCAAGGAGCGCTTCGCGTGGCCGGCGGTCACCGATGCCACGGTTGCCGCGTACGAAGAGGCCCTGTCGTGACCGTCCCGGGGACAGACACAGGGACAGACAAGGTGCCAGACACAGGGACAGACACAGGGACAGTCATAGGGACAGGCACCGGGGTTCCGGCGTGAGGCCGGCGGTCGTCTACGGGTTGCTGCACGCCGGGCTCGCGATTGCGCGGAGCCTCGGGCGCGCGGGGGTTCCGGTCGAGGGGATCGCCCGCCAGCGCTACGAGTTCGGGCTGCGTTCGCGCTACCTGCGCCGCCGCACCCTGGCCCACGACGACGACGCGGTGCTCGAGGCGCTCCGCCACGCGGCCGCCGGCGGCGAGCGCCCCGTCCTCTTCCTCGAGCGCGACGAGAACGTGGACACCGTCCTCAGCCGCTGGGACGAGATCCACGCGATCGCGGACGTGCCGCTCCCCGACGACCCGGAGGCCGTCCGCCGCCTGCGCCGGAAGGACCTCCTCCCGGAGGTCGCCGCCGAGGCCGGCGTGCCCTCGCCGCACACCTTCCGCGCCGAGAGCCCCGAGGCGATCCTCGACGCGAGCCTGAAGCCGCCGCTACTGGTCAAGCCCCTCGAGGGCCAGGAGTTCGCCGCCGCGCTCGGCGAGAAGGCCGTCCCGGCGGCGACCGTCGAGGAAGCCGTCGCCGCCTGGAAGCGGGCCAAGGAGCGCGGCTTCGACACCGTCATCCAGGAGCTCGTCCCCGACTCTCACGAGCAGGTCTACTCGCTCTTCACCTACATCGGCCGCGAGGGCCACGCGCTCGCGAGCGTCGTCGGCCGCAAGGTGCGGCAAGGCCCGCTCCGCTTCGGCACGAGCGCGGTCTTCGCGTCCGGACACGACCAGGAGGTGCACGACGTCGGCCTCCGCCTGCTCGCGGCCGTCGACTACCGCGGCCTCGCGCACGTCGAGTTCGTCCGCGACCCGCGGGACGGCCGGCTCAAGGTGATCGAGGTCAACACGCGTCCGCCGGTGTGGGCCGGGATCGCAACCGGGCCGCAGCTCGGAATTGCGAACGTCGCCTACGACGACCTCTGCGGCAGCCCCGCCGTCGACGCGCGCACGATGACCGAGCAGCTGACCTGGATCTACCTCGCGAAGGACATGTGGGTCTCGGCGCAGATGGCCCGCCGCCGCGAGCTGCCCCCGCGCGAGTTCCTGCGCCACTACCTGAACCGCAAGAAGGTGCGGGCGACCTTCGCCGCCGACGACCCCGCGCCCGCGGTCGCCAGCCTCGGCTACCTCCGCTCAAGATTCTGATGCGGATCGCGCTCGTCGACCCGCTCGCGTACACGCCGCCCTACGACCACGCGCTCGCCTCCGCGCTCGCCGAGGAAGGCCACGCCGTCACTCTCCTGACCTCGCGCTTCCCGCACGGCCGCGCGCCGGAGCCGCAGGGCTACGCACGCGAGGAGCTGTTCGCGCCGGTCTCGACGCGGCTCTTCCGCCGCTCGCCGCTCCGCCTCGCCGCGAAGGGTCTCCAATACGCGCCGAGCGTCGCGCGCCTCGTGCGCCGGATCGAGCGGCTCGATCCCGACGTCGTGCACGTCCAGTGGCTCCCGCGGCCCGAGCTCGACCTGCGCTGGCTCCGCCGGGTCGCCGACGACCGCCCGGTTGTGCTCACTGCGCACGACGTCCTGCCGCGCCGCCGCCGCGCACTGCCGGTCTGGCCAGACGTGCTCGAGACGGCAGAGCGCGTCGTCGTCCACTCGCACCGCGCGGTCGAGCAGCTGGTCGAGCTCGGCCTCGGCCGCGAGCGGATCGTCCGGATCCCGCACCCCGTCTTCGAGGGCGAGCAGCTGCCGCCCCCCGAGGGCCGGACGCTTCTCTTCTTCGGCCTTATCCGTGACTACAAGGGCCTCGACGTCCTGCTCGAAGCGCTGCCGCAGATCCCGGACGCGCAGCTCGTCGTCGCCGGCGACCCGCTCGACCCGGTGCCGCCGAGCTCGGATCCACGGATCGAGTGGCAGCTGCGCTTCATCCAGCCGGACGAGATCCGCGGCCTGATGACCCGCGCGGCCGCGGTCGTTCTGCCCTACCGCCAGCTGGACTCGTCCGGAGTGCTGGCCACGGCGATCGGCTACGGTCGCCCGGTGGTCGTGACCGACGTGGGCTCCCTCGGCGAGATCGTGCGCGAATTCAAGGCGGGCGAGGTCGTGCCCGTGGACGATCCCAAAGCGCTCGCCGAGGCCTGCGCGCGCCTGCTGGAGCCGAAGGCGCTCGCCGCGTCAGCCGCCGGCGCCAAGCGGGCGGCGAAGGCCCTCACCTGGGCGCACTCCGCCGCCGAGCACGACCGGCTCTACCGCGAGGTGCGCCGGTGAGACTGCTCAAGCGCATCGGCGACCGCATCGCCGCCCTCGTCCTGCTCGTTCTGCTCTCGCCGGTGCTCGCCGCAATCGCCCTCTGGATCGTGATCGACTCGGGCCGCCCCGCGGTCCTCGCGCAGGCACGCGCCGGCAAGGACGGCAAGACGTTTCGGATGTTCAAGTTCCGGACGATGGTGCAGAACGCGCTCGAGCTCGCCTCCCAGCTCACCGACGACCCCTACGGCGTGGTCGAGAACGACCCCAGAATCACGCGTTCCGGCCGCTTCCTCCGCAAGACGGGCCTCGACGAGCTGCCGCAGCTGTGGAACGTCCTCCGCGGCCAGATGAGCCTCGTCGGCCCGCGTCCGGATCTCGTCGAGCAGGCGGCGCGCTACACCCAGCACGACCGCCGCCGCCTCGCCGTCGAGCCCGGCATCACCGGCTGGTCGCAGGTGAACGGCCGCGAGGCGATCGGCTGGCCCGAGCGGATCGAGCAGGACATCTGGTACATCGACCACTGGTCGCTCCGGCTCGACCTGAAGATCCTCTGGCGGACGTTCAGCGAGCTCGGCCGCAGCGGCGAGAAGCCCGTCGTCGACACGATGAACATCGAGCGCGCCCGGGCCCGTAAGTAATGAGCGTAGGCTCGACGGAGCTCATCAGGGAGCGGAGGTGCCGGCTTTGCCGGCGCCCGGAGCGGGAGTGAAGCTCGAAGAGGTCGCGCCCGGCGACTGGGATGCGGCCGTTCCCGACGACACGTACCTGAGCCGCGAGTACGCCGAGACCGCGCTGCTCCTCGACCCGGGCGAGCTTCTGCTGCTCCACGCCGAGGGCACCGTTTTCCCGTGCATCGTCCGGGAGCTCGACGGCACACGCGACGTCACCGGCCTCTACGGCTTCGGCGGCCCGGTCGGTGACGAGCGGTTCTACGAGGCGTACGAGGACTGGTCCCGCGAGCGCGGGATCGTCACGACCTTCACCTGGTTCCACCCGCGCTTCCAGAACCACCGCTACTCGCGCTTCCATGTCGAGTCGCGCGGCGGCACGGTTGCCTGGCGCGTCGACCAGGGGGACCTCTTCGAGCGCCTGCACCGCCACCACCGCCGGGCGGTCCGCAAGGCCGAGGCGGCGCCGGTCGAGACGCGGATCACCGTCGCGCCACCGGATCTCGGCGGCTTCGCGAGCCTCTACGAGCGCACGATGGCGGAGAAAGGCGCGACCGGCTTCTACTACTTTCCGGCCGAGTACTGGGAGTCGCTCGCAAGCCGGGAATGGCTCGTCCTGTTCGAGGCGATCGGCCACGACGGCGTCACAGCCGCGCTGCTCGGCCTCGCGTGCAAGCCGTGGCTCCACTACCACCTCGGCGCGTCCGAGCGCTCAGGCGGAGCGAACAACCTCCTCTTCCTGCGCGCCGCCGAGTGGGCTCGCGCCGAGGGCTACGAGCGCTTCCACCTCGGCGGCGGCGTCGGCGGCGCGGACGACTCGCTGCTTCAGTTCAAGCTCCGCTTCGACGAGGGCGGCCTGATCGAGTCGGCGGTCGGCAAGGCGGTTCACGACGAATCGCGCTACCGAGAGCTCGGCGGCGACGGCCACGAAGGCTTCTTCCCGGCGTATCGCCGGCCAGGCTCCGAGATCGCGACGCCGGCGGACTAGCCTGTTCGAGTGCAGCGGCTGAAGCGCGTCCTCCGCTGGATCGGGCTCGGCTTGCTCGGCCTGTTCCTCGCCCTGACCGCAGCCTCGCTGATCTTCAACGCGGTCACCTCGGGCCGCGACGTCGCCGCCGCGAAGCTGTACCCCGGCCCTTACGAGCGCGTCGCCGGAACTCAGCTCGCGTACAGAACCTGGGGCTCGCACGGAACGCCCGTCGTCCTCCTCGGCGGATTCATCGAGCCCGCCTGGGTCTGGGACAGGGTCGGGCCGCTGCTGGGGCGGACGCACCGCGTTTACGCGCTCGACCTGCCGCCCTTCGGCTACTCGCAGCGCCGCGGGCCGTACACGCTGGCCCACTGGGTCGAGCTCGTCGGGGGTTCGACCGGCGGATGGGGTTGCAGCGGCCGATCGTGGTCGGCCATTCGCTGGGCGCGGCAGTCGCGGTCTCGCTGGCCCGCAGCGCGCCGAACGCCACGCGGCGGATCGTCCTCCTGGACGGCGACGCGCGACCAGGCGGAGGCGGCGCGAGCTGGCTCTCGCACCTGCTCGTGTCGCCCTGGTACACGAGCATCTACCGGATCGCGACCGACTGGGACTGGCTCTACCGCAAGGGCCTGCGAGAGGCCTGGGGCGGCGGCGCCCCGCCCTTAACCGGCGCCTTCGTCGAGGAGTGGGAGCGGCCGTTTCTCGTCAGCGGCACCGCAGCAGCGTTCGCCTCGATGCTCGGCCACGGCATCCAGGGCGTCTCGGCCCCGACCCTCGAAAGCGTGCGAGTTCCGGCGGTCGTCGCCTGGGGCAGCCGAGACACCGTCGACTCGTTGAGCGCCGGGAGGCAGACGGCCACGCTCATGAAGGCGCCGTTCGTCGAGATCCCGGGGGCCGGACACCTCTCCATGCTCGCCCGCCCGCTGCTGGTGGCCAGAGCGATCGACCGCGCGGTACGGTGAGGCCGTGATCGTGAAGGCGCTCTTCTGGGCGAGCCTCGGCGGGCTTGCGTGGACGCACGTCGGCTACCCCGTCGCCGCCGCCGGGCTCAGGCAGCTCCGGCGGCGCGAGGTCGACAAGCAAGACATCACGCCGTCCGTCACGCTGATCGTCCCTGCGCATGACGAGGAGGACGTGATCGGGGCGCGCGTCGAGAACCTGCTCGAGCTCGACTACCCGGCCGAGAAGCTCCAGCTGGTCGTCGCGTCCGACGGCTCGACCGACCGGACGCACGAGATCGTTCAGAGCTTCGACGGCCGCGTCCGCCTGCTCGAGTGCGAGCGCGGCGGGAAGCTGCCCACCATGAACCAGGCGGTCCGCGAGACCGAGAGCGAGATCCTCGCCTTCGGCGACGCGAACGCGACCTGGGCGCCCGACGCGCTCCGCAAGCTCGTGCGCAGCTTCGCCGACCCGGAGGTCGCCTACGTCTGCGGCCAGGTGCGCTTCCAGCGCGAGGACGGCACGAACAAGGAGGGCCTCTACTGGCGGTACGAGATGTGGCTGCGGGCCAGCGAGTCCGCGCTCGGCTCGATCACCGGCGGCAACGGCGCGATCTACGCCGTGCGGCGCGACGACTACGTCGAGTGGCCCTTCGGCCACGACCTCGGCTTCCCGGCGCTGATGGTGCAGCGCGGCCGCCGCGCGGTGTACGAGCCGAACGCGCTCGCGTTCGAGAAGCCGAGCAAGGACAACGAGGACGAGTTCCGCCGCAAGGTGCGGATGCTGCCCTGGTCGTGGCGCCACCTCTTCGAGGCCGGCAGCCTCCGCGGCCAGCCGCCGCTCTACCTGGCGGAGCTGCTCTCGCACCGCGTCTTGCGCTACGCGAGCGGCTTCCTGCACGTGACGCTGCTCGCGACCAGCATTGCGCTCGTGGGCGAGGGCTGGCCGTACCAGGCCGCGCTCGCCGCCCAGGCCGCCTGGCTCGCGCTCGCCGCCGCCGGCCGCCTGCGCCTGCCGGTCCCCGGCGCGGGGATCGCCTACTACTACCTCTTGATGAGTCGGCGACGGTCGCCGCGCTCGGCGCGCTACCTGCGCGAGGGCGCGCCGCTGATGTGGGAGAAGGCGGAGGGAACCCGCTAGCCGGGACGAGATCTAGCCTGCTGTGATGCGCCGGCCCGGGGTCCGTCTTGCTTGTTCTGCCGCTGCTTGCCGCGGCGTGCGGCGGGAGCAAGCACGCAGAGCAGCAGCAGCGGCCGCCGAAGACGCCCGAGCCGATGGCGACGCGTCCGCCGCCGCTGCCCGAAGCCGTCGTGGGTGCGCCTGGTCGTCCTCGACGGCGACCTGGCAAGCCGGTCCGCGGCGCGACGGTCCGCATCATCGGCCGATCCCGGCCGCACCGACCGCCACGGCGTCGCACGCATCCGGCTCCCGCACCGCGGCCGACTCGTCACCACCGTGGCCAGGCCGGCTACGACCCGTATCCGCCGGCGCCTCAAGTTCAGCAACCGCCGCTCATCGCCGTCCGCGTCTACCAGACCAGGCTGCAGTGGACGATGTACGGCGCGTCGCCGCAGCGCACGCAGGAGCAGCCGACATCCACGTGCGCCCGCCGTTCCGGCTCGTCTGGAGCGCGCCGGTCGGCGCGCTGATCGAGTTCCCGGCCGTCGTCGACGACGGCGTCGCGTACGTCTCGAACTTCCGCGGCAGCATCCGCGCCTCTCGATGAGCGACGGCTCGACGGTCTGGCGCCACGACACCCCGAACGGGAAGATGGCCGCTTCGCCCGCGGTCTTCGACAACGAGCTCGTCGTGCACGGGATGGACGGGCACGTCTGGGTGCTCGACCGCTACAACGGCCGCGTGCTCTGGCGCTACTACACGGGCTCGCCGATCGAGTCCTCGCCGGTCGTGATCGACGGCATCGACTACTTCGGCGACTGGGCCGGCGCGGTCTACGCGCTCGACCTGCGCACGCACCGCGCCCGCTGGACGTACCGCACCGGGAACAAGATCACCTCGAGCGCCTCCTTCCTGAACGGGACGGTCTTCATCGGCGACTACGGCGGGCGGCTGCTCGCGCTCGGCGCGCGCAACGGCCGGCTGCGCTGGTCGGCCGCGGTCAACGGCCGCATCTACGGGACGCCGGCGGTCGCGAGCGGCCGCGTCTTCGCGCCCTCCTCTACCGGCAACACGATGAATGCCTTCTCGACGCGCGGGCAGCCGCCTCTGGACGCTCAACACCGGCGCCTACGTCTACTCGTCGCCGGCGGTCTGGCGCGGGCGCGTCTACTTCGGCTCCTACAACGGCGACCTCTACTGCGTCTCGGCGGCGACGGGCGAGCATGTCTGGCGCTTTTCCGACCGGCGGCTCGATCGGGGGCGCCCCGACGATCGTGGACGGCATCGTCTACTTCGCCAACCGCCAGCACCGGATCTACGGCGTGACGCGCGCACCGGCCGCGCAGGTCTTCCGGTTCCCCGACGGCGCCTTTGTGCCGGTCTCCGGGAACGGCGGCCGCCTGCTCCTGCACGGCTTCTCGCGGCTCTACGCGGTCGAGCCGCGGCATCGATGAAGCGCGCCTCTCGTCGGCGGCCGGCGTGCGTCGTCCTCGTGCCGCCGGCCTCGTCGCGTACGGCCTCTACCGCAAGCATCAGGGCCGCGACGTCCGCGGCTCCTCGTCGGTGGAGTTCGTCACGACCCACGCGCAGCAGAAGAAGCCGCCGAAGCAGCCGCCGGCGGTCATCTGGCCGACCTACCGCTACGACTCGGCCCGGCTAGGAGCGCCCGACTTCGTCCCGGCCGCGATCCGTCCGCCCTTCAACCGCACTGGTTCTTCCGCGGGCGCGATCTCGTCGAGTTCCCGCCGACGATCGCCTACGGCCGCCTCTACTTCGCGAACGCGAACGGCAAGCTCTTCGCGGTCGACACGAAGCTGCACGGCGCGGTCTGGCAGCGCGGACGAGGCGCTGCACCGCGGCCACCCCCGCCGTCGACGACCACACCGTCTTCATGACCTTCCTGAACAAGCCGCCCTGCAACGCGTCGCGCTCGGGGCTCGACGGCGTCACGATCGCGATGGACGCCGACAGCGGCAAGGTGCGCTGGCGCGTGCCGATGGGACCGACCGAGTCGTCGCCGCTCGTCGTCGGCAACCTCGTCTACGTCGGCGACTGGCGCGGCAAGGTGTACGCGCTCAACACGCGCACGGGCCGCACCGTCTGGAGCTACCAGACCGGCAACAAAGTCAAGGATGGCATGGCCTACGCCGGCGGCAGGTCTACTTCGGCTCGTACGACAGCCACGTCTACGCGCTAACGCGCGCACCGGCAAGCTCGTCTGGAAGGCCGGCGCCCAGCAGCGGCTCGGGGCGAGCGGCACCTTCTACTCGACGCCGGCCGTCGCCTACGACCGCGTCTACATCGGCTCGACCGACGGCAAGGTCTACTCGTTCGGCGCCTCGAGCGGGAAGCTGCGCTGGTCGCACGGGACCGGGAACTACGTCTACGGCTCGCCGGCCGTCTGGGACCAGCGCGTCTAGTCGGCTCCTACGACCACTACTTCTACTGCTTCGACGCCGCCACCGGGGACGTGAACTGGCGTTCAAGTCGAACGGGCCGATCTCCGGATCGGCGGTCGTGATCAACGGCGTCGTCTACTTCTCGAGCTTCAACGGCCGCACCTACGCCCTCGACGCGCGCACCGGAAAGCCGCTCTGGTACTTCCGCCGCGGCAAGTACGGCGCCGTCGTCACCGACGGAAAGTGGCTCTACCTCGTGGGCTATGCACGGGTCTTCGCCATGGCGCCCAAGTGACGCGGGTAAAGTCGAGCGCGCTGTGAGCACGACCACGGAACCACGCTCTCGGGAGCGCGACCTGCCGAACCCGGACGACGAGCGCGAGGTCGACCTCGGCCGCCACTGGCACTCGCTGGTCCACCGCTGGTGGCTGCCGGTCGCCGGCCTGATCGTCGGCGCTCTGATCGCCTACCTGGTCACGATCGGCGGCAGCCAGGTCTACACGGCCAAGTCCACGATCTACCTCGGTCAGCCGCTCTCGCCGGTCGGCTCGGTGCAGCTCCAGAGCCAGGCGACGAACCCGTCGACCGTCGGGCAGGTGATCCACAGCGAGGCTGCGCTCCGCCAGGCCGCGCGCGCGGCGGGGATCCCGGTGCGCAAGCTGCGCGGGCACGTCACGTCCCGTCCCGTCGCCGGCGCGCTGACGAAGCTGGGTCAGACGCCGCTCGTCCTGATCTCCGTCACGGGCAAGACCCCTCGCCAGACGCAGGTCGCCGCGAACACCCTCGCCCAGATCGTGATCCACCAGACCTCGAGCTACGTGAACAAGCTGATCGCGAGCCTCCAGGCTCAGATCGACGGCTACACGCAGTCGCTGAACGTGATCGACCGGAGCCTCAGCTCGAACGGCCTCTCCGGGACCGGACAAGCTCGTCGCGTCGATCCAGCGCGCCCAGATCGTCGATCAGCTCACGACCGCGAAGCAGCAGCTCGCCGTCGCGCAGGAAGTCGAGCTCGGCCGGCAGATCACGTTCGCGGCGGCGACCAAGACGACCGCGCGCAGCAGGCGCAACTCGGTGATCGTCGGCGGTCTGATCGGCCTGCTCATCGGCATCGCCGCCGCGCTCCTCTGGGAGCCGGCGGGCAGGATCGCCCGCCGCCCCGCCTAACTAGGAGGAATGCTCGACGGCAAGCGGGTTGCCGTCGTCGTGCCTGCGCACGACGAGGAGAACGCTGATCGCGGACACGATCCGCGTCGATCCCTGACTTCGTCGACCGCGTTCTCGTCGTCGACGACGCCTCGCGCGACGGGACGGCCGCGGCCGTCCGAGGCCTCGACGACCCGCGGGTCGAGGTGCTCGTCCACGAGCGCAACCTGGGCGTCGGCGCGGCGATCATCACCGGCTACCAGCGCGCGCTCGCGGAGCGGATCGACGTCACCGCGGTCATGGCCGCCGACGCGCAGATGGACCCGGCCGACCTCGAGACGCTCGTCGCGCCGGTCGCCCGCGGCGAGGTCGACTACGCGAAGGCCAACCGCCTCTTCACCGGCCAGGCGTGGGACGTGATCCCGCGCTACCGCTACCTCGGCAACGCGATCCTCAGCCTGCTGACGAAGATCGCCTCGGGCTACTGGCACGTCGCCGACTCGCAGTCCGGCTACACGGCGATCTCGCTGGAGATGCTGGAGCTGCTCGACCTCGACCGGATCTACCCGCGCTACGGCTTCCCGAACGACATGCTCGTCCACCTGAACGTCTGGAACGGCGCGCGTGCGCGACTACCCGTCGCGGCCGATCTACGGCGTCGGCGAGCGCTCGGGGATCCGGCTGCGGAAGGTCGTGCCGCGCGATCTCGTGGCTGCTGGTGAAGGGCTTCTTCTGGCGGATGCGCGAGAAGTACGTGATCCGCGACTTCCACCCGCTCGTCTTCTTCTACCTGCTCGGCATCCTGATGACCGTGCTCGGGCTCGGCGCTCGGGATCGCGGAGGTCGTGCTGCGGCTCATGGGCAACGCCGATCACCGCCGCGACGATCGTGCTCGTCGCGCTGCTGCTGATCTTCGGCTCGCAGTTCACGCTGTTCGCGATGTGGTTCGACATGGAGTCGAACAAGGACCTCGGCGGCCGCGGCCGGCGCCGCACCGATAGCTGAGCGGTGAAGGTCGTCGTCTTCACGACCTCGTATCCGCGGCACGCAGACGATTTCGCGGGGCGATTCGTCTCCGATCCGGTCGAGCGGCTGCGCGCGCGGGGGCTCGAGGTCGAGGTCGTGCACCCCGGCGTCTACAAGGACTACGGCGTCGCCTACCAGGGCGGCGGGATCATGCACGCGGTCCGGCGCAGGCCGTGGATCGCGCCGCTGCTTGCGCTCTCGATGATCCGGACGCTCAGGCGCGTCGCGCGCGATGCCGACCTCGTGCACGCGATGTGGCTGGCCGGCGGAGTGGTCGCGGTCTTCTCGGGAAAGCCGTTCGTGGTCAGCCTGCTCGGCTCGATTTCCGGCGGCGCGCTCGACGACTTCGAGCTGATGCGGCGCCGGCCCCGGGTCGTGCGCTTCATCTGCCACCGCGCACGGGCGACGATCTGCATCTCGCAGGCCCTCGTCGAGTCGGCGCGGCAGGCGGGGATCGAGAACATTCGCTTCATCCCGATCGGGATCGAGATCCCTGAGACCGTGGGCGAGGAGGCCGATCCGCCGGAGGTCTTCTACACCGGGCGGCTCTCTCGCGAGAAGGGCGTCGAGGATCTGGCCGCTGCGCGAGAGGGCCTGAACCTGATCGTCTCCGGCGACGGGCCGCTCCGCGACCTCTTCCCCGACGCGCTCGGCTTCATCTCGCGGGCCGACCTGGAGGAGCGCTACCGCCGCGCCGCGGTCGTCGTCGTGCCGTCGCGAAGCGAGGGCTTCGGAGTCGTCTGCGCCGAGGCGATGGCTCACGGCAAGGCGGTCGTCGCCGGCGCGACGGGCGGCCTGCTCGGACTCGTGCGCGACGGCGAGACCGGCCTGCTCGTCGAGCCCGGCAACCCGAAGGAGCTCCGCGCCGCGATCGACCGCCTGCTCGCCGACCCGGCCCTCCGCAAGCGCTTGGGCGAGAATGCGCGCGCCTGGATCACCGAGCTCTGCGCGTGGGACAAAGTCATCGCAGAGACGATCACGACGTACGAGCAGGCGCTCGGACCGGCGGCGACAAGCGCCAGGTGAGAAGGGCACTCGCTCACGCCAGCCCGCTTACAATCGGCACGGTGACCCCAGACGTCCGATCTCTCAGCTCTATCGCCACCGCGATAGCTTCGGGGGAAATTCCCGCACACTGGCCCAGGGCACGGTCATGAAGATCGCGTCACTCCTCTCGTCCAGCGCTTGACGTCAAGGCCGTATAGATCGCGGCCATCGAAGATCTGCTCCGCGAGTAGCTGCCAGCCAAGTCGCCGGTAGAGCCTGGGCGCAGGTCGCTCGTCAGCGTAGGTCGTCAACAGAGCGTGCTCATGCGGAATACCGATCATCAACTCGTCATGGAGCGCACCGCCATAGCCGCGACGCTGCGCTGCGGGATCGACGGCAAGTTCTACGAACTCGAAGTGCCCGCCGAGCCACTTCTCGACGACATGAGCGGGCGCGCGGGCGCTTACTTCGTCCGTCCACCATTGCCCGCGCCGCCCTGTGTAGCCGTATGCGAAACCGATTAGATCATCATTCCGGCACGCGACCACGCAGCGGAAACCTTCACGGGCAGCGTGGCGCGGCAACGAGTCGTCCGCGAAGCGCAAGACGTCCTCCTCCGTCTCGTCGTAGCCCGGTGCCGAGAAGGCTCGTCGGTACACACGCACCAGGGCCGCAGTTAACGCCACCACCTCGTTTGCGACCGCCGGCCGCACGGTAACCCCAAGCTCCTTGATCCGAGAACGCTACCAACGCCGCCATTGGAGATCAGGGGACATTCCGGAACACTGGCCCAGTCGAGCGGATTGCTCCCGGGCATTCAACGTACTCGTCTACGCCAGCCAGCTCGAAGAAGCTCGTACACCGTCATCGGTTCGCCGAAGCGACCGCGGCCCTGGCTGCGCACTGTGAAGCCGAGGCTGGCCGCGAGACGACGCGACGGCTCGTTCTCCCCCTCATCGATGTATGCGGTGACGCTCTCGACGCCGGCACGATCCCAGAGGTCACCGATGGCCACGCGCATCGCTTCCGTCGCGATGTGTTGGTTGCGCCGGTTCTCCTTCACCCACCAGCCTGCTTCGACTTCGTCGGGAGCGATTCCCTCGATTCCGTCACCCGCGAGACGCAGCTCAGCAACACCGAGGAAGCTGTTGTCCCCGAGGTCTCGGATTGCCCATGGGCCGAAGCCGTGGTCTAGCCATTGCAGCTCGGCGGCGCGAGTGTCACGCAACGCATCGCCTGAGCTCCCAGACGCTCTTGCGTGCTCGGCTTCGTCAAGCGGGGAAAGAGGCGTCAGGATCAGCCGTGCCGTGCGGAGAGCGATCGCTTGCTTCGCCGCGTCTCCTACGGATGTCCTTTCATGCCTCTCAGTATCGTCCGAACGCTCGGGTGACATTCCTGCACGCTGGCCATGCGAGCCCTCGCTGTTGCCCAGGCCCTGTCCGAAAGAAGCACTTGCTGAGCAGCACCCAGCTGAGCATCGTTTCGGCGGTGGACGCCGAGCCTGGATGGAGCGACACGACCTTTATCATCACCTTGCTCCTCGACATCCAGGTCGGGGTGCACCGGCTACTCGACTATTTCGAGGACGATGACGGTGAAGAAGAGGTTTCCGAAGAGAACCCCTGAGGAGAAGGCGTACTCGCTCGAATTGCGCGAGCGCGCGCTGAAGCGGCTCGAGGAGCTGAAGCGGCGCGACGCCGAGCGCGCGGCCAGGCGTCGGGCGAGTTCCTAGCGAGTTGGGGACGGGGCCTGGGCAGCGGCCCGTGGCGCGCCCCGCACGCTCTCCCAGAAGACGATCGCCGCTCCGGGCAGGGCCAGCGACGTCGAGAGCAGGAAGAACAGGAACCCAGTCGCGAAGGCGGGGTCCGCGGCGACGCCGAGGTTCCCGAGGAAGCTGACGAAGAACGACTCGCGCAGCGCGAAACCGTTGATTGTGAACGGCACGAGCATGACCAGGAAGAGCAGCGGGCCCATCACGAAGAACGGGCGCGGCGAGAGGTGGACGTGCACGGCTTCCGCCGCCAGCCAGATCGTCATCACGCGCGCCGCCTGCAGGACGAGCGTCACAGCGAACGCCGTCCCGAGGACATTCGCGTCGCCGCGGTAAGCGTGCATGGCCTCGTAGACCGCCCGCACCGGCCGCTCGAGCTTGACCGCCCGCAGCATCGGCGCCAGGCGTGCGAGCAGCGGACGGGCGGAGCGCGCGAACAGGAGGACGAACAGGACGACCGCCGCCAGGACGAAGGCGAGCTCCACCCAGACGTAAGCGCCGACGTCGTAGCTTCCGTAGGCAAGCCCGAAGCCGACCGCCGCCAGCACGAGCGTCGCCGCGCCGCCGATGGCGCGCTCGAGCAGCACGGAGCCGGCGATATCCCCGCCGCGTCCCGGATGCCGGCGGGAGGTCTCGAAGATCCGGGTCGCATCGCCGCCCAGCGAGGTGGGCAGCACCTGGCCCGCGGCGTACGAGACGAGGTACGCGCGCATCAGCCACGCGAGGCTGTCGTCGATGTCGCGCGCTCGGAGGAGGAGCCTCCAGCGCCAGGCGAGCGGCGGAATCGTCGCGAACAGCAGCGCGAGCGCAGCGGCGAAGTACGCGGGCCTGACGCTCGCCAGGACGCGCGCCGTCTCGGTGAGATCGATCTTCCAGACGAGGTACGCAGCGCAGCCGCCCGTGATGAGCACCGTCCCCGCCACGCGGAGCGCGCGCTTGACCGGGTGAGCCTCCGCGGGCACTCAGGGGTCATCGGCGTCGCGGCCCAGTCCCTCAAGGGGCCGGCCGACAGCGCCGATACCGTGGCCGCAGTGCCCGCCGAAGCCTCAGCGACCCCTGCGCCGGTCGAGCGGCAGCCGCACGCGATCCTCGATCACGAGTCGCGGCTGCTGAAGGCCCGGAAGATCGCGCGCCTGGTCGAGACGGTGCGGCCGCTGGAGGGCGCCCGCCTGCTCGACATCGGCGCGGGGTCCGGCTACATCGCGAGCGCCCTGGCCGAGCTCGTCGGGCCGCAGGGCCGCGTCGCGGCCGTCGACGTGAAGGACCAGCGCAAGACGGCCGAGGGCTACGAGTTCACGCAGGTGGACGGCACGGAGCTGCCTTACGAGCCGGGTTCATTCGACGTCGTCCTCTCCAACCACGTGATCGAGCACGTCGGCGAGCGGGCCGATCAGCTTCACCACCTCCGCGAGGTCAGGCGCGTCCTGAGCCCGGACGGTCTCTGCTACCTCGCCGTCCCGAACCGCTGGGGTCTGGTCGAGCCGCATTTCCGGTTGCCGTTCCTGAGCTGGGTTCCGCGGCGCTTCGCCGACCCGTATGTCCGGGCCGCTCACCGGGGGACGCACTACGACTGCAACCTCCCTACGCGCCGCCGCGCGGAGCGCCTGTTCGGCGAGGCCGGCTTCGAGCACGAGAACGCGACGATCGCCGCGATGCGGGTCTACAAGGAGCTCGAGCAGCTGAGCCTGCCGGTGCGCGTGCTCTGCGACGCGCCCGCTCCTGTCCTGCGGCTCCTGTCGCCGCTCAACCCGACGATGATCTTCCTGCTCCGGCCGCGGGCTTCCGAACAGCCTTCCAGCTAGACGGTCGCCTGCGCGCGCTCGGACTGCGCGAAATCGCCTGCCATCAGCGGTCCGTCCGGGTGTAGGAATTCGCGGCCGGAACCATAAAACGGGTGCAGGTTAGGAGTTCGTAAGAGCTGCCGGGGCCCGTTGAGACCCCGGATAACATCACTCGGATGCCCAGAGCAGTTGTCACCGGCGGGGCCGGATTTCTCGGCTCCCACCTCTGCGAATACCTCCTGGAGAAGGGGTATCGCGTGCTGTGCGTCGACAACCTCGAGTCGGGCTCGCTCGAGAACCTCGAGCACCTCCGCGACGAGGCTTTCGAGTTCTGCAACCACGACGTGATCGAGCACATCGAGGTCGAGGGGCCGGTTGACGTCGTCTACCACCTCGCGCTCTCGCGAGCCCGATCGACTACCTGCGCCAGCCGCTCTTCTCGCTCAAGACCGGCTCTTACGGGACGCACAACGCGCTCGGGTTGGCGAAGTGGAAGCGCGCGCGGTTCCTGCTCGCCTCGACGAGCGAGGTCTACGGCGACCCGCAGGTGCACCCGCAGACGGAGAGCTACTGGGGCAACGTCAACCCGATCGGCCCGCGCGGGGTCTACGACGAGGCGAAGCGCTACGCGGAGGCGCTGACGATGGCGTACCACAACCAGCAGGGCGTGGACACCGCGATCGTCCGGATCTTCAATACCTACGGGCCTCGCATGCGCTCGCACGACGGGCGCGCGATCCCGACCTTCATGCGCCAGGCGCTCGAGAGCGCGCCGATCACCGTCTTTGGCGACGGTTCGCAGACGCGCAGCTTCTGCTACGTGGACGACCTGATGCGCGGCCTCTACCTGCTCGCCGAGAGCGGCGAGCACCTGCCGGTCAACCTCGGCAACCCGAGCGAGTTCACGATTCTGGAACTCGCGCAAACCGTATCCGCTTACGTCGTCAAAGAGCGAAATCGTGTTCGAAGCACTGCCAATCGACGATCCCCAGGTCCGCCAGCCCGACATCACGCGAGCCAGGCAGCTGTTGGGCTGGCAGCCGGAGATCGAGCTGGAAGAGGGGCTGCGGCGCATGCTGCCGAGCCTCGGAAGGGAGCCTCTTGGGGTCTAAGAGATTCTGCATCGCCCTGATCGCAATCGTCCTGTCCGTCCTCGCCGCCTCTGCGCGGCCCGAGCCTGCGGCGGCGTCCCGCGGGATGCTCGTCGGCATGTACGACCCGTCCCAGTCGCTGCTCGCGCCAGACCGCTCGTTCGCGGCGTTCAAGAACCTGCGGGTCCAGGTCCTGCGCATGGACCTGCTCTGGGGCCAGATCGTGGCGCTGAAGCGGCCGGCACATCCTGCCGATCCGAACGACCCCGCCTACAACTGGGCGCCGTACGACTCGTTCGTCCAGAACGCGGCCAAGAACCACATCCAGGTCCTGTTCACGATCTACGGCACGCCGCACTGGGCCGGCGCGGTCAAGCCGAACCGCGCCCCGAAGAAGATGGTCAACCTCCGCTACTTCGCCACCGCGGCGGCAAAGCGTTACAGCGGCACGTTCAAGCGCGCCGACGGCGTCACGCTGCCGGCCGTGCGCAAGTGGATGGCCTGGAACGAGCCGAACAACCCGGTCTTCCTGCGGCCGCAGTGGCAGATCGTCGGCGGGAGGAACATCCCGATCGCGGCGAAGACCTACGCGGCGATCTGCACGGCGGTCTGGGCCGGTGTCCACTCGACGCACCTGAAGGAGACCGTGGCGTGCGGCGGCACCGACCCGCACGGGAACAACCGCGCGCGCAGCACGCGTGCGTCGATCGCGCCGCTGACCTTCCTCTCGGCGCTCAAGCGCTACGGGCTGAGCGGCCGGCACTTCGACGTGTACGCGCACCATCCGTACTACAGCCGGCCGACCGAGAGCCCGAGCACGATGCCGAAGTCGAAGACCGCGGTGACGCTCGCGAACATCAACGTCCTGATCGGCCTGCTGACCAGGCTCTACGGCCACAAGACGCTCTGGATCACCGAGTACGGCTATCAGACGCGGCCGCCCGATCCGCACTTCGGCGTCTCGTGGGCGAAGCAGGCGAAGTACCTCGCGCAGGCGTTCTCGATCGCCCGGCGGAATCCGCGCATCGGACTGATGACGTGGTTCCTCCTGCGCGACGAGAAGCGGCTCGCCGGCTGGCAGTCGGGCCTCGAGACCTACAGCGGCAAGAAGAAGCCGCCTACTACGCCTTCCGCCGCCTGCCACACTAGATGCGTGGCGATAAGGACACCGCAACGGGGTCGGGGTCGAATCCCCGCCCCCGTTGCACCCTCGACCGGCGACGAGCGCGTTCCGGTCGACATCCGTTCGGGCCGGCCGTTCTTCCTGACCAACGGCCAGCTCTCCGCTGCCGGACGGCGCATCGCGAGCATCACCGCGCTCGTCGTGCTCGACCTCGGCGGGATCGTGCTCGGCCTCTACGCGGCGCTCGTCCTGCGCGAGCTCTACTACGGCAGCCCCGTGCTCTGGGGCTTCGTCTGGCGCGTCGAGACCGACTGGCTTCCGTTCCTGACACTCATCACAGTGCTCGTCTTCTCGCAGGCCGAGCTCTACGCCGAGCGCGACCGCCGGCCGGGCTTTGGCCGGGTCCTCTCGTCGCTCGTGGTCGTCGCCCTGATCACGCTCGCGTTCGGGCTCGGGACGGCACAAGTTCTCTACCTACGGGCTGATCCCGGCGGCGGTGCTCTTCTCGGCTGTGGCGATCTCGGCGCTGCGCGGCAGCTACGACGCGGTCACGCAGGAGCTCCTGCACTCGCTCGGCGCCCGGCGGCACGCGCTGCTGGTGGGGGCGGGCGACAGCCTCGCCGACCTGCACCGGGCGCTCGGCTCGCGCCGGAGCGGGATCGACTACGAGTTCGTCGGCGCGATCTCGTCCGACGCGGACGGGATAGGCCTGCCGGTGCTCGGTGACCTGCGTGGCCTGCCGGCGATCCTGGAGGACACGCGTGTCGACGAGCTGATCGTGACCGACTCCGACTTCAGCGAGCGCGAGCTGCTGGAGATCGTCTCGCTCGCGCACCGTCGCGGGGTCAACGTGCGGGTCGCGCCGAAGGCGACCGAGCTGCTGCGCCACCGGCCGCAGTTCATCCCGGGGCAGGGCGTGCCGCTGTTCGAGCTGCGCCCGCCGGCCTTCGTCGGGCTCGACTGGTTCGTCAAGCGCGGGTTCGACCTCGTCGTCTCGAGCCTGGTCCTCGTCGCCGGGCTGCCGGTGTGGCTCGCGATCGCCGCTGCCGTCAAGCTCAACTCGCGGGGCCCCGTGTTCTTCCGCGACGAGCGGATCGGCCTGGGGGAGCAGACGTTCGCGATGCTCAAGTTCCGCACGATGTATGCAGACGCGCCGGACCAGCAGGCCGAGCTCGAGGCGGCGAACGAGGCGGATGGCCCGCTCTTCAAGATCCGCGAGGACCCGCGCGTCACCGGCGTGGGCGCGGTGCTGCGGCGCTTCTCGCTCGACGAGATCCCCCAGGTCTGGAACGTTCTTCGCGGCGAGATGAGCCTCGTCGGGCCGCGGCCGCTGCCGCTCCGCGACTACGCGCTGCTCGAGGCCTGGCACCGCAAGCGCTACCTCGTGCTCCCGGGGATCACGGGTCTCTGGCAGATCTCGGGCCGCTCGAACCTCGGCTTCGACGACCTCGTGCGCCTCGACTTCTACTACCTCGAAAACTGGTCGATCTGGCTCGACATCTCGATCCTGCTGAAGACGATCCCTGCGGTCCTGCGCGCGCGCGGCGCGTACTGATGGGTCCCGTCCTGGTCACCGGGCCGGCGGGCTTCGTCGGCACTCACCTCCGCGCCGAGCTCGGAGAGGCGTTCGTTCCCTTCGAGGGCGACGTCCTCGAGGCGGATCCTCTCCGCGCAGCCGTGGGTGGCGCGGACGCAGTCGTCCACCTCGCGGCCGAGTCGTCCGTGGCCGCTTCGTGGCAGGACGTCTGGCGCACCTGGCGCGTGAACGTCGATGGCACCGTCAACGTCCTCGCGGCGGTGAGCGCCGAGCGCCCTGACGCGCGCGTGCTGCTCGCGTCGACGTGCGAGGTCTACGGCAACGCCGCGCGCATCCCGACGCCAGAGGACGAGCGGCTCGCGCCGGTCTCCCCTTACGCGGCGAGCAAAGCCGCCGCCGAGCTGGCCTGCGCTGCCTCGCGGCTCGACGTGGTGGTCGCGCGCGCCGTCAACCACGAGGGCCCAGGCCGCGACGACCGCTTCGCCGTCGGCTCCTGGTCGCGGCAGATCGCGCGGCTGGAAGCCGAGGGCGGCGGTACGCTCCGCGTCGGTGACCTTTCTGCGGAACGAGACATCCTCGACGTGCGCGACGTCTGCCGCGCGTACCGGCTGCTGCTCGACGGATCCGTGCCGGCGGGCACGTACAACATCGCCTCGGGGCGGCCGGTGACGATGGCGCAGGTGGTCGATCTCCTGGTCGGCCTCGCGCGCGTCAACGTGCGCGTGGAGCGCGACGAGAGCCGCGTGCGCCCCGCAGAGGTGCCGCGGCTCGCGGGCGATCCGTCACGGCTGCGCGAGGCGACCGGCTGGAGCCCCGAGATTCCGCTCGAGCAGACCCTCGCCGACACGCTCGACGCTGCGCGCCAGATGGAGCCGGTGACGTGAGCGCGGCCCGGCGTGCGCTGATCACGGGGGTCACCGGCCAGGACGGGTCGTACCTGGCCGAGCTGCTGCTCGCCAAGGGCTACGAGGTCTTCGGCATGACGCGCCGCGCCTCGACCGAGAACGTGGAGCGGATCGGGCACCTGATCGACCGGATCACGCTGCTCCAGGGCGACCTGCTCGACCCGTTCTCGCTCGACGCGGCAATCCGCGAGTCCCAGCCCTCGGAGGTCTACAACCTGGCCGCGCAGAGCTTCGTCCCGACCTCGTGGAACCAGCCGGTGCTGACCGCCGAGTTCACCGCCGTCGGCGTCACGCGCATCCTCGAGGCGATCCGCGCGGTCGATCCCGGGATCCGCTTCTACCAGGCGTCGTCGCTCGGAGATGTTCGGCAAGGTGCGCGAGGTCCCGCAGACGGAGCTGACGCCGTTCCACCCGCGCTCGCCGTACGGCGTGGCGAAGGTCTACGGGCACTACATCACGCTCAACTACCGCGAGTCGTACGGCCTCTTCGCCGTCTCGGGATTCTGTTCAACCACGAGAGCCCGCGCCGGGGCCTCGAGTTCGTGACGCGCAAGATCACGCGACGGCGTCGCCCGGATCAAGCTCGGACTGGCCGACGAGCTCAGGCTCGGCAACCTCGACGCGCAGCGCGACTGGGGCTTCGCCGGCGACTACGTCGAGGCGATGTGGCTGATGCTGCAGCAGGACGAGCCCGCCGACTACGTGATCGCCACCGGCGAGACGCACTCGGTGCGCGAGTTCGTCGAGGCTCGCGTTCGGCCGCGTCGGGCTCGACTGGGAGGAGCACGTCGTCACGGACCGGCGTTCCTGCGGCCCGGCCGAGGTCGACCAGCTCGTCGGCGACGCCTCGAAGGCGCGCACCGGGCTCGGCTGGGAGCCGAAGACGTCCTTCCGCGAGCTCGTCGAGATGATGGTCGACGCCGACCTCGAACGGCTTTCGGCCCTCGCGCCGACCCTCGCGGACGACTAGCGCGCCAGAGCCACGCCCTCGATCGTCGTCGCGACGACGTTGAGCCCGGGGACGCGTTCGAGGGCCGAGCTCGTCGCCCATACCGCGCGGGCCGGGCCGCCGAGCACGAGCGGAAGCATGTGCGCGCGCCTGAGCTCCAGAATGTCGAAGCCGTGCCGTTCGAGCAGCGAGCGGGCAGAGCCGAGGGTGTAGACGCGGTCGTCCGGGAGCTTGCCGTGGTAGTAGAGGCCGAGCAGCCGCGCGATCCGCTCCGTGTACCCCCAGCGGTTCGGCAGGTTGTAGAGGTAGAACGTGCCGCCGGGGCGCAGGACGCGGTGGAGCTCCTCGACGCTCCCGTCCGGATCCTGCACGTGCTCCAGCACGCCGCAGCTGAGGACCGCGTCGAAGGACGCGTCGTCGAAGGGCAGCCGGACCGGGTCGGGGCTCGAGTGGGCCTGGAGCTCCGGGAAGCGCTCGAGCGGGCGGACGCCCGCGGGGAGGTCTGGCCGGTACTCGAACGGCGTCACGTCGGCGCCTTCGTCCGCGAGCAGCTTGGCGACCTGGCCGAAGCCGGTTCCCCAGTCGAGCATCGGGCCGCGCTGCTCCTCGGCGATTCTGCGGGCGATCGTGCGGTACTGCAGCATCTGTGGGCCCGAGCGCAGGTGGATGTCGATCCGGCTGTCGTCGGTCACTCGGCGAGAGCCCGTTCGTAGACGGTGAGCGTTTCTTCGGCGACCCGCTCCCAGGTGAAAGTCGCCGCGCGCTTCCGGCCGGCGGCTCGAAGCCCGTCGCTGAGGGCCGGGTTCTGCAGTAGCCGGCCGACGGCGTCGGCGACCTCGCCTGGTTGGTCCGGATCGAAGTAGAGGGCAGCGTCGCCCGCGATCTCCGGCAGTGCCGAGGCCCTGGCGCACGCGACGGGAACCCCGCGACTCATGGCCTCGAGCAAGGGCAGGCCGAAGCCTTCGCGGCGCGACGGCAGGACGAAGCAAGAGGCGGTCTGGTAGAGGCCCTCGAGGTCAGCCGGCGGCAGCCAGCCCGTGAATACGACTACCCCCGCGAGATGCAGGTCCGCCGCGCGCTGCTGGAGGGCGCGCGAATGCTCGCTCGCATTGCCGGGGACGACCAGGACGACTTCCGGGACGCGCTCCCGGAGGGCTGCCATCGCCTCGATCAGGACGCCGATGTTCTTGTGTGGCGAGTGCGCGGAGCCGGTGAGCACGATCGGGCCGCCTCCGAGGCCGAGGCGCTCCCGGAGCTCGGCCTCGGCCGTCGGCTCGACGGCCGCGCTGGTTCCCGGGCCGAGCGGGACGACATCGATGCGCTCGGGCGCGAGGTGCAGGTCGGCGGCGATCTTGTTCCGCGCCGATTCCGAGAGGGTGATCACCCGTCGCGCGTGGCGCGCCCCGAGCGGTACCGACGTCCTCCACAGAAGACGCGTCGGCGTAGGCACGGCGTCGGGCTCGCGTAGCCAGATCACGTCCGCGAGCGTGACGACGCTGGCCGCGCGCGACCACATCGGCCCGATCATCGCGATGCTGTGGACCACGTCGGCGCCGGCCTCGTCCGCGAGGTGCCCGACGAGAGCGAGCTCGGTGATCGCCTTCGTGAACGGCAGCCGCAGGGCTCGGGGTGAGACGAGCTGCACGCGGTCGGCCCACTGCTCGCTCGCGAGCGCCTCGCGGCCTGCCGGGGTGACGAAGACGGTCACTTCCAGGCCCTTCTCAAGGGCCAGCAGCGCCGGAAGCAGCTCGCGCACGTATGTCTCGAGCCCGCCCATCCGCGGCTGCAAGAAGATCGCGTTCACCGCCAGGCGATGAAGGCGTGGAGGTCGCCGGCCCACGTGCCGGGATCGTATGCGCGCCTCTGTCAAGCTGATCCCGTGGCGACGATGAGCTGGCCGAGGGTCGTCGAAGTGACACGCCGGTTGACGAGCGTACGTGCGATTCGGGCGATCCTCGAGCGGCCGGGCGTCGAGCGCTTCGTCGCGCTGGCTCTTCGCAGCACCGTCGTAGTCGAGTCGGGCAGCTTCGTGGCCCGCGAGCTTCGGCGGGTGCGCTCACCGGCCGTCTACCGCCTCCGTGGCTCGGGCCTTCGGGTCGTGATCAGGCACGGAACGCCGATCTGGTCACGCTCGACGAGGTCTTCTACTCGCGGAGCTACGAGCTGCCGTCGTGGCTGACGCTCGGCGCCGCCCCGCGCGTGGTCGACCTCGGCGCGAACATCGGCCTGTTCGGGATCTTCATGCTCGAGCGTGACCCGGGCGCTCGGATCTTCGCGGTCGAGGCGGATCCGGCCAACGCCGAGATCCTGCGCCGCTGTATTGCGGCCAACGTGGGCCTCGGCGACTGGCAGGTGATCGAAGCCGTTGCGTCGGTTCAGGAGGGCAGCGTCGCGTTTGTGGCCGGCCGCCATTCGCTCTCGCACATCGCCGGGCCCGGGGAGCCCGGAGTCGAGGTGCCGGCGCTCGACGTCTTTCCCCTGCTCGAAGGGGCCGACCTGCTGAAGATGGACATCGAAGGCGGGGAGTGGCCGATTCTCGCCGACCCGCGCCTGGCCGCCACAGCAGTCCGCGCGCTGGTCCTCGAGTACCACGCCTTCTCGTGCCCGGAGCCCAACGCACGGGTCGCGGCGACCGAGGCCCTCACGAGAGCGGGCTTCGAGGTGCAGCCTGCCGGCGGCACCGACGACTACGGGGTGGTCTGGGCCTGGCGCCCGGCGCCGACCGCTTCCTCGAGCAGCACCGGCACCTCGCCGACGAACGGGTAGCTCCGCCCGCACCCTTCGCACGAGATCCAACCGGGCTCGGCCGTCAGCTTCCCGGCGCAGAGCGGGCAGCGCAGGGCCGAACGCAGCCCCGGGCCTAGCGGAACGATCTGCCCGGTCTCGGCGAGATGGGTGAGCGCGGAGACGGTGCGCTCGACGTCGAGCAATGCCGTCTCGTCGGCTGCGCTCTCTCCCTCCACGCGTATGTCGAGATGGCCGCGCCACTCCAGCGAGTGGTGCCAGCGCGACCGCTCGGACGCCCACCAGAGCCGCATCAGAGCACTCTCGTTGTAGGTGTCGTGGAAGACCTGCCCGACGGGCGCGCGCCTCTCGCCCTTCGGCCGGAAGACGAGCGTGTCTCCCTCGCGGTCGACGAGCCACGGATGGAACGGCCAGCCGAAGGTCAGCTCGGCCTCGGCGCTCGGCAGCTGCACGAAGCCCGCGGCCGCGACGCGCTCGAGCTCGGACGCGAAGCGCACCGGGTCGGTCGCGTGCTCCAGCACGTGCATCGCGATGACGTACGCGAACGTCGCGTCGGCGAACGGCAGGGCGTGGCCGTCGGCGACTATCAGCGGCTTCGTCAGCCCGAGCGGCCCGGCCCGCTCGAAATCGTCGACCACGTACTTGTCCACCACGACGTTCGCCTTCGGATGCGGAGACTGGCCGCCGCCGACATCGAGGATCAGCCCGGCGCTCGGCGGATGGGGCCGGTGGCGCGCGCTCTCGCGGGGGATTCGGGCCAGCTCCCGCACGGCGGAGGCGGCGGTCGAGCCGAGTGGCTTGAGGCGGGCAACTACGGCGTTCATCGGCGGGGTGTCGTGGGCGGCATGGAGTCGCGTTGGGAGCCGGGGGCCTGGAACCCCTTCTGTCAAGCTGGATGCTATGACTGGGGACGAGCTCGCGCCCGTTGGAGAGAACGCGGCGGTCGACGTTCTGGACACGCCGCAGGCCGGCGGGAAGGTGATCAGGGGCGGTTTTCTGCGAGCCGGGGGGTACGTCGCGGGTCTGCTGCTCGCGGTAGTCGCGGCCGCCCTGATGACGCGACACCTGGGCGTGACCAACTGGGGCAGGTATGTCGCCGTGTTCTCACTCGTCTCGGTCGTCGGCAGCCTCAGCGAGGCGGGCATGTCGGCGATCGGGATCCGCGAGTACGTCGTCCTCGACACGGCCGAGCGGGACCGGGTGATGAGCAACCTGATGGGGCTCAGGATCGCGATCACGCTCGTGGGGATCGGCGTCGCGGTCGTCTTCGCCATCGCCGCCGACTACGGACGCACGCTCGTTCTCGGCACGCTGGCCGCCGGGATCGGCCTGCTGTTCACGTCGGCGCAGCAGACGATCTCCGTCCCGCTGAGCGCGTCGCTCCGGCTCGGATGGATGAGCGCGCTCGACCTCGCCCGCCAGGCCGCGTTCGTCGCGTTCGTCGTCGCGCTCGTGGTCGCCGGCGCGGGGCTCTTTCCCTTCCTGGCCGCGCCGCTGCCCATCGCGGTGATCATCCTCGTGCTGACGATTCCGCTCGTACGCGGCCTGGTGCCGCTCTGGCCCAGCTTCGACCTCGGCGAGTGGGGCCGCGTGCTCCGCCTGACCATCGCCTATGCGGCCGTCACTGCCGTGGGAACGATCTACGTTTCGATCACGGTCATCCTCATCTCGCTCGTCGGCAGCGGACGCCAGACCGGCTACTACGGCGCCTCGTTCCGGATCATCTCCGTCGTCGCCGTCCTGCCGCTTCTGCTCGTCGGCTCAGCCTTCCCGCTGCTCGCGCGGGTCGCGCAGGAGGACGTCGCGCGGCACGAATACGCGCGGCAGCGGTTGCTCGAGGTCTCGCTGATCGCGGGGGTCTGGGTCGCCCTCTCGCTCTCGCTGGGCGCATCGGTCGCGATCCACGTGATCGCGGGCAAGGAGTTTCTGCCGAGCGTCGCCGTGCTTCGCATCCAGGCGTGGATGCTGATCGGGACCTTCCTCGCCGTCGCGCTCGGTTTCGTCCTGCTCTCCCTTCGTCGTCACAGGGCACTGCTCGTGGCCAACGGGATCGCGCTGGCGGTGAGCATCACGCTCACGCTCGTCCTGGTTCCAGAGCTCGGCGCGAGAGGGGCGGCCGTCGCCGCCGTGACGGGAGAAATCGGCCTCGCGCTGCTGTACGGGATCGCGCTGCTCCGCGGTCAGATGAGAACGCTCTCGTGGCGCGTCGTCCCGCCCGTGCTGCTCGCGACCGCGCTCGCACTCGCGCTGCTGCTCGTTCCCGGCCTGCACGGCGTCCCGCTCGTGCTCGCCGCGACGGCCGTCTACTTCGCCACGCTCACCGTCTCGAAGGCGATCCCACCGGAGCTTCCGAGAGCGCTGATCGCGTGGCGAAGCGGCGATGCCTGAGCGCCCGCTTCGTGTCGGCCTGAACCTGCTCTTCCTCGTCGAGGGAGCTGCGGGCGCCGGGCGCTACGCATCCGAGCTTCTTCCCTCGCTGCTCGACGCCGAGCCGGAGCTCCGCCTCACGGCGTTCGTCGGGAAGGAGGCTCCCGCCGCTCTCTTCGAGCAGAAGTGGTCGGACCGGGTCGACTGGGCACGGCTGCCGGTCGGGCCGGGGAGCAAGGCTCATGTGCCCGCCCAGATGACGGCGCTGCCGGCGGCCGCGCGGAGGCGCAAGCTCGACGTCCTGCACAGCCCGGCCAACATCGGCCCGCTCGTCACGCTTGGGGTCGCGCGCGTCGTGACGCTGCTGGACGTGATCTGGCTCCACCAGGGCGAGGGGTGGGAAGGCGGCCGCGCCGCGGAGATGTTCGCCCGGCTCTCGCGGGTCTGTGCCCGCAACGCCGACCGGGTGCTCACGATCTCGGGGGCGGCGCGCGAGGACATCGTCGCGTCGCTCGGCCTCGACCCGGCCAAGGTGGACGTCGCGCCGCTCGGGGTGCGGCCGCCGGACTCTTTCTCGCGGGAGCCGAGCGGGCCTGTGGTGCTCTGCGTTGCGCAGAAGCGTCCCTACAAGAATCTCGCCAGCCTGATCCGCGCGCTCGCCGAGTTGGACGACGCGACTCTCGTCCTGGTCGGGGCGCCGACCCCCCACGAGGGGGAGCTGCGAGCCCTCGCGAGCGAGCTCGGTGTTGCGGAGCGGGTCTCCTTCCCGGGCTGGGTCACCGACGAGGAGCTCGAGGAGCACTACGCCCGCGCCGCCTGCTTCGTGCTGCCCTCGCTGATCGAGGGCTTCGGGCTGCCGGTGCTGGAGGCCATGGCCCGCGGCGTGCCCGTCGCGTGCTCGAACCGGCCTGCGCTGCCGGAGGTTGCCGGCGACGCGGCCCTCCTCTTCGACCCCGAGGACCAGCAGGCCGTGACCGAAGCGATCCGGCGGCTCCTCGGCGACGAGGAGCTCGCGCGCACGCTGGCCGAGCGGGGCCGACGCCGGGCCGAGGCGTTCAGCTGGAGAGCGGACCGCGGAGGCGACGCTCGCCTCGTACCGGCGGGCGTTGGCTGAGAAGACCCCCGTATAACCTCCGGCGCGTGCCGGACCGCCCCCGCGTCCTCCTGCTCCGCGGCCACAACGCTGCGCCTTGGAATCTCCGCATGTGGGAGGGGCTCGCAGACCGGTTCGACGTCTCCGTTCTCCTGACGAGCAGGAACGCCTACGACCTCGCCGACGTCGGTGTCGGCCGGGTCCCGGCCCGTTCGCTGCGGAACCTGCTCCCGCCCGGACGGCCGGGCGACTTCGCGATGGGCCTCACGGGGGACCGCTACCGGGGCGCCGACGAGGCATTCGAGCGCGCCGACATCGTCCACTCCGAGGAGCTCGGCTACTGGCACTCCGGAGATGCGGCGAGGCGGAAAGGGTCGAACGGTTTCAGGCTGGTCATCACGGCGTGGGAGACGCTGCCGCTGGGCGCGTCGTTCCGCAACAAGTGGGCGAGGGTCTATCGAGAGCGAGTCCTCGAGGCCACCGACCTCTTCCTGCCGACGACCGAGCGCGCCCGCCTGGCGCTCGAGCTCGAGGGCGCGCCGGCTGAGCGAATCGAGGTCTGCTACCCGGGAATCGACAGCGAGCGCTTCGCCTCCGCGCAGGCTGCCCCTCCCGCGGAGCACCTGATCGTGTCTCCGGGCCGGCTCGTCTGGGAGAAAGGCCACCAGGACGTGCTTCGCGCCCTGGCCGCGCTGCGAAGCGGCCTCGTCACGGCTCCCGCGCTGCCGCGCCTGCTGATCGTCGGGAGCGGGCCGGAGGAGGGCAGGCTGCGGGCGCACGCGGACGAGCTCGGAGTCGGAGACCTCGTCGAGTTCAGCTCGGTGCCGTACGACGAGATGCCGCAGCTGTACGCGCGTGCGTCGTGCATGGTGCTCGCCAGCCTCGCGAACGCTGCTTGCAGCCGGTATCTCGGGGACCTCCCGCGCTGCTTCTGGGAGGAGCAGTTCGGGATGGTGCTGGCCGAGGCGATCGCAGCGGGGCTGCCGATCGTCTCCAGCGACTCGGGGGCGATCCCGGAGGTGGCCGGAGAGGCCGCGACGTACTTCCGTCCCCGGAAGCTGGATCGAGCTCGCGCGGCTGCTCGCAGACGGACCGCTTGCGCAGCCGCCGGGGGCCCGGGTCGCGCATCCGCTTGAGCTCGTCGAGCGGTACTCGACGACGGCGGCCGCCGGGCGGATCGCGGCCTCCTACGACCGCGTGCTGGCTTCCAGCGCCCGCTCGTAGCTCGCGAGCGTCGCCACCGCCGCGGTCTCCCAGCTGAAGTTCGCGGCCCGCGCGAGGCCGGCCGTCCGCAGGCGATCCCTGAGCTCCGAGTCCGCAAGCAGCCGTTCGAGCGTCGCGGCGATCTCGTCGACGTCGAGGGGATCGAAGTATTCGGCCGCGTCGCCGGCAACCTCCGGGAGGGAACTCGTCCGGGAGCACGCGACGGGCGTGCCGCGCAGCATCGCCTCGAGCACCGGCAGGCCGAAGCCTTCGGCGAGCGAGGGCAGGACGAACGCGGTCGCGGCTCGATAGAGCCCGTCGAGGGTGGCGTCGTCGACCCAGCCGAGGAACCGCACGCGCTCCCCGGCCCGCCGCTCGAGCTCCGGCTCGAACTGGGTGGCGAAGCCCGGCACGACGAGCACGACCTCGCGCTCGAGCCGCCCGACGGCGTCGATCAGCCGCGCAAGGTTCTTGTGCGGGCGCTTCGCCGCGACGGTGAGGATCGAGCGGAGCGTCCCCGAGCCCCAAGCTTCCGCGCAGCTCGGCTTCGGGCAACGGCTGCGCCGGCTCGGGTATCCCTGGGCCCAGCGGGACGACGTCGACGCGCGCCGCGTCCACGTGCAGGAACCGCACGACGTCCTCCTTCGACGCTGCCGAGTCGGTCAGCACCCGTCGCGAGCGGCGCGCGGCGAGCGGGACGAGCAGCGCGACTCCGGCGTTGAGCACTCCAGCCGTCTCGGGAAAGCGCTTGTAGATGACGTCGTGGATCGTGGTCACCTGCGCCACGCCGGGCAGCGCGGGCGCGGTGTTGAGCGTGTTGTGCAGCAAGTCGACTCGAGCCCGCCGGGCGGCTCGCGGCAGAAGCACCTGCTCGGCTGCCACTCGACGCACCCGGCTGCGGGCCTGGACCGGAACGCGCACGACCTCCGCCCCGGTTTCCAGCAGCGACGAATAGGCCTCCGCCGAGGCGAATACCGTGACGCGCAGGTCCTTCCGGGCCGCAATGAGAGCGGGCACGAGTCGGCGCACGTAGGTCTCGCCGCCGCCGGTCTCGCCGGGGACGAGGTGCAGCGCGTTGAGTCCGACGTGCAGCGTCACCGCTCGTACACGCCGACAACGGTCTCGAGTGAGCTCTCCAATGACAGACGTTTCCGGTTGCGCGTGAACCATTCGGCAGTCGAGCGGCGAAGCTCCGGGCCGGCTGCGTGCACGCGCACGATCGCGTCGGCCAATGCTTCCGGTTCGGCGGACTCCGCGACGACCCCGTTCACGCCGTCCTCGACGAGCTCGAGCGCCGCGTTGTCCGGGCTCTGCACGGCAACCGTCGGGACCCCGAGCGACGCGGCCTCCACGACCACGAGCCCATACCCCTCCCGGCGTGAGGGAAAGAGGTGGCAGAGCGCGCGCCGCATGCTGTCGCGAACCTGATCCGCCGAAACGAATCCGGGAGCCGTGACCGCGCCGTCGAGGCCCTGCTGCTCGATCGAGCGAAGCACCTCCGCACGGTCGGGCCCGTCGCCGAAGATCTCGGCCCGCAGGCCGGGAACGCGCGAGCGCGCGAGCGCGATCGCGGGGACGATTGCCGGCGCCTGCTTCTCCGGGATGTGGCGCCCGGCGAAGACGACGAGCGGCTCCGCAGACGTCGGCTCGGCTGCCTCGACGGGGAGAACGGAGAGCCCCTCGACGATCGTGATCGGCCCGCGGTGGCCGAGTTCCTCCAGGCGGCGCGCGTGCAGGCGCGAGAAGCAAAGCGCCCGGTGGCGGCTTCGGGCCATGAGGCGCTGGCCGAGCCAGCCGGCTCTCCCCGCGAAGCCCCCGAGGTACTCCGTCCAGTACTCGCGCGTCCAGACCTCCCACCAGTCCACGACGAGCTCGAACTGCCGGAACGTGCGCGCGGCGAGCACGGCCAGCAGCGAGAAATGCAGCCCGGGGGTCTGCACGACGTCGTAGCCCGAGCCGTGCCGAAGCAGATGCCGGAAGACACCCAGCCCGAAGCGGAGCTGGACGGAGATGCTGCGGCGGCCCTCGACGTAGAGCTCCATCGCCGGTGTGACCGCGACGACGTCCACGCCCGGCACGTCCGCGCCATCCTGAGGGTCCCACTGCAGCCGCGTGAGGTAGGTGACCTCGTGGCCGCGCTCGGCGAGACCCTCCGCGAGCGCGCGGTACCAGCGCTCACCGCCGCCGACGGTGTACGGGTAGAGACAGTCGAAAACGAGGCAGACGCGCACAGGAGGCGAACAGAAGGTTTACAGACCGCTAAGAAGCCGGAAGAAGGCCTCAGTAGAATCGGACCCTGTGAGCGCAGTCGCCGAGACGCTTTCCGAGGCCCACGCCGGGCGCGTCGCGACGAAGCCCCGGTTGGCCATCGTTCCCGCCCTCAACGAAGCGGGGTCGATCGGCCGTGTCGTTCGCGAGGTGAAGGCGGCAGACCCTGGCTTCGAGATCCTCGTGATCGACGACGGCTCGACGGACGGCACGTCCCGCGAGGCCGAGCGCGCAGGAGCGCGGGTCGTGCGGCTTCCGTACAACCTCGGGATCGGCGCCGCCGTGCAGACCGGCTACCAGTACGCGCTCAACAACGGCTTCGAGATCGCGGTCCAGATCGACGGCGACGGGCAGCACGATCCACGTGACCTCGGCCGCCTGCTCGCGCCGCTGCTTCGGGACGACGTCGACATGGTGGTCGGCAGCCGGTTCTGCGGAGAGCGCCGGTATCGGCCGCCGTTCGCGCGGCGCGTCGGGATCCGCATGCTGTCCGCGATCGTCTCGCTGATCGTGCGGCGGCGGGTGACGGACCCGACGTCCGGCTTCAGGGCGGTGAACCGCAAAGGGATCAAGCTCTTCGCCGATAACTACCCGCACGACTATCCCGAAGCCGAGGCCAACGTGCTCGTCGCCCGCCACCGCCTGCGGCTCGTCGAGGTACCGGTCACGATGCGGACACGTGAGACCGGCCGCTCCTCGATCACCGCGCTTCGCTCGCTCTACTACATGATCAAGGTCTCGCTCGCGCTCTTCGTGAGCCTCTTCCGCCGTTACCCCGTCCTGGAGGACTGATGACTCCTCTTCGCGTTTCGATCGTCGCCGCGATCGCGGCAATCATCCTGCTCGCGATCATCTTCGAGCTGATCCGCAGCCGGCGCCTGCAGGAGCGTTACGCCCTGCTGTGGCTCGCAACCGGCGGCGTGATCCTCTTCTTCGCCCTCTGGCGGGGCGCGCTCGGTCGCTTCTCCGACCTGATCGGCGTCGCCTATCCGCCCTCGGCGCTGTTCGTGGTGGCCTCGTTCTTCATCCTGGTCGTGCTGCTCCACTACTCGACCGTGATCTCGGAGCTCTCCGAGCGGAACCTCGCGCTCGCTCAGCGGCTGGCGCTGCTGGAGCAGCAGCTCAAGGAGGCCGTCGGGTCGCCACCCGAGCACACCGAGCCCTGACCGTCCGCTCGCTCAGCGAGCGGCGCTGGCTGACGGCGTCGCTGGCCGCGGGTGTATTGATCGCAGTGGCGCTGGTCGCGCGCCTTCTGCTCGTGCGCGAGATGGCCGCGCCGTGGATCCAACCGGACGAGCTCGAGTACAGCGAGATGGCGAAGAGCTTCGCGTCCGGCGGGCATTTCCTCTTCCGCGGGCAGCCGTCGCCGCTCTTCAGCCTCTACCCGGCGCTGATCTCGCCTGCCTGGCGCGCCGGCTCGATGCACACGACCTACCAGGTGGCGAAGTCGATCAACGTCGTCGCGATGACACTGGCGGCAGTGCCTTTCTACTTCTGGGCCCGGCGCCTGGCCGGCGGTTGGTACGCCGTGCTCGGGACCGTGCTCTTCCTCGCCTTGCCGCTCTTCGGCTACACGGGCGTGCTCATGACGGAGAACGCGGCCCTGCCGCTCTTCCTGCTCGCCTTCTTCCTGATCGCCCTCGTGCTCGAAGAGCCGACGCTGCTCCGCCAGGTGCTGGCGCTGGTCGCGATCGGCCTCGCCTGCTCGATCCGCTTCCAGGCGCTCGTGCTGATCCTGGTGCTGCTCGTCGGGATCCTGTTCAAGCTCGCCCTCGACATCTCGGCGGGCCCGGTCACGCGGTCCCGGCGAGCGGTCTGGCTCGAGCTCCGGCGCTACTGGCTCGCGCTCGGCTTGCTCGCGGCCGGCGTGGTCCTGTACGGGCTGCTCAAGCTCGCCGAAGGCCAGTCGCTCTCGAGCGGGCTCCGTGCGTACGCGGGGACGGCCAAGGTGCACTACTCGATCCGCGACGTGCTCCGCTGGAGCGTCTACCACGCGGGTGAGCTGGCGTTGGCGGTCGGCGTGATCCCCGCCTGCGCCCTGATCGTCCTGCTCGGCCTCTTCCGGGCGAGCTGGCAAGCCACGGCCGCGGAGCGGGCCTACCTCGCGCTCACTCTGGCTGCGGTCCCGCTGATCCTCGTCGAGGTCGCCGCCTATGCCTCGCGCTATTCGCTGAGGGTCGAGGAGCGCAACATGCTCTACCTGGAGCCGCTGCTCCTGCTCGCCCTCGTCGTGTGGCTCGCGCGCGGAATGCCGCGCCCGCCCGGGCTCGTCTCGATCGGCGTGGCGATCTCCGTCGGGCTCCTGATCACGCTTCCGTTCGAGAGCCTCTTCAACATCTCGGCCGAAAACGACACCTTCGGCTTCGTGCCCTTCATCCGCCTCACGGAGGTTCTGAACGGCGGCGTCTCCGAGACCAGAACCCTGATCGGGATCGGGGCGATCTGCGCGGCGATCCTGTTTGCGACGGTTCCCGGACGGTCGCGGTCTGGGCGATTCCGGTTGCCGTGGGCGGCTTCCTGGTCCTCTCTTCGGGGAGCGTCTGGGCGAAGGAGACGTACATCGCGAGCTCGACCCGGCACGCGGGAGGGCTCGCCGGCGACCCGAGCTGGATCGATCACGCCGTCGGCCGGAACGCGCGGGTCGAGTTCCTCTACACGACCGACATCGATCGCGACCAGCACATCCTCTGGCAGTCGGAGTTCTGGAACCGGAGCCTGCGCCGCGTCTTCGGCGTCACCTCGAACGACCCGTCGATTCCGGACCTGAGCGCGCCGCTTGATCCGAAGACCGGCCGGATCCGGCCAATGCTGCCGGCCGGGTCGCCCGACGCCTCGCCGCGCTATGTCGTCGCAGCCGCGGGGGTAGCCGTCGCGGGAAAGAAGATCGCCCAGCAGGGCTTCCTCTCGCTCTATCGCGTCAAGGCTCCGCTCGGGTTAGCCACATTCGTCTCGGGCGTGCAGCCGGATGCGTGGACCGGCCCCTCGGCCACCTACACGAGCTTCCGCGGGATCCCCGGGCACCGGCTGAACGTCCTCACCTGGCGCCCGCCGATCACCGGCCCGCCTCCGGCTCACGTCACGATCGAGATCGGGAGCCTGCGCGGCGCCTCGTGGACGACGCGGCGCTTCGTCCTGCCGAACGGCAAGCGCCACCTGGAGACGCTCCCGGTGCGGTCCGGGCCGTTCAGGGTCCAGGTGATGGTCAGCCCGACCTTTGTGCCCACGCAATACGGCCTGGCGGACACGAGAACGCTCGGCGTTCAGATCAGCTTCAGCCTGCCCTAGGACCAGGGCGCCTCGGCCTGGTCAGGCGCCTTGCCGGGCGACACCTCGGGGCTGCGCGCGCGCAGCACGAGCGGATGGGGATTGCGCGAGATCACCTCGAGCTCCTCGAAGCCGACGTGGTCGAGCATGCCCACGCAGCAGAGCTCGTTGAAGAGCCAGAACACGGTCGGGTCGAAATGCTCGCCCTCGCTGCCGGACATCATCCCGTGCGGGTAGAAGCGCGCGAGCGGCGTCTCCTGCAGGCCCGGATCGTCGAGCGCGAAGGTCTGGAAGAGCAGCGTGCCGGTGCAGACGCTTCGGATCCGCTCGAGCGCCAGCTGCGGGTGCTTGAGGTGGTAGAAGACGCCGTAGAAGAGGACGAGGTCGAAGGTGCCGAGCCGCTTCGGCTCGAGGTCGTAGACGTTCAGCAGGAAGGCGCTCGCGCTCGACTGGCGGGCGGCCTTGACGATGTTGAAGCGGCGGACCGAGTCGGGGAACGAGTCGATCCCGATCACCTCGCGTGCGCCGCGGCGTTCGGCCTCGAACGAGAAGAAGCCTTCCGCGCAGCCGATGTCGAGCACGCGCATCCCGGTCAGGTCCTCCGGCAGCCCGAAGTACGGGAGCTTCCGCTCGACCGGGTCGCTCCAGCCGGGCGAGAAGTACCCGGGAAGAGCTCGATCTTCTGGAACCAGTAGGGCTCGGCCTCGGCCTGGTTGCGGATCCAGTCGGCGAAAGCCACGTCGAGGTGGTTTGGCATCGGCTCGATCGCCGAGGTCAGCCGTTCTCCCGACGTGCGCATGTAGTCCTCGGACAGCCGCCGCTTTCGCTCCTTCAGCTCCGACCACTCGTACTTGTCCGGCGGCCTGGCCGTCTGCGGGACGGCGCAGCCGAAAGCGGCTCATGCGCGGCCGACTCCGGCCGGCGGCGCGACGCCTACGCACGTCATCGCCTCGAGCAGCGTCCGCTGGAAGCTCGCGCGGTCGAACTTGTTCGCCGCGAGGTCGAGCAGCTCGCCTGGACGCGCTCCCACTCGCTCCGGTCGTCGTAGAGCCGTCCGATCAGCCGAGCCAGCCCGGCGGGATCGTCGGCGACCGCGACGTCGCGGACCTCGCCGAGCGGGAATCCCTCGGCGCCGACCGTCGTCGTCACGAACGGCAGCCCGGCCGCGAGCGAGTCGAGGAACTTCAGCTTCACGCCGGAGCCGAAGCGCATCGGGTTCACGTGCAGGCGCGCCCGGCGAGCCACTCGAGCCGGGTCCTCGACGTAGCCGACGATCCGCACGCGCGGCGCCCTCGAGCGCGCGCAGGTCGTCGCTCAGGTCGGCGCCGATCACGGTCAGGCGGACGTCGGGATGCTCCTGCCAGAGCAGCGGCAGCACCTCGTGGACCAGGAAGAGGAGCGAGTCCGCGTTCGGCGACGCCGAGCCGGCCAGGAAGCCCCCGAAGAAGACGAGGTCGGTGCGCTCGTCGAAGCCGGGCGGGTCGGGCGACGGCTCGACGACCCGGACGTCAGGACGAACGCGGGCTTGCCGGGCGCGATCTCGGCGACGAAGCCCGCCTCTTCCTCGGAGACGCAGAAGACGACGTCGGCCTCCTGCGCGGCGCGAATCTCGGCCTCGCGCGCGACGATCGCCTGCGCTGCCACCTCCTGCTTCTGCTTCCGGGCGGGAGCAGCTCGGCCTGCCGCTCGAGCCGCCGGAAAGTGAAGGCCTCGGTGTCGAAGATGCGCAGCGCCTGCGGCTGGCTCGGGCCGAGGTGCCCCTCGAACCGGGCCACGTTCTGCTGCCGGCTGACGATCACGACGCCGTAGTGGAAGCGGCGCTCCTCGAACCAGCGGCTCCAGTCGACCAGGCGGGCAGACGACCTCGATCCCCTGGTGGAGCAGCGGCTCGGCGTAGCGCTCCGCGTCGCGCCCGCTCTCGGCGAGGAAGGTGATCCGGGCCGACGGCCACAGCGCGGCGAGCTCGCCGAGCAGGCGCGCCATCCGCGGGTCGCCCGAGCCGCGGTCGGTGAAGGGCACGCGGTCGTCGATCACGAGGATCCGCTCGAGCGCGTCCGCGTCGCGGGCGGCGAGCATCTGGCGCGGCTCCTGCGCGACCTCGACCAGGCGCGGCCGCCTGACGAGCCGCTCGCCCCAGCGCTCGACGAAGACGTCGCGGTGGCTCTCCATCAGCAGCCGCGCGCTGCTCGGGGTCGCTCGAGCCGTGCTGGACGTGGACGACCCGCGAGCGCGGCTCGTAGATCGTCCGCAGGCCGCGCTCGTGCAGCCGGAAGCAGAGGTCGGTGTCCTCGTAGTAGCCGGGGGCGTAGATCTCGTCGAAGCCGCCGAGGTCGAGGAAGAGGTCGGCCGGGACGAGCATGCACGCAGCCGAGGCGAAGTCGACCTCGCGCCGGAAGCGGTACTGGAACTCGCTCGCGTCGCCGCCGCGGCCGACGGCATGCGCGTGGCCGATCGAGTCGATCACCGAGCCCGCCTCCTGGACGCTGCCGTCCTCGTTCAGGCAGCAGCGGGACCGCGGCGCCGGTACCGGGCGCCTCGAGCGTCTCGAGCAGCGGCGGCAGCCAGCCCGGCTCGACGAGCGCGTCGCTGTTCAGCAGGCAGAGCAGGCGGCCGCGGGCGAGCCTGCGCGCCCTGGTTCGAGGCGCCGCCGAAGCCGAGCGTTCTGCTCGTTGCGCACGATCGTCGCTCCCTCGACCTGCCGCTCGATCTGCGCGAGCGAGTCGTCCGGCGAGGCGTTGTCGACGAGGATCAGCTCGAAGACCGGGTCGGTGTTCGCCGCGAGCGCGGAGATCGCGCGGACGCCGAGCTTCCAGCCGCCGTAGAGCACCATCACGACGGAGACCAGCGGCTCCTCGACCTGCGGCAGCGAGAGCTCGCTCACGGCTTGAGCTTGTGCAGGAGCTGGATCCCTGCGCGCATCGGCGCCGTCACGCGCCAGGAGCGCGAGCCGTAGACGCCCGCCTCGACGGCTGCGATCCCTTCGGCGAACGCGGCCCGCTCGGCGACGAGCCGGCGCTGCAGGACCTCGTGCGCCTGCCGCAGCAGGCGCAGCTCGTCGACCGCGCCGCGGAGCGGCCTGCAGCTCCTCCAGCTCGGCGCGCAGGACCTCGGCCTCGGCGGCCAGCGGGCGCAGCTGCTCGAGCTCGGCGCGCGCCTCGCCGAGCTTCGTGCGCCACGCGTAGAGCTGCGCGGCCGGCTCCGACGGAACCGCGCAGACGACGAACTGGTACGTCGTCGCCTCCGGGTCGCTGGTCGCCCAGGCCCGCGCCTCCTCCGGGACCGACGACGGCACCGGGATCTCGGTCTCCTCGATCTCGAGCCGGCGTCGCAGCCACTGCGTGATCAGGTAGCCGGAGCCCTCGAACAGGTCCTGCACGCCCTCGCGCGTGAAGAAGCGCAGGTGGCTCTCGTCGAGCAGCCCCTGCTCGCGGTAGCGGAACGAGCCGCCGAGCAGCGCCAGGCGCACCGCCGCGTGCGCGATGTTCGGGATCGACGCGATCACGACGCCGCCCTCGTCGACGAGCGGCCGCACGCGCTTGAGCAGCGCCGCCGGGTCGCGCAGGTGCTCGAGCACGTCGGCGAAGAGGATCGCGTCGAACCGCTCGCCGCCGAGCTCGGCCTCGAGGTCGAGCTCCTCCGCGTCGCCGACGAGGACGCGGTCGGCGCGGGCCTCGGCGAGGCGCGCCGCCTCCGCGTCGAGCTCCACGCCGACGACCGACGCGCCCAGGCGGGAGCGCAGGGCCTCGCGACATGTAGCCGGTCGCGCAGCCGAACTCGAGCACTCGCGAGCCGGGCTCGACGAGGCCGAGCACCAGGTCGTGCGCCGACCCGGGACTGTCGTCGAGCCGGTCGTACTTCGGCCCGGCGAAGTCGAACCCGAGGGGCCGGGATTCCTGCTCAGCGTCCACGCGGCGGCAGTCTAGCTTCGGCGCGTCGAGCGACCCAGGAGTCGATCGCGCAGGTCCCAGTAGCGCGGTTCCCAGGCGCCAGACCCTGCGTCGCCTTCATCGAGGCGATCATCGCCTCAGCTCGGCGTAGCCGGCTTGAGCTCCGCCTCTGCGTCTTCTTCCGAGCCACCCCTCGAGCTCGCGCACGTGGCCCTTCTTCGCCTCGAGCTCGTCGCGCATCGTCTCGCAGCTGCTCCTGCCACCACTTCACGTCGGCGTCTCGGTCAGCATCACGAGCGGCGACGTCGGCGGCAGCAGGCTCGTTCGACGCGAGCCCGAGCGAGTACAGCTCCTTGCCGGGCTCGCCGCCGACCGCCTTCGCAACGGGCGCCTGCAGCGGCTCGAGCCGGCCGAAGTCGTCGTCCTCGAAGATCCCGACCGCGAGCCAGTCGTGCTGGCGGACGAGCCGGACGTGCGCGAACCGGGCGGCGAGCGCCTCGGCGAGCTCGTCCGGCCGGAACTCGTGCACGTGGTAGGGGTTGCCGGGGGGATAGACGTCCTTGTTCGGCGAGGAGACGAGGAGGACACCGCCCGGCCCGAGCGTGCCCGCCAGCGAGTCGAGCGCGGCTTCCGGCTCCTCGATGTGCTCGAGCACCTCGAAGCAGACGACGACGTCGAACTCGCCCAGATCGGCCGGGAGCGCCCGCAGGTCCGCGGTCACGAAGCTGACGGCTGCCTCCTTCGCCGCCGCGGGGACGGCCTTTGCGTCGATGTCGACCCCGACCACGGCGGCCGCTCCGGCGCGCGCGAGCAGCTCGGCGCCGTAGCCCGTGCCGCAGCCCGCGTCGAGCACGCGCTTGCCCTCGACCAGCGCCGCCGCCCAGCGGTAGCGCGCGACGTGCTCGGCCTCCAGCAGCCGGCCGCCCATCAGCTGCGGGTCGAACCGCTCGATCGGCTTCATCGTGCTCAGGAAGCCTCGTAGCCGAGCTCGGCGAGGGTCCCGTCGAGCGATTCCGCCGCGACCGGGCGGAGGGAGGCGGGCAGGTCGTGCTTCCACCGGCCGATCGAGCCGGCCAGCGTCGGGCTCGTCCGGTGGTGCTCAGCGTCCGGACGCTCGAACGCCGCGCGCACGAGGCCGTCGACCGTCGCCGGGGAGCGGTCCACGCCCGAGGTAGGCGAGCAGGCGCTCCATCGTCTCGACTGGCTGAATCGCCAGGTCCTCGTAGCGGACGAGCTCCACCCGGTCGCACCGGCTCTTCCACGCATCGAGCAGCTGCCGCGCTCGGCGGCCGACGTAGCGGACGTAGTCGGCATCGCTCTCGAATCCGTCGCGGCCGAAGTCGATCGTCCCGCGCTTCTCGTTGAACGCGAACACGGAGCAGATCAGATCACGAAAGTCGCGGACGAGCACGATCTCTTTCGTCGCCGGATAGAGCTCCCAGGCGATACGGGGCAGCTGATCCGGCTGGAACTTCTCGGCGAACAGGACGGCCTGCGGCTGCTCCTGCAGCTTCGCCACGGTCGCGTAGAAGCTCGTCGATGCTCTCCTGGCAAAACCGAGCCAGGCGCTCGACGTACGAGCCGCCCAGCAGGTCGGCGAGGGCCTCGTCGTGCGTGACCGGCGCCGTGTGGAACGGGTTGTAGCCGACCTGCCAGATGTCGTCGGCGAATGTCGACGGATGCGACGAGCGCGCGTGGTCGGCGGGCTTGGCGAGCACGCGCAGCAGGTGGAGCCAGTAGCGCGCCGGGTAGATCTCGTACGGATAGGTCCGGTGGGCCACGATCGCCGGATGCGCCGTGAGCAGGCTCATCAGGAGCGTCGTGCCGGTCCGGCCGAGGCTCGTCACGAGCAGCGGCTGGAAGCGCGGCTCGAACGACGTCGTCACGGGGCGGCGCCTGCCGGCGATCGAGCCGAGCTCGAAGCGCGTTCCTTCTGTCGTGACGGCGCGGACCGTGAGCGTGAACTCCCGGTCGAGCCCGAGCGTGCTGCAGAGCGACCAGAAGCCGCTCGCCTCCGGCGCGTCCGGATGGGCCGCCCTGACGTCGGGGCGCGGGACCGTCACTGGAATCACGCGAATCAGGTCGTGTCCCGAGACGATCTCGACGTCGGTGACCCGGCCGCTTCGGACGAAGACCCAGCCTGAGATCTCGATCGTCGTGCGGTCGGCGGCGGCTCCCGGGAGCGGGCTGTCCAGATAGAAGGACAGCTCGCCTGACGAGGGCGTCTGCGAGACGCGGGTGACCTCGACCATCGCCACGGCTACAGGCCCCGCAGGCTCTCGGGATGCTTGCGGACGAAGCGGGCGATGCTGCGCCAGTGCCAGAGGGTGCGGCGGGTGAAGAAGCGCTTGTCGGTGACGGCCTGGTGGTGATGGACCGCGACCGCCTGCGGGACGTACCAGCGCTCCCAGCCGGCGCGCCGGGCTCGGTAGGCCAGGTCGATCTCCTCTCCGTAGAGGCGGTAGCCCTCGTCGAAGCCGCCGAGCTCTTCGAGCATCTCGCGGCGGAGGAAGAGGAACGCCCCGAGCAGCCAGTCGGAGGGCGTGGGCACGGTCGGGTGCTCGTCGAGCAGGTAGTGGCGGCGCTGGCGCTTCTGGGGCTTGAGGAGCCCGCGCAGCGGCGTGCGGCGGACGATCGTGCCGCGGACGGTCGGGAAGCTTCGCCGCGAGGGTTGGCGGCGGCCGTCCGGGCCGAGGAGCTCGGGTGCTGCGATTCCGCAGCGGGGGTGCTCGTCGGCGAAGTCGCGGAGAGCCGCGATGCAGCCCTCGGCCGCCTCGATGTCGGAATTGGAGGGGACGAGGTAGGGCGCCTCGGTTGCGGCGACGCCGCGGTTGATGCACGCGCCGTAGCCGAGGGTCCTCTCGTTGGCGATCAGGCGCGCGCCCTCGGCGCTCGGCTCGCCTCCCGGGTTCGCGACGAGGACGAGCTCGTCGACCTGTGGGGCGAGCGAGGCGAGGCAGGGCGCGGGGTCCGGGTCGCCGGGCGTCCAGATGACGACCGCCGCGACGGTGCTCACGCGAGCTCCCGGTAGACGGCGAGCGTCCGGCGGGCGGTCTCGGCCCAGGTGAAGCGGGCGGCGCGCTCGAGACCCGCGGCGACGAGCCGCTCGCGGTCGGCCAGCGCTCGCTCGATTCCGCCGGCCAGCTCGACCGGGTTGCGCTCGGGGACGAGGATCGCTGCGTCCCCTGCCGCCTCGGGCAGCGCGCCGGCTCTCGTCGTGACGACGGGCGTGCCGGACGCCATCGCCTCCAGCACGGGCAGGCCGAAGCCCTCGTAGCGCGAGGGGAAGACGAGGCAGGCCGCGCCTCGGTAGAGCGCGGCGAGCTCGTCCAGCGGGACGTGCCCGCGGAACTGGACGCGTTGGGTGAGGCCCGCGCGCTCTGCGGCGCGCTCTGCTTCGGCGCGGCCGCCCTTGTCGGGGCCGACGAGGACGAGCCGCGGGCTCTCGTCGCCGAGGAGGGCCAGCGCCTCGATCGCCGCGACCGGGTCCTTGCGCGGCTGGAGCGAGCTGACGAAGAGCAGGTACGGGTCGTCGTCGGGGCTCGGCCCGTTCGGCGTGAAGACCGGGTCGACGCCCGGCGGGGTCACCACGATCCGCTCCTCGGGGACGCCGTACAGCTCGACCAGGTCGCGCTTGGTCAGCTCCGAGAGCGTCAGCACCCGCGACGCGCGGCGGGCCGCGTTCGGGACGACCCGGCGGAAGATCGTGCGGTCGCGCAGGCCCATCACCGAGGGATCGCGCTCGAACGACAAGTCCTGGATCGTGACGACCGACGGGCCGTCATAGCCGCGCGGCAGCGCGTGGAGAAAGTGGGCGACGGCCGGCCGGAGCCGGCGCAGCAGGCGGGGGAGGGTCACTGCCATCCGCAGGACCTGGCTTCGCGCCCGCAGCTCGCACGGCTCGATCCCGTCCGGCACGAGCTCCGGGCTGCGCGTCACCGCCGCAAGTCGCAGATCGGCGGTGTCCTCCGCTGCGAGGGCCTGCAGGAGCTCCGCCACGTAGGTCTCGTCCCCGGTGCGCCGCCGCCCGAGCACGTCGGCGTCGATCACGACCAGCGGCAGGCTCATGAGATCGCCTCGCGGTAGACCTCGACGGTTGCCTCGGCGACCGCGTCCCAGGAGAACGCGCGGGCCCGCTCGAGCCCGAGCGCACGCAGCTCCTCGCCCCGCTCGACCGCCTCGGCCAGGCCGGCGCCGATCGCGTCGGGGTCGTCCGGGTCGACGAGCACGGCCGCCCCGCCGGTGACCTCGGGCGCCGAGCCCTCGTTCGCGGCCACCACCGGCGAGCCGCACGCCATCGCCTCGACCAGCGGCAGCCCGAACCCCTCGTAGGCCGACAGGTACGCGACGCAGCGGGCGCCGCGGTAGAGCCGCGCGAGCTCCTCGTCGGGGACGAATCCGAGCCAGCGAACCCGCTCGCCCGAGACGTCGACGCCGCCCCAGCCGCGCATGCCTGCCACGAGCAGACGCGAGCCGTTCAGGCCCGAGCGCCGGAACCCCTCGACCAGCCGCTCGAGGTTCTTGCGCGGCTCGAGCGTCCCGACCGTGAGCACGTAATCGCCCTCGGCCGCGTCTCCTTCCGCGACGAACGGCGACCCGACCGCGTGCGGGATCACGCGCACCTTCTCGTCGGGCACGCCGAGCGTCGACAACAGCTCCTGCCGCGTGAACTCCGACGCCGCGATGATCCGCCGCGCCGCGCGCGCGACCTGCGGCAGGACGATCCGGCTGTAGTTGCGCGTCCACCGGTTGAACAGCTCCGGGTGCCGCAGGACCGCGATGTCGTGGAGCGTCACCACGAGCGGGACCGCCGAGCGCACCGGCGCGCGGTGTGTCGGGCAGTGCAGGACGTCGACGCCGTCGAGCCGCGCCTGCAGCGGTAGGGCGGCCAGGTACCAGCCGACGTCGCGGACCGGGACGAGTGCCCGGCTGGAGCCGCCGAAGCCGCCGTAACGCCGCACCTCCGCGCCGTGCTCGGGCAGCGTCGCGAGCAGCGAGTCGATGTACCGCGCTGCGCCGGCCCGCGTGAGCGCGAGCGGCGAGACGTCGAGGCCCACGCGCAGCATCCCGGTCAGTCTCGCAGAGCGCTCTCGTAGCCAGCGAGCACCGCCTCGCCGAGCGCGCGCCTGGTGAATCGGGCCGCGTGGGCAAGCCCTCGCTCCCGCAGTCCGGCCGGGCCCTCGAGCGCCTCCTCGAGCGCCGCCGCGAACGCCTGCGTGTCGTCGGGATCGGCGCGCAGGGCCGCGTCGCCACAGGCCTCGTCCAGCGACGGGTGTGTCGACGCCACGACCGGCAGGCCGCTCGCGAGCGCCTCGACGATCGGAATCCCGAAGCCCTCGAAGCTGGACGGATACGCGAACGCGGCCGCGCTCCGGTAGAGCCGGGCCAGCTCCTCGTCCGGGACGTAGCCCAGGAGGCGGACGCCCTCGGCTTCGAGCGGCCGCTGCTCCCAGCCCGCGAGGCCTGCCAGCGCCAGCGTCAGCTCCGGGCGGCGCCGCCGCAGCTCGGCAAATGCCGCCACGAGCGCCGGCAGGTTCTTGCGCGGCTCCAGCGTCGACACCGCGAGGACGTAGGGGCCGCCGAGGTCGGCCCGGTCGCCCTCGGCGCGGAAGCGCGGGTCGATTCCCGGATACGCGACCACGACCCGCTCCTCGGGCACCGCCAGCGCCTCGACGACCTCTCGCGCCGAGAACTGCGAGATCGCGAAGACCCGGTCGCAGGACGCGAGCTCGCGGTACTTGGCGCGGTGCATCTTCTGCGTCGTCCGCTGGGTCCATTCCGGGTGGCGCAGCGGGACGAGGTCGTAGACGGTCGTCGCCCGCACGCCGCCGCGCTGGGGCGGGTACATCCAGTCCGAGAAGTGGAAGACGTCGAACGGGCCGACGACGCGCTCGACCGGAAAGCGCCCGAGCCGGCTCCAGCCCGTTCGCCAGGCGTGCGCGCGCGGGAGCAGCGGCAGGCGCAGCTCGACGTCGAGGCCGGCCAGCGCTTCCCGGATCCGGCGCCTGCCTCGCGGCCCCGACGGGCGCAAATGCCACGATCTCGTGCCTGCCTTCGCCCGCCTCGAGCAGGCCCGGCCAGCAGCCCGCGCAAGTAGTTCCCGATACCCGTCGGCGAGCGGGACAGCGGGCTGACGTCGATCACGATTCGCATACAGGCGCTGAGTATCCTGCCCGCATGGCCGTCAACGTCGGCGCCCGCTCGGCGGCGCTCCCGCGGCTCGACTGGCTGACCGGCTACGGCGAGCTGCTCCGCACGCTGCTGCAGCGCGAGATCCGCGTCCGCTACAAGGGCTCTGCCCTCGGGCTGCTCTGGTCGCTCGTCTACCCGCTCGTGATGGTGGGCGTCTACACGCTCGTCTTCTCGGTGCTCTGGAAGAGCGCGCGCAACATCCCGCACTACCCGCTCTTCGTGCTGGCGGGGCTCACTGTTTGGGGGTTCTTCCAGGCCGCCGTGCAGCTCGGGACGGGCTCGCTGATCGCGAACGCCGACCTCGTCAAGAAGGTCTGGTTCCCGCGCGAGCTGATCCCCGCGGCGTCCGTTCTGGCGCAGATCACCTCGGCGCTCGTGATGTTCGCGATCCTGATCCCGGCCGACCTGATCGTCGTCCCCGAGACGGCGAAGACGATGCTGCTCGCGCTGCCGATCTTTCTCGCGCTGATCTGCCTCGCCCTCGGCTTCGCCTGGCTGCTGTCGATCGCGAACGTCTTCTTTCGCGACGTCGAGCACCTGCTCGCGGTGATGTTCCTGCCGTGGTTCTTCCTCACGCCCGTGCTCTACAGCCTCGAGCAGCTGCCCGCGGCGGCCGCGCACACCTGGCTGATCGACGTCATGCGCTACGCGAACCCCGTCACGCCGTACGTCGAAGGGTTCCGCGCGACGCTCCTGCAGGCGACGGTGCCCGGCACGACGCTGCTCCTCTACATCTTTCTCGTCGGGCCCACGCTGGCCCTGATCGGGCTCTGGGTCGTGCAGCGCTTCGAGGACCGTATTGCGGTCGAGCTCTGAGGCGGGAACCGAGGTCGCGCCCGGCGAGATCGTCGGCCGCGGCGTCGGCCGGCGGTTCAAGATCACGCTTACGCCGACCCGTTCGCTGAAGGAGGCGATCCTCCGGCGCTCGCTGCCGCAGACGCGTGAGCTCTGGGCGCTGCGCGACGTCGACCTGCACGTCCGGCCGGGCGAGGCGTTCGGGATCGTCGGGCGCAACGGCTCCGGCAAGTCCACCTTGCTGAAGCTGATCGCGGGCATCTTCGCGCCGACGACCGGGACGCTCGCGGTCGGCGGCCGGGTCGGCTCGCTGATCGAGATCGGAGCCGGCTTCCATCCCGAGTTCACCGGTCGCGAGAACGTCTACCTGAACGCCGCCATCTACGGGCTCAAGCGCCGCTACGTCGACGAGCACATCGACGAGATCCTGCAGTTCGCCGAGCTCGAGTCGTTCGCGGACGTCCCGGTGCGCACGTACTCCTCCGGGATGTACATGCGGCTCGGCTTCTCGGTCGCGATGCACATCAACCCCAACCTGCTGTTGCTCGACGAGGTGCTCGCTGTCGGGGACGAGGCGTTCCAGCAGAAGTGCTACGCGCGGATCGCCGAGTTCAAGCAGGCGGGCGGCACGATCGTCTTCGTCTCGCACGATCCGAACGCGGTCGAGCGTGTCTGCGACCGCGCGATCATGCTCGAGGACGGGCACGTCGTCGAGGAGGGCGTCGCGACCGACGTCGTGCACGCGTACCACCGGCGCCTCGTCACGGGGGCGGAGGCCGAGGAGCAACCGAGCGGGGACGGGCGCCGCGCGTCAGGGCGCGTGCGGGTGCACGAGGTGCGCGCGGTGGGCGCCGACGGCAGCGTGCGCGATCGCTTCGTCGAGGGCGAGCCGGCCGTGCTCGAGGTCTGGCTCTTCGCCGAGGAGCTGCTCGAGGGACTGCGGGTGACGGTCGGGATCCGCGACGGGACGGGGCGGCCGGTCGGCTCGCAGATCCTCACCGACGTGCGCCTGCGCGCGGAGCGGCTGGAGCCCGTCCGGCTGCGGTTCCCGGGCCTGCCGATGCGCGAGGGGCGCTACCTCGTCGACGTCGGTGTCGGCAGTCGCGACGGCCGCACGGAGCTCGGGCTCGCGGAGCGCGCGCTGGAGCTCACGGTCTTCGGTCAGGACTCCGGCGCCTCGGGCCCGATCCGGCTCGGCGGGACGTGGGAGCTGCCGCCGGTTGACGGAGCGGGCGAGAGCTAGTCTGGGCGCGATGTCCGATCCACTGTTGGTCCGGGCGTGCCGGCGGGAGCCGGTGGAGCGCACGCCGGTCTGGTTCATGCGCCAGGCGGGCCGCTCGCTGCCCGAATACCGCGAGCTGCGCAAGCAGTACGGGCTGTTCGACATCTGCTTCGAGCCGGAGCTCTGCGCCGAGGTCACGCTCCAGCCGGTGCGCGCGCACGACGTCGACGCGGCCGTCATGTTCGCGGACATCATGCTGCCCGTCCTCGGGATGGGCGTCGACGTCCAGCTGGTCGAGAACGTCGGGCCCGTGATCGCCGAGCCGGTGCGGACGCTTGCCGACGTCGAGCGCCTGCGCGTGCCCGAGCCGGAGGAGTCGGTGCCGTTCGTGCTGGAGTCGGTCAGGCTGGTCCGCGAGTCGCTTCGGCCCGACCAGGGCGTGGTCGGTTTCGCGGGCGGGCCGTTCACCGTCGCCGGCTACCTGATCGAGGGCAAGCCGTCGCGCGACTTCAAGCTGACGAAGACGTGCATGTACGCGCAGCCCGACGTCTGGCACGCGCTGATGGAGAAGCTGACCGAGACCTTCGCGGCGTACGTCGCCGGCTGCGTCCGCGCCGGCGCCGACGTGATCCAGCTCTTCGACTCGTGGGTCGGTGCGCTCTCGGTGGCCGATTACCGCGAGTTCGCGGCGCCGTACTCCGCGCGGATCCTGGCGGCGGTCGACGTCCCGACGATCCATTTCGCGACCGGCGACGCGCATCTGCTCGAGGAGCGCGCCGAGGCGGGCGGCGACGTGATCGGGGTCGACTGGCGCGTGCCGCTCGACGTCGCCTGGGAGCGGGTCGGCCACGACCGCGGCATCCAGGGGAACCTCGACGGCGCGGTCCTGCTCGGCCCGTGGGAGCGCGTCGCGGCAGGGGCCGAGGACGTGCTCGCCCGCGCGGGTGGCCGCCCCGGCCACATCTTCAACCTCGGCCACGGCGTCGTCCCGGAGACGGATCCGGCCGACCTGCGCCGGCTGGTCGAGCTCGTGCACGAGAAGACCTTGGTGGCAGCGTGAGCGACGCGGTGGTGTTGATGGCGTACGGCAGTCCGTCGCGGCCGGAGGACGTTCGGCCCTACTTCGAGGACATCCGCGGCGGGCGGCCGGTGTCCGATGAGGCGGTCGAGGAGCTGGCCGAGCGCTACCGCCGGATCGGCGGCGGCTCGCCGCTCGACGACGTGACCGAGGCCCAGCGGGCCGCGCTCGAGGCGGAGCTCGGCATGCCGGTCTTCGTCGGCATGAAGCACTGGCAGCCGCGGATCGCCGACGCGGTCGAGGCGGCAGTGGCGGGCGGCGCGACGCGGATCGTCGGGCTCGTCCTGGCGCCGCACTACTCGCGCCTGTCGATCGGCGAGTACCGCGAGCGGCTCGAGCCGGCGCTCGCCGGGCGAGCCGAGCTCGACCTGATCGAGAGCTGGCACGACGCTGCCGGCTACCTCGACGTTCTGGCCGACCGCGTTCGCGGCACGAGCGCGTGGGTCGTCTTCACCGCCCACTCGCTCCCGGCGCGGATCCTCGACGACGGCGACCCGTACAAGGACCAGCTGCTGGAGACCTCGCGCCTCGTCGCGGAACGCGCCGGGCTCGGCGAGCGGTGGTCGTTCGCCTTCCAGAGCGCGAGCCCGACCGGCGAGCCGTGGCTCGGCCCGGACATCCTGGACGAGCTCACGCGGCTGTACAGCGAAGGCGTCCGCGAGGTCCTCTTGGCTCCGGTCGGGTTCGTCTCCGACCACCTCGAGATCCTCTGGGACCTCGACATCGAGGCACGTGAGCGCGCGGCCGAGCTCGGCCTCGAGCTCGAGCGGATCGAGTCGCTGAACGACGATCCGGCATTCATTCGCGCATTGGCCGAGATCGTGGAGGAGCGCTTGGCGGTTTCGGGAAAGAGTGGGCGGTGAGCTCGCGCACTTGCCCAGACTGGCCCGACCTGATGGAGATCGCGCCGGGTCTCCAGTTCATGCACTACACGGTCGCCGAGGCGAAGCTGCCCGCCGATGCGCTGGCGGAGCTCGTCGACGTGCCGCTCAGCGCGGTTGCGATCTGCGCCGACCTCGACCACAACGTCTTCAACGCGACGCACACCGAGCCGAAGGTCGCCGAGGCCCTGCGCCACTCGCACTGGTACGAGCTGCGCGAATGGGCCACCCGAGGCCCCGGCCGCGCGGCGTAGTCCGTCAACTGATCGGCACACATTCGGCGCAGTCCCGTCACACACCCGTGACGATTTCGTCATTACGATCTGCAGCGGGGAGGAGGCCGGGAACGCCTTTAGCGGCGGCGATTTTTCGGCGAGCCGAACCGCCCAGCCAGGACCTCGTCGAGCGGCCGCGTGTTGACGATGTCGCCCGGCGTGGCGCCTCCGCGGCGGGCCGTGGCCACCGCGTTCTGCATGTTCCCGAGGCCGCGGGTCGAGTGGGCGTCGGTATTCACCACGACCGCGACGCCGGCCTCGCGCGCGAGGCGCACGTGGTCGTCGCGTAGGTCGAGCCGGTCCGGCAGCCCGTTCACCTCGACCGCCCGGCCCTGCTCTGCGAGCCGCGCGAACACGACTTCGAGGTCGACCGCGTTCGGCGGGCGGTGGTTGATCAGCCGGCCGGTCGGGTGGCTCAGGCAGCTCACGTAAGGCGAGTCCAACGCCGCGAGCACACGCCGAGTCAGCTCGTCGCGCGAGCCACGCTGGCCGCCGTGGACGCTCGCCTGCACCCAGTCGAGCTCGGCGAGCACGTCCTCGGGCAAGTCGAGCGTGCCGTCGCGCCGGATGTCGCATTCGCTCCCGCGCAGCAGCCTGAACGGGGCGAGCCGCTCGTTCGCCTCCGCGATCTCCTCACCCTGCCGCCGCACGCCGTCCGCGTCGAGGCCGGTGACCGCGCCGACGCTGACCGTGTGATCGCAGATCGCGAGGTAGTCGTAGCCGAGCTCCCGCGCCGCGAGCCCCATCTCGTACGCCGACGCACGCCCGTCGGACCAGACCGTGTGACAGTGCAGGTCGCCGAGGACGTCCGCGAGCTCGAGCAGCCGCCCGGGGTCGCCACGGAATCCGTCCTCACGCAGCTCCGGCGGTGCGAACGGGATACCGAGCGCGCGAAAGACGCCTTCCTCGTCGGCTGCGTCCGGCAGCGGCTCGAGCCCCGCCACCCACTCGGGTGAGCCGGTCGCGCGGACGAGCTCCGTGCCGAAGCGCGCAGGCGCCGTGACCACCAGCTCGACGGGAACTCCCTCGACCGTGACGCCGAGTGCGCGACGGGAGTCGCGCTCGACGACGGTGACGATCTGCGGCAGCGCCTCGAACCGGTCGAGCACCGGCCCGGGCCGTGCAGCCGAGCAGACGACGGCCAGCAGCTCGGACGCGTCGCGCCAGCGCCGCGGGTCGCCGGCCGCGACGCCGCCCAAAGCCTCGGCGATCGACTCGACGAGCGGACGGCTGCGGTTCAGGGTCAGCGGCCGCGGCGCGACCCGTGCGGGCTCCCGCGCCAGGGCCGCGAGCAGCTTCCGCTCCGTCTCGGGCCCGATCCCCGGCACCTCGCGCAGGCGCCCCTCCTCAGCGACCGCGCGCAGCTCCGGCAGCGTGCGCACGTCCAGCGCCCGCCCGATCTCGAGCATCCGCTTGACCGAGAGCCCGAAGAAGCGAGCGACGCCGGCCAGCTCCGGCGAGACCTCGCGCTCGAGCTCCTCCAGCTCCGCGATCCGGCCGGTCTCGACGAGCTCCCGCAGGCGCCGCTCGATGCCGGGCCCGATCCCGCGCAGCTCGCGTACGCGCCCGGCGCGGACGAGCTCGGCGATCGGCGCGGGTGTCGACCGGATGAGGTCCGCGCCCCGCCGGTACGCCCGCGCCGTGTACGGCCCGGCACCCGCCAGCTCGAGCAGCGAGGCGAACGCGTCGAGCTGCCCGGCGATCGCGGCATTGTCCAGCGGTGGCCTGTTCATCGCGGGGTAGTCTCTCGCCATGCCAACTGTGGTCGTTCCCTTTCGGGGCGAAAACGCAAAGCGGCGGCTGGAGCCGGCTACCGCCGAGGCCCGGACGACGCTCGCGGAGGCGATGCTGGACGACGTGCTCGACGCGTGCCACGCGGTCGCCGACGAGGTCTACGTCGCAGCCGAGGGGCTCCAGGGCGAGGCAGTCGAAGCCGCCCTTCGGCGCGCCGAGGACGGAGCCGTGCTCGTCGTCAACGCCGACCTGCCGTGCGCGAAAGCGCGCGACCTGCTGACGCTGCTGGGCGCGCTGCCGGAAGGCGGGATCGCGCTCGTCGAGGCCGAGGACGGGACGACCAACGCGCTCGCGCTCGCCGCGCCGCACCTGTTCGCGCCGCTCTACGGCCCCGGCAGCGCAGAGCGGTTCCGTGCGCGGGCCGAGCGGCTGGGGGTCCCGTCGGCGACCGCACGCATCCCGAATCTCGCCGACGACGTCGACACGCTGGAGGATCTCGAGCGGCTCGACGGACGGCTCGGGCCTCACACGAGCGCGGTGTTCGAGGAGCTTCGCGCCGGCCTGACGCGGTGAAGGTCGCCGTCCTGGCGGGCGGCCTCGGCGGCTCCCGCTTCGCGCTGGCGCTGACCGAGACGCTCGGGCCGGCCGCGATCACGGTCGTCGGCAACGTCGGCGACGACCTCGAGGTGGCGGGCCTGCACGTCTCGCCCGACCTCGACACGATCGTCTACACGCTCGCGGGCCTGCTCGACACCGAGCGCGGCTGGGGACGCGCCGGGGAGACCTGGAACGCACGCGCAGCGGCCGAGCAGCTCGGGGCCGAGACGTGGTTCCAGCTCGGCGACCGCGATCTCGGGCTCCACCTCGCGCGGACGGAGGCGCTGCGGCGCGGGGAGCCGCTCTCGGCGGTGACCGCCCGGATCTCCGCGGGCGCTCGGAGTCGAGGCGCGCGGTGCTGCCGGCGACCGACGACCGCCTGCGCACCTGGGTCGCAACGCCGGCGGGCGAGTTCTCGTTCCAGGAGTGGTTCGTCCGGCGGCAGCACCGTGACGAGGTCGACGGCGTCCGCTTCGAGGGCGCCGACGACGCGCGTGCGGCGCCCGGTGTGCTCGAGGCACTGAACGCGGCCGACCTGATCGCGATCGCGCCGAGCAACCCGTTCGTCAGCATCGGCCCGATCCTCGCCGTGGCGGAGATCCGCGCCGCCCTCGAGAACCGCCGTGTCCCCGCCGTCGCCGTCAGCCCGCTGATCGCCGGCCGAGCGGTCCGCGGCCCCGCCGACCGGATGCTGGCGCGGCTGAAGGGCGGAACGTCTCCGGCCCAAGTAACAGACTGTTACAAGGGGTTGATCGACGCGCTCGTGGTGGACGAGGCGGACGCGGACGAGGACGCAGGCGTTCCGGCGATCGTGACGCGCACGCTGATGAGCGATGCGGACGCGCGCCGCCGGCTCGCCGAGGCCGTCCTCGCCGTGCCGGTATGAAGATCGCGATCGTCGGCGGCACCGGCGCGTTCGGCCGCGCGCTCGCGAAGCGGCTCAAGGCGCTCGGCGAGGAGGTCTACGTCGGCTCACGCGACGCCCAGCGCGGCAAGGAGCGCGCGATCGAGCTCGGCGTCGAGGGCGGCGCGAACGAGGACGTCGTCCGAGGCGCCGACCTCGTGGTGCTCGCGACGAAGTCGAACGGCGTGCTCGACACCGCCCGCGAGCTGGCCGATGCGATCGGCGAGACGCCGGTGCTCTGCGTCGCGAGCGACCTCGTCTTCACGGACGCCGGCGTCCTGCCCGCCCGCGGGGAGCGCTCGCTCGCCGAGGAGGTCGCGCAGATCCTGCGCGCGCCGGTCGCCTCGGGACTGCAGTCGCTCTCGGCCGCGCACCTCGCTGCGGACGAGCCGCCGGACGAGGACGCGCTCGTCTGCGGCGACGAGCCGGCAGCGAAGCGGCTCGCGCTCGGGCTCGCGGAGCGGCTCGTCGGCGGCCGCGCGGTCGACGTCGGCCCGCTCGCCAACTCGCGCGCGCTCGAGGCGATGACGGCGGCGATCCTGAACGTGAACCGCGAGCTCGGCGTCACCGCCGGGATCCGGCTGACCGGCCTGCCGTGATCGAGATCCGTCCCGTCGAGGGCCTGCCGGAGATCCGGGAGGGCGACGACCTCGCCGCGCTGATCGCCGAGCGGGCCGAGCTCCGGGACGGCGACGTGCTCGTGGTCGCGCAGAAAGCCGTCTCGAAAGCGGAGGGCCGCGTCGTCCGGCTCGCGGAGATCGAGCCGTCGGCGGAGGCCCGGGAGCTCGCTGCAGGCGAGGACGCGCGGCGCCTCGAGGTGATCCTGCGCGAGTCCAGGCGGCTCGTCCGCACGCGCCCGCCGCTCGTGATCTCCGAGACCAGGCACGGCTTCGTCTGCGCCTCGGCCGGCGTCGACTCGTCGAACGCACCGGAGCAGGACACCGTCGTCCTCTTGCCCGAGGACCCCGACGCCTCGGCCGCGCGGCTGCGCGAGCGGCTACGGGAGCTGACCGGCGCCGAGGTCGGCGTGATCGTCAGCGACTCGTTCGGCCGCCCGTGGCGCCAGGGCACGACCGACGTCGCGATCGGCCTGGCCGGAGTCCGGCCGCTCCTCGACCTCAAGGGAGAGCGCGACCCGGCCGGCTACGAGCTCCACGCGACGGTGATCGCGCTCGCCGACGAGCTCGCGTCCGCCGCCGAGCTCGTCCTCGGCAAGACGCGCGGCATCCCCGCGGCGGTCATCCGAGGTGTCGATGCGGCGGGCGAAGGCACGGCCCGGGACATGGTCATGCCGCCGGAGCGCGACCTCTTCCGCTGAGTGCGATCATGAACGCCTGCTGAAGAAGCCCCTCTGGGAAGTCTGGCTCGTCTGGCTCCTGTTCGGACTCACCACGGTCGCCGTCTTCATCACCTACTGGCGGCTGCCGCCGACGCAGGTCTGGAAGACGTCTCACGACGGCTTCGTCGGCGGGGCCGGGCGCGCCTTCGTATTTGTCAGCTTCTCAGCGGCCGTCGTCGCGCCGGCGACGCTGGCGATCGCCGCCGACCGGCTCGGCAACTTCGGCGCCCGTGTCCTCGCGGTCGTTGCATTCGTTCTCTGCGCGACGGTCGCGATTCCGGGTGTCCAGACGCAGGGCGACCTCGATCCGAAATGGGCGAACGTGCCGCAGGTGGTCGGTGTCCTGCTGGCCGTAGGCCTCTGCGTGTGGGCGACGCGCAGCGGCAGACGGGTCGACGCCGCGACGAGCCGCGCCGGCGACCGCGGCCGGCTGGCGGTCGGCCTGCTTTCCCTCTTCTTCGCGATCCCGTATATCGCGGCGGAGCTCGGCTTCTTTCTCGACGGCGTCCCGTTTCTCGGCTGGTTCTTCCAGACCGGCGTGATCAAGATCGAGCCAGGCGGGGGCTACGCGCACGCCGCGGTCCACCACGGGCACCACCACGGGATGGACGGGTTCCTACTGGCGGTCTCGGCCTTGCTCCTGTCACGGCTCCTGGGAGGAATCCGCAGCCGGGCGCTCCGGGCCGTCACAGGCTTCTACCTCGCCTTGATGCTCGTCTACGGCTTGACGAACCAGGCGGAGGACCTCTGGATCGAGCAGGTCGCCAAGCGCGGCTGGTCGCACTGGCTGATCCCGAACGTGCTCCAGCCGAAGGCGTCCGCGGCGTGGTTCGCGATGCTGGTGGTCGCGGCGCTCTTCTACCGGCTCTTCTTCGGCCCGGGCCCGCGCGAGGGCCCTAGCGGCCTCGCCGCGCAAGCGCCAGGCCCGTGAGGATCTCGCGCACGATCCGGTCGGCGACGAGGGCCGTGATGTCGCTCGAGCCGGGCGCGGTCGGGATCACCTCGACCACGTCGGCGCCGACGAGCTCGACCCGCGAGGCGATCTCGCGGCAGGCCCAGAGCAGGTCGGCGCTCTCCATCCCGCCGGGCTCGGGCGTGCCGGTGCCGGGCGCGTAGGCCGGATCGAGCACGTCCACGTCGACGCTCAGGAAGACCGGCCCGGCGCCGACGACATCGAGCGCGCCGCCGACGACCTCCTCGATCCCGAGCCGCCGGACGTCGTGCATGAAGAAGCTCGTGATCCCGCGTTCTTCCTGCCAGCGGAACTCCTTCTCTCCGGGCCAGTAGCCGCGCAGGCCGATCTGCACGTAGCGGCGCGGGTCGACCACGCCGGCCTCGACAAGCCGGTACATCGGCGTACCGTGTGAGACCTCGACGCCGAAGACCTCCGTCCCGGTGTCCGTGTGCGTGTCGAAATGGACGAGCCCGATCGGCGCGCGGCCGCCGGCGCAGGCGCGGATGTCCGGCTCGGCGATCGAGTGGTCGCCGCCGAGCACGACCGGGATCGCGCCCGCCGCGACGACCTCGCCGACGGTGCGCTCGATCGCCTCGTGCGTTCGGACCGGGTCCGCCGGCAGCACCGGCGCGTCGCCGTAGTCGACCATCCGGAGCTCGGCCATCGCGTCGACCTTCGCCTCCAGGTGCGGGCCGGGCGGGCAGCTCGCCGCGCGGATCGCGCGCGGGCCGAACCGGGCACCAGGCCGGTCGGAGACGAGATCGTCGGTCGGCGCGCCGACGATCGCGACGTCGACGCCTTCCAGCTCCGCCGGGTCCTGCGTGTACGGCAGCGTCCCGAACGTGAGCAGGCCTGCGTAGTCGGGCTTCTCGCCGTGTTCGCGCCACCGCTCGAGCGGGTCGATCACGGGGCGATTGTCGCCTGCCCGGCGGCCAGGCGCTCGCCGACCATGCGCTCCGCCTCGCCGCCGGCGATCGGATGCGCGGCCACGGCGGCGAGAAACGGCCCGCGGGCGAGCGCGTAGAGGCGCACGGGAGTCGACGCCCGCACGGTCGCGGTGCGCGGCACGCTGCGCAGGAGCGCGATCTCGCCGAACGAGTCGCCGCGCCGCAACAGCCGCAGCGCGCGGCCGCCGGCAGTGACCTCGAGCTCACCGTCCGCGACGGCGTAGAAGAGCTCGCCCGGCTCGCCCTCGCGCACGATCGCCTCCCCGGCGGGGGCTTCGACCGCGACGAGCTCCCGCGCCAGCGACTCCAGCTCCGGCGGGCCGAGCGGAGCGAACAAGGGCAGCGAGCGCAGCAGCGACAGCTCGACCACCGGGACGGTCGCGCGCCGGTCGATCGCGAGCAGCCGCGAGCCTCCGAGCAGGAGCGCGGCCGGCAGCACGGCGCCGACGCCGATCACCGCCGCGCGCCCGCCGGCGAGCGCCACGAGCAGCGGCGTCAGCAGCGATCCAACCGCGAGCGCGGCCATGCTCAGGCCTTCGAGCAGCCCGAAGGTGCGGGCGAGCAAGTCGACGGGCGAGATCCGCTGCAGCAGCGTCCGTCCGGCCACGTCGACCACGAGCCGCCCGGCCCCCGCGACGGCAAGCAGCGCGAACGCTGTCGCCGTCTGCGGGCTGGCGCCGAGGACGAGGAACGCCCCGCCCCAGACGAGCGCGCCGGCCGCGAGCGGCGGCACCAGGTGGCGGCCGGCCGACGAGCGCCGCGGTCGCCGCGATCCCGAGCACCCCGCCTGCGCCGAAGGCCGCGTTCAGGTAGCCGGCGCCCGAGCCGCCGAGGCCGAGCAGGGAGACCGCGAGGACAACGTAAACCACGTCGAGCGCGCCGATCGCGACCGACTCGGCGGCGAGGAGGCCGAGCAGGAGCCGGGCCTCGGGCTCCTCCCGCACGAGCTGCAGCGCCCGCAGCGGCGCCTTGTCGTCCTTCGCCGCGGCGGGCGGCGGGCCCTCGACCGGCGCGACCACGAGCCCGCCGATCACCGACACGCCCGCCATCACCGCGAAGACGAGGCCCGGTGAGCCGACGTCCAGCAGCACGCCCGCCGCGGCCGGCGCGACGACCAGGCTGAGGCTCTCGATCCAGCCCGAGACGACGTTGGCGGCCGTCAGCTCCTCCGGTGTGCGCGCGAGGGCCGGCACGAGCGCGGCCTGGGCGGGCCGCGTGAGTGTGACGGCGCAGGCGGCGCAGGCGGCCAGCGCGTACGAGAGCGGCGCAGGTGCTCCGGCAAGCAGGGCAGCCGCGGTTGCTCCGAGCGCGGCGGCCTGCACCACGTAGGCGAGCCTGAGGACTCGCGCGGGCGGGTAGCGATCGGCGAAGCCCGCCGCGACCGGCGCGAAGACGGCCGCCGGGACGAGCTGGACGGCGGCGACGATGCCCGCCTCGGTCGCGCCGCCGCGCCCGTACGCGTAGACGAGCATCGCGATCCAGACGCCCCACTCGGCCGCGTTGAAGGCCGCGAACGCGAGCTCGACGCGCCGCAGATCCGGGTTGCCGAAAGCGCTCCGGACGACGCCGGCCACCCTCATGTCGTCGTCAGCCGCTCCTGCACCGCCGCCCGTATTCGCCGCTCGACCCCGGGGTAGCGCATCAGCTCGGTCAGGGCGCCCTCCGGGAACACGAGCAGCCGCAACGGCGAGCCCGCCACCACGGTCGCCAGCCGCGAGTAGCCGAAGCCGGCGCCCCAGTCGAGCGCGGCCAGCTCCCCGAAGAACTCTCCCGGGCCGAGCGAGCGGATGTGCTCGTCGCCGACGAACACGTCGGCCGTCCCCTCGAGGATCACGTAGAAGTCCCGCTCCGAGCCCCACTGCTCGACCACGGTCTCGCCGGGCTCGGCCCGGCGCTCCGCCGCGAGCGCGGCGACCTCCTCGGCCTCCCCGGCGCTCAGCGACTCGAACAGCGGCAACGCAGCAAGCGGCGCTCCGAGCAGGCTCTCGGTCACGTCGGGATGACGCTCGTAGGCGGCCGGGCCGGCGGCCTCCGGCACGTCCTCGCGCTCGAGGAAGTCGAGCACCGCGTCGACGTCGTCTTGACCGGTCGTGTGGTTGAGGACGCAGAGGCGCAGCCCGAAGCGGCCGTGCAGCCGCGTCGACGAGACGAGCCCGCGCCCGCTCGCCTCCAGTGCAGCGATCAGCGCGGCGTTCCGGCGCTCGTGCCGTTCCTCGTCCAGCCCGTCGAACCGCCGCCGGAAGCAGACGATCCCGAGCGAGCGCGGCGCGAGCAGCTCGAACGAGTCGCCGGCGGCGATCCGCTGCTCGGCCTGCTCGGCCAGGTCGAGCGAGCGCTCGATCGCGGCGCGGAAGGCGTCGAGCCCGAAGGTCTGGATCGAGACCCACACCTTGAGCGCGCGCGAGGCCCGGGTCAGCTGAAGGCCGAGGTCCGAGAAGTTCGTCTCGCCGGGGGCCGCCTGCGAGTCGCGCAGGTAGTCCGGCACGATCTCGAACGCGGCGCGGAGCTGCTCGCCGTTCCGGACGAGCAGGCAGCCGCATTCGAACGGCTGGTAGAGCCACTTGTGCGGGTCGAGCGTGACCGAGTCGGCGAGGCCGAGCCCGTGCAGCGTGCCGCGGGCGCGGTCGCTCAGGACCGCGAAGCCGCCGTAGGCCGCGTCGGCGTGGAGCCAGACGCCGTGCCGCCCGCAGACCTCGGCGAGCTCGGGCAGCGGGTCGACCGCGCCGGTGTTGGTCGAGCCGGCGTTCGCGTTCGCGAGCAGCGGAAGCCGCCCCGCGCGCAGGTCGGTCTCGATTGCCGCGGCGAGCGTCTCCGGCTGCAGGCGCAGCGCGCGGTCGGTCGCCAGGACGCGCACCTGCTCCGGCCGGAAGCCGAGCACCCGCGCGGCGCGCGCGATCGAGGAATGGGTCTGGTCGGAGACGTAGAGGACGAGGTCGTCGCGCATCGCGCCGGCCTTCGCCTCCCGCGCGCAGGCGATCGCGGTCATGTTCGCGGCCGAGCCGCCGCTGACGAGCGAGCCCGCGGCCGCTGGGGGATAGCCGATCCAGTCCTTGAACCAGCCGAGCACCTCGAGCTCGACCTGGCTCGGGCCGGCCGACTCCATCCACGAGCCCGCGTAGACGTTGCAGGCGCTCGCGATCAGGTCGGCCAGGGCGCCGGGCCACGTGCCCGAGGCCGGGATGAAGGCGAGGAAGCCCGGGTGGTCGACGCGGCTGCGGTAGGGGAGGACGTCCTCCGCCAGGCGCGCGAGCACCTGCTCGAAGGGCTGCGGCCCGGCCGGCGGCGATCCCGAGAGGCGGCGCTGCATCTCCTCGGCGGACGCGCGCCGGAGCGGCGGCCCCTCGGCGAGCCCGTCGACGAGCAGGTCGACGGCGCGGTAGCCGAGCTCGCGCATCGCTGCTGCGTCGAGCGAGAGCGGATCGTGGTGCGGCGACGACGAGCCGGTCACGATGGCGCGGATGCTCTCAGGTCTAGACGCGGGTCCGCGTGAAGACGAAGCCGCCCAGGCCCGAGAGGATCAGGATGCCGGCCACCGTGAATCCCGCCGTGACCCAGAGCGGGAAGCTCTTCTGCGGCGCGGCCACCGCGGCGGCTCTCACGCGCTTGCGGCGATGGTGCGGGCGAGCCTTCGGGGTGGTGGTGGTCGCGACCGGCGGCGCCTGGCGGCTGGTGGTCGTCGCCGCGGTTGTGGTTCGCGCGGTGCTGGTCGCGCGCGTGGTGCCGGCAGGCGGCGGGGGCGGAGGAGGAGGCGGCGGTGGCGGGGCCTCGGTCGTCGTCTCCGGCGCGGTCGTCTCGGTCGTCGCGGTCGTGTCGGTCGCGGTTGTCGCCGTCGTCGTGGTGCCGGTGGTGTCGTTCGGCGCGGCGCTCACGCCGCCCGCGAGCGCGAAGCCCGTAAGCGCGAGCCCCGCCGCCGCAGCAGCGGCCACGCTTCGGCGCAGAAACCGCCGGGTCCGCATGGTCTGACTCTTTCCACCCCCACAGCCGCCAAACTGCGCGGATGGCCGCCGAGATCGTGCTCGTGCGCCACGGCGAGACGGAGTGGAGCCGGGCCCTTCGGCACACGGGCCGGACCGACGTGCCGCTTACGGCGCAGGGCCGGCGGCAAGCCGAGCTGCTGGCTCGAGGCGCTGGCGGGCAAGCAGTTCGCGCTCGTGCTGACGAGCCCGCTCGCGCGCGCGAGAGAGACGTCCCGGCTCGCCGGCTTCGGAGACGCCCAGGCCCGCGACGACCTGGCCGAGTGGGACTACGGCGACTACGAAGGGCGCACGACCGCCGAGATCCGCGAGCAGCGACCGGGGTGGACGCTCTTTCGAGACGGCGTCCCGAACGGCGAGACCGTCGAGCAGGTCGGCGAACGGGCCGACCGCATCCTCGCCGAGGCCGCGGGCACCGAAGGCGACGTCCTGCTCTTCGCCCACGGCCACGTCCTGCGCGTCTTGGCCGCCCGCTGGCTTGGGCCTCGACCCGGCAGCGGGCCGTCTCTTCGCGCTCGATCCCGCGACGCTGAGCACCCTCGGCCACGAGCGCGAGCAGCCCGTCCTGCGCGTCTGGAACGAGCCGCTAGGCTGACGCCGTGGCGCTCCAGGGCAGCTGTCTCTGCGGCGGAGTCCGCTTCGAGCTGACCGGCGAGTTCGAGCCGCGCAGCTTCTGCCACTGCGCGAGCTGCAAGCGGCTCTCCGGCGGCGTCGGCACGGCGAACGGCTCGGCCCGCGCCGACGAGATCCGCATCGTCGAGGGAGCCGATCTCCTGCGGACCTACCAGCCTGAGGAGGGCAGCGCGAAGACGTTCTGCTCCCGCTGCGGCTCCAACCTCTTCGGAGGCGGTTGGCCCGACTCCGAGACGGCCAGCGTCCGCCTGCCGGCGATCGACACGCCCTTCGAGGGCGCGCCGAACCGCCACATCTACACGCGCTCGCTCGCGCCGTGGGAGACGCTCCCGGACGACGGGCTCGAGCGCGTCGAGGCACCGCCCGGCCGCTGAGCGCAGAGAAAGAAGGGTGACGCCGCCGCCGGGCGCCACCCCAGATAGAAGGAATGCCGCTCCGGTGCGATTTCTTGCGGTCGTCAGGTCACGCGCTCGACGAGCCGCCGCGCCCGGGCGCGCTCGTCGTCGCTCACGTTGACGTCGGCGATGCGGTACTCGGCGGCGGCCGGGAGCGCTGAAACGACCTCGGCCCGGTCGAAATGGGCCAGGAAGCGGCTCAAGAACGGCCGCGCAATCGGGCCACCGCTCGTCGCGCCGATCACCCACGTCAGCGCGACGTCGAACGCGGGGTCGCCGCTGCGGGCGTTCGTCCAGTCGACCACGACAGGCCCGGCCGGCGACAGGATCACGTTCTCCGGGTGCAGGTCGAGGTGGAGCAGCCGTCCGCCGGGCCCCACTGCGTCGAGCCCTTCCGGCGCCGGGAGCTCGTGCAACCGCGCGTGCAGCTCCGCGAGCCGGTCGGCGTTGCGGCGAATCGTCCAGGGCCGCCTGAACAGCTCGACGAGCATCGTCCGCCCCTCGATCCGCTCGAGCACGAGCGCGTCCTCCCGCACCTCGACTACCCGCGGCACCGTGTAGCCGGCCGCGCGCGCGTGCCGCATCACGAGCGCCTCGCGCTCGGGGCTCCCGCCCGCCTTGAAGCGGCGCAGGACGGTCCCGTCCCCGAGATCGAGGATCTCCGAAGCGCGCCCTTCCGCGATGAGCTTCATCGGCCTGGATTCTCCCTAGACTCGCACCGTGCTCGTCTGTCCGCAGTGTGGCGCGGAGAACCGCGAGGAAGCGCGCTTCTGCGATTCGTGCGGGGCAGCGCTGGCCGAGCCCACTGCGCCGCGCGAGGTGCGGAAGGTCGTGACGGTCCTCTTCTGCGACGTCACGGGCTCGACCGCGCTCGGCGAGCGGATCGACCCGGAGAGCCTGCGCCGCGTGATGGCCCGCTACTTCGAGACCGCGAAGGCGATCGTCGAGCGCCACGGCGGAACGGTCGAGAAGTTCATCGGCGACGCGGTGATGGCCGTCTTCGGCGTTCCGGCCGTGCACGAGGACGACGCTCTCCGCGCGGTGCGCGCCGCCGACGAGCTGCGCGCCGGTCTCGGCGAGCTGAACGACGAGCTCGAGCAGAGCTACGGCACGCGGCTCGAGCTGCGGATGGGCGTGAACACGGGCGAGGTCGTCACCGGCACGGAGGAACGGCTGGCCACCGGCGACGCGGTGAACGTCGCGGCCAGGCTCGAACAGGCAGCGGAGCCGGGCGAGGTGCTGCTGGGCGAGGAGACCTACCGCCTCGTGCGGGATGCGGCCAGCGCCGAGCCGGTCGAGCCGCTGGCCGCGAAGGGCAAGGCCGAGCCGCTCTCCGCATACCGGCTGCTCTCCGTCCGTGAGGGCTCGGTGCCGAGACGCGGCGATGCGCCGATGGTCGGCCGCGAGCGCCAGCTGCAGCTCCTCGAGCACGCGTTCGCCGACTGCGTCGGCCGAGCGCTCGTGCCATCTGTTCACGATCCTCGGAACGGCGGGCGTCGGCAAGTCGCGGCTGGCGGAGGAGTTCCTCGGCGCCTTCGATGGCGCGGTGGTCGTGCGCGGCCGCTGCCTCTCCTACGGCGAGGGCATCAGCTACTGGCCCGTCACCGAAGTGGTCAAGCAGCTCGAGCCCGCTGCGCCAGAGCACACGCCACTCGCGGCGATCCTCGGTGACGACACGGCGGCAGGCAATCCGGACGAGATCGCGTGGGCGTTCCGGAAGCTGCTCGAGTCACGGGCGGCGGAACTGCCGCTCGTGGTCGTCTTCGACGACGTGCACTGGGGTGAGCCGGCATTCCTCGACCTCGTCGAGCACGTCGCCGACCTGAGCCGCGGGGCGCCGATCCTGCTGCTCTGCATGGCCCGGCCGGAGCTGCTCGACCGCCGGCCTTCCTGGGGCGGGGGCAAGCTCAACGCGACCAACGTCCTGCTGGAGCCGCTCGCGTCCGGCGAGGCCGCCGAGCTGATCGACGAGCTGACGAGCGAGATCCCCGCCGACCTCCGCGAGCGGATCCTCGACGCCGCGGAAGGCAACCCGCTCTTCGTGGAGGAGATGGTCGCGATGGTCTCGGAGGACGGCGATGAGGTAGTCGTGCCGCCCACGATCCAGGCGCTGCTCGCCGCGCGGCTCGACCAGCTCGAGCCGGCCGAGCGCGGCGTGCTGGAGCGAGGCGCGGTCGAAGGCCTCGTCTTCCACCGCGGAGCCGTGGCCGCGCTCGCCCCGGAGGAGCCGCAAGTCGACGGCCGGCTCGTGACACTCGTCCGCAAGGACCTGGTGCGGCCCGAGCAGACGGTGCTGGCCGACGACGAGGCCTATCGCTTCCGCCACTCTGCTGATCCGGGACACGGCGTACGACGCGCTGCCGAAGGCCGTCCGCGCCGACCTGCACGAGCGCTTCGCCGTCCTGGCTCGAAGAGCGCGGCGCGAGTCTCGTCGAGCTGGACGAGGTCATCGGCTACCACCTCGAGCAGGCGTACCGTTACCGCGTCGAGCTGGGGCCGCTCGACGCCGCAACCGCTGCGCTCGGGGGACGGGCGGCGGAGCGGCTGCTGCGGAGCGGTGAGCGCGCCGACGCGCGCGGCGACGCAAGCGCTGCACGGGCCCTACTGGCCCGCGGAGTGGAGCTGATGCCGCCAGAAGACCCCGCCGTACCGCCGCGCGCAGCTCGATCTCGCGGCGGCCCTCGTCGTGCTTGGCGACTACGAGGCCGCGGTCGAGTTGAGCGAACAGGTCGCCGCGGCGGCGCGAGCGGCAGGCGACGACGGGCTCCTCGCCCGCAGCGAGCTCGTCCGCGTGGAGGCCTCGGTTCAGTCCGACCCGAACGCGACGATGCGGGAGTCGATCGCAGTGGTGGAGAGGGCGCTCGGAGTCCTGGAGCGCGCCGGGGACGAGGTCGGTGCCGTCTGGGCGCTTCGACTGCTCGCAGTCTTCACCGGCTGGATCGGGCGCAGTGACGAGATGCTCCGGCTGCTCGCGGGAGCTCGCGAACGGGCCGAGCGCGTGAGCCCGCGAATCGCGGCGGACCTGGCGATGTGGATGGGCTTTGCGATCTGGTGGGGTCACACGCCGACGGACGAGGGCATTCGCCTGTGCGACGACCTGCTCTCGAGCTCGGAATCGAAGCGCGTCGAAGGCGTGACCACGATGGTCCGCGGCTTGCTCAAGGCGGAGCGTGGGCGGCTCGAGGACGGGCGCGCCGACGTGGCCGCCGGCCGGGCTCTCCTGCGCGAGCTCGGCTCCTCGATCTGGTGGGCCGGCACCGCGATGGGCGAAGCCGACCTGGAGCTCTCCTCGGCGGGCGATCCGGCGCGTGCCTACGAGGCTCTCGCGGAGAGTCGCGCGGTTCTTTCGAGCGGCGCCGAGACCGGCTATCTCGCCTCGGTCATTGCAGTACAGGCGCAGGCGCGCAGTCGAGCTGGGCCGCGATGACGAGGCCCTGCAGCTGGCGGACGACTCGGAAGCCGTCAGCCAGGCCGACGACTTCGACCCGCATGCGAGAATCGCGATCGCGCGCGCCCGCGTCGCGGCGCGCCGAGGCGAGATCGACGAGGCGGACCGGCTCATCGGGAAGGTCGAGGCGATCCTCGCGCAGACGGACCACGACATCCTCGGCCGCGATCTCGTCTTCGCGAAGGCCGAGGTCGAGCGCCTGGCGGGTAGGCCCGAGGGCGAGCGTGCGGCTCTCGAAGCGGCTGTCGCCGGCGCGGAGGCGGAAGGGCGACCTCGCCAGCGCCGAGCGAGCAAGCAAGCGCCTGGCCGAGCTCTGACGTGGCTGCTCCCGCGATCGAGGCCCGGGGGCTCTCGAAGACCTACCCGGGCGGCGTCCTCGCGCTCGACGGGCTCGACCTGCGCGTCGAGCGCGGCGAGGTGTTCGGCTACCTCGGCCCGAACGGCGCCGGCAAGAGCACGACGATCCGGCTCCTGCTCGACCTGATCCACCCGAGCGGCGGCAGCGCGGCGGTGCTCGGGCTCGACTCCAGACGAGACGGCGTCGAGGCCAGGCGCCGCACCGGCTACCTCCCCGGCGACCTTCGCCTGAACGACCGCATGACCGCCCGTGAGCAGCTCGACTCGCTCGCCCGCCTGCGCGGCGGCGCCGACGAAGGGCTCCGCGCCGAGCTCTGCGAGCGCTTCAACCTCGAGCTCGACCGCCCGATCCGGCACCTGTCGAAGGGAAACCGCCAGAAGGTCGGGCTCGTGCAGGCGTTCATGCACCGGCCCGAGCTCGTCGTGCTCGACGAGCCGAGCGGCGGCCTCGACCCGCTGCTCCAGGCCGAGCTGCGCGCGCTCCTGCGCGAGACCGCGGCCGACGGGCGCGCGGTCTTCCTCTCCTCGCACTCGCTCGACGAGGTGCAGCACACCGCCGACCGCGTCGGGATCATCCGCTCGGGCCGCCTCGCGGACCTGGACTCGGTCGAGCGCCTGCGCGAGCGCGCGGTCAGGCACGTGACGATCGTCTTCGCCGGCCCGGCGCCCGATCCCGGCCGCTTCGCCGCGCTCGACGGCGTGCGGGTCGAGGGCGCGGACGGCAACACGCTCAGGCTGACGGCGCCCGAGCCCGCGATGGACGCGCTCGTCAAGGAGACCGCCGCGCACGAGGTCGTCGATCTCGTCTCACAGCCGGCCGATCTCGAGGAGATCTTCCTCGAGCTCTACGAGGAGCCCGATGCCGGCCGCTGAGCTCGCCCGCCGCGGCCTGCTCGACCACCGCCGCGCGCTCGCCGGCTGGTGCGTCGGCGTGATCGGCTACACGGCGCTCCTCGCCTCGATCTTCCCGTCGTTCAAGGGCTCGGCCGACCTGAAGAAGCTCGTCGAGCGCTACCCGGATGCGCTCAAGCAGCTCTTCGGCATCGGCCAGGGGAGCATCGGCACCGGCGCCGGGTTCATGGACGCGGAGCTCTTCAGCCTGATGCTGCCGCTGCTCGTGCTCGTGCTCGCGATCGGCTCCGGCGCGCGCACGTACGCCGGCGAGGAGGAGGCCGGCAGGCTCGAGCTCCTGCTCTCCTATCCGCTGCGGCGGCGCTCAGCTGTCCTGGCGAAGGGCGCCGCTGTCGCCGGCGAGGTCGTCGTCTTCTGCTCGGTCGCGTTCGGGTCGCTCGCGGTGCTGAGCCCGCTTGCCGGGCTCGACCTGTCGATCGGCCGGCTCGCCGCGGCGATGGTCTCGCTCGCCGCGCTCGGCCTGCTCTACGGCTGGCTGGCGCTCGCGCTCGGGGCTGCGTTTCCGAGCAAGGTGCTCGCGCTCGGCGTCTCGGGCGGCTTCGCCGCGGCCGCCTACCTCGTGGGCGGCCTGCATGCGCTCGCCGGCTGGCTCGACCCGTTGCGGTTCCTCTCGCCGTTCTGGCTCGTCGGGCAGTCGCCGCTCCAGAACGGCGTGAACGCCTGGGGAATCCTCGTCGTGCTCGCCGCGGCGCTCGCGGCGCTCGGGGCAGGCTCGGTTCTCTCCGAACGGCGCGACCTCCAGACGCCGTAGAGTTTGCTTCATGCGACGCGCGTTGGCGCTGTGCGCGCTCCTGCTCCTGACGGCCGGCTGTGGCTCGTCCGCGTCGTCCTCGTCGTCGTCCTCTTCGACGACCGCGCCGGCCTCCGGCAGACACTTCTCGGCCAACGTCACCAACCCGTGGTTCCCGCTGCACTCCGGCGCCGGGTGGGTCTACCGGGGCGTCAAGGACGGCAAGCCCTCACGCGACGTGGTGCGGGTCTCGTCGATCACGCGCGTCATCGACGGCGCACCGACGATCGGCGTGAGCGACAGGCTCTACCTCGCCGGACGGCTCGAGGAGCGGACGACCGACTGGTACACGCAGGACCAGGCCGGCAACGTCTGGTACTTCGGCGAGGACACCGCCGAGCTCGATCGCAGCGGCAAGGTGAAGACCACCGAGGGCAGCTGGCTCGCCGGCGTCAAAGGCGCGCAGCCCGGGATCTTCATGTTCGCGGAGCCGCGGGTCGGCCGAGCCGGCGCGCCAGGAGTACCTGAAGGGCCACGCCGAGGACCACTTCCAGGTGCTCGACCTCGGCGTCCCGGTCAAGGTGCCGTACGGCTCGTTCAAGCACGCCCTCCTGACGAAGGAGTGGACGCCGCTCGAGCCCGGCGTGCTCGACCACAAGTACTACGCCCGCGGCATCGGGACTGTGCTCGAGCAGACCGTCAAGGGCGGTGACGAGCGTAACGAGCTGGTGTCGTACCGGCGCGGCTCCTGAGAGGCCGGGCTATCATCGGGGCCGACTGGGTAATCCATCGTACTACGAAGGGGAGATGATCAGATGAAGGCGATTCTTGCCGCCGCGGCACTGGCCGTCACGGCCGGGATCCTGGCTGCCTCGGCGACCGCAGCCCCGCACCAGACCCGGCATGTCTCGACGCGCGGGACCGACGCCGGCGACTGCACCCACCACCCGTGCCGCACGATTGGCTACGCCGTCGGCCAGGCCGACCCCGGCGACCGCGTTGAGGTCGACCACGGCACGTACGCCGAGTCGGTCTCGGTGACGAAGCAGCTCTCGCTCGAAGGCCACGACGCCACGATCGACGCGACCGGCGAGCTGAACGGGCTCACGATCACCGGCCCGGACGCGGCCGGCACGAGCGTGCGCGGCTTCACGGTCAGCGGCGCCTACCAGGAAGGCATTTTCGCCGACCTGACCTCCGACCTCACGATCGAGCACAACCGCGTCATCAATAACGACCTGGGGCTCGGTGATCCGAACTACTGCCAGAACCAGCAGGACGACTGCGGCGAGGCGATCCACCTGCAATCGGTGCTCGACTCGCGCGTGAGCCACAACCTCGTCCGGGACAACGTCGGCGGAATCCTGCTCACCGATGAGGAGGGGCCGACGGCCCAGAACGAGCTCGACCACAACGACGTCCTGCACAACACGCTCGACTGCGGTATCACGCTTGCGTCGCACTGGTTCCAGTTCGGCGAGCCCGCACCGCCGGACGTCGCCGGCGTCTACGAGAACCGCGTCGACCACAACGTCGCGAGCGGAAACGGCGCGGCGGGCATCGGCGTCTTCGCCGGGCCTCCGGGCGGGGCCGCCTGGGGCAACGTCGTCGACCACAACGTCGCGACGGACAACGGCCTGCCGGGCGTGGCGATTCACAGTCACTTCGGTTTCCAGAACGTCGAGGACAACGTCGTCACGCATAACTTCGTGGCGCGCAACGGCGCCGACCCCGATGCGGAAACGGGCGCGAACACCGGGATCATCGTCTTCGCCGACCTGGTCTTCCACGACCCGCCCGGCTTCCCGCCGGCCGATCCGATCCAGCACACGACGGTCGCCCACAACCAGATCGCCGACGAGCACTTCGGCATCTACCTCAAGGGCGCGGCTGCTCCGGAAGGCCTCGGGAGCAACCACTACCACCGCGTGGACGTCCCGGTCTACGGGCCGTAAAGCGCCTCTGGAGGGAGCCCCGTCACGAGCGGCGGGGCTCCCTCTAGGATGGGCGCATGTGCCGAAACATCCACACGCTCTACAACTACGAGCCGCCCGCGACCGAAGACGAGATTCGCGACGCGGCGCTCCAGTACGTGCGCAAGATCAGCGGCTTCACCAAGCCGTCACGCGCGAACGAGGAGGCGTTCGACCGGGCCGTCGACGAGGTCGCCGGCGCAACCGCACGCCTGATCGGCTCGCTGGTGACGACGGCGGAGCCGAAGAACCGCGAGGTCGAGGCCGAGCGCAAGCGCGCCCGGGCCGCCGAGCGGTTCGCGGTCGCGCGCTAGAGCCGCAAACGAAAGGGAGGGACCCATGGGCCAGCCGGTCGTCCACTTCGAGATCGTCGGCAAGGACGCCAAGAAGCTCCAGGAGTACTACTCGCAGCTCTTCGGCTGGGAGATCGACAGCAACAACGAGATGAACTACGGGATGGTCGCGCGGGACGGGAACACCGGCCCCGACGGGGTCGGGATCGGCGGCGGTGTCGGCGGCGGCCCCGAAGGCTACGGCGGCCACGTCACGTTCTACGTCGCCGTGCCCGACGTCGAGGCGGCGCTGCAGCAGGCCGAGAGCCTCGGCGGCCAGCGGATCATGGGGCCCGAGACGATCATGGACAGGATCACGCTCGGGCACTTCAAGGATCCCGAAGGCCACCTGGTCGGCGTCGTCCAGGGCATGTAGGAGGTCAAGAGGGCTAAGCCACGCGTCTGCGACGGGAGCGCCTGATCGTTCTCGCGCTCCCGTCGCAGGCCGGGGTGGGAGTTGGATCAGCCTTTCGCGACAGCGACCGGCCGCCAGACACCGACGTCGCGGAAGCCGTTGCCGAGGATGTCCCCGCGCTTATGGTCGAGGTAGAAGCGGTAGAGCGGGGCGCCGCGGTACGTGACCTGGATCGTGTGGTCGGGCCGCTTGATCGTGGCGAGGCCGCGGATCCCGGCCGGCTTCATGCCCTTCTGGACGCGTAGCGGAATCCAGAATGCGAGGCACGAGCTGTTCTTGCAGATGAACCGTCCGTTTCGCTCGGCGCTGAGCGAGTAGAGGGTCAGCCCGCGGCTCGTGACCAGGATGGTCTTGCCGAGCTTGGCGTTGTGGGCCGTCGTGACGACCCGCACCGTTGCCGCGCCAGCGACCATCACGGCCGCGAGCGCGAGCACGCTGACGCCAAGGGCTGCTGCTGCCTTCATGAGGTGACCTCCTTGGGGAGGGGGCGATGCTTCAGAAGGGGATACGGGGCCGCTGTGCGGGAGGATTTCGCTTTTAACCCCAGCGCAATATTTCGCGCTAGCCTGTGCGCCGTGAAACGCGAGACCACAGCCGCCGACTTCCTGCTCGTCCTGGTCGCGTTCGCGGCGGCCAGCGCGAGCCTCGCCTGCGCCATGGTCGTGCTCTTTCAGGATCGCGAGTCTCTGGCGGCGCTGTTCGCCGTCGGGGGCTTGGGGCTCGCGCTGTGGTGCGGCGCCCGAGCCGTCCTCGAGGCCTAGCTCTCGCCGTCCCAGGGAGGAAGCTCGAGCGCGCGCTCGTAGGCGGCCCGGTCGTGCACCGGCTCGCCGTGCGAGACGATTACCCGCTCGAACGGAAGCTCGAGCAGCTCTCGCAGCGCGGGGAGGGTGCGCGCGAGCTGGGGCGTCGCCCACACGCGTAGCTCGCCCTCGGGCGCCGTCATCCCGTCCGCGAACACGATCGTCCGCTGCTCCGGGAGCCAGAGCGGCGTCTCCATGCGGCCGCGCCCGTCGTAGAGCGCCTTCAGCCCGCCCGGTAGCTCGGACCCGGGCTCGATCGGCTCGAGCTCTGTCTCGGGAACGTTCGACCGCCAGAAGAGCCACGGCCCGAACGCCCGCGCGCCGTAGCGGCTGCACGAAGAGATCGACGTCGCGGACGTGGTCGGGCTTGAGGATCACCACCATCGTCGGCGGGCGAGCGTCCCATCGCTCCCAGGCCTCGGAGCCCTCCGCCGGCGCGATCGGGTCGAGCAGCGCGACCTCGCCGCCGCTCTCGACGCAGGTCGACGTCACGCGCTCCGGCCAGCCCGCCTCCGGCCGCCAGTCCGGGTAGGCGACTCGCCAGATCCAGAGGCCGGGCGCAACGTCCTGGACGTCAGCCGGCATCGGGCTCGCCGCCCGCGTAGCCACCGAAGGCGTCGTCCAGGTTGAAGAGCGCGTCGAATCGGCGCTCGCTCGGCGGGGCGACGTCGTAGATGCCGACCTGCTTCGTGTCCGGGTAGACGCTCACGTTCGGCGCGTTCTGCTCGCTGAGCATCAGCAGTCGAACCGGCTCGTCGCTCCGGTTCTCGTAGCCGTGGACGCCGCGCTTGCCGCGCGGGAACGCCCGCACCTCGCCCTCGCCGACGTCATGCCAGCCGTTCGCGAGCTCGTCCGTCCAGAAGTTCTGCACGCGGCAAGTCTAGGAGTCGGGCCCGTGCGACTAGGCGCTGGCTCGGATCAAAAGGCGCGGTCGCGTGTCCACCAGGCCGCGAAGAGGATCAGGACGGCGGCGAGGCCGAGGAAGAGACCGGTTTCCACGAGCTGGAGCGGCCAGAAGTCGCTCACGGGCTGGTAGACGACGTGGAAGACGGCGTTGCTCATTCCTGGAGCTGCGACCCGCTTCGTCGGGCCGAAGAATCCGCCGCTGCCGGTCATGATCTGTCTGCCGTGGAGGGTGCCGTTGAGGCTCAGGATGTGCGCGTTGTAGAGAAAAGTCGGCTGCTGGACGCCCTTGAAGGTCGCCTTCAGCGGTGCGACGAGGTGGTCTCGGAGCGCGTAGTCGACGAGGATGCGCACGGCGAAGTAGCCGACGAAGGCGACGGTGAGCGAAGCGGCGGCCCGGCGCCAGATCGCGCCGAGCGCAAGCGCGAGGGCGAGCGCGAAGAGGGTGTAGCCGAGGATGACGGTGCCGGTGCTGTCGTAGTTGCCGGTCATGAGGCGTCCATCGATGTGGACGCTCGGCTCACGCCACCAGGTGAAGAGCAGGATCAGCGCCCCGGCGGCGAGCGCGGCCGTGACAACCGCCAGCCCGAGCTTTCCGAGGAGCCAGCGGCCGCGGGTGATGCTTTGCGTCCAGGCGAGCCGGTAGGTGCCGTGCTCGAGGTCGTGGACGAACGGCGCGGCGAGCAGGACGCCGATCAGGCCGGGGACGAGCGTGAACCAGTTGGTGAGGTCGATGAGCGACTGAAAACGCTGGCGAAAATCGCCGACGTTCCCGCAGGCAGGGCCGGGATGGGTGGAGACGCAGGCTGCGAGCCCCTCGCGGTGGTAGGCGTTCGCCATCTGGATGCCGGTCGGGACGAGGAGCGCCGCAAGCAGGGCGAGGATGCCAATGGCGATCAGCGTCTCGGTTCGTTGCAGGCGCCAGCTGACCCAGGTCACGAGCTCACCACCTCCAATGTCGACGATGGGGAAACGCCATTGCTCCGGTGGTGGCCGAGGTAAGCGAGCACGATCTCCTCGAGGCCGACCTCGTGTTGCTCCCAGCAGCTGTCGTAGACGTGCCCGTTGGCGCGGACAAGCAGCGTCGTCTGCCGTTCGGTGTGGCTCTCGCGGATGACGTCGTGCACGCGCGCGACGCTCGCCGCGTCGCTGCGCGGACCGGTCAGCAGCCGGTGGTCGGCGACGATCTCCGAGATCGATCCGGTGAGCTGGGTGGCGCCCCCGGCCAGGGTGACCAGGTGATCGCAGACGCGCTCGAGCTCGGCGACGATGTGGGAAGAGAGAACGACCGTGATCCCGTCATCGACGACGGCCTCCATCACCGCGTTCAGGAACTCGCGACGCGCGAGCGGGTCGAGCGAGGCCACCGGCTCGTCGAGGATGAGGAGCTCGGGCTGCTTCGCGAGGGCCAGCGTCAGCGCGACCTGTGCCTGCTGGCCACCGGAGAGCCGACCGACCTTCTGCTTCTCGGTGAGGCCAAGACGCTCGACGCGCGAGGCAGCGAGCTGCTGGTTCCAGCTCGGGTTGAGCTTGTGCGCGTACCTGAGCGTGTCTGCGATTGTCAGGTTCCGGTGCAGCGGATGGTCCTGCGCCACGAAGCCGAGCCGCGGCACCACCTGTTTCGCAGCGCGCCGCGGTGAACGCCCGAACACCTCGACGACGCCGCTCGTCGGCTCGACGAGCCCGATCACCATGTGCAGGAGCGTCGTCTTTCCGGCGCCGTTCGGGCCCACGAGCGCCGTCACCGAGCCCGACGGGATCTCGAGCGTGCAATCGCGCAGCGCCCACTGCGAGCCATACCGCTTGCCCAGACCTGATGTCCGGATCACGACGGCCTCGTTCACGCGACCCTCGAAACCGCGGACGGTCGCACCGCCTCGGCGACCAGCGCGGTGATCCCCTCGTCGTCGACGCCCGCCGCGCGCGCTCGCCCGACCCAACGCTCGAGCGACGACTGCAGCCCTTTCAGATCGTCCGGCGGCGGTGGCACATGATCGGTCGAGACGAACGTCCCTACGCCGCGCCGGCCCTCGACCAAGCCCTCCAGGTCGAGTTGCCGGTAGGCGTGGAGGACCGTGTTCGGATTGATCGTCAAGTGCGTGACGACCTCCTTCACCGTCGGCAGCTGATCACCCGGTCGCAGGATCCCCAGCCGGATCGCCTGCCGCACCTGCTGCACCAGCTGCAGGTAGGCCGGTACTCCAGACCTGCCGTTCAGGTGGAACTCGATCATGGTGTGTGCCACAAATCACTAGACATCTAGATAATCAGAGAATACAAAGTATTCGTCGCGTGTCAAGCACGGCTAGGGGAGCCGCGTTCTCAGCGCCCGATCGCGTAGCCCTGCATGCCGCGCGGGTTGGCGGCAGCCCGCAGGACGGTGCCGTCGGTCCCGGCGGCGCTGAGCCGGCCGAGCGACCACGGGCCCTGCAGCTCGACCAGATGCCCCCGCCGGCCGAGCTCGGCTGCGACGTCCTCGCCGAAGCGGCTCTCGAGCTGAAGCGTCCGCGGCCGAGGCTGACGCGGATAGAACGACTCCGGGAAGTGGTCGGTGTGGAACATCGGCGCGTCGATTGCCTGCTGCAAGTCGAGTCCGAAGTGCGCGAGCGTGAGGAAGAAGACGAGCGACCACTGGTCCTGGTAGTCGCCGCCGGGCGTTCCGAGCGCGAGCGTCTCGCCGCCGCGCCGCGCGATCGTCGGCGAGAGCGTCGTCCGCGGCCGCTTGCGCGGCTCCAGCGAGCTCGGCAGCCCCTCCTCGAGCCAGAACATCTGGCCGCGCGTGCCGAGGCAGAACCCGAGGCCGGGAATCACCGGGGAGCCGTCCAGCCAGCCGCCGCTCGGCGTTGCGGAGACGACGTTGCCGTGGCGGTCGACGACGTCGACATGGCACGTGTCGCCCCGCGAGGGCTCGCCGATGCCGGGCGCGTCCGCAGTCGCGACGGGAATGCGCGGCAGCCGCGGCTCGCGGCCACCGGGCCTCCCGGGCCGGAGCTCGCCCGATGCCTCCTCGCCGACGAGCCGGGCCCGCTCCTCCGCGTAGCTCGGGCTCAGCAGGTCGTCGAGCGGCACTTCCGAAGAAGCCGGGATCCCCGTACCACGCCTCGCGGTCCGCGAACGCGAGCTTCGCGCACTCGACCACGACGTGGACGAAGTCGGCGCTCTCGCGCGCCGAGCGACCCGAGGTCGAAGCTCTCGAGCAGCGCGAGCTGCTGCAGGAAGACCGGCCCCTGGCCCCACGGGCCCGTCTTGGCCACGCGCCAGTCGCCGTAGCCGAGCTCGACCGGAGGCTCGACCGATGCCTGCCACGACCCGAGGTCGTCTCCGGTCAGAAGCCCGCGGTGCCGCCGGCCGGAGCTGTCCATCACCTCGGTCCCGGCCGCGAACGACGCGATCCTCTCCGCGACGAAGCCGCGGTAGAAGACGCCGCGAGCCGCATCGATCACCGTCTCGCGGCTGCCCTCGCCGGCCTCGTCGAGCACGCGCCGCCAGGTCGCCGCGAGATCTCGGTTGCGGAACAGGCTGCCCGCCGCCGGCACGGGCAGGTAGAGCTCCGCCGACCCGGGCCACTCGTCGCGAAACAGCGCTTCGACCCCGGCGATCGCCGAGCAGATCCCGGGGACGAGCGGGTAGCCGCGCTCCGCGTAGCCGATCGCGGGCTCGAGGACCTCGGCGAGCGAAAGCGTCCCGAAGTCGCGCAGGAGCAGCAGCCAGGCGTCGAACGCCCCCGGCACGCAGGCCGGCAGGAGGCCGGTTCCCGGCACGAGCTCGAGCCCGAGGTCGCGGAAGCGCTCGATCGTTGCCGCCTCCGGCGCGACCCCCTGGCCGCAGACGACAGACACCTCGTCGCGCTCGGCGCTGTAGAGCAGGATCGGGACCTCGCCGCCGGGCCCGTTCATGTGCGGCTCGACGACCTGGAGGACGAACCCGGCCGTGACGGCCGCGTCGAAGGCGTTGCCCCCGCGCTCGAGCGCCGCCATTCCGGCCGCAGACGCGAGCCAGTGCGTCGAGGCCACCATCCCGAAGGTGCCTCGCAGCTCCGGCCGCGTCGTGAACGTCCCCGCCACCCGGTTGAGCAGCGTAGTCGAGCGACGGCGTAACCTCTGGCTGTGGCCGACACGCTCGTCTTCCTGCCGGCCTGGAACGAGGAGGAGAACCTGCCGGCCGTGCTCGACGAGCTGCACGCCGGGATCCCCGAGGCTGACGTGCTCGTGGTGGACGACGGCTCGACCGACGGCACCGCGGAGGTCGCGCGCGAGCACGGGGCTGTGGTGGTCTCGTTCGAGAAGAACCGCGGCCTGCCGGCCGGGATCGGCGCGGGCTACGCCTACGCGACCGAGCACGGCTACGCGTGGTGCGGCCGCGTCGACGCGGACGGGCAGCACCCGGTCGCGGAGCTCTCCCGCCTCCTCCAGCGAGTACGAAGCGGCGAGTGTGACGTCGCGGTCGGCTCGCGCTTCGCGAGCGGGGAGGGCTTCGAGCCCTACCGCTACAAGCCGTCGCGCCCGCGCCGTTTCGGCACCGCGGTGCTGCGCCGCGCGATGGCCGTCAGCCTCCGCAGGCCGTTTCTCGACGCAACGAGCGGCATGTACGCCGTGAACGCCCGCGCCGCCGCGGTCCTGGCGCGGCCGTACAAGACGGAGGCGCCGGAGGTCGAAGCGCTCCTGCGGCTGAGCCGGGAAGGCCTACGGGTCGACGAGGTGCCGGTCGACATGCGGGCCCGCGCGTCAGGCGAGTCGAAGCTGCGCGGCAAGAAGTCGCTGCTCGTCGTCCTGACGATCGCCGCGACGCTGGTCGGGTTCCTCCGGCTACGAAAGGGCCGCTGATGCGTCTCGTCGCCGTGCTCGGCTACTCGGGCGGAGGCTCGGACGAGCTCCACGCCATCTGCGAGGCACGCGTCCGGCACGCCGAGAAGGTCGTGCGCGACGGGGACGTCGTCCTGCTCTCCGGCGAGGCCGAGGCGATGCACGGCGCCTGGAACGGCCACGAGGTCCTGCTCGACCCGGCCGCGCGCACGACACGGCAGAACGCCGCGGGAGTCGCAGACGTGGTCCGGCGGCTCGCGGTCCGCGAGGTCGTGGTCGTCACCTCGAGCTGGCACGCCTTCCGGGCGCGAGCGCTCGTGCGGGCGGCGCTTCCCTCGAGCGTCCGCGTGAGCAGCGACTCGCCACGCGGCCGCCCGCCGCCGAAGCTCCTCGCGCGCGAGCTCGCGTGCCTTGCCGTGCTGCCGCTGCTGCTGGTCAGCGGGCTTCGAGCACGATCCAGCGCAGGAAGGATCTAGGCCCGGAGCTCGCGCTCGGCGGCCGCCCGCTTGGCGGCGGCCGAGTCCGCCTTGGCGCGGGCTTCCGCTGCCCGCTCGCGGAGCTTCGACGCTTCCTGCTCGGCCCGCTCTGCTTCACGCTCGGCCGTGCGGGCCGCCGAGGCCGCCTCTCGCTCGGTCTTGCGCAGCTTCTCCACGCGATCGCGCGCTTTCTTCGACGGCTGCCGCGGCTTGGCGGGGCGCTTCGGCGTTCGTGCCGGCACGAGACCCGTGAGCGCCTCGAATCCCGGCGGCTCGAGCTCCTCGGTGAGCCGGCCGTGCTTCAGCAGTTCTCGCCCCTCGTCCGTGAGCGACGCCGCGCGCAACGTCTGCGTCGCCTGCGCGACGGCCGCCTGTCCGGACCCTTCCCGAACTGCGATTTCGCGCGCCGCTTGCGCGAGCCGTTCGAGCGCGTGCTGCTCGTCGCGACGAGCCGCGGCGAAAGCCTCGGTCTGACCGCTTGCCGCGCCCGCCTGAGCCTTCCGCAGCGTCTCGCCCGCGTTGAGGAGCCGCTGCACGTCGAGCTCCCGCTCGCGCGAAACTCGGTTCACGAGCCAGGCCGCGACCGATGGCTTCCGCAACGCCTTCACGTGCTCTGCCTCTTCGCGCCGGCCCGCATCCCGAAGCTCCTTCGCCAGCTCGTTGCGAGCGGCCGTGAACTCGCGCAGCGGCAACCCGAAGAGCCGGTCGAGCTCGCCTTCCAGCTGCGGCGTCACTAGATATGGAGGCTAACTAGGCGCTGGGGGCGCGCGGCAGGGTGAACGCGACCCGAGCGCCGCCGCCGCGGCGGTTCTCGGCCCAGATCGTGCCGCCGTGCGCCTGCACGAGCCCCTGCGCGATCGCGAGCCCGAGGCCCGCGCCGCCGCTTGAGCGCGCCCGGGATTCGTCCGCCCGCCAGAAGCGCTCGAACATCCGCTGCGGCGCGTCCGGAGGTAGGCCGTTCCCGTCGTCCTCCACCGCGATGACCACGCGATCGGCCTCCGTCTCGACGAGGACCGCGACCGCGCCGTCCGGCTGCGCGTGCCGGACCGCGTTCGCCAGCAGGTTCATGAGCACGCGCTGCACCTTGTCCGGAGCGACCGTCACGACCAGGTCGTCTCCGAGCCGGGACTCGAGCCGCACCCCGTGCGCGTGCGCGTCCGCCTCGAGCGCATCCACGCAGGACGTGACGAGCTCGCCGAGCGACGCGTCTTGCAGCTCCAGCGCAAGCGCGCCGGAGTCGATCCGCGCCAGCTCGAACAGGTCCTCGACGAGCCCCGACAAAATCTGCGTCTGCGCCTTGATCGCCGGCAGGTACTCCGCGGGCTGCGCCAGGCCGTCCTCGAGCGCCTCGACCATCGCCCGCAGCGACGCGAGCGGGGTGCGCAGGTCGTGGCTCGCCCACGCGACGAGCTCTCGCCGCGCGTCGAACAGCTGTTCCAGATTCGAGGCCATCTCGTTGAACGATGCGCCGAGCTCCTGCAGCTCGCGCGGCCCAGACTCCTGCGCACGGGCGCTCAGGTCGCCGCCGGCGAGCCGCTTCGATGCGTCGCGCAAACCGTCGAGCGGCCGCAGGATCTGCTGGCCGAGAAGCAGCGCGCCGGCCAGCGCGAACACGGTCGCGACGATCACCACCAGCCAGAACTTCCGCTCGTCGTGCATCCCGAACATGACGAGCCCGGAACCGACCACGATCGCGATCGGCGCACAGACCGCCGCCACCGCCAGCACCGCGAGCTGCGCGCGAATGCTCATGAGCGAAACCGGTAGCCGACGCCCCAGACCGTCTCGAGCAGCTGAGGATCGGACGGGTCGGCCTCGAGCTTCTCGCGCAGCCGCCGGATGTGGACGGTCACGGTGCCCGTGTCGAGCGCGGCCGCGTAGCCCCAGACGCGCTGCATCAGCTGGTCGCGGGAGAAGACCTGGTTCGCATTGGACGCGAGGAACCAGAGCAGGTCGAACTCCTTGGCGGTCAGGGCCAGCGCCTCACCGTCCCGCCGCGCCTCGCGCATCGTCGCGTCGATCTCGAGCGGGCCGGCCGACACGCGGTCGAGCGGCGGCCGCGAAGCCGGCACCCGCCGCAGAACCGTCCTCACGCGCGTTGCGAGCTCGCGCGGGGAGAACGGCTTCGTCACGTAGTCGTCGGCGCCGAGCTCGAGCCCGACGATTCGGTCGGCCTCCTCGACGCGCGCGGTCAGCAGGATCACGGGGAGCTCGGAGCTGGACCGGATCCAGCGGCAGAGCTCGAGCCCGTTCGTCTTGCCCGGCAGCATCACGTCGAGCAGGACGAGGCTCGGCGTGTCCTCTTCGATCAGCTCGCGGGCGGTGTCGCCGTCCTCGGCGGTCACGACCCGGTGCCCGTCGTGCTCGAGGTACCGGGTGAGGACGTCCCGGACAAGCGGCTCGTCGTCGACAACGAGAACTGTGGTCACGAGCACAGTGTTCCTGGTACGGCGTTTCGGCGGCGGACGGATTGTCTTACGAGTCCATTAATTCCCGCCCGCCGAGTTCTCAGAAACGTAAGGGCGCGGGAAGAGGTCAGGTGCCTAGGTTGATCCGCGTCTACCAGGGAGGTTCAGATGCAACGCGCAGTTCTCGCAGGAATTCTCGTCACTTTCGTGGCGGCGCTCGCCGGCGCGGCGCCGGCATTCGCAGGCCACGGGCCACCCACCCGGCCACGGCCACGGCAACGGCAACGGTCGCCACGGCCACCACGCGGTCTTCGTCCAGACGAACGATCCGGCCGGAAACGCGATCGCCGTCTACGACCGGGCCGGCGACGGCACGCTCACGCGCGTCGGCACGTACGCGACGGGCGGCCTCGGCGGCGTCGCGTCGCCCGGCACCGAGTCCGACCACCTCGCGTCGCAGGGCTCGCTCGCCCTCACCCGGGGCCACCATCTGCTGATCGCGGTCAATGCCGGCAGCGACACGATCTCCGTGTTCCGCGTGCAGGGCGATCAGCTGCAACTGACGCAGGTGCTGCCGTCCGGGGGCCAGTTCCCCGCGAGCATCGGTGTCTCACGCAACCTCGTCTACGTGCTCAACTCCGGCGGAACCGGGATCGTGCAGGGCTTCCGGCTTCAGGGCCAGGGCCTCACGCCGATTTCCGGCTCGGCTCAGCTCGCTCGGCCTCGCGAACGGCGACCCGCCGGACTTCCTGACAGCGCCGGGGCAAGTCGGCTTCACGCCCGACGGCCGGAAGCTGCTCGTGACGACGAAGCTGAGTGGGAGCCTGATCGACGTCTTCCTCGTCGGGCACGACGGCCTCCTCTCGAGCACGCCGGTGTCGAACCCCTCGGCCCAGCCGGTGCCGTTCGCGTTCACGTTCGGCCCGGCCGGCCGACTCGTCAGCGGCGAGGCCGGCACGAGCTCCGTCACCACGTATGAGATCCAGGCAGCGGGCACGCTCACGAACCCGCAGTCCGCAAGCGACGGGCAGGCGGCGCTCTGCTGGATCCAGCGCGCCGGCCGGTTCTATTTCGTCTCGAACACCGGCAGCAACAACCTGAGCTCGTTCTGGATCACGCCGTCCGGCCAACCGATGGTGTTGCAGCCGGTCGCAGCGTCGACCGATCCAGGACCGATCGACCTGACCGCGAAGGGCCACTTCCTCTACGCCGAGACGGGCACGCTCGGCACGGTCGAAGAGTTCCGCATCGCGGGCGACGGCACGCTCGTCCCGCTCGGAAGCGTCACCGACCTTCCGCCCGGGATCGAAGGAATCGCCGCCAGCTAAGGCCGGCGTTCACCGGGGCCTGCGGCCTCCCCCGCGGGCCCCGGTTCATATCATCCAGGCGTGGTTCCCGAAGCCGAGCTCGAAGAGACCGACGTCGGCCTGATCCCGAAGGAGGCCGGCTGGTTCGTCCAGAACGTCCGCGACCTCCGCTGGTCGGACAAGCCCGGGCAGGGTTACGCCGTCCCGCTGACCGGCCGCGACGAGTACGAGGCGGAGAACTTCTTCCCGATGCTCGGGATGGCGATCCGCGTGACGAACCCCGGTGACGTGAGCACGACGTACCACTGGGAGACCGAGCAGGAGGACTTCCTGATCCTCTCCGGCGAGTGCCTCCTGATCGTCGAAGGCCAGGAACGGAAGCTCGAGCAGTGGGACTTCGTGCACTGCCCCCCGGAGACGAAGCATGCGTTTGTCGGCACCGGCGACGGGCCGTGCGTGATCCTCTGCGCCAGCTCGCGCCAGTTCCAGAAAGACGGCCCCTGGGGCTACTACTGCTTCGACGAGACCGCAGCCCGCTACAACGCGGCCTCGCCCGAGGACACGCAGGACGGCGGGCTCGCGTACGCCCGCTTCCCGGACCCGCGCGCCACCCGCTACCCCGGCGGCTTGCTACCGGGCGACTAGCTCGGGCTCGGTGCTTCCGGCGTTGGCGCGCCCTCCGGAGCTGGAGCCTCGGGGTTGCGCGCCTCGTACTCGGCCTCCCGCGCGGCCGCGCGCTCGCCCGCCAGGTCCGGCGGCGGCAGCCCGGCCTCGATGGCCGCGGCTTTCTCGGCGCGCTCGGCCTCTTTCCGTTCCCGCTTGAGGCGGCGCTTCTCCTCGACCGCCCGCTCGCGGTTCCGCTTGCCGATTGTCTGCTGTCGGTTCTTGCTCGGCATTGAACCCCCTAGCCGCTGATCGCTCTGACGTTCCTCGCCTCGGGGCCCTTCGCTCCCTCGGCCGCTTCGTACTCGACCTTCGCGCCTTCGGCGAGCGACTTGTAACCCTCGCCCTCGATCGAGCTGTGATGGACGAAGAGATCCTTGCCCTGATCCTCAGGGGTGATGAACCCGTACCCCTTCGCATCGTTGAACCACTTCACTGTTCCTGTCGCCATGAATAAACACCTCCTCCTACCTGTCTAGTGAACGGTAATTGGAGGCGTTGCGCCGACCAGATACGCGCTCGGTGGACACCTCACCCTACCACCCGAGCTGTTCGAGCCAGGCGGTGACCGGCTCGGCCACTGCGGTTGCGCTCCGCAGCGAGTGCGAGCCGGGAATCCGCTTGACGATGCGGTTCGGCCCCGGCGGAGGCGTTCCGAAGGGGTCGTTCTCGCCCTGGACGACGAGCGTCGGGACGGTGACGCCGTCGAGCTCGGCCAGGCGGCTCTTCTCCGGCTTGCCGGGTGGATGGAGCGGGAACGCGAGGCAGAGCACGGCCGCGGCGCCCGTCTCCTGAGCGGTGCGACAGGCGACGCGCGCACCCGACGAACGGCCGCCCGCGATCAGCGGGAGCTCGAGCCCGAGCTGCTCGACAACCGCGATCCAGGCCGCGTCGAGCTGGGCCGCGGGCGCCGGGCTGCGGCGGCCGGCGACGCGGTAGGGCTGCTCCACGAGCGCGACGGAGAGCCCCGCCTCGCGCCGCGGCCTGCGCCGCCCCGACGAGGTCCGGCGACTCGACGCCGCCGCCCGCCCCGTGCCCGAGCACGAGCCAGCCGCGCGGCGAATCGACCGGCCGCAGGTGCACCCGCGCCGGCCCATGTGGAGTCTCGAGCTCTCGGGTCGTCGTCAGCGCGAGTCGAAGTGCCGGGCGAGCCACTCGCGCACGCGCTTCCAGGCGTCGAGCTGGTGCTCGCGCTCCGACCAGCCGTGCCCCTCGCGCGGGTAGACGACGAGCTCCGTCTCGCAGCCGGCCTCGACGAGCGCGTTGTAGAGCTCGAACGCCTGACCGAGCGGGGTGCAGAGGTCGTCCTCGCCGTGGAGGATCAGCGTGGGCGTGTGGCAGTTCCGCGCGTGGTAGACCGGCGAGCGCTGCGTGTACTCGCCACTCGGGTCGTACGGCTCGGCCTGCAGGTAGAGCTTGTCGAACTGCCCGATGTTGGTCGTCGAGTGGAAGCTCACCCAGTCGGTCACCACCGCGAACGGCATCGCGGCTGCGAAACGGTCGGTCTGGGTCACCGCCCACGACGCCATGAAGCCGCCGTAGCTGCCGCCGGTGATCGCGACGCGCTTGTCGTCGACGATGCCGTCGCGGACGAGCGCGTCGACCCCGGTGAGGATGTCCTGCAGGTCGCCGCCGCCCATGTCGCCGAGGTTCGCCTCGGCGAACTCCGGCCCGCGGCCGACGCTGCCGCGCACGTTCGGCAGGAACGTCGCGTACCCGTCGCCGGCGAGCACGTGGCCGAAGCCGTAGACCGGCGCGAACGACCAGAACCAGCAGGCGGTCGGGCCGCCGTGGACGACGACGACGAGCGGAAGCGGGCCGTCCGGGCGGTCGCGCGGGAGCACGAGCAGGCCCTCGATCTCGAGGCCGTCGGACGACTGCCAGGTGTAGGCGCGCGTCTCCAGCGTCCCGAGGCTCGGCGCGACCTCCGCGTTCAGGCTCGTCAGCGCCCGCCGGGCGCCGTTCTCCCAGAGCGCCACCTCGGGCGGCTCGTCGGCGCTCTCGAAAGCGGCGGCGGCCCGCGAGCCGTCCGCGCTGACGGCGAAGCTCGGCTGGAAACGCTGCCCGATCGCGACCTCGCCGCCCGCGAGCTCCTCGTAGGTGCCGTCGAGCGAGATGCGGCCGGCGAACGCGCCCGCGCTGCGCCAGCCGGCGACCCAGATCGTGTCCTCGCCGGCGAGCTCGATCGAGCTCGCGTGCAGCTCGGGCGCGATCGGCCCCTGGCCGAGCACGTTGACCGTGCCCGTGAGCGTGCCTCGGTCGGACGAGAAGCCCTCGATGAACGCGACGCGTCCGCCCGGCGAGATCCGCGGGGACTGCAGCTGCCACTTCGGCGTGTGGACGCGCTCGGCCTTGCGGGTCTTGAGATCGATCAGGCCGAGCCAGGCGTCGTACCAGGCGCTCTCGGACGGTTCCTCGGTGCAGACCGCCGCGACCTTCCCGCCGGCCCAGCCGAACTCGAAGACGTTGACGCCCTCGGGGCTGACGTCCTGCGTGTCCCCGCTCTCGGCGTCGACGAGCCAGAGCCGCCGCCAGAACCGCGCCGGCCGGAAGACCTTCGGGTCCTCGGCCTTGGCGCCTTCCTCCTGGATCTTCGTCGCGCTCTGCGCGCCGGCGCGGTCGGCCCCGACGTCCGCGGCGAGCACGAGCAGCTGCGACCCGTCCGGCGACCACTGGAGGTCCTCGACCGAGCCCGGGATCTCGCCGAGCTCCTTGTCGTCCACCCTGAGCGACATGCGCCCGCGGTGGCCGCGGTCGGACGCGCAGGCCAGCCGGGAGCCGTCCGGCGAGAAGCGCGGCAGCACGCCGCGCTTGCCCTGCGCGACCTCTCCGTCGACGTCTCCTGTCCAGAGCCGCGTCTCGAAGGGCTTGCCCTGCTCGCGGCCCGCGGGCGTCACGGTGAAAGCGATGCGCGACCCGTCGGGCGAGAGCGCTACCTCGCCGGGCCGCAGCAGCTGGAGCACGAGCTCGGGGATGGCCGTATCGGCGGCCTTCGCAATCGTCGCCACAGCGCGATGCTAAGCCATCGCGGAGCTCGTTGTCTTGCGGCCGTGTCGCTGCCCTCGGACAGATCGCCGTAGGCTGTCGCCGTGGCCGGCCACGTCGTCCTCCTCCGCGGAATCAACCTCGGCTCGCGGAACCGGATCGCGATGCCCGAGCTGCGCGCGGCATTCGAGGAGGCCGGCTTCGAGGACGTGCAGACGCACTTGCAGAGCGGCAACGTCGTCCTCGGCAAGCGGGTCGGCGCCGCGACGGTCGAGCGGCTGATCTCGGAGCGCTTCGGCCTGGAGATCCCGGTCGTCGTGCGCTCAGGAACAGACCTCGCTCGGGTCGTCAAGCGGAACCCGCTCCGCCGCGTGGCCACCGATCCGAAGCGCTACCAGGTGACCTTCCTGGCGAAGAAGCTGCCCGCGAAGGCCGTCCGCGAGCTCGAGGAGGTCGCGGCGCCGGATGAGCGCGTAGTGGTCGACGGACGCGAGGTCTACGCCTGGCATCCGCAATCGATCGCCCGCTCGAAGCTGTGGGCGAAGCTGGCCGGCAAGTCGCTCGGCGTCACGGCGACCTCGCGGAACTGGTCGACGGTCGAGGCGCTGCTGGAGCTCGCCGGCGGCTAGCCGTTTCGCCAGCCGCCGGTCAGCTGCTCTCCCTTTCGACCGCTTTAGGTCGCGAGCGCCTTCTGCTTCAGCGACTCGAACTCCTGCGAGTTGATCGCGCCGCTGTCGAGCAGCTGCTTCGCCTGCGCGATCTGCGACGCCGGGTCGTCCGCCGCTGCAACGGTGCGGATGTAGTCGTCGGTCTGCGCGCGGGCTTGCTGCGCGGAGGCCAGGTTGCGCTCGTTCATCCCCTTGCTCTGCGAGATCAGGTAGACGAACACGCCGAGGAACGGCGTGAGGATCACGAAGATGCACCAGAGCGTCTTCACCCAGCCGGAGATGTCATGACGCCGGAAGACGTCGCTGAACACCGTGATCAGAAGCCAGAACCAGATCACCCAGCCGAAGAAGACGAGCATCGTCCACATCACGTCGAGAAACGGGTAGTCCGCCGCCAAGGTCACAGGCTTTCCTCCTATTCGGGTACGTCCTCAGCTTCTCGCCTTCGCGCCCCCGGCGTGTCGTCCCACCGGGGTGATTCGCCCGAGACGGTTCGGGGTGCGCCGGGGTCCTCCGAGCGAGATGATCCGCAGGATGATCCGACTCGCACGGCAGCTGACGTTCTCCTGGATCGCGAACGCCGTAACGCTCGCGATCGTGACCGCCGTCCTGAGCGGGGTCACGGCCGACAACGCCGGCTCGCTGATCTGGGCCGCGCTGCTGTTCGGGATCCTGAACACGATCCTCAAGCCGATCCTCCGCCTGCTCACCCTGCCGCTCGCGTTCATCACGCTCGGGTTGATCTGGTTCGGCGTCGCGATGCTGATGCTCTGGCTGACGTCGGTGCTGGTCGACGGCTTCGCGATCCACGGCTTCCGCACGTACGTCTGGGCGACGGTGATCGTCTGGGTCGTGAACGTCGTGCTGGACTTCGTCCCGGGCCCCTGGCGCGGCACGCGCCGAGACTGAGCCGGGCTGTAGCAGCGTCTTTGCGCGGGCAATTTACCTGCAAAACGGCTGTTTTTCTTGTTGTTTGCGACCGAAGCCTAGGGGTAGGCGAACTGTGTACGGAAAGGTGAAAGCAACGAGGCCGACGAGCCTCAAGGGGGGTGCAGTAATGGCGATTGTCGAGATGTGGACCTTCTCGGCCAAGACCGCGCCGAACATCGACCTCACCGGTTTCAAGGTCGAGGCGACTGACGGCGACATCGGGAAGGTCGATGAGGCGACGAACGAGGTCGGCGGCAGCTTCATCATCGTCGACACCGGTCCCTGGATCTTCGGCAAGAAGGTGATGATCCCGGCCGGCCTGGTCCAGGACATCGACCCGGACGCGGAGACGATCTTCGTCAACCGCACGAAGGACGAGATCAAGAACGCGCCCGAGTTCGACGAGCAGCGCTACCACGACCAGGCGTACCGCGACGAGCTGGGCGGCTACTACGGCCGCGGCTCGATGGGCTCCGGCGCCGACCGGTAGCTCTCGCCTACTAGGCAATACCGCGAGGCCCGCCTGCGTGCGGGCCTCGCGGCTAGCAGGAGGGCGGGGGCGCCGAGACCCGAAGCGGGCGGAGATTCGCAGTCAGCTTCTTCAGGAGCGCGGTTGCCTCTCGCGGGAAGCGGTACCACCGACCCCGCACGAAGCGGCCACAGTAGAACCCGTTGCCGCGGAACCGGCCGAGGCTCGCACCGCTGACGACGCCTGAGACGAATCCGTTCCTGAAGCGCAACTCGAACCCCGGCGCCCCGAGGCGGACCGACGCGCCCTGATGAATTTGCGTCGGGCCGTAGTAGTAGGAGCTCAGGACCCGCAAGACGCGCTTATTGACGATCGCTACGCAACGCGTCTTTCCGCATACGCGAAGGTCTCCCGGGTGAAACTCCTTCGCTGCGGCGGACGGGACGACGAGCAACGCGCAAGCGACGACTACTGCCGCGATGATCGAGGCCTTCCCGGGCATCTGAAAAGAAGGTACACCGGCTGCGCGTGAGGCCGAAAGCCTCACGCGGGCGAACGCGATCCCGCTCGCGCTAAAGCGCTAGGACACCGACTGAGAAGCCGCGGCTAGAGCGCGAGCTGAACGGTGAGCTCGACTGCGGCGAGGACCGTCGCGACCGACCAGAGCATCGCGCTCAGACTCAAGTCGAGCGGCGGCAGTGCCGCGTCGATGCTCATCAGCCCAGGGGCGGGCAGCGCGGCGTCCATGCTCATCAGCCCTCGGGCGGGCAGCTCGTCGTAGAGCGAAGGCGGTGCCATGACTCCGGGCCGCTGCATCGTTCGTCCACTATCGGCACCGAATCGGGCCGCGCTCATCGCCCTTTCAGGGTGATGGGGCTACACCTCTTGGCCGACTATGTCGACCGAGATCTCCACCGCCGGAATCGTTCCTCTGTTCTCCAGCCAGTGTGTGGTGTTCCGATCCTCGGGCCAGCCCACTCCCGGCCCATATTCCGTAGCGACTCCATCTCGATGGTCGGTGATCGTTCCTTGCAGGATGTAGACGGTGCCCGGCCTGCCTTTATGGTCGTGAACCGGGCCGAAGACGCCTCCGGGCTCCATGGTCACCATGCGCATTCGAAGTTGGCGCCCTGCCATGCCCTCGATCTCGGGGCCGAGGTCGACCGTCGCCAGTAACTCCACCGTGACGCCTTTCGTCTCAGGTGCCGCCTGTTCGTCGCTCATCGTGCTGAAGCTAACCGCGGATTCGTCCGCCGCCGCGGAGCCGGGCGCGCCGTGGTGCGACGTCCTCGTCGAAGGTGACGTTCCGCGCCTGGCGTTCTTCGCCGCTGTCGTCGATCTCGAAGGTGACGGCCTTCTGCGCGCAGCGACCCTCGGGCTTCTCGCCGTCCGCGAACCCGTCGCCGGCGACCAGCAGCCGCTCGTCTTCTTCGGTCCTGATGAAGCCGTGGTCTTTGGCCAGGTTGAACCAGAGCATTTCTCCCCGCACGGCGTCGTCCTTTCCGTAAGAGCGAGCGCGCGCCCGACGAGCGGGCGCGCGCCGCGCTCGGTTCTACTGAGCCAGCTGAACGACGTTCTTCGCCTCTGGGCCCTTCTCGCCCTCGGCCGCGTCGAACTCAACCTTCGCACCCTCGGGGAGCGACTTGTAGCCGTCGCCGCCGATGGCGCTGTGATGAACAAAGAGATCCTTGCCCGACTCGTCAGGGGTGATGAATCCGTACCCCTTCGCGTCGTTGAACCACTTCACTGTTCCTGTCGCCATGAAAAAACACCTCCTCTACCAACTCACGAACGGTAGGTGGGAGGCGTTAGTGCCGACCAGGTACTCGCTCTGTGGAGATTCAAGCGTAGCAGCGATCCCGCGCCGTGCCTGGGATTTGGCTGGGTCATCCCTCGATCGAGGTACCCCGTTTGGCGTTGTGGGGCGGCGCCGGCCTGCCGAGGTAGGCCCGGGTGCGCCGCCTGCTTCTCACCATGCTCGTGCTCTTTGGCCTGCTCTCGCCTGCCGCCCAGGCGCGGGTCGCCCCTGTGCTGCCGCCCGCGAAACGCCGCCCGGCGCGGCTGGCGGGGCGCGTCGTCGCGTTCGCGAGGCACCAGCTCGGCGTGCGGTACAGCTGGGGCGGCATCTCCCGCCGCACCGGCTTCGACTGCTCGGGCCTGGTCTATGCCGCGTACCGCTCGATCGGGAGGAAGCTCCCGCACTCGACGTGGGGCCAGATGGCTCTCGGGGCATCGGGTTCGCTTCGCGCGACTGCGCCCCGGCGACCTGGTCTTCACAAACGGCGGCGGCCACGTCGTGCTGGTGGTCTCGAGCCGAGTCGCGATCCAGGCCCCGCACACCGGCGCGCGCGTGAGCTACGTGAGCCTGAAGTCGCTCCACGGCGACGTCGTCGACGCCCGGCGCCTGCTCGTTCGGTGAGTCAGCCCGCGGGCTACGATCGCTGCATCAAACGACCAGGGCTACCGGAGGTGAGCGGATGAACGACAACGCGAAGTGGCGCGTCGTGCGCCTCGACGACCTCGAGCGGCGTGGCAGATTCATCCCGCTGCGCGAGCACCTCGGGATCCACTCGTTCGGAATCAACGCGATCGAGCAAGGCGCGGACGGCACGCTGATCAACGAGCACGACGAGGACGGCGGCCAGGAAGAGGTGTACGTCGTGCTCGACGGGACAGCGACGTTCGAGATCGACGGCGAGACGTTCGAAGCACCCGCCGGGACCTTCGTGTCCTGCCGACCGGAGGCGCGGCGCAAGGCGACGGGGGATGCAACCGTCCTCGCCCTCGGGGGCACTGTCGGTGAGGCGTACCAGGGGATGGACTGGGGCGAGGCATGGGCGCTCCACAACGAGTCGATGGCCGCCTACGGCGAGCAGCGCTACGCGGACGCGGCCGCCGCGGTACGCCGCGGCCTCGAGCAGTTCCCGGATCACCCGGGGCTCAACTACAACTACGCGTGCTTCGCGACGCTCGCAGGTGAGATCGACGACGAGACGTTCGCCCACCTTCGGCGAGGCGTCGAGGGGTTCCCGCCGTTCCGCGACCAGGCGCGGGGGGACGGCGACCTCGCCGCCGTACGCGACGACCCGCGGTTCGAGGAGGCTCTCCGCTAGGACAGCTAGCCTCTGGCCCGGTGCCCGAGCCGACCGTTCTCCCCGAGCTGAACGACGTCTTGGGAGAGCTCGTTCGAAGCGCACGCGAGGTGCTCGGCGACAACTTTTGCGGCGCCTATTTGCAGGGGTCGTTCGCGGTCGGCGACGCGGACGAGCACAGCGACGTCGACTTCGTGATCGTTACGAACGACGAAGTCACGGCTCCGGAGGA
>CAVWKS010000027.1:0-10229 GCA_963755635.1 uncultured Actinomycetes bacterium | reverse complement strand
CTCCCCTGGGCACCCTGACCGACGTATTGCTCGTCCCCTTCGGCGTAGCGGCCTATCTCAGCGAGCGACTCGAGGTACTCCTCGAAGGTGCGGCGCCGCACGACCAGGGGCTCCGCTTGGGTCCGCCGCGACGGACTTCGAAGGGAAATCGCGGGAGGCGAGCCGCGTCAGCACCGAGCGGATGTAGCCGATGCAGGTCGCTGCGGTCGTCGGGTCGTTCACGCTCGGCGATATCGCCCGCAAGGCGATGTCCGTGAGCTGCCGGACCCCGAAGTGAGCGTCCTGCTCGAGATCGCGCTCCCCGCTGACGGTCATCGCCCGGAGGACGATTCGCGCAACCCGTCGCACGCAGCGCTTCCGGCCAGATCTCCGCGAGAGGCTCGTCGACGTCTGCGAAATCTCCGGGCGCGACGAGGATATGGACACGAGGCGCGGATCCGTCAGCCCTTGGCGAGGTTCCGAGTTCGATGCCTGCACGAAGCCCGGCCGTCCGCCCGCACGATGCCGGGTCGCGCGTCTCTGTGCCACGCGCGACGACGGACGGCCGCCTCATCGGATCTCCGGATCTTGCCGAGTCGTCTGGGTAGAGGCGTTCGATGGCGGCGAGGGTCTGAGCCGAGCCGCGCCGTCAACTCGGACGCCTGAACGAGTTTCGCTATGTGATCGATGAAGGCGATCAGCATCGCCAGCGCGAACAACGCCAGAGCGCTGGCTCCGTGACCGTCAGTCGCGGCAGGCCTTCGCTGCCGCCGCTACGTCCCCAATCGAACGCAGCGCGAGCAGGCAGTAGGCGAAGATGCCGATGAACGAGCCGATCGTTACCTGCGCGACGCGGTCACCGAGGTAGTTGCGCAGCACTCGCGGGCTGAACTGGCTCGAGGTCAGCTGCAGCACGATCATCGTCAGCGAGAACGTCAGCCCGGCGACCGTGATCAGCGAACCGGCGATTACCGAGAGGACAGTCCGTGCGGCCTGCGCGCTTCCGCCGAATACCCACGCGCTGCGAAACTGCTCGGCGGCGTCGAGCCGTATGAGCCCGATCGCTAGACCGATGTACCCCGCGGCAATCACGCTCGGCAGGAACCAGAGCGCGCGCCGTACGTTGAGCCATCGAATGGAGGCTCGGCGTCATGATCAGGACATGCCCGTCCGCCTCCGCCTTTAGACCGACGGGACGTCAGCGTGCGATTACGGCGCTAATCGACCTCAGCCACCGAGCGGGACTTGCGACCGTTTCTGCCGTACGCTCAGCTGAGGCGCGTCGGCCGGCAGCCACGACATCGACCGGGTCAGCCGGACAGTACTGCAGCCGACCGCCGCTCGGGTCCACGTCGACGACGGGCGTCTCTGCCACGCAGTTCGCTTGTGCGGTGAGCGCCCGGGCGTGGTTGGCGGCGACACTCGGTGAGTCCAGCACGTCTACGAGTTGGCGCATTCATGCCCGGAACGCTGGCGGCGGCGTGCCGAGCGCCGAGAGATACTGGTGATGCGGCTCGGTAGACGGCTTTCGGAGACACGACGTGCGTGCGCCGGGCAACACGGCGGCGGCGGAATGGTCGATCAGATCATGGATTCGGGCCGCACGCGATGCGACGCAGTCGGATCAAAGGCTCTACGCCTCGACGAGGCCCTGGCGGATCGCGTAGCGGGTCAGGTCGACCCGGTCGCGGAGTTGGAGCTTGTCGAGGATGTTGGCGCGGTGGCGCTCGACGGTCTTGACGCTGATCACGAGCAGGTCGGCGATCTCCTGCGATGTAGTGGCCTTCGGCGACGAGCTTGGCGACCTCTGTCTCGCGCGGGGTGAGACTGGTCGCCGCACGCGAGCTCGCTCGCCTCGGCGTACGCGCTCGAGCTTCTCGCGCAGGAGCGTCGAGATCGTCGCCGGATAGAGGAAGGTCTCGCCCCGCATCGCCGCCCGGCAGGCCTCGACGATGTCCTTGTCGGCCGCGCGCTTGACGACGTAGCCGGACGCGCCGGCCGCGAGCGCCTCGAAGAAGTACTGCTCCTTGTCGTACATCGACAGGATCAGCGTGCGAACGTCGGGGCAGCGGCGCGAGAGCTCGCGTGCGGCCTGCAAACCGGTCAGGCGCGGCATCGCCACGTCGAGGATCGCGAGATGGATGTCGCCGGCGAGGCAGCGCTCGACCGCTTCGGCGCCGTCGTCGGCCTCGGCGACGACCTTCAGGTCGGGCTCGTGATCGAGCAGCGAGCTTGAGGCCGCCGCGGACGACGGCGTGGTCGTCGGCGACGAGGACATTGCACCGGGAACGGGATCGGCACGCTCAGTCCTCTCTCTCGGGCGGGCACGTCGAGCGTGACCGAGACGCCTTCGCCGGCTCGACTCGATCCGCAGGTCGGCTCCGATCAGGAGCGCGCGCTCGCGCATGCCGCGGATGCCCGGCCCCTTCGACGTGTGCTCGCGGCCAGTCCGCGCCCGTCGTCGGTGACCCGCAGGCGCACGCCGTCGTCGCTGCCGGGCGAGCTCGACGCGAATCCGGCGCGCGTGGGCATGGCGGAGGGCGTTCGTCAGCGACTCCTGCGCGATCCGGTAGACCGCGAGCTCGCGCTTCGGGACCGAGGGGCGGGATCGGCCCGGTCGACTCGCAGCTCGAGCTCGGCGTCGGCGCGCTCGCGCGAGGTCGTCCACCAGCGCCTCGAGCGCCTTGACGAGACCGAGGTCGTCGAGGATGCCCGGGCCGGAGCTGCCAGGCGATCCTTGCCGACCTCGTCGAGCGTCGAGCGCACGAGCTCCTGGGCCTGCGAGCAGCTCCTCGCGCGCTCCGGCGGGCGCGTGCGCGATCGTGCGCTCGCAGTTGCAGCAGCACGCCGGTCAGCCGCTGGCCGATCTCGTCGTGGAGCTCTTGGCCGATCCGCCGTCGCTTCCGCCTTCTCGCGTCCGTGATCGCGCGTCGATTGCTCTCCCGCCGCTCGCGCTCGAGGCCCTCGAGCATCTGCGTTGAAGTCCGATCACCTGCCGGACCTCGACGCCGCCGCTGATCTCCAGGCGCTGCCCGGCTGCAGCAGGTCGATCGTGCGCATCGCACTCGACGAGTCGCGCGAGCGGCCGGAAGCTGATTCGGAGCAGGAATGCGTTCGCGATCACGATCACGGTCAGCCCGAGCCCGAGCACGATCGCCTCGCGGACCGCGAGCGGAAACGAGACGGTCGCCGGCGTGAACGCCAAGCAGCGTCGCCGTCGCGAGCACGGCCGCGTTGATCAGGACGACGCGCATGTACAGCGACAGCCGCCGGTAACCGGGCTCAGGACGGAGGAAGCGACGCAGCCGTATCAGCCGAGCGCTGACCGTTTGTCGCCGACATCGACGTCCTCGTCTGAGGCGCCGAAGGCGCGGCGACTGTCTTCACGTCGCCAATTCTGTCGCGCGGCGCTCGACGGCGGCTATGGGTGGCGGTCATCCCACCTTTATGTCTACCCGTTTTTCCGGCGTTTCGACCGGGCCAAAGATGGCTGGTGCCCCGCATTTCCACGCCCAACCTCACTCGCAACGCTGCCGTGAACGTCCCAGAGGAGGTGGTTATGGGAATCAGCATCAGCATCCTGCTCGTGGCTGCGGGGGCGATTCTCGCCTTCGCCGTCAACACCGACGCGGGCGGCGTCAACCTCAACACGATCGGGTGGATTCTGCTCGCCGTCGGAGCGGCGGGCGCGCTCCTCTCGCTGACCTTCTGGTCGAGCTGGGGCGGCTTCGCGCGCCATGACCGCGTCGCATCTGACGAGTTGCCCAGGTAGCGAAAAGTGTCGACCGGGGCCCGGCGGGGCCCCGGTCATTCCGGAGAGGATGAGGTATGAGATCGAAGCTGGTGCACGACCGTGACGGCTTGCGTACCTTTGCGCTTGCCTTCGGCGAAGGTGATGAGCTGCCCGAGGCGCTCGAAGCCTTTGCCGACGACGAATCCGTCGAGGGGGCAAGCTTCGAGGCGATCGGGGGATTCGACGGCGTCACGCTCGGCTACTTCGACTTGGAGCAGCATGAATACAGACGCCTCCCGCTCGATGAGCAGGTGGAGGTGCTGTCGCTCGTCGGCAAGATCGCCAAGAAGGAGGGCGAACCTGTCGTACACGCACATGTCGTCGTCGGTCTCTCTGACGGCACGACGCGGGGAGGACACCTGCTTGGGGGTCGCGTGAGGCCTACGCTCGAGCCTCATTCTCACCGAGACGCCCGCGGGACTTCGGCGGAAGCAGCAGGATCCAAAAACCGGGCTGGCGGTGTTGCGCATTTAACCACCACTGGCGACGCCCGACGGAGTGATCGTCCGCGGAAGGCGCGCGGGGTGCAGGGCGACTCCGCCGCCAGCTCGGGCCGGGCGAGATAGTGCGCGCGCTGCTCGAGGCCCTGCAGTGCCGCCGACGCCGACGAACGATCAACTCGACGACGTCCGGGCGCCTGCCGGGGTCGCCATCAATGGATGCCAATCCCCATGGTGCGGCCCGGAGGTATCGCGAACATCGGTAGTGGCCACCGCCGCGCTCGGCTGCGAGTGACAGTCGGCGGGCCGCCGTCAGAACGAGCGAGGAGAGAGAGCATGCGAACGGACTACTTCACGAACGAAGGCGGGCGGCTCGCCTACTCGGACGAGGGTGCGGGGCCGCTCGTGGTCTGCGCTCCCGGTTTGGGCGATCTCCGACAGGAGTACCGTCTGCTCGCCCCAGCTCTTGTGTCAAGTGGCTTCCGCGTCTGCTCGCTCGACCTGCGCGGACACGGCGAGTCCAGCACAGGTTGGGCTGACGTCTCCGCCGAGGCGATCGGCCGTGACGTTCTGACGCTGATCCGCCACGTCGACTCCGGTCGGGCATTACTGGTCGGCACGTCGATGGCTGCTGCCGCGGCGGTGTGGGCCGCGAGCGAGGCGCCAGACCTCGTCGTGGGACTGATTGTGATCGGACCGTTCGTTCGCGACATCGGCTCGCCCGCACAGCTGCGGCTCACTCGCGCGCTGTTTCGGCTACTGCTTGTCCGACCGTGGGGACTTTCGTTCTGGATGCGCTACTGGGCGACCCTCTTCCCCTCGCGAAGGCCAGCGGACTTCGAGCAGTACCGCACGCGGTTGCGCGCGAACCTCTCCGAGCCTGACAGGTTCGAGACGGTGCGGGCGATGATGCTCGGCCCGTCTAGGAGCGGCATCGAAGCTCGTCTTGGGAGTGTGACGGCGCCCACATTGGTGGTGATGGGTAGCGAAGACCGGGACTTCAAAGATCCCGCCGCCGAGGCGAACACGTCGCCGACGACTGTGTGGAACGGCAGAGCTGATCGACGAGGCCGGGCACTACCCGCACGTCGAATATCCGGAGCGCACCGTGCCGTTGCTCGCACATTTTGCCGCCGCCTGCCACGAGCGCGTGGCAGCCTCCTCGGGCCGGATGGGTGATGTCCGTGATGTAGGCCGATTTGAGCTTTCGCGGTCGATCCGCGCGGAGTCTCTGGAATACGACGAAACAGGAGGACCAATGAATCTGCGTCAGAACACCGCGCTGCGGCGCAGCGAAGAGTCGACCGAGCAACAGCTCGCGCTCGGTCGTGCCCAGGGCGAGACGTATGGCGAAGCACTAGCCGCGATGGACGACGAGTCAACTTCTGGACTGCACACACGTCGCGTCGGCGAATACGTCATCGGAGTCGCCGTCGAAGAGGCTGAAGGGATGTGGCTAGCTCGAGACGGGCGGCTTGTCTGGCAAGACCCCGAGAGCGAGAACTGTCATGTCGAGGTCGCCGTTCGCAGCGCAGCCGACGGCCGCTTCCTGCCAGGGTTGCGCGTAACCGTCACGCTGTTCGACAGCGACGGGCGCGAGGTGGGTACGGAGGAGCAACCGTTCCTCTGGCATCCGTGGCTCTATCACTACGGCCGCAACTGGACGGTGCCGGCGTCCGGCACCTACCGTGTTCGCGTCCGGATCGAGCCGCCGTCGTTCGCGCGGCACGATCACGAGAACGGACAACGTTTCGCAGATCCCGTCGAAGTCGATTTCGACGCGGTCGAGATCCAGCGCGCGCGCGCGCGCAAGCTCGCGCTTCGATAGCGAGTTCACCGCGCCTGGTCGATGATCGGCGACGCGATCTTCGCGACGCCGTTCGTCGCCGGTGCGGTCAGGCTCGTCACAGCGCGGCCAGCTGAAGCTGGTACTCGAACTCGAAGCGCCGCGACATGGCTGAGATCTCCAACTGGCGTTCGACGGCGGAATGCACATCGGGCTTCGGCGGGTGCGCTCGGCGGCGCTCCCGGTTCTAGGCCTCGGTATTTTGGGAACCTTCGCGACCGCGGCGGCGATCGCGGCGTTGGCGCACGCTCTGTTCGGGTTCGGTTGGGCGACAGCGGCGCTGCTCGGCGCGGCGTTGGCCGCCACCGACCCCGCAGTGATGTTCTCGGTGCTCGGCCAGCGCGAGGTTGCCGGTCGCTCCGGGACGATCTTGGAGGGCGAATCCGGCGTCAACGACCCGGTTGGAGTTGCGCTCCTGCTCGGCTTGCTCGCCGCGGAACGTCACGACGGCGTCTCGGTCTGGCCGTTTCTGCGTGAGTTCGGGCTCGAGCTCGCAGTCGGAACGGCCATCGGGGTCGTCGGCGGCGTTGCGCTGCGACGACTGCTCGTCCTGTCACTTCCAACGGAGGGGTTGTATCTGCTGCGAACGCTCGCCGCGGCGATCGTGGTCTACGGCGCCACAGCAGCGGCACATGGCTCGGACTTCCTGGCTGTTCTTCTCGCCGGGTTGCTGGTCGGCGATACCCGCGCGCCGTGTCGGCGATACCCGCGCGCCGTACAAGCCCGAGATCAAGCGCTTCCATGGTGCGCTCGCCCAATTGGCGGAGATTGCGGTGTTCGTCGGGCTGGGGCTGACGATCGAGCTCGGCTCCCTGACCAGTCGCGCGATCTGGCTCGGCGGCCTGCTGCTCGCGCTCGTGCTTGCATTCGTCGTGCGTCCGCTCGTCGTCGCGCCCATGCTGCTCCTCTACGACCTCCGCCGGGGCGAGCGGGTGTTCATCGCATGGAGCGGGCTCAAGGGAGCGGTGCCGATTCTCCTCGGCACGGTGGCCCTGCTCGGCGGAGCGGAGGGTGCGCACCGGATCTACGGAGTCATTTTCGTCGTCGTCGCGTTCTCGGTGATCGTCCAAGGGTCGCTTCTGCCAGCCGTCGCACACCGTTTCGACGTGCCGGTGCGGCAGACCGAGCCCGAGCCGTGGAGTGTGTCGATACGCCTGCGTGAAGAGCCGCACGGAATCCTGCGTCTCGTCGTGGACGAAGGTGCTCGGGCGTGCGGGAAGGCGATTGGCGACTTGCCGCTCGGGGATCGTGTCTGGGTGGCGCTCGTCTTGCGGGAAGGACAGCCACTGGACGCACGCGCGTCACAGACGCTCGAGCCGGGAGACGAGGTTCTGATCCTCGCAGAGGCAGACGCGACGCGCGCGTTGCACGCGCTGTTCCAAGGCCGACGGCCGACGTCCGCCGCGTCTGGGCGCTCCCTCCCGGCCGGCACGCGACTCCTCGAGCAAGGAGCGGCAGCGACGCGCCGGATACGTCGGCTGGCGACGTTGAGCAGCAGCAACGACGGTTCAAACGAAGGAGCTTCGCTAGGCCAGACCGAAGATGGGGGTTAGCACATATACGGATCTCCTGCGTTCGCGGGAACAGTGACCTCATGTCGACGGCGCAGATGATCAAGACGAGGTCCCGGCGCGCATCGATCGTCTGCCGTGGACGCGCTGGCACTGGTACATCGTTTTCGCGCTGGGAACGGTCTGGATCCTCGACGGGCTCGAGGTGACGATCAAGGGAGCGGTAGGAGCTTCCCTCAAGGACTCGATCGGTTTCTCTACGGTCCAAGTCGCGGGTTCGGCTTCGATCTACATCTTCGGCGCGATTACCGGAGCGCTCTTCTGGGGGTACCTACCGACCGCTTCGGTCGTCGCAAACTCTTCCTGATCACGCTGTTGACCTACATGCTGGGCGTCGTCTCCACCACGCTCGCAGGCGTGTTTGTCTCCGGGACGGCTACGTACGTCTGGTTCGCAGTCGCCCGCTTCATCACCGGCTTCGGCATCGGGGGTGAGTACTCCGCGATCAACTCCGCAATCGACGAGTTGATCCCCGCACGTGTCCGCGGCTGGACCGATTTGGCAATCAACGGCAGCTGGTGGATGGGCACGGCCATCGGGGCCGGTCTCGGCTTTGTGTACCTGGAGACGCTTCCCTCCGACATCGGCTGGCGCGTGGCGTTCGGCATGGGGCTCGTGCTCGCAGTCGGCATCTTGTTGCTGCGGCTCTGGGTGCCGGAAAGTCCGCGCTGGCTGATCGTCCATGGTCGCGAGCGGGAAGCAGAGCGCACCGTAGAGGAGATAGAACGGACCGTTGCCGACGAGGCGGACGAGCGCCTCGAGGAACCCCCGACGACGACGCGCTCGAGCTGCGTCCGCGCGAGAGCACCGGCTTCATCGAGATCGGCAAGACGCTGTTCCAACGCTACCCGCGCAGGACGATCGTCGGGCTCTCGCTGATGGGAACGCAAGCGTTCCTGTACAACGCCATCTTCTTCACGTTCGGCCTCATGCTGACCACCTTCTTCGGCGTCGACCCGAAAGTTGTCGGTCTTTTCTTGATCCCGTTCGCGGTCGGCAACTATCTCGGGCCGCTGCTGCTCGGTCGCCTCTTCGACCGCCTCGGTCGTCGCGTCATGATCCCGGCAACGTTCCTGATCGCCGGCGCGTTCACGATCGTTACCGGCTGGCTGTTCGCAGCGGAAGTGATCGACTCGACCACGTGGATCACCGTTGCGTGGGTGGTGATCTTCTTCTTCGCGTCCGCCGGAGCGAGCGCCGGCTACTTGACGGTCAGCGAGACGTTCCCGCTCGAGATCCGGGCGATGGCGATCGCGTTCTTCTACGCGATCGCCACCGGCATCGGCGGCGGCATCGGTCCCTACCTGTACGGGAGCCTGATTGCCTCGAACAACCGCTGGACGATGTTCTACGGCTACGTCATCGGCGGCGGCCTGATGATCGGTGGCGGCGCTGTACACCGCTGGCTCGGAGTCGAAGCGGCCGAGGAGAGTCTCGAGGACATCGCCGAGCCGCTGTCGGCGGAAGCCGGCGGCGACGGCGAGACCACGGATCGGGCACGCCAGCAGCGTCCGAGTAGCCGTCGCGTTCGTAGCCTTCCCGTCCGCAGGCGAGCAATCGTCTCCGGCTTGCCTACAGGCTCAGCCGCGCCTGCCGAAGATCGTGACCTGGAACGGGAGGTGGACGTGCTGTCGCGCGCGCTGAACGAGGACGGCCCCGCCGGTCGTCGCGAGCTCGCGCAACGCGTCCGCGCACGCTACTGGGGCCCGGGCAGGTTCAGCCGCGCGCTGCACACGGCGCTCCGCGAGGGTCGCGTCCGCCGGCGAGGCGGCAGCGCCTTCGAGGCGGGCTGAGGTGACCCTGCGCTGCCGGGTGCTCGGCTGCGCTTGGCACTTCTGGGCCGATGGCAGCTGCGTCGTCTGGGAATGCCGGCGCGGCTGCCGGTCGGGCGGCCGCGCCGGTTGCGAGAACGCTGGGGAGGCGCGTCGAATCGCGTCCGCGCTCGAACGCTTCCGCCCGACCCCGGCGTCGCCCTTCCTCGCCACGCTCGCCGGCGTGCAGCACCGCCGCCACGTTGAGACTTGAACAAGTGGGCCGACAGAGCGACCCCGGCCTGTGCTGATTGACGATGTCTGCGCCCCAGCGGCTTCTGCTGATTCTGCGCGTGACTGTCGAGGCTGGGATCGTCGCCGCGCTCGCTTCCTGGGGCGTCGATACCGGCGGTAGCACGCTAGAGAAGACAATGCTCGCAATTGTCGCGCCGACGGTCGGGTTCGCGTTCTGGGGCGGCGTCGACTTTCACGGGGCGGGCAGGCTCGCAGAGCCGCTTCGCCTCACTCAGGAGCTTGCCGTCACGTTACTCGCGGCTGTCGCCTGGTATGCGGCCGGCAACCGCGGCCTCGGTTTCGCCTTGGCCTTGCTCTCGACCGTCTACCACATACTCGTTTACGCGACCGGCGAGCGGCTGCTCAAGCCGAGAGTACCCGGCCATGGGGGGGGGGGCGGGCAAGGAGGGCGAGGAGGAGGAGAGAGAGGCGGCAAGGAGGGAGGGAGAGAGAGAGAGAGAGAGAGAGAGAGAGAGAGAGAGAGAGAGAGAGAGGAGGGAGAGAGAGAGAGAGAGAGAGAGAGAGAGGGGAGGGGGAGGGAAGGGAAGGAGAGGA
>CAVWKS010000026.1:0-120500 GCA_963755635.1 uncultured Actinomycetes bacterium | reverse complement strand
CGACGGCCAACAGATCCACGCGCTCAGCGAGGAGCAACTGGCGATCTGGCGCGGCAGTGACGTCGGCATCGTCTTTCAGTTCTTCCAGCTGCTGCCGACGCTGACAGCGCTCGAGAACGCGATGTTGCCGCTCGACTTCGCCCGCCGGGGCTCCGAGCGCCGAGCGCTTCGAGACGGCGAAGCACAACCTGGAGCTGGTCGGCCTGGGCGACAAGCTGGATCACCTGCCCGCGGAGTTGTCGGGTGGGAGCAGCAGCGGGTGGCGATCGCACGCGCGCTCGCCTCCGATCCGAAGTTGATCATCGGCGACGAACCGACCGGCGACCTCGACACGCAGACCGCCGCAGAGATGTTCGAGTTGCTGCAACGGCTCAACAACGAGGGCAAGACCGTCCTGTACGTCACCCACGATCTCGGGCTCGCAGCGCGAGCCGGGCGAATGGTGACGATCCGCGACGGCCTCGTCGTCGGAGCGTGAGGAGGCGGTCATGGCATCCGCCCTCCTCAAGAAGTCGGTCACCGACCTGACGCGCCGTAAGGCGCGCACGGTCTTCACCACGCTGACGCTTGCGATCGCGGTCGCAAGCGTCGGCATCTTCGCGATCCCGTCGCTGATGAACACCGCGATGCAGAACGAGGTACAGGCAAACAAGCTGCCCGACCTGACCCTGAGCACGAAACCGCTCCACGTGACGCCCGCGCAGCTCGCGGCGCTGCGGCGGCTGCCGAACGTGGATGCAGCAGACGGGCGCAGCTACTTCCAGACGCGCGTCTGGGTCGGCGAGCGGCGGGTGAAGGCAGCGATCATCGCCGCACCGTCGTACCGCAACCAATCGGTCGATGTCGTCTCGCTCGCCTCCGGCGACTACCCAACGAGCGGAACCGTCTTGAGCGACTTCCAGAACGCAAAGCAAGGCCGCTTCTCCGGCAAGGAGGGGAGCACGATCCGCATCGTCGGCGTCGGCAACCGGATGCTGACCGTGCCGGTCAGCGGCGTCGCCCGCAACCTGATCGGCGCCCAGGCCGCCGTCGGCATGGAGGCAGTCGTGCTCTACTCGACGCCGGCGCTGCTCACGAAGCTCGGCGCCGACCCCGGCTACAGCAGCCTCGAGTTCCGGCTCGCCGACCCGAGCAAGCCGGCCGCCGACAGGACCGTCGCCGCCGCACGTCGCTACCTGACGGCCAACACGGCCTTCACCGGCTTCTCCGACCTGCCGCAGATCCGCAAGCCCGGCAGCTACCCGAACAAGGACTTCTTCGAGCAGCTCGCGTCGATCATGAACGTCTTCACGGTGCTGGCGCTGCTGGCGGGGTTCGTGCTGATCGCGAACACGATGACGACGCTGATCGGCGAACAGCGGCGCGAGATCGGGATGATGAAGGCGATCGGAGGCACCCGAAAGCAGATCCGCGGTATCTACCTGCGCACCGCCCTGCTACTCGGCGCCGCAGGATCGGTGATCGGCGTCGGGCTCGGCTTGCTCGTCGCGAACGCGATCGTCCGTTGGTTCGGAAACTTCCTCGGTATCTCGCCCGGCTTCGAGATCTCCGTGCCGGTGGTGGTGGCGAGCCTGGCTGTCGGTTTACTGGCGCCGCCGCTTGCGGCTCTGCCGGCGATCCGGCGCGGCTCGCGGATCCCCGTGCGCGAGGGCCTCGAGGAGGTGCCGGCGCTGCAAGGAGGCCAGGCGGCGCTCGACCGCGCCCTGCGGCGGCTCTCGTTCCTGCCGCGAACGGCGCAGATCGGCGTCCGCAGCGTCACCCGCCGCGGCAGACGCAGCCTGGCGACGATCGCGCAGATCGCGCTCGCAGTCGGGACGCTGCTCGCGGTGCTCGCGCTGATCGACACCGTCACCAAGACGACCAACGACGTCTGGAACCAGGCGCGCTGGGACGTCGAAGCAGACACTGCGGTCGGCACCCAGTTCGACGCCCGCGCAGGCCGGCTGATCCACACGACACCGGGCATCGCACAGGCGCAGCCGTTCCTGATGAACACCCTGAAGTTCAAAGGCGAGGACGGCTGGGTCTACGCCTTCCCGCAGCAGCCGATGTTCGAGACGCCGATCACCCAAGGGCGCATGTTCACGCCCGCCGACGCGGCGTCGCACGCTCGCGTCGCCGTGATCGCCGCCAACTTCGCGCGTGCGACCGGCACACAGGTCGGTGACCGGGTGACGCTGCAGACGGCGGCAGGGCCCGCATCGTTCCGCGTGATCGGCAAGACATCGAGCCAGTGGTACAACGGCACCGGCTTCTTCGCACCGCTGCAGACGGTGCAGCAACTGCTTCACCGCGACACCGTCAACGGCTATCTGATCCGGACGACCAGCCGGGACCACGGCGCGATCGACCGGACGACGACCCGCGTCGAAGACAGACTGGCCAGAGCAGGCTACGGCGTCGGCACCGAGGTCAAGTACTCACAGCAGCAGGCCAACGTCAGCCAGAACAAGGCGATCTCGATGGCGATCGGGATCCTCGGGCTGCTGATCGTCGCGATCAGCATGGTCGGCCTCGTCAACGCGATCACGATGAGCGTGCTCGAGCGCACCAGGGAGATCGGCGTGCTCCGCTGCATCGGTGCTCGCGCCCGCCAGATCCGACGCATCTTCACCGCCGAGGGGCTCGCCGTCTCGCTCGCCGGCTGGCTGCTCGGGATCCCGGTCGGCTACGCGCTCGCGCGCATGTTCAGCTGGCTGCTGCTTGACCTGGTCGGGATCGACTTCGGCTTCACATTTCCACCGCTCAACCTGCTGATCGCGCTCATCGGCACTGTGCTGCTCGCGCTCGTGATCATGCGGCTTCCGCTCCGCCGTGCAGTCCGGCTCAAGCCGGGCGAGGCGATCCGCTATGCGTAGGCTCGCGTCGAGGAACGAGTCGCTGCTGTTTGCCGCCGCGTCGGCGGTCGTCGCGGCGCACGCAACCGTCGACTCCTTCATCGCCCCCGAACCGGGAACAGGCCCGGCCGACCATCTCGGGCGCGGACTCGTGACGCTGGCGCTGCTCGGGCTCGCGGTCGTGACCTACCCGCGGCTGCGGGCCGGGGCGCGGGCGGCGCTCGCAGCGACGCTCGGCGCGCTCGCGCTCGAGGGAGCCGTGCTCGCGGTCCGCGACGCGCAGGCGACTGGCGCACGCGGCGAAGACTGGACCGGGTTCCTGCTCGGCCCGGTCACCCTGGTGCTGCTCGCGCTCGCGGTCACGCTCGTCTGGCGCTCGCGCAAGCGGGGCCGCCGGCGCTGGCTCCGCCGGGTCGGGCTCGCGGCCCTCACCGTCGTGGGGGCGTATCTGCTTGTCATGCCAGTGGCGATCGCGATCCTTGCCACCCACCGCCCCCGTGCCGACGTTCAGCCGCCACGGCTCGGACGGCCCTACCAACAGGTGACGCTGCGAACGAGCGATGGGCTCCAGCTCGCCGGCTGGTACGTGCACTCCCAGAACGGCGCCGCCGTGATCTCCTATCCGACCCGCGTCGGCAAGCTGCCACAGGCGCGGATACTCGTCCGCCACGGCTACGGCGTGCTACTGCTCGACGCGCGCGGCTACGACGCCAGCCAGGGCGACCCCAACCTGTTCGGCTGGGACGACACGAAGGACATCAACGCCGCCGTCTCCTGGCTGCAAGAACAGCGCGACGTTCGCGACGACCGCGTCGGTGGGATCGGGTTCTCCGTCGGCGGCGAGATGATGCTGCAAGCAGCAGCGGAGAACACGGGGCTGCGCGCAGTCGTGTCCGACGGCGCTGGTTTCCGCTCAGTCCGCGAAGAGCTGCTGCGCGGGCCGCGCGGCTGGTTCACCTCGCTGCCCGAGCAGGCGGTGCAGAGCGCGGCGCTATCGGTCATGAGCGGCACCGGACCACCGCCGTCGCTGAAGGACCTCGTGCCGCGGATCGCGCCGCGGCACGTCTTCTTCATCTACGCCGGCCACGGCGCAGGCGGTGAGGAGTACAACCGCGACTACTACACCGCCGCCGGAGCTCCGAAGGCGCTGTGGAAGATCCCCGAAGCACACCACACCGGCGGCTTCCAGGCACGTCCCCGAGAATACGAGAGACGCGTGACCGGCTTCTTTGACCGCGCGCTGCTAAGAGGGGAGTAATCGTCGTCTGGGGCCGGAGACACGCGCGGTTCCGTGGCCACTCCTGGGCCCAAACGCAGGTCGCAGATCTACGCAACCATGCGGAACATCGCAACTCGGAGGCGAAAAGCCCTCCGAATCAGCCACTGATTCGTCGCCCACCTTGATGGCGAGCAAGAGATCCTCGACTGTCTACCCGGCTTGGACGCCGAAGGAATTGTGCGGCGGGGTCAATGGTTGGAGGGAGCCGGCACAGCTACCCCGTTGGCGTTCTCTGCGCGCCGCTTCACGCCGAGGAGAAGCTTGCGCATCATCGGAAAGTCGCCGAACTCGAACAGGATCAGCGACAGAAGCGCGTTAGCCGGTTCGGTCCGCCAGGAGTAACGGTCCTTGAGCCGCGTGATGAGGCGCGTTCGGCCACCGCGGATTCGCTCGAGTTTCCAGGCCCAGGTGCTGTGGGTCTTCTCCCAGAGCAGGAAGCGGTTCAGCTCGAACGCCTTGATCTTGAACCCCGTCGTCTCGTTGACCTTCGCCGCCATCGGCACCCAATCCCCGACTCGCGGATGTTGTTCAGACCGGCCCCACAGACGTCGGTGCCGGCCGCGTAGCTGTTGCGCTCATCTTGACCCCCTGGTCGTGAAATCGAACGGCAATAGGTTCACCGGAAGTGGCGCGATCGCACATCCGGTCCGGAGCGCAATCGGGGTGCGGCTTTCTACGCCATCCCAGCACCCGGACTCAGGCGATCCAGGCATCCGCGATGTCAAACCACCTCGACGGGGTAGTACTCGGGCAGATGCCGGGGATCGACCTCTACTGGCTACCGCTCGGCGCCGGCGGACACTCCGTCCGCCTGAACGGAAAGGTCTTCGAATGGTTTGCGGCCCGGCTCGAGCACCGTGACCGCTGCGAGCTCTACCACTCGGCGCTCCAGGTGTACGTGCCCGAGGGCCGTTTCGTCATCGAACAGGCGCCGGCGTGGGGCGAAGGCTCGCGCCGCGGCGTGGTTGCCGAGGGCGCGGTCGGCACACCGGCATTAGGCCGTTTCCGGCTCTTCCGCTACGAGATCCGCTGCTGGCGTGACGGGATCATTCCGGACATCGCGGAGGCCGTAGAGAGCCCACTCCGACTCAGCGACGAGTCCGAGTATGCGCAGCGGCTGCTCGACTTGGCCCCGCAAGTCCCCACGCCCGTCTGGGGACGCGACGAACTGGGCGCGGGAGAGATGTGGAACTCGAACTCGACCGTCTCATGGCTCCTTGCACGTAGCGGGCTCGACGTCGAGTCGGTCTCGCTGCCCGGTCGCGGGAGAGCTCCGGGCTGGCAAGCCGGAATCGCGATTGCGTACCGCCAGTACGAGTGATCGCCGGACGAACCTACAGCCCGTTGGATCTCCGCCAGTTGGTCTGCGACGGGCACAAACATCACGTCGGGCGGCTCACGAATCACGACATGCGCCTCACCCATCGCCAAAGCGTAAAACCGTCCGGGCAGCGGTGCAGCGACCCGACGCTCGACTGGGCGAGCGTCTCTGACGTTCGAAGCAGTTAGCAACAGCCGGCGGGCGCGACGATAACCCGACCGCATCCCCGCGTAGATCCTGTTCGTTTCCCAGAGAGACAACGAAGCATCCCGCGCTCATCCCGCAGGAGGTCACCGGAGGCTCCCGCAAGCGCGCGCTGAACGCCGCAAGGCGCCGGTTGAAAAACCCTGCTCCACCCAGTAATCCCGGCCGATCCCCGCCTAGACCGGGAAGACCAAGACCGGTCTGTCACGCCAGAGGTCGCGGGTTCGAGTCCCGTCGCTCCCGTCTTTGGAAGTACCTGCAAATAAGCAAGTTGCGTTGTCCACTCAGACGCGACTTGACTTTTTCGCGGCCCGTTCGTGGCCCAATGCTGATGAAGGAAAACCCCTGCAAATCAGCATTTATGCCGTGGAGATCGTGTCCGGTCGCACGAACTAATCAGGTCATGATGGTCGATCCGAGTAGGAGTGTCGCTACCTCGCAGACTCGAACCCCCGCGACGCGCCAGCCGGCGATCCTGCGGCCACCACGTCTGGGACTTAGCCCGATCGGAGTCCCTTCCGAAGGGAGCTCCCTTTCTCGGGAAGGCCTCAGGTGCGACCTAGCCCGCTGTGTCTCTCACGCGCTCATCCCGACAGGATGATGATCGCCGGTCTTGCGTCCCTCAGGATGGTTCGTGGACAAGTGTGCAGGTGAGAGGCGGCGGCCCGTAAAGGGGTGGACCCGATCTCAGGCCCCCGCGCTCCCGTGTGGCCCCGGAGAGGAGTAACGAGTGACCGACCAGCGTTCACGTGACGTCCTGCCGATCCCGGATCGGCCGTACGAGGGAGAGCTCCCTCTGGACGCCAAGGATCCTGAGGCGACGTTCCCGCCGATCGAGCCGCTGCGGCCCCCGGCCGGCGCGCCAAACGTGCTCGTCGTTCTGCTCGACGACGTCGGCTTCGCCGCTTCAAGTGCGTTCGGCGGGCCGTGCGCGACACCGACGGCCGAGCGGCTGGCAGGGAACGGCCTGAAGTACAACCGCTTCCACACGACGGCTCTGTGCGCGCCCACGCGGGCTGCCTTGTTGACGGGCCGCAACCACCACACGGTCGGGATGGGGGTCATCACCGAGCTCGCGACGTCGGCACCCGGCTACAGCTCGGTCCGCCCCAACACGTGTGCGCCCCTGGCGCAGACTCTGCAGCTGAACGGCTATTCGACGGCGCAATTCGGCAAGTGCCACGAGGTGCCGGTCTGGCAGACGAGCCCGATGGGGCCGTTCGACGCCTGGCCGACCGGCAGTGGATTCGAATACTTCTACGGCTTCATCGGCGGTGAGACGAATCAGTACTACCCGGCGATCTACGAGGGCACGACGCCGTTGGAGCCGGAGAAGACGCCTGAGGAGGGCTACCACTTCACCGAGGACATGACCGACAAGGCGATCGAGTGGGCGCGCCAGCAGAAGTCGCTCATGCCCGACAAGCCCTTCTTCATGTACTTCGCCCCTGGGGCGACGCACGCCCCCCATCACGTCCCGACGGAGTGGTCCGACAAGTACAAGGGCCGCTTCGACCAGGGCTGGGACGCGCTGCGCGAGGAGATCCTCGAACGGCAGAAGGAGCTGGGTGTCGTGCCGCCGGAGGCGGAGCTGACGGCGCGGCACGAGGAGATCCCTGCGTGGGACGACATGCCCGACGAGCTCAAACCGGTGCTCGCCCGCCAGATGGAGGTCTACGCCGGCTTCCTCGAGCACACCGACCACCACGTCGGCCGGCTGGTCGACGCGCTCGACGACCTCGGCGTGCTCGAGGACACGCTCGTCTACTACATCATCGGCGACAACGGCGCCTCCGCCGAGGGCACGATCAACGGAACATTCAACGAGATGTTCATCTTCAACGGCGCCGCCGCGCTCGAGACGCCGGAATTCGTCGCGTCTCACATCGATGAGCTCGGCACTCCGACGAGCTACAACCACTTCGCGGTCGGCTGGGCGCACGCGATGGACACGCCCTACCAGTGGACGAAACAGGTCGCCTCGCACTGGGGCGGCACGCGCAACGGCACGATCGTGCATTGGCCAGGCGGGTTCAAGGCGCGTGGCGAGGTGCGAACGCAGTTCCACCATGTGATCGATGTTGCTCCGACCGTGCTCGAGGCGGCAGGGCTTCCGCACCCGACCACAGTCGACGGCGTCGATCAGCATCCGATCGAGGGCGTGAGCATGGCGTACTCGTTCGACCGCCCAAGCGAGGCCGATCGCCGCAACACCCAGTATTTCGAGATGTTCTGCAACCGCGGCATCTACCACGAAGGCTGGACTGCGGTCACCCGCCACTCGACACCCTGGATCACTGCGCAGTCCCTGCCCCCGTTCGACGACGACGTCTGGGAGCTCTACGAACCAGGCGACTGGAGCCAGGCCCACGACCTGGCTGCCGAGATGCCCGAGAAGCTGGCCGAGCTGCAGCAGCTGTGGCTGGAAGAGGCCCGCAAGCACAACGTGCTCCCGCTCGACGACCGCCGCATCGAGCGATTCAACGCCGAGCTCGTCGGCCGGCCGGAGCTCGTGAAGGGAAACTCGCAGCTGCTCTTCGGCGGCATGGGCCGCCTCACCGAGAGCAGCCTGCTCAACATCAAGAACAAGTCCCATGCGGTGACGGCGGAGATCGTCGTGCCCGAGACAGGCGCCGACGGCGTGATCCTCGCCCAGGGCGGCGCCTTCGCCGGCTGGAGCCTGTACGCAAAGGACGGACGTCCGACGTACTGCTACAACCTGCTCGGCCTGCAGCGCTTCAAGATCGAGGCCGACGCCGCGATCCCGCCCGGCACGCACCAGGTGCGGATGGAGTTCGGATACGACGGCGGCGGCCCCGGCAAGGGCGGCACCGTCACGCTCTACCTCGACGGCGACCAGGTCGGTGAGGGGCGCGTCGAGGCAACCGTGCCGCTGATCTTCTCAGCGGACGAGACCGCCGACGTCGGGCGCGACACCGCCTCCCCGGTCAGCGACGACTACGAGGGCGAGAGCAGCGTCTTCACCGGGACGGTCAACTGGGTGCAGATCGACCTCGGCGACGACGCTGAGGACGCCGACCACCTGATCACGCCCGAAGAGCGCCTGAGCGTCGCGATGGCGCGCCAGTAGCGAAAGGAGAATCGAGATGGCAGCAAGTGAGACGGTAACGACAGACAGATCTCTCGATGAGCTCGGTCCGGTCGACTACCTCGTGGTCGAGTTTCCAGCGGGGGCGAGCAACTTCACCGGCGAGATGGCGAAAGAGCTGCTCGCGCTGGTCGACTCCGGAACCATCCGCCTGATCGACGTACTGATCCTGATCAAGAACGAGGACGGTACCGTCGAGCCGATGGAGCTCTCCGATGTCGGCGAGCTCGGAGAGCTAGAAGCGGTCGAGGCGCAGCTGGCAGAACTGTTGGCCGAGGAAGACGTCGTGAACCTCGCAGCTGCCATGGAGCCCGGAAGCACGGCCGGCGTGCTCATCTGGGAGAACCTGTGGGCCGCGCCATTCGCATCGGCTGCGCGACGTTCCGGTGGCCAGCTGATCGCCAACGGACGGATTCCCATTCAGGCGATCATCGCCTCCATCGAGGCCGATGAAGCAGCCGCGACCGAAGGAGACTGAAATGCCTCTGAGAGCAGCACGCGTCGGAAGAGTCGGTGTCATCGGCCATCCGGTCGCGAAAACCGCGGTCGTGGCCAAGGCCGTCACGCCCGGCCCCGCGCCGGTGGCGAAGACCGCAGTGGTGGCCGCCGCCGTCACACCGGGACGGGGTCGCCGGCGGCGAATCTAACGCTGCCTCGTTTCCGCAGCTAGCCCGCCGGCTCGGTGGAGGGGTCCTCGGTCGCTGGATGGGTGTGCCACAGCCCGGCCGCCCACCGATGCGGCCGCTGCTGCGGAGCCGGGACGGCTTCGAACGCCGGCACGGCATGGCGCGGGTGGGCCGCGAACCAGGCCGCATAACGCCGGGCAAGCGGCGTGGCACTCACGCCGTGCAGGAGCACCGAGAGCGCGACGGTGAGGAAGATCGTGTTCAGCAAGACCGACTCGTGCGCGAGGTTGGCATCCTCGACCAGGATCACGGCGAAGACGATCGACGCCAGTCCCCGCGGTCCGAACCAGCCGAGGAAGGCGACCGTCGGCGGCCTAGCGCCCGACCCGAGCATTGCCAGGGCGACGGGAACCATCCTGACGACGGTCAAGCTCAGGAGTGCGTAGAGAACGACAGCGCCCGAGAGGTCGTGGAGCGCCGGTACGAGCATGACAGCGCCGAAGAGAACGAACGTGACCGCACCGAGCAAGCCGCCGGTCTCCTCGAGGAAGAGCGTCACCTCGCCTCCGACGTCGCCACGCAAACCTCCGAAGACGGCGCCGCCGACGAAGGCGGCGATGAACCCGCTGCCGCCCATCCAGACGGCCAGTCCGTACGCGAGCGCGGCGCCTGCAACCGGAACGACCTGCAGCCAGATCGGATCGACGAGTCGTCTCGCGACGCCCAGCCTGACCACGGCCGCCGCTGCGACCCCGGCAAGCACGCCGCCGATGATTCCGTACCCGATCTCCTCGAGCACAAGGTGCACCGCCGCGCCGTGTCCGACCGCGCCCTCGTGCGCCTCGGCAATCGCGATCGCGATCAGCAGCAGCGGGACGCAGATGCCGTCGTTCAGCCCGCTCTCGACATTCAGGCCCTGACGGATGCGCGACGGAATCCGGGGGTCGGTAACGACCGCCTGCCCGAGCGCAGCGTCGGTCGGTGCGAGGACAATCGCAAGCAGCACGGCCTCGATGAACGCGAGCTGCCCGAACACGGCGACACCGGCGAGAGCGCCTGCCACGATCGTTAGCGGCAGCCCGATCCCGAGCAGGCGAAGAGGCACAACGTACTGGCGGCGCAGCGCTGCTAGGTCGATCCGTGAGGCGTCCGAGAAGAGCACGACCGTCAGCGTGGCCTCGGCGACCCAGCGGACGGATTCGCTACGGATCGTCGGGTCGAGCCAACCCAGGACGTCCGTGCTCGCGACGATGCCGCCGGCGACGAACACCATCGCCGGAGTGATCACGGACCCCAGAAGCCGTCGCGAGACCGCCGCGTACGCGAGTACGAGGAGTGCAATCGCGACCAGACCCGAGCCGCCCAACCCTCACACTCCGCCACGGAGGCGTTCCTGCCTCCACGTCATGCGTTGGGTCGGACGATGCAGCGGAAGCCGATATGGCCCGTCGACGTGTCGAGCGCCTCGCCTTGGCGCGCGGCCGGCCGGTAACGCAAGCAGTAGTTCGGCGCGCACAGGTGTGAGCCGCCCTTGATCACCCTCCGCGGGATCGTCTCACCAGGCGCAGAGCTGGCCGCGTCGCTCGTGACCCTCGGGTTGCGAGGGATGCAGCAGGGGCTCTCGACCTCGCCCGGGTGCCGCATCGTGAAGTAGTCGGTCGTCCACTCCCAGACGTTGCCGGTCATGTCGTAGAGCCCGTAGCCGTTCGGCGGAAACGAGCCGACCGGAGAGGTGCCTTCGTACCCGTCGAGCTTCAGGTTCTGCCAGGGGAACTCGCCTTGCCATGTGTTCGCCATCGGCTTCCCGTCGGGGAAGTGCTCGTCACCCCAGGCGAAGACAGCGCCCTCCAGCCCACCGCGGGCGGCGTACTCCCACTCGGCCTCGGTCGGCAACTCCCTTCCCGCCCACCTCGCGTAGGCCTCGGCGTCCTCATAGGCGACCTGCACGACCGGGTGACGGTCGCGACCGTTGATCGTCGAGCCCGGCCCCTCGGGCCGCTTCCAGTAGGCGCCGGGGACGTACTCCCACCAATTGCGGAAGTCGCGCACGTCGACCGGCCCTGACGTCTTGCGAAAGACGAGCGAGCCGGGGACGAGCAGGTCGGGGTCGGCGTCCGGGTAGAGCGCCGGGTCGAGCGGCCGCTCGCAGAAGGTCACGTAGCCGGTCTCCCGCACGAAGCGGCGGAACTCGGCGGCGGTCACCGGTCGCTCGTCTATCCAGAAGCCGTCCACAGCGACGCGATGTACGGGCCGCTCTTCCGGATAGAAGTCCTCCGAGCCCATCCGGAACTCGCCCGCGGGAATCCAGCGCATGTTCTCGAAAGGTGGCGGGCCGGCCGTCTCTGCGTCGGATCCGAGCGACGGTCTCACCTGGCCTCAGTGTAGGTCGACGGACCTCGTCGCAAGCGGAGTTGCTGGGCCGCGAGAGGCACGGGTCTGCGACTCGGACGCCATGTGTGCTGAATCCTCTTCGATGAGCGCGTTTCAGACGGTGGGCTGGGCGAGCGTGCTCTGACTCGACCTCTCATTCCGGGAGACTCAGCCATCATTCCGTGGCCCAGTCGTGGCCCAAACGTCGGCGGGACGCGTGGCTCTACCATGCGGTGCTGCTCCCGGGTGATCTCAAGAAAACCGAGCAAATCATCGTGTTCTTCGGCCTTTGGCGCTAGTTGAGGTGGCCGCCGAAGTGGCCTGTCACGCCGGAGGTCGCGGGTTCGAGTCCCGTCGCTCCCGTCTCTTGAATGTGCCTGCAATGGCCAGCTTCGGTTGCCGCACCACCCTCGTGTGGTGTGCCAGGTCATCAAGGCGTGAAGACGCGCGAGGGGAGGAGAAGGCGCGCTGCCGGTTGGTCCAACCGGCAGCGAAGGCCGGCTGCTGCTGATCGGAGGCGCCGCGGACGCGCCCGCGTAAGCTTCGCTGCCAATGGCGCTGCTGGACGTGGTCGATGTCAGCCGCACGTTCGACGGCATCGTCGCGGTCGACCACGTCTCCTTCGGAGTCGACCCCGGCGCGATCGTCGGGCTGATTGGTCCGAACGGCGCGGGCAAGACGACGATGTTCAACCTGATCACCCGGCTGTACCGGCCGCAGACAGGCGACATCCGCTTCGAGGGAGAGAGCCTCCTCCACGGCCACGCGTCGGCGGTCATAGGGCGCGGGATCGCGCGAACGTTTCAGAACGTCGAACTGTTCAAGACCATGACCGTGCGGGAGAACGTGCTCGTTGGCGAGCACGCCCAGACATTCCGCAGGCGCGAGCGGGAAGCGCGGGGTCGCGCTGACGAGGTGCTGGCCTACGTCGGCCTGGGAGACGTCGCGAACCGCCCCGTGGCGGGGCTCCCGTTCGCGACGCTGAAGCGGGTCGAGATCGCCCGCGCGCTGGTCTCACAGCCGAAACTGCTGCTCCTCGACGAGCCCGCGGGTGGTCTGCACCATGAGCAAGTCGGCGAGCTCGGCAGGTTCATCGAGCGGGTGCGCCACGACTACGCACTGACGGTCCTGCTCGTCGAGCACCACATGAACCTCGTGATGGCGGTCTCCGAGGCGGTGCACGTGCTGGACTTCGGCCGCCTGATCGCCAGTGGCACGCCCGAGCAGGTGCGACGGGACCCCGAGGTGATCGAGGCCTACCTCGGAGCCGAGGACGATGGCGCTGCTTGAGCTCGACACCGTCGTCGCCGGCTACGGCGCGATCGAGGCGCTGCACGGCGTCTCGCTGACCGTCGACGAGGGAGAGATCGTCACCGTCCTCGGCCCGAACGGTGCCGGCAAGACGACGATGCTGCGGGCCGTCTCCGGCACGGTCAAGCGGTCGGGAGAGATCGTCTTCGCCGGACGCAACATCACGCGCCGAGGCCCGGAGGCGCTCGCGCGCCTCGGCGTCGCGCACGTCCCCGAGGGCCGCGGCGTCTACACGCAGCTCACCGTGCGCGACAACCTGCGGATGGGCGCCTACCGCCGGCGGGACCGGGCCGGCGTGAAGCGTGACCTCGAGCGAGTAAGCGACTACTTCCCCTGGATCGGGCGCCGCGGCGGGCAGCGGGCCGGAACGCTGAGCGGCGGCGAGCAGCAGATGCTGGCGGTGGGGCGCGCGCTGATGAGCCGCCCGCGGCTGCTGCTCCTGGACGAGCCGTCGCTCGGCCTGGCCCCCCTGATCGCCCGCGAGATCTTCCGGATCGTGCACACGCTGAACCAGGCCGAGGGCGTCTCGGTGCTCCTGGTCGAGCAGAACGCGAGGGCCGCGCTCGAGATCGCCTCGCGCGGCTACGTCCTCGAGGCGGGAAGCGTCGCGATGGCGGGAGAGTCAGGCGCCCTGCGCGCGAACGAGTCGATGCAGCGCGTCTACCTCGGCTACTGATGCAGCAGTTCTGGCAACAGGTCGTCCTGGGGCTCGAGAGCGGATCGATCTACGCCTCGCTCGCCCTGGCGCTCGTGCTTGTCTACCGCGCCACCGGCGTGGTCAACTTCGCCCAGGGCGAGATGGCGATGTTCACGACGTACATCGCCTCGAGCCTGCTCGAGCACGGGTTCTCGTACTGGGAGATGTTCCCCGCGACGCTCGCGATCGGCTTCCTGTTCGGGCTCGCGATCGAGCGGACGGTGATCCGCCCGGTCGAGCGCGCTCCGGAGCTGAACATCGTGGTCGTGACTGTCGGGCTCCTGATCGCCCTCAACGGCGCGGCGGCCTGGATCTGGGGGACGACGCTGAAGTTCTTCCCCAGCATGTTCCCGACGCACACGACGACGATCCGCGGCGTCGCCGTGCCGCTCGACGCGCTCGAGATCACGGGCGTGATGATCGCGGTCGTGCTGGCGATGTTCCTCCTCTTCCGCTACACGAAGCTCGGGCTCGGACTGCGCGCCTGCGCGACCGAGCCGGAGGTCAGCCGCCTGCTCGGCGTCCGCGTCGGCTGGATGCTCGGAATCGGGTGGGGGCTCGCCGCTCTGCTCGGCGCCCTCGCCGGGATGCTGGCGGCGCCGATCGTCTTCCTGACGCCGAACTTGATGCAAGGGATCCTGCTCTACGCCTTCGCGGCCGCGGTGCTCGGCGGGATCGAGAGCCCGCTCGGCGCCGTTGTCGGCGGGCTCATGATCGGCGTCGGGATCAACCTGCTCACGACCTACGTGCCCGCGATCACGCCGGAGCTGCAGCTGCCACTCGCGTTGGGCATCTTGCTGCTGGTGCTGATGGTGCGGCCCTCGGGCCTGTTCGGCGAGGTGAAGGTGCAGCGAGTATGAGGGCCGACCGGCGTCCTGCCGCGGCTGCGCTCGCCGCGCTCGCGCTGACGGCGCTGCTCGTCGTCGTCCTGCCGCGCCTGGTGAGCGAGTTCCGCACGTATCAGCTCGCGCAGGTCGGGATCTACTTCATCGCCGTTCTCGGGCTCAACATCCTCACGGGCTACTGCGGCCAGATCTCGCTGGGGCACGGCGCCTTCATGCTCGTCGGCGCCTACACGACGAGCTCGCTCGTGGTGCACGCCGGGATGACGGACGTCTGGACGATCCCGCTCGCGGGGCTGGTGGCGGGCGTCACGGGCTTCCTGTTCGGCTTCCCTGCGCTCCGGCTCGCCGGCGTGTACCTCGCCCTCGCCACGCTTGCGGTGGCGACCGCCGCTCCAGGGCTGGCCGAGCACTTCAGCGGCCTGACCGGCGGCTCGATCGGCATCCATGTCGGAGAGCTGCAGGCGCCGTTCGGCTGGAACATCAGCCCGAACGTGTGGATCTACATCCTCAGCTGGTCGGTCGCAGCGGTGATGTGGGCGCTCGCCTGGGTCCTGCTGCGGGGTCGCTTCGGCCGAGCGCTGCGGGCGGTGCGGGACAGCGAGACGGCGGCCGTCGCCTTCGGGATCAAGCTGCCGCTCTACAAGACGATGGCGTTCGGCGTCTCGGCGTTCTACGCGGGGATCGCCGGATCGCTGCTCGCGATCTCGCTCTCGTACATCAACCCGAGCTCGTTCCCGGTCACGCTCTCGATCCTGCTCCTGACGGGCGCCGTGGTCGGGGGGCTCGGCACGCTGGTGGGGCCGATTTTCGGCGGGCTGTTGATCGTCTTCCTCTGGGTGACACCGATCTACGCCAACCTCCACGGCGTCTCCAAGGACGCGCCGCCGGTGATCTACGGAGTGCTCACGATCGCCGTCATGTTCGTGCTGCCTCACGGCGTGGTCGGCGGAGCGCGCCGGTTGTGGCGTGGAATCCGCCGCGCGAGCAGCGCGGTCGCGGCTCGTCGTCGCCTAACACCGGCGTAACGGCTACGTCAAACTACCCAGGCAGGCACGAAAAGGAGGAAGCAGTGAAGAAACGGATTGCAGTTCTGGGAGCGCTCGCACTCCTACTCGTCGTGACCGCGGCAGCAGCGTCCCGCGAGTCGAGGACGCCAGGCGTGACGAAGACGCGGGTCGTGATCGGGGCCACGTTCCCGTACAGCGGCGTCGCGTCCGCCTACGGGGTCATCGCCAAGGCCGAGACGGCCTACTACAAGTGGGTGAACGCCCACGGAGGGGTCAACAAGCGGAAGATCAAGTTCATCACGCTCGACGACGGCTACAACCCGTCGAAGACCGTCCCGCTGACGAAGGAGCTCGTGGAGCAAGACCGCGTGTTCGCGATCGTCGGCCAGCTGGGAACCGAGCCCGTCCTCTCGGTGCGCGACTACCTGAACGGCAAGAAGGTGCCGCAGGTGCTCGTCTCGACGGGCGCGAGCAACTGGGGCACGCAGTACAGGAAGTACCCGTGGACGATCGGCTGGCAGCCGAATTACGTGGCTGAGGGCGCGCTCTACGGGCAGTACATCGTCGCGCACCAGAAGAACGCGAAGATCGGGATCCTGTTCCAGAACGACGACTACGGCAAGGACTACGTCCGAGGCTTCAAGGCGGGCCTCGGTAAGGCCCAGAGCAAGATCGTCCGGTCCGAGGGGTACTCGATCACCGAGCAGTCGATCGCGACGCACATCGCGCTGCTCAAGGCATCCGGGGCCGACACGTTCTTCATCGCCGCGACTCCGTCGTTCGCGATCCAGGCGATCGTGGTCGCCTGGAAGCTGGACTGGCACCCGAAGATCTTCCTGAACTCCGTCTCGGGCACGAACGACCTGATGAACATCGCCGCGCAGTCGGCGGGCAGCCCCGACGCCGTGAAGGGGATCATCAGCACCGCCTACACGCTGATTCCGGACGACCCGGCCTACGCCAAGACGCCCGGAATGAAGCTCTACCGCAAGATCATGAAGGCCGAGAATCCGGGCACGCGCCTGACGGATGCGTTCAACGTCTACGGCATGGGCCAGGGCTGGGCCTTCGTCAACGCGCTCAAGCGCGCCGGCAAGAACCCGACGCGCAAGGGCCTGATGAAGGCGCTCCTGCACACGAACACGAAGGCCAATCCGTTCCTGTTGCCGGGAATGGTCACGAAGACGAGCGCGAAGGACCACTTCCCGCTCAACCAGGCACGGCTGGACAAGTTCTCGAACAGCCACTTCGTACCGTTCGGGAAGCTTCTGACCTACACCCGCCAGTAACCGGCGTTCCGAAGGTGGTTGGGGCCGCACCGCGCGGCCCCACCGCCTTCGCATTCCACTACGCTCGCACGCATGCCGGACTTCGCGCTCAGCCCGGAGCAGGAGTTGATCCGGCGCTCGGCACGCGAGTTTGCCGAGCGGGAGGTCGTCCCCGGCGCGCGCGAATGGGACCGGGCGGAGACGATGGACCGGGCGATCGTCGCCAAGCTCGCCGAGGTCGGCTTTCTCGGGGCCGGCCTGCCCGAGGAGCACGGCGGCCTCGGCCTGGACACCGTCTCGTACTGCCTCCTGATGGAGGAGCTCGGCCGCGCCGACTCGTCGGTGCGCGGGATCGTCTCGGTCAACGTCGGGCTGGTCGGGAAGACGATCGCCAGGTGGGGGAGCGAGGAGCAGAAGCGCGAATGGCTGCCGAGGCTCTGCTCGGGCGCGGGCCTCGGCTGCTATGCCCTGACCGAGCCGGGCTCGGGCTCCGACCCCGCGAGCCTCGCGACGCGCGCCCGGCGTGACGGCGAGGAGTGGCTGCTGAGCGGCTCGAAGATCTTCATCACGCTCGGCAGCTGGGCGAGCGTCGCCCTCGTCTTCGCCCGCACGGGCAGCGAGGGGGTGGGCGGCATCACGTGCTTCCTCGTCCCGACGGAGAGCGAGGGCTTCCGCGCGCAGCCCATCAAGGGCAAGCTCGGCCTGCGCGCGCAGGACACCGCGGAGCTCTTCCTGGACGAGGTCCGCGTGCCCGAGGGGAGCCGCCTCGGCCGCGAGGGCGAGGGCTTCAAGGTCGCCATGTCGGCTCTCGACAACGGCCGGATCTCCCTCGCGGCGGGCTGCGTCGGGATCGCCCAGGGCTGCCTCGACGCTTGCCTCGAGTACGCGCGGGAGCGAACGCAGTTCGGGAAGCCGCTCGCGAGCTTCCAGCTGATTCAGGAGCTGATCGCCGACATCGCCGTCGAGACGGACGCCGCCCGCCTGCTCACGTGGCGCGCAGCGGCGCTGGCCGACCGCGGTGAGCGGCACACGCTCGAGTCCTCACTCGCGAAGTACTACGCGAGCGAGGTCTCGGTGCGCGCGGCGAACGCGGCCGTGCAGGTGCACGGCGGCTACGGATACGTCGACGAGTACCCGGTGGGGAAGTACCTGCGCGACGCGCGCGTGACCACCTTGTACGAGGGCACGAGCCAGATCCAGAAGCTGATCATCGGCCGGGCACTCACGGGCGAGAGCGCGTTCGCCTGATGCCTGAGGCGCTGATCGTCGCTGCGGCGCGGACGCCGATCGGCCGGGCGCGCAAGGGATCGCTCGTCGACGTGCGCCCGGACGATCTCGTCGCCTTCGCGATCCGCAGCGCGCTGCAGCAGGTACCGGAGCTCGACCCGGGCGAGATCGTCGACGTGATGGTCGGCTGTGGCTTCCCGCAGGGGAAGCAGGGGATGAACCTGGGGCGCCGGGCGGCGCTGCTGGCCGGGCTGCCGAAGCGCATTCCCGGCACGACCGTGAACCGCTTCTGCGCCTCGAGCCTGCAGACGATCCGCATGGCCTTCCACGCGATCAGGGCCGGCGAGGGAGATGTGTTCGTGGCCGCCGGGGTGGAGTCGATCTCGCAGGTCGACGGCTACCCGAGGGACGCGGACGAGCTCCACCCGAGGCTCACGGGACAGGAGGGCTCGATCGCGAACGTCTACATCCCGATGGGCGTGACCGCGGAGAACGTGGCCGAGCGCTTTGACGTCTCTCGCGAGGAGATGGACCTCTACGCGCAGCGCTCGCAGGAGCGGGCCGTCGCAGCGCAGGCCTCGGGCTTCTTCGAGCGCGAGGTGACGCCGTACCCGAAGGAGAACGGCGAGGTCGTGGCGCGCGACGACGGGCCCCGGCCGGAGTCGACGGTCGAGCGGCTCGCAGAGCTCGAACCGGCCTTCGTCCCCGGAGGGAAGGTGACCGCCGGCAACTCCTGCCCGCTGAACGACGGCGCCGCCGCGGTCGTCGTGGTGAGCGAGGAGCGCGCGCGGGCGCTCGGGCTCGGGCCGCGCGCCCGCATCCTCGCCTCCGCCGTCTCCGGCCTGGAGCCGGAGATCATGGGCTTGGGGCCGATCGAGGCCGTGCGCACCGTGCTGCCGCGGGCCGGGATGACTCTCGACGACGTCGACGTGGTCGAGCTGAACGAGGCGTTCGCCGCCCAGGTGCTGCCGGTCTGCCGGGAGCTCGGGATCGACCCCTTCGGCGAGCAGCTGAACCCGCACGGCGGCGCGATCGCGCTCGGCCATCCATACGGGATGACGGGCGCGCGGATCATGTGCACGCTCCTGAACGGTCTCGAGGCGGTCGACGGGACGATCGGGCTCGAGACGATGTGCGTCGGCGGTGGCCAGGGAATGGCGATGCTCGTCGAGCGGCTCGACGGCGACCGCTACTCGTAGGCGAGGTAGACGACCTCGCCCACGAGGGCGGGCTTCTCCTGGCCGCGCACCTCGATCTCGACCGCGAGCCGGAAGACGACGCCCGCGTCGCGGCGCTCCGTGGAGACGAGCCTCGCGCGCAGGCGCACCTCCGAGCCCGAGGGCACTGGCGAGGTGAAGCGGATGCGCTCGGTGCCGTAGTTGAGCCCCAGGCGCGCGTCGGTCATGACGAGCAGCTCGGAGAGCAGGGCGGGAATGAGAGAGAGCGAGAGGTAGCCGTGCGCGACCGTCGTCCCGAACGGCCCGTTCGCCGCCCTCTCGGGGTCGACGTGGATCCACTGGTGATCGCCGGTCGCGTCGGCGAAGAGGTCGATCCGCCGCTGGTCGACCTCCACCCACGAGCTGGCGCCGAGATCGAGCTCGCCGGCCCGCTCGAGCTCCGCGATCGTCAGCTGCGCCGTCATTCCTGGGCCCGGAGCGAGCGGCCGCCGGCCCGCTTCATCAGCGCGAGCATCCCTGCCGGGGCCGCGCCCTCGGGGAAGCGGGCGAGGAGCTGCCCCAGGAACTCGTCCGCCTCCCAGCGCCCATCCTTCGCGATCGCCTCGCCCTCATCCCAAGGGCGCAGCACGTTCACCGCCCCGCCGTAGACGAAGAGGCACTGCCCCGTCACGTCCTGTGCCTCGTCCGCGCAGAGGGCGACGACGATCGGTGCGATGTTCGCCGGGTCGAGCGGGTCGAAGCCCTCGTCGGGCGCGGGCAGGTCGCCGAAGGTCTCCTCGGTCATGCGCGTGCGCGCGCTCGGGGCGAGGCAGTTGACGGTGACCCCGTAGCGGGCGAGCTCCTGCGCGGCGATCAGCGTGAAGGAGGCGATCGCGCCCTTGGCGGCGCCGTAGTTCGCCTGGCCGACGTTGCCGAAGACACCCGAGGGGCTGGAAGTGTTGATCACCCGGCCACGCACCTCCTCGCCGGCCTTCGACCGCTCGCGCCAGTACGCCGCTGCGTGCCTGGTCGGCGCGAAGTGGCCTTTCAGGTGGACCGCGATCACCGCGTCCCACTCGTCCTCGGTCATGTTCACGAGCATCCGGTCGCGGAGGATGCCGGCGTTGTTGACGAGGATGTCCAGCCGGCCGAAGCGCTCGACCGCGCCGCGCACCATCCGCTCGGCCTCCTCGAAGCTCGCCACGTTCTCGTAGCTCGCGACAGCCTCGCCGCCCTCGCTCCTGATCTCCTCGGCCACCTCGTCCGCCGGGCGCTGGTCCGCCCCCTCGCCGCTCAGCGCGCCGCCGAGGTCGTTGACGACCACCCTGGCGCCCGCGCGGGCGAGCGCGTGGGCATGCTCACGCCCGATTCCGCGCCCGGCGCCCGTGACGATGGCGACTTTCCCGTCGAGCACGCCTCAATCCTACGGCCGGTACTGCGCGAAGAGCCGTTCCATCGTCGTCGTACGATCGTGGCGATGGACGAGGTCGTAGGGCGTCACGTTGACCGCCCGCACGATCCAGTCGTCTCCCACGTCGAGGACGTTGACGCAGGCGGGCGCCTGCTCGAACCCGCCGAGGAACGAGCGCTGCCCGGTGAGGGCGAAGGACAGGATCGCCCGGTTGACGCCGCCGTGCAGGACCGCGAGCACGACGTCCCAGGCCCGGTCCGCGAGCAGGCGCTCGAGGGCGGGTAGGACGCGGTCGAGCAGCGCGCCGATCGTCTCGCCGCCGAGAAACCTGCGACTCTCGGGCACGGCCCCGCGGAAGGCGCCGACGAATGCTTCCTCCAGCTCGTCCGCCGGGATGGCCGTGAGGCGTCCGGGAGCGAGCTCGCGCAGGTCGGGCCACGCCTCGAGCTTCGCGTCCGGCGCGACCAGGCGGGCGGTCTCGACCGTGCGCCTGAGGCCGCTGGTCAGCACCCGGTCGAAGCGGACGTCGCGCAGCGTCTCCGCGGTGGCGAGCGCCTGCTCACGGCCCTTGGCCGTCAGGGCTGCATCGTCCGGCGGCAAGGGCCGGCCGCGCTCGTCGAAGTACGCGACGTCCGCGTGGCGGAGGAGGTACAGCCGGCGCCTGCTCATTGGTAGCGGTCGAGGTAGCGGGGGCTCGCGATTCGCAGTTTCGCCGCCACGTGCTCCTTCAGACGTGCGAGCGTGCCGGCCGGCACCTCGCCGCGGCGAATGCTCCTCGCCAGCTCCGCAAGGTCGTCGTCCGGGAGCTCGGCGGCGCCCTCGTGCTCCAGCTCACGCTGCGCGATCCCGAGCGCGTTGACCGCGACGAGCGCACGGAAGCGGAGTCGCGGGTCGGTGAGGGCCGGCAGGACCTCCGCCTCCAGGAACTCGCGCGTCGCCTCGACGAGCTCCGCGGCCGTCGGGCGGTCGCTCATGCCACGCGCTCGAGCAGATCGAGCAGCTCGTACTCCATCTCCGCGGCGAGGCGGCCGAGAACGGCGAGCTCGACGCTTCGCTCCTGCCCCGAGAGGTGGCGTCGCGACTGCGTCAGCGCCCCGGTCGCCCACTTGACGTTGCCGAGGACTTCCCACCAGAAGAGCTCCGCGACGGCGATCGCGCGCCCGCTTTGCTCGCAGTAGCGCTCCAGATACGGCTCGACCTCGGCGATCCCGCCGAGCCGAAGCTCGTCGGCGCCGAAGCGCCAGGCGCGGACGAGCGGCCAGGCGAGGTCCTCGCGCGGGTCGCCGAGATGCGCGAACTCCCAGTCCAGTAAGTACTCGAGCCCGCGCTCGGAGACGACGACGTTGCCGAGCCGGAAGTCGCCGTGGCTGACGACCGGCCGCAACGGCTCGGGCCGGTGGTCCCGCAGCCAGAGCAGCCCGAGCTCGATCGCCGGGTGCGGCTCGCCGACGGAGTCGAGCTCGTGCTCGAATTGCTCCAGCACGTCCCGGTCGCCGAGGAACGGGACGGCTGCGGGATCGATCGCGTGCACCTTCGCCAGCTCGTCGGCGAGCTGCAGCGGCAGCGTCTCGCGCGCGGCCGCGAGCTCCGGGTTCCGGACGATCCGCCTGCCGATCGTCTCGCCCGCGACGCGCGCCGTCGCGAACGCCTCGCGGCCGCCGAGCTCGCCCAGGTAGCCGACCGGGCGCGGCACCCGCACGCCCGCGGCGTAGGCGGCCTCGAGCACGCGCAGCTCGTGCTCCAGCGGGAGCGTGTCGGCGTGGATGACGCCGCCGGCGGCCCGTCGTACGAGCAGCTCAAGCGGCCCCTGCGGCCCGCGCACGTCGACCGCCCAGGCCTCCTTCGAGGCGCCGCCCGGCAGCATCTGCGCGCTGTCGATCTCGACCGGGCCGTCGAGCAGCTCGGCGAGCGCGTCGCGAAGCTCCTCCGTCCAGGGCGGGCCTGCGGATTCGCCGCTCACGCGGACTGGCCGCCGTCGACGACGAGCGTGTGACCCGTCACGTAGTCGGACGCCGGGGAGGCGAGGAAGACCACGGCGCCCTTGAGGTCCTCCTGGCCGCCGAACCGCCCGAGCGGGATCCGTTCGATGAGCTGCGGCTGCCGGTCGAGGACGTAGCGCGACATGTCGCTCGGAAACCAGCCGGGAGCAAGCGCGTTGACGTTGATCCCGTGCCGGGCCCACTTCCACGCGAGGTCGCGGGTGAGCGCGATGACGCCGCCCTTCGTCGCGTGGTAGGGGAGCGAGTTCATCACCTCGGCGGGCGCGCCTTCGAGCCCGGCTACGGAGGCCACGTTGACGATCTTGCCGGCCTGTTGCTCGATCATCACCCGGCCCGCCGCCTGCGAGCAGAGGAAGACGCCGGTCAGGTTGACGTCGAGCACCTTCTGCCAGCCCTCGAGCGGCATCTCCTCAGGCGAGGCGCCCCAGACCGTGCCGGCGTTGTTGACGAGGATGTCGATGCGCCCGAGCTCCTGACGCGTGCGGTCGACAACCGCCTGGACGTCGTCCGGCTTGCGGACGTCGCAGCGCAGGCCGAGGGCCCGCACCCCGAGCGCGGACAGCTCCGCGGCCGCCTGCTCGCAGCGCTCCGCGTTGCGCGCACAGAGGACGAGGCTCGCGCCGGCCTCGGCGAGCGCCTGCGCCATCTGCCGGCCGATGCCGGTGCCCCCGCCGGTCACGATCGCCGATTTGCCTTCGAGGTCGAAGAGCTCGCGGACGTTCACGATTCCGCCTAGGCCGCCAGCTCCGCGAGCAGCCGCAGCGCCTCGACGTCGCGGGTCTGGCAGAGGAGCGTCGTCACGCCGCACTCGCGCCACGCCGCCAGCCGGTCGGCGATCCGCTCACGCGAGCCGACGAGCGCGACCTCGTCGACGAGCGCGTCGGGGACCGCGGCCGCAGCGTCCCGTTGCCGGCCGCCGAGGTAGAGCTCCTGCACCTCGTCCGCCTCGCGCTCGTACCCGTACCGGCGGACGGCGTCGTTGTAGAAGTTGCTCCCCCGAGCACCCATGCCGCCGATGTAGAGGGCAAGCACCTGCTTCACCACGGCCCGGCAGGCCTCGAGGTCGTCGCCGGGAACGACGTGCACGGCCGCCGCGATCTCGAACCCCTCGCGCGCGTGCTCGAGGTGAGGTCGGAAGAGCTCGTCGAAGCGCTCGGGCGAGAGGTAGAGCGGCAGCCAGCCGTCTGCGATCTCTGCCGCCAGCTCGACGCTCCTGGGCCCGAGCGCGGCGAGGTAGATCGGAACCTCCGCGCGCAGCGGGCGGCCGAGCAGCTTCAGCGGCTTGCCGAGCCCGGTCGCCCCCGGGCCGGTGTAGGGCACGTCGTAGTGCCGCCCGTGATGTTCGAGCGGCTCCCGTCGCAGGGCTGCGCGCACGATCTCGACGTACTCACGCGTCTTCTCGAGCGGCCTGCCCCACGGCTGCCCGTGCCAGCCCTCGACGACCTGCGGCCCCGAGACGCCGAGGCCGAGCAGGAAGCGCCCGTCGCTCAGCAGGTCGAGCGTCATCGCCGTCATCGCCGTGTTGGCCGGGGTCCGCGCCGGGATCTGCATGATCGCGGAGCCGACCTTCAGCGTGGTCGTGCGCGCGGCGAGGAAGGAGAGCACGGTGACCGCATCCGTCCCCCAGGCCTCCGCCGCCCACGCCGAGTCGAAGCCGAGCCGCTCGGCCTCCTCCGCGAGAGCGATCAGCTCCGTCGGATTCGTACCGGGCGGGGCGTAGCCGAGGTACAGGCCGAGGCGCACGAACGTGCAATGCTAACGCCGTGGCAATCGCCGATCTCGAGCCCGCGGAGGAGGTCCGCGAGCTGCGGGAGCGCTACCGGGCGTTCATGGACGAGCACGTCTACCCGAACGAGCCCGCGCTCGGACGCGAGGACGACGACGCCGATGCGCTCGTCGCCGAGCTGCGCGGGAAGGCGAAGGCCGAGGGGCTCTGGGCGCCGCACATCGGCCCCGAGGCGGGTGGCAGCGGCCGTGGCTTCCTGGCCTACGCCTACCTGAACGAGGTGATCGGCCGCAGCGTCTGGGCCCAGCTCGTCTTCGGCTGCCAGGCGCCCGACGCGGGCAACGCCGAGATCCTGCACCTGTTCGGCAGCGAGGAGCAGCAAGCACGCTGGCTGCGGCCGCTCGTCGCGGGCGAGGTGCGCTCGTTCTTCTCGATGACGGAGCCGGAGGTGTCGGGAGCGGATCCCACGGGGCTGCGGACGACTGCCGTTCAGGACGGCGACGAGTGGGTGGTCGACGGACACAAGTGGTTCTCGACAGGCGCCGAGGGCGCGGCGTTCGGAATCGTCATGGCCGTGACGGAGCCGGAGCAGGAGCCGCACCGCCGGATGAGCCAGATCGTCGTCCCGGCCGACGCGCCGGGGGTGGAGATCACTGCGGTGCCGGTCCTCGGCCACCGCGGCCGCGGCTGGTCGACCCACTGCGAGGTCCGCTACTCGGACGTGCGCGTCCCGCTCGAGAACCTGCTCGGCGAGCGCGGCGCCGGCTTCCGGATCGCGCAGAAGCGGCTCGGGCCCGGGCGCATCCACCACGTCATGCGCTGGCTCGGCCAGATGCAGCGCGGCTTCGAGCTCCTCTGCAGCCGTGCGCTCGAGCGTGAGGCCTTCGGCGGGCCGCTGGCGGAGAAGCAGACCGTCCAGAACTGGATTGCCGACTCGGCGGCCGAGATCCAGGCCTGCCGGCTGCTGACGCTCGACGCCGCGCACAAGATCGACCGGGGCGAGGAGGCCCGCGTCGAGATCTCGCTGGTCAAGTTCTACGCGGCCCGCGTCCTGAACGACGTGCTCGACAGGGCGATCCAGGTGCACGGCGCCCTCGGGCTGACACACGAGACGCCGCTGGCCGCGATGGCGCTGATGGCGCGCGGCGGCCGCATCTACGACGGGCCGGACGAGGTGCACCGCATGGTCGTCAGCCGCCGGATCCTCGCTGCCTTCGCGGACGGCGGCCGCTGGGAGTTCACCTAGATCGCGACGGCTACGGAGGAGGTGCCGGCGCGCCGTCCGGCCTGCGGGCGCCCGGCACGTTCGGGAACCTGAACGGGACCGGCTCGCGGCCCGGCTGCACGACCCACACTTCGCCCGTGCGTGCCTCGCGCGCCGCCCGCAGCACCGCCTCCGCCACCTCCGCGGGGCGGAGCAGCGGGAAGCGGGCCGCCTCCATCGCGGCGCGCGTCTCCTCGTCGAGCAGCGGCGTGTCTGCAAACCCCGGGGCGACCGCGCAGATCCGGAGCCCGCGAGCCTCGAGCTCGGGCGCGACGGCACGAACGAAGCCGACAACGCCGTGCTTCGTCAGCGTGTAGAGCGGATCGCGCTCCGTGGGCACGAGCCCTGCCAGGGAGGCGGTGACAACGATGGCGCCGCCGGGCTCCATCACGCGGGCCAGGCGCCGCACGCCGAAGACGACGCCGTCCAGGTTCGCGCCGCGGATGCGGAGGTACGCCTCGTCCGGGACGTCCTTGAGGTCCGCGACGCCCGTCGTGACACCGGCGTTCAGGCACGCGAGCTCGACGGAACCGACCGTCTCCCAGGCCGCCGGGTCGCCCACGTCGAAGCCGTCCCGCGCGTCCAGGACGGTGGTCGCGCAGCCCTCGCGCTCGAGCAGCTCGACGATCGCGGCGCCGATCCCGGAGGCGCCGCCGGTGACGAGCGCCGTCCCGGGGAAGCGCGCCCTCCCCGCCTCCACGTCAGGAGGCCGGGACGGGCGCCTGGACGAACTGCTCGCGCAGGGCGGTCTTGCGGAACTTCCCGACTGCTGTCTTCGGGATCTCGTCGACGAACTCGAAGCGGTCGGGCAGCCACCACTTCGCGAAGTGCGGCGCCAGGAAGTCGCGCAGCTCCTCAGCGGTCGCGGACCGGCCGGCCCTGAGCACCACCACCGCCAGCGGCCGCTCCTGCCACTTCGGATCCGGGATCGCGATCACGGCCGCCTCGGCGACAGCATCGTGCGCCATCAGCTGGTTCTCGAGCGCGACCGAGGAGATCCACTCACCGCCCGACTTGATCACGTCCTTCGTCCGGTCCTGGATCTGGATGAAGCCGCTGGGGTCGATCGAGACGATGTCGCCGGTCCGGAACCACCCGTCCTCCGTCCAGCGATCGGCCTGCTCGGGCGCCTCGTAGTAGGACGCCGAGACCCACGGCCCGCGCACCTCGAGCTCGCCCATCGTGCTTCCGTCCCAGGGCACCTCGTTGCCGTCGGCGTCCCGGGCGCGCAGCTCTACCAGCGGCAGCGGCATCCCCTGCATCGCCCCGTAGTCGAGCTGGGTCTCCTCGTCAGCCTCGCCGAGCGCTCCCGGCAGCGAGGCGAAGGTCGCGACAGGCGAGGTCTCCGTCATCCCCCAGCCGTGGCAGACGACGAGGCCGTGCCGCTGCTTGAAGCCGGCGATCATCGCGCGCGGGGCAGCGGAGCCGCCGACGAGCATGCCCTTCAGGTGCGTCAGGTCCCAGCGCCCCGGGTTCTCGTCGAGCAGCTGGAGGATCCCGAGCCAGATCGTCGGCACCCCGGCCGTCCACGTCACCTGCTCCAGCACGAAGTCGTCGAGGAGGCTCTCTGCGTCGAGGTGCGGCCCGGGGTAGACGTGATTCGCGCCCAGCATCGTCGCGACGTACGGATAGCCCCAAGCGTTCGCGTGGAACATCGGCACGACGGGGAGGATCGTGTCCTCCTCGGAGATGCCGAGGCCGAGCGGGTTGCCGGCGGCGACGCCGAGCGTGTGCAGGAGGGTCGACCGGTGCGAGTAGACGACGCCCTTCGGGAGCCCGGTCGTGCCTGACGTGTAGCACATTGCGGCGGCTTCTTCTTCGTCGAGCCCAGGGTCTTGCCAGGTGTCCGGGTCCGCGCCCGCGAGCAGCTCCTCGTAGCCGTCCTCGACGACGAAGACATGCTCGATCGCGGTGCGCTCCCGGAACTGCTCGAGCAGCGGCACGAGCGCGGCGTCGACGATCACCGCGCGATCGCCGCCGTGCTCGGCGATGAACGCGAGCTCGTTCGCGTGCAGCCGCAGGTTGAGCGTGTGCAGCACGAAGCCGCCGCACGGGACCCCGAAGTACGCCTCGAGGTGCTGGTAGTGGTTCCAGCACAGCGTGGCGACTCGGTCGCCACGCTCGAGGCCGAGCTCCGTCAACGCAACCGCGAGCTGCCGCGCCCGCCTCGTGAAGTCGGCGTAGGTGTAGCGGTGGAAGCTCCGATCCGGCAGCCGAGTGACGATCTCTTTCTCGCCGAAGTACGTCTCCGCCCGGCGCAGGATCGTCGGCAGCGTCAGCTGGTAGTCCATCATCTGGCCCTTCACGACCCGCCTCCTTCCTCGGCAGAGAACGCGCGGCGGCGCTCGAGGTCGTCCGCGTGCACGAGGTGGCCGTCGCGCTCCACGTAGCCGCCCTTGCCGCCGACGACGAGCAGGACGAGGTCGTCGTCGCCGCCGTTCGAGATCTTCCGGGGCGTCGTCGCCTCGACGTGGCAGAGCCCGCCGGGCCCGAGCTCGCGGACCTCGCCTTCGACCTCGACGCGCGCCGTCCCGGCGTGGACGAAGTACAGCTCGTCCTGCAGGTCGTGGTAGTGCTCGAAGCCGTCGTAGCCCGGCGGCATCACGATCGCGTTGACCCCGAACGCGTCCACCCCGAGCGCGCGCCTGACCTTGCGGAAGCCGTAGCCCTCGCCGAGCTCCTCCAGCATCCCGAACGTGTGCCCCATTTGCAGAGAAAACTCTACGCCGTGCCGAGAAATCCCGCCGCCGCCTCGGCCGTCTCCTCGAACGCATCCCAGAGGACGAGGTGCCCACCCGGGACCGTCTCGACCTGCAGGCGGTCTCCGAGCGCGCGCCGGTAGCGCTCGAGCTGGCGGGGCCCGACCACGCTCTCGTCGGCCCCTAGGACGAGCAGGACCGGCGCACGCAGCTGCTCGGGCGGCGGCGCCCACGAGGCGAGCTCTCCGAGCAGGGCGACCACGGCGCTCGTGCAGTAGCGCCAGCGGTAGCCGCCGCCGAACGCCTCGAGATGCTGCTCACGCTCCTCGGCGAGGAGCTCGGGCGGCGTGTGGAAGAGCGGCCCGCCGAGCCCCGGCGGGACTGCTTCGGCCGGGCTCGAGAACCAGAGCTCGCGCCTGGCCTGGTCCGCCAGCCGGAGGGCTATGTCGGGACGGAGCCGGATCGCGGGGTCGAGCAGCACTGCCCGCTCGACCCGCTCCGGCTCGCGCGCCGCGAGCTCGAGGATCAGGCGTCCGCCGAGGCTGTGGCCGAGCCAGACGGCGGACTCGACGCCGGCCGCCTCGACAGTCCCGAGCACGTCGTCAAGCTGAGTATCGATGCCCCATGGCGGCTCCCAGGTGGAGCGGCCGTGCCCGCGCAGATCCGGCGCGAGGACGCGGAAGCGCGCCGCCAGCCGCCCCTCCGCCAGCCGCCGGAACCGCGCGCCGTGGGCGCTGACTCCGTGGAGGCAGACGAGCGGCGGCGAGCCCGTCGCGCCCCACTCGTGCAGATGGAGCGTCATCCCCGCAGCAGCACGCGCTCGTAGACCCGGTCGCGCAGCCGATCCGGAAGGCGCTCGACCCAAGCCCGCCGCGCGGCGTCGCGCCCGACCCGGTAGCGCGTCTTCGGCCGCCGCGCCGTGAGCGCGTGCTCGACGATCCTCGCCACCTCATCCGCCGGCTCTGCCCGCCCGGCGGCGGCCGCCGCCGCCTTGCGGAAGGCCGCCGCCCGCTCGGCGTAGAGGGCAAGCGCCTCCGGGGCCAGTCCCGCGGCGACCCGCTGCGACGTCTCGGCCGCGGTTTGCCAGATCTCCGTCGCGATCGTCCCGGGCTCCACGATCGCGACCTCGATCCCGAAGGGCCGCAGCTCGACGCGCAGCGAGTCGGTGACCGCCTCGAGCGCGTGCTTCGACGCGGCGTAGGCGCCGAGGAACGGCAGCGCGCTGCGCCCGGCGATCGAGCCGACGTTGACGATGCGTCCCGGCCCGCGGCGGAGATGCGGCAGCAGCGCCTGCGTGACGGCGACCTGGCCCACGAGATTCACCTCGAGCTGGCGGCGCAGCTCGTCGAGCGGAAGGTGCTCGAGGGGCAACCCGAGCGCGATCCCCGCGTTGTTGACGAGGCCCTGGAGCGCGCCCTCGCCGAGCCGCTCCGCCGCCGCCGCGATCGAGCGAGCCTCGGTCACGTCGAGCAGGATCGGCTCGAGGCCCTCTCCCGCCTCCTCCAGCAACCGCTCCCCGTCTTCTCGCCTGCGCACGCCGGCGAGCACGCGCCACCCTCCCCGGGCGAGCCGCAAGGCGCACGCCTTGCCGATCCCGGAGGAGGCGCCGGTGATCAGGACCGCGCGCTCGCCCGGGGTCACACCGGTGCAGGGGCGCCGAGGAGCGCCTCGGCGACTTCGGCGCGGAGCGCTGCCGGGAAGCCGCCGAACGACTCGATCCACTCCGCCCGCTTGTAGTAGCGGTGCAGCGGGTGCTCCCAGGTGAAGCCCGTGCCGCCGAGCACCTGGATCGAGCGCTCGCAGGCGGCCACGGCGGCCTCGGCCGCGTATGACTTCGCGGCAGCGGCTGCGACCGGCGCCTGGGGGTCTCGCTCGGCGACGCACCACACCGCCCAGTAAGCGAGCGATCTCGCCAGCTGCGTCTCCGCGTAGGTGTCGGCGAGCCTGTGGGAGACAGCCTGGTAGACCCCGATGGGACGCCCGAACTGCTCGCGCGTCTTCGCGTGCTCGACGCCCAGCTCGAGCGCCCGCTCGGCGATCCCGACCGCCTCGACGGCGAGCGCCGCGAAGGCGCGGGGCCGCAGCGTCGAAACGTCGCCCGCGAGCGGCGTGCCGTCCTCCGGCTCCAGGCGCCCCAGCCTGCGCGTCGAGTCCATCGTCTCGAGCACCTCACCCCGCGCGGGCACCGCGCGCGCCTCGCCGTCCTCGACGACGACGACGCGGTCGACGATGCCGAGGTCCGGGACGAGCGCTCCCTCCAGCGAGACCGACCAGCGCGCCTCGCCCGCGGCGACCTGGGTGAGCTCCTCGGGGCCGAGCGCCGGCAGAGCGAGGGCGACGGTCGAGAAGTACGGCCCCGGATAGAGGGCGCGCCCGAGCTCCTCGAGCAGGACGGCCTCCTCGACGAAGCCGAGTCCTGCGCCACCGAGCTCCTCCGGCACCGAGACGCCGAGCCAGCCCAGCTCGGCGAGCTCGCGCCACGAGCCCGGATCCCAGCCTTCCGCCGAGTCGGCGAGCTCGGCGACCCGCTCGGGCGGGCAGCGCTCGGCGAGATAGGAGCGCGCCTGCGCCCGAAGCTCCTGCTGCACATCGGTGAAGGAGAAGTCCATCAGCGGCCCCGCGGCAGGCCGAGGACGCGCTCGGCGACGATGTTGCGGAGGATCTCCGAGGTGCCGGCCTCGATCGTGTTGCCGCGGCTGCGCAGCTGCTGGTACTGCCAGTCGCTGCCGTCCGCCGAGCGCACCTGCGCCTCCTCGCCGAGGATCTCGAGGGCGAGTTTGGTCAGGCGCTGGTTCGCCTCCGACCAGTGGAGCTTCGCCACTGAGCCTTCGGGACCGGGGATGCCCGTCCGCATCAGCTGCGCCAGTGCGCGGTTGTTGGTGAGCTTGAGCGCCTGCAGCTCGATCCACTCACGCGCGACCCGGTCGAGCAGCAGCGGGTCGTCGACGCCCCGGGCGCGGGTGAGCGCGACCAGCTTGCTCACCGCCACCTCGAGCACGCCGGTCAGCGCGAAGCCGAGCGTGCCGCGCTCGTGGAGCAGCGTCGTCATTGCGACCGTCCAGCCCTCGCCGACAGTGCCGATGAGGTTCTCCGCTGGCACCTCGACGTCGGTGAAGAAGATCTCGTTGAACTCCGACTCGCCCGTGAGCTGCCGCAGCGGACGGACCTCGACGCCGGGCGCGTGCATGTCGACGATCAGGTACGTGAGGCCGGCGTGGAGCTCGGACTCCGGGTCTCCGCGCGCGAGCAGGATGCACCAGTCGGCGAGGTGGGCGAAGGACGACCAGACCTTCTGCCCGTTGACGACGAAGACGCCGTCCCGCTGTTCGGCGCGGGTCCGGACGGACGCGAGATCGGAGCCGGCGCCGGGCTCGGAGAAGCCCTGGCACCAGATCTCTTCCGCGGACAGGATCTTCGGCGGGTACCGGCGCTTCTGCTCCTCGGTGCCGTGGGCGATGATCGTCGGCCCCGCCATGCCGAGGCCGATCACGCCGATGTGCTGCGGCGCCTCGGCCAGCGCGCTCTCCTCGAGGAGGATCGCCTGGTAGCTGTAGGGGGCGCCGCCGCCGCCGTACTCCTTCGGCCAGGTCAGCCCCGCGTAGCCGGCCTCGTGGAGCTTGCGGCTCCACTCCCGGCCGATCCCTTCGAAGCGCCGCTCGCCCGAGCGGCCGCCGCGCAGCTCTTCGGACAGGTTCGCTTCGAGCCACTCCCTGACCTGGGTGCGGAACGCCGCCTCGTCTGGGGAATCGCGGAGATCCACGCGCGTACTGTACTTCCGGCCTTCAGTCGAAGCGGATCACCGAGCGGATGACCTCGCCCGCCTCGAGATCGCGGAACGCGCGGTCGACCTCGTCCAGGGCGATGAGGCGCGTGACCATGCGCTCCAGGTCGAGCTTCCCCTCGAGGGCCAGGCCCGCGAGCAGCGGAAAGTCCTCCGCGGGAAGATGGTCGCCGCCGTGGGAGACGCGGATCGTGACCCGCGGCTCGAACAGCTCCTTCTCCAGGTCGAGCGAGACGCGCTGCTCCGGCCTGGGGATGCCGATCAGCGTCGCGGTGCCGGCATGCCCGAGCATCCGCACGGCCTGCTCGGCCGTCTCGGGACGGCCGACCGCCTCGTAGGAGAAGTCCACGCCCTCGCCGCCGGTGATCTCGCGCACGGCCTCCACCGGGTCCCCGGCGCTCGCGTCGACCGCGTCGGTCGCGCCGAATTCGAGCGCCCATTCGAGCTTCCGCGGCAGCAGGTCCACGGCGAAGATGCGCTCGGCCCCCGCGAGCCGCGCGCCCTGGACGACGCTGAGCCCGACCGCGCCGCAGCCGATGACGGCCACGCTCGCCCCCGGCCACGGCCGGCTCGTGTTCAGCACCGAGCCGACGCCGGTCGCGAGCGCGCAGCCGATCAAGCAGGCCTGCTCGGGAGGGAGCTCCGCCGGCACCTTGACCGCGCAGGCGGCGTGGACGTTCGTGCGCGTGGCGAAGGTTCCGAGGAGCAGGGTCTGCATGACCTTGGCCCCATCGCGGGCACGGGCGATCCGGCGGCGGGCCCGCAGTGGGCTCCGGCACCGGCGGGGGTCGCCGCGGACGCAGGCAGGGCACGACCCGCACGGCGCGCGCCAGGCGAGCACGACGGGATCGCCGGGCGCGAGCCCCTCGACGCCGTCGCCGACCTCCTCGACGACGCCCGCGCCCTCGTGGCCGAGCAGCACCGGCGGCGGCATCCCCCACCCGCCCGTCTCGATCACGTGCAGGTCGGTGTGGCAGACGCCGCTGGCGGTGAGCCGCACCTGCACCTCGCCGGGGCCGGGGCCGGCGAGCGAGAGCTCCTCGACGGCGATCGGCTCTCCGGGGGCGTTCAGGAGCACGCCCTGCCCGCTGCGCTCAGGCAAGGAACGACGGCTCGAGGTCGCGGACGGAGTGGCCGCCGAGCAGCGCGAGCGTGATGTCGGTCTCGGCGACTAGTTGCCGGATGACGGTCTCGACGCCCTGCTGCCCGCCCACCGCGAGGCCGTAGGCGTACGGGCGGCCGAGCAGGACGGCATCCGCCCCCAGCGCCATCGCCTTCAGCACATCGGCGCCGGTTCGGATCCCGCCGTCCACGAGTACGGTCGCCGACGCCCCCAGTGCCTCGCGGACCTCGACGTAGGCGTCGAGCGCGCCGACCGCTCCGTCGACCTGGCGCCCGCCGTGGTTGGAGACGATCACGCCGTCGACGCCGCAGTCGCGGGCGCGGAGCGCATCCTCCGCCGTCAGCACGCCCTTGACGAGGAGCGGCATGTCGACCTGCTCGCGCAGCCAGGCGAGGTCGTCCCACGTGAGGCCCAGGTTGGGGAAGGTGGCGAGCATCGTCCCGGCCGCCGTGAGCAGGTCCTCCTGCGGCGGCTGAGCCAGCCGCTTGCAGAAGACCGGGTCGCTGAAGAACTGGGCGCAGCCCTGCCCGCTCAGGAAGGGGAGGTAGGCGTTCGCCAGGTCGCGTGGCCGCCAGCCGAGGATGAGCGTGTCCAGCGTGAGCACGATCGCGCCGTAGCCGGCCGCCGCCGCGCGGGCGACGAAGCTCGCGGCCACGTCGCGGTCGTTGATCCAGTAGAGCTGGAACCAGCGCGGCGCGTCGCCCATCGCCTCGGCGACCTCCTCGATCGAATACGACGCCGCGCTCGAGAGGATGTAGGGCACGCCGGTGGCGGCCGCGGCCCGGGCCGCGGCCAGCTCGCCGTCCGGGTGGGCGATCGTGAGCACGCCGATCGGGGCCAGGAAGAACGGCGCCGGGGAGCGCGTGCCCAGCACCTCGACCGACAGCTCCCGCTCGCGGTTCCCGGTCAGCATCCGCGGGCGCAGGCGCCGGCGGTCGAACGCCTCGCGGTTGGCGCGCATCGTCAGCTCGCCGCCCGCCCCGCCGGCGATGTAGCCGAAGGGTCCTGGCTCGAGCGCCTCCTGCGCGCGGGCCTCCCAGTCGGCCGGCGAGACCGGCCACTCGGCGGCGCCGGAGAGGTAGATCGCGTTCTGGACCTCGGTGCCCTCGAACCTCACTGCTCGGCCACCTTCACGAGCAGCTTGCCGCGGTTCTCACCGCGAAACAGCCCGATGAAGGCACGCGGAGCCCCCTCGAGCCCCTCCACGACGTCCTCGCGATAGTGCAGCTCCCCGTCGGCGAGCCAGCGGGAGAGGCGCCGGAGCGCGGGCTCGTGCAGGTGCGCGTAGTCGTAGACGAGGAAGCCCTGCATCCGCGCGCGGTAGACGATCAGGAAGCCGAGGCTGCGCGGGCCGCGCTGCAGCGGCTCCTGGTTGTACTCCGCGATCTGGCCGCAGATCACGATGCGCGCACCTCTCGCGAGGCGCCGGTGCACCGCTGCCGAGACCTCGCCGCCGACGTTGTCGAAGTAGACGTCGACGCCGTTCGCGCATTCGCGCTTCAGCGCCTGCGAGAGATCGTCCCGCTTGTAGTCGATGCCGGCGTCATAGCGATAGAGCGTCAGGAGATCGTCGACCTTCTCGGGCGAGCCGGCGATTCCGACCGTGTGGCACCCCGCCAGGCGCGCGAGCTGGCCTACGACCTGGCCGACGGCCCCCGAAGCCGCGGACACGACTACGGTGTCGCCCGGCAGCGGGCGGCCGACCTCGAAGAGGCCGAAGTACGCGGTCAGCCCGGTCATCCCGAGGACATGCAGCGCGGTCGAGATCGGCGCCGCTTCAGGGTCGATCCGGCGAAGCAGGTGCGCCGGCGCTACGGCGAGCTCCTGCCAGCCGAACGGCCCCATGACGATGTCGCCGGGGCTCAGCTGCGAGGAGCGGCTCTCGACAACCTCGCCCACCGCCTGAGCCGGCATCACCTCGCCGAGCTCGGCCGGCCGCGCGTAGGAGCGCGCTTCGCTCATGCGGCCGCGCTGATACGGATCGAGCGAGAGCCAGAGGATCCGGGCCAGCACCTCGCCCTCGGCCGGCTCCGGAGGGGCCGCCTCGACGAGCGCGAAATCCGACTCCTTCGGCTCCCCGACCGGGCGCACGGCGAGCGTCACCTGCCTGTTGATCGCCTCCACCGGCATCGCCGTGATCCTACGCCTCGCGATCGATTAGATCGGGCTTGCAGGACGGGATGCGTCTGCGTCGCGCCGGCGATCGCGAACTCCCCTTCGCTGCGACCGGGGGGCCCGCTCACGCCTCAGCCCTTGCCGCGGATTCCGAAATTCCCTCTCCGACTGCCACACCGGGCCTGAGTGCGCGCAATCTGCAGGATCGCGGGCCGGCTCGGGACGCCCGCTCCTTTCTCACTTCCTGATCGTCGCGCGAGCGCCGGCGGTGTGCACCGCCTTGGAGAGAGTGTCGATGTCGTAGGCGCCAAAGTGGCGTTGTCCGTTGATGAAGAAGGTCGGTGTGCCCGAGACGCCGCTGAGGTCCGCGCTGTCGACGTCTTCGGCAATGTGGGCCGAGCCCGCATGCCGGCGAAGGTCATCCGAGAACCGTTCGACGTCGAGGCCGAGCTGCCCGGCGTACGCGACCAGGTCGTCAGGGCCGAGTGCATCCTGATGCTCGAACAGCACGTTGTGCATCTCCCAAAAGGCGCCCTGGTTGGCCGCGGCCTCGGATGCCTCCGCGGCGAGCTGGGCGTTCGGGTGGACGTCGCTCAGCGGCAGGTGGCGCCAGACATAGCGGACGTCGCCGAAGTCGCCCAGGAGCTCCCGAACGACCGGCTCGGCTCTGCCGCAATACGGGCACTCGAAGTCGCCGTATTCGACCAAGGTCACCGGCGCATCGCGCGGGCCGCGAACGTGGTCGCGGTCAGGGTCGACGTCTCTGTCGAGATCGACAAGCGGCTCCGCCGTTCCGAGCAGGGCGCGGATCCTCAACGGCCTAGGCAGAAGCGCGGTCGCGCGGAACAGCAGCCAGGTCGCGATCGCAGCGACGAGAACGGCGCTCAGAATGCCTACCTTTGCCTCCTCCAGCCGCGGCCCGTCCAATGCGAGGGCGGCGATCAGCAAGGCGATTGTGAATCCGGCGCCGGCGATCGTGCCTGCGCCGCCGACGGCGGCCCAGCCCACCGGTGGCCGCAGGCGCCCCCGGCTCAGCCGCGTGACGAGGGCAGAGCCGCCCAGGATGCCGACCGGCTTGCCGACGACGTAGCCGAGCAAGATCCCGAGCGTGATCGGCGAGGTGAACGCTCGCGCCAGGAGAGCGCCGTTCAGCGCTATACCTGCGTTCGCAAGGGCGAACACGGGCACGATCGCGTAGCTCGTCCAGGGGTGATAGAGCTGCTGCAGCCGCTCGTTGACCGACGTAGCCGACCTCAGCTGCACGCCGACCGAGCGGGCGAGCTCCGCCGAGGGTTGCTCACGGAACTCGCGGAATCGTTCCGTCGCGCGTTCGAGGCTCGGCCGCTCCGCGGGATACGCGTACGCCAGAATGCCCATCGCCAAGCCGATCACGACCGGGTCCACCCCGGACTTGAGCAGGCCCACCCAGGCGCCGACTCCGAGAAGGAAGTAGAGGATGCCGGCGCGTACGGGAATGCTCCTCAGGACGAGGACGACCAGGTAGAAGCCGGCAGCCGCGAGGAGTGGCGCGACCCTCAACGTCTCCGTGTACACAGCCACGATCACGGCGAGTGAGGCGACGTCATCTACAACGAGGACGGTGAGCATGTACGCGCGCAGCCGGTCGGGAAAGCGCGGGCCCACGAGCGCGAGGAGGCCGAGGGCGAAGGCCGTATCGGTCGACATCGCGATGCCCCAGGCGTGGGCGGACGAGCGGCCCGCGTTGAAGGCGAGATAGATGGACACCGCCACAGCCATCCCGACGAGCCCGGCCACGAGCGGCAGTGCGGACCGCCGTCGGTCCCGCAGCTCGCCGAGATCGAACTCCCGTCGGGCCTCGAGGCCGAACACCAGGAAGAAGAAGGTCATCAGGCCCTTGTTCACCCAGTCGCGGAGGTCGAGCGTCACGCCGGCGCCGCCGATCCGGATCGAGAGCTGCGTGTGCCAGAGCGAGTCATAGGACGACGCGTCGACGTTCACCCAGACCAGGGCGGCAGTTGCCGCAGCGAGCAACGCCACCGCGCCGCCGGTCTCGGTCCGAAGGAACTCTCGGAGCGGCGTCTGCAGGTTCCGCGCCCATGCGGTTCGTCCGGAAAACCGCGAGCCCGGCGAGGGCTCGGGGCTGCGGGGACCGGGGCCGCTCGAGCTTCTCGGCATGGCCAAGTACGCTAGGCGTTTTGGAGCGCTCGTTCGCTGTTTGGCGGCCCTGAGCGCGATCGCATCCCCGCGTCCGCGGCGTAGGCGGCGCCCACGCGCGGTTCGAGGGGGTTAGTTAAGCCGCGTAGCCGAGGGCGACGAGCGCGTCGAGGAGGTCCCCGCTGAGTCGCAGCGGTGCCCAGCTGTCGCCCTCGTCGCGGCTCTCCCAGAGCTGCCCGTTGGCGAGGCCGGCGAAGAATCGACCATCGGTAGCGAGGAGTGCGTAGGGCATCGCCGGCAGTGGCTCGGGTAGACCGCCCGCGAGCGGCTGCCAGGGTTCGCCGTCGCGTTGCCGGTAGATACGTGCTTGTGGGTCGCGGCGGCCGTGGGCAGCGTAGGGGCCGGTGCTCGCCGACACGTACCAGCAGTCGGGGTCGACCGTGTCAACCGCGACCGACCAGGTGTAGTGGCGGTCACGGCCCTTGTCGGCCGGGTACCACGTCTCGCCGGCGTCGCTGCTGAAGGCCGCGCCACCCCCGCCCGCCTCGTACGCCCGGCCTGGCACCCGCGGGTGCCAGGCGAGGGAGTGCACGTCCGGTTGCGCGCCTGGCCGGTGGTCCTGCCAGCTCTGCCCGCCGTCGCTGGAGCGCATCAGGCCGCCCAGCTCGATCCCGACCAGGAGCAGGTCGGCGTCGTGCGGGCTGGGGGCGATCCAGCGCACGTGCGACGTCCACGGCCGCGGCGGGAAGCTCCAGTGTGGGCGCGAGGGCAGCTCGAGGAGCGCTTTCAGCTCGCGCCAGCTCTCACCCTTGTCGCCGCTTCGGAACAGCCGGCTCGGCTCGGTGCCCGCGTATACCGCGCCGTCGGCGGCGCTGACGGCGAGCGAGAACACCGCCGGCTCGGGCACCTTGCAGTCGATCCAGCTTCGGCCGCCGTCGACGCTGCGGCGCACACCGCCTTCGCGCAGACCGGCGTAGACGGTGTCGGGGTCGGCCGGGTCGACGGCGAGGCACTGCGCGCCGCTTCCAGACAAGGAGAGCTCGACCGTCCACGCCTCGCCCGCCTCGTCGAGTCGGGCGAAGCCGTCGCCGGTTGCGGTGTAGAGGCGCGCCACCTGAGTTGAATCAGCTACGTCGACTACCTATTGCCTGGGATCTTCGTTCAGAGCTCTCCTTCGCCGCGGCGGCCCAACCAACCGCGCCTGGCCGCGTAGTCTGCCCGCGTGTCGGAAGAGGAGACGGGAACGCTGCGGTTCGGCCTGATCGGTACCGGCTTCTGGGCCGCGACCGTGTATGCGCCTGGAATCGCTGCTCATCCGCGCACGGAACTGGTCGGTGTCTGGGGCCGGGATCCGGCCAAGGCGGCGGCACTGGCGGCGCAGCACTCGGCGCAGCCGTTCTCCGACGTCGACGAGCTGATTGACGCCGTCGAGGCCGTCGCCTTTGCGGTTCCCCCGGATATCCAGGGCGAGCTGGCCGTACGTGCCGCCGAAGCCGGTCGATCGCTGCTGCTCGAGAAGCCGCTCGCGCTGACGGTCGAGGCGGCCGACCGGATTGTCCAGGCCGTACACGCGCCGACGGTCGTCTTTTTCACACGTCGCTTCGACCCGGGGGTCGGCGCATGGTTCCGCACGGAAGTCGACGGTCACGGCTGGGACGGCGGCAGCGTCGTCTTCCTTTCGTCGATCTTCGAACCGGGCAACCCGTTCGGCGAGTCGCCGTGGCGGCGGGAGAGAGGTGCTCTCTGGGATGTAGGCCCGCACGCTCTAGCGCTACTCCTCCCGACGCTGGGCTCGGTCGAGCAGGTTGCGGCCGTCCGCGGACGGGGCGACGAGGTGCACCTTGCATTGCGGCATGCGACGGGCGCGGCCAGCAGTGTCACGCTCAGCTTGACGGCACCGGTGGAACGGACGGAGGTGCTGTTCTGGGGCAGCCAAGGATTGGCGCGCATGCCTGGCGACGTTGATCTCGCCGCCGCCTTTGGCGCCGCCATCGACGCGCTGCTCGCCGGCGATACTCGCTTTGACGCGCGCTTCGGAAGCGACGTAACCCGCGTCCTCGCCGCCGCCGACGAACGCCTCCGCGCCCGAAACGACTCTCGCACGTGAAGAGGTAAGCGGGGCCTGGCCCGGCCTCAGCGCGGAAGATGTTCGCGCAGCTTCTCGAGATCGAGCAGGCGGACGCGGCGGCGTTCCGGCTTGATCGCGCCCTCGCTCGCCAGGTCGTGAAAGGCGCGCGAGACCGTCTGTCGGCTCAGTGCCAGTGTGGCCGCGAGCTCTTCCTGTGTTATTTCGAGCGTCGGCTCGTCGCGCTCGGCCGACTCGTGCAAGAGGAGATGACTGACTTGCTCAACGGCTGACCTGCCGGCCAGTTCCAGAAGCCGCTGGTGGGCACGGTCAAGCGCGTGGGCCAGCAGGCCGAGCCAGCGGAAAGCGATTTCAGGAAAGAGCTCCTCGAGCGCGCGGATCGTGTCGAGACGGAGGCGGAGGAGCGTAGCCTCGCTCAACGTGACGGCCGAGTAGGGATAGGGGATGTCGAGAAGGATCGCAAGGTGATCGACGCTCGAGCCGGCGTACAGGATCTGCACGACGAGCCGCTCGGAGCGCGTCTGGTAGATGAGCTCGAGCTCCCCCTCTTCGATGATCAAGAGCTCCTGCGGCCGCTCGCCCTGGCGGAAGATCGTCGTTCCCCGTGGATAGTTGCTGCGAGTGGCAAAGCGACGAAGCGCCTCGACGTCGTCCCCGGGCAACCCTTCGAAGTCCCCCTGTGTCATCGTCGCGCGCAGCCAGGGAGCGAAACGCGGGCTGTCGGCCCGCGGCTTCCGTTGGGCGAGGGAAACCGGGCGCGCGATTCCGGCACTGTCGCAGATCCGACAGTTTGTCGGCAGAAGCTCCGGCTAGACATCAGATAGCGGATTCGTGCCGCCAGGTGTGGCACGGACCGGAACCAGCAAGTACCAAGGAGGCAGCTGATGTCGCAGACTCTTCCTGAGCGTCGTTCCACAACCGAGCCGCAGCGGTGGGAGCCGCTGAGCGAGCTCGAGCAGATGACCCAGCGGATGCGCCGGATGCTCGACCAGACGTTTGGCGGGTTCGGCTTGCAGTCGCCGCTGATCACCGAGGGAGCCGGCTGGGCGCCGCCGGTGGACATCGAGGAGCAGGACGGTGCCTACGTCCTCGAGGCCGAGCTTCCGGGGGTCAAGCGCGAGGACGTGAATATCGAGGTCGCGGGCAACGAGCTCTCGATCACGGGCGAGATCAAAGAGAAGGAGCGCAAGGGCGCCCTCCGGCGGCGGACACGCCGCATCGGGCGCTTCGAGTACCGCGTCAGACTCCCGGAGCAGGTCGACGCCTCGAAGATCGAGGCGAGCCTCGATCAGGGCGTCCTGACCGTCCGCGTTCCGAAGTCCGAGCGCGCGCAGCGCCAGAAGATCGAGATCAAGTCGAAGTGAGGCGACGGCGCTGTCACTGCCGGTCGCCTCGTGTGCAACCCAAATCACTGACCTAGCGACAGGGGGTTGAGATGGCCGTCGAGCACCTTTGCCAACGTCACGGGCGACCGGCAGTCGCGTCCCGGGTTCGGCTTCGTCCGGACGGGACGCAGGAAACCGAGTATCTCTGCGAGCTCGATCTCGCCGAAGAACGGATGTCGAGCCGCCTCGGCGGCAGCAGCCTGTTCGACGAGTTCTTCTCCGACTTCTTCGGCCAAACGCCATCGACGGGGCGGGTGGCGGCGCCCGCCCGACAGGTCGAACGGGTCGACGTCACCCAGTTCTTCAGCGACGCCACCCGCGAGTTGCTGCAACGCGCGGCGCAGACGGCACTCGAGTGGGGAAGCCTCGACCTCGACACCGACCATCTCTTGCACGCGGCCCTTCGCGACGACGTCGTCCGCCACGTGCTGCGCGAGATCGACGCCGACCCGGAAGCGATCGCGGCCCAGGTCGAGGAAGAGGCCGACAAGGCGCAGCGGACGGACGTCGCGCCCTCGCTCTCCCCTGACGCGAAGGCGGCGCTGCTCGCTGCCTACGACGAGTCGCGCGAGCTCGGGGCCTCGTACGTCGGGCCCGAGCACGTGCTGCTTGCGCTCGCGCGTGATAACGACAGTGAGGCTGGACGGCTGCTCGAGCGCTTCGGCGCCTCGCACACGAAGCTCCGCGGCGGCGTGATCCGCGGCGTCGAGCCGACCGGAGGTGCCCGGGAGATGAGCCGCACTCCGAGACTCGACGAGTACGGCCGCGATCTGACACAGGAGGCACGCGAGGGCAAGCTCGACCCCGTCATCGGCCGCGCGGACGAGATCGACCAGGCGATCGAGATCCTCTCGCGCCGGACGAAGAACAACCCGGCCTTGCTCGGCGAGCCAGGCGTGGGCAAGACCGCGATCGTCGAAGGTATCGCGCAGCGCATCATCAACGACGAGGTTCCCGAGACGCTTGCCGACCGGCGGATCATCGGACTCGACCTGGCTGGGATGATCGCCGGGACGAAATACCGCGGCGAGTTCGAGGAGCGGCTCAAGACCGTGATCGACGAGATCCGGGGCGCTTCGGAGGGGCTGATCGTGTTCATCGACGAGCTGCACACCGTGGTGGGCGCGGGAGCCGCCGAGGGGGCGATGGACGCCTCGAACATGCTCAAGCCCGCACTCGCTCGCGGCGAGCTGCACGTGATCGGCGCGACGACGCTCGACGAGTACCGCAAGAACATCGAGAAGGACCCGGCGCTCGAGCGCCGCTTCCAGCCGGTGCTCGTCCGCGAGCCGACGGTCGAGGAGACGATCGACATCCTCCACGGCCTCAAGGACCGCTACGAGGCCTTCCACCGCGTCGGATCTCCGACGAGGCGATCGTCGCCGCCGCCGAGCTCTCCGACCGCTACATCCGCGACCGCTTCCTGCCGGACAAGGCGATCGATCTGATCGATCAGGCCAGCGCACGCGTGCGGTTGCGGACGAAGACCAAGGACGACGACACGCGGTCGCTGGAAGAGGACTTACGGCGGCTCGCGCGCGAGCGCGACCAGGCGACCGCGGCCGAGGACTACGAGCGGGCCAGCCAAATCAGAGAGCAAGCCGAGTCGCGCCGCCAGGAGCTCGATGAGCGGCGAACTGGCCGCCAGCGGGCCGCGGAGGTCACGCCCGAGGACATCGCCGAGGTGGTGTCACGGGCGACCGGCATCCCCGTCTCGCAGCTGACGGCCGAGGAACGCGAGCGGCTGATCAAACTCGAAGAGGAGCTGCATGCCCGCATCGTGGGACAGGAGGAGGCCGTCTCCGCGGTCGCAGAGGCGGTCCGGCGCTCGCGCGCGGGTCTCGGCGATCCGCAGCGACCCGTCGGCAGCTTCCTCTTCCTCGGCCCGACCGGCGTCGGGAAGACAGAGCTCGCCCGCGCGCTCGCCGAGGCTTTGTTCGGCGACGAGAACCTGATGGTCCGCTTCGACATGAGCGAGTTCCAGGAACGGCACACGGTCTCTCGCCTGGTCGGGGCGCCGCCCGGCTACGTCGGCTACGAGGAGGCAGGGCAGCTCACCGAGCAGGTGCGGCGGCGGCCGTACTCGGTGCTGCTCTTCGACGAGATCGAGAAGGCCCACGCAGACGTCTTCAACATCCTGCTCCAGATCCTCGACGACGGCCGCCTGACGGACGCCCAGGGGCGAACGGTCGACTTCAAGCACACGGTCGTGATCATGACCTCGAACCTCGGCGCAGCCCGAATCCAGGACTATGCCCGTCGCGGCGAATCGTTCGAGGAGCTGAAAGCGGAGCTGATGGAGGTTCTGCGCGGCAGCTTCCGCCCGGAGTTCATCAACCGGATCGACGAGATCATCGTCTTCCGGGCGCTGACGGACGAGCAGCTCGCCGAGATCACGAAGCTGCTGCTCGACCGGCTGGTCCGGCGGCTGCACGCCCAGGGGATCGAGGTCGTCTTCACCGACGAGGCGATCGAGCTCGTTGCCCACGAAGGGTTCGATCCGGAGTTCGGCGCGCGCCCGCTACGGCGGACGATCCAGCGCATGATCGAGAACGAGCTCTCGCGGATGGTGCTCGCGCGACGCGATCGGGCCCGGCGACCGCGTCACGGTCGACGCCCTCGAGGGCGAGCTGCGCTTCGACGTCGATACGGGTGCAGCCCGGGAGGCGGAGGAGGGCCGACGAGCGGGAGGTCAGCGCGGAGCCTGTCCCGCGCTGACGAGGCTCCGATCGTGGAGGCGGCGTCGACAAGCCACGGAGCCGCTTCCGCGGACCAACACCGCGCGGAGCAGCAACCGGACATTGCCCTCGGCATGATCGTTGCGCCGGGTCTCGCACGCGACGTCACCGCCAAGATCGCCAGCGAGCTCGCGCACGACCTCGAGGCGCTGGACCTGGGTGTCGAGTGGCGGACCGAGCTGACGGTGGACCGCCTCGTCGCTCCTCCGGCTCAGACGACCGAGATCATCGATGCGGCGCGGCGCAAGCTGCTGGATGCGAGACTGGGATCTCGGCGTCGTCGTCACCGACCTCCCGCTGCGGGTCGGCCGCCGCCCCGTCTCGCGGCAGGTCAGCCCGACGCACGGGATCGCCGTCGTCTCGCTTCCCGCCCTCGGCGCGCTGCACCTCGCGCCGCGATTGCGGCGGACGCTCCTCGAGCTCGTCGGCGAGCTGGTCGGCGAGGGCGGCGACCGGTGGAGCGGCGATGGTGCGCTCGCGCACCTGCGACGCCGCTGGGGACGCGGCGTGCTCCAGGAGCTCGCCACCGACACCGCAGATCGGCCCGGGGCGCTGCGATTCCTCTTTGTCCCGGAGGTTCTCGCGAGCCACCTTCGCCTCCTGCTCGGAATGGTGCGGGCAAATCGCCCCTGGCGCCTGGCGGCTCGGCTCTACCGCGCCCTGCTCGCGGCGGTCGTCGCCGGCGCCTACGGCCTCGTCACCTCCGATATCTGGCGGATCTCGGCGACGGCGGGGTCGACGCGACTCGCGCTCGCGTCCATCGCCTCGATCTCGCTCACGAGCGGAGCAGTGATCGTGGCGCACGGCCTTTGGGAGCGAGCGCCCGACCGCCACCTCCGCGACCAGGTCATCCTGTTCAACTTCGCGACAGCAGCAACGATCCTGATCGGGATCGCCACGCTGTACGCCGCCCTCTTCCTCATGATCTTCGCCGCGGCCGAGCTGCTCCTCAGCGCTCAAGCCCTTGGCTCAGGGCTGGGCCATGCCGTCGGGACAGGCGACTACGCCACGCTCGCCTGGTTCACCGCCTCGCTTGCAACCGTGGGTGGGGCGCTCGGCGCGGGGCTCGAGTCGGACGATGCGGTGCGCGAGGCCGCCTACGCGTCCTCCACCGACAGTGACGAGAGAAAGGAGTCGTAATGGGACTGTTTCGCCTTCTGGCACGAACGACGATCGGACTGCTTTTCGTCGGCCACGGCACGCAGAAGCTCTTCGGGTGGTTCCGCGGCGGTGGGCTCGACGAGACCGGCGGGTTCTTCGAGCAGCTGGGCCTTCGACCGGGGCGCCGCTACGCCCTGGCCGCCGGTACCGCCGAAGCCGGTGGTGGACTTCTCTTCGCCCTCGGCGCCGCCACGCCGCTCGGCGCGGCGGCGGTCTCGGGCGCGATGATCACGGCGATCAAGACCGTCCACTGGGAGAAGGGCGTCTGGGTGAGCGCCGGTGGCTACGAGTACAACCTCGTTCTGCTCGCCGCGGTCTTCGGCCTGACCGAGAACGGTCCGGGTCAGTGGTCGATCGACGGCGCGCTGGGGAGGAGCCGCTGGGGCACGCGTTGGGCCCTCGCGGCGCTCGCCGCAGGGGCCGCCGGATCGGCCGCCGTGCTCCGCGCAGCCAAGCAAGAGGTGGAGGAGAAGGAGATGGAGCGGCCGGTGGCCGAGGCGGAGCCCGTCACCGCTGCCTCGTAGCCGACGGCCAGCCCGGCTCGGGTAGGGGCCGCTCGGGCCCCGCCGCAGGAGGGGCAGCCGGCACAGTCGAAGGCTGGCCGCCTACCCCGGCGGCATCCTCGACCGTGTCGTGAAACTCGGCAACGGCGAGTACGAAGTCCACAACATCGGCGTCAACTGGCCCCACCACGTCTTCGTCAACCAGAACTTCAAGGTCATCGGCGCCGACTAAGGCTCCCAGGCAAAGAACGCCTCGGTTGCTCGGCGGCGGGATCCTTCGTCCAAGATGCAGAGGCTTGAAGGATCCGGAGCGGAATCGCGATCGTCGGGTGAACCCGGTCGGAAACGAGCGCTTGACGGCGGCGGTCGGCCTGCTCGTGCTCGCCCCCGTCGTCGTCGAGGCCGCAACCGTCCTGCTCGGCGTGCACACGTTCATGTCGCTGCACGTGTTCGTCGGCCTCGCCTTGATCCCAGCCGTCGTCCTGAAGCTCGCGAGCACCGGCTGGCGATTCGCGCGCTACTACACCCGCAGCAGCGCATACGTCGCACAAGGCCCACCGCAGATAGCGATGCGCCTGCTCGCGCCGTTGTTCGTCACAGCGACGGTGGTCCTCTTCGGCAGCGGCGTCGCGATGGGCCTTCTGCACGGACACGCACTTCAGATCGCTCGCCGCCTCCACGGCCCGGCGTCGGTGGTCTGGCTCGTGCTCCTCGGCGTGCACGTGCTCGTCTACCTGAAGCGCGCGTTGAGAAGCGCTGCCGAGGATGCCCGTCCGGGGAACCGGCAGCCGGCGCGTGGGACCGCCGCTCGGGCATACGCCCTCGCAGCCGTCGTGGTCTGCGGCCTGGTGGTCGGCGGCGCAACGGTTTCCGCCCAGCACCGCTGGATCGACCTGCCACGTGATCACCACGAACGAGGCAAGCCCCCGAGCGGAGCTCTCGGGAAGTCAAAAGCGGCCGGGCAGCCTCTGTCACGATCGTCCTGAGGAAGATGGCGTTCGAGGTCGTCGGCAGGGAAGAGGAGCTCGCCTCCGTTGCCGCGTTCGTCGACGAGGCTCGGGACGGGCCTGCGGCGCTGGTGCTCGAGGGCGAGGCCGGGATCGGGAAGTCGACGCTCTGGCTGGCCGGGGTCGAGCATGCCCGGGCGCAGGGGCTCGGCGTCCTCTCGGCGCGGCCGGCCGAGGCCGAACGGTCCCTCGCGTACGTGGGGCTCGGCGACCTGTTCGAGGACGTCCTGGACGACGTGCTGCCCGCGCTCACTCCTCCGAGGCGGCGCGCGCTCGAGATCGCGATGCTGCGCGACGAGGAGTCGGGCGACCGGCTCGACGACCGCGCTCTCGCCGTCGCTGTGCGCGACGTCCTGGAGATGCTCGCCGAGCACGGCCGGGTCCTGCTCGCGGTCGACGACGTCCAGTGGCTCGACCCGTCCTCGTCGAGCGCGCTCGCGTTCGCCCTGCGCAGGCTCACGGGCAGCAGCGAGGTTGCCGTGCTGCTCGCGCGGCGGCTCTCTGAAGAAGCGCAGAGGCCGGGGCTCGAGCAGGCGCTGGCCGCGGATCGGGTCCGGCGACTGCGCGTCGGCCCCCTCAGCGTCGGTGCGCTCCACAACGTCCTGCGCGACCGGCTCGGCAGGTCGTTCGCCAGGCAAACGCTGCTCCGGATCCACGAGCGGTCCGGTGGCAATCCGTTCTTCGCGCTCGAGCTGGCACGGGCTCTGGAGGCGGACGTCGATCCCTTCGAGCCGCTGCCTGTTCCGGAGACGCTGGAAGAGCTGCTGCGCGCGAGGTTCGCGGGCCTGCCGCCGTCCACGCGCGAGGCGCTCGCGCTGGCGTCCGCTCTCGGCACCGCGTCGGAGTCGCTCCTCGAGCGGGCGGGCGTCGCGCCGGCGGCGCTCGAGCCTGCGGTTGCCGCGCACGTGATCGAGCGCACCGAAGGGACGATCCGGTTCACCCACCCGCTGCTGGCGTCGGTGCTCTACCGGGAGCTCGGCCCCGACCGGCCCCGCGTTCACCGGGCGATCGCGCAGGTGGTGGACGACCCGCTTCTTCGCGCCCGCCACCTCGCGCTCGCGACGGAGACGCCTGACGCGGGCCTCGCCGCCAGCCTCGAGGAGGCTGCAGCGGTCGCTCTCGGCCGGGGGGCTTCGGCCGCGGCGGCCGAGCTCGCCGAGCACGCGGTCCGGCTGACCCCGCAGACCGCAGGCGAGCACCGCACCCGCCGCGCGCTCGCGGCCGCTCGCGCCCACCAGGCGGCCGGCGAGTGGACGCGCGCGCGCACGATCGCGACCGAGCTCCTGGCGGAGGCGGACGACGGCTCCTGGCGGGCCGAGGCGCTCGTCCTGCTCGCGGAGCTGGAGACCCGCCATCGCGCCGCCGAGCTGCTCGAGGACGCTCTCGACGAGGCCGCCTCGCGCCCCGCGCTTCAGTCCGTCATTCACTCCCGCCTCGCATGGGTGTCACGCTTCATGAGCGGCAGCGCCGAGCACGCGCTCGAGGGGCTCGAGCAGGCCGAGCGGCTCGACGACGACGAGCTTCGAACCCGCGCCCGCGCGGTGCAGGCGGTCCTCGCCTGGTTTCGCGGAGAGGCGGAAGCGCCTTCCGATCTTCCCGCCCTCGTCCAGGAGCTCCCGGGCGCACTCGGGGGTGACCGCCTGGTCCAGGAGGGAACCCAGGCGCTCGTCAACACCCTTGCGCCGTCCTCGAGGCGAGAAGAGGCCCGGGCGCTTTTCGAGCGCGAGCACCTCGAGTGGCGCGAGCGTGACGAGCGACTGAGCGCCCGTGCGCTCTGGGGCCTTGCCTGGGTCGACTTCTGGGCCGGTCGCTGGGAGGACGCAGCCGACCATGCCGACCGCGCCCACGACATCTCCATCCAGTACGGCATCGAGCTGCCGCAGGATCACCTCCCGAACGCGGTGATTGCCGTCTATCGGGGCCAGTACGAGCTCGCGCGGCAGCACTCGGAAAGAGCATTCGAGCTGGCGACCGCCCAGTTCGGATTCCTTCCGCCGCAGCACACGGCCGTCCTGGCGCTCGTCACGCTCGCGAAAGGCGACCGGCCAGCCGCGGCAGCGGAGTTCGAGCAAGCGGAGCAGCGGGCCGCGATGCTGGAGTGGAGCGAACCGAGCGTCCGCTGGTGGACCGGCGACCATGCCGAGCTGCTGCTCGAGCTCGGCCGCGTCGACGAGGCCGTCCGCCTCGTCGATATCTGGGAGGAGGACGCGGTACGGGTTCGCCGCGAGTGGGTGCTCGCACAGGTGACGCGCTGCCGCGGCCTGGTTGCAGCAGCCTCCGGCGACGTCGAGCCGGCGCTGGCGCTGCTCGGCCGGGCGGTCGACGAGCACGAGCAGGTCGGAGACCCGTTCGGCCGGGCCAGAGCACTGCTCGGGCTCGGCGTGGTGAGGCGCCGCGCGCGGCAGAAGCGTCCGGCACGCCTGGCGATCGAGGAGGCGCTCGAGGCCTTCGAGCAGATCTCCGCCGCCGGGTGGGCCGAACGGGCGCGTGCCGAGCTCGGGCAGATCGGCGGGCGGCGGCGGACGGAAGGGCTGACGGCAGCCGAACGGCGAGTCGCGGCTCTGGTCGCGGAGGGCCGGACGAACCAGGAGGTCGCGGCCGCGCTGTTCCTCAGCGAGCGGACGGTTGCGAGCCACCTGACGCACGTCTACGCAAAGCTGGGCGTGCGCTCGCGCACCGAGCTGGCGCGCAAAGTTCAGACGTTCTGACGTTTCCTACGTGGCTCCGGCTCCGTAGCTTCGACGCATGCCGAGCTACCTCGTCGAGACCTACCTGGCTAAGGGCGAGGCGGGAGAGCATTCCGCCCGAGAACGACGGGCGCGCTCGGCAGCGCAGGAGCTGACGCGTGTCCGCTTCGACCGCGCGATCCACGTCCCCGAGGACGAGATCTGCTTCTACGTCTTCGAAGCACCCGCGGCTCGCGACGCTGCTCTGGCAGCGGAGCGCGCAGGCCTCGATCCGCTTCGCGTCGTCGAGGCGGTCTCGTTCGGAAAGGAGCAGCAGTGAAATCGAAATGGGTTTGGGCTCTCGTGCTCGCCGCCGCGCTCGCGACGACCTTCTACGCCGGCACCGTCCTGGCAACGTCGGCGCAGGGGTTCACCGGCACGACGTTGGCGAGGGCGACGTACGGAGACATCTACTCCCACGTCCACACCATCCCCGCTTCCTGGGATGAGCTCATCAAGACGAAGGGCGACTCGGACCTCTACGTCCAGCAGAACACGTGGGACCCGGCCTCGTGCGGCGGGTGCATCCCGACCACCGGCTGGCACACGCATCCGGGGCCGAGCTTCGTGATCGTCACGCAGGGCACGGTGACCGCCTACGACGGCGACGATCCGACCTGCACGCCGCACGTCTACACGGCGAACACGCCGAACAACGCGTTCATCGATCCAGGCGACGGCCATGTCCACATCATCCGCGACGAATCGGGCGCGGTTGCGAGGACCGTCGCGGTGCAGTTGATCCCAGCCGGCGCCACGCGGCGGATCGACGCACCGGACCCGGGAAACTGCAACTTCTAGTCCCGGTGTGAGGAGCGGCGGGTGCGCCCGCCGCTCCTTTCCGTCTCATCAGCGTGCCGGGCGCTTCAGCAACGCCTTGACATGCAGCGTCGCGGGCGGGCGGATCATCCCGAGCAGGCCGCTGCTCATGCCGAACCGCCGCGGATCGACAGTCGTCGTCGTTTCGATCGCGAGAGCGTCGTCGCCGACAGGGTCCACCGTCGCGGCGAATTCGAGCGGCTCGACGATGCCGGCCACCTCGAGGTTCCCCACGACGTGCAGCATCCGGTCGCCGAACGAGTAGACCCGCGTGGACCGAAAGCGCACCTGCGCATGGTCTTCGATGTCGAAGAAGTCGAAGGAGCGCAGATGCTCGTCGCGCCGCGCGTTGCCCGTGTCGATGCTGTCTGCGTCGATCGTCAGCTCGATCGTCGTCCCGTTCGGCCCGGCCTCGTACGAGCCGGCGAACCGGTCGAAGCGGCCGCGAACCGGAATCAGGCCCCACATCGATTTGACGGTGAAGCCGACCGACGAGCCGTCACGGTCGATCGACCAGCGAGTCGGCGCTACGGTCGTCCGTTCGATTGCTGTCGTAGTCATTTCAATCTCCTTTCGAGTAGTCCCGCCACGCGGAGCCGGCGACCTGGTCGCCGGCTCCGAGAACGTGCGGTCGTGCAGGTCGAGCGTCAATGCGACGGCTGGGGAGTCGTCTTCGGCGACCGGCGAGCCGGGGCGAATCTCTTCGCCTTCCGCTCGAGCAGCTTCTCGCCGCCGATCGCGACGACGAGCTCGCTGATCCCGGTGACGAGCCCGAACGCCGCGATCAGTGCGAGCACTTCGAGCGCGCCTGCGCCCGGCTTGGCGAAGATCACGGTCCCGAAGACGATCGCGACCAGGCCCGTGAGGCCCACCATTGCCGAGTCGCGGCCGTCCAGCGGCAGCTCGAACGACGCGCCGACGAACAGAATCCCGAGCAGGACGGCGTACACGCCGATGACGTACAGGAGTGCGAGCGCCGAGATCCCCGGCCAGGCGAAGACGAGCACGCCGACGGTGATCCCGAGGAGGCCCCTCAGGATCAGCCAGCCACGCTCTTCCTTCCCCTGCGCGGTGAACGAGGTGCCGAGCTCGACGACGCCCGTCGCGAGCGTGTAGGCACCGAAGACGATCGTGAGCGCGTAGACGCTGATGCCGGGCCAGGCGAGAATCATCACGCCGAAGACGAGGGAAGCCAGGCCGTGCAGGCCGAGCATCCACCGCGTCTTCTTCACCTCTGTCCGCGAGAGCTTCGCGGCGCTGTCAATCATGGTTTCCATCTCCCTACCTCCATTCCGGGGTTTTCGATTACGCGACGGAGCTTGCGGGGCGTCGATGCCAAACCGCTGCCACGGTCGCGCGTCCTGCTGCCGTTTCACTTGATCTCCGCCGACAGCTCGTCGGCCTTCTGCTCGAGCCGGTCGCGAGCCGCGGTGACCCGCTTGCGCGCGTCCTCCGAGGCATCGCCGGCGGTGTCGCGCCCCTGTGCCAGGCGCTCGTCGACCTCGATCCGGCGGCTACGAACGTCGCCGATCGCCGCCTCGGCCTGCTCGCGTGCCTTCCACGCCTTCGCCGCGACACTTGTCTGGAGCCGCTCGAGGTACGTGTCCCAACTCGCGAGCTCCGCCTCCACCGCCGTGGCGAAGGTCGCCCAGTCGCCGGAGGCATCTGCCTCCAGCGAATGCTCGGCGACGTCGAGCCGCGTCTCCAGCCGCCCGAGCTTCTCCTCGACCTCGTCGGGAGCCTCGCGGACAGCTGCGCGGACGGCTGCCTCCTCCTGGTTCAGGGCGTCGATGTGACGGCCGTTCCGCCGAGGGCCGGCCTGCGCACCCGCCTGAAGCCGGTCGATCCGGCGGCGGATCGCGGCAAGCTGGTCCTCGATCGTGGTTGTGCTCATGTCGAGCCTCCTTTGGTCCGTTCTTTGACGCGATGAAGGCTCGCGAACGCCGATGCCAGCGCTGTGCCAGGCGCGACGGTGCTTCTGCCAGGCCTAGCTGAGCGGGGTGACGAGCTCCGCGAGCCCGCGCTCTGCTGCCGTGGCCGGGTTACCGGCGAGGGCGACGAAGAGGCTCTCGCGCGCCTGGTGCGGCCGTTGCGTCGTCGACCACTCGAGCACCTCGCGGTACAGGCGATCGGCTTCATTCGCGTTTCCGGACGCCTCGGCGATCCGAGCGAGATGGACGCGTGCCTGGGCCGCGACGAACGTTGCCTGGGCTTCCTCGGCCGTCGCAAGCGCCTGCTGCTGGAGCTCCTCGGCCTTGCGCAGGTCGCCGTTCGCCAGAGCGATCGCTCCGAGCCCGGCGAGAGCGAACGCCGCGTGGTCGCCGAACCCGATTCGCCCGGCGAGCTCGAACGCGCGCCGGTACGCATCCACCGCTGCCGCGTCCTCCCCGCGTCCCTCGGCCGCCCACGCTTCGAGCAGCAGCAGCGGGGCGCGAAAGGCGTCGTACCCGACCGCGTCCGCGTGGCGGCGGGCGACCGAGACCCTTGTCGTGACGGTGGAGACGTCGCCGGCGTGAGCCGCACCGATTGCGCGAATGAGGCTGCTCGCTGCCATGCCCCAGTCGTCTTCAGCCGCCTCGAACGCGGCTGCAGCGTCCTCCGCCATCGCGGCCGCGCGTTCGACGTCGCCCGATTGCCCAAGGGCGAGCGCGAGCATCAGTTGCGCGAAGCCGCGCAGCCATGGCGCCGCAGCGGTCCCGGCGAGTGAGACCGCGCGTTCGCCGGCCTCGAGCGCGGGGCCGGGATCGAGCTCCTCGGTTGCGATGTAGCAGAGGTTGGCGAGCTGCTCGATCCGCAATTCGACCGGAGCGTCGTCGTCCGTGGCAGAGAGGGCGAGCTCGAGGAAGCGCCGTCCCTCGGAGACGCGGTCGGCCAGCGCGAAATACCACCCCACCATGCCGAGCCGAACCGCGACGGCAGGATCGGGCGCGTCACGAGCGTAAGCCAGCGCAGCCCAGAGATTGTCGTTCTCCAGCTCCAGGCGGCGTTCCCAGCGCAGCCAGTCCGGTCCGCGCAGCTCGACGCGCGCCTCGTCGGCGAGTGCCGCGAAGTATTCGGCGTGCGCGCCCCGCGTGGCGGCGAGCCCGCCGCTCTCGGCGAGACGCTCGAGCACGTACTCACGGACCGTGTCGAGCATGTCGTAGCGGGCGGTGCCGCCGGTGAACGAGGCCGAGACGATCGACTTGTCGACCAGCGCCGCGACGAGATACGCAACCGTCGCCTCGTTGAGGGCGTGCCTGGCCGCAAGCGAGACGAGCGACGGCAGGGACGCGCCACCGCGGTGAACGGCCAGCTGCTGGAGCAGTGTCTTCTCGTCCCCGTGCAGTAGGTCGTAGCTCCATTCCACGAGCCCTTGCAGCGCGGTGCGGGCCGGGTCCGAGGCAGGGCTATCGCGCAGGAGCACCTCGCGCCGCTCGAGCATGGAGACGAGCTCCGCGAGGCCGAGCACGTTCACGCGCGCGGCGGCGAGCTCGATCGCCAGCGGCAATCCGTCGACGCGCCGGGCAATCTCGCCGGCGAGCGCGACAGCCTCGGCGTCCGGCTCGAAACCGGGTCGCGCGGCACGCGCACGCTCGAGGAAAAGGTCGGCGGCCGCGGCCTCGAGCGGCGCCACGGGGACTCTCACCTCGCTCGCGACGTGGAGCGACTCGCGGCTCGTCGCCAGGATCCGGGCCTGGGGACACTCCGCTAGGACCGTCGACGCGATCCGCGCCACTTCTTCGAGCACGTGCTCGCACGCGTCGAGAACGAGGAGAGCCGCTGCGTGGCGGAGCCGTGACGTCGCGTGCGCGAGCGGATCGGGGCCGCGAACGTCGACGGCGTGTGCAAGGAGGCGGACAGCATCCTCAGCGCCGCCCGCCCGCGCGAAGTCGACGAGCCAGATGCCATCCGGGAAGTCGGCCTCGAGGGAACGCGCGGCCTCGACCGCGAGCCGGCTCTTGCCCACCCCCGGCGGGCCGGTGAGCGTCACGAGGCGGTTCTCGTGCAGAAGGCCGGCGACCTGGGCGAGCTCGTCCGCGCGGCCCACGAACGACGTCGAAGGCGCGGGCAGATTGCCGCGGCGCCTGCGGACGACCGGAGCGGCGGCGATCGCGGGGTCGTGCGCGAGGATCGCCTCCTGCAGCCCCCGGAGCTCGGGCCCCGGCTCGAGCCCGAGCTCGTCGGCGAAAACGCGCCGCGCCTCCTGGAACGTCTCCAGTGCATCCGCCTGCCTGCCGCTGCGGTAGAGCGCCAGCATCAGCTGCCCCCACAGCCGCTCCCGGAACGGGTCGTCCGCGAGCGCCGAACGGAGCGCCGGGGTCAGCTCCCGCTGCTCGCCGAGCGCGAGACCGACCTCGAACTGCTCCTCGAGCGCGTCGACGCGCAGCGCCTCGAGCCGCCGCGTCTCGGCGGTGAACCACGTCGTCGCAGGCAGGCCCTGGAGCGCGGGCCCACGCCAGAGGTCGAGCGCCGATGCAGACGTGTCCGCGGCGGCACCGACGTCGCCGTCGCGCAGCGCGGCACGCGTCTCCGCGAGCAGCTCCTCGAACGAGACCGCGTCGACGCGTGCGTCCTTCAGGGCATACCCGTCGGGGAAGCCGACGATCGACTCGTCCCCGAGCGCCGCCCGAAGCCGTGCGATGTGGTGATGGAGCGCGTTCCGCGGCGCGCTGGGGAGCTCCTCGCCCCAGAGGCCGTCGACCAGCGCATCGACGTCGACGAGGTGGCCGTTCCGGAGCGCGAGCATCGCCAGTAGCGCTTGACGCTTCGAGCCGCCCACGTCCGCAGATGCCCCGCCCACGAGAACCTCGAAGGGGCCGAGCAGCCGGATCTCGAGCAGCTCCTGCATATGCGACTTGCCTCCTCCGGGCGAGTCTCGCACGCCCAAAACAGTGCTGCGGCGTAGGGTGAATCGCCATGTTGCCGCGACAGCCCGTGCTGTTCGTCAACCCGAGATCGGGTGACGGCAAGGCCACGCGTGCGGGCCTCGCCGAACGGGCACGCGAACGCGGCATCGAGGTCGTCGTCCTGCAGCCGGACGACGACCTCGCCACGCTCGTCGCCGACGCCGTGGCGCGCGGCGCGGACACCCTAGGCGTCGCGGGCGGCGACGGGTCGCTCGCCGTGGTTGCCTCGGCGGCCGTCGCGCACGGGCTCTCGTTCGTCTGCATCCCGGCCGGGACGCGCAACCACTTCGCGCTCGACCTCGGGATCGATCGACACGACGTGATCGGCGCGCTCGACGCGTTCGGCGACGGTGTCGAGCGCCGGATCGACGTCGCGGAGGTGAACGGCCGCCTCTTCCTCAACAACGTCTCGCTCGGGGTCTACGGCGACGCGGTTCGACAGCCGGCCTACCGGGACGCCAAGGCGCGCACGCTCCTCGAGACGGCTGCGCACGTTCTCGGGCCGAGCGCGGCCGCAAGACGACCTGGAGGTCGTCGACGACCGCGGCCGGCCGCATCGCGACCCCGCGGTCGTGCTCGTGTCGAACAACCCTTACTCGCCGGAGCCCGGGCGTGCGCCCGGCACCCGGCCGACGCTCGACAGCGGCCGGCTCGGCGTCGTCGTGCTCGACGCGCCCGGCCCCGGCAGCAGCCCGGGGCGCTCCTGGACCGCAACGGAGCTCGAGGTGAACGCCCCCGCGCCGGTCCACGCCGGAATCGACGGCGAGGCGGTCGACCTCGACTCGCCGCTCCGGTTCGCGATCCGACCCGGTGCTCTCCGCGTCAGGACCGCGTCCCGACAGGCGACCGTCTAGGCCCAGAAACAGCGAAGCTGGCCGACGCCCCGCGATGGTCGGTTAGCGTGAACGCGGCGTGTACGCAGACGAGCTCTTGCTGCCGTGGCTGCGCTGTCTCGTCGAGCAGCTGCCGGGGCTGCGCCTGTTCGACGCGCACATGCACCTGGGTGCGAACGATCCGGAAGGATGGACGTGCTCATCGGATGAGCTGATCGACGCGCTGGCCTTGACCGACGCGCGAGGGGTCGTGTTCCCGCTGATGGAGCAGGCCGGTTACCGAGAGGCGAACGACGCGGTGCTCGCCGCCGCGGCCGCGTCGGATGGTCGGCTGGTGCCCTTCTGCCGCCTCGATCCACACGACGACCCCGTCGGCGAGCTCGAGCGGTGTCTCGCCTCGGGCGCGCGCGGAGTGAAGCTGCACCCGCGCGCGGAGCGGTTCGATCTGCGGCATCCCGGCGTCGCGGCGATCTTCGCCGTCGCCGACGAGCAGAGGCTGCCGGTGACGATTCACTCGGGTCTCGGCATTCCCTCGCTCGGCCGGGACGCCCTCGCGCTCGCCGAGCGGCACCCGCAGGCGCCGCTGGTGCTTGCCCACGTCGGTGTCACCGAGCTCTCCTGGATCTGGCGAGAGCTCGACGACCACCCGAGCGTCTACTTCGACACGGCCTGGTGGAACCCCGCCGATCACCTCGCGCTGTTCTCGCTCGTCCCTCCGGGACAGATCCTGCTCGGTAGCGACCTCCCCTTCGGAACCCCTGCCGCCGCGGCGATCGTCGCGATCCGCTGCGCGCTCGAGGTCGGGCTGACGGGTGCGCAGGTGTCGTCGGTCGCGGGCGGCCAGCTCGAGCGTCTTCTCGCCGGAGACCCACCCCTGGATTGCGGCTCGCCGCCCGGTCCGCCTCCGCCGCGCCCGCCGCTGCTCGAGCGCACATTCGCGCTACTCGTGGGAGCCCTGTCGCGGATGCTCGAAGGACGGCCGGCCGACGGCCTCGTCCAGCTGGCGCGCCTTGCCTGTGAGGTCGGCCCTGACCAACCGGAGATGCCTGCGTTCGCGGCGATCGCCGAGCTGCTCGACCGTCAGCGTGACTACGCGGCGACTACGGCACTCGACGGCCGGCGGGCCGGCGGCTTCCACCTCGTCCTCGCCGCCGCGGCCGTTGCCGCTGCGCCGCACGCACCCTTGCCGGCGGGCGCCTGACGCTTCGCCGCGCCTTCAGTTCGTCAGTCGCGCCGGGCGCGGACGAACGCGTCGAGGGCAGTACGCTCGCCGTCTGCGGTCGCGACTGGTCGCTCGACGATTTCGGCGCGCTCGATCTCGAGCCCGGTGCCGTCGAGGTCAGCGACGACGTCGCCGGCGGTGTAGAGGACAGCAGGGTCTTTGGGCCCGCCGTGACCGTCCGCGAGGTTGCTGCTGTCGTGCGCGACGAGCAGCAGCAGGCCACCCTGCGCGACTGCGTCGGCGGCCGCGCGGAGGATCTTCCGCCGCTGCGGCTCCGGCAGCTGGAGGTAGAAGAGGAGGACGAGGTCGTAGGCGCGCTCCTCCGGCCGGTAGTCCAGCAGATCGGCCGCCACCCAGTTCGCCCGAATCCCGCGCGCGGCGGAGAGCTCTCGCGCCTTCGCCAGCGCGGCCTCCGAAAAGTCGACGCCGGTGACCTGCCAGCCTCGCTCGGCGAGCCAAACAGCGTGGCGACCCTCGCCGCAGGCGAGGTCGAGCGCTCGCCCCGGCGGGAGATCGCCTGCCTCAGCGAGGAGGAAGCGACTCGGACGCGCGCTCCAGAGCAACTCGCTGCCGGCGTAGCGGCGGTCCCACTCCTCGCGCCCGACCGGCGGCGTCACGCCACCGCCGCGCTCATGCCGTCGTCTGCGCCGGCTCGGCCTGCTCGGCGAGCACCTGCTCGTCGAAGAATTGGCCGATCGTCGCCGGCGGGTAGGCGCCGACGAAGCCCGTCACCGGCTCGCCGTCGCGGAAGACGGCCACGGTTGGAATCGACTGAATGCCGTAGCGGGCAGCGATCTCCGGCTCGGCGTCGACGTCGAGCTTGGCGAGCTCGATCCGACCTTCGCGCTTCGCGACCTCGGCTTCGATCGCGGGGCCGAGCATCTGGCAGGGCCCGCACCAGGCCGCCCAGAAGTCGACGACGACGGGAATCTCGTGCGAGCGCTCGATCACCTCGTGCTCGAACGTTTCGGTGGTGACATCCATGTGTGCTCCTTTCAGTGCGGCAGCAGCCTGCGGCCGTGCGTGTCGATATGGAAGAGCGCGTACAGCGGGCAGAAGCCGACGGCTGCGGTCACGCCCATGAGCGCGGTGACGACGAGCAGCACGATTCCGGCGACGGAACCGACGCCGATGGCGATCGCCACGACGAGCGCGGCCACCGCGATCAGAGCGCGGACCGTGCGATCGAGGTTGCTCATGTTCTTGGTCAGCTTGGTCATCTCGACCTCCTCCTAGGCCGAGCCGCCGACGATCAGCGCCAGGGTCTGCAGCTGCTGCTGGAGCGAGCCGCAGACCTGCTCGCAGAGACCGAGCACGCCGTCGTCGACGATTCGGTAGTAGACGTGGTTGCCGTCCTTGCGCCGGGCGAGGATGCCCGCCTCGGCGAGGACGGACAGGTGCTTGGAGACGTTCTGCTGCCCCGCGCCGAGGTGAGCGGCGAGCTCGTTCACCGAGCGTTCGCCCTCGCGCAGATGGTCGAGCAACCGGACTCGGCTCGGCTCGCCCAGGACGCGGAAGCGGCGGGCGATCAACTCGACCAGGTCGTGTGGGAGCGGGTGCGGAAGCTTCTCCATGAACTGCACTATAGCATAATGTAGTTGTATAGGTGTATAGTCGTAGAGAGATGACAAACCGGCCCCAATCGTTGCGGTCGAGGCGGAAAGGGAGTAGGAAGAGCGCATGAGCCAGCTCGTGTCGTCGCCGGCCGCCGACCCTCTGTTTGACGAGCTGCGGCGGACCGAGTTCGGACGGCTCGACGCCGGCGGACACGTCTACCTCGACTACACCGGGGCGGGCCTCTACGCGCACTCGCAGCTGGACGAGCACCTGGCGCTGCTGCGCGACAACGTCTTCGGGAACCCGCACTCAGCCAATCCGACCTCCGCGGCGATGACCGAGCTGGCCGAGCAGGCGCGGCGGGCCGTCCTTGGATTCTTCCGTGCCTCGCCCGACGAGTACGTGGCCATCTTCACGCCGAATGCAACCGGCGCGCTCCGGCTGGTCGGCGAGGCCTATCCGTTCCGGCCGGGCGACCGCTTTCTGCTCACCTTCGACAACCACAACTCGGTCAACGGCATTCGCGAGTTCGCGCGCGCCCGCGGCGCAGAGACGACGTACGTCCCGAGCGCCGGCCCCGAGCTTCGCGTCGACGAGACGCTGCTGCCCCGCTACCTCACCGACGTCGTCGGTGAGCACCACAACCTGTTCGCCTACCCGGCCCAGTCGAACTTCTCGGGCGTCCAGCACCCACTCTCCTGGATCGACGAAGCGCACGAGCACGGCTGGGACGTCCTGCTCGACGCGGCGGCTTTCGTGCCCACCAACCGGCTCGACCTCTCACAGGCCAAGCCGGACTTCGCCTGCCTCTCCTTCTACAAGATGTTCGGCTGGCCGACCGGCGTCGGCGTGTTGATCGCGCGCCGGGATGCGCTCGCCAAGCTCGAGCGTCCCTGGTTCTCCGGCGGGACGATCGTCGCCGCCTTCGTCCAGCGCGAGTGGTACCAGTCGGCTCCCGGCCCCGCCCACTTCGAGGACGGCACCGTCAACTTCCTCAACCTCCCGGCCGTCGAGATCGGCCTGCGCTTCCTCGACCAACGGCTCGGAATCGAGCGGATCCACACGCACGTGCAGGCGCAGGCCGAGCGCCTCTTGCGCGTGATCACAGGGCTGCGCCACGCGGACGGATCGCCCGTGACCGCGGTCTACGGCCCCGACACCGTCGAGCGTCGCGGCGCCACGATCGCGTTCAACTTCCTCCACCCGGACGGCCGCATCGTCGACGAGCGCTACGTCGACCGCATCGCCCAGCGCCACTCGATCTCGCTGCGCACCGGCTGCTTCTGCAACCCCGGCGCGGGCGAGATCGCCTTCACCATCTCGCGCGAGACGCTCCTGGGCGGGGAGTTCGGCGACGGCATGAGCCTCGACGACTACGTGACGGCGATCGGGCTCCCGTCCGGCGGTGCCGTACGCGCCTCGCTCGGGATCGCGACGAACCGTGGAGACATCGAGCGCTTCGCCGAGTTCGCCGCCGAGTTCGTCGACCTCGTCGACGTGCCCGACGACCTGCCGCCGCGAACCGGCTGCTAGCGCGGTGCGCGGATGCAGCCGGGGGCGGCCGTAACCGCCCCCGGAAGCCGATCAAAGCGCCGGCTGAGCAGCCCGCGCCGGGGCGAGGCTGCGCCGCGTGACGAGCAACACGGCCGTCACGACGATCCACAGCCACCACACGAGGAACGGGAAGAAGAAGATCCCGAACAGCTGCATGATGCCGGCGACAATCCCGAGCCGCCCGTACCACCGCGGCAGCACCCCGGTCCGCAGCGCCAGCGCCGACGTCGACCAGACGACGACGGCGCTCACGATCAGGGCCGCGACCCACGCGAAGTAGGCGGTCGTGGAGAGCAGCCGGTAGAGTGTTCGGGTCGAGCCGGAAGCTCGAGGACTCGCCCGAGGCGAGGCTGGCCGCGTTGGCGAGCAGCATCGAGACGCCCCAGAGCGGCAGGCTCGCGATGCCCGCTCCGAACGCAAGCGTGCTGAGCCGGCCCGGCTCCCCTTCGGCGGCAAGCAGCCGCTCCCGGAGCGAGCCCAGGAAGGCAAGCAGGAAGAGGATGCCGGCGAAGAAGACGAAGAAGCCGACGACGCCGCGCACCTGATGCGAATGCTGGGCGAAGTAGGCGACGATCTTGGCGTTCGAGTCCTTGTCCTGCGGCTGGTTCAGCACGAACAGGACCCCGACGAGCGAGCACGCGACGGAGAGCACTCCGGCGAGCGGCGCCCAGCGATCCCAAAGCTGTTTCATCTCGGTTCCTCCTTGGCGATTGGACATCGAGACGACCGTACGACGAGGCGAGCCGCGCGTCGTCGGCCGGCTCGGCGATCTTTCGGTCATCCGACCGGCTGATCTTTGGACGGCCCGGGATCGGCCGATCGGCCGATGACAGCGCGAGCCAATCCGTCTACCTTCATGTCGTGCGCACCCGCTTTGCCCCCTCCCTCTCGCGGCCGGATCCGGCGACCGTCGACCTGGCCGTTGCCGTGCTGCTCACGATCGCGGCCCAGCTCGAGGTCTGGCTCGGGAGCAGCGCGGGCTCACACCGCCCTGTGGCCGCGTTCGTCGCCTTCGTCGCCACGGCGTCGATCGCCGTTCGCCGTCGCTCTCCGATGCTCGTTGGGATCGTCGTGCCGCTGCTCTACTCGATCGAGCTCGGCTTCTGGGGCGACCCGCAGATCATCCTCGCGAGCGTCGGATACTTCTGCGCGCTCTATGCCCTCGCGGTCTGGACGACGCCGCGGCAATTCGCGCTCGGGCTCGGGCTTCTCGGCGTGGGCTTCCTCATCACGAGCTTCGGGCCGAAGGGCAGCCCCGGGAACACAGCGCTGTTCACGGTCGTCGCGCTCGTCGTCATGCTGCTCGTCCGCCGCGTCCTCGGCGATCGCGAGCGGCGCGCCCAGCTCGCCGAGCGGGAGCGCGATCTCGCCGCCCGGGAGGCAGTGGTCGAGGAGCGGGCGCGGATCGCGCGCGAGCTGCACGACGCGATCGCCCACAACGTCTCGATGATGGTCGTGCAGGCCGGGGCAGAGCGCCGGGTGCTCGACGACACCAGCGGGTCGACGAAGGACGTGCTCGTGACGATCGAGCGCATCGGCCGGGGTGCGCTGACCGAAATGCGCCGCCTGGTCGGGATGCTCCGCAGTGACGCGGGCGATCCGCTCTCGCCGCAGCCGGGGCTCGACGACCTGCAGGCCCTGGTCGAGCGGGTGCGCGAGGCGGGATTGCCGGTCGAGCTCCGCGTCGAGGGCGACAAGCGGGAGCTCCCGGTCGGGATCGAGCTCTCGGCGTACCGGATCGTCCAGGAAGCTCTGACAAACGCGCTCAAGCACGCCGGACAGGCGCAGGCAAGCGTCCACGTCCGTTACGGGCGGGACTCGCTCGAGCTCGAGATCGTCGACGACGGCGCGGGCGCGCAGGCACCGGTCGCGAGCGGCGGGCACGGCCTGGTCGGGATGCGCGAGCGAGTGGCGCTGTACGGCGGGCGCCTCGACGCCGGCCGACGGCCGACCGGCGGCTTCGCCGTCCGTGTCCTGCTGCCCACCCGATGACGAGCGTTCTGATCGCCGACGACCAGGCGCTCGTCCGCGTCGGCCTGCGCAAGATCCTCGAAGCTGAGCCCGACGCGAGCGTGGTCGGCGAGGCGGGCGACGGCGAGGACGCCGTCTCGGTCGCTCGCCGGCTCGAGCCCGACGTCGTGCTGATGGACATTCGCATGCCGGTGCTCGACGGGATCGAGGCGACCAGGCGCATCGTCCGCGAGCGGCCCGAGACGCGCGTGCTGATCCTGACCACCTTCGGGCTCGACAACTACGTCTACGAGGCATTGCGTGCCGGAGCCAGCGGCTTCATGCTCAAGGACGCCCCGCCGGAGGAGATCGCCGCCGCCGTCCGCATCGTCGCAAGCGGCGAGTCGCTGCTCGCTCCGGCGATCACGCGCGCGGTGATCGAGGAATTCGCCCGGCAGTCACCCGCTTCACCGCCTGCACCGTCACCCGAGCTGGACCAGCTGACGCCGCGCGAGCAAGAGGTCCTCGACCTCCTCGCGCGCGGCCTCTCCAACCCGGAGATCTGCCGCCGGCTGGTGATCAGCGAAGCGACGGCAAAGACACACGTCGCGCGCATCCTCCAGAAGCTCGATCTCCGCGATCGGGTTCAAGCCGTGATCTACGCCTACGAAACCGGCCTCGTCGCGCCGGGCTCGTCGGGCACGGGTCGCTGAGAAGGCCCGGTTGCCCTCGCCGCTCTACGGCTGAGGCTGTGCCGGCATCTGCGTCGGTCGCGCAACCAAGAGCCAGATGCCGACCCGGCGCTGAGCGTTGTAGCTTCCACGGGGTGAGTCTCCGTGGCGCTGATAGGGCGTGGGCTGGCCAAGCGATAGGAAACGTGCTGCCGGCCGCGGTCGCGGTCCTCCCGGGCCGATCATTGTCGTCGTGCGCCTCGGAGCCAGCGGCTTGACGCGGCTCGTAGCTGTGACGCTCGTCGCGTTCGCGGCGCTCGTCGTGGCACCCGCAGCAGCAGGCGACCGGGCCCAGGAGGCAGCGCTTGCGCAGCGATACGCGCCCGTCGTGAGGCTCGTCTCACACACCGACTGCCAGCCGGGAAAGCCGTACCTGCCGATCAACGTCAACCTGCTCTTCGGCGAGCCCACCGTTGCCCTGCGCGGGCCCTGGGGCCCCGGCGACCTGGTCAAGATCGGCCCGACTGCGAAGGACCTCTCGAACGGTCTCTTCGACTACCACCTCGACTTCCCGGGGAGCGCGCTCGAGCCGGGCTGCGACTACCTGCGCTGGGAACGAAGGCTCGTCGAGGGGCAGACACCGGTCGTCTACGCGCACGTCGCGACCGACGCCGAGCGGCCGGGGAAGCTTGCGCTCCAGTACTGGTTCTTCTACGTCTTCAACGACTGGAACAACCTGCACGAGGGCGACTGGGAGATGATCCAGCTCGTCTTCGACGCCTCGACGCCGGCCCAGGCGCTGAAGCAGGCGCCGGTCGAGGTCGGATACAGCCAGCACGAGGGCGCGGAGCGGGCCGCCTGGACCGACGACAAGCTCGAGCGGGTCGACGGGACGCACCCGGTCGTCCACCCGGCCGCGGGATCGCACGCGAACTTCTACGGCGAGGCGCTCTACCTCGGCAGCTCAGCTTCGGAGGGCGTCGGCTGCGACGACACGCGTGGACCGACCTTCGACATCCGACCGGCCGTGGAGACGGTCCCGAGTGAGCCCGCCCAAGCGCGGGCGGACTTCCCCTGGATCGCGTTCGAAGGCCGCTGGGGAGAGCGCCGGCCGGCGTTCTTCAACGGCCCGACCGGGCCGAATCTCAAGACCCAATGGACCGAGCCGATCCGTTGGTCGGAGGACTGGCGCCCGCGGAGCTACACGGTACCCGCCGGCAGCGCGTTCGGGAACGGCGCGACCGACTTCTTCTGCGGTGCGATCGGGCGCGGGTCGAGGGCACTCGTTCAGCTCGTCGCCAAGCCGGTCGCGTTCGGCCTGGTACTCGCGGGCCTCGGACTGCTCGTGGTCATCCTGATCTCACGAGCGACGTGGCGGCCGGCCGCTCCGCTCCGCGTGGCCCGCCGGCGGTCCTGGGGCCAGATCCTCTCTGCCTCCGGGCGGATGTACGTTCAGCGGATCCGGCTTTTCGTAGGGATCGGTCTCGTCTTCATCCCGATCTCGCTGCTCATCACGCTCCTGCAGGCCCTCTTCCTCCACGCGACCAGCATCCTCGGCGTCCAGACGGGCGGCGAGAACAGCGGGCTTCTCGCGCTCCTCGTGCTCGCAATCGGAACCGCGTTGGCGCTGCTCGGCCTCGGGCTCGTCCAGGCCGCCTCTGCGCGGGCTCTCGTCCGGATCGACGAAGGCCAACCGGTCGGGCCTGCCGCCGCCTATCGCCTCGCCGCCGACAGCGTCGCGCCGCTCCTTGGAGCGCTGCTCGTCGCGTCCGTCGTCGTCTCGCTGCTCGCGAGCTCGATCTTCCTGGTCCCGATCGCGGTGTGGCTGGCCGGCCGGTGGGCTCTGATCGTGCCGGCGATCGAGCTCGAGGACCTGTCGGGAGCCGGGGCCTTGCGCCGCAGCGGGCGACTGGTGCGCAAGCGATGGCTCAAGGTCACCTCGCTGATCGTCGCGGGGGGCGCCCTGGTCGTCGTCGCCGGCCCGCTGCTCGGTGCGCTGCTCATCCTCGTCACCAGCGCGCCCTTCTGGCTCGTGAACGTGATCGCAGGGTTCGTCTACGCGGTGGCGATGCCGTTCGTCGCGCTCACCACCGCCTACGCATACTTCGACGCCAGGACCCGTGGCGAGCTCGAGGACGAGAGCGAGCTCAGCATGCTGCCCGCGGAGATCGAGCTCTCGCCAACGACCAAAGGTTGAGTCGTGGCCGATGCCCGCAAGCCGCTCGAACCCCCGGCAACGGGACGGTACGCCCGCCTGGCCGAGTGGGCGCGCGGCGTCCGGGCCTACACAGACGAGGCGCGCGCCCGCCACTCCTCGCTCGACCTCGGGCTCGGGGTCGTCGAGCGGGACTCGGCCATCGGAGGCGGGCTGCTCGCGGGAGCGCTCGCGTACCGGCTGTTCGTCTTCCTGCTCCCGACTGCTCTCCTCCTCGTCTCCGGCCTCGGCCTCTACGCGGGAAGCGTCGACAAGAGCCCCAGTAAGGTCGCCGAGGAGGCCGGCCTGCACGGCCTGATTGCCTCCGAGGTCGCCTCGACGGCCTCGGGCCGCCACCGTGGCCTCGTCTTCCTGCTGATGGTCCCCGCCGTGCTCTACGCAATGGGCACCCTCTATCGCGCGATCGCGAAGGTGCATGCGATCGCCTGGCGCGGCTCGGGCCGCGGCGTACGGGTTACGTGGCTGGGAATCGGCGTGTTCGCGACGGCGCTGCTCCTCGAGCTCGGGGCAGTGGAGATCGTTGGCTGGATCCGCCGGGGAGATCAATTCGGTGGGCTCGCCGCGCTGCTCGTCTACCTCTTGCTCGTCGGGGGCTCGTGGCTTGCGGTCTCCGTGCAACTTCCTCACAGCGATGTTCGGTGGCCGCGGCTCCTCCCCGGGGCGCTCTTGTTCGGCGTCGGGCTTCTGTTCGTCAACGTCTTCAACGTCTACATCACGACCCGCCTCGTCGAGAACCGCGCCAACACCTACGGCGCGCTCGGGATCGCCACTGCGCTGCTCTTCTCGCTGGTGCTCGTGGGCCGGCTGATGGTGGTGTCCGCGGAGCTCAACGCAACGCTGAGCGAACGCCGCGCACGAGAGCCATAAACCTAGGCGGCGTGCGGGACTCGAGCACAACCGCCACCAAGACGCGACTACTAATGCCGCGAGCGCAGGACGTACCGGCGCAGCTCGTCGGCGCCCCACACGATCAGCGGGAACGGCGCCAGCACCGCGAGGTCGACGGGCTTGAGCGCGGCCGTTCCGAAGACGTGCTGCAGCGCCGGGACGAAGATGACGGCCGCCGCGAAGACGATCTCCGAGGCGATGCCCCAGAGCAGCAGGCGGTTGGTGAAGAAGCCGACCGAGCGGAGCGACGCGTGTTCTGTCCGCGCCGCGATCGCAGTGCCGATCTGACAGGCGACGATCCCGGCGAACGTCATCGTGGTCGCCCGCAGGTACGCGCTGTGCAGCGGGTGCCCGGCCGAGACGACGTCGTCCAGGTGCCAGCCCGCGCCGACGAGCACGAAGAAGAAGCCGAAGAGGACGAGCACGGCCTCGATCAGGCCGAGGAAGAGCCAGGCACGCCTGAGCAGCGAGCCGGTGATCACGCCCTCCGAGCGGGACCGCGGAGGACGATCCATCAGCCCGGGCTCCGGTGGCTCGCGGCCGAGCGCGAGCGCCGGCAGGATCTCGGTGCCGAGGTCGATCGCGAGGATCTGCAAGACGGTCAGAGGCAGCGGAATCGCGCCGCCCGAGAGCGCGAAGACGAGAAACGGCACGACCTCGGGAGTCGCGTGGGCGAAGATGTAGAGGATGAACTTGCGGACGTTGTCGAAGACCTGACGTCCCGCTTCGACGGCCGCGACGATCGTCGCGAAGTTGTCGTCCGTGAGCACCATCGTCGCCGCCTCGCGGGCGACGTCCGTGCCGGCGACGCCCATCGCGACGCCGATGTCCGCCCGCCGCAGGGCCGGCGCGTCGTTGACGCCGTCGCCGGTCATCGCCACGACCTGCCCCTCCGCCTGCAGCGCGTCCGTGATCCGGAGCTTCGCCTCCGGGGAGCTGCGGGCGAAGACGAGCTCCTCCCCGTCCCGAAGAAGCGTGTCGAGCTGCTCCTCGCTCATCGCTTCGAGCTGCTCGCCCGTGACGACGTGGGCACCGTTTCGCGCGATCCCGACGCGCCGCGCGATCTGCGCCGCGGTCGGGCCGTAGTCGCCGGTGATGACGACGATCCGGATGCCGGCGCTGTGGCACTCGGCGACCGCGTCGGCCACCTCCGGCCGCGGCGGGTCGAACAGGGCGACGAGCCCGAGGAGGCAGAGCTCGGTTTCGGCGTCCTCCCTGCGCTCGGGCGGCACGGCGCCGTCCGGCAGCCGCCTGCGGGCCACGGCCAGCACGCGCAGGCCCTGTTTCGCGTACGAGTCGAGCACCTCCAGCACTTCGGCCCGGTCGGCCATCGTGATCGGGCGATGGTTCTCCCGGCCGCCGATCGCGGTGCAGCGGGCGAGCACCTCCTCCGGAGCGCCCTTCGCATGGACTGTCAGCGTGCCGTCGGCCCGCTCGTCCACGGTCGACATCAGGCGGAGCTTCGGGTCGAACCGGTACAGCTGGCGGCGGGCGAGCTCGCGCCGCCGCACCTCGACGTCTATGCCTAGTGCGCGCGCGGTCTCCAGCATTCCGATCTCGGTTGCCTCACCGCGTGACTTGTTCGGCTCGCCGGCGAGCTCGGCGGACGAGCACGAGGCGATCGCCCGGCCGAGCAGCGTCAGGAGCGGATTGCCGTCGCCGTTTCCGACCTCGAGGTCGGTCTCGCCGAGCGGCGTCCAGACGCGCATGGCGCGCATCCGGTTCTGCGTCAGCGTTCCCGTCTTGTCCGTGCAGATCACGCCTGCCGAGCCGAGGGTCTCGACGGCGCTCAGCCGCTTCACGAGCGCGCCGCGCCGGGCGAGGCTCGCCACGCCGACGGCCAGCGCGAGCGTGATCGTCGGCAGCAGCCCCTCGGGCACGTTCGCGACGATCAGTCCGATGGCGAAGGTCGCCGCGTCCTTCAGCGACAGCCCAGCCGCGAAGTATCCGATCGGCAGGAACGCGAGGCCGACGGCAACGGCCACGAGCGAGATCAGCCACGCGACGCGGCGGACCTGCTGCTCGAGCGGGCTCGGCTCGGTCTTGACGTTCTCGGTCATGGCCGCGATCCGGCCGAGCTCGGTCTGCATCCCTGTCGAGACGATCAGCGCCTTCGCCTCACCCCCGACGCAGCTCGAGCCGCTGAAGACGACGTCGCGCGCCTCGAGGACCGGGCCGGTCTCGTCCACGAACTCCGCCGAGCGGTAGACCGGCTGCGATTCTCCGGTCAGCGTCGACAGATCGACCTCGAGCGCCCCTTCGAGCAGCCGCGCGTCGGCCGAGACGCGGTCGCCCTCCGCGAGGAGCAGCACGTCGCCCGGGACGAGCTCTCTCGCCTCGATCTCCTGCGCCTGCCCGTCCCGCAGGACGCTCGCCTGCTGCGGCAGGTAGGTGCGCAGCGCCTCGATCGCCCGCTCGGCCTGCCGCTCCTGCGCGAACGCAAAGGCGGCGTTCAGGAGGATGACCGCGACGATCGCCTCGCCGAGGATGGGCGTGCCGGTTGCGAACGAGAGCGCCGCGGCCAGCCAGAGGAGGAGCGCCAGCGGATGGATCAGCTGCGCCAGCACCTGCCTCGGCCAGGTCGGGCCTCCGCGGCGCTCCAGCTCGTTGGGACCGTAGGCGGTGAGCCGCCTGGACGCCTCGCGAGTCGTCAGTCCTTTGGGCGAGCTGCGCAGCTCCCGGAAGAGCTGCGCCGGATCCGCGCGCGCGTCGGCGCGCGAGTCGTCGGCGACCGCCGTTGCTCCTCGGCGCTCATCTCTAAATCATCGTGAGCGCCATCGGATCGTGCATCAGGCAGAACCGTACTCCCTGCTCTGTAATTCGCCGCAGGCCGAATCGGGGAACTGGCTCGCCGCGCTAATCCCGCTGGTGAAAGCCGGACCGGATCTGAACGAGCCGCGAGCGAACGTCCTCTGCCGGCAGCGTGAAATTGAAGAGCGGGCTCGCGACGTCGTCCGTCAGGAGCCGCGAGCAAGCGGCGGCGCGGGCGGGATCCAGCTCGAGCTGCGGGTCGGCCAGCTCGTCCGCCAGCGCGGCGAACTGATCGGCGTTGGCCACGATCCGGGGGTTCTCCGCACGCTGGAGGCGTATCCGGATCGCGCTGCTGAGCGAGCGGCGGTTGGTCATGGTCGCCTCTCGTTCGGCGAGCGCGCGCACTTCCGGGATGGCCTGCGCATCGGGGTCGACGAGGAGCCGGTCGAGCAGATCCCAGCGCCGCCAGCCGGCGAGAGCGGCGCGCCCGGCGAGCATCAACCCGCCGAGGAAGAGCGGCAGCGCAAGGGTGGGACGAAGTGACGCGGCGGCGACCGCAAGCCCGAACGCCGTGACCGCGACCGCTGCGTCCTCCCACTCCTCCCTGCGGAGGTCGTGCAGGCGCCGATCTGCGTGCTCGACTGCTCGGGCAACCATCTCGAGTCAAGCGTGCAAGCAATCGCGACGCCGCGAATCCGTGGGCACGCGCAACCCGACCGCGGACTTTCCGCACTAGTTAAGCGCGCCGATCTTCCCGTCGAGACCGGTGCACTTGGTCAGTCGTAACCCGAGAAAGGCGATCACCGCGAAGAGGACGACGGTGCCCGCGCGCGTGGAGGCGCCGGGTCCGAGCGGCGAGAAGAGGACGTTGGCCGCGAACACAGCAGGCAGGGCGGCGAGCATCGGCAGCCAGGCGCCCCGCCATTCGGCGAGGCGACGGAACGCGATCGCGAAGATCACCAAGGCGAGGAAGGACGCGCCGACGGTGAGAGCGGACTCGATCTTGTGGGCGTGGGAGTGCCACGAGTCGTTGCTGCACCCGGAATCGATTCCCTGGCAATCGAGGCGGAAGATTCCGTCGAGGAACGTGCCGAGGCCCATCGCGACCACGGCCGCGGCGCCGGCTCGGCCGAGGCGGCTCGGACTGAGCGCCTGCCAGAGACCGATTCCGAGCGCGACCAGCAGCAAGCCGGAGATGTTGGCGGCAAGCTGGTTGTAGAGCCAGGGACTGCTCGCCGTCAGAGCGCCGAGATCGGAGATGTCGTCGCGCGTTGGGCTGAAGGCCTGCGGTTGAGTGAGGTCAGCCGCGATCCAGCCGGCGTTGAAGGTGACGAAGGCGAGCAGCCCGCAGGCCCCGGTCAGGGCCGTTCGGCTCGTCGCCGTTCTGAGCAAGTCGCGGGCCATGGACTGAGCTTGACCGGGAGCGGCCGCGCCGACATCGGGGCGGCACCCTGATCCTCGACCCTTGTAGCGCGGGCGGCGATGGGCAATGATCGGAGGCAGCCCGAGCAGCTCTCGGGAGGCCATTTCGCTTAAGGGAGAGGAAGCGGCGGCCCAGCTGGCACAACCCATGGTTGCCACCGCGACCGACCGCGCGGGGCGCAAGCTGCGACGCGACGTCGGTTTCGTCGGCCTCCTGTTCGTCTCGTTGGGGTCGATCATCGGCGCCGGCTGGCTGTTCGGCGCCCTCTATGCCTCTTCGCTCGCCGGCCCGGCCGCGGTCATCTCCTGGGTGCTCGGCGGCGGTGCGGTGATGCTGCTCGCCTTGACGCATGCCGAGCTCGGCGGCATGTACCCGGTTGCGGGCGGCAGCGCGCGGTTCCCGCAATTCGCCTTCGGGAGCTTGATCGGCTTCACGACCGGCTGGATCGCGTTTCTCGGCGCCGTGACCGTCGGGCCGATCATGGTCCAGGCCACGCTCCTCTACACGTCGAACTACATCTCGTCGCTGACGACCGTCTCGGGCGGCCGGGCGGTTCTGACAGCCCAGGGCTACGTCGTCGCCGCAGCGCTGCTGCTCGTGTTCTGCACGATCAACGTGATGGGCGTGCGCTGGCTCTCCGACGCGAACATCGTCGCCGTCTGCTGGAAGCTCTTCGTCCCGGCGCTGACCGTCGTCGCGCTCATCGCGACCTCGGCGCACGGCGGGAACTTCACCGCGGGCGGCGGGTTCATGCCCTTCGGGTGGAAGGGCGTCTTCGTCGCGCTGGCGTCAGGCGGCGTCGTCTTCGCGTGCCTGGGCTTCGAGCAGGCGGTCCAGCTCGGCGGCGAGACGCGCAATCCGGGGCGGAACATCCCTCTCGCGATCATCGGCGGGATGGCTTTGGCGATCGTTCTCTACCTCGCGCTGCAGGTGGCGTTCATCCTGGCGCTCGACCCGTCGAACCTTTCGCACGGCTGGGGCGCCGTCTCGTTCTCGGGAAAGGCGCAGTTGTTCGGGCCGTTCGCGGGGCTCGCGACGGCGCTCGGCCTGGGCTGGCTCGCCGTCCTGCTCTATTCGGACGCGATCGTCTCGCCGGGCGGCACCGGCCTTCTCTACACGGGCGCAAGCGCTCGGCTGACCTTCGCGCTCGCGCGAAGCGGTTACATCCCTGCGGCCTTCGCACGGCTCACGCGTCGCGGAACCCCGGTTTTCGCGCTCGGGTTCACGTTTGTCTGCGGCCTCGTGATCCTGCTCCCCTTCCCCGGCTGGCAGCAGCTCGTCGGCTTCATCTCGGCGGCGGCCGTGGCCGTGTACGCGATGGCGCCGCTCGCCCTAGGAGCGCTCAGGCGCCAGGACCCCGATCGGCCGCGCCCCTTCAGGCTTCCCGCCGCATCGCTCCTGGCGCCGGCCACGTTCGTCGCCGCGAGCGAGATCCTGCTCTTCACCGGCTGGGCGGTGATGTGGAAGCTCGTCGTGGCGATCCTGATCGGCTTCGCGCTGCTCGGCGTGTCGACTGCAACCGACGAGCGGGAGCGACCGTCGCTCGACTGGCGAAGCGCCGTGTGGCTTTGGCCCTACCTGCTCGGAATGGGCGTGATCTCGTACCTCAGCTCATTCGACACGAGGACGCCGAGCTCGATCCCGCTGATCGGCCTCCACGGCCCCCGCAACGTGCTCTCGTTCGGCTGGGACATTCTCGCCGTGGCGCTCCTCAGCCTCGCCGTCTACGCCTTCGCGATCCGCAGCCGGCTCCCCGCCCGGCAGGCGCTCGACTACATCGGCGACCCGACGGTGGAGGAGCCAGAAGCAGCAGACGCTCGGGCCTGAGGCCTTCGCGAGCTCCGCGAGCGGGCAGCGAACATCAGCCCGGCGGCGACGAGCAGCGCGCCTCCGAAGAGGCTCAGCCCGATTCCGGCCCAGAGGAGCGCCGGCACCTTGACGCCGACGCCGATCCTCGCCGCGACATCGCGAGAGCCGTCGGCGTTCATCACGACGATCGACCAGTGGCCAGAGCGAAGGTTCCACTTCAGCGGGGCGTTGGTTCCGGAGACCGCTGCTCGCCAGAAGGGTTCGCGTGCAGGCCGGCCGGGATCGACCGTCCCCGCGTGGTCGACGTACGTGACCTTGAATGGATCGAGGCTGAGATGGGTCGCCTCCGTGTGCTGGATTCGGGCGAGGTAGGCGTCGGCGGTGGCCTTCGGCGCGATGCCGACGAACAGCGGCTTGTCGCCGGCGACGTCGAGCCGGACCTTGCCTGCGAGCCACGTGGGGACGTAGCTGCCTACTGTGATGCTCTCGGTCGCAATAGCTCGCGTGTGGGTTTGGTAGCGGTGCGCGTGCGCGGAGAAGTAGCCGTTGTCGTCGCGCTTCGAGGTGTCGGCCCAGAGTCCCGTTACGCCGGCCGCGAGCACGAGGACGCCGAGCACGGCTGCGACCCACGCTCCAATCGTGAGACCGGTGCGCTTCTCTGGCTGCGTTTCGGCTTGCATTCCTACTCCCTTCATTCGTGTCCGGGTCGGACCCCAGCCCGTGAAGGGCCGGGGTCCGACCGCGTGGACCTAGGCGGAGACGGGCTCCGGGTTGACGACCGTCGTGGGCTCGGGCTCATCCGGCTCGAGCCGAGGAAGCCACTGGAGCCACTTCGGCAGGTACCAGTTCCAGTCGCCGAGCAGCTTCATCGTGGCCGGCAGCAGCACGCCCCGGACGATCGTTGCGTCGATCAGGACTGCAGCCGCGAGCCCGACGCCGAACTGCTTGAAGAAGAGCATCGAGAGGGTGATGAAGATCGAGAAGACCGCGACCATGACGATGGCCGCGCTCGTCACCACTCCGGCCGTGGCCTTGATCCCGTCGGCGATCGCGTCGTCCATGCTCTCGCCGCGGTCGAACGCTTCACGGATCCGGCTGACGATGAACACGTGGTAGTCCATCGAGAGGCCGAAGAGGATCACGAACAGCAGCAAGGGCACGACGGGCGAGATGCCCGCGGTCGAGCTGAAGCCGAGCAGGCCCTTGCCGACGCCGTGCTGGAAGACGAGCACGAGCACGCCGTAGGCGGCGGCGACGGAGAGGAGATTGAGGACGATCGCCTTGGCCGCGATCACGATCGAGCGGAACGCGACCAGCATGAGGAAGAACGCGAACAGGAGCACGAAGCCGACGACGAGCGGGAGCTTCGACTTCATCTGGTCCTGCTGGTCCTTCCATTCGGCCGTGAGCCCGGTGACGCCGGCCTGCGTGTTCGGAAGCGCACCGACCGTCTCCGGGACGATCGAGTCACGCAGCGCCGCGAGGGAAGCACGCGAACCGGCGTCGGTCCCACTGCCCGCGATCGGGACGGTGATGTTTGCGATCGTCCCTTCGCGGTTCGTGTCGACCGTGATCGGCTTGTGGGCCTGCCCGCTTGCCAGCGCCCTCTGCTCGAGCTCGGCGATCGCGCTCCGCATGGCCGGTGCGTTCACGTCTGGTGCCTTCACAACGACATTTGCCGGTAGCGCTTTGCCGGGGAACGCCTGCTGCATGCGGTCGTAGGTCTTCACGACTGCAAGCGACTTGGGGAAGGTGTCCGGCCCCGGGGTCGAGATGCGCAGCTGCAGCACAGGAGCCGCGAGCAAGAGCAGGGCTCCGCCCGCGAGCACGGCGGACAGCACCGGCCGGCGCAGGACAGCGTCGACGATCGGTCCCCAGACGCGGCTTTCGCCGTGGCTGCCGCGGATCCGGCCGACGAAGGGCACCCGCACCCGCTCGACTCCGTCTCCGAGCCTCGAGAGCAAGGCAGGCAGAACCGTCAGCGAGCCGAGCATCGCGATCGCGACGACCATCATGGTCGCGTAGGCGAAGGACTCGAAGGTGCCATCGCCCGTGAGGAACATCGCAGCCATCGCCACCATCACGGTCAGGCCGGAGATGAGGATCGAGCGGCCGGAGGTGGCGGCGGCGGCCTCGATCGCTGCGCGCTCGCTGAGCCCCTTGGCCCGCTCCTCGCGTTCCCGTCGGAGATAGAACATCGAGTAGTCGACGCCGACCGCGAGCCCGACCAGGAGCACGACGGCGTTGGCTTCCTGTGCGAGCGGCAGCAAGTGGCTCGGCAGTGCGGCCAGCCCGAAGGTCGCGAAGACGGCAGTGAGGGCAAGGAGCAGCGGGATTCCCGCGGCCACGAGCGCCCCGAACGCGAAGACCAGGATGACCAGCGTGAGCGGAACCGAGAGCGCGCCCGCGCTCTTGAGGTCGTTTGCAAACGCCGTGTCGGTCCCCTTCGCCGCGCTTGCCTCGCCGAACTCTCCGATGTAGACGCCTGGATGAGCGCTTTGCGCGTCGTCCACGCTCTTCAGCACGGGGCCGAGCTTGTCCGCGGCGTCGGCCTTCTTGCCTCGGATCTCGAACTCGACAATCGCCGCGTGCCGGCTCGGCGCGATCTGACCTGCATGGCCGGGATCGAGCGGCGACGTTACGTTCTGAACGGCTTTCAGCTTGGAAACGCGAGCCACGACATCCGCGACGGCGGAGTCGAAGGCGGGCGCACCCACTCGAAGAGAACGGCTCTGGACGAGCACGCTCTCGTTCGCGGGCAGCTTGAAGCCCGCGTTCAGGAGCCGGTCCATCTGGCCCGACTGGCCGGGCCCGGAGGTGTTCGGATCGATGTTCTTGACGCCCACGAAGTTGCCGACCTGGAACGCGACGACGACGAAGGCGAGCCAGCCGAACGTGGCTGTCTTCCAGTGTGCCGCGCTCCAGCCACCCATGCGGGCTGCCAGGTTGCGGTGACCGTTGGTCTTGCTGCTGAACATGACGGTTCTCCTTTCAGCCCGAGGGCTCATGGGATCTCCACCTCGCCGACGCTCGTGACCGTGGTGCGGTCGGCGACGTAGGCAGGCAGCAGATCGAGCGCGTCCTGCTCTGTCGAGGCCTCGACCGTCCACCAGATCGCGTGCCCGCCGGACCGACACGAGCCAAGGGTCGGCTGGTGTCGAAGCGGGCTGCGATGCCCCCTGAAGGAGGCGAACACGACACCGCACTCCTGCGGCTCGTGTCGGTGGTGGAGCAGGTACTGGGCCATGGGACGAGCTTGGCGCCGTCAGGCCGCGCCGACATCGGGGCGGCACCCTGATCTCTCACCCTGACTTCGTGATCCGGCGACCCTGATCTATCCTGGGCCGAAGCCAAAATGGCCCTGCATACCGCGCTTTTCGTAGGTCGCTCCACTGAGATCGACTCGCTTGATCGGGTCCTGGACGAGCTCGATCAGGGGGCCTCCGCCGCGGTCGAGCTGGTCGGAGAGCCCGGCATCGGAAAGACGCGGCTCCTGGCCGAGCTTGCTGCTCGCGCGGACGACCGGGGACACCTGGTCCTCTCCGGCTCTGCGTCGGAGCTCGAACGGGACCTGCCTTTCTCGGTCTTCGTGGATGCCCTCGACGAGTACCTGCGCGGGATCGAGCGGAGGCGCCTGGAGGCCCTCGACGACGACGTGCGCACGGAGCTCGCACACGTCTTCCCCTCGCTGACCGCGCTCGCGACCGCGCAAGCCGTGGCGCTTCAGCACGAGCGCTACCGCAGCCACCGTGCGGTCCGCGAGCTGCTCGAGCAGCTCGCGTCAGCGCAGCCGCTCGTGCTCTTGCTCGACGACCTCCACTGGGCCGACTCGGCGTCCATCGAATTGGTCGGAGCGCTCCTGCGCCGGCCGCCTGCGGCGCCGGTGCTCCTCGTGCTGGCTCTCCGGCCACGGCAAATGGCGGAGCGCCTCCACATCGCGCTGGAGCGGGCGGACCGCGCAGAAACGCTGAAACGCATCGAGCTCAGCGCGCTCAGTCCCGCAGAGGCACGAGAGCTACTCGGCGCCGCCGCCGAACGCGCCGACGTGAGCGTTCTGTTCGAGGAGAGCGGCGGCAACCCCTTCTACCTCGAGCAGCTCGCCCGCACGCTCGAGCGAGTCGCTGACTCACCGGCAACCCACGACGAGTCGTCGCTCGCAGGAATCGAGGTCCCGTCGACCGTCGCAGCGGCGCTCACGGAGGAGCTCGCGCTGTTGTCCGACTCCGCGAGGCTCACCCTGGAAGGAGCAGCCGTGGCAGGCGATCCCTTCGAGCCCGAGCTGGCGGCGGCCGCAGCCTCGCTGCCCGAGGACACGGTGATGGACGCGATCGACGACTTGCTCCAGGTCGATCTCCTTCGCCCTACCGACGTTCCCCGGCGCTTCCGCTTTCGGCATCCGCTCGTGCGCCGCGCGGTCTACGAAGCCACCGCCGGCGGCTGGAGACTGGGTGCTCACGAGCGCTGTGCTGAGGCGCTCGAGGCGCGCGGCGCGACGGCTTCGGCACGCGCTCATCACGTCGAGCGCTCGGCGCGCGAGGGCGACGTCCTCGCCGCGGCCATCCTCCGCGAGGCCGGCGAAGAATCGACCCGCCTGGCGCCGGCAAGCGCGGCGCACTGGTTCGGCGAGGCACTTCGTTTGTTACCGCAGACTGCCCCGGCGGAGGAGCGCGTCGAGCTTCTCCTCGCCCGTGCCGGCGCGCTGACGGCGGCCGGCCGTTTCAGCGAGAGCCACAACGCGTTGCTGGATGCGCTCACGATTGTGCCCGGCGACTCCCACGTGCTGCGTGCCAGGGTCGCCCGCACGTGTGCCGCGGCGGAGAGTCTTCTCGGACGCCACGAGGACGCCGGCGCTCGCCTCGAGAGCGCTCTCCAGAGCCTGTCTGACCAGGACTCTCCTGAGGCTGTGGCGCTGATGACCGAGCTCGCCGTGAACCTCGTCTGGCGCGCGCGCTACGAGGAGATGCACGGGTGGGCCGAGCGCGCGGTCACCGCCGCGAGAGGCCTCGGCGACGCCGGCCTGACCGCGGCAGCCCTCGCGCTCCTCGCCCTTGCGGACTCGATGATGGGGGCGACCGAGCACGCCGAAGCCAGCCGTCGAGAGGCGAAGGCGATCGTCGACTCGCTCTCGGACGACGAGCTGGCGCGCCACCTCGAGGCGCCGACCAGGCTTGCCGGATCGGAGCTCTATCTCGGGAGGTACGCCGACGGCGAGCTCCATTCCACTCGCGCTCTGTCGCTTGCCAGGGCGACCGGTCAGGGAGAGCTCGTTCTCGTGCTAATCGCCACGCTGGGCGGGGTTCGGCGCATGCGGGGCAAGCTGGCCGAGGCCGGAGAGCTGCTGGACGGCGGAATCGAGGCAGCGCGGGTATTGGGCAACTCGCATGCGCTGTTGTGGACGCTCCTCAGCCGCTCCGCCTCGGCGCTCCAGGCAGGCGACGTGGAGCTCGCGCTCGCGTCTGCCCAGGAAGCGGTCGACCTGAGCCGCGACCTTGACGAGGGATTCCATTCAGCCGAAGCGGCGGCGGATCTGGCTCGTGCGCTCTTCGAGACCGGGGACCCACAACGCGCGGTCGACCTGCTCCTTGACGCCGCCGGAGGCGACGAGTTGGTGCTGATCTCGGGCGGACCAAGGGTCCATTGCCTCGAGCTGCTCACTCGCTGCTGGCTCGTACTCGGGCGGCAGGACGAGGCGGAGCGTGCAGCCGTCAATGCGCAGGCTCGGGCCTCGGTGCTGCAGTTCCCGATGGCCGCTGCGTGGGCAAATCGCGCGACGGCGGTCGTCGAGCTCCAGGCCGGAGACGCCGCCGGAGCAGCCGACCATGCGCTCGCCGCGACCGCAGCCTCGGCCGAGTCCGGGGCGCCGATCGAGGCAGCGCTCTCGCGCACCCTCGCGGGCCGCGCCCTCGCACAGGCCGGCGAGCATGACCGCGCGACCACCGAGCTGCAGGACGCCGCTCGCCAGCTCGAGGCGCACGGAGCTCTGCGCTACCGGGATGAGGCGGAACGCGAGCTGCGGAAGCTCGGCCACCACATCTACCGGCGCACGCGGCCGGGCAACGCCGACGGCGCCGGCATCGAGTTGTTGACCGAGCGCGAGCTCCAGGTGGCGCGGCTCGTCGTCGACCGCAAGACAAATCCCGAGATCGCCGCCGAGCTGTTCCTCAGCCAGAAGACGGTCGAGACGCACCTGCGCAACATCTTCCGCAAGATCGACGTCTCGTCACGAGTCGATCTCGCGCGGGCAGTTGAGCGTGCCGACCAAGTCGGCAGCTCCGCGCCCTAAAGGGGGCGGATAGCGTCGGCGGCCGCCCGCGCGTCGACGAGTCGCGGTCACGCCGTGGGCGGCAGGAATGGCGCGGCGCGCCCGCGAACGGTTTCGCATGCGTCTCTTGTCGTATCGTCGGGCGGCTCGCCACGCCGTCAGCATGAGCGTCGCCCCCTACGGCTACACGCTCACCATCTGGACATCGGGCGCCGTGCTGACACACGCGCGCGGGGTCCCGTCGACGATCGATGCGCTGTTGTTCATGGTGGGGGCGGTTGCCGGTTTTGCGCTGGTCGGTGTCGGGGCGTTCGGTGGGCTCACCGCACGCGTCCGTGTCGAGGAGCGACAGCCGGCCCTCTGGGCGGGCTTACACGTGCTCTCGATCGGCGCGGCGATCGGACTGGCGACCCTGATCGCGCACCTGCTCGAGAACCCCGGCGCCTGGCCGCTCGGGGGCTTCGCCGCCACGGCCACGTACCTGGTCGTGCTGGCAGCGCAGCTCGCGCTCGCGGACTAGCGACGCCTGATCACGCGCGCGGTCACCCCACCGCGGAAGGGGAGGTGCGGCGAAATGACCGTGTCCGGCCGTCAGCCGGAAGCGCGCAATCGATCAGGTCCGGAGCGCTGACCTTGGATCGACTCGAGCTCTCGTGCGAGCCCGGTGTCGAGACAGAGGTTCATGAGCAGGTAGAGCGAGAGGCTCCGCCGGTACTCCGGCCAGGTGATGGACCTTGGCGCCGCAGCGCCCGTCTCCGCCGAGTCGTCCATGAGCGCCAGTCTGCCTCCACCGCACAGGCCGGGTAATGGGGGTTGACCCGCATCTTTCGGCCCGCATACATGGCAGCACCCATACCGTGGCGCCCTCGGCTCGGTGAGGCTCCGCCGAGGTGGATCGAGCTCGAGCGCAGGCGCCGGGAAACCCCCTTAGGGCGCGGCGAGAAAGGAGAGGCTGTGTCCACGACCCTGAAGTCGGCGGAGACGCTGTTGGGCACCATCCGAGGACAGGCGATCGAGCCGGGTGACCCGGACTACGAGGAGGCGCGAGCTCTCTACAACGCGATGATCGACAAACGGCCGGCGCTGATCGTGCGCTGCAAGGACGTCGCCGACGTTCAAGCCGCGGTCAAGTTCGCGCATAAGGAGGGTCTCGAGCTCGCCGTGCGCGGCGGCGGTCACAGCGGCGCAGGGCTCGGCAGCGTCGACGACGGGCTCGTCGTCGACCTCTCGCTTCTGAACGGCGTCCGCGTCGATCCCGGCGCCCGGACGGCTACCGTCGAAGGCGGAGCGACGATCGGTGACCTCGATCACGCCGCCGGCGGCTTCGGGCTCGCCGTTCCCGCGGGGATCATCTCGACGACCGGCGTCGGTGGGCTGACGCTCGGAGGCGGTCACGGCTACCTGACCCGCAGGCATGGCCTCACGATCGACAACCTGGTCTCGGCCGACATCGTGCTGGCCGACGGCAGCTTCGTGACCGCAAGCGAAAGCGGGCACCGGGACCTGTTCTGGGCGCTGCGCGGCGGCGGCGGCAACTTCGGCGTCGTCACCTCGTTCACGTTCCGCCTCCACCCTGTCTCGACCGTCCTCGGCGGACCGACCCTCTGGCCGCTCGAGGACGCGCCGGCGGTGCTGCGCTGGTACCGCGAGTTCATGCCTGCCGCCCCCGAGGACGTCTACGGGTTCTTCGCCTTCCTGACCGTGCCGCCGGCCCCGCCGTTCCCCGAGGAGCTGCATCTACAGAAGATGTGCGGGATCGTCTGGTGCTGCACCGGAGATCTCGACCGGGCCGAGCAGGCGCTGGCGGCCGCCGTCGGCGAGCCCGGCCCGCCCGCCCTCCACGGGGTGCACGCGCTTCACTACACGCAGCTTCAAGCCGCATTCGACGGGCTGTATCCGCCCCGGCAGCACTGGTACTGGAAGGGAGACTTCGTGGCCGAGATCAGCGACGAGGCGATCGAGCGCCATCTGGAGTTCGCCCAGACGATGCCCACGTGGCAGTCCGGCATGCACCTCTACCCGGTCGACGGCGCCGCGCACCGGATCGGCACCGATGAGACGGCCTTCAGCTACCGCGACGCGACCTGGTCGATGATCATGGCCGGGATCGATCCCGATCCGGCCAAGGCGGAGGCGCTCCGCGCCTGGGTGACCGGCTACTGGGAGGCCGTCCATCCGTATTCGATGGACGGTGCTTACGTCAACTTCATGCTGGAGGAGGGCCACGAACGCGTTCGGGCGACCTATCGCGACAACTACGACCGGCTCGCGCAGATCAAGCGGCGCTATGACGCCGACAACCTCCTCCGGGTGAACCAGAACATCGAGCCGGCGCCGCTCCCGTGAGCGAAAGGCGGCCGAGATGATGGGTGCCGCTGCCCATTGGCGGTAAGCCGCCTCTTCGCGAAGCTCGAGCTATGGACGAGCTCCGCACGCGCACGCTTCGGCTCGGAACGGGAACGCACTTGCTCTCCGTCGCCCGCGGCGGCGACCTGGAGGCTCCCAGTCTCGCGGACGCGCTGGAGCAGGTCCCTCGCTACGAGGACGTCCTGCTGAACCTCGACGACGCGACGCCGACCGAGACGACACTCGCCTACGCGGCGATCGTGTCCTCGAGGCGGGTGCACGAGCTCGCGCGCCCGATCATCGTCGTCTCCAGAGACAGCAATCTGCGCTGGCTCCTGGACGGGAGCCACGTTGGACGTCGGGTGCTGATCGAGCCCACGCTCGCCGATGCGCTCCGCTTCCTCGGGGGGAGTCGCTGGCTCTCCACCTTCGCGGAAGTGGGCGCCTACGCCTCGACCAGGCCCTGACGGATCGCGTAGCGGGTCAGCTCCACCCGGTCGCGGAGCTGGAGCTTCTCGAGGATGTTGGCGCGGTGCCGCTCGACGGTTTTCACGCTGATCACGAGCAGGTGGGCGATCTCCTCCGAGCTCTGACCCTCGGCGACGAGCTTCGCGACTTCCTCCTCGCGCGGAGTGAGCAGCCGAGACCGGGCTCTCCTCTTCGCCCAGGCGCACGCGCTCCAGCTTCTCGCGGAGGACGCTCGAGACCGCGGTCGGATACAGGAACGCCTGGCCGCGCATCGCCGCGCGGCAGGCCTCGACGATGTCGGTGTCGGCGGCGCGCTTGATGACGTAGCCGGAGGCGCCGGCGACAAGGGCCTCGAAGAGATATTGCTCACGGTCGTACATCGAGAGGATCAGCGTGCGGAGACCGGGACAACGGCGAGAGATCTCCCGGGCCGCCTGGAGCCCCGTGAGCCGGGGCATCGCGACGTCGAGGATCGCGAGATGGACACCGCCGGCCAGACAGAGGCTCAGCGCGTCGGCTCCGTTCACCGCCTCGGCGACGACCGTCAGGTCCGGTTCCTGGTCGAGGATCGCCTTGAGCCCGTCGCGGACGACAGCGTGGTCGTCAGCGACGAGCACATGGACGGGGAAGGGAATCGGCACGTCAGCCGCTCTTCGCGTCAGGTGGCAGCTCGAGCGCCACGGTCGTCCCCGCTCCAAGCCGCGACTCGATCGTCAGCGTTCCCTTGACCAGAAGCGCCCGCTCCCGCATGCCCCTGAGACCGGGGCCTTCCTCCGCGCCGTCGAGCCCCCTGCCATCGTCGGCCACCTGCAGAAGCACGAAACCGTCATACGTCGAGAGCGTCACATCCACGTGGGCCGCGCCGGCGTGCCGAAGGGCATTCGTCGTCGCCTCCTGCGCGACGCGGTAGAGGGCGAGCTCGGCATCGGCGTCGAGCGGCGGGGGTGCCTGCCGGAGATGGAGCTCGACGAGCGGACCGCCCGGGACGCCGAGATCCGACACGAGCGCCCGGAGCGCCTCCGCGAGCCCGAGATCGTCGAGAATTCCCGGCCGCAGCTGCCAGGCTAGCCGCCCGACCTCGTCGAGCGTCGCGCGCGCGAGCTCCTGGGTTTGCAGCAGCTCGTCGCGCTGCTCGGCCGGCACGTTCTTCAGCGTCCGGCCGAGCTGGAGCAGAAGGCCTGTGATGCGCTGCCCGATCTCGTCGTGGAGCTCCTGCCCGATTCGGCGGCGCTCAGCCTCGCGTGCGGTGATTGCTCTGTGGTTGCTCTCCCGCCGCTCGCGCTCGAGACGTTCGAGCATCTCGTTGAACGTCCGGGTCACCTGCCGCACTTCAGGCCCTCCGCTCATGTGGAGGCGCTGCCCCGGCTGGAGGAGGTCGACCTGGCGCATCAGCTGGACAAGCCGCACGAGCGGACGGAAGCTGACCTTGATCAGGAACGTGTTCGCCACCACGATCACGAGCACTCCGAGCGTGAGCAGGAGCGCCTCGCGCAGGGCGAGAGGGAACGAGACGGTGGCCGGGGTCAGCGCGAGCAAGGCAAACGCCGTTCCCAGGACCGCGGAGTTGATCAGGACGACGCGTGTGTAGAGAGACAGCCGTCGGTAGCCCGGCTCAGGGCGAACCCGCGCGTGGACCTTGTCGAGTGCGCGCTCGAATGCGCGCGTCCGCTTCCGCGGCGCGTTCGTCGCGGTAGCAACGCGGCTGCCCACTAAGCCGAGCCTGCCTGCGGCTGGGCCACTCTGCCTATGGGTGGTGGTCCGCATTTCGTACTCCTTTCTACCCAGGCGTATGATCGCCAGCCGTGCCTGATCCTGCTGCGCTGAAGAGCGCCGCTCGGGCTGCGATCGTCATGCCCGCGGTGTTCGCGCTGACGGACAAGGTGATCCAGCAGCCGCAGACCTCGCTGGTCGCGGCCTTCGGATCGTTTGCGCTGCTCGTGCTGGTCGATTTCGGAGGCCCGCCTCGGGCTCGATTGCTCGCCTACCTCGGGCTGGCGGCCGTCGGCGCGCTCTTCATCACGCTCGGGACCCTCTGCTCACGCAACGAGTGGCTGGCGGCGGGAGCGATGGCAGTCGTCGGCTTCGTGACGATCCTCTCCGGCGCGATCAACGGGTACTTCGCCGCGAGCTCGACCGGGGCCTTGCTCACATTCGTCCTGCCGGTGACCCTGCCGGCGCCGAACTCGGCGATCCCGGACCGGCTCGAGGGTTGGGCTCTGGCGGCCGGCTTCGGGATCTGCGCGGTCATGCTCCTCTGGCCGCCTCGGCGCAGCACCGAGCTCAGGCGGGCAGCCGCCGCGACGCTGCTGGCGGTGGCCGAGCTCCTCGAAGACGGCTCCGACGAGCAGGCGGGCCGGGCGCGCAAAGCGGTCGACGAGCTGGGCCGGCGGATGCGGGGCGCCCAGCACCGGCCGACCGGCCCTGTCGGGCCGACTGCAGCTCTCGCCTCGCTTCCGGACGAGCTGGATTGGCTGCTCTCGTTCCTCACGCCCTCGAGCCAGCAGTCCGTACTCGACCTCGCCTGCGCCGAGGACGCCGAGGCGCTCGCGGCAGCTGCGGCCGTGCTGCGTTCGAGCTCCCGGCGGCTCGAGGGCCACGACGAGCGGCCGGATTTTGAGCGGCTCGAGACCGCGCGGGAGGCGGTGGCTGCGGCACTCGTGCGGCGGCTGCCCGAGTTGCCGGCCGACACGCCTGAGGGCGAGATACCGCGGGCGCTCGAGTCGCCGTTCCGGATCCGGGCCGTGACCTACTCCGCCCGGCAAGTCGCCGGCTACGCGCTGCTCGCGACCGGGGCGGATGCACCTGAGCTCGGCCCCACCGACCTCACGCAACTGCAGCCGGCGAGGGACGCCCTCGAGACCACCGAGCAGCTCGCGCTCGAGCACGCCAGCCCGGGCTCGGTCTGGTTCCGGAACAGCGTGCGCGGCGCGGCCGGGCTCGCGATCGCCGTCTTCATCGCCCAGCGGACCGGGCTCCAGCACGGCTTCTGGGTCGTGCTCGGCACGCTGTCGGTGCTGCGCTCGAACGCGCTCGGCACCGGGTGGTCGGTCCTCAGCGCGCTCGCCGGAACCGCCGTCGGGATCGTCATCGGCGCACTGCTCGTGATCGCGATCGGCACGCACGAGGCCGTGCTCTGGGGCGTGCTCCCCCTCGCCGTGCTCCTCGCCGCCTACGCGCCGCGGGCGGTCTCCTTCGCTGCAGGCCAGGCGGCCTTCACGGTCGTCCTCTTCGTGCTCTTCAACCTGATCCAGCCGGTCGGCTGGCGAGTCGGCGTCGTCCGGGTCGAGGACGTCGCGATCGGCTTCGCGATCAGCCTCGGTGTCGGCCTGCTCTTCTGGCCGCGCGGCGCGGCGTCCCTGCTCCGCGCCGACCTTGCGGCCGCCTACGTCCGTGCTTCCGACTATGTCCTCGCCACCGCCCAGCGGCTGATCGACGGCCGCGGCGACGCGGAGGCGGCCCGCGCAGGACGCGCCGCGGACGCCGCCCTGCATCGGCTCGACGACGCCTTTCGGCAGTACCTGACCGAGCGCTCCGCGACCTCGGTGGACATGGAGGAAGTCGGGGCCTTCGTCGGAGGCGCCTCACGGGTTCGTCGCGCAGCGCAGTCGCTCGCCGCGCTCGGGCGGATGGTGGACGGCGAGGCCCCGCTCGAACGGTGCGGCGAGAACCTGGAACGCGAGCTGCAGGCTCTGCAGTCCTGGAACATCACGCTCGCGCACGCACTCGAGAACCAACGGCCTGTCCCGTCGCCTCACATCCGAGACGCCGAAGGCAGCAGCCGTTTGCTCGCCTGTGTCCGCGCGGCCGCAGCCGATCGCAACCCGCGGAAGGTCAGGGCCGCCCTCGTGCTGCTCTGGGCGAGCCAGCACCTCGACAACCTCTGGCGGCTCGAGGCACATCTCGGTGAGCGGGCGCCTGCGCGAGCGGGCTCCACGTCCACGGGAGCGCTTCGGCGGCTACGGCTGCTGCTCTCGTAGCCGCCGGTTCGCGGTCGGCTAGGTCAGGCCGCCTCGTCGAGCGCGAGCGCCTCGTCGACCCGCTCGGCGCGCACGGCCGGGGCCGGCGCGGGCCGGACGAGCGCCACCACGATCAGCGCGCCGGCCAGCAGCAGTCCGACCAGCACGTAGAGACCGGTGCGGAAGCCATGGTCGAGCGCGACGCCGTTCGCGAGGCCGAGGCCGGGATGCGAGGTGAGGTAGCCGTTCGTCGATGCCGCCGCGATCGCACTGACGGCCGCCACGCCCATCGCGCCGCCGATCTGGCGGCTCGTGTTGATCAGGCCCGAGGCGACCCCGGCGTCGGCGCCCTGTACACCGGTCAGCCCCGCGATCGTCACCGGGACGAACGAGAGGCCCATGCCGGCGCCGCCCAGCACGAAGGCCGGGAAGAGATCCGAGAAGTAGTGCCCGTCGACCGGGAGCCGTGTGAGATACGCGACCGACGCGGCCGAGAGGAGAAGGCCCGCGGCCAGGGTCGGCCGCACGCCGATCCGCCCCACGACGACCTGCGCGACGTTCGAGAGCACGACGACCGACAGCGCGAAGGCCGCGAACGCGACGCCGCTCTCGACGGCGGAGTAGTGCAGGATGTTCTGCAGGTAGAGCGTCAACAGGAAGAACTCCGAGAACGCGACGCCGCCGACGATCGCCATCGCCACGTTTGCGCCGGTCAGGGTGCGCGAGCGGAAGATCCGCAGCGGCAGCAGCGGCGAGGGCGAGCGGAGCTCGATCGCGACGAACGCGAGGATGAGCGCCGCGGCGGCCGGCGAAGAACGCGAGCGTCCCCGGGGCGCCCCAGCCGTGAATCGCGGCGCGTGAGGTCGCGTAGACCAGCAGCATCAGGCCCGACGTGACCGAGATCGCGCCCGGGAGGTCGAAGTGGCGGTGCGCCAGGTCAGCCCGGCTCTCGCGGAGCAGCACCGGCGTCAGCGCGATCGCCGCGACGGCCACGGGCACGTTGATGAAGAAGATCCACGACCAGCTCAGGTACGAGGTGAGCACGCCGCCGAGCAGGACGCCCACCGCGGCGCCGCTCCCGGAGGCCGCGCCGTAGATGCCGAGCGCGAGGTTGCGCTCGCGGCCCTCGGCGAAGGTCGTCATCAGCAGCGAGAGCGCGGCCGGGGCGAGCAGCGCGCCGCCGAGGCCCTGGAGGCCGCGGAAGGCGATCAGCGAGCCCTCAGACCAGGCCAGCCCGCAGAGGAGCGAGCTCGAAGCGAAGAGCGCCAGCCCGGCGACGAACAGCCTCCGCCGGCCGAGCAGGTCGGCGAGCCGACCGCCAAGCAGAAGCGCTCCGCCGAAGAGGATCGCGTAAGCGGAGATCACCCACTGCAGGTTCTCCTGCGAGAACCCGAGGTCGGATTTGATCGACGGCAGCGCGACGTTCACGATCGCGACGTCGAGAATGACCATGAACTGCGCGGTGACGATCAGTGCCAGTGCGCTCCAGCGGCGGTTGCTCTTCGTTGAGTTCATCACGGGTTGACCTCCCTAATCATTGTGATACTCAACGTTATAGCAGAACAACCGTTGGCTGCGCTACTCTATTCACATGAACGTAACCACTGAACGCTCTCCAGTCGCGACGCACTCTCCTTCGCGGCTTCCCGAGGAGCTCGTCGCCTCGACGCTCTTCCTCCTCAAGCGGCTCGGCTACGCCGCCAAGGGCAAGTCGATGGGCGCCTACGAGGAGATCGGCCTGCACCCCTACCACTACGGCGTCCTGATCGCGGTGGAGGAAGGCTCGCACCCGACCCAGGGCGCGATCGCCGACTCGCTCGGCTACGACCGCGGCCAGCTCGTCGGGCTGCTCGACGAGCTCGAGGAACGCGATCTGATCGAGCGCAAGCGCGACGCGAACGACCGGCGCCGGCAGCTCGTCGAGCTCACGCCGGGCGGCAAGCGCACCCTCAAGGAGCTGCGGACGCTCTCCAAGAAGCTCGAGGACGATTTCCTCGCGCCGCTCGACGAGGCCGAACGCGCCCAGCTGCACGCGCTGCTGCTCCGGCTCGCCGAGACGCACGAGCCGCGCTGCGCGCCGCTCGAGCCGAGCTAGACGACCGGGACCGCAGGTTCAAGCGCGGCGTCGCGCGCGACGAGAGCCGCGTAGCGCCCGCCGGCCGCGAGCAGGTCCTCGTGCCTGCCCGACTCGACCACGCGGCCGTGATCGAGCACGACGAGCTGCTCCGCGTCGCGCACGGTCGAGAGCCGGTGCGCGATCGCGATCGTCGTCCGTCCTTCCGAGAGCCCGTCGAGCGCCTCCTGCACCAGGCGCTCCGTCTCGGTGTCGAGCGAGCTCGTCGCCTCGTCGAGCACGAGGATCGGCGGGTTGCGCAGGATCGTGCGCGCGATCGCGATCCGCTGCTTCTCGCCGCCTGAGAAGCGGTAGCCGCGCTCGCCGACGACCGTGTCGTACCCCTCCGGCAGCGCCGGCGATCACGTGATGGATGCGCGCCGCCTCGGCCGCCTGCTCGATCTCCTCGTCGGTCGCGTCCGGCTTGGCGAAGCGCAGGTTCTCGCGGATCGACTCGTGGAAGAGATACGTCTCCTGCGAGACGACGCCGACCAGGTCGGAGAGCGCCTGGAAGGTCAGGTCGCGGACGTCGATGCCGCCGATCGAGACGCTGCCGCGGCTGACGTCGTAGAGCCGCGCCACCAGGTAGCCGAGCGTCGTCTTGCCCGAGCCGGTCTCGCCGACCAGCGCGGTCGTCGTGCCTGCCGGGACCGTGAACGAGACGTCCTGGAGGGTCCAGTCCTCGCCGTAGCGGAACCAGACGTGGTCGAAGACGACGTCGCCGGCGCGCCCGACGGCGATCGCGTCCGGCTTCTCGTCGATCTCCACGGCCTGGTCGAGGTACTCGAAGATCCGGTCGAAGAGCGCGAGCGAGGTCTGCAGGTCGAGGCCGACCCCGAGCAGCGAGCCGACCGGGAAGAAGAGCCGCGTCTGCAGGGTCGTGAACGCGACCAGCACCGGGATCGTGAGCGTGTTCGACCCGCTCGCCAGCAAGAGCCCGCCGAACCAGTACACCGCGGCTGGCATGACCGCGAAGCTCGTCTGGATCGAGGCCATCACCCAGCGGCCGGCCATCCGCTGCCGGACCTCGAGGTCGGCCAGCCTGAGCGAATCCGACTCGAAGCGGTCCGCGAGCTCTGCGCCGCGGCCCATGGTCTTGCCGAGCAGGATCCCGGACACCGAGAGCGACTCCTGCACCTGGCTCGAGATGTCGGCGAGCGTCTCCTGCGTCGTCTTCGCGATCCGGCGGCGCTCGTTGCCGACGCGGCGCGTGAGGAAGGCGAAGAGCGGGATCAGCGCGAAGGCGAACAGCGCCAGCTTCCAGCTCAGCAGCAGCATGCCGATCATCGTGGCGGCGACGGTCGTGACGTTCGAGGCGATCGAGGTGGCCGTGTTGGTGACGACGTTCTGGACGCCGCCGATGTCGTTCGAGATCCGCGACTGCACCTCGCCGGTGCGCGTGCGCGTGAAGAACGCGAGCGACAACCGCTGCAGGTGGCGGAAGACCGAAGCGCGCAGGTCGTGCATCACGCGCTGGCCGACCTGGTTGGAGAAGAGCGTCTGGAGGACGCCGAGCACGCCGGTGACGATCGCGATCGCGATCATCCCGCCCGCCGCGATCGAGAGCTCCCGCGTGTCGTTGCGGCCGATCGCCTCCAGCACCCGCTTCAGCAGGAACGCCGGCACGACGCCGAGGGCCGCCGAGACGACGATCAGAGCCAGGACACCGCCGAGCCGCAGCTTGTAGGGCCCGAACAGGCGCCCGATCCGGCGCAGGTTCGCGCGGCGGACGGCCGGGTCCGCGGGCCGGTCGGGCGGCGCTTCGGCCGAATGGAAGAACATGCCCATCCGGCTCAGGGTACGCCGACGGCGGCTGCTCGGGCCAGTTGCGTTACGGAGGCGCGAGCAGGCGATCCTCGTCCAAGCGCACCGGGCTGCGGACGGCGAGGGTCAGCTGGCCTTTCGGGGTCCACGGCCGGACGCGGACCACCTTCGCCCACGGGTTGCGGGGGTCGAGCTGCAGGCCGATCGCGTTTCCGCTCTCGGCGGCTATGGAGCGGGCTGAGGCCCAGAGAGCCCGGCCCACGTCATCCCGGCCCGGCAGGTACCAGGCGCCGGAAAACGAGTTCGCGCGGACCTCGCCGTCTCGCGGCAGGACGCGCACGAAGAAGTTCAGCGCCCGCAGCGTGAGCGGCATGTGCTCGAAGACGAGCGCGTCGAGCCGCGCGCCCTCGAACAGCTCGAACCCACCGACGACCCGGCCGTCCTCGACCGCGACGAAGTAGCGCTGGAGCCGCTCGCCCTCGAAGGCGCGGCCGGCGCGCTCCTTCAGCGCCGCTGCTGTCCTGGTGACCCTCAGGTTCCAGCCCTGCTGGAAGCCCGCCAGCCCCTCGGCCGCCTCGTCCCATTCGGAGTCGTCCTGCGGCTCGCGGATCTCCAGGCCCCGCGGCGCCTTGGCCCCTGGCTTCACCTTGAAGGCGGGCAGCAGCACCGTGCCGATGATCTGTGTCGACCACTTGCGCGCGTTCGCGAACGACCCCTCGTTGCCGGTCTGGATTCCGGCCACGACCACGGTGTCGGCGCCGGCACGGTCGAGCCGCCAGCTCGTCAGCGCAGTCGCGACGCCGCGGCGGCGGTGCGCCGGATGCACCATCAGGCTCCCCAGGGTCGCGCAGGGCCGAAGCTCGCCCTCGATCTCCGCCTCGTAGACGATCAGCTGCCCGGTGCCGATCAGCTGCCCGTCCTCGGTCTCGGCGACGACGCACTGGAGCTCCGGCTTCAGCGCCGCCCAGGCTTCGACGGGGTTGCGCAGGTAGTTCAGCGCCACGCGGATGCGGCCCGTGTCGGCACTCGCCTCCGCCAGAGCCGCCAGCCCCTCGTAGTCGTCAGGGCGCGCCTCGCGCAGCTCGTAGCTCACGCCGCGCTAGCGAGCGTGGGTCTGTGTGCCGCAGGCGACGCCGACGATCCTCGTCGGACAGTCCGCCATCTGCGCGTCGAAGACGACAGCCCGCCTGACCCGCTCGGTCTCGATCGGGATCAGGCCCGGCCCGGGGTAGAAGCTGTTGCCGCCGAGCTCGATCGTGAACGGGTACTTGTGCAGCGTCCCGTACATCCAGTCGTTCCAGTCGCCGTCCGTGATGTAGAGGTCGGACGACTGCACGGCGGGGTAGCCGACCGTGGCCTCCATCCTTGCCCCCATGGCGACGAAGGTGTTGTGGTCGTCGACCGTCATGTCAGGCGGGATGTCCTCGTACGTGTAGCCGTACGGATAGAGGATCAGCGCCGCGTTCGAATGGAAGCTGATCCCGGTCGTGATGTTCGGATGCGCGAGCATGAAGGTCTCCATCGCGGTGTCCTCGGGCGTCGAGAACGCGTTCGGGCCGCGGTAGGTCTCGCCATACTGGTCGCCGGTCGAGCCACCGCAGCAGCCCCAGCGGTAGCCGTAATTCCGGTTGTTGTCCGTCCCGTCCGGAGGCTGGCGGTTCTTGCGCCAGTAGAGGTAATTGCCCGTGTGGATGTCCCACTCCGACCCGTCCGGGTTGAGGCTCGGGACGATGTAGATCTGCCGCGTGTGGACGAGGTCGGTGAGCTGGGGCCGCTCCAGGAACATATGCATCATGTTCAGCACGACCTCGACGGTCAGATGCTCGCGCGCGTGGTGCTGCCCCACGAAGAAGACGCCCGGCTCGGAGAGGTTGTCGGTCGCGTCGTCGGAGATGCGCACGCCGATGATGTTCCGGCCCTCGAACGAGGTGCCCAGCGAGAAGATGTGCGCCATCGTCGGGTGCGCAGCCGCGAAGGCCTGGACGTCGGCGACCATCTCCGCGTAGTTGTGGTACGCGGCGTCGCCCGGCGGAAAGTCGTCGGGCGTCGGGGAGCCTGTCGCGTACTGGCGCACCGCCTGCGGGACGATTCGGTAGCCGTGCACCATCAGGCGCAGCGCCTGCGTTCTCGTCCCGTAGAGCACGACGTGGTTCGGCCACGCCTTCTCGCCGATGTCGTAGCCCTCTGAAACGAGGTCGGAGCGCTGCTCGCGCGTCGACACGCCGTAGACCGCGAACGGCCTGATCGGAGCCTGGGCATGTACGGCCTGGCGCGCCGCCGCGCGGCCGGGCGCGACCCGCGCGCTGGCGACACCGGATACCGCGAGCAGCACCAGCGCAGCGAGACAGACGAAAAGAACGCGCTTCCCCATCCCCACGAAAGACCACCCTACGACACTTCGGCACCGGCAGGCAAGAGCGTCGCCCGGCCGGAAAAGGTGGCACGCTGGCATCGATGGCGACCATGCGCGACCTCGACAAGCTCGCGCTCTCGCTGCCGCAGGCGACGAAGGAGCTCTCCGACGACGGGCGGCCGGCGTACAAGGTGCACGGCAAGCTGTTCTGCCTCCACCGCAGCCGCCGGCCCGATGCGCTCGACCCCGAGACGGGCGAGCGTCTCGACGACGTGCTGATGTTCCGCGTCGCCGACCTGGACGTGAAGGAGCTGCTGCTCTCGGACACACGCGGGATCTACTTCACGACGCCCCACTTCAACGGCTATCCCGCCGTCCTCGTGCGGATCCCCGACCTCGCGAAGCTCGACCGCGACGAGCTGCACGACCTCGTCGCCGAAGCCTGGCTCACGCGAGCCCAGAAGCGCGTCGCCAAGGCCTGGCTCGCGGAGCATCGCGTCGAGGACTGACCTCGGGCTAGGCTCGGCACGTGGAGCTGGCTCCTCTCGCGTTCAGCGCCGGAGACGACCTCCTGCTCGCCGGGCTGCTCGCCGCAGGGCTGCTGCTGCTGGCCGCCTCGCAGTTCGTCCGGATTCCGTACCCGATCGTGCTCGTCCTCGGCGGGCTCGCGCTCAGCTTCATCCCGGGCGTGCCGCAGATCCAGCTGCGCCCCGAGATCGTGCTCGTCGCGGTCCTGCCGCCGCTGCTCTACGGGAGCGCGTACTTCACGTCGCTGCGCGAGCTGCGGGCGAACGTCGGGCCGATCTCGGCGCTCGCGATCGGGCTCGTCCTGACGACCACGCTCGCCGTGGCCGCGGTCGCCCACGAGGTGATCGGGCTCGACTGGCCGACCGCGTTCGTGCTCGGAGCGCTCGTCTCGCCGACCGACCCCACGGCAGCGGCCTCGATCGCGCAGCGGCTCGGCCTGCCGCGGCGGCTGATCGCGGTGATCGAGGGCGAGAGCCTCGTCAACGACGGCACCGCGCTCGTCGCGTATCGCTTCGCCGTGGTCGCGGTCGTCACCGGAAGCTTCTCGCTCGCCCACGCGTCCTGGAGCTTCGTGGTGAACGTGGTCGGCGGAGTCGCAGTCGGCCTCGTCGTCGGCTACGCGATCCGGCAGCTCCGCCGCCGCCTCGACAACCCGCCGGTGGAGATCACGGTCGCGCTCCTGAGCGGCTACTTCGCCTATCTGCCCGCGCAGGCGATCGGCGTCTCCGGCGTGCTCGCCGCGGTCACGGTCGGGATCTACATGGGCTGGCACACGCCCGAGCTGACGAACGCGCAGACGCGGCTGCAGGGCCAGGCCGTCTGGGAGATCGTCTTCCTGCTGCTGAACGGGCTGCTGTTCGCGCTGGTCGGGCTGCAGCTGCCGGGGATCGTCGACCGGCTCTCGGGCCGCTCGACCGCCGAGCTGATCGGCTATGCGCTGCTCGTTTCGGGCGTGGTGATCGCGGCGCGCTTCCTCTGGATCGCCGCCACGTCGACCGTGCCGGCGGCCCTGAGCAGCTGGGTGCGTGCGCGCGACCCCCTGCCGCACTGGCGCTGGAAGGTCGTGCTCGGCTGGTCAGGGATGCGCGGCGCGGTCTCGCTCGCGGCAGCTCTCGCGCTTCCGCTGTCCACCGACGCGGGCACCGGCTTCCCGGAGCGCGACCTGATCATCTTCCTGACCTTCGGCGTGATCCTCACGACGCTGGTGGGACAGGGGCTGACGCTGCCGCTGCTGATCGAGGCGCTCGGGCTCGAGGACGACGGGCTCGAAGCGAAGGAGGAGGCGAAGGCGCGGATCCACGCCTCCGAGGCGGCGCTCGCGCGGCTGGAAGAGCTCGTCGACGAGGACTGGGTGCGCGACGACACCGCCGAGCGGATGCGCGGGCTCTACGGCTTCCGCCGCGACCGGTTCAGCTCCCGGCTCGACCCCGACGGCGACGGCACCGTCGAGGACCGCTCGCAGGACTACCAGCGCCTGCGCCGCGAACTGCTCGACGCCGAGCGGCAGGCGGTGGTCGACCTGCGGCGCAGCGGCAAGATCGACGACGACGTCATGCGCAAGGTCGTCCGCGACCTCGACCTCGAGGACGCCCGGCTGGACGTGTGAGGGCGCTCGTTTACAGAACCCGAACCAACAACCCGACTGTGCACTCGTCGGAGCGGGTACTGGCCACTCGACTTTGGACGAAGCTCGGATGAAGCTCGCTCTGCTCGTGGCGGCAGCCGGAGCGGCGCTCTCCCTCGCGGCGCCTGTCGCCTCGCAGGCGTCCCCGTACATCCGCTACGGGATCGAGGACGACGCCTACCTCAGCGGCGGCGCGCCGGTCGGCGAGCGACTCGACACCCTGAACGAGCTCGGCGTGACGATCGTCAGGTACACGATCAACTGGCGGGAGGTCGCGCGGCAGAAGCCGAAGGACTCGCTCGACCCGGACGACCCGGCCTACGACTGGGCGAGCGTGGACCGCGTCCTGCGAGGGCTCCACGCCCGGCGCATCACCGCGCTCGTGACCCTCTCCGAAACGCCGGGCTGGGCGAACGGCGGCCGGCCCGGAAACGTCATCCCGACGAACAAGTACTCGCTCGCCGCGTTCGCCGGCGCCGTCGCGACCCGATATCCGTGGGTGCACAAGTGGGAGATCTGGAACGAGCCCAACCTGGGTGTGTGGCTGGAGCCGAACTCTCCGCGGCTCTACGTCCAGCGGCTCCTGAACCCGGCCTACGTCGTGCTCCACCGCCGATCGCCGGCGAACCGCGTCGCCGGGGGCGCCACGTCGCCGCGGCCGACGCTCGACGGCCTCTCGCCCGTCGCCTTCATGCGAGGCATGCGCGCCGCCCACGCCAGGCTCGACGCGTACTCACACCACCCGTATCCGATCAGCCGCGGCGAGCGGCCGGACGGCTTCGCGCCGGGCGTGTGCCGCTACTGCAAGGGAATCATCACGCTCGCGAACCTGCCGCTGCTCGTGAAGGAGGTGCGGCGGGACTTCGGGCCGAAGCGGATCTGGCTGACCGAGTACGGCTACCAGACGAACCGCAACAGGGTCCTCGGCGTCTCGCCGGCCCGGCAGGCGGACTACGTCTCCCGGGCGGCGCTGCGCGCGAGGCAGACGCCGTACGTGGACGTGCTGATCCATTTCCTGATCCGGGACGAGCCTGGCGCCGACGGCTGGCAGACGGGCCTGCTGGACCCGGACGGCACGCTCAAGCCGTCGTTCCAGGCCTTCAGGCTGCCGCTCGCGCAGGTGTCGCGACGCGGCCTGCGGACGACGGTCTGGGGCCAGGTGCGCCCGGGTCGCGGCCGGCGCTGGTACCGGCTCGAGCGCTACTCGTTCGAACGCTGGGTTCCGATCGGCCCGTTCTCGCTCACCGCTCCGAACGGCTCGTACACGCGCGTCGTGCGGGTGGCCCGCGGGATGCAGCTCCGCGCCGTCCTGCGGGACCAATCGGCCACCCGCACGCTCATGGTCCGCTGACTGCTGCTCAGCGCATCTGCTCTGCGTGCAGGTCTCGGACGAAGGCGTCCGGGACGTCGTTCGTGTCGCCGGGGACGAAGTTCGAGGCCCAGGACGAGAAGGCGAGGTAGCGGTCGTCTGCGCTGAACGACGCCGGGTTGACGGCGCTCCCGTCTCCGCCCTGGTTCCCTGAGGCGCCGAGGCTGACGAGGCTCGTCGTGCCGGCCCGCAGGTCGCGCACGAAGACGTCGGTGATGTCGTTCACGTCACCGGCGACGAGGTTCGAGGCCAGCGAGGTGAACGCGACGTAGCGGCCGTCGGCGCTGATGCCGAGCGCGCCGAGATTCTCGCCGTTCGCCTGCACGCCCGAGCTCGAGACGCTTACGCGTGTCGTCTTGTGCGTCCGGCGGTCGCGGACGAAGGCATCCGCCGTGCGGTTGGTGTCGCCGGCGACGAGGTTCGTCGCGAGCGAGTGGAAGGCGACGAAGCGCCCGTCGGCGCTGATCGCCGGGGCGTTGCTGCCGGTGTTCGTGCGGTCGCCACCCGCCTGGCGGCCCGAGCTCGAGACGCTGACGCGCTCGGTCTTGCCGGTGCGGAGGTCGTGCACGAAGACGTCGCCCAGCCGGTTCGTGTCGCGCGGGACCAGGTTCGTGGCCGACGACTGGAACGCGACGTACCTGCCGGTCGCGCTCAGGGCCGGCTCGGTGCTCTCGCAGCCCTGACTGCAGCGCGCCGCCTGGCCGCCGCGGCTCGTCACGCTGACGCGGATCGTCCGGTGGGCGCGCAGGTCGCGGACGAAGACGTCGGTCTGCTTGTTCGAGTCGCCGCGGACGAGGTTCGACGCGAACGACGAGAACGCGACGTACCGGCCGTTGGCGCTGATCGCCGGGTCGCCGCTCGGGCCGTTCGCCTGCTTGCCGCGGACGCCGACGCTGACGCGCGTCGTGACGTTTCGGCTCCGGTCGAAGACGAAGATGTCGCTCGCCCGGTTCGTGTCGCGCGGGACGAGGTTCGGCGAGTCGGAGCGGAAGACGACGTAGCGTGCGTTCGAGCTGAGGCCGCCGGCGTACGAGCCGCCGAACGGGTCGGAGCCGGGCTTCGCCTGGCCGCCGCCGCTTCGGACGCTCACGCGCTGGACGGCGCCGGTCTGCCGGTCGGCCAGGAAGACGTCGTTGCGGTCGTTGGTGTCGCCGGCGACGAGGTTTCGGGCCAGCGAGTTGAAGAGGACGTACCGGCCGTTGGCGCTGATTCCGGCCGCGTAGCTGTCCCGGTCGCCCTGCTCGCCGCTGCTCGAGACGCTGACGCGCGTCGTCGAGGGCGGGGTCGCGGCCGAGGCCGAGAGCGCGAGAGCGCCGAGCACGATCATTGCTGTGAGTGCGACTGCCTGCTTCATGGTGAGCCTCCTTCGCATGTCGCCTCACATGCTCGCGCCGTTCCGCAACGCGCCCGTCACGGGCACGTAACGGTTTCGCTACGGACTTTTCGGCGTGAAGAGGGCGCCGTCGGCGAAACCCGGGTCGCCGCCCCAGACGAGCAGCGAGCGGCCCGTCCAGGCGCCGACCGGGTCGAGCCGACCGCGGAGCGGCGCCTGCGGCAGCGGAGCCCAGCTGTTCGTCTTCGGGTCGTAGGCGAGCCCGTGCGGCGGGATCAGAAGCCGGCCGGCACTCCCGGTCTGCCCGCCCCACTGGAGCAGCTGCGAGCCGGTCCAGACCGCCGCGGCGCCCTTGCGCCCGGAGTCCGCCGGCGCCAGCTCGCGCCACGTATCGCTCGCGGGCGAGTAGGCGAAGCCGCGCGCCGGAGCGGTGTCGCCGCCGACGACCAGGAGATCGGAGCCGTCCCAGACGACGTTCGCCCCGCGACGAGCTTCCGGCAACTGCGGGAGCCGCCGCCAGCCGCGGCCGGGGGTGAACGCTGCGACGGAGCGGCCCGAGACGACGATCAGCTCCTTCCCGGTCCACGCGGCGGGGCCGGTCAGCGGGGCCTGCGGAAGCCGCCGCCAGCCGCTGCCGGGGCGGTAGGCCGCGCCACCTGCGGGCGTCCAGCCGATCAGCTCGCGGCCGGTCCAGGCGAGCAGCCGGGGCGGTCCCGCGACGGGCGGCCGGGGCAGGGTCGTCCACCGGCCCGAGCGGTACGCGGAGACAGCGGTGCCCCAGGCGATCAGCTCGCGTCCGGTCCACGCAACGCGGAGCGAGCGGCCGGCAGGCGCGGGCAATCCGCGCCAGGCGTCGTGCGCGGGGTCATACGACGTGAAGACGTTCTTCCCGCGGGCGCGGCCGAGCAGCAGCAGCTCGCGGCCGCTCCAGGCGCTCGCGCGGGCGCTCAGAGCCGGCGGCCCGGACGGCAGCTGCCGCCAGCTGCCGGCGAGCGGCGCTGCTGCCGCGAGGGCGCTGTACGCGCTCCGGCCGACCGCGTGCCCGAGAACCAGCCCGCTGCCAGAGAAGACGTTGACCGGCGTCCCGTCCACCGAGAACCGCACCGCTTTCACCGTCGGAAACTGCGTCGCCGTGTAGACAACCTGCGCCAGCCTCAGCTGCAGCGCGTGCGAGCCGGCCGCGTTCTCGTAGTCGGAGCTCAGGTCGACGTGCGCCACGCCGCGCGCGATCGAGACGCCGAGGAGGCGCGTGCCGGGCGGGATCTGCGTCGTCAAGCCGTCGGAGCGCTCCGAGCCGGTCGGCCCCGCGAGCAGTGCGTCGAGCGCGGCGGTCGCCACGCGCGGCGTCCGGCGGTGAGCCCGAAGCGCCTCGACGAGCCGCCCCTTCCGCACGAGCCAGATCGCGAACGAGGTGCTGCTCGGCAGCGCTCCCGTCCGCTCGACGGTCGCTGTCGTCGTCACCTGCCGCGGCGGAGCGCCGAGCGAGACCGCGTGCTCCGGCCGGCGCGCGATGAACCAGCCGGCAGCGCCGGCGGCGAGCACGAGCACCGTCACCCCGAGCAGCTTCATCGCACGGACGCTAGTCGGAGGCGGGGCCGTAGGCAGTGGCGCCGGTGCCGTTCCAGAGGATCAGCTCACGGCCTGTCCAGGTGGCCACGTCCTGCCCGGGCCCCTGGAGCGATGGGCTCGGCAGAGCAGTCCAGCGGTCGCGCTTCGGGTCGTAGGCAAAGGCACGCGTGACCTCGTCGCCGCCGAGAACGATCAGCCGGCTGCCGGTCCAGATCGCGTGCTCCGGGACCAGGCCCCTGGGTGGGCGCGCCAGCCGGCGCCAGCTGATTCGCCGCGGGGTCGTACGCGTAGGCGTTGTGCCGGGTCGCGCTCGCGTTGCCCACCACGAGCAGCTCGCGGCCGTCCCAGGCCGCGGCGCCGCCGTAGCGGAGCGCGCCGGGCGGCGGAGCCGTGAGGCGGCTCCAGGTGTCGGTCGCCGGGTCGTAGGAAGCGGCGCGCGCCATGCTTGCGGGATACGGCTTGTCGTCCGCCGGGTTGTAGCCGCTGGTGACGAGGATCAGTCGATGTCCCGTCCAGGCGCCCAGCGGGCCCTGCGACGGCGCGAGCGGCGAGGGTGCCAGCGTCCGCCACGTGTTCGCTGCCGGGTCGTAGGCGGAGCCGTCGCCCGAAGCGTCGCCGCAGCAGCCTCCGCCCCAGCCGATCAGCTCGTGGCCCGTCCACGCGGTGAAGCCCTCGCCGGTCGGCGCCTTGGGGAGCATCCGCCAGGAGCTCGTCGCGGGGTCGAAGGCGGCCTGGCCGCAGCCCCAGAGCAGCACCTGCTTGCCGGTCCAGGTCGCGTCGCGGCGGCAGTACGTGTCCATCTTCGGCGCGGGCGTCAACCGCCGCCAGGTGTGCGTCGAGGGGTTGTACGCGGCGGCGACGTCCTTCGCGCCGATCATGTTCCCGGTCGGCCCGAAGCCGAGGCCGGTGACGATCAGCTCCTTCCCCGTCCAGGCGGCCGCCGGATCCGCGTCGATCCGCACCGGCGCCGCCGGCACGTGCTGCCATGCCGCCGCCTTGCGCGGCTGCGAGGTCTCTGTCGTGCTGCCGCAGCCGGCGAGCAGGAACACGAGCGCGCTTCCCAGGATCAGTTTCGTTGTGTGTGACATAGGCCCATCTTCCGCCCGCCGCGCAACGCCGGCGTCACGGCCGCGTAACAGCTGTGTAACGGCTACAAACGAAGGGTGAAGCGGCTCCCCCGGCCCGGCTCGCTCTCGACCTCGATCTCGCCGCCGAGCAGGCGCGCGTTCTCCTGCGCGATCGCGAGCCCGAGGCCGGAGCCTCGCCCGCTCCGCGACGGATCGGCCTTGTAGAAGCGCTCGAACAGGTGCGGCAGGTGCTCCGGCGCGATCCCGGGGCCGTGGTCGGCCACCTCGACGAAATCCTCGCCGATGCGCACGGTCACGCCGTCGCCCCCGTGCTCGAGCGCGTTGCCGACGAGGTTCGCCAGGATCCGTTCCAGGCGGCGCGGGTCGCTCGTCACGACGGCCTCGTCCCCGTTGAGCTTCACGCGCTCGTCCCACCCGCGCGCCCGCAGGACGGCGCGGGTGAGTGCGGCCAGATCGACCCTCTCGGCCTGCACGCTCTCGGCGCCCGAGTCGAGCCGCGAGATCTCCATCAGCTCCTCGACCAGCGCCCGCAGCCGGCCGACGTCCGAGATCAGCAGCTCCGCCGGCCGCCGCGACTCGGGCGGCATCCGGTCGAGGTGCTCCTCGAGCAACGAGGCCTCGCCGACGAGCCCGGTCAGCGGCGTGCGCAGCTCGTGCGCGACGTCCGCGGTGAACCGCCGCTCGCGCGCCTGCGCGGCCGAGAGCGCCTCGATCTTCGTCTCGAGCGCCCCGGCCATCTCGTTGAACGCCTGCGCCCAGGCGCCGAACTCGTCCCGGCCCTCGACCGGCAGGCGCGTCTCGAGCAGGCCCTCCGCGAGCGAGTGCGCCGCGTCGCTCGCCCGCGCGACCGGGCGCAGCGCCTCCCGCGCGAACAGCGCGCCCGCCAGCGCCGCGAGCACGACGAGGAGGCCGCCGCCGATCAGCAGGATGTTCCGCAGCACCGCCAGCTCGTGCCGGAGGCCCTGCTCGGAGAAGAAGAAGTAGAGCCTGCCGCCCTTCGCCGGGCCGCCGACGACGAGGTAGTGCGTCCCCGCGACGGTCTTGCGCTCGTAGCCGAGCTGCCCGCGCGCAACGATGCTCCGGAGCGCGGCCGGGACCTGGCGCGGCGAGAGGAAGGACGACGAGTACGTCCGCCCGCCGGAGACGAGCACGGTCTCGAAGCCGCCCGACGTCTTGTAAGCCCCCAGCAGCTTCTCGGGGCGCCCGGGCAGGTAGCTCGGCGCGAGCCGCAGGTTCTGCCGCGCCTGCTTCGCCGACGACTTGACGGAGTCCCGCAGCAGGTTGTGCCGGACGACGAAGTACGACCCGGTAGCAAGCGCGACCGCGGTTATGCCCACGGCCAGCGCGAACGCGATCGTCAGCCGGCGCCGCAGCGTCATCCGAAGCGGTAGCCGACCCCGCGCACCGTCCGGATCAGCTTCGGCTCGCTCGGGTCTTCCTCGATCTTCGCGCGCAACCGCTGGATCGCGGCATCGACGAGCCGGGAGTCGCCGAGGTAGTCGTAGTTCCAGACGAGCTCGAGCAAGAGCTCGCGCGTGAACACCTGATTCGGCCGCTTCGCGAGCTCGAGCAGGAGCCTGAACTCCGTCGCGGTCAGCTCGAGCTCCTCGTCCCCGCGCCGCACCATGAAGCCGGCCGGGTCGATCTCGAGCCCGTCCGCGTGGATGACGGCGTCGCCGGGCTCGCCGGCCGAGCGCCGCAGGACGGCCTTGATCCGGGCGACCAGCTCCGGCAGCTCGAACGGCTTCGTGACGTAGTCGTCGGCGCCGAGCTCGAGCCCCACGACGACGTCGTGCAGGTCGGAGCGCGCGGTGAGCATCACGACCGGAGTCCGGTTGTCGTGCCGGATCTCCCGCAGCACCTCGAACCCGTCGAGCGAGGGCAGCATCACGTCGAGCAGCACGAGGTCGAACGCGCCCTGCCGGAACTGCACGAGCGCCTCGCGCCCGTCGCCACTCGAGGTCACCTGAAAGCCGGCCTGCTCGAGCCCGAGCGTCGTCACTTCCCGAATGGACGGGTCGTCCTCGACGACCAGCACGTGCTCGTTCACGCGTCAAGCGTAGGCAGCACGCGCGGCTGTGACTAGTGAAACGTCTCTGGCGCACGCGAGACTAGGCGGCATGGCAGGGAGCCTCCTGCGTAGACGCGACGTCCGGCTGATCGTGAGCGCGGTCGGCGTCTCCTCGGCGGGCGACTTCCTGCTCTGGGTGCCGCTCACGCTGCACTTGCGCGCGATGCACGGCTCGGGGCTCGTGGTCGCCGGGCTCTTTCTCGCGCTCTGGACGCCGATCGTCGTCCTCTTCCGCGACCGAACACTTGCGCTCGTCCTGTCCGTCGCCGTGGTGTCGCTGCTCTTCATGAGCGCGTCGATCACCGCCGAGGTCTTCTTCGTCAAGGACGGCCTCGGCGCCTCGGATCTCGCCTTCGGGCTCGTCTTCGCGTGCTGGACGACCGGCATGGTCGTCGGCGCCGTGGCGATCGCGCGGCGGGTGCGCGATCGCGCGCGCGGGACGCTCACCGCGATCGCGGTGCAGGCCGGCGGCCTCGCGCTCCCGACCGCGGTGCTCTCGATCCCCTTCGGCGCCGTCTCGTGGTTCTTCGGCGGCCTCGGGCACGGGACGAAGAACGTGCTCGCCCGGACGCTGATCCAGGAGCGCGTTCCCGCGCGGCTCCACGGCCGCGCGTTCGCCGCCTACAACGGCTTGCGCAACGGCGCCGAGCTGATCGCCCTCGTCACCGGGGGTGTCCTCGTCACGACGATCGGCGCGAGGACCACGCTCGCGCTGGCCGGCGCGATCCCGCTCGTCGCCGCCCTCGTGGGGCTGGCGCTCTACCGCGCCCGGGACCGGGAGTCGGCGCCCGTCGCGGAAGCCGAAGCCGCCTAGCCCGCGGCCTCGGCCGAGCGCAGGCCGCGCACGGCCCACCAGAGGAAGAGCACTCCGAGGCCGATCGCGGCGCCGAAGGCCGCGGCCACCTCGGTCGGCTGCGCCGCCAGGAAGCCTCTGCCCGCCTCGACCACCCGCGTGACGGGGTTCACGACGGCGACGTCGTGGACCCAGCCTCGCAAGAGGGCAAGCGGCACGTACACCGGCGCGAAGAACAGGACGACGAAGACCGGGAACTGCATCACCGGGCCGGCCTGCATCGTCCGGAAGCGCATCGCCACGCCGCACGCCCAGAGGAGCGCCGCCACGTTCAGGAGCAGCCCGAGGGTGTAGAGCCCGAACAGGTCGATCCCGCTGCCACCGACGTGCATCCCGACCGCGAACGCCACGATTGTCAGAACCGAGACCGTCGTCAGCCAGCGAACCAGCGCGGCGAAGCCGTACCCGAGCACGATTCCGAAGCGATGCGGCGCCGCCAGCAGCAACCGCCGCGCGAAGCCGCTCTCGAAGTCGCGCGCGATCCCGAAGCCGGTGAAGACACCGCCGAACGCCGCGGACTGCAGCACCACGAAGACGAACTGGAACGCGGTGTAGCCCTGCGTGTAGTGGAACCCGGGCACGTCGCGCACCCGGGAGAGCCCGCCCGCGAACGCCGTGAAGAAGAAAAGCGGGAAGACCAGCGAAGGGATCAAGAGCGACGGGTTCGTGAAGACGTTGTGCAGCGTCCGCCACGAGACCGCACGCGCGACAGCCAAGCGTCTTCATTGGGCCATCCTCACCTTCAGCGCCCACGCGGAGGCCGCGAGCGCGACGACTCCGAGCGCGAACGTGATCCCGAAGCCGAGCGCCAGAGCCTGGGTGTCCCAGCCCGTGATGATCAGGCTGCGCACGCACTCGAGCAGGTACGAGACGGGGTTCGCGGTGGCGGCGTCCCGGAACCACGTGATCTCCATCAGGTTCCGCGGGATGTTCATCGACGAGATGAAGAGGAACACGAAGAACGCCGGGAAGATGCCCTGCACGGCCTCGCCCGAGCCGGTCCGGAGCGCCGCGAACGTGCCGATCGCGCCGAACGCGAAGGAGACGCAGACCGCGAACAGGAGCAGGACGACGACTCCCGCCGCGCCCGAGGCGAGCCGCACGCCGACGATCAGCCCGACGGCCACGTAGACGAGCGCCTGCAGCAGGCCGAGCGTGATGACGCCGCCGAGCTGCCCGCCGAGCACGGCCAGGCGCCGCATCGGGGTCAGCGAGAGGCGATTCAGAAAGCCCGTCTGGATGTCGCGCGCGAGGTCGGTGCCCGCGTTCATCGTCGCGAAGAGCGCGCCCTGGATGAACGGCACCGCGAGCGCGAAGGCGACGAACGAGGTCGTCGGGAAGCCGGGCAGCCTGGTCTCCGCCTTCAGGCCGCCGGAGTTGACGGCGAGCAGCAGCAACGGGAAGACGAGCGGCGAGATCACCGACGCCGGCTGCCGGAGCGTGCGCACGACCGAGCGGCGCGCGAGCACGACGACCTGGTCAGCAAACTGGCCTATTTCCGCTCCCGGCGGCGGCAAAGCCGCCGCCTCCGCTCTTTCTTGAGCTCCGTCGAGCCTACGCTCATGCGGGTTCCATGGCCAGCCCGCCGCTCGGACGCCCTTCTTCCTCCTCCTCGGCGGCGCCCTCGAGCGTGCGGCCGGTCTTGGCAAGGAAGACGTCGTCGAGCGACGGCTGGTGCAGCTGCAGCTGCTCGACCTTGAGGTGCTCGGAGTCGAGCGCGCGCACGATCCCGGCCAGATCGGCCTCGCCGGAGCGCAGCCGGACGGCAACGCCGTGCTCCGAGCCGCACGGCTCGCCGAAGCGCGCGAGGATCGCGGCGAACCGCTCGCGGTCGGCCGGGTCGGCGGGAACCGCCTCGACGGTCGGGCGGCCGACGCTCGCCTTCAGCTCCTGGGTCGTTCCCTCCGCCACGATCTTGCCGTGGTCGATGATCCCGACGCGGTCGGCGAGGACGTCCGCCTCCTCGAGGTACTGGGTCGTCAGGAAGACGGTGACGCCGTCGTCGCGGGCCAGTCGCTCGACTTCTTCCCAGAGCGCAGTCCGGCTCTGGATGTCCAGGCCGGTCGTCGGCTCGTCGAGGAAGAGGATCCGCGGGGAGTGGACGAGCGCCATCGCCAGGTCGAGCCGGCGCTTCATCCCGCCGGAGTAGCCCTTCACCTTGCGGTCGGCGGCTTCCGTGAGGCCCACGCGCCTGAGCAGCTCGTCGGTGCGCTTGCTGCGGATGTCGCGCGGCAGCGCCTGGAGCGAGGCCTGCAGCCGCAGGTGCTCACGACCGGTCAGCAGCGGGTCGAGCGCCGCCTCCTGCAGCGCCGCGCCGATGATCGACCGGATCCGCGGCCCCTCGTGCACCACGTCAAAGCCGCCGACCCGCGCCGTCCCGGCGGTCGGCGGGAGCAGCGTCGTCAGCATCAGCACCGTCGTCGACTTGCCGGCGCCGTTCGGGCCGAGGAAGCCGTAGATCTCGCCGGGCGCGACGGCGAGGTCGATTCCGTCGACCGCGCGCGGGCCTTTCTTGAAGAGCCGCACGAGATCCTCAGCCTCGATTGCATACTCGGCCATGCGCGAACGTTAGCAGCAGATACTTGAGTTGATCAAGTATCTGCGTATTCAAGTATCATGAAAGGGTGGCGACGACGACGCAGCGGCTCAGCCCCGCCCACGAGGCGCAGAAGCTCTTCTTCGAGATCGGCATGGACCAGCGCAGCCGCGTCGGAGCGAGCCTCGGCGAGCTCGGCCTGACGTTCTCGCAGGCCCACGCCCTGCGCCTGCTCGATCCCGAGCTGCCGCTGCCGATGAGCTCGCTCGCCGAGCGGTTGTTCTGCGACGCCTCGAACGTGACCGGCATCGCCGACCGCCTCGAGGCGCGCGGCCTCGTGGAGCGGCGAAGCGCCGAGGGCGACCGGCGGGTGAAGGCCCTGACGCTCACGGAGGACGGTGTCGAGCTCCGCGGCCGGGTTCTCGCGATCATGAGCGAACCGCCCGCCGCGATCGCCGCGCTCTCCGCGGCCGACCAGCGGACGCTGCGCGACGTGCTCAAGCGGGCGGTCGAGCACCTCAACGGCTAGGTCCGGCCGCGGGTAGCGGTATCGTCCCGCGGCGTGCGCCTGAACAGCCGGCCGATCATCATCATCGCCACGATCCTCGGAATCGCTCTGATCGTGCTGGCGTTCGTCTACTGGATCGAGCCCGCGAAGTCGCTGCCGTCCTTCCTTCCAGGGCACGAGTCCGGCTCGGGGCACCACCACGTGAAGCACGGGATCGCCTCGTTGCTCGTCGGGCTCGCGCTGCTCGTCTTCGCCTGGTTCCAGAGCGGGCCGAAACGCGCGCAACCCGCTGACTGAGTGCTCGTCGCGTCGCTGATCTCCTACTGGCAGGCGATCGTCCTCGGGCTGCTGCAGGGCGTGTCCGAGCTCTTTCCGATCTCGAGCCTCGGCCACAGCGTGATCCTCCCGAGCCTGCTCGGCTGGGACATCCACCAGAACGACAAGTACTTCATCACCTTCCTCGTCGCGACCCATCTCGCGACGGCGCTCGTCCTGCTCGGCTTCTTCTGGGCCGACTGGGTGCGGATCGTGAAGGGGCTCGGCCGGAGCCTGCGCGACCGCGGGATCGACCCCGCGGACACCGACGCGAAGCTCGCCTGGCTGCTCGTGGTCGGGACGATCCCGGCGGGAATCCTCGGGCTCCTGCTCGAGAACAAGCTTCGGAGCGTGTTCGCGTCGCCCCAGTCGGCGGCGTTCTTTCTGATCCTGAACGGCTTCATGCTCTTCGGCGCCGAGCTCCTGCGGCGGCGAGCGCCGCAGGTGGAGGAGGACGACGATGCACGGATCGCCCGGCAGACGACCTTCGGCGGGGCCTTCGGTATCGGGGCGGCGCAGGCGCTCGCGTTGATCCCGGGCTTCTCGCGCTCTGGCGCGACGATGGGCGGTGGCCTCTTGATGGGGCTTTCGAACAAGGACGCGGCACGGTTCGCGTTCCTGCTTGCGACGCCGATCATCGGTGCCGCGGCGATCCTCAAGCTGCCCGAGCTCGCGGGCTCTCAAGGGAACGGCGTGCGCGGCCAGGCGCTCGTCGGCGCCATGTGCTCGGCGGTGACGGCGTACCTCGCGGTGCGCTTCCTGATGCGGTACTTCGAGACGAAGACGCTCATCCCGTTCGCGGTTTACTGCGTGCTCGCCGGGCTCGGCGCGTCGATCTACTTCTGGGTCACGTAACGACTGTGTGACGACTGTGCGCCGGAAGGCGCGCGGGCCCTGGCTTCCTCTTCCGGTGGCGGCTACCACTGGTTGCAATCGACGAGAGGAGCTTTGCGATGCGAATCGTGCTGTTCGGCGCGCTCGCCCTGGCACTTGCCGGGGGCGCCGCCTTTGCCGCCAACGCGACCGGGCACCGGCGCCACGGCGGAGTGATCAACGCCTGTGTCAAACGGAAGTCGGGGCACGTGCGCGTCGTCGCGGGGCCGAACGCGTGCCACCGCGACGAGCAAGCGCTCGCCTGGAACGTCCAGGGGCCTGCCGGCCCGCCCGGGCCTGCCGGAGCGGCGGGCGCAGACGGCCCACCCGGCCCGGCCGGCTCTGACGGACCGCCCGGCCCGACCGGCCTGCAGGGCCCGGCCGGCGACCGCGGCCCGACCGGTCCCCCGGGGCCGCAGCTCACGACCCTCGACGAGCTGAACGGCTCGGCCTGCCAGGCGCCCGCCGGCGCGGGCACGCTCTCGATCTCGTACGGCGCAGCCGACGGCGTGGCGACGATCACCTGCGCCGCCGGCAACGGCGGCTCGGCCGACCTGCGCCTGAACGAGTTCATGACCGGCGTGACCGGCTCGGCGCAGAACGAGTTCGTCGAGCTCTACAACGGCGGCACTGTCCCGGCCGACCTCGGCGGCTACCGGCTCGTCTACCGCTCGTCCGCGGGCACGAGCGACGTCGGGCTGGCGACGGTCCCGTCCGGCACGACGCTCGCGCCCGGCGGCTACTACCTGTTCGGCGGCCGCGACTATGCGGGCTCTCCGGCGCCGGATCAGAGCTTCACGGCCTCCCTCGCCGCGACCGGCGGCGGGCTCGCCCTGCGCGACTCGAGCGGCACGATCGTCGACTCGGTCGGCTACGGGGACGCCACGAACGCCTTCGTTCGCGGCGCTCCGGCGCCCGCTCCGCCGGCGGCCCCAAGCCCCGGCAACAGCGACGTCCGGCTCCCGGACGGGCACAACACGGACGACAACTCGGTGGATTTCACCGTCTCGGCGACCCCCTCGCCGAGGGCCGCGAACAACTGAGGCCCTGGACAGGCGGGCGGCTCACCGGGGCCGCCCGCCAATCCCCCATATGCGGCATGCCGGTCTTCGGGGGCCCACCGATACTGGGTCTGCGGGTAACTCCCGCGCGGCTAAACAAAACTGCGGCGAATTGGTCTTCTCGATCGAACATCCCTCGTACGGCGCCTGTCGCCCGAGCCCACGCTCGCGGCCGAGCTCCTGTGCGACCTTCGGGAGACCAGCGGAAAGGGGCACATGTCAGCACTAGGGACGCACGAGATGAATTCCGGGATCGGACTTTCGCACGAGCCTCCGTTGAGCCCGCCGGTCGTGCGTGGCTCGGGGTCGCTCGCACCGGAACCGGACCCACAGCCTGACATTCCGAACTTCCCTCCGGCCCTCCGGCCGCCCGAGGCGCCGGCCCCTGAGCCGGTTGCTCCCGCCCCGGCCGTCGAGCTGGTTTCCCCCGCGCCGGCCTTCGAGCCGCTGATGGCGCCCCCTCCGGCCGAGCCGGCTCCGGCAGCTCCTCAGCCCGAGCCCGAGCTCGAGCCCGCGCCGGTCGTGCTCGAGGCGCCTACCCCCGAAGCGCCCGCACCCGAGCTGGATCTCCTGCCGGCGATGGCGCCGCTCGAGCCCCAGCCCGAGACCCCGGACGCGGCACCCGAGCTCGCTCCGGATCCGACTCCTCTGATCCCGCTCAACTTTCCTCCGCCTCCGGCTCCCGAGCCCGAGCCGGAGCCCGTCGAGCCCATGGAGCTGCCAGAGCTCGAGCCGATCAGGCTGACGCCTCCGGCGCCCGCTCCGGTCGAGCCCCCCGCGGCCCAGACGCCGGCCGAGACTCCGGCCGAGCTGCCGCCGATCGACCCGTTCCCACCGGCGCCTCTCGCCGATCCCAGCTCTCCGGCCCCCCTCGAGCAGCCCCTGATCGAGTCGATCGGCCACTCGCGCGGTGCGTACCGGGTCGTCGTCCGGCTGAATGACGGCGACGGGGTCGATGTCGGCGTGTTCGAGGACTTCGGCACCGCGATGGCAGGCGCACAGGAAGTGATCGAGCAGTTCTCGGAGGCGGACGGCTCGTGGCCCTTCTACGCCGGCCGGTTCATCCGGCCCGACCTGATCGTCTCGGTCGACGTTCTCGACGCCTAGCTTGCCCAGCTACGGCGCCGTCAGCCGGCCCACGTAGATCGTCACGTCCGAGCCCGAGGGTGCCTTTCGCCCGCCGCTCGGCTGCTCGTCGACGACCTTGCCGCTCTGACTGCGACTCGTCACCTTCCGCGTCAGCTGCTTCACCTTGAAGCCTGCGTCTTGCAGGCGAGCGGTCGCCTGGCTCGCCGTGAGGCCGACGACGTTCGGAATCGTCTCGAGCGCGCCCGGGTTCGGCCCGAGCGACGCGTTGAGCTGCACGCGGGTGCCGCGCTTGGCGGTCGTGCCACCTTGCGGCGACTGGGAAACGACCATCTGCGGCGGCTGGTCCGACGAGACGTAGACGACGCCCGCCTTGAACCCGGCGACATTCAGCCTCTCCTGGGCAGCGGTCTGGCTCATGCCGGTCACGTCCGGGATCGTGGCGTTCGCCGGCGGCGGTGGTGGTTGTGGCGGAGGCGGAGGCGGGGGCGGTGGCGGTGGCGGCCCACCGGCCCCGCGGGAGACGTTCAGCCGCACAGCGGAGCCAGGCGCCACGCGCGAGCCACCACGCGGAGCCTGGGCGACGACCGTGCCCTTCGCCTGCGGCGACGGGACCTTGACCGTCTTCGGGACGAGACCCGCCCCGCGAATCGTGGCGGTCGCGCTGCCGCTCTTCTGGCCCACGACATTCGGCACCCGCACCTTCCCGCGGGAGATGCGCAGAGTGACGACCGAGCCCTTCGCCACGCGGTTGCCCGCCGCCGGGCTCTCGGAGAGCACCGTCCCGGGAGGCTTGGGCGAGACCTGCGTGGCGGTCTGGGTGGAGAGACCCTTCCGATGGAGGGTCGCGACTGCCTCCGACGCCTGCATGCCGGTGACGTCGGGCACGTTCACCTCCGCCGTCGAGGAGACCAGGAGCGTGACCACCGAGCCTTTCGTCACGCGCGTGCCCGCGGAGGGCTTCTCGGCGAAGACGATCCCGACCGGGGAGACGCTCGGCCTGGTCACGATCCGCGAGACGAGGCCGCGTTGGCTCAGCCGGCCAGCAGCTTCGCTCTGCGTGTCGTGCACGACGTCAGGCACCCGTACTTTGGCGCCCCCGTGGTTGTCGTCGCGGTTGACGAGCCAGAGCGCGATCAGCCCCGCAGCGACGAGGATGAGCAGCACGAGCAGCCACGGCCAGATCAGCGGCCGCGGGGGCGGTGGCGGTGGCGGCGCGAGCTCTTCTTCCTCGACGATGGGCGGCCCGCCTTGGACAACTGTCTCGGCATCGGCGGCGGCCCGCCTGCGAGGCGCCGCGCCCCGCCGGAAACGGGGCATCCTCATCGAACGCAACCTAGCCGCGCGCCGGAAGAAACAAACCCGGGCCTCGGTTAGGCTCGCCGCGCGTGGATGCGCTCGAGCTGATCGGGCTCGCGGCGTGGTCGTTCGTCGTCGCGGTCGCGGGGGGCGCGGTCGGCCTGGTGCTCGGCAACCTGCGGCTGCCGCTGTTCGTGCTCGCGGCCTCGAGCCCGGCGGCGGCCGGCGGCGCGAACATCGCCGTCTCCGGGATCGCCGCGGCGACGGCGTCGACCTCGCACATCCGCGCCGGCCGGGGCCGCACGTACTCTCGGCGGTCCTGTCCGGCCTCGTGATCGGCCTGCTCGGCGGCTTCGTCGGCCTGATCCTCGGCTCGCTGCGGATGCCCGCGCTGCTCCGAATCGTCGGCGAGACGCCCGCGCGCGCGATCGGGACAAACCTCGCCGTCGGCGTCTGCGTCGGGGTCGCCGGCCTGCTCGGCCACCTGCCGTCGGCCACGCCGGACTGGAAGCTGATCGCAGTCGGCGGAGCCGCATCGGTCCCGGGCGCCCTGATCGGAGCACGCCTCACGGGAAGGCTCTCCGAGCGCGCTCTCGTCCAGGCGATCGGCGCTGTCCTGCTCGTCGCGGGGACCGCCGCGGCGATTCAAGCGCTCGTCTGAACGCCTCCAATCTCACCTTCGACCTGTTCGAGGAAGGCACCGACGACCTCGAGGTAGCGCTCCGGCTCCTCCAGGTACGGCATGTGGGCGCTCTCCTCGAACAGCACCCACTCGGAGCCGGCGATGCCGTCGTGGAGCGGCCCGACAAGCTTCGGCGTGCACTCGTCGTGACGGCCCGAGGTGATCAGCGTCGGCACGCCGATCTCGCCGAGGCGGTCGATCACATCCCAGTCCCTGAGCGTCCCGGTGACCGTGAACTCGTTCGGCCCCCACATCGTCTCGTAGACCGGCGTCCCGAACTTCGCGCGCGCCCGCGCGAGCACCTTGGGCTCGGGATCGAGCCGGATGATGTGCCGCCGCTTGAACTCCTCCTCGGCCTCCTTCTCGCCGAGCCCGGCGGGCAGGTCTGCGAACAGGCGGCGCGCTTCCTCGGCCCAGCGCGGCGCGCTGGTCGGCGTCGAGTTGAGGATCAGGCTCGTGAGACCAGGCGGCTTCGTGAATGCGTACTCGAGCGCCAGCATCCCGCCCCACGACGAGCCGAACAGATGGATCTCGTCGAGCCCGAGGCCCGTCGCGCACCGCGTCCACCTGCTCGACGAACGTCTCGACGGTCCAGAGCGAAGGATCGTCGGGCCGGTCGGAGTCCCCGCTCCCGAGCTGGTCGTAGAAGACGACGCGCCGGCCCCGGTCCGCCAGTGCGGCGAGCCGCTCCGCGAGCGGCAGATGCGTTCCACCCGGCCCGCCGTGCAGGCAGAGCAGTGGCAGTCGGCCGGCCCTTTCAAGATTGCCGTGGACGTGCACCGCCGTCTGCCAATCCCGGAACGGCAGCCGCCTCTCCACTTGGCCAGTCTAGTAGCGGCAGGAAAGACCGAGGCGCTGCGCCAAACCTGTCGACCGCCGGCGTGCGGTCCGCAGCTCTGTCTCTCCGCGTACCACGTCGGCCGCGTCGCGGCGCATGAGGGCGTCGCGGAACGTTTCGATGCTCCGCTGCAGGCGATCGAGCGACTTGATGAATGCGTTGACGCCGCCCCGCTCGTCGTCCGGCGGATTGACCCCGACGAGCCGCGACGCCTCTTGCGCCTCGAGCTGCTTCACGCGCTCGCCGCGATCGAGAACGTCGTACTGGTTCCTCACCCGCGGCAGCGCGCTGACGGCGGCCGTGCGCTTTGCGCAGATCGCCCCCACCCGCCGGGCGTACTCAACATCGGTGTTCTTCCGGTTCGGGCCGTCGGCAAGCTCGCCCTGCGGCGCGCTCCCGCTGCCCATGAACCTCTTGCCGCGGACGACGACGCCCATCTGCTCCCGGCCGAGCTCAGGGTCGGTGTACGTGCAGACGAAGTCCCAGCCCGAGGCGCGATCGGGGACGCAACTGATGTCGGCGAAGGCGGACGGCTGGCTCTTGCGCATGAAGCTCGCGATCTCCGTGCCGGTGACCTTTCCACCGCCGCAGCCGGCGACGAACGCGGCGAGCGCGATCAGCACGAGAACGAGCAGCGGAGCCTTGCGGCGTGACCCCATGCCGAAGTTGTCGGCAGGCAGACGCGAGGGCTTGACGCTAAGAGATCGTCCAGGTGTCGCCCGCGTGGAGGAGGCCGGCGAGGTCGCCTTCGCCCTGGTCGGCGATGGCGCGCTCGAGCTGCTCCTCCATCTGGCGATCGTAGACCGGCCGCTCGATGTCGCGGAAGACGCCGATCGGGGTCGGGCCATGCGGCGTGTGCGAGAGCCTTGCGATCGCCGCGGCCAGCGACGGCGTCGGCGCCCGCTCGTCGTGCACGAGCAGCGCGTCCTCGCCCACGTCGGCGACGTCGACGATCTCCGCCGACGCGTCTGCCCGCAGCCGCACGCCGCGCTCACCTTCCGCGCCGAAGCGGATCGGCTTGCCGTGCTCGAGGATGATCCGGTTCTCCTTCTGGTCGCGGACCGTGTCGAAGGCGCCGTCGTTGTAGACGTTGCAGTTCTGGTAGATCTCGACGAAGGCCGTGCCCGGGTGCGCGGCCGCGCGGCGGAGCACCTCGGTCAGGTGCCCGCGGTCTGTGTCGATCGAGCGGCCGACGAAGGTCGCCTCCGCACCGAGAGCGAGTGCAACGGGATTGAACGGCCAGTCGAGCGAGCCCATCGGCGTGGTTTTGTTCACCGTGCCGAGCGGCGAGGTCGGCGAGTACTGGCCCTTCGTCAGGCCGTAGATCTGGTTGTTGAAGAGCAGGATCTTGATGTTCACGTTGCGGCGGAGCGCGTGGATCAGGTGGTTGCCGCCGATCGAGAGCGCGTCGCCATCTCCGGTCACGACCCAGACGGAGAGATCCGGCCGCGAGAGGGAAAGCCCGGTCGCGATCGCCGGCGCGCGCCCGTGGATCGAGTGCATCCCGTACGTCTGCATGTAGTACGGGAAGCGCGCCGCGCAGCCGATCCCGGAGATGAAGACGATCCGCTCACGCTCGAGCCCGAGCTCGGGCATGAACTTCTGGACGGCCGAGAGGATCGCGTAGTCCCCGCAACCCGGGCACCAGCGCACTTCCTGGTCGGAGGTGAAGTCCTTCGCCGTGAGGACCGGCAGGCCCTTTCCGTTGCCGCCGTTCTCGCTCAATGCCTCGGCCTCCCCTCGTCCGTTCCAGGCACGTACCCGGGAGGCGCCGTTCCGTGGGAGACGCCCATCGGGTCCTTCTGCGTTCCCGGGCCCGCCGCCACCGCATCGACGTTGTCGACCGACCGTTTGTCGTCTCCCTGCAGCGACTTCGGCCGCAGCTTCTTCAGCAGCTGGCCGAGCTTCACAGCAGCGCCTCCATCGCGTCGGCGAGCTCCGCCTGGCGGAGGGGCATCCCGCGGACCTGGTTGAAGCCGACCGCGTCGATCAGGAACTCGGCGCGCACGAGCTTGAGCAGCTGGCCGAGGTTCATCTCGGGCACGAGCACGCGGTCGTAGGAGCGCAGCACGTCTCCGGTGTTGCGCGGGAACGGATTGAGGTGCGTCAGATGGGCCTGCGCGACCTTCCCGCCGTTCTTGCGCACTCGGCGCACCGCCGCGGTGATCGGGCCGTACGTGCCGCCCCAGCCGAGCACGAGCAGCGACGCTCCCTCGGGGTCGTCGACCTCGAGCTCCGGGATGTCCGCAGCGATCCCGGCCACCTTCTGCGCGCGCAGGCGGACCATCGCGTCGTGGTTGTCCGGGTCGTAGGAGACGTTCCCGGTCTCGTCCTGCTTCTCGAGCCCGCCGATCCGGTGCTCGAGCCCGGGCGTCCCCGGGATCGCCCAGTCGCGCGCCAGCGTCTCCGGGTCGCGGACGTAGGGCAGGAACTCGCCGTCGCGGTTCGGCTGCGTCGCGAACTCGATCCCGATGTCCGGCAGCGACTCGACGTCGGGCAGGAGCCACGGCTCGGAGCCGTTCGCGAGGTAGGCGTCGGAAAGCAGGTAGACGGGCGTGCGGTACTTCAAGGCGATCCGCGCCGCCTCGATCGCAGCGCTCGAAGCAGCCGCCGGGCGTGGACGCCGCGATCACCGGCACCGGCGACTCGGCGTTGCGGCCGAACATGACCATCAGCAGGTCGGCCTGCTCGGGCTTCGTCGGCATGCCGGTCGCGGGGCCTGCGCGCTGAATGTCGAGGATCAGCAGCGGCAGCTCCAGCGTCACCGCAAGTCCGACCGTCTCGGCCTTCAGCACGACACCCGGGCCCGAAGAGGTGCAGACCCCGAGTGCCCCGCCGAAGCTCGCGCCCAGCGCCGCGCCCACGGCCGCGATCTCGTCCTCGGCCTGGAACGTGCGCACGCCGAACCGCTTGTGCCGCGAGAGGTTCTCCAGGATCTCGGAGGCCGGAGTGATCGGGTACGCGCCGAGGAAGAGCGGCAGCCCGCTCTGCACCGATGCCGCGACCAGGCCAAGCCCAAGAGCCTGGTTGCCGGTGATGTTCCGGTAGGTGCCGGGCACCATCTGCGCGGGCGCGACCTCGTAGGAGACGACGAAGTCCTCCGAGGTCTCGCCGTAGGCCCAGCCGGCCTTGAACGCCTTCACGTTCGCCTCCGCGATCTCGGGCTTCGCCTTGAACTTGCGCTCGAGGAAGGCGATCGTCCCGTCGGTCGGGCGGTGGTAGAGCCACGACATCAGGCCGAGCGCGAACATGTTCTTCGAGCGCTCAGCCTCGCGCTTGCTCACGTCGACGTCCTTCAGCGCCTCGAGCGTCAGCGTCGTCAGAGGGACGTCGTGGAGATGAAACTCGTCGAGCGAGCCGTCCTCGAGCGGGCTTTCGGCGTAGCCGGCCTTCTCGAGGTTGCGCTCTGTGAAGGCGTCGCGGTTGACGATCAGCGTGCCGCCCTTGGGCAGGTCGCGCAGGTTCGTCTTCAGCGCGGCCGGGTTCATCGCGACGAGCACGTCCGGCGCATCGCCCGGAGTGAGGATGTCGTGGTCGGCGAAATGGAGCTGGAAGCCCGAGACGCCGGGAAGCGACCCGGCCGGCGCGCGGATCTCGGCCGGGAAGTCGGGCAGCGTCGAAAGGTCGTTGCCGACGAGCGCCGTCTCGCTCGTGAAGCGCCCGCCGGTCAGCTGCATCCCGTCGCCGGAGTCGCCGGCGAACCGGATCGTCACCTGCTCGAGCTGCTCGACCTGCTTGGGCACCGGCTTACACGGTAGCGCGGACCACGGTGATGCCCCAGGCCTTACCCGAGGCGAACAGCTCGTCCGGATCGACCTCGTCGCGCCAGCCGAGGAAGTGGCGCTCCGGCTCGGCTTCGGTCGAGCCCCAGACGGCCAGCCGCTCGGCCCGCTCGGGCTCGCCCCCGGCACGCTCGAGCTCCTCCAGCCGGCGCTCGGCCTCCTCGGCCGCCGGGCCCTCGGCGTATCCCTTAGGCACCGGCCTCCGCCAGGAGCGCGTCCAGGTCGAGCGGCGCGTTGTGCATCGCGACGCCCTTGCCGTCCGCCGCCCGCGGCCACTCCTCTTCCGGCCGGTCGCGGTAGAGCTCGATCCCGTTGCCGTCCGGGTCGCGCAGGTAGATCGCCTCCGAGACCCCGTGGTCGGTCGCGCCCTCGATCGGCCAGCGCGCATCGGCCAGCCGCCGCAGGGCGTCGCCGAGCGCGCGCCGGTCCGGGTAGCGGATCGCGACGTGGTAGAGGCCGGTCGTCCCGGGCGGAGGCGCTGAGCCGCCGCGCGACTCCCACGTGTTCAGGCCGAGATGATGGTGGTAGCCGCCGGCCGAGATGAACGCCGCCTGATCGCCCATGCGCTGCGTGACGTCGAAGCCGAGGATGTCGCGGTAGAAGGCGAGGGCCCGGTCGATGTCCGAGACCTTGAGGTGGACGTGGCCGATGTCGACACGCGGGTCGATGCTCACCGCGCCGACGATACCTCCGGCGGGAAGGCGAGGGGCCGCAGGTCCCCCGCCAACCGCAGGAGGCCTACGGGCCCCAGGGGGTTGCGCCGTTGAGCGCCGCCGCAACGAGAGCGCCGAGCACGATCAGGAGAGCCTGGATCTTGGCTGCCACAGAAAACACCTCCCTTCACGGGGAACTGACGGAACTGACCGCGATACACAAACGGGGTAGCCATTTGTTGTCAAGCTGAAGTAGCCAATTGACGATGTCAGAACGGAACGTCAAGATGGAGCCGGTGACCGAGGCAGAGGGCCAGAGCACGCAGGAAACGATCGGCGAGCGACTCCGTCGCCTGCGGCTCGAGCGCGGCCTTTCGCAGCGGGAGCTGTCCGAGCCCGGTGTCTCGTACGCGTACATCTCGCGGATCGAGGGCGGCGCTCGCCGGCCCTCCGTCAAGGCGCTGCGGATGCTGGCGCGCAAGCTCAGCGTGTCGGCCGATTATCTCGAAACGGGCTCCGAGATCCGCGACACCGAAGGACGCGAGCTGCAGATCGCCGACGCCGAGCTCGAGCTCCGGCTTGCGCCCGACACGGGCGGGGCCGAGCAGAAGCTAGAGCAGCTTCTCCAGGAATCCCTTACTGCCGGCGACTCGGTGGCGGCCGCCCGCGCGAACGTCGCGCTGGGCCTGGCGGCGGCACACGCCGGCAAGTCGCACGAGGCGATCCAGCGCCTCGAGGCCGGCCTCGACCTCTCGCCGCTCTCGCCTAGCGCGCGCCCGGACGTGTACGCAACGCTGGGCCGCGCGTACGACGCGGCCGGCCGGCCGGGCCGCGCGGTCGAGCTCTTCGAGAGATGTCTGGAACAGCTCGCGGAGGAAGCTCCGGACGATGTTGCGGCGCGAATCCGCTTCACGACGTACCTCAGCTACTCGCTGACCGACATGGGCGACCTCGAGCGCGCCCACACCGTGGTCAGCGAGGCGGTCGCCGACGCCGACGAGCTCGTTGACGCGTACTCACGAGTCCGCCTCTACTGGTCGGCGGCGCGCCTGAACCACGTTCAGGGGCGAGAGGCGGTCGCGCTCGACTACATCCGCCGCGCGATCGCGCTGCTCGACGCGACCGAGGACACCCTCCACCTCGCCCGAGCCCACCTGCTCGCCGGGTCGATCATGTTCAAGCAGGGGCGTGCGGGCGACGCCCGGCGCCACTACGACCTCGCCGAGCAGATCTACGGACGCAATGCCGAGCCCCAGGACCTGTCCGAGCTCTACACCGAGCAGGCCAAGATCGCGATCCACGAGGGCAACGCCGAGGAGGCCGTGCAGAAGGCCCAGGCCGGCGTCGAGATCGCGGGCGATGAGTTCTCCCGGGAGAAGGGCACCGCGCTGTGGGCACTCGCCGAGGCGCGCGCGCTCGCAGGCGACGCGGACGCCGCCAACGAGGCGTTTCGGGCCGCGACCTCGCTGCTGGAGGAGCACGGCCACCGGCGCGACCTGATCGACGCGCAGCGCTCATGGGGCAAGTTCCTCCGCCGGGCCGGGCGCGAAGACGAAGCCCTCGAAGTGCTCGAGCGGGCAACCGACCTGGCTGCCGAGCCGGCCGTCATCGAGACGCACGGCCTGCGGTGATCGCCGCCGCGGTTCGTCCGCGCGGCCCCTTCTCGCTCCGGCTCTCCTCCCGACTCGCCGGCGACGCGACGCGCACGTTTTCCTCGGGGCCGCTCCTGGCGGCGCTTGCGGCGGGCGGCACCGGGCGCGCCTGGCAGCAGCCCGACGGTCTCGTCCAGCTGCGCGCTCCCGACGAGCGCGGGATCGACGAGCTCCGCTTCGTGCTCTCGCTCGACGACGACCACTCCGAGTTTCTCGAGCGCTTCCGCGACGACCCGCTCCTGCGCCGCGCGCTGCCGCGGTTGCGCGGCTACCGACCGCTCCGGCTGCCGACGGTCACGCACGCGCTGCTCCGCGCTGTCTGCGGACAGCTGATCCAGGCGAGCCGCGCCCGCGAGATCGAGCGCAACGTGATCCGCGCGGCCACGCCCAGGCTGACTGACACCCGCTTGCATGCGCCGCCAACCCCCGCGTCCTTCGCGTCGTTCTCGCCCGCGCAGCTCCGCCGTCTCGGCCTCGGCGCCCGGCGCGGCGCGACGCTGATCCGCCTCTGCCGGTCGCTGAACCTCGAGGCCCTGCGGTCGCAACCGACGGCCGCGGCGGCCGCCCGGCTCGAGCGCGAGCGCGGCCTCGGGCCCTGGTCGGTCGGCGTCGTCTGCCTCGAGGGGCTCGGCCGCTACGAGCGCGGGCTCGTCGGCGACCTCGGCCTCGTCAAGCTCTGCTCGGCGCTGCGCGGGCGCTGGGTCGAGCCGTGGGAGACAGCCGAGCTGCTCGAGCCCTACGGCGAGTGGGCGGGCCTCGCCGGGGTCTACCTGCTGCAGGCGTACCGCCTCGGCCTCGTGCCTGTACCAGAGCCGAAGGCCGCCTGAGGAGGGCTTGACGAAACCTGGTCTGAGCCGCCGGGCCGCGAGCAAGGTTCCGCCAAACCCTCCTAAACTCCGGAACATGGCAGGCGACGGGCGCAAGGTCGCGATCCTCGGGCTGGGGACGATCGGCGAATCGCTGCTCAAGGGCCTGCTGAGCGGCGGCTGGCGCGAGGCTTCTGAGGTCTCGGTCACGGTCCGCGACGAGGCGCGCGCGGCCGAGCTCGGCTCGGAGTACGGCGTGAACGCGGGCACCTCCAACGCCGAGGCGATCGCGGGCGCGTCGCTGGTCGTGATCGCGGTCAAGCCGCAGGATTTCGACGTCCTGCTCGGCGAGATCGGCGGGCTGCTCACTCCGGAGCAAACGGTGCTCTCGGTGGCGGCGGCGATCCCGACGTCCGCGATCGAGACGCCGGATCGGGGCGGGCGTGCCGGTCGTCCGCGCGATGCCGAACCGGCCCGCGACCGTCCACGAGGGGATCGCCGGCGTGTGCGCGGGCGCGCACGCGGGCGACGAGCACCTGACGCTCGCCGAGGAGGCGCTCAGCCACCTCGGAGCCGTCGTGCGCGTCAACGAGCGCTACATGGACGCCGTCACGGCTGTCTCCGGCTCCGGCCCGGCGTACTTCGCCCTGCTCGCGGAGGCGATGATCGAGGCCGGCATCCTGCTCGGGCTCTCGCGCGAGATCTCGACGCAACTCGTCGTCCAGACGATGCTCGGCACCGCGCACCTGCTGCGCGACGAGAAGGTGCACCCGGTCGAGCTGCGCGAGCAGGTGACCTCGCCGGGCGGGACGACGATCCGGGCGATCCGCGAGCTCGAGCGGGCAGGCGTGCGGGCCGCGTTCCTGAACGCGATCCAGGCCGCGATGGAGCGGTCGCAGGAGCTGGCGCAGGGCGACGCGTGACGCTCTACGGCGTCGAGCTCGTGCGGGTGGCGGATGAGGAGGAAGCCGCCTCGGTCGTCGCGGACGAGCTCGTCGCGGCGGCTCGCGCCGGGCAGGCGATCGTGCTCACCGGCGGTGAGTCGCCGGGCCGCGCCTACGAGCTCGCCGCCGAGCGCGAGCCCGACTGGAGCGGCGCCACACTCTGGTGGGGCGACGAGCGCTGCGTCCCGCCGGACGACGAGCGCTCGAACTACCTCCTCGCCCGCGAGAAGCTGCTCGACAACCTCTCGGGGCAGCCGCGCGAGGCGCACCGGATCCGCGGCGAGCTCGGCGCGGAGGCCGCGGCGGCGGAGTACGACGAGGCACTCGCAGAGGCGACCCTCGATCTCGTCCTGCTCGGGATCGGGCCTGACGGCCACGTCGCCTCGCTCTTCCCGGGGCAGCCGACCCTCGACGAGCGCGAGCGCCGGGCGCTCCCGGCCGAGGCGAGGCTCGAGCCCTTCGTCGAGCGCGTGACGATGTCGCTGCCGGTGCTCTGCTCCGCGCCGGAAGTGCTCTTCCTCGTCACCGGCGACGCGAAGGCCGACGCCGTCGGGCGTGCGTTCGGCAGCCCGCCGAGCCCGGCCACACCCGCGAGCCTGGTCCGCTCGGCCGGCGGCCGGACCCGGGTCGTCGCCGACCAGGCCGCGGCTGCCACGTTGCACTGACGCTCCCCGCAGGCGTATATATAGGACCCCTATGACGCCTCCCGAGCCGCCCGGGATGCTTGACGTCCTCATGCTCGACCGCCCCGAGCAACTGAAGGCGCTCGGCCATCCCCTCCGCCTGCGAATCCTCGAGACCCTCGGGACGAACGCGACGATTCGCTCACGAATCGCGAGCTCGCCGGCCGCCTCGGCGTGGACCCCGGACACCTGCACTTCCACGTGCGCATGCTCCTGCGAGCCGGCCTGATCACACTCGCCGGCGATGACGGCGGCGCGCGCGGACGCGAAAAGCCCTACCGGCCGGTCGCGCGCACGCTGCGCGTCGCCCCCGAGCTGCTCGCTTCCGGGCTGACGAGCGACCTGCGCGAGGCGATGCTCGGCGAGGTCCAGCGCGGCTGGGACGAGCACGGAGCCGCGGGCACCTTCCGCTCGGCGCAGGTGACCGCGCGAATCCGGCCGGAGCGCGCACTCGAGCTCGTCACAGAGCTCATCGAGCGCCTGCGGGAAGAGGAGGAGGACGAGGCCGAGCCGCTGGTGATCACCGCGCTGCTCCATCCGCCTCCGAGCGCGGAAGCTCCGGAAGAAGCGGAGAGCTGAGCTCGGCAGCCAGGTCGTCGCGGGCCGCGAGCGCCTGAAGCACGAGGACGGTGTCGGCGACCGGGATCTCCTCGAGGTACTCGTCGCGCGTCTCGAACGACTCGAGCACCGACTCGACCGCCACCTGGTAGCCGATCACGTCCTGTGCGGCGATGAAGGCAAGCGCATCGCCGACGTCGTGGGGGAAGCCGTCGTGCGTGCGAACCGCGTCGGCGTGCTCGCGCGCGTGCACTCGGTCCCCCAGGACGAGGTCGGCGAGCGCGGCTGCGTAGAGGCCGATCGGGGAGTCGGCTCGTGCCGCTCCCGCTTCGAGCGCCCAGCGCGCGGCGTCCTCGGCTGCGGGCCAGTCGCCGGCGAGGACGAGCGCCTTGATTGCGCCGATCGGGCGGCCCCAGCTGCCGGGCGGCGCGTGGTCGAAGCTCTCACGGTAGCGCCCCGCGGCACGGTGGAACCACTCGGCGGCTTCATCCCTGCGGCCCTGCATCAGGAGCGCGAGCCCTGCCCCGCCGGCCGCGTTCCCGAGCCGGGTGAGCTGCCGTTGCCGTGCGTCCGCGTCCTCCGCGTTGGGCAGCCGAGCCTCGCCGTCCCGGTAGCGCGACTCCTCTCGCGCGAGGTGCTCGTTCCAGTCCTCTGCGGGCATCGGCGGCGAGTCTATGACTAGGCTCCACGCGTGGGCCGGGAGTTGCGCGAGGTCGTTTACGTGGACGGCGTGCGGACCGCGTTCGGGCGCGCGGGGCCCAAGGGCGTCTTCTGGCGGACGCGAGCCGACGATCTCGGCGTCAAGGTCGTCCGCGAGCTCTTGCGCCGGA